>NZ_JBFBFB010000015.1:0-213158 GCF_040683935.1 Streptomyces sp. NPDC093085 | reverse complement strand
ACCTCCTTAGCCCCGGCGCTCGCCCCGGGGTCCCCTCCGCCCGCCCCCCCCGCCCTGGTGCCGGGGCCGCACCCTCCAGGTGGAGGGTGCGCCCCGCTCCCGTCGCCGCACCTGACCGATCAGCCGACGGTACCGATCAGTCGACGGTGCCGATCAGTCGACGGTGCCGTACATCCGGTCGCCCGCGTCGCCGAGCCCCGGGACGATATAGCCGTTCTCGTTGAGGCGTTCGTCGACCGCCGCCGTCACGACCGTCACCGGCGTCCCCGCCAGCTCGCGCTCCATCACCTCGACGCCCTCGGGCGCGGCGAGCAGCACCACGGCGGTGACATCGTCGGCGCCGCGCTTGATCAGCTCCTGGATCGCCGCGACGAGCGTGCCGCCGGTCGCGAGCATCGGGTCCAGGACGTACACCTGCCGCCCGGAGAGGTCCTCGGGCATCCGGGTGGCGTACGTGGAGGCCTGGAGCGTCTCCTCGTTCCGGATCATGCCCAGGAAGCCCACCTCGGCGGTGGGCAGCAGCCGCACCATGCCGTCCAGCATGCCGAGACCGGCCCGGAGGATCGGGACGACCAGCGGACGCGGGTGCGAGAGCTTCACCCCCGTGGTGCCGGTCACCGGGGTCTCGATGTCGACCTGTTCGGTCCGTACGTCCCGGGTGGCCTCGTACGCGAGCAGGGTCACCAGCTCGTCGGCGAGGCGCCGGAAGGTGGGGGAGTCGGTGCGCCGATCGCGCAGCGTGGTGAGTTTGTGCGCGACCAGGGGGTGGTCGACGACATGAATCCGCATGGCGTCCACAGTAACCGGGGGCCAAAGCACTACGCGCCGTCGGGAAAGTACGGAATGCCGGACAGGGCCGGGGGCTGGCATCAACCCTGCGGAGCGAGGGAAGGTAGAAGAACCTGAAAGAACCCGGAGGACCCCGGGAGAGCCCGGCCCACGGCTTGAGGTGGTGAGGCGCCGATGAGTCCCGAGTCCCCCTCGGACCCGGCATCCGAGAACGCGGCGGTCGGCAACGGCACCGGCAAGGGCGTCGGCGACGGTGAAGGCGACGGCGAGGAGGAGGCCGCCCGGCGCCGGCGGCGCGCGCAGTTCCTGCGCGAACTGTACGAGGCGAAGGCGCTCCGCGAGCGCGTGAAGCCCCGGCAGGCGCGGGCGGCGCGAATGCGGCAGCAGATGCGGATGCGTACGTTCCGCTGGTAGCCGTACGACTCCGCCGGCGGCCAGGACCGGCCGCCGGGACCGGCTGCCGGGGCGGCGCCCAGGACCGGCGCCCCGGCGTGTCACGCCCCGTACAGGAAAGGCGCACCCGGAGTCCCCGCCGCGCGTCCCGCGCCCGCTCCGGCACCGATTCCGGAGGTCCTGACCCCTCCCCGGGCCGATTGGGCCACAGGGGCCCAATAAAATGACGGCACGACGCAACGGCGGAAGACCTCTCGCCAAGCGCCGGTTTCTGCCACGATTCCGAGTAGGCGGCGCCGAGCAGCGCACCGCCGGACCGTCACACCTCTGACCAGTGGGAGAGTCACGGTGTACTTCGCCGCACTGCTCGCGCGCACCGAAGACGGGTGGGAAGCGAGCGATACAGAGCTCGACGATGTGGAGACCTTGTCGGACCTCACCGACCTGGCCCGCGAAGCCTCGGTGGACGAGGACACGGTGCTCGTCTTCATCGAGCAGGAGGACGCCTGGTTCGGCATCCTCCGCGTGGAGGGCGAGGAAGATCCTCGTATCTACGTCTCCGACGCGGCCGCGGCCGCACGCTCCTCGTACGGGGAGATCCTCATTGATGAACTGCTCGGCGGGGACGCGGACGATCCGGCCGACGACCTCGACGCGCTGAACCTCGACGGTACGGAGGACGGCGAACCGGACGACGAGCCCGAAGGGACCGATACGGATGGCGACCTCCATTCCGGCCTCCCCGCCCCGGCCGCCGAGGCGGCGCCCACGGGTGCCGTGGGCGACCGCGAGATCCTGAGCGACCTGGGCCTCTCCGAGGCCGATCTGCTGGCGCTGGAGTCCGACGCGATGGCCGAGATCGCGGAGGCGCTGGGCGCGTCGGACGTTCTGGAGACCGTCCGCTGATGCCGGGCCAGGACCCGGCCCCCGACCCGGTACGCGCACCGTGGCCGCCGCTCATGCGCCTCGCCCTGGACGAGGCCGCGCGGGCGGCCGGCTCCGGCGACGTACCGGTCGGCGCCGTCGTCCTGGCCCCGGACGGCACGACGCTGGCGACGGCCCACAACGAACGCGAGGCGACGGGCGACCCGACGGCCCATGCGGAGATCCTGGCGATCCGCAGGGCGGCCGGGAAGCTCGGCGCCTGGCGTCTGACGGGGTGCACGCTGGTGGTGACGCTGGAACCGTGCACCATGTGCGCGGGCGCCATCGTCCAGTCCCGCCTGGACCGGGTGGTCTTCGGCGCCCTGGACGAGAAGGCCGGCGCGGCGGGCTCCCTCTGGGACGTCGTACGCGACCGCCGCCTCAACCACCGCCCCGAAGTGATCCACGGAGTCCTGGCCCAGGAGTGCGCCACGCTCCTGACCGACTTCTTCCGCCCCCTCTGACCCCCTCCGCCACCCTCCTCCATCCCCCTCGGCCCCTCCCCTCCGCCCTCCTCTGCACCCCTCCCCGCCAACCGATTTCAAACCACGGCCTTCTGTGGGCTAAGCTCTCTCTCGGTAGCGTGTCCGAGCGGCCGAAGGAGCTCGCCTCGAAAGCGAGTGTGGGGAAACTCACCGAGGGTTCAAATCCCTCCGCTACCGCCACAGAGAACCGCCTCCGACCTGAATTGACAGGTCGGAGGCGGTTCTTTTCTGCCGCAGCCGCTTCGGAGATCGCGGCGCGGTTGCTCGCGGCGTCCGCACGGCGGGCACGGCTGCCAGGCGGTACGCGGACGGACTGGTGCGCTGACCGCCCCTATGCTGGGAGACGACGAGAAGGAGCGGCTGATGAGCGTTGACGCGATCATGCACACCGAGTTCCCCAAGGGTTACACGGTCTTCTTCGGCGCCGACGGGAAGGTGATCATGACCCCGCAGAGCGAGGAGCACTCCAGCACGATCCGCTCGCTACAGATCGACACGCTCGCTCTGGGGCGCCACGCGAAGGTGACCTCCGACGTATATCTGGACTTCCCGGCCGACGAGAACTCCGCTCCCGATCTCGCGATCCTGCGCGAGGACGCGGAGAAGCAGGGCAAGCGCTACAGCTTCGAGGATGTCCTGCTGATCACGGAGGTGGTATCCGTCTCCTCCGCGCGCAAGGACTACGACGACTGCACGGCCAAATACGGCCGCTACGGCATCCCGGTCTATCTGATCGTGGACCCGTACGCCCAGGAGGTCGTCATCCACACCGAGCCCACCGGGTCCGGTTACATCGCGGCACACACCTACAAGTACGGCACGGGCAAGCTGCCCATCGAGCTGGCCGACGGCCGGATCTTCAACCTCGACCTCGACGAGCTGCCCCGGCCCGAACCGGGAGCCCGTACTCGCTGACCATCCCGCCCTCGCCTCTGGCGATCGAGCTCACCCGGTAATTGAGGTGCCCTCGCCCCGCGCACGGGCTAGGGCCTGTCTGACAATTCCCGTCGTCGCCCGGAGGGCGGCCTCGCGGCGTCAGGTGCGTGCTCTCGGCGTGCCGGGCCCTGACCCACGTACTGGACGTACTTGGGTCAGGGCCCGGTGCGGCGAGAGTGCGTGCATGGCGTCGCGAGGCAGGCGGGAATTGTCAGACAGGCCCTAGGGTCGCGGGCATGTACTTCATGCATCAGATCTACGGCTGACACCACACCCCTTCTGCGCGCCCGCCCCGGGATCCCTCCCGGGCAGCTCCGGGATCCGGAGAGAGC
This sequence comes from Streptomyces sp. NPDC093085, assembly GCF_040683935.1. Taxonomy (NCBI): domain Bacteria; kingdom Bacillati; phylum Actinomycetota; class Actinomycetes; order Kitasatosporales; family Streptomycetaceae; genus Streptomyces; species Streptomyces sp. NPDC093085. The sequence continues at coordinate 209,299 of NZ_JBFBFB010000015.1, read as the reverse complement.
GTCGGCGCGCGGGTTCGTCGTGTCCTCTTGCCGTTGAACTGATCCGAAGTGAGTGATCCGAGTGGTCTCCGTGTCCCGTCGCCGTGCCCATATCGCGATGGTCGGCATTCCCGCCGTCAGTCATGTCCTGCCGAGTCTTGAGGTCATCCGTGAGCTGGTCGCCCGCGGTCATCGGGTGACGTATGCCAATGACCCCGCGGTGGCGCGTCTCATCGCGCCCACCGGGGCCGAACTGGTCGAGTTCTCCTCCCTGTTGCCGGTCGGCGACAACAACTGGCCCGACGATCCCATCGCCGCGGCCGGGCTCTTTCTCGACGACGCCATGCGGGTGCTGCCCCGGCTGCGGGCCGTCTACGACCGCGATCCCGCCGACCTGTATCTGTACGACATCGGCGCGTACGCCGCGCGGGCGCTCGCCGAGGCGCAGGGCCGGCCGCTGCTGCAACTGTCGCCCACGTTCGTGGGGTGGGACGGGTACGCGGAGGAGGTCGGGGTCCATCTGCGGCGGCTCCCGGGGGCCGACGCCTACCGGGAGAGGTTCGCCCGGTGGCTCGGCGAGTGCGGGGCGACGACCACGGACGTGGACGCGTTCTCGGGGCATCCGGCGCGGGCGCTGGCCCTCATCACCCGGGCGATGCAGCCGCACGCCGACCGGGTCGACGGCGATGCGGTGACGTTCGTCGGGCCCTGCTTCGAGCTGAGTGGGGCGGGGGAAGGGTGGGTGCGGCCCTCGTACGCGGAGAAGGTGCTGCTGGTCTCGCTGGGGTCGGCGTACACCCGGCAGCCCGAGTTCTACCGGCAGTGCGTCGCCGCTTTCGGGGCGCTGCCCGGCTGGCATGTCGTCCTCCAGATCGGCAAGTACACCGATCCGGGGGAACTGGGCGCCGTACCGCCCAACGTCGAAGTCCGCTCCTGGGTCCCGCAGCGCGCGATCCTGGAGCAGGCGGACGCCTTCGTCACCCACGCGGGGATGGGCGGCTCCGGCGAAGGGCTGCTCGCGGGGGTCCCGATGATCGCCGTACCGCAGGGCGCCGAGCAGTTCATGAACGCCGACCGGCTGGTGGAGCTGGGCGTGGCCCGCCGTATCGACACCGCGGACGCCACGGCCGAGCGGCTGCGGGCCGCCCTGGAGGAGTTGACGGGCGACGCCGAAGTCGCCCGCCGCTCCGCCCTGTTGCGCGCCGCAGCGCGCGCCGAGGGCGGCACCCGGCGCGCCGCCGATCTGGTGGAGGAGATGGTGGGGGAGGGGGTGCTCGGCTGACCCGTGGGGGGGTGGGTGCGCGGTGCCGGGCGCCGGGTGCTGGGGGCCAGGTGCTGGGTGCTGGGCGCCGGGTGCTGGGAGCCAGGTGCTGGGGGCGGGTCCACCCTGACGGGGTTTCCCCTGACAGGGAGTCCCCGGAGAGCAGGGGTACGGAGCGGACCGACCGGCCCTCCGCTCATCCGGGACCAGCGGCGGCTGACGGTCGCCGGGTCCACGCCCGGCACGGGCGCCAGGTCGCGCCGGCTCACCCGGGGCGGGGCGCCGAGCGCACGGCGTCCACGATGGCGATGCCAGTTCGTCGAAGGACGCACCCCGCACGCCCACGTGACCTCCGTCCCGCCCCACGCGGAACGGAGGTCACCCCCGGCCCGGTGCCGGCCCCGGTTCCGGTCCGGCCGGCCGGCCGGACCGGAGCTTTCAGGTCCGCGCCCGCATCGCCTCCAGCGGATGCGCCCGCAGCACGCGCCCGGCCGGCAGCCGGATCGCCAGCAGGGCCGTCACCACCACCGTCGTCACGATCCCCGCGAAGACCCACGGCGGGCCCGCCGGGAACGGGGCCCCGGTGAGGCGGAAGGAGAGGACCGCCAGCGGGATGGCCGCCGTCGCTGCCCCCAGGACCACCGCCATCGCCGCGAGGAACGCGGTCTCCGCCGTCAGCATGCGGGCGATCTGGGCGCGGGTGCCGCCCGAGAGGCGGAGCAGGGCGAGTTCGCGGGTCCGGGCCGTCGTGGTGGTGACCAGCGTCGTCGCCGACGAGAGCGCCACATAGCCGAGGATCACCGCGAGCAGCATCCGGTTGAGCCAGTCCTGCGAGCGGGTCCCCGCGTCCTGGGCGGCCCGGAGGTCCTCGCGGTCGCCGACCCGGAGCCCCGGATGGTCCTTCGCCAGCGCGCGCAGGGCCGTGGCCACCGCCACCGCGCCGGAGTCCGGGGCCGCCGGGGCGGTGGCGACGAGCACCGTGTCCGCGAGCCGGTCCGTGGTGTGCGGGACGACGGTGGCCGCCGGGAGGAGCACATCGCCGAAGCCCAGGTTGGGGCGGAAGACGGCGACCACCCGGGGGCTCACCCTCGTACCGTCGCCGAGCGCGACGGCGACCCGGTCGCCGACCGACTTGCCCAGGTAGAACGCCTCCGTCTCGCTCAGCGCGACGGTGTCGCCGCGCAGCTCCGCCAGGGTGCCATCGGCGGTCGGCAGGTCCAGCGTGCCCTTCAGGCCCGCCGCGTCGATCCCGTACGCCCGCGACCGCGACAGCGGCTCGTCGAGCCGGGTCCGTTCGACCGCGACCACCTCGGTGGCGACCAGCGGGGTCGCCGCCGTCACCCCGGGGATCCGCCGGGCCCGCTCCGCGACCTCCGGGGAGACGCCGCCCGCGCCCGTCAGCACGTACGGGGCGACGGTCGCCGCCCGTGCCTGCCGCTGGGTCGCGTCCGACAGGGTGGTCTGGCTGTAGAACTGGCTGCTCGCGAACCCGATGGTCAGCGCGAGCGGGGTGACCGCCGCCGCCAGCCGGCGCGAGCCCGCCGCGCTGTTCGCCGCCGCGAGATGGCCGGCCACCCGGAAGCGGCCCAGCACCGCCGTCCCGGCGCCCCGGGCGAGCGCCGCCATCAGCCGGGGGCCGAGGAGCGCGAGGGCGATCAGGGCGAGCAGCGAGCAGAGCACGGTGGGCACGGCGGCCAGGCTCTGCGGTACGAAGGCCACCGCGACCAGCGTCGCCGCCGCCAGGCCGAGCACGGCGTACCCGCCGACGACCCGGGCCGTCCCGGTCTCCGGGCGCTCCACGACGGAGTCGCGCAGGGCGGCCACCGGGGCGACCCGTACCTGCTTGCGCGCCGCCGACCAGACCGCGAGGCGCGCCGTGCCGAGGCAGAGCAGAAGGGCGGCGAGGGCCGGTACCGGGCCGGCCGAGAGCGCGAAGCCGTCCTCGATCACGCCGATACGGGCGAAGCCGTCGCGGAGCGCCTGCGCGGCGAGGTAGCCGGGGCCGACGCCGAGCAGGGCCGCCGCGCCCGCCACGATGCCCGCCTCGGTCGCGAGCATGCGGTGGATCTGCCGGGGCGTCGCCGCCACCGCGCGGAGCAGGGCGACCTCGCGCCGCCGCTGGTGGACGACGAGGGAGAGGGTGTTCGCGACGACGAGGAGCACGATGACCAGGACGAAGCCGCCGAACGAGCCGGAGACGAGGGCGAGTACGGAGCGGGACCGCGCCGCCCCCAGGAACTCGACCTCGCCGCGCGCCGTGCCCGAGCGGACGACGGTACGGTCGGCGCCGTACCCCGCCTCGCCGTATCCCTGCTCCGTGAGGGCGTCCTCGATGCGGTGCGTGAGGGTGTCCTCGCCGCCGAGGAGGCCGGCCACGCCGGGGATGCGGGTGAGCCAGGAGAGCGGGGCGGACGGGGCGATCCGTACGCCGTCCATCGCGAAGACGCCGATCGCGGCGACCTCGCGGGGGTGGCCGGAGAGGGCGCGCGCGGTGTCGTCGGTGAAGAAGAGGGCGGTCTGGCGCAGCCCCCCGTCCCCGCCGGCTTCCTCGGCGGGGGCCGCGATCCCGGCGACCCGGTACCGTACGGCGCCGTCCGCCGTCGCGATCCGTACCGTCGAGCCGACCCGGGCGCCCGCGCGCCGGGCGGTCTCCGCGTCGAGCACGACCTCGTCGGGGTGACGGGGCGCCGCGCCCTCGCGCATCCCGTAGGGGGTGAGCACGGCCGAGCCCCAGCCGTGGCCGAGCGACTCGCCGCCGGCGGGGGCGGGAACGGGGCGGCCCCGGTCCGTCAGCAAGGTGGCCGGGAAGCTGATCTCGCCGACGGCCGCCCGGACGCCGGGGACCGCGGCCACCGTCTCCACCAGTCCGGCCGGCAGCAGCGCGCGCTCGGGCAGCGCCTCCTCCGGATCCGGTCCGCCCTCCTGCGGACCCCGTACGGACTGCGCGGCGCCGACGACGACGGGGGCGGCCGTGTACCGCTGCGGCGCGATCCCGGCGAAGAGCCCGGACTGGAGCAGCACACCGCAGGCCGTGACGAGAACGGAGCCGCCGAGCACGGCGAGGAACGCGGCGAGGTACCCGGCGCGCCGGGCCCGGATCGACTGCCAGGCGAAGGCGGCATCGGCGGTGCCCTTACGGGTACGGGCCATCGCGCCCTTACGGGTACGTTTCACCGCTCCCCCAGGTGGGTCATGCGGGCCGCCACCGTCTCCGCCGTGGGCGCGTCGAGCTCGCCGACGATCCGGCCGTCCGCGAGGAAGAGCACATGGTGCGCGTACGAGGCGGCGACCGGGTCGTGGGTGACCATCACCACCGTCTGGCCGAGGGTGTCGACCAGCCCGCGCAGCAGCCGGAGCACCTGTGCTCCGGTGGTGGTGTCGAGGGCGCCGGTCGGCTCGTCGGCGAAGACGACATCGGGGCCGGTCACCAGCGCGCGGGCGATGGCGACGCGCTGCTGCTGGCCGCCGGAGAGTTCGTGCGGCCGGCGCTCCAGGAGCGCGTCGATCCCGACGGCGGAGGCGATCCGGTCCAGCCGGCCGGGGTCGGCGGTCCGGCCGGCGAAGCGCAGCGGCAGGGTGATGTTGTCGAGGACGTCGAGCGCGGGGATCAGGTTGTACGCCTGGAAGACGAAGCCGATCCGGTCGCGCCGCAGCTCGGTGAGGGCGGTCTCGGTCAGCCCGCTCAGATCGGTGTCACCCAGCAGGACCCGCCCCGCCGCCGGCCGTTCCAGGCCGGCCGCCAGGTGCAGGAAGGTCGACTTGCCGGAGCCCGAGGGGCCCATGACGGCGGTGAACCCGCCGCGCGGGATCCCGGCCGACACCTCGCGGAGCGCGACGACGCCGTCCGCCCCGCCCCGGCCGCCGGGGCCGCCCGCCGGGCCCCCGGTGCCGCTCGGGCCGTACACCGCGGTGACGGTCTCCAGCCGTACGGCGAAGTCGGAGGGCGTACGCGGTGCACGCGTCGCTCCCGGCTCCTTGAGCCACCCCTTCATCGCCATGAACCGGCCCTTCGTCCGCGTGATCGACAGTGAGTCGACCGTAGGGCGGGCCCGGGGCCGGAAAACATCCCGTACATGCCACGACCGGAGGTACAGCAGGCTGCACCATACGCGCCTGACCAGCGGAAACGGCAGGGGATCCGGGGCAGCGCCAGGGGGCGGGGAGCGGGGTGGAGAGGAGGGGAGGTGGAGGGGAGCGGCCTCCGGGGGCCGGGCCGCTCCCCCCGGGGAGCCGGCCCCTGAGCCCGCGGCGCGTCAGGGGGGAGTGCGCGGCGCGGGCTCCGCAGAGGGGGGCCGGTCCGGTGCCCGCGGACTCTTGCCGGATCCGCGGGGCTCCTTCCATCGTGCGGCCCAGGGTGACGTGCGCTACCCGGCAAAAGGCCCGGACTTCCGGGTCCTTGGTCCATAAAAGCCGCATCAAGCGAAAACCGGCCTCGGGTCCGGCCCGTTCGTACGGTTAGACTCTCGCGACGCACGTGGGGAGAGCCGGGCACGTGGGGAACCGGGGAGGAAGCGGGCGATGGGTCAAGCGAAGAAAGTCGTGCTGTACGGGCTCGCCGTCTTCGTCCTGTACACGATCATCACTTCCCCCGACCGGGCCGCGGATCTCGTCCAGGTAGGGTTCGAGGGCATTTCGAGCGCCGCGCAGGGCGTCGGCGCGTTCATGTCCGCGCTGGTGAACTAGTGCCGAGGGGCACTGGGGCGCCACGCCGCCCACCCGTCCCAAGGAGCGTCCCGTGATCCGCCACCTGGTCCTCTTCAAGCTCAACGACGGCGTCTCGCGCGACGAGCCGCGGGTGGCCGCCGGGGCGGCGGCGCTGACGAAGCTGGGCGCCGAGGTGCCGGAGGTGGAGTTCTGGGAGTGCGCCTGGAACATCACCGACCGCCCGATCGCGTACGACTTCGGCGTCAACTCGGCCGTCGCCGACCGCGACGCCCTCCAGCGGTACCTCGACCACCCGGCGCACCAGGCCGTCGTCGCGCAGTGGCGCGAATTCGCCACCTGGGTGATCGCCGACTACGAGTTCTGAGCCGCCCTCACCTTCCCTCTCACACCCCGCCCCACATCGCATGATGTGGGGTTTTCTCCGTCAACACGGTTTTTTCGGGTGCTTGCACACAGTGGACATGTCTTGTGATGCTATGACCGCTTTTGACGGATGAGTTGACGTAGTCGACCACGAAGGGGTGGCGTGACCGTGCCGGCCAGTACTACGCCCCAGGTGCCACCCCAGACCGAAACCGAACCCCGGCCCGACGCCGACCGCGGACCCGAACCCGACCGCCGCGTCAGCCGTGGCGCCGACACCCGGGCCCTCACCCAGGTCCTCTTCGGCGAACTGAAGAACCTGGAGCCGGGCACCCGGGAGCACACCCGCGTGCGCGGGGCGCTCATCGAGGCGAACCTGCCGCTCGTCCGGTACGCGGCGGCCCGCTTCCGGAGCCGTAACGAGCCCATGGAGGACGTCGTCCAGGTCGGCACGATCGGCCTGATCAACGCCATCGACCGGTTCGATCCGGAGCGCGGCGTCCAGTTCCCCACCTTCGCGATGCCGACCGTCGTCGGCGAGATCAAACGTTACTTTCGGGACAATGTGCGGACGGTCCACGTACCGCGCCGGCTCCACGAGCTCTGGGTCCAGGTCACCGGCGCCACCGAGGACCTGACGACCGCTCACGGCCGCTCCCCCACGACCGCCGAGATCGCCGAGCGGCTGAAGATCTCCGAGGAGGAGGTGCTCGCCTGCATCGAGGCCGGACGCTCGTATCACGCCACCTCCCTGGAGGCGGCACAGGAGGGCGACGGGCTCCCCGGGCTGCTCGACCGGCTGGGGTACGAGGACCCCGCGCTGGCCGGTGTGGAGCACCGCGACCTCGTCCGGCATCTGCTCGTGCAACTGCCGGAACGCGAGCAGCGGATCCTGATGCTCCGGTACTACAACAACCTGACGCAGTCGCAGATCAGCCAGGAGCTGGGCGTCTCCCAAATGCATGTGTCAAGGCTTCTCGCGCGCAGCTTCGCCCGGTTGCGATCCGCAAATCGAATCGAGGCTTAACCCTCAGGGGTAGAACCGCCCACCTTCCTGCCCCAGGTCGAATTACCCCATAGCGCATCATTCACGGACATACCCAACAACTAGATGTCGACATGTCACTACAGCGTGTTGCCGACATGTGACATTCTGCTGGAACCGCGTTTGCCGCGGCCTCCGCACCGGTATTCAGGTGGAGGCTGCGTTCCTCCGACGGGAGCGGCCGACGCGACCGTCCGCGACCTCAAGGGGGTGGCATGTCCGCAGAACAGGGCAGCTCGAAGGTGCTCACGCTCACGAAGAGCGCTCCCGTGCCCGAGGCTTCCGTGCCCGGCGCTCTCGACCATGTGAGCGACCACGCGAGCCACGTGACCATGAACGTGGACGGGTTGGACACGGTGGCCACGGTGAACCCGGTGGACACGGTGGACCCGGCGGCGGGCCACCAGGCCCGGGCGGTCCCGCCCCGCGCCCCCCAGCCGGAGGCCATCGACACCCGCACGCTGTCCCGCTCCCTCTTCCTGCGGCTCGCCGTGCTCGAACAGGACAGCCCGGAGCGCGTCTACGTACGCGACACCCTCATCGAGCTCAACCTCCCCCTGGTCCGGTACGCGGCGGCCCGCTTCCGCAGCCGCAACGAGCCGATGGAGGACATCGTCCAGGTCGGCACGATCGGCCTGATCAAGGCGATCGACCGGTTCGACTGCGAACGCGGGGTCGAGTTCCCGACGTTCGCGATGCCGACGGTCGTCGGTGAGATCAAACGGTTCTTCCGGGACACCTCCTGGTCGGTCCGGGTCCCCCGGCGCCTCCAGGAGCTGCGCCTCGCGCTCACCAAGGCCAGCGACGAACTGGCGCAGAAGCTGGACCGTTCCCCGACCGTCCCCGAACTCGCCGCCGTCCTGGGCGTCTCCGAGGAGGACGTGGTCGACGGGCTCGCGGTCGGCAACGCGTACACGGCGTCCTCGCTGGACTCGCCGTCGCCGGAGGACGACGGCGGGGAGGGCTCGCTCGCGGACCGGCTCGGCTACGAGGACATGGCGCTGGAGGGCGTCGAGTACCGGGAGTCGCTCAAGCCGCTGCTGGCCAAACTCCCGCCCCGGGAGCGGCAGATCATCATGCTGCGCTTCTTCGCCAACATGACCCAGTCGCAGATCGGCGAGGAGGTCGGCATCTCGCAGATGCACGTCTCGCGGCTGCTCACCCGCACGCTGGCGCAGTTGCGGGAAGGGCTGATCTCGGACTGAGGCACGCGGACCCCGCCCACCGCCCGGCCCGCCCCCGGAGAACCGGGGACGCCACCGGACGACGACGCGGGCGGGGTTCCGGCAGGACGGCGCGCATCGGGTCGTACCCGCAGGACGGTACGTATCGGGTCGTACCGCAGGACGGCGCGTATCGGGTCATACCGCAGGACGGTACGTGTCCGGCCGTACCGCTGGTGACGGTACGGCGTGCGGGGAACCCGCGACGGTCAGGCGAAGGCCAGCCAGGCGACGACGGCCAGGACCACGACGGCCCCGATCACACCGACGATCACCCCGGCCTTCGGCCCGCTCTGCTGCGGGGCCGCCTGCCGGCGCTGCGGCTCTCCCTCGTCGACGAACGCGCGGAACATCTGGGTGCTGCCCGCCGGGTCAGGAGATCCCTCGGGTCCTTGCGGGGCATGGGGGTTGTGTGCCATACGGCAGGACCCTAGCGAACCCGGCAGCGCCGCCCAACCCCGGACCCCTGGCGGATGGCCTGAGGACGCCGGTCCGCCCCCGGTGATGTCGCTCACACCCCTCCCGCGACACCCGCATGACCCGCCCCGGGCGAAGCCTTTTGGCTTCCTTTACCACGAACGGCCCGTTTTCGTTTGCCTTCAGCAACCAATTGATCCTATGGTCTTATGGTTGCCCTAAGCAACAACATCTCGGGAGGGGCCATGCCGGCCGCACGGAGTCAGTACGCGGAACTTTCCCGGCAGCTCAGCGCGGTGGGGGCGGTCAAACGCAGCCTCGCCCGCGTCCTGCCCGCCGACTGCCCGGGGGGCACCGCCGCCGTACTGACCCTGCTGGAGCGGCACGGCGAGATACGGATGAGCGGACTCTCCGAGCTGCTCGCCGTCAACGCCTCCGTGACCAGCAGACATGTCGCGCACGCGGCGGAGCGTGGCTGGATCGAGCGGTTGCCCGACCCGGGCGACAAGCGCTCGCGGATCCTGCGGCTCACTCCCCCGGGGCGGGAACTCCTCGGGGAGCTGGACCGGCGGGTGACCGAGATGTTCGCACGGACGCTCGACGACTGGACCGACGAGGAGGTCGGCCAGCTCAGCGCCCTGCTCGGACGGTTGCGCAGCAGCTTCGGCGACTGCCGCGACCCGCACAACCCGTACAACCCGTATGCCGCGCAGTACCGGCAGGACACGCACCACACGAACGACGCGCACCACACGCACGACGCGCAGGAACCGTACGCCCGTACACCCGTGCGGCAAGAGAAGTAGGACAAGGAATCCCATGGCTACGACCACACCAGCGGGTGTGCGGGGCGGCCACGCCAGGCACGGCGGCGCCCCCGCCCCCGCGACCGGCGGCGCGCCGATGACACACCGCCAGATCATGGAGGCGCTCTCCGGGCTGCTGCTGGGCATGTTCGTCGCGATCCTCTCGTCGACGATCGTCTCCAACGCCCTCCCGGAGATCATCTCCGACCTCGGAGGCGGCCAGAGCGCGTACACCTGGGTGGTGACGGCCTCGCTGCTGGCGATGACCGCCTCCACCCCGCTGTGGGGCAAGCTCGCCGACATCTTCAGCAAGAAGCTGCTCGTCCAGATATCCCTGGTCATCTATGTCGCGGGCTCGGTGGTCGCCGGGCTCTCGCAGAACGCCGGGATGCTGATCGCCTGCCGGGTCGTCCAGGGGATCGGGGTCGGCGGGCTCTCCGCGCTCGCCCAGATCGTGATGGCCGCGATGATCGCGCCGCGCGAGCGCGGCCGGTACAGCGGCTACCTCGGCGCGACCTTCGCCGTGGCGACCGTCGGCGGCCCGCTGCTCGGCGGGGTCATCACGGACACCTCCTGGCTCGGGTGGCGCTGGTGCTTCTACGTCGGCGTGCCGTTCGCGGTCATCGCGCTGGTCGTGCTCCAGAAGACCCTGAAGCTCCCCGTCGTCAAGCGCGAGGTCAAGGTCGACTGGGGCGGCGCCTTCCTGATCAGCGCGGCCGTCTCGCTGCTCCTCGTGTGGGTGACCTTCGCGGGCGACAAGTACGACTGGGTCTCGTGGCAGACGTACGCCATGGTCGGCGGCTCGCTCGTGCTGGGCGCGCTCTTCGTCCTCGTCGAGACGAGGGCCAAGGAGCCGATCATCCCGCTGCGGCTCTTCCGCAACCGCACCATCACCCTCGCCTCGCTGGCCTCGCTCTTCGTCGGTATCGCGATGTTCGCGGGGACGATCTTCTTCAGCCAGTACTTCCAGCTCGCCCGGGGCAAGTCGCCGACGATGTCCGGGGTCATGACCATCCCGATGATCGGCGGCCTCTTCCTCTCCTCCACGATCTCCGGCCAGGTCATCACCAAGACGGGGCGGTGGAAGGCGTGGCTGGTCACCGGCGGCGCCCTCACCACGGCGGGGCTCGCGCTGCTCGGCACGATCCGGTACGACACCCCGTACTGGCATGTGGCCGGCTACATGGCCGTCATGGGGCTCGGCGTCGGCATGATGATGCAGAACCTGGTGCTCGCCACCCAGAACCAGGTCGCCCCGCAGGACCTCGGCTCGGCCAGCTCCACCGTCACCTTCTTCCGCTCGCTGGGCGGCGCGGTCGGCGTCTCGGCGCTGGGCGCGATCCTCGGCAACCGCATCACGCACTACGTGAAGGAGGGGCTCGCCGACCTCGGGCCGCAGGGCGCGGCGCTGGGCCACGCCGGTACGGGCGGCGGCGGGATCCCGAACCTCGCGCAACTGCCCGCGCCGCTGCGGCCGGTCATCGAGGCGGCGTACGGGCACGGGGTCGCGGACGTCTTCCTGTACGCGGCGCCGATGGCGCTGATCGCCTTCCTGCTGACGCTCTTCATCAAGGAGGTCCCGCTGCGGACCAAGTCGGTGGAGGGGCCCGAGGCCTCCTCGGAGCCGGAGGGGGCTCCGGTGCCGGAGGGTACGGAGGCCGTGGCCGCGGTGACCGCCGTGACCTCCGTGGGCGCGGTGACCGCCGCCGTCCCCGTCGAGGCGGCGGCGCACGCTCCGGTGCTGGAGCCGGTCGCTGTGGGCGCCTCGGCGACGCCGGGTGTCCCGGGGGCCGGCTCGGCCGAGCCGCTGGTGTCCCTGGCCACGGAGCCCGGTCCCCTAGGGGCCGTCGGGGTCTCCGGGGCCGCCGCGACCCCTGAGCCCGCCCCCTACGGGACCACCGTCCACGGCACGGTCCTCGGCACCGAGTCCGCCCCCGTGCCGCGCGCCGCCGTCACCCTGATCTCGCTGGCCGGCCGGCAGCTCGCCCGCGCGGTCGCCCAGCCCGACGGGCGGTACCGGCTCGACGCGCCGGGCCCCGGCTCGTATGTGCTGATCGCCTCCGCCGACGGCTTCCAGCCCCAGGCGTCCACCGTGGTCGTCCGGGACGAGCCGCTGGCGTACGACATCCTCCTCGCCGGTACGAGCGGCCTCGCCGGTACGGTGCGGGCGGCGGACGGCGGCGAGCCCGTCCGGGGCGCGATGGTCATCGTGACCGATGTCCGGGGCGATGTGCTGGCCACCGGGAACTCCGGCGAGCGGGGCGAGTTCGCGTTCGGCGAGCTGATCCCTGGCGCGGTGACCGTCGCGGTGAACGCCGCCGGGTTCCGGCCGCAGGCGCTGCCGGTGGAGATCGGCGGCCAGCGTGTCAGCCGGATCGACATCGCGCTCCGCGCCGGTGCGGTGCTCCAGGGCACGGTACGGGCGGGCGCCGACCGGCGGCCGGCCCAGGACGCCCGGGTGACGCTGGTGGACGCGGCCGGGAACGTGGTCGCCACGGCCACCACCGGGGACGACGGGGCGTACGCCTTCGCCGACCTCGACTCGGGCGAGTACACGGTGATCGCGACCGGATATCCGCCGGTGGCCGGGGCGTTGCGGGTGGACGGGCGCGGGGTCGACGGCCACGACATCGAACTCGCGCACCCCGGGGTGTAGTTGTTTCCTCCCGTGGGGGCGTTGGGCCGTACTCTGCCCAACGCCCCCGCTTCGGGGCCCTGTTGACGGGGAGACGGCAGGAGCGTCCGGAGCGCGGGGGTGACTGGGTGGCAGCGGGATCAGCACGCGGGATCGAGGAGAGTGCGGGGATGGGACTTCGCGGACAGGTACGCACGCGCGACGGCTGGGCGGTCCAGCACGCGATCGTGACCATGACCGATATGACCGGGGCGCAGGTGCTCCGTACCGAGGCGGACGAGGAAGGGGCCGTACGGGACGACTCGCCGCTCGTGCCGGGCCCGTACACCGTGGTCGTCACGGCGGTCGGCTACGCGCCGGTCGCCTCCACCGCGCTGGTGACCCGTACGGGGCGGGCGGATCTGGGGGCGGTGACCCTGACCCGGCAGGGCGGGGTCGAGCTGCCGCCGCCGGGGGTGTGGTCGATCGACCCGGCGCACACCTCGGTGAGCGCGGTGGCGCAGCACCTCGGGATCTCCAGCGTGCGCGGGCGGTTCACCGAGTTCGGCGGCCGGATCGAGATCCTGGACACCGGGGGCGGCCCCGAGCGGGCGCGGGTCGAGGCGGTGATCGCGGCGGCCAGCATCGACACGGGCAACGGGCTGCGCGACAAGCACCTCAGGTCGCCGGACTTCCTGGATGTCGAACGCTTCCCGGAGATCACGTACACGGGTACGGAGGTGACCCCCGCGGGCCCGGACCGGTGGAAGGTGCACGGCCGGCTCACGCTGCACGGGGTCGTCCGCGAGGTCGACCTGGACCTGAGCTACCTGGGGACGGGGCCCGACCCGTGGGGCGGTGTACGGGCGGCGTTCCACGCGACGACGGAGCTGCGGCGGTCGGACTTCGCGATGAACTACAACCAGGTGGTGCAGAAGGGGATCGCGGCGATCGGGACGACGCTGCGGGTGGAGCTGGAGGTCCAGGCGGTGCAGGGGGAGAGCGTGCCGGGGATGTAGGGCCTGTCGGGGACGTGGGGCCTGTCGGGGATGCAGGGGCCTGTCGGGGATGTGCCGGGGCCGGCCGTCGGGCCGGCCGTCGTAGGGTGCGGGGCATGGCACCGAACATCGCAACGAACACGACCGTGGATCTGGCCGGGCTGCTGGAGTTCGTCCGGCCCCGGCACCGCGCGATCCTGCTCACCACCCGCGCCGACGGCCGCCCGCAGGGCTCCCCGCTCTCCTGCGGGGTGGACGACTCGGGGCGGATCGTCGTCTCCACGTATCCCGAACGCGCCAAGACGCGGAACGCCAAGCGGGACGAGCGGGTGAGCGTGATCGTCCTCTCGGACGACTGGAACGGCCCGTGGGTGCAGGTCGACGGCGCGGCCGAGGTCATCGACTCGCCCGACTCCGTCGAGCCGCTGGTGGAGTACTACCGGAACATCGCGGGGGAACACCCGGACTGGGACGAGTACCGCTCCGCGATGGTGCGGCAGGGCAAGTCGATCATCAGGATCACCCCGGTCCGCTGGTCCCCGGTCGCGACCGGCGGCTTCCCGGCGCATCTGGCCCCGTAGGGGACGTGAGGGCCGTGGGGACCGTAGGGGCCCTAGGGGTACGGAGGGGTCGTACGGGCCCTAGGGGTCCTTAGGGGCCGTAGGGGTACGTACGGGCCCTAGGGGTACGGAGGGGATGCGCGGCCCCTGGGGGCCCTATGGCCCGTAGGGCCCGTACGGGAGAGCCGGGGCCGGGAAGGCGGCGCCGGCCTCCGGCCGGGGGCTCAGGCCCCGCCCCCGCTCCCTCCCCCGGGGCGGTCCCGCATGGTTTCGATGCCCGCGACGAGCAGGTCCAGCGCGAAGTCGAAGTCGCGCTGGCGCATCTCCTCGACCGTGTCACCGCCGCGCGCCGCCATGATGCGGCCCGCGTTGTCGAACGTCCCCTCGTACCCGGGCTGTTGCCCGATCGCGCCCATCGCCTGCCGGAAGTACGCGTCCTGGCTCAGCCCCGCGTCGGCGCACCGCTGGACGTAGTGGCCCTCGACGGTGCCGAAGCCGTACACGAACTGGAAGACCGCGCCGATCCCGCCCATCTGGTCCTGCTGGGCCAGTCCGGTACGGCCCAGGACCGCCTGGACGGCGGCGGAGAACTCCATCGAACGCGGGCCGATGTTCAGGTACTTGCCGACCAGCGGCGAGACCCAGTGGTGGCGGACGAGCACCGCCCGGTAGCTGGCGGCGAGTGCGCGGAGCTGGTCGCGCCAGTCGGCGTCCTCGTCCGTCAGGTCGGGGACGGTGACCTCGCCGAAGACGGCGTCCAGGGCGAGTTCGAGGAGGTCGTCCTTGGTGTCCACGTACCAGTAGAGGGACATCGCGGTCACCCCCAGCTCGGCGGCGAGGCGGCGCATGGAGAACTTCGCCGGGCCCTCGGCGTCGAGCAGCGCCACGGAGGCGGCGGTGATCCGGTCCCGGTCGAGCCCGGAGGGGTGCCCGGAAGGGGTTCCGGAAGCGGTCCCGGAAGGGGACCCGGCGGGGGTCCCGGAAGGGGACCCCGAGGAGGACCCTGAAGGGTTCCCCGAGGGGGACTCCGCAGGGGGTGTGGCGCCGCCTCTGCGGGTGCGGGCGGACGGCTTTCCCTTGCCCGCCCCCGCCAGCCATACGCTGGTACGGACGGGGCGCTCGGCGCTCTCGGTCTCCGGTCCCATGGGTGACCCTCCTCCTGGCCTCTTCATGCTATGCCGCCCCCGTAGGGGCCCCTGACGGCGCCTCGGGGACGGACTCCGTACGTTCGGCGCGGCGCAGCAGCAGCGCCGCCAGCAGCCCGCCGGCGAGGACCGCCGCCGCGCCGACGAGCTGGCTGGTCTCCAGCCCCCGGGCGAACGCCTCCGCGATGCGCAGCCGCTCCGCCGCCCCCTCCGCCGCGGCGAGCGCGGCCGGCAGCGAAGCGGCGCCGATCGCCGCCGGTACGAGCGCCGCGAAGCGGGCGTTGAGCACGGCGCCCAGGACGGCGACGCCGAGGCCGTTGCCGAACTCGGCCAGCGTGCCGTTGATCCCGGCCCCGACCCCCGCCTTCTCCGGCGGTATGGCGCTCATGATGGCGTTGGCCATCACCGGATGGGCGATCGCCACCCCCGCGCCCATCACGACCAGGCCGAGCAGCATCCCGCCGTACCCCCGCGCGCCGAGCAGCGCGATCGAGGTGAGCCCGGCGGCCACCAGCGCCATGCCGAGGGCGATCAGCGCCGGGGTGCCGAAGCGCGGCAGCAGCCGGGCGGTCACGCCGAACAGGTTGAGCGCGATGACGGTGAGCGCGAGCGGCGCCGTACGGAGCCCGGCGTCGAGCGGCCCGTACCCCAGGACGAACTGGAGGTGCTGGGTCAGCAGGAAGAGCGACCCGGTCATCCCGAAGGCGACCAGGACGGCGCCGCCGACCGCGCCGACGAAGCGCCTGTCGCGGAAGAAGCGCATGTCGAGCATGGGGTGAGGGATGCGCAGCTCCCAGGCGATGAACGCGCCGAGGACCACGGCCCCGACGGCGGCGGCGAGCAGCACCCGGCCGGAGGCCCAGCCGTGATCGGGGCCGGAGATGATCGCGTACACCACGGCGGTCATACCGACGGTGGAGAGCAGCGCGCCGAGCAGGTCGGGGCGTTCGCCCTCCCCGGACTTCGACTCGGGGACGAGCAGGGCGACCGCGACCAGGCCGAGCACGACGACGGGGATGTTGATCAGGAAGATCGCGCCCCACCAGAAGTGTTCGAGCATGACGCCGCCGAGGAGCGGACCGGCCGCGAAGCCGAGGGAGTTGACGATGGCCCAGAGGCCGATCGCCTTGACCCGCTCGGTGGAGTCGAAGACCTGGACGACGACGGCGAGCGTGGTCGTGATCAGCAGCGCGCCGCCGACGCCCATCCCGGCGCGAGCGGTGATCAACTGCGCGCTGGTCTGGGCGAGTCCGGCGGCGAGGGAGCCGAGGCCGAAGAGGGCGAGCCCGGCGATGAGGAGCTTCTTGCGGCCGTAGCGGTCGGCGGCGTTGCCGGCGGTGAGCAGCAGGCCGGACTGGACCAGGGAGTAGGCGTTGATCATCCACTGGATGTCGGCGGTGGAGGCGTGCAGTTCGCGGGTGAGGGAGGGGATGGCGACGCTGAGGATGGTGTTGTCCAGCAGCACGGTGAGCTGGGCGAGGCAGATGACACCGAGGATGAGCCAGCGCTGGGGGTGCGGGGCCGGGGGCTTCGCCGCGGGAGCGGGGGCGGGATCGGGATCGGGAGCGGGCGCGGCGGAAGGGGGCTGCTCGGCGGGCGGCGTCGGCATGAGGGCTCCTTGAAACGCCTTGTACGGTGCACGGGACTCACGTCGCCATACACCGTACAGGGGTTTTCGGTTTTCCCTTACACCGTATGGCCAGCTATTCGGCCATACGGGTGACACGGCGTCTCAGGACGCCTTCTGCGTGAGGTCGTAGAGGGTCGTGCCGTCCACGGTGACCTTCTTGAAGGTGGCCTCCACCCAGGTGGTGATGGCGGAGCTGCCGCTGCCGCCGGGGCCGCCGCCGCGCCCCTCGCCGCCGCCCATGCCGCCGCCCATGCCGCCGCCCTCGCCGCCGCTGGAGAGGAAGTAGTGGATCTTCCCGTCGGCCACGTACTGCTTGAACTGGGCGAGGGTGGGGGACGGGTCGCTGCCGTTGAAGCCGCCGATGGCCATGACGGGCTTCTCGGTGGCGAGCTGGTAGCTGGCGGCGTTCTGGGAGCCGATGGCGGCGGCGACCCAGGTGTAGTCGGAGGCGTCCTTCTTGAGGGCGGCCTCGACCTTGCTGCTGACGTTCTGGCCGTTGAGGAGGCCGCCCATGCCGCCGCCTCCCATGCCGCCTTCGCCCATGCCGCCGGGCATGCCGCCGCCCATGGCGCCGCCGGGCATACCGCCCTGCTGCTGGCCGTTCTGGCCGGTCTGGCCGTTGCCGGTCTGGCCGTTCTGACTGTTCTGGCCGGTCTGCGTGGGGGGCTGGCCCATGCCCTGGCCGCCCTGGCCGCCCTGGCCGCCGCCGGGGAAGCCGCCGCCGGTCGGGGGCTGCCCCATCCCGTTGCCGTTGCCCTGACCCGTGCCCTGGCCCTGCTGGCCCTGACCCTGGCCCGGCATCCCCGTACCACCGCGACCGCCGCCGCCACCGGGGCCGCCGCCGAAGCCGCCGCGCCCGCCGGGGCCGCCCATCGAGGCCGGGCCCGCCGTGACGATGGAGCCGGTGTGCGCGGAGTTGACGGTGGTGAGGGTGTACGCGAACGGGCCCGCCAGCGAGGCCGCGAGGCCGAGGCCCGCGGCGCCGAGCGCCAGCCGCCGTCCCAGCCGCGCCGCGCAGAGCAGCCCGACCGCCGCCACCAGACCGCCGACCAGCACCGCCCAGCGGAGCCAGGGCAGGTAATCCGAAGTCCGGCCGAGCAGCACGTACGCCCAGACCGCGGTCGCCGCGGCGGTCACCGCGAGCGTCGCCGACGCCAGGATCCGCGCCCGCTCCTCCCACAGCACCGCGACGCCCATGCCGATCAGGGCGGCGAGGTACGGGGCGAGGGCGACCGTGTAGTACTGGTGGAAGATGCCGGCCATGAAGCTGAAGACGCCCATGGTCATCAGCAGCGCGCTGCCCCAGACGAGGAACGCCGAGCGCGCCGTGTCCGTACGAGCCGCCTTACGGGTGACGACCAGCCCGGCGACGAGCAGGATCAGGGCGGCGGGCAGCAGCCAGGAGATCTGGCCGCCGACCTCGGAGTTGAACATCCGGCCGATGCCGGTCTCGCCCCACATGCCACCGCCGCCGTTGCCGCCGGGGCCGCCCGCGCCGCCCCCGCCGACGCTGCCGGTCTCATCGCCGTTGATGCGGCCGAGGCCGTTGTAACCGAAGGTCAGCTCAAGGAAGGAGTTGTTCTGCGAACCGCCGATGTACGGGCGGGAGGAGGCGGGCCAGAGCTCCACGATCGCGACCCACCAGCCGCCTGCCACCACCGCGGCGCCGGCGGAGAGGGCGAGCTGACCGAGCCTGCGCCGGAGCGTGGTCGGCGCGCAGACCGCGTACACCAGCGCCAGCGGCGGCAGGATCAGGAACGCCTGGAGCGTCTTGGTGAGGAAGGCGAAGCCGACCGCGACGCCCGCCCACACCAGCCACTTCGTCCGGCCCCCCTCCAGCGCGCGGAGCACGCAGTAGACGGTGACCGTCATCAGGAGCGCGAGCAGCGCGTCCGGGTTGTTGAAGCGGAACATGAGGGCGGCGACCGGCGTCAATGCCAGGACGACGCCGGCGGTGAGCCCGGCGACCGGGCTGAAGCGGCGCCGTACGGCGGCGTACAGCACGGCGATCGTGCCGACCCCCATCAGCACCTCGGGCACCAGGATCTGCCAGGAGCCGAGGCCGAAGAGGCGTACGGAGAGGGCCATCGGCCAGAGGGCGGCCGGGGGCTTGTCGACGGTGATGGAGTTCGCGGCGTCGGAGGAGCCGAAGAAGAAGGCCTTCCAGCTCTCGCTGCCCGCCTGGACGGCGGCGGAGTAGAAGGAGTTGGCGTATCCGGAGGCGCTCAGGTTCCAGAGCTGGAGGAGCCCGGTGGCGAGCAGGAGGGCGAGCAGGGCGGGGCGCACCCAGGCCGGGTCCTCCGGCCTGCCCCGCCAGAAGCGGGCGACGCGTCCGGCGCCGGTGGCGGAGCCGCTGCCGCTGCCGGTCGCGGTGGCGGTGGCTGTGCCGGTGGCGGCGGTGCCGCTGCCGGAGCCGGGACCGTCGGCCGCCGGCGCGGGCCCGTCGGGCTGAAGGGTCGTGGTCATCGGGCGTCGTTCCTTGAGTAGAGGGCGGCGGGGCCGGTGGGGGCTCCGTAGTGACCGGGGGCGCCGGAACCGGGGTACTCGGAGGCGGGGTACTCGGAGGTGGGGTACTCGGAGGTGGGGTACTCGGAGGCGGGGACTCCGGAACCGGGGTACTCCACGGGGTAGCTCGCGGCGGCGTCGGCGGCGCGCCGCTCCGGGAAGACCCAGGCGCGCAGGAGCAGGAAGCGCAGCACGGTCGCGGCGAGGTTGGCGGCGATCAGGACGGCCAGTTCGGTGGAGTGCGCGGGGTTGCCGGTGGCCGCGTCGAGCGCCGCGAGGGAACCGCTGGTCAGCGCGAGGCCGATGGCGAAGACGACCAGGCCCTGGGCCTGGTGGCGGACCGCGCCGCTCCGGCCGCGTACCCCGAAGGTGAGCCTCCGGTTCGCCGCCGTGTTGCCGATGGCGGAGACCAAGAGCGCGGCGGCGTTGGCGATTTGCGGGCCGGCGAGGGTTCGGAAGAGGGAATACAGGACAAGATAGAAGAGCGTGGACAGAGCGCCCACCACGCAGAAGCCGACCAGTTGCCTGGCGAGACCGCCGGGAACCCCATGGAGCCGGCGGTCCCTCGGGTCGTCCCCGAAGGGCCTCGCGAGCCGGTCCAGAGGCAGCGCCCCCACGGCGAGCGCGCGACCCACGCGCCAGACGCCCTTGAGGTCCTCGGTCGCGGTGCTGATGATGTGCACCGTGCTGTTCGGGTCGTCGACCCAGTCGACCGGCACCTCATGGATACGCAGTCCGGCCCGCTCCGCGAGCACGAGCATCTCCGTGTCGAAGAACCAGCCGGTGTCCTCGACCATCGGAAGCAGCCGCTGAGCCACATCGCGCCGTATCGCCTTGAACCCGCACTGGGCATCACTGAACCGGGCCGACAGAGAGGACTTGAGGATGAGGTTGTAGGCCCGCGAGATGAACTCGCGCTTGGGACCACGCACGACCCGCGACGACCGGGAGAGCCGGGACCCGATCGCCAGATCGGAGTGCCCGGAGATCAGGGGGGCGACCAGCGGCAGCAGCGCGTTCAGATCGGTGGAGAGGTCCACGTCCATATAGGCGAGGACGGGCGAGTCCGAGTCCGACCAGACCGTACGGAGCGCCCTCCCGCGCCCCTTCTGCTCCAGGCGGTACGCCCGTACCTCCGGCAGCTCCGCGTCCAGCCGGGCGGAGACCTCGGGGGTGCGGTCCGTGCTGGCGTTGTCCGCGATGGTGATGCGGAAGCTGTACGGGAACGTACGGGCCAGATGGCCATGGAGGCGCCGCACACATGGTTCGAGGTCCTGCTCCTCGTTGTAGACGGGAATGGTCACGTCGAGTACGGGGGCCTCGGTCACCTCGACCGGGAGATGCTCCCGGGCCGGGAGGGTGCCCCATGAAGTGTCGGTTCGCATGATCAGAGGCTCGCGAAGCGCGCTGTCATGGCCGTGTGGTGAGCCTGTGTCCTGTCTGTGAGTCGCGCCCTGTGCCGGGCGTCTCCTCGGGCAGCGGCTGGGAGAACCGGTGCGCGAGGGCTCCGTACGTCTGCGGGTACGGCGACGCGGGCGGGGCTTGGGGCGCGGGCGGGGCGGCCTGGGGCCGTACCGGGGCCTGGGGCTGGACCGGGGCCTGGGGCTGGACAGGGGCCTGGGGCTGGACCGGGGCCTGGTACGGGGCCTGGGCTTGGTACGGGGCCTGGGTGGGCCATGCCTCGTACGGCTCACCCGGTTCCGGCACCCGCTCCGGCTCCGTACCGTTACCTGTCCCCGTCCCTGCCCCTGCCCCTGCCCCCGTCCCGATCCCCGTCCCCGCCGCCGCGTAGGGCAGCCGTACGGAGAAGACGGTGCGGCCCGGGACACTCTCGACCGTCACGGTCCCGCCGTGCGCGGTGACGACGGCCTGGACGATCGCCAGCCCGAGCCCGGTGGAGCCGGCCGCGCGGGAGCGCGAGGCGTCGCCGCGCGCGAACCGTTCGAAGACATGGGGGAGGAGCGCCGGAGGGATACCGGGACCGTCGTCCCGCACCTCCAGGACGACCGAGGAGAGCCGCCCCGCCTGCCCCGGCAGGACCGGCCGGCCGGGCAGCGCGCCGGCGCTGTGGCGGACGCGGGCGACGACGGTGGTGCCGGGCGGGGTGTGCGTACGGGCGTTGGCGAGCAGGTTGACCAGGACCTGGTGGAGCCGGGAGGCGTCGCCGTGCACGGTGGCGGGCGGCTCCTCGGGCCCCGGCAGCTCCAGCCGCCAGTGGTGGTCCTGCCCGGCGGCGTGCGCGTCGCTGAGCGCGTCCACGACCAGCGGGGAGAGGTCGGTGTTCTCGTACGAGAGCGGCCGGCCGGCGTCGAGGCGGGCCAGCAGCAGCAGGTCCTCGACCAGCCCGGTCATCCGCTCCGCCTCGGCCTCGATCCGGCCGAGCGCGTACCGGGTGTCGGGTCCGGTCTCCTCGCGGCCGCGCCGGGTGAGTTCGGCGTATCCGCGGATGGAGGCGAGCGGGGTGCGCAGCTCATGGCCGGCGTCGGCGACGAACTGCCGTACGCGGGTCTCGCTCTCCTGCCGGGCGGCGAGCGCGGAACCGACATGGCCCAGCATGCGGTTGAGCGCGGCGCCGACCTGCCCGACCTCGGTACGGGGATCGGCCTCGGCGGCGGGCACCCGGACGAGCGGGGCCACCTCCCCGCTGTGCAGGGGGAGTTCGGAGACCTGGGTGGCCGTGGTGGCGACGCGGCGCAGCGGGCGCAGGGCGACCCCGACGAGGGCGCCGCCCGCGATGCTCGCGGCGACGAGGGCGGCGAGGGTGACGCAGACCTCGACGAGGACGAGGATGCCGAGGGTGTCCTGGACGTCCTTGAGGGGGACGCCGACGAGGAAGTCGCCCTTGATGCCCCCGATGTACATGACCCGGTAGTCGCCGAGCCCCGGGAGCGTCACCGTATGCGGCGAGCCGTCCCGCCCGACGGCGGCGAGGGCGCCGGTCTGCGCCGAGGTCAGCGACTTGTTCGAGAACTGCGGCCCCGAGCTGTCGCTCTTCTGCTCACTGACGAGGGCGCGCCCCACGGCGCCGTCGGCCGACACCACGGCCCCGACCGTCCCCAGCGGCGCGCCCCCGCCGGTGGCGACCTCCAACGGGTCCTTCTCCATCGCGTCCTGGGGCGGGGGCACCGACCCGTATCCGCCCAGGTCCTTGGCGGGGGGCCCGGCGGCGCGCATGGCGATGGCCGCGACCTGGCTGTCCAGTTGGTTGTAGAGGTACGAGCGGAAGGCGATGGTGGTGACCGCGCCGATGACCGCGGCGACGACGGCGATCAGCGCGACCGCCGACACGACGAGCCGGGTCCGCAAGGACCACCGCCGCCCCCTGACCCCAGAGCCCCCCGGGCCCGCCGAGGCACCCGAGGGACCCGAGGCACCCGAGGGACCCGAGGCACCCGAGGGACCCGAGGAACCCCCCTCAGCCACTCCTCCCACTTCCCTCACCGCGAAGACCCACCGGACCCACTGGCCGTACCAGACCCACTAGTACTACCGACCCCACCGGACCCACCGGACCCGTTGGCCTCACGGGGCTCCCCGGGCTTGATCAGATACCCGGCGCCGCGCCGGGTGTGGATCATCGGCGGCCGGCCCGCGTCGATCTTCCGTCGCAGGTAGGAGATGTAGAGCTCGACGACATTGGCCTGGCCGCCGAAGTCGTACGACCAGACCCGGTCCAGGATCTGCGCCTTGCTCAGCACGCGGCGCGGGTTGCGCATGAGGTAGCGCAGCAGTTCGAACTCGGTGGCGGTGAGGTGGATGGAGTGCCCGTCGCGGGTCACGTCATGGCTGTCCTCGTCCAGCGTCAGATCCCCGACGACCAGCAGCGATTCGCTCCGTACCGCCGCCGCGCCGGACCGCCGGATCAGCCCCCGCAGCCGCGCGACGACCTCCTCCAGGCTGAACGGCTTGGTGACGTAGTCGTCGCCACCTGCGGTGAGCCCGGCGATCCGGTCCTCGACGGAGTCCTTGGCGGTGAGGAAGAGCACCGGCACCTGCGGCAGCTCGCGGCGGAGCCGCCCCAGGACGGCGAGCCCGTCCATGTCCGGCAGCATGATGTCCAGCACGACGGCATCGGGCCGGAACTCCCGCGCACTCCGCACGGCACCCGCCCCGTCCCCGGCACTGCGCACCTCCCACCCCTCGTACCGCAGGGCCATGGAGAGCAGCTCGGTGAGCGACGCCTCGTCGTCGACGACGAGCACACGGACGGGGCTCCCGTCCGGCCTGAGCATTTCGGTGCGCCCGCGGGGCGAGGTGATGGTCATACTGGACACCCTGAGGAGCCGCTCTGAGAGCGACCTTTCGGCTCCCTGTGAATTCCCTGAGAATCCACAGCAGAAATCTCAGCGACTTAAAGACTCGGCACAGCTCTTCCGCACCTCGGCCGAAGACTCGGCACAGGCTCAAGCTCAGAAGAGCCCACCCTGCCCCTCACCACCACGACCATCGCCACCACCGGCAGCCACCTCCACCAGGGGCAAGGTGACTCCGTACCGGGCATCAGGAACGGCGGCCAACCCCCACCCGCCGAGGAGCCGAGTATCCAGCACAACCACTCCCCCCTCCTCACGACGACCGCCACCGGCACCGGCACCGGCACCGGCACCGGCGTCGACATCGACATAGAGATCAGGCCCGGCGGCAGCGACAACGCGCCCCACCAGACACCCCCCGTCGACCAGCTCAACCACCGCCTGAACGGCCCCCGCCTCCGGCGCGAGGTTCTCCACCCCGAAAACCCGGCCATGGTCAACGGCCTCAAACGCGACCGCCTCCAGCGTCTGAGGCCACCCCTCCAACGCGAGGGCCCGCGCATGCAACGCCTCGACCTCGGCAGCCCGTTCGCCGGCCCCCGGCAAGGAGAGCCGCACCCTCCGCTTCTCCGCGTACGAAACCCGGTCCGGCACCCCGAGCCCCCGGCGCACCACCTCCTCCGTCCGCCGCGCGGCCATCAGCGGCCCCCGCCCGAGCCAGGAGAAGACCACGGCCCCCTGCTCCAGCAACCGCGCGGACCCGCGCCGCTCCCCGGTGATCCCGACCTTGACCATCCCCGGCCCGAACCACGCCAGATACACCCGATAGGTACGCGGATCGTCGGCCAGGGTGTCGGCAGCGACAGAATGCGCCCGCTCAAGCCGCGCACACTCAGCACACCGCCCCCCGGTACTCCGCCCAGGAACCACCGCCCCCACCGGACAGACATTCCCCCGAGCCCCCACACACCCCCGCCCCCCAACAGCCCGAAACCCCAGCTCACCCCCGTACTCCAACCCCCGATCCCGAACCTCCCGCCCCCGCCGCCACCGCACCAGAGGCACACCCCCACCCCACCGGACCCCCTCACACCACCAGGTCACCACCACACCTCCGCCCTCCCCACCAAGCCTGCCAGGATGAGCCCCCCGCAGCCCCGTCCCCCAGAAGCAGCCCCCCCCCTGATCGCCCGCCTCCCCGCCTACCTGGCCCTCCTCACGGCCCACGGCATCCCCTGGCAAGAAATCCGCTCAACGGCCCCAGGCAAAGTGATCTACGAAGACCCCTACCAAATCATCGCCGTCCCCCACACACCCCGCCGCTGACATCGATATCGCCCCTGGAGAAGCACGTGACCATTCCCGCAACGAGGAATCGTGCCCATCGCGCGATCCGTAAGATCTACTCGTTCGCGAAAGAACTCCTGGGGGAACTGACCGGCGAGCTGGTGCTGACCGCAGCCGCCTGTTGCACCGTCGCCGGCCTGGCCCTGGCATTCCTCTGGGGCTGGTCACACAACCCCCTCTTCACCGGCGGCACAGCCGCAGGCCTGCTGCTCTTCCTCGCCTACGGCGCCTGGGAACTCCTCCGCCCCGCCAAGCCAGGCCGCCGCGGGCGACTGGCCGGCGCGGCGGCAGCCACCTGTGCCGTGGCAGTCACCTTCCTCGTCTACTCCATATCCTGCAATTGCTCCTGAGCCACCAGCCCACACACGATCAGGGTCGCCGTCACCGCAACCCGGAAAGATCAACCAAGGTAGGGCCGCTCACGGTGCTCCAGGAAGTGGCGGATCCGGAGCCGCTGCGTGTGGTGCATCGGCAGCCGGACCTCGCGGACAGCCGTTCCCGGGAGTGAGTCGGTCATCTCCATGCCGCCACCAGGGAGCGCCCAAAGATCGTTGTCCCGGCGACGCTGAAGGAGAACGTGCCCCTCGTCGTCGGTAACCACAGCAGACGCGGCGACCACCTAGCTGTTCGGCTCCGGTGCCGCCGGGTCGTCGTAGTACTCGGTCCGTGCCATGGTCAGTCTCCTCCTACTGGCGCCGCCATGCCGTGAGCGAGATTCATCCATCCCACCTCACACCAGCGTGGCCCTGGGACGCGTCGAGGCGCTGGCCGAACTGCACGCCACGGGCGGCGAACAGTCGGCGCCGGCCCGTGAAGGCGCCTGGCGAGTTGGGCAAGTTGATCGACGCCATGCTCAGCCTCACGCCAGAGGACCGACCCCCGGTAGCCGTCTGATCGGCCCCATGAATCCGGTTGCCTTCAACACTGCCGTCAGGCAAAAGACAGAGGCCCTGTGGATTGCTCCACAGGGCCTCTGGTCTGCTGTGCACTCGGCAGGATTCGAACCTGCAACCTTCTGATCCGTAGCTCTATGCAGAGCGGTCAGCGAAAGGCAAACAGGTCAGACGGAGGTCTTACGGGGGCCCGACTAGACGCCAAGGGCTGCTGCGGTTGCGGTACTTCGCTGCTGTACCGCAACCACCCGAGTGATCAGCAAGGTGTCGAGCGTGCGGACGTCAGCCGAGCCACATCCGCATGCTGAACGCGCCCAAGGCGCTGCAGGCACCGGTCAAGAAGCCTGCGACTGCATGACGACCTAGGAACTTGCCGAGTTGCTTCCGGCGCTCCCTGAGCCTCTGCCAGGCGGTCGCTGGGCTGGGCGCTGCGGGAATGGGTCGCCTACTCTTACGGGTCATTCGGGTCTCCCAAGTCGAGCGATGGACGGTGACTCGTACGAGGGCTCCCAGACCGTCTGCTGTAGGAGGCGCCGGTCCAGGGAGCCCTCGGTGTTTCTGCTGCGAGTCTAGGCATCCCGAAAAGCCGCAAATCACCCTCCCACACGTTGAGTTGGCGCCTACTTGAGCTCCTGGTCGCGCCCGGGCGCGCACGCGCGCGTACCACACTTCCCAATCATTAAATTGTGTCCTACATCACATGTTGCAGTCGCCCAGCCATTGA
Source organism: Streptomyces sp. NPDC093085 (assembly GCF_040683935.1). NCBI lineage: Bacteria > Bacillati > Actinomycetota > Actinomycetes > Kitasatosporales > Streptomycetaceae > Streptomyces > Streptomyces sp. NPDC093085. The sequence goes on along the minus strand of NZ_JBFBFB010000015.1, from coordinate 182,871 downwards.
TCATCAGGGGGCAGCGTTCGCCTGCGCCATACGTCGCGAGCACGCCAGCGAATGAGGCGCTGTCGCCGGGCCTCTCGACGGGCTTCCTTTCGACTGCGCCCCTCCTCGGCTCTGCCCCACCGGGCATCGTGCGTTGCAGAGGGGAGCTCAGGAGGCGGCAGCTTTTGCCAGCGGGAAACCGCCTTAACGCCGTACCCAAGTCGCGCAGCAACCAGCTCGGGAGACATGCCGAGAGCGAAAGCCTGCGAGGCAGCGGAACGTGCTCGTTCCGTTAACGCATACTCAGCTTCCCGGAGTTGCCTGCGCTGAGTCTTGATGTAGGCCAGTTCTGATGTCAGTTCATCCACTGAGACACAGTAGGTTCATCTGGCTCCTCAGCCAGAGAGCCATCTCACGCATCCGCAACCCTCGACGAGGGCCCGCTCAGTGGCGCGAGCTGACGGTGCAGCCGTCCGGTCTGCGAGTTCGATAGCGCGCTGTGTCGCCCGCCACGAGGTCCGCCCGGTGGCCCCGAAGATCCGCCGAGTCTGGGGCACGTCGCCCGGGCTTCAGGTCACGCTCCACCTGCCCGCCGGCCTAGCCGCCGTCCCCGAGCAACTGAGCCACGCCTGGGGCGTCCACACAGTCCACGTGTGTCCGACCAAGCCCGGCTTCGCGGAACTGCGGATGACCGGCTACGACCTACTGCGCCGGGTGCAGATGACGATGAAGTGACGGGCCGGGTTTCTTACCTGCGGTCACACTACCGATCAACGCTGTGACCTGCTGTTGAGCCGTCGATACTGGTCAGCGTTGGTCACCCGTTGAATACCCTTCCACGACCCCGAGACGGCCCCCATCGCGGCCAGCTCCTACACGAAACCGCTCGCGGTGACAGCACGTCGTCGGCATAGTCCTCGTATGCAACGAACCCGTAGCGAAGAACAGTGGGTGCGCGCGTGTTTGCAGCAGGCACTGCCGGACGTGGAGGTACTGGTTCACGACGATGGTAGCCGTCCGGGCATGCACGACTTCGATCTTGTGCGTGAAGGCCTGAGGTTCGCGGCCCTGGAGGTAACGGCAGCTGCGGATGCGGCATCGCTAGAGCTGTGGAAGCTCATAAACGGTGGTGCCACGTGGATCCGAGAGGAGCTTGCCGGCGGATGGATGGTGTCCCTTGCGCCGACCGCACGGGCGAAGCGCATTCGCTCCGAACTCCCTCGGCTCCTCGCCAGCCTGGAGGCGATGGGCGTTCCTCAAATTAGTGAGGTTCATAGCCCTACCGAGGACCTGGTGGAGAGGGTCGAGCGATTGGGAATCATCTCCGCATACCAGTCTCCGACTGATTTCCCCGGCAGTGTCTATTTCACGATCAGCCTGCCACCCGAACGATCTGGCGGCTGGGTCCCTGACACTGGTGACGCCTTCTCTCAATGGGTAAGCAATTGGCTCAGCGAGCCTAGCCAATCTGACAACCTTGGCAAGCTGCGCCGGTCGGGAGCAGTTGAGCGGCATTTGTTTCTCCTGCTCCCAGGTTTCACTACGGCACCGTTTGAAGCCCTTGACCCGTTGATGAGACCTGATGGCCCTCTACCAACACTTCCCCCGCAGCTACCAAAGGAAATAACTCACCTATGGGCTATGAGTTCATGGAATACAGGTGACGGATTCCGCTGGTCGCCGAGCGCGGGCTGGACGCGCTTTCGGAAGATCTACTAACCTGAGCGTCATAGGCTGGAACCGCTCAACCTAGGACCGAGGGAGGGGACAAGGCGTGCAGATGGCATCATGGATAGCTCCCGTGATAGCTCTTTCTGGCGTGCTGGTGGGCGCTCTCTTTGCACCACTGGCCGCCACGCGCTTCGGGTGGCAAACATCGCGACGCGAGGCTTTCGACCGCGCTATTGCCGCTGTACGTGTAGCCCAATTGGCCGCCAGGTACCCAAGGACCGTGAGCTTGTCGGAAATCGGGGATACGGACGAGGCTCGCACCTATCTTCGCGAACTCCCCGTGAAGGGATTCGAATACTACCGCCAGGCCGTACAAGAGATGCGGAGCGCCTTGGCCGCCCTCGAACCATATTTGATTCCCGAGTGGGAAGATGATCAGTGGCAGACGCCGGACGCGGAATACGCTGCCCTTCTGGCGCAACTAAAGAATTCTCGTAGAAAAACGCTCTATTTCTACTGGGGAAGCGATAGGCGACTAATGCGCTGAAGCCGATTGTTGCGCCACCCATCAGCCCACCACTTACCCCGGCTCCCATCCCGTCTGCCTTCGACCCACACTCCGTGGAGCGGGCGTGGTTCAGGGCGTCAAGGTGGAGCGCGCCACTGTACGAACGACCTTGACGCCCTGGGCCGCGACTGCTCGGCTCTGCCTGGGTCGAAGGTGGTCGGGATGGGAGCCTCACGACGCTCACCCCGCTCCGGCCGGCACTCGCGAACGGTGCCCCTCCCATCCCTGAGTCTGAGCGCCCCCGCCGGAGGCATCCTCTTGAAGCCGCGGGCTTGGTTCTCGTCTCATGCCCCCGGGCCTATCCAGTTGTGGGCGCGCGTCGGCGTCGGCAGCGCCGAGCGGGCCGAAGGCAGGAGCGCGGGCGCAGCCAGAGCCGGGAAGCGCGCCCGGCGGAGCGAAGCGCAGCCGGGTGCCTTGAAACCGTAGAGAAAGTTGTTACTCACGCTGCTGTTGGGGCTGCATGTACTGCTCTGCGCAGGCTGGGAGGTTGAGGCCCTGGCGGGTGGCGAGTTTGAGGTAGGTCGTGGGGTGGGCGGTCCATTGGATGGTGGTGCCGCTGTCGTGGAGGGTGAGGGTGCACGGCTGGCCGCTGGTGAGGGCGTGGAGGGCGTTGCGGTAGTCGGCTGACAGCCAGTCCCAGGCTTGCTCGCGGGCGTCGGGTTCGAGGGCTGAGGTGATGGTGCGGACGGCGACTCTGATCCATCGGATGGCTTGCGTGGCGGTCTCGATGTCGATGGAGTCGATGAGGGTCGGGGCCTGGGTGGTTGTGGGGCGGTGTATCCAGCATGCGCACTGGAAGGCGCGGGTGAGTATCGGTGCCGGTTCGGTCATCGGGCACTTCCCGTGGGGCGGGCGGAGAGTACGTAGCGGGTGGTGTCGTCGTGGAAGGTGAGTACGTAGGTCTCGCCGTGGGCCAGGGCGGTGCGGGCTCGTTCGTGTTCGGCTTCGTCGGTGAGCCAGTGGTGGCCCGGTTGCGCGTATGGCTGGTCGAGTTGGTCGGTGACGTCCTGGACGCGGCTGCAGAGCCAGCGCAGGGCGGTGCGGGGGCTGTTGGCCGGGTGGGAGTTGAGCCAGATGGTGCGGGCTCCGGGTGTGTGGGCGCTGGCCTCGCACCAGTAGCCGGCCCTCGGTGCCCATGCCGGTAAGGGGCTCATCTCTGTGGGCGTCACCACGGGTGGGCTCCGGGGTGGCCCGTGAGGAGTTCCGCGGTGACGGTGTGGCCTTGGTCGTTGCCGTGGATGGAGACGCTGTGGGCGAGGGTGCTGACCATGTCCAGTCCTCGGCCGCGTAGGGCGTCGTCGTCGGCATAGGTGTCCTTGGGGGTGGTGTCGCTTCCTCCGGCGTCGGTGACGGAGACGGCGATCACGTGATCGGAGAGGGCGAGTGCGATGTGGAAGACGCCGGTCTCGGTGCCGCTGGCCGTGTAGAGGAGCGCGTTCGTGCCCAGCTCGCTGACGATGAGAGCGATGTCGCCGGCATGGGGTGGCCGCTGAGGATGTCGCGGGTCCATCGCCGCGCTCTGCTGACCTCTTCCCGGAAACCTGGGCAAGTCAGCCCCCAGACCCGCACCCTGCTCGTATACTCGTGCATACAAGTTCCTTTACGCTGGTGGGCGGCTATGGACCGTTGGTTAGTGCTAGACGAGTTTCACGCCGTCGTGGGCACGGACGGCAGGCGGGGACACCTCGTCAAGGGCGTCCTGCACGCGAATCGCGTACGCCTCGTCGGCCAGCTCCGCCACCTCGTCACGGGCGACCCAGCGCAGGGCTTTGGTCTCGTCGCCGGTGGTGGGCTGCCCCTCGATCGCCTGGCAGCGGAAGACGAGCGAGACGATCAGGCCCGTCATGTTCTTGTAGACGCCGGTCAGGGTCGCCGGGAGGGCGATCTTGATTCCGGTCTCCTCCAGGACTTCCCGTTGCAACGCGTCGGGCAGGGTCTCGCCGGCCTCGACCACACCGCCCGGCGGCTCCCAGTGCCCGTTGTCGCGCCGCTTGATCAGCAGGGCGCGACCGTGGTCGTCCACGATCACTCCCGCGACGCTCACGGAATGGGGACGTTCGGCTGTGGTCACTCTCGGCGTTCCTCGTCCACGGGGCTGGCTAGGCTCTTCACCGTAGCAACAGGACTCAGCCTCTTGTCTAGATATCCAAAGGAGTACACATGGCCGCACTAGCTTCCGGTCTGCTCGGCTCGCTGGACCCGACCAGTGACCGGGCCGTCTTCCGGCAGATCGCCGATCACCTGAGGGAAGCCATCGACAAGGGGCGCTTCGCCGAGGGGGCCAAGCTGCCCTCGGAATCCGAACTGGTGGAGCACTTCGGCGTCTCCCGGATGACCGTCCGCAACGCGCTCTCCATGCTCCAGAGCGAAGGGCTCGTGTCGTCCGAGCACGGCAAGGGCGTCTTCATCCGGCCACGTCCGCCGGTGCGGCGACTGGCTTCCGACCGGTTCGCTCGGCGTCACCGCGAGCAGGGGAAGTCGGCGTTCATCGTGGAGGCCGACGCGGCTGGCAGTCGCCCGGAGGTGGACAACCTGGAGGTCAAGGAGGAGCGGCCCTCGGCTGACGTGTCCGCCCGGCTGGGTGCTCCCCGGCGGGTGCTGGCGCGGCGGCGCCGGTATCTGCTCGACGGCCGGCCGGTCGAGTTCGCCGTGTCGTACCTCCCGCTCGACCTGGCCCGTGACACCCCGATCGCCCAGCCCAACCCCGGCCCCGGCGGCATCTACGCCCGGCTCGAAGAACTCGGCCACCACCTCGACCACTTCGACGAGGAGATCAGGGCCCGGATGCCCTCGCCGCAGGAGGTCAAGACGCTGCGGCTCGCCTCGGGTGTGCCGGTGATCCATCTGATCCGCACCGCCTTCGACACCAAGGGCCGCGCCGTGGAGGTGTGCGACACCGTCATGGCCGCCGACGCATACGTCCTCAACTACCACCTGCCCGCGACGTAACGACCGGGAGTGCACGGGATGCTGACGAAGCATCGGGAGGGCACGCGCCGCCGGACTCGTACACACCGAGAGGCCAACTCGTATAGACGAGTGGGCAAGATATGTGGCACAGTAGGTCGCGTTCCCGTACATCGCCGATTCAGAGCGCATCTTGTATAGACGAGTAGATGCTATGGGTCGGGTCTGATCCTGAGGAGAGACATCCCGTGCGTTCCATCCGAGTGGAGACCCTCCACCGCGACGATTCTGCTGACCGAGACTCCTGAGCCGAAGGTCCGCGACCGGCAGACCGGTGAGATCGCCAAGGACGCGGTGAGCGGTGAGGCACTGATGAAGGTCGGCGTCGTCTACATCGACGAGGGCGAGTCGGCGCTCATCCACGTCACCGTCCCCGAGAGCGGAGTGACGAACGGCCTGGCCCTGGGGAAGCCGGTGTCGCTGCCGGGGCTGATCGCCCGGCCGTGGGAGTCGGTGTTCAACGGGCAGCAGCGTCACGGCATCGCCTACCGCGCCGCCGCCCTCACCGCCGGGGCTGTGCCCGCTACGGCCGGTGCGGGGGCCTGACGTGTCCGACCTGCTGACCGCGCTGATGCCGGGCGGTTCCGTCGTCGTACTCGGCGCCGGGGCCGTCTGGGCCCGGCAACGGCACCCGGCCGTGTACTGGGCCGTCCTCGGCCTTCCGCTCTCCGTCGTTCGTGTGCTGACCTCGTACGGGTCCGTGATGGACGCCTGCGGTCTCACCGTCGCGCCGTCCCGCCTCCGGGCACTGGCCGTACGAGCCGCCACCCGGCGGGAGATACGACCCGTACCGCCCCGGCGCGGGGTCATCCGGCCCACCTCGACCGGACTGCGGTTCCGGCTCCGCCTCGCCCCCGGCCAGGAACCGGCAGACGTGGCCGCGTCCGCCGAACGGCTGCGCCACGCCTGGGGCGTCCACGCCGTGTACGTCGCCCCGGTCAAGCCGGGCGTCGTCGAACTGCGCCTGGTCGGCTTCGACGTACTGACCCGCGTCCGGATGCCCAGGACGGGCACCCCGGATGAGCTGCGCATACCCGTCGCCCTGCGCGAAGACGCGTTGCCCTTCGTACGGGACTACCTGACGATCCCGCACCAACTCACCCTCGGCGCAACCCTGTCGGGCAAGTCCATGTACCTGCGCAATCTCCTCACCGGCCTCGCCCGGCAGCCCGTCGCCCTCGTCGGGATCGACTGCAAACGCGGCGTCGAACTCGCACCCTTCGCCCCGCGCCTGTCCGCCCTCGCCACCGACCCACACGAAGCGGGGGAGCTGCTGCCCGTGCTCATCAAGGAAATGGAGGACCGGTACGACCTGATCCAGGCCCGGCAGGGCATCGCCCCCGGCACCCGGGCCGAGGACATCACCTCGGACATCTGGGGACTCCCGGAGGACGAGCGGCCGGTACCGGTCGTGCTGTTCGTGGACGAGGTGGCCGAACTCTTCCTCGTCGCCACCAGGAAGGACGAGGAACGGCGGGACGAGATGGTCACCCAGCTCATCCGTCTCGCCCAGCTCGGCCGCGCCGCAGGGATCTACCTGGAGGTCAGCGGACAGCGCTTCGGGGCGGAACTCGGCAAGGGCGCCACCATGCTCCGCGCCCAGCTCTCCGGCCGCGTCTGCCACCGCGTCAACGACGAAGCCTCGGCCAAGATGGCGCTCGGCGACATCGCCCCCGAAGCCGTCGGCGCCGCCTGCTCCATCGCACCTGAACGCCCCGGCCTGGCCGTAGCCGGGGACACATCCGGCGGCTGGACCCGCATCCGCACGCCGTACCTCTCACTGAGCGAAGCCGCCGCCGTCTGCCGGGAAACCGCCTCGCTCGTGCCCGAACTGCCCGCCCTGGCACGCTTCCGGCCCGCCGTGACCGCGTACGAGATGGCCTCGCCCGTGCCGGCCTCGCCACGAACCGCCCTCGGCTGACCGCCACCCCGCTCCACCACGCCACTGATCGGCACGGCGTCACCGCGCCGATTCCCTACCCCCGCCATGCCCGAAATCGAAAGGAGGTCCTGTCATGCGCCGCTCCCTGGCCCGGGTCGATGCCGTACTCGTCCAAGCCGTGATCGCCGGTGCGCTGTCCTTCGCCCATCTGCACGACCTGGCCGAAGCAGCCGGACAGCACGGGTGGAAAGCCTGGGCCTACCCGGTCTCCGTCGACCTGCTGCTTGTCGCGGCCTGGCGGCGGCTGCGCTCCGGGCACGCGACCGCGTCCGGCTGGTGCTGGTTCCTCACCGCCCTCATCGCGTCGCTCGGCGCGAACATCGCCACCGCCGGGCTCCTCGACCTCAACGCCGTACCGGCCTGGCTCCGCATCCTCGTCGCCGGATGGCCCGCCATCGCCTTCCTCGGCGGAACCCTCCTCGCGCACACCACCACCACCGCGACCGTCGAGACACCTGAGACCGCCGAGACACCCGAGCCTGCCGAAGAACCTGCGCCCGAACCGCCCCCGCGCCCGGCGCCGAGTCCCGCCGTACCAACTGTCGCACCGAGCGTCGTCCCGACCGCCCTGGTGGAGCACGCCCGCAAGGTTGCCACCGCACACCAGGACCGCACCGGCAAACCCATCGACACCGACACCCTGCGGGCCCGGCTCGGCGTCCCGCCCGCCCTCGCCCAGCAGATCGCCGCCCAACTCGCCTGAGAGGACAGCCCAGCCATGCGTCCCAAGCGTTTTCGCAACCTCACCCGGATCGGCCCGGTGCAGGTCGGCACCGCCTACGACAACCGGGGCCGTGAGAAGCACACCGCAGCCTGCACCGCGCCCCGCTGCGGCTTCTCCGCCGACTACGACTCCCGCGCCGCCGCCGAACTCGCCGCCCGCACCCACCGCTGCCCCGCCCGCTGACAGGAGATACCGACCGTGACCGTGTCCCTGCCGCTCGTCCTGGTCCTCGGCGTCATCGCGTGGACCGCGATCAAGTTCCTCGGCGTCCGCCTCTGGGTCGTCGCCGTCATCGCGCTCTTCGGCTTCTACCTCAACCAGACCTTCCTCGCCCCCGCCATCGACTCCGGCACCCGCACCGGTGTCGACATCGTCAACGGCACCGACCAGCGCTGAAAGGACCCGCCGCCATGCTCCTGCGCCCCCAGCTCCCCACCACGCCGCCCCTGCCGACCCCGGCCGTCCATCAGCCGGCCGCGCCGTGCGCCTGCCAGCACCAGGCCCCCGCGCCCCGGAGCCGATCCGCTTTGCCGATACCCGGCACCGGCGCCATCGCCGCCGTACTCGTGGGCGGGGTCGTCGCCACCGCGCTCCTGGCCGCCGTCGCCGTCACGGCCGTCTCCGTGGCGGTCGCCGCCGTTGTCCTGCGCTCTCTGCTCACCTCCCAGCGTCACCGCTGAGCGGCCCACCGGGGCGGCCTCGATACCGCCAAGCATCCACCGCCCCGGTGGGCCCATCCCCTCCGCCCGACACCCACGCCGGACCAAGGAGCAGCACCATCGTCTCCCGCGACACCTCACCGCCGCACACCGAACTGCGCCGCCTCGCCACCTACGGCCAACTGCCCGGACTCCTGCGCCAGCTCACCACCCTCGGCGGCTGCACCCGGCCCATCCGCCTCACCGGGCACCGCACGGAACACCACCTCGACACCACCACCGGCGAGATCGGCCCCGTACTCCACCACCTCGAATCCACCGCGCTGCCCGCCGGACAGCTCCTCGTCCGGTGCAACAACCGCCGCACCACCCGCTGCCCCACCTGCGCCGAGACCTACCGCCGCGACACCTACCGCCTGATCACCGCCGGACTACGCGGCGGCAAAGGCACCCCCGAACAGGTCGCGCATCACCCGCGCGCCTTCGCCACCTTCACCGCCCCCAGCTTCGGCCCCGTCCACAACCGCCCCACCGGCCGCCCCACCTGCCGCTGCGGCACCACCCACCCCGCCGACGATCCCGCCCTCGGCACCCCGCTCCGCCCCGACGCGTACGACTACGAAGCCGCAGTGCTCTGGAACGCCCACGCCGGGGCCCTGTGGCGGCGCTTCTCCATCTACCTCCGCCGCGAGATCGCCAAGCGCGCCGGACTCACCCAACGCGCCTTCCGCCAGTACGCCCGCGTCTCCTTCGCCAAGGTCGCCGAATACCAGCGACGCGGCGCCGTCCACTTCCACGCCGTCATCCGCCTCGACGGCCCCGACGGCGGCACCACCCCGCCCCCAGCCTGGGCCACCGCCGAACTCCTCACCGACGCCATCGCAGCCGCCACCCGCGCCGCCCGCGTCACCGGACCCGTCCTCGACGGCCGCGAGCGCTCGTTCGCCTTCGGCCGCCAACTCGACGTACGCACCATCCGGGGCGCCGACTTCGCGGGCGGCACCGAACTCACCGACCGCGCCGTGGCCGGCTACATCGCCAAGTACGCCACCAAAGGCGCCGAGACCGCCACCGGCACTCTCGACCACCGCATCCGCCTCCTGGCCGAACTCGCCCACACCGACCTCACCGAACACGCCCGCCGCCTCGTCCGCACCTGCTGGGACCTGGGCGCCCGCCCCGACCTCGAACACCTCCGCCTCCGCGCCTGGGCCCACATGCTCGGCTTCCGCGGCCACTTCTCCACCAAAACCCGCCGCTACTCGACCACCCTCTCCACCCTTCGCGAAGCCCGCGCCGCATGGCAGCGCCTCCAAGCCGCTCTCGCACGCGGTGAGGACCCCCACGCCCCGGCGCCCTCCACGCTCGTCCTCTCCCGCTGGGAGTACGCCGGAAACGGCCTCACCCGAGACGAAGCCTGGCTCACCGACCAACTCCACGCCGACCGCACCGAAGGAGAACCGTCCCGATGACCACGGTCGCCATCACCCCCAAGTGGCACACCACCGCCGAGGTCGCCCTGATGCTCGGCTTCGGCCTCTCCAAGACCAAGATGCTCGTCCTCACCGGCGAGATCCGCTCGGTCAAGGTCGGCCGCAACCGCCGCATCCTCCCGGCCTGGGTCGACGAATACATACAGCGCGTCGCCACGCAAACGGAGGAGAACGCCGCATGAGCGGGAAGCGCGGTAACGGCGAAGGGTCCATCTACCCCTACAGGAACGGCTTCGCCGCGTACGTCTGGGTCGACACCCCCGACGGCAAACGCAAGCGGAAGTACGTCTACGGGCCGAGCCGCGACATCGTGCACGACAAGTGGATCCGGCTGCACGGTGAGGCCAAGAAGGGGCCTGTGGCGACCCGTCACCGTACCCTCGACGCCTTTCTCACGTACTGGCTCGACTCCATCGTGAGGCCGAATCTCGCCCCGCTCTCGTACGTCTCGTACGAAGGCTCCGTACGGCTCTACATCGCGCCGCACCTCGGCACGAAGCGCCTCGACAAGCTCACCGTGCGGGACGTCCGCGAGTGGCTGACCAAACTGGCCGGCATCTGCCAGTGCTGCGCGCAGGGCAAGGACGCCAAGCGCTCACCGGCTCGGCAACGCTGCTGCGCCGCCGGTGAGTGCTGCGAGGCGTTCCCCTCCCGGCGGGTGATCCAGGCCGCGCGCGACGCTCTGCGGGCCGCCCTGTCGCACGCCGTGGTCGAAGAGGAGATCGGTAAGAACGTCGCCTCCCTGGTCAAGGTCCCCAAGCCGCGACGCCGCCGGATCAAGCCGTGGTCCGTGGCCGAGGCAGGCCACTTCCTCGCCGACGGAGTGGCCCGTGACGATCACCTGTTCGCGGCCTGGGTGTTGGTCCTCTGCCTGGGGCTGCGCCGGGGTGAAGTACTCGGTCTGACCTGGAAGTCCATCGATTTCGAGACCGGTGAGCTGTACGTGGACCACCAGATCCAGCGGGCCGGACGGCAGATCCTCCACCGCGAGACCAAGACGGAGGAGTCGGACGACTTCCTGCCGCTGCCCGAGCTCTGCCTCAAGGCCCTGCGCATGCGCCGTGCCCAGCAGACCGGGGACCGGAAAGCGGCGGGTGATCTCTGGCAGGACCGACACGATCTGGTCTTCACCACGAAGTACGGGACGCCGATCGAACCGGGGAACCTCACCCGCATGTTCGCGCTGCGCGCCCGCCGGGCCGGTCTCCGGGTGATCCCGCTGCGGAACACCCGGCACACATGCAGCTCGCTCCTGGTCGCCCTCAAGGTGCATCCGAAGATCGCTCAGCGCATCCTCCGGCACTCCCAGATCGCCATGACGATGGAGGTCTACGCGGAAGCGAGCGAGGAAGAGGTACGCGCGGCGATCGGCAGGCTATCGGCCGCCATGAGTGGGAGCGCCACCGACTAGGCGAAGCCTGTTGCTGTACTTCGCTGCTGTACGGCCCAACGCGAGAGGCCTCCGGATTTCTCCGGGGGCCTCTCACCTGTGTGCACTCGGCAGGATTCGAACCTGCAACCTTCTGATCCGTAGGATCGGGCAGGTTGCCGTGAGGGCTGCCGACGGCCTCCTACTCCGATTGCTCAAGCCAGCGATCATGTGCGTCCGTGTGCCGTCGTTGCCGTCAGCGCTGCCGTCAATTCCGGCCGCCAGTAAGACATGGTCGCGGAACCTGACGCAGATCAGCTGTCTGATGAGACTGCGGGCGTCAAGCGGGGCCGGATGACGGCCAGTGTTGCAGATTACGGACACGATAGGGATGGGGCAGAACCTCTCCCGGGTCCAAATCTGCAGCTCTGAGCTGCTCGTACATCTGCTGGAGCTTCCTCGGCTCCAACCGACCATCTTTGAACTCGGCGATCAGCACATCAAGCGTGCAGTGGGCCGCAACACACATTCCAGGTGCTACACGGCGAGCGGCGTTCTCATTGATGAGAGCGAAGGCATTTTCTTGCTGCGCCAGAAGGAGAGTTTCAGACTCACCCAGGTCAGACCCACCCGATGAGGCCCGCGTCGAAGCTGCTTGGACCAAGGCGCGCACAGCTTCGACAGGCGGTCGCTCCTTGAATTCGTGTGGCTCACCGAGACCGGCCGCATTAGGCCCTACCCATCGGTTAGCTGCAGCACGCCTTTGTCGGTCAATGTTGGAGCGAACTTGAGTTGCAGCGTGACCCTTCACTTCCTTTGCCACAGCTGCGGTCCATCGTAGCCTTCCATGATATCGAGTGAGCAAAAGGCGTACTCCCCCAGATATATGACCGAAACAGAGCAATGGTCCCGTGTCAACGACGACCTTTTTACTCGTAGCCGAGGTCCTATTCGATACTGATCTCGGGCTGGGAACAACGCTCATGCTCACATCCCAACCGATGCGATGCGCCCTCGATCACCACGCGAAACCATCGCAGCGAGATCTGGAAGGTCAGACGCATCCTCACGGAGAGCGTACGGCTCATCCGCGAATACAGGCCACGAATCAGGAGCAAGGCGAACACAGTCTTCAAACTCAGCCACGCCATCCTCCTTGTAATCCGCGTCGATGGTGACAACCGGGCGCTCATGAGGGAGCACTTCAACGGGCCCACCATGCAGCGCAGCATATCGCTGCGCAAGTGCCTCGGGGACAGGAAGCGTAGGATCTGCTTCGACAAGTAGATCGTCTACAAGATTCTCCAGGCCGGCTCGCCACCATCGTGGTTCGACTAGACCAAAAAGATGCCCCCGATACAAACATTTACTGATTCGGCGCGCAAGGTCAGAATCAGCATTTTCGAGTATATCCCTGAACTGCGTAACACCAATCTGCAACAGAGTGGCAGCACGCAAATCAGAGATGAGGAACGAAGGGAATGGAAGAACTCGCTGCGTAAACCAGCGCAACCAGGCCGATCCCGACGTGTAACTTGCTACAACATGCTCGGGCGGACGACACACTTGGATCTCCGCCAAAGCCGCCTCCTGCCAAGGAGTTGAAGGTAGACTCAACCATTCAGATCCTTCATTCCAGCCAAATACCGCCTCTTGTGTTAGAAATGGCTCTAGCGCAGCGGTAGCATCAGCCAGTTGTCGAATGTTTCCCGCATTATCGGTTGAACCCTTCTCCAAAATCCAATCGAGACCGCTTTGCGCCGCGAGAAGAGGAACTCGCACCTGCTTCGGCAGGTCTTGAGCCAGTTCCACTACAGCTCCGGTACGAAGCACAACTGAGGCTCGGGTATGCAGACGAGTCAAATGACGCGACATTACGGCGGCAAGGGCGAGCCCGTCGACAGGCCAGTACGCTAGCTGTTCGGGGTGCGGCAGATCAGGCCACTTAAATACGTAGTCGACCGCGACAACATTTGCTTGCTCCAGGTCTTCGGCAGTTACTTCGTGCGGGCGGCGCACAACAACCTTGAGACCTTTTAGCCCCATGGCTGCCGTGTATCCCTGCTGAATTTCGGGCTCATCGTCAATAACGAGAACGACAGGACTAGCCGGCGACTTCATCGACTTCCCTTCCCGGGTGGTAGATTAATCTGCACTGCTGTGGCATAACCAGAAGACGGACGGACAAATCGAACCCGTCCAGAGTATTCAGAGACGATCCTGCGAGTGATTGGCAGACCGAGGCCCATACCTTGTCCAAGTAGAACATCCACCTCGGTAGTAGTCGACTCAAATGGGCGAAACCATCTTTCTGATTCGCTCAAGTCAACAGCGAGGCCGGTATTTTCTACCCGAAATTCAACACCGCCATCCGCCGACGATTTACCGCTGATTAGTATCCTGCCCCCGTCTCCAGCCGCTTTCACTGCATTCGTTAGCAGGTTAGTGAAAATGATGGTGAGTTCTGCAGGAAAGATCGGAGGAGTTTTCACCGTGGGTTCGAAATCTTCTACAACCTCGATGCCCCTCTGTTGGATAGCAGTATCCAAAAGTTGGAGACTCGTCCGTGCTGTGTCGGGCAACGGAATTCTCCTGCGGCGCCGCCGGGCATCGGGACCTACTACCTCTGTTAGGTAGCTGGCCTGTCGAGCCAGGGATTGACACAGAGCATCGCTACTCAGCCTCAAGGGTTTTACCAAGTCTGACGCCACGAGAGGGAGCGCCTCTGCAAGATCCCGTACCTGCTGCGCCTGACTCAATAGTCCATTTACTTCGTGAACAAACGCCGCGAATTGCAGACCCACACCAGCCAATACCTGAAGCATGGCATAGTCCGACTCTTCTTTCTCCGCCGACTCCTTAGCAGCGTCAACAGCTGCTACAGCTTCCTCAACTTGTCGGGTTACAGTCTCGGCGATGGATTTATCAACGCCCTCCAAAGACCCTCGAACCTCTGTCAGCTCAAGGCTCGCCTTCGTCAACGAGTACTTCAGATTTCGTCGACTCACTACACTTGGTGACTCATCCTCTTCCTCGGCCAGTTCACCAGTTGCTGGCGAGTCAGCGACTGGTGAATTAACTGGAGGAGTATTCGGGTTAGGTAGAGTCCCAGAATTGCGCTGTGCACCGGTTCCAGAAACCGCTGCGTCGCGACCCTGTTGTTCTGTAGCAGCCTGAGCCCTGATTAGAAGGTCTACACCGTTACGCACAAGTAGGCGAAGCGTTTCGAATACTTCGTCCTGCAGGAACCCTTCTCGGTTCACTACGGGACGTAGCGCTTCCCCACCTTCGGCAGTAAGAAAAACACCACCGATATACTGCCTATTACCCCGAATCTTGAAAGACTCTTGCTCAACCTCAGGCAAGATGTCCGTAGACCAATCATCGAGAGGGATCTGCGTAAATCCTCTGACCCTTCTGACGTAATCTCGATTCAGGCCAAGCCAGTCATCATGTGGGTCGCCATATGGAACGACCCGGAATCCCTCCATATACATGCGGATTCCAGAATGACGGTCGGCGAAATCCGCCAGGCTTCCTTTTCCGACTACAGGCCCTTCCCTTGAGTAAATTCGCGCAGTAAAGAAGGGCCCCTTTTGAGGGTCGGGGTGTTCACGACGAAGATAGTAGCTCTGCGCTTGCGCGTTACGGTTCAACTCCTGTCGGGTTGGGTGAATAGCAAACCGGACGCCGTCTGCCCGCGCATCGACTTCAAGTAGCCAATTACTCCGATCAATCAACTGCATCCACAGTGGTTCACCAGTATTCAGCTCTCCTTCCATTTTGATTTTAAACCCTGGATCATCAGAATTCTGACTCCATGGTTTGATAGTGCCCAGGGTCCAATGAGGTTCAGCAAAGTTCAGAGATGGAGCATCGAGCAGCTCTGCCGGCGGGAGACAAGAAGAGACCTCCTGGACGAATTCAACCAGTTTTTTCGGAGTCCACTTTCCCCGAATTTTTTTCAAGCTCATAACAGTCCCTGGAGACTGGCTAGCATCCAGGGGAACAGATTCAACCCGTAGTGCTCCACCTACTTGATCGAGCGTCGAGGCATTCTCCTCAAGGGCCCTCCAGTCGATGAAGGCTGACACGCCCTCTGGAGTACTCGACGGAGACGACAACGCCGAAATAGGGTAAGAGTGGACGTGCAACTCCTCAGCGAGTTTATGTGCACTAAGCCTGCCGACTCCTTTAGCGCCGGTATATTTCCTGCTATATACAGGGCTACGACGCTCCCCGGATTCTTTATATCTGCTAGCGATGCGAAGAAATGCTGACTGGAAGATCTCCGGGGTCATCCCGACACCATTATCGGTGACTGTGATCTGACCTTTTCCCCGAATGAGCCCCTCGCCTCGCAGGGTTACTTGCGTCGCGTCGGCGTCATAGGAATTCTTTACAAGCTCGACCAGGGCTGTGCTGTCTCTACCAACCAGTAGTTCACCCAGCTCTCGGAAGAGGTGGGTGTCCACCGTAAACCCAAACTCCGGCGAGTTCATACGATCTTCCTTATGCCTCGATACGGGATGTCCCTCACAGTTTACAAACCTGCTACATGCCGCGGAATAAGGACAGTTGCCAAAGAACCTGGCTCCAACTTCAGCAACCCGTCGCCATGTCGGCGCGCTCGCATACGGAGAGCTTCTTGGCCATCCGCGCTAGCTAGCCAGTCGGCCAGCCTACCAACGGCTCCTTGGACATTCCCGTTTCTGCGCATGCGCATTCCATAGAGCGTATTAGTGGGGACGGCTCCGACTGAATTAACCACGATCCGGAATCCCTGTTTCCCCATTGGGCCAATTAGCAGGTCTGGAGCCACTACTTTTTCAAGCACGAACCAAGGGCTTCTGGTTTTGCAGAGATAACGCTCATGTATCCCATCCCTAATACCTTCTCTGAGCAAAGGAACTACAGATGGATCATTGGCGCTATCCTCTGTTAGAGCCAATAGCCAGCAAGAGACACCTGCTAGGCTCAGCTCCTCATGGGCATCTAGATCTAGAACATTTGAGGAGACATCTCGAAGCCTGCTGATAGCTCGAACCGTTAGATTTGGATCTATCTGCTGGCGCTCCGGGAGACTACGCAGGAAGAATCGGTTGGCGCCAGTAGCTACACCGCGCCTAATATGAACAATCTCTCCGAGTGGAACTTCTATTGCTCGTTGCTGTGGGCGGCCACCGCTACGGTTACTCCAAGAATCCGAGTGGAATGCCGATGGCGGGGCACCTGTTCGCGTCATAGCGTGCGATGTCGAGGTCGAGAACCCATCGGTAAGGTTGCCGGCGACATGATGCATGGTCATGGGTTCTTCCTGCTTCGTCCGCGGCCCCACGAAAACAACCATTGCTCCGACTTGTGCTCCGGGAAAGATTCCTTCTTGGTTGGAGAAGAGGTGTAGCTCGACCTTTCGATTAAGTGCCTTCCAGAGGTAGTTCCGAATTGGTCGCCCATAATCGGCCTCAAGCCAATTGTGGGGGATCAAGAGACAAAGAGAATCCTGAGGACCGAGTGAGCGCAACCCCGCAGCAAGAAAGTACGTTGAGAGTCCGGCCCTCATACCTGGCGCCAGATCAGCGCAGAATTGTTGCGCTTTTGATTTGACACCGGCGCTAAGCTGCTGATGTCGCGTATACGGCGGATTGCCTAGAATTAGACGTGGCCTACCCTCTGAAGGCCAGTGCCGAGTTAGCCAGTCGAGGAAGTCTTGCTGCCTGATCTTAAGTCTTTGCTGACACTCTTTTCCGTGGATGTCACCTTTACCTTTAGGTCGAACAGCCAGGAGCCCTAGAGTTACTAGGTTTACGTCAATCGAATGGATTCTCGCATTTGGCCACCAATTCAAGGCGGCTGTTGTGAATGCCCCTACTCCCGCGCCAGGGTCAACGACAGTAGACGGTGCGGTCGGCAATGAAAGATCGAGAATTCCTTTAATATATTCCAGAACTGACGGCGCGGTGAAGAATGTCCCTAGCTGTCGGCGCCTATGCCCGGCAACGATTCTCTCGTAAATAGATGCAAGCGGATCCACAGAGCCGTCGATACGAGTGAGGAGTCTCGTTGTGAGCTCCGCGGGGGGTTCCGGCCCTTCCATGAGCCACTTGCGCACCTCAACGGGGAGCGCACGACCCATGGTCTGGACCTCAGCCTCTCTCGCCATCGCCCGCGCCATCCCGCCGAGCGCAGCAAGTTGAGACCGCTCTCTGTCGTTCGTGCCAGGCACAGCCGCGGGCGGCAGGGGGTCGGCAGCAACAGCGCGACACCATCGGGCGACGTCGCTGGCAAGGCGTTCGACTTCTGCTTGTGTGCTCGCTACCGACTCCCACAACGGCATCTCAATCTGCTGGCAGAGCTGGGCACCCGGGAGCAAAGCTGCCGAGGCGGTGTCGTCGTACGAGAGCATGCTAGGAAGTCTGCCAGACACTCCCTGCAGCCGACAGCAACTCAGCGTGGTGACCAGTCAGCACGCTGAGTCCGACAGCCTCGATTCGGTCACGGACGAGCTGGCCGCATAAATCCTTTTGGGATCCCTCGCTTTCTAAACGTTTGACGGGGCATGAATTTTGCTTTTTCGTGCTTTACCGCCCTTGAGTAACCGTGCCGAACCATCGAGATCACAGCCTGGGTGACAGCGGGAAGCCACGATGCATGCTGCCGATCCTGGCGGACATCTCGTCAGGGTGACGCGAAAAGGACCGAACGTGCGCCCGCCTCTGGACCGGTCTGAGATCCTGGAGACCGATCGAGAGGGGTCGCAGATATGGAGTGGAAGACGCACGGTGAGCGACAGATCTACACGAACAAGTGGGTGAATCTGTGTCTGGTCGACGTCCAGCAGCCTGACGGGCGCAGGTGGGAGTACCACGTTGTTCGTCTGCGGCACCTGGCCGTGGCCGCCGTGGTCAACGACCGTCAAGAAGTTCTGATGATGTGGCGGCACCGCTTCATCACCGACTCGTGGGCCTGGGAGTTGCCCATGGGCCTGGTCGAGGACGGCGAGACCCCGGAGGAGGCAGCGGCACGCGAAGTGCTGGAGGAGACGGGCTGGCGCCCCGGCCCCATCAAGCCCCTGATCTACGCCGAGCCGGCCAACGGGATCACCGACTCGCAGCACCACGTCTTCCGGATCGACGGCGCGACCTATGCCGGGCCGCCCACGGAGAAGAACGAGTCCGACCGCATCGAGTGGATTCCCCTCTCCGAGGTGCGGGGCATGATCGACCGCCGCGAGGTCGTGAGCAGCGGCTCGCTCGTCGGCCTGCTCTACCTGCTCATGGACGAAGCGATCCGCTGACCGGCGGGAGGAGTTCCCGTAGCCGCGCCTCGAAGGCCAGGGCTACGGGCTCCTGCCTGTGTGGGGCCAACTGGTCGTAGAACTCCCTGAGATGGCCTGACACTCGCTCGGAGGCCACCGCCGACGCCGGTTCCAGTGCTTGCGTGGCGGTATCGCACGCCTGGTCGAGCTTGCCCTGATCCAGTTGTGTACGGGCAAGCCAGAACGAGTGGAACGCCCGGCCGCGCTGGTTGGTGCGGGCCTCGCGCCGCAACGCGTCCGCGATCAGGGGTTCGGCGGTGGCTGCTTCGCCCAGCCGTCCGTGAGCGATCCCCGTGTCCACGATCAGCTTCGTCTCGTCGAAGTACGTCACCCAGGACGGGTCCGGATCGCTCACCCGAATCCGCTCGAAATGGCGGTGCGCCTCCCCTATTGCCTGGTGCGTAGAGTCCCGGTTGCCCAGCGTGGCGTGAGCGAAGGCTTCGCGCATCGACAGCATGGACAGGACCCGTGGGGTGGTGTCGACGGCCGAGCGGGCCTGGTCCTGGGCGGCCATGACGAAGGCCAGCGAGTCAGCGGGCTTGTCCTGGTAAGTGCCCTGCAAGCTCATGCAGGCAAGGACGTTGGCCATGAACTGGCGGTCATCGATTTCCTTGGCCAATTGCAGGGCCTCGGTGAAGTACGCGCGGGCCTGGTTGTACTGGCGGGCGTCGAAGCAGGTCCAGCCGGTCAGGCGTGCCAGCTCGGCCGCGATTCCGTACAGGCCGTTCTGGATGGACGGCGGCCGGTTCTCCTTCAAAAGACCGACGACATGCCGGAGCTGGCCGACGATGGCCGGCCGCAGTGCCTCGCCTCCGTGCTGGTCGTCTCGTCGCCAGTAGTCCTCGATGGAGGAGCGGAAGGCTTCAAGGGTGGCCGCGTTCAGACTCGTTCGCGTGGCCAGGGCCAGGATGCTGTCCACATCAGGGCCAGGTAGGGCCGCGGGAGTCTGCGGTTCGGGCTCCGGCTCCAGAGGAGCCTCTCGCTCGGTGACCACGAGGGCTTGAGGTGTCTCCCACACCCGACGGGCGAGCCCCAGCATGTGTCCTGGAATGCGCAGACCATCCGCGATGCGCTCGATGACGTCCATATGCAGCAACTGGCGCTGTCCGGCAATGACTTCGCCGACACGGCTGGGAGTCAGCTCACAGCGTCTGGCGATCATGGATGGGTAGATGCCCGCCTTCGTCTTCACCAGCCGGAAGACCCTGGCGAAGTCCCGCACTCGACACGCGTCGATCATCTCGGGATCGGTGAGCAGCCTGGCTGGCAGTTCCTGCGGCCGGTCGGCGTCGGGCATCGGCAAGCTCCCACACTGCGAGGGCTACGCAACGTCGCTGGTTCTCTACTTGCCGCGATATTACCCAAGTTGGGTAATCATCCTGACCTTTTGGCAAGGGTCCCCGGATCGCGATGCTCCTCTTCATGGCGAGCAACCAGCAGACCAGACCAGGCATCGGTGAACTGGCGAAGGACAGCGCCCGAGACCGGATCGGCGTCGTCATGGGTGCGGTCGGCGGTCGAGTGCAGATAAGACCGATCTGCGGCGGCACGGAATGGGATGCCATGCCGAACAACGTGGTGGCGCCGAGTCCACGAGAAGAACTGAGCGCGCGCCTGGCCATCAAGAACGGCAACAGTCGGGACGGGCTGTGATCCGCGCTGTCGGCCGGTACGCAGGAGTCCTGTTCGTGATCATGGTCAGCGGCTCGTGCGGCCTGGTGATCGGCATGGCTCTCGCCATGGGCCAGTAGACGGGCCGCCCCGGACGGGTGCCAACTCCCCGGCTCCCCCTTCCCCGTTCGGGGCCGGCCATCCAACCCACGCACCGCCACACACAAGGAGTACTCGCATGACGGCAACAGTGAACGATCTGAAGACCGGTCGCGCGGTGGCTGGTGAGGAGCTGTTCGAGAGCCTCGCCCACTTCGTGGTCGTCCACAACGGGCAGTCGCCCGAGCGCGCCGCGCGGATCGCGGACCAGGCGGTCGCCTTCCTGGTCACCGCAGCCACGGCCAACGTCCCCATGGTCCCGTCCGATGACGTGGACCTCGGCCTGCACGCCCTCATCCTGCACACGAAGGAGTACGCGAGGCTGTGCGAGCGGTACGCGGGCCGCTTCCTGCACCACAACCCGAAGCCGGGCGGCGGGCCCCGCGACCTGCTGATGGTCATCACCGCGGCGCGCGCCATGAAGGCGGCCGGGTTCAAGGTCTTCGACGACCTGTGGACCGTGGACGGCACGAACCTCGCGCAGTGCGACTCGGACTGCGGCCGTCCGTACGGTCAGGACTACCAGGAGTAGGACACGACAGCAGCGACGCGGCCGACCTCGACTCGTGGTCGGCCGCGTTCGCCCGGAAGGAGAACAGACGTTGCCCGGGTCACCCCCTGAACTGCCGATCGTGGTGCTCGACGCGCTCATGCCCACGTCCCAGCGCCTGGTCCTGGACCGCCGGGGCTCCACGGTGTGGGAGGTAGAAAGCCATCGCGGCCACTACGCCGTGAAAGTCGGCTACCCGATCGAGGCTACGGCCGAATGGGCCGCCCAACCCTGGACCGCCCTCGCGCCCGCACGTGAAGGGGCCGTTCTGCTGCGCCTCGGCCTGGTCGACCTCGCGTACGGCGAGTGGGAACGCGGTACCTGGAACTTCCAGCCGTGGCACGAAGGGCCGGACCTGTACCAGCTCTGGGAGCCCTGCCGTAGGCCGGACTCGTCCATCGCACCGCACACCAGCGTGGCGTTGGGCTGCGTCGAGGCGCTTGCCGAACTGCACGCCAAGGGCTGGGCGCATGGTGACGTACAGCCCGCACACTTCATCATCGGCCCGGAACGAACCCACCTCATCGACCTCGCCCTTGCCCAGGGCGGCAACGTGCCAGAGGGGTACGACTTCCCGTTCCGCGGCTGCCTCGTCCACTACGAGGCACCGGAGATCGCCCGCAGCGTGCTCGACACGGGAGAAGCCGAGCCGACGCAGGAAGCCGACGTGTACGCGCTCGGCGCCTCCCTGCTGATCTCCGCTACCGGTTGGCGGGCGATGGAGTACCCGGACGACGCTCCCCGCTCGGTGCAGCGAGAGGCCGTGGCGGACGGTCGGCGCCGGCTCGTGAAGGCGCCCGGTGAGCTGGGCGAGTTGATCGACGCCATGCTCAGCCACGCGCCAGGAGACCGACCCACCATCTACGAGGTGGGCAAGGCTCTGAGCTGATTCCGAAGCGCCGGTTCGTCGGCGCTGCTCGCACGGCTACGGCCGACAACTCAAAGACCGGACCACCCCTCAGCCTGGACAGCATTCCGGGTGGTCCGGTCGCGGAAGCCCTGATCAGGACCCCGGTGCCGATGGTACCGGGGCGGTTGGCGTGCTCGAACGTGGGTGCGGCCGCAACCCCGGCTTCGCGATGTCGAGTTGGAGAGGGTCCTGAGCTGAGCCAGCGAAAGTCAGCCACGACGGCGGGTGTGCCGACTGAGCACCCGTCACGTGTGTTTCCAGCAACCCCGTGCCGTCCTCAGCCACGCTTCTTCCATCGTCACGGGCCGCACCGCGCTCGGACCTGGACGTTGCCGACGCGGCCCGTCCTCTGGGCTCGGGCTGCGGCTCTGTGGGCCATACGGTGGCAAGCGGTGGGCGGTTGGTGGCGTGGTCACGCTTGGTCGGCGTCGGCCTGGTCCTGGTGCTCAGAGTGGTCGAGTTTCTTCCTGCTCTGGTCGTCCGCCTTGGCACGGCTGCGCGCTGAGCGGGTGGGGGCCGCCGGAGCGGTGGCGGAGACAAGGAGCGGCGGCGGCCCCTGGCCGCCAGCGCGCGCGGCCCGCCGTAGGCGGGCCGCCTTGATCCAGTAAAGAAACTCTGAACAGCTCCGCTGCGCTGGGCCCGTGGCCGGTCACACGTCCATGCGCTGGCCCCGCCCCCATCCGTTCCGCTGCTCTGACGCCATATGAACCCATGTTGAGGTATTCATGAGGGTTCGTCCCGACCATCGGCGGAATTTATCCACAGGCTGGGGGCCACATAGTTCTCGAAGCCAACGCAGCAACGCCCAGCGATTGCCGTTATGGATTCGTGATCAGGAGTGCCGTCACATGGGCGCCCCTCCCGCTCCCCTTCTGTGCGTACAGGGGCAGTTCTGGCGAGTGACCCAGGTCACGAAAGGGGGTGTCACACGAGTAGGGGTGCTCGACACCTGTAGCAAGCGAGCGAGAGAGTCCGACCCGAGATGGAGAAGTGGCACGGATCACAGAAACGGGGGTCACACCGATGCGGATTTCGACACCCCTATAGACGATCCCCGATGGACCGAGCCGCGGGGTGTAGCACGGAAGTGCCGGTTACCCAAACCGGCGATTCTCCGGACTATTGATGCTCCCGGCCGACGACTGGAAGGACGAGTGGCATGCACGCACGGAACCGCGGTTTCCCGCCCAGCGGGACGCGAACGAAGGCGCCGGACCAGTTCTGCCCGCCTGACGGGAGCGCGGTGCCGCATGCCTCGTCCGTGTCCGGCCTGGCAGATAGACCTGTCTCAACAGCTGCGGTGACGGCTTGCCGGACGGCACGGGCAAGCCCTGATCCGGGGGCGAATGGCCGCTGGGCAACCCTTCGGACAAGCCCTCGGCGGTTGGCTGAACGCAGTACGCAACAACGGCACAGCAACGAACGGGTGGCCATGACCGAGCACGAGGCAGCACGTATTGCGGCGCGACTCAAGGAGGTGGAGGACAAGGTGATGCGGTTGGAAGAGATAGCGCGTCGAATCGCCGAGAAGGCTCCCGCTACTTCTTCGGCCCGGTAGCTCCGCCGAGTTGCTGAAAGACCTGCAACAAGCTGTCGAGTCTGGCGTTTATGGCATCCAGCCGCTCGGACAGCTCGATGTATTCGGGTGTGGGCATTCGCCCGCCGCTTGCCGCCTCGGGAGTGCCGGCCTTCGCGTCGGCCTCTGAGGGCAGGGGATCGGCGACAAAGTTGCCCCGACCCGGCATGGAGTAGATCAGCCCCTCATCGCGCAGTATGCGTAGGGCGGACCGCGCGGTCATGTTCGCGATTTCGTAGGTCGCTTCGAGGTCGCGTGACGAAGGGACCCGCTCGCCCGGCTTGAGGCGCCCAGAACGGATCTGCCGCCGCAGCTCCTCGGCGACCAGGCGATACGGCGGAGTGTCGGAATCCTTGGGCAACTTCATATCCCGAGGGTAGCGGGCCTAGCCCACCTCGCGCAGTAAGACCCTGATGCACCCCCCGAAATCACCACAGAGCTAGCCCACCCTAGGTGCGATGTGCGCTAAGCGCTTGACGCACCTCGCTCACGTAGTGCACTGTTGATCACGCCCCGCCACCCGGCGGAGCACCTACCGAAAGGACGTAACACCCATGGCTCGTATCCGCGTTGGCCTGCTCCCCTCCGCGTCGTTCATGGTCGGCACCCTGCCGGTGCCGAAGTACTCGGACGCAGAGAAGACCCAGTTCGCGACCGACCGTGAGACCGGCGCGAAGCTGATGACCATCACCCTCTTCTTCATGGAGGAGGACCGCGCCGAGGCCCTGAAGATCACCGTTCCGGAGACCGGTCTTCCCAACGGCCTCAAGCCGGGTCTGCCGGTGATGCCGGTGGAGCTGTTCGCCACCCCGTGGGCCCGGATCTTCAACGGCTCGCTGTCGGACGGCATCGCCTACCGCGCCGACCGCATCGACCTCCTCACCCCCGCTACGGCCGCTGAAGCGGCGTGAGCGGCACCCCTTTCCGGTCCGGCGTCGAGCGCAACTACCCCTTGCCTCACGCCGGGCCGGAGGCCCTGCTCACCGAACCTCTCGTGAACTCGGTGGCGGCCGTACTCGTCGGCTACGGCTTCCCTCGCCTTACCGCCCCGGATGACCGGACGGCTCTCAAATCGGCCCTGGTGGCCTTCCTCTACAACCCTCAGGAGAACGGGACATGAAGGATCTCAACGACACGATGGAAGGGGCCTTCGGCTACGGCCCCCTGGTCGTCGGCGTGGCGCTGGCCGTGCTGGTGGGCTGGTCGGTGTGGTGGGTGGTGCGCTACCTGCGTGCCGACGCGATGACGCGCCAGTCCATCAGGCAGGCCGTTCGGGTCCGGCGGACCTGGAAGCGGCTCGCGCAGATGCTGAACCTGTGCGCCACGGACAAGATGCCGACCGCCATGGCGTCGCTGACGAACACGGACGGCAAGCCCATCAAGCCCCGCGTTCTGGTCCCCGCGCTGAAGGTCACGCACGACGCGTTCGGGGTGATCGCGCGGGCGAACTGCCTGCCGGGCGTCGGTCTGGCGGAGTTCCAGAAGGCCGCTCCCTACCTGGCGGACGCCTGGCGCATGACCCGTGTCTCCGCCCTGCCGGGGGACAGGCCCGGACAGGTCATGTTGCGCGGGGTGCGCGTGGACCCGCTGATCACGCCGACGGTTCACATGCCTACCGGCCGCCCGCCCAAGGAGTACGCGCGGTGGGACCTGGGGGTCGACGAGTACGGCATGCCGGTCTTCGTCCCGCTCAAGGAAGTGCCCGGAGCGGCGGTAGGCGGCCTGCCTGGCTTCGGGAAGACCTCGTGCGTGAACCGGCTGGTGTGTGACTGGGCGCCCTCGCCGGCCATCCAGTTCGCCTTCTTCGACGGGAAGGTCTCCCACGCCTACGAGGGCGACTACGCCGACCTCGTGTATCGGGCGTTCGCGTTCTGCGGTGACGATCTGGAGGAGGCGAACAAGCTGTTCAAGGAGTTGGTGGAGCTGCGCCGCGCCCGCTCCGCAAGCATCCGCAAGGTGCTGAGTGTGAAGAACATGTGGCACGTGGGCCCCTCGGCTGACTGGCCGCTGGTCGTCGTTGTCATCGACGAGGCCCACACCTACTTCCGTGACCACAAGGGCTCCGACCCGGTCACCAAGCGGCTGGCCGCGCTCGCGGCGGAGAACGCCCGCCTCGTGGAGGACCTGGTCAAGAAGGGACGCTCGGTCGGCTTCCTGACCCTGCTCACCACGCAGAAGACCACCGGGGACGCCATCCCCACCTTCATCCGCGACGTGTGCCCGGTCGGCCTGTCCTTCGCGCAGAAGACCGCGGATGCCGCCGTGGCCGCCCTCGGCGACGACATCCGGGAGTGGCCCGACGCGAGCCCGGTCAACCTCCAAGACCCTGCGTACGTCGGTGTCGCGGTCATGTCCCAGCACGGCCGCCCCGGCTTCGTCCGCATCCGTACCCCCTACGTCGCCGACGAGGACGCCGCCCGCGTCGCCGCCGAATCCTGCGATCTGATGCGCCACCCGGCCCGAATTCTGGAGGACCTGACCGGACAGGATGTCGTGGACCTCAGCAAGGACGACTCCGAGCCCCCGTCCATGGCGGCCTGACATGCGCCGCGTCATGAGGATCTACATCCGCCACATGCACAAGGCGATCGCCGTCGGGGACCTCGACCGCGCCGGCCGGATCGGCATCGCCGCGTACCGCGTCGCCAACAGCCACGAACGCCGGGTTTTGGAGACCTACCTCGGCCCGAGCGCGGCCCACATGGCCGGCCTCGCCCCGAAGCCCTGACCCACCCCTACCCAGCTTCCCCGCCGACACCGCGAAAGGAGGTGAACCCCCTATGAGTGAGGACCGGATCACCCAACGCACCGTGACCGTGGTCATGGGCATCATCGCCCTCCTGGCGTTCGTCTTCTCCTTCGGCAACGTCTGGGCCCTGGCCCTGCGCCTGGGCGTCCCCGCCCCCATCGCACCCCTGATCGCCCCCATGGTCGACCTGTCCGTGGTCGGGCTCCTGGTGGCCCTGCGCTACCTCTCCCTGCGCGGAGTCCAGCCCGAGCAGATGAAGGCGGCCACCCGGCTGATGCACGTCTCCGGCCTGCTGACCCTGGCCCTCAACATCGCCGAACCCGTCGTCGCCGGACACTACGGCCGCGCCGCCATCGACGCCGTAGCACCCCTGCTCCTACTGGGCTGGGGAGCGGTCGGCCCGCAGCTCCTCCGCTCGTTCCACACGGTCGCCACTTCGGCAGTCGAAGCAGAGCCCGCGACCGAGACGGAGGCGGCCCAAGAGCCCGCCCCTGCCCCAGCCGAGCCCGCGCATGTCACGGCGGCTGCCCCGTCCGTCACGCCGACCCTGACCCCGGCCCGGGTCATTCCGCTCACCGTTCCTGCCTCGGCTCCGGCGGCGCCTGCGACCAAGGTCCCTGAACCGCTGCTGACCGAAGCACGGTCCATCGCGGCATCGCACCAGGCCGAGCACGGAGAAACGATTACTCCGGCCCAGCTCAAGATGCGGCTGGGCATCGGCCTACCTATGGCCACGGCCCTCCACGCCGCTCTGTAAAGCCGCGCTCTCCCCGCCGGCCTTCCGGCACCACCCACCCTTGCCCGCCCCTGGGTCCGACCTGCCCTGCCTGCGGGCAGCAGCCCGAGCGCTGATCGCTGCTGCCCGCAGGCCCCCACCCTCACGCCAGAACGGAGACCCCGCCACCCATGCGCCGCCCCCTCGACCTGCGCCACGTGATCAGCCCCAGCCTGCGGGACCTGATCGAACTGGCCAACACCCACGACTTCGACCGCGTCAGCGAACAGGTTCGCGACCTGCGCGGCTGCACCAGCCCCGTCAACCTCCACGGCTGGACGGTCACCACCGACCAAGCCACCAAGGAAGTAGTCCGCTCCTACCGCTCCGAAGACGAACCCTCCGGACGCCTGCTGACCACCTGCGGCAACCGCCGCTCCTCCCGCTGCCCCGCCTGCTCCCACGTCTACGCCGCCGACACCTACCACCTCATCAAGGCCGGACTGTCCGGCGGCAAGAACGTCGCCGAAACCGTCCGCGACCACCCCCGTGCCTTCGTCACCCTCACCGCCCCCTCCTTCGGCCCCGTCCACAACCGCAAGACCGACCACGCGGGCAAGGCCCGCTCCTGCGGCTGCGGCGCCCACCACGCCGAGGACGACCCGGCGTTGGGCACCCCACTCGACCCGGCCTCGTACGACTACACCGGCGCCGTGCTCTGGAACGCCCACGCCGGACAGCTCTGGGCACGCTTCACCACCTACCTCCGCCGCGCCCTGGCCGAGCACCTCGACATGACGCAGAAGGCCCTCAACGGCGCCCTGCGCGTCTCCTTCGCCAAGGTCGCCGAGTACCAGAAACGCGGCCTGGTCCACTTCCACGCCGTCATCCGCTTCGACGGACCCGACGGCCACACCGCCGAGCCCCCGCCCTGGGCCACCTTCGACGCCCTGAGCACTGCTGTGGGCCTGGCCGTCGAGCGCGCCCGCCTCACCGTCGAGTCCGACGCCATCGGCGAACGCGTCATCGCCTGGGGCCGCCGGTTCAAGGTCGACCCCATCACCGCCCTGGGCGACGGCGAACTCACCGACGCCCGCGTTGCCGAGTACACAGACGCCAAGGTCGCCGGATACGTCGCCAAGTACGCCACCAAGAACGCCGAAGGCACCGGCACCGTAGACCGCACCCTCATGTGCCGCCCATGCACTGGACGCGGCTACGTACGCGGCCCGGACGGCTTCCACGACCGGTGCACCGACTGCGACGGCACCGGACAGGCCGAACCCATCGCGGCCCTGCCCATCCAGCAGCACGTGCGGCAGATGATCCGCACCGCCTGGGCTCTGGGCCACCTGCCGGAATTCGCCGAACTCAAGCTCTGGAAGTGGGCTCACATGCTCGGCTTCCGCGGCCACTTCTCCACCAAGTCCCGCGCCTACTCCACCACCCTCAGCGCACTCCGCGACGTACGCCGCGCCTGGCGCCTCGCCCAGGCCGAAGCCGCCCGCGCCCGCGCCGGCCTCCCCACCACCGACGAGAACACCACCCTCGTCACCGCCTCCTCCTGGAGCTACCTCAGCAGTGGCTACCGCCCCGGTGAGGAACTTCTCGCCGCTCAGGTCCGCCACGACATAGCCCACACCGCACGCCTCAAGCACGAAGGGTTGGTGCCCGCATGACGACCGCCGTGCTCACCGTGGACCAGGTCGCCGAGCGTCTCGGCATCAGCCGCTGGAAGGTCCACGACCTGATCCGCTCTCGCGAACTCGTCTCCTTCAAGATCGGCCGCTGCCGCCGTATCAGCGAATCCGCCGTGCACGCCTACATATCCCTCCAGACCGAACAGGAAGCCGCCTGATGGCCGCCAAGCCGAAGAAGAACCCGAACAACGAGGGCACCATCTACGAGCGCAAGGACGGCCGTTGGGAGGGTAGCGCATACGTCCTGACGACCGACGGCACGTACAAGCGGCGCAGCGTCTACGGCAAGACCTGGGACGAGGCTCACGAGAAGCTGACCAAGCTCAAGGCCGACTCCCTCAACGGCCTCCCGGTCGCCACCAGCAAGATGACGATCGCCGAGTACCTGGCGTACTGGCTGACGAATGTCGCCAAGGGCAAGGTCCGCAGGACGACCTACGTCAACTACGAATCCCTCGTCCGCAACTACGTCACCACGGAGTTCGGCAAGAAGAAGCTGGTCCGGCTCACCGCCCGCGATATCCGCGCCTTCCTCGCGAAGACGGCGGTCACCTGCCAGTGCTGCGCGCAGGGCAAGGACAGGAAGCGGCCGGAGCACAAGCGGCGCTGCTGCGCCCTCCGGAAGTGCTGCAAGAAACTCCCGTCTGACCGGACCGTGCGCTTCCTGCTGGTGATCCTGCGCGCCGCTCTCCAGCACGCCGTACGCGAAGACGAGTTGCCCCGCAACGTGGCCCGGAACGTGGAGCTGAGCATGGGAACCAAGCGCGAGATCGAGCCGCTCACCGCAAAGGAGGGGCGTCAGCTCCTGACGGCGGCCAGGGACAACAGGCTGTGGGCCGCGTACGAACTGGCGGTCCGCATCGGCCTCCGGCGCGGTGAGCTGCTGGGACTGCGCTGGTCGGACGTGGACCTTCACGAAGGCGTCCTCACCGTTCGGCAGGCCCTACAGCGCGTCGGCGGTGAGCTGCTGATCGTCGCGCCGAAGACTCAGCGCTCGGCCCGTCGCGTGGCCCTGCCCGCCGAGTGCGTCACGGCGCTCCGCGCCCAGCGTGCCCAGCAGATCGCCGACCGGAAGGGTGCGGGGGACAACTGGAAGGGCACGGGTCATGGCCTCGTCTTCACCACCAAGAACGGGACCCCCATCGAGCCGCGCAACCTGAACCGCTCCTTCGAGGTGCTGAGCGTCCGCGCCGGCGTCCGCAAGGTCCGCTTTCATGACCTACGCCACACCTGCGCCTCGCTCCTCCATGAACAGGGCGCCGACGCTCGCATGATCATGGAAGTCCTCGGCCACAGCTCGATCCGCGTGACCATGGACATCTACACCTTCGTCCGGCTCGACTCCCAGCGCTCCGCCTTCGATCGCGTCGGCGACGCGCTGAGGGGTGACGGCAACGATCCGGACGACGATGACGGCGCGGCCGGTGTCCCGGTAGCCGTCTGATCGGCCTCCGAATCCGGTTGCCGTCAAACACTGCCGTCAAGGCATAAAGCAGAGGCCCTGTGGATCACTCCACAGGGCCTCTGACGTGCTGTGCACTCGGCAGGATTCGAACCTGCAACCTTCTGATCCGTAGTCAGATGCTCTATCCGTTAAGCTACGAGTGCTTGGCGTTCCGGGCTTTTCTGCCTGGTCGGCGTTGCGGGAACAACATTACATGACCTGCGGCGTCAGGTGAAATCCATTGGCCGCACCCCTTCTGAGCTGCGTAAACAGCGGTCGGAGCGGGGAAGGGGGCAGGAAGCGCCGAAGCCCCGGCCTGGGAGAGGGCGGGGCTTCGGCGGGTGGGCGGAGGCGGAGGGATTTGAACCCTCGATGGGCTTTAAGACCCAAACCGCATTAGCAGTGCGGCGCCATAGACCGGACTAGGCGACGCCTCCAGCGCTCCGTGTCGCGCGGGCGCGAAACGTTGCGAGCCGATGATGACACAGCCAGGTGGGCTGCCACCAATCGCTCCTCACGGTACTAGGCGGGCGGGGTGCCGGGCAAAGGACATAGCGGAGGACAGAGCGGGGGACAGAGCGGGGGGCATGGCCGAGGACAGAGTGGGCGCAACGGTACGGGCTCGGGCGCGTTAGGCAGGGGGCCGGGGCGTCGGGTCCCGGGGGTGGCCGGGTGTACGGCCGCTCGGGTGCCCGGGGGTTCCGGGCCGTTGTCAGGAGTCTCATGTCGTCTCGGAGTCCGCGCCGCCCGTGCCTTCGTCCGCGTCCGCGTCTGCGTCCGCCTCTGCGTCTGGGGCTGGCCGGGGCCGCCGTGGCTGCCGTTCTGGTCGGTGCGCCTGCCACCGCGGCCCCGCTCGCGCCCGTACCCCTGCCTCTTGGGGAGGAGGTATGGCCTCAGGAGCACCAGGAAGCGCCGGGTGATCAGCTCAGCGTCACCGTGGCCGACTCCGGGGTCGCGGGGGCGGACGGTACGTACCGGCTGACCTGCCGGCCCGTCGGCGGGACGCATCAGCAGGCGCGTGCCGCCTGTGACCGGCTGGCGGAGCTCGCCGCCGGGGCGCGGGATCCCTTCGCGCCGGTCGGCCGGGACACCCTGTGCACCCTCCAGTACGGCGGCCCCGCCACCGCCCGGGTGCGCGGGACCTGGCAGGGGCGGTCCGTCGACGCCGCCTTCGACCGGAAGAACGGATGTGAGATCTCCCGCTGGCGGACTCTGGAGCCTGTGCTGCCGCACGCCGCCGGGTAGGGAGAAGGGGTGGGGTGGGGAGGGGCGGGAAGGGGGAAGCGGGGAGAGGTAGCACTCATCGCCGCCGCCGGGGGGCTCCCAGCCCTTAGACTCCCATCAGTGACAGGCCGGGAGCCGAGAGGCAAGATGGGTCCGGCCGTCCGCAAGGTGCAGTGGTTCAGGGAGGAAGCGTCGTCGTGAGCAGCAGGCCATCCCGAGGCGCTGCTCGCCTCGCGGCGATACTCGACGCACTCCCCGACGGTCTGGTGCTCGTCAACGCCAACGGCACCATCGTCAACGCCAACACCATCGCCCTGGAGATGTTCGAGGCCCCGGGCACCGCGCTCGTCGGCCGGGGGCTGCTCGACCTGCTGCCCGAGTTCGATTCGAAGTTGATCCCCGGCTCGATGCGCCGCCCGGCCTCCGCCGACGCCCGCGGCCGTACGAAGCCCACCCGGATGATGGCGCGGCGTACGGACGCCGGCTCGTTCCCCGCCGAGGTGACCAGCGCGAGCCTGGAGGACGGCCGGGACGCGTACAACGACTCGCACAGCTACACCGGCGACGAGCTGCTGATGCTCGTCGTACGGGACCTGTCGGGGACCATGGACACCGAGGCCGAGCTGGCGCGCTCGCAGCGGCAGACCGAGATGATCCTGCGGGCCGCCTCCGAAGGCGTCGTCGGTACGGACACCGAAGGGCGGGTCGTCCTCGTCAACCCGGCCGCCGCGCAGATCCTCGGCCACCGCGCCAGCGACCTCGGCGGCCAGGAGCTCCACCCGCTGATCCTGCACTCCCGCGCGGACGGCGAACCGTTCCCGTACGAGGAGTCGCCGCTCGCCGACACCCTGCGCTCCGGCCGCAAGCACCGGGTGCGCGGGCAGGTGCTCTGGGCCAAGGGCGGCAAGAAGGTGCCGGTCGACCTGACGACGGCCCCGGTGCGCGACGGCGATCAGCTCGTCGGCGCCGTGATGACCTTCACCGACCGGCGCCCGTACGACGAACTCACCGAGCAGCACGCCGCCGAGCTCGCCGCCGCCGAGGAGCGCCGCGCCGCCGAGGTGGCGGAGAGCGAGGAGCGCCGCGTCGCCGAGGTGACCGAGAGCGAGGAGCGGCGTACCGCCGAGGTGACCGGGACGACCGACCGGCTCACCGCCGAACTCACCGCCGCCGAGGAGCGGCACGCGGCGGAGCTGGCCGACCGCAGCGACCGGTACGCGGCCGAGATCGAGGAGCTGACGGAGCGGTACGGGGATGTCGCGGGCCGGCATACGCAGCTCACCGCCGTGCTCGGCGAGGCGCTGCGCGGGCCGCTGGAGGAGCTGCGCGGCGAGCTGACCACCCTCGCCGCCGACCCGGCCGGACACCTCTGGCCCGAGGCCAACCAGATCCTGCACCATCTCGCCGCCGGGTACGCCCGGATGACGACGCTGGTCGACAACGTCCTCGGCTACCAGCGCCTCGACGCCGGTGCGGAGCAGCTCACCCGGGCGAAGACCCTGCTCGACGGGGTGGTGGCGGCCGGGGTCGAGGGCGCGGTGGAGCTGATCGGGCCCGGCCGGGCGCAGTTCGCGGTGCACGCGCCGCCGATCGAGGCCGAGGTGGACGGCGTACGGCTGGCGACGGCGCTCGCGCATCTGGTCGCCGACGTGGCCGGGGTCGACTCCACGGGACGTACGAAGGCGGTCGCGAACGGCGGCGGGTACGTCGACTCGACGATCGTGGTGGCCGCCGCGCAGCGCGGGGATGTCGTACGGATCGAGGTGCGCGGTCCTTTCGCGGGGGGCGACCCGGTGCACGAGCCGATCGTGCGCGGGATCGTCCGGGCGCACGGCGGGGTGCTCCAGACACACGAGGTGCCGGGGACGAACGGCAGCGCGTACGTGCTGGAGCTGCCGCTCGGCGAGGGCTCGGGCGCGGTGCCGTCCCCGGCGGCCGCGCCGCAGTTGGAGCAGGGTCCGGGGGCCGGAGCGGGATCGGGGGCGGGGTCGGCCCCGGAGCAGGGTCCTGTGACCTCGGGCGGGGGGCGGCGGCGGGCCCGGCGGGCCACGACCGACGCGTTCCTGGAGTCCCCCGTGGAGGAGACGGGCGGAGCGGCGGAGCAGCGGCAACAGGCGGAGCAGCAGCAGGCGGAGGGCGCGCGTGCGGCTGCTTCCGGGCCCGCGGCCGCGGCTGCTTCCGCGGCTGCTTCCGGGCACGCGCTCGCGCCCGCGCCTGCTCCGGCGCCTACGGGGCGGCGGCGTGCTCGGGCCATTGAGGCGGGACCTGCGGGCGCTGCCGCCCCTGGGGGAGACGTTGCCGGGGGTGTTGGTGCTCCTGGTGAACCCGGTGGGGTCGGTGGTGCCGGTGGTGACGGTGGGACCGACGGAGTCGGCGGTACGGGTGGAGCCGGTGGTACGGGCGGTGGGGGTACGGGGCGGAGGCGCGGGCGGCCCAGCCCGGCCGAGGACGTACCGCCGGGTGCCGGGAACGCCGTAGCGCCGCCCGGTGGCGTGCCCTCCGAGGGCGCGGTCGTCACGGCCTCCGAGGGGGCGCGTCCGACCGGGCTGCCGGCGCTCGGGCAGGCGGTACCGCCGCAGGGCGTGCCCGTCGAGCCGGGCACGGGGCGGCGCGCGCGCCACAGCGGGCCGCAGAGGGCGCTTCCCGCGCTCCCCTCCGGGCCGACGGGCCCCGCTCAGGCGCCCGCGCCCGCACCGGTGCCTCCCGCGCCCGTTCCGGCGGCTGCGGCTGTTCCTGCTCCGACTCCTACTCCTGCTCCTGCTCCTGCTCCTGCTCCCACTGCGGCGGCCCCCGTGGCCCCTCCTGTCCTGCCTGCCGCTCCGGCCTCTCCTGTCGCTCCTTCCTCCCGTGTCGCACCCGCCTCTCCGGTCGCTCCGGTCGCCCCCGTCCCGTTGGGCGCGGCGGGGGCCGGGGGGCCCGCCGCGTCCGCGCAGCCGGTGGCGGCCCAGCAGAACCCGGGGCGCCGGGCGCGCCGGGCGCTCGCGCCCGCGCAGGACCGGCGCGTACCGCCGCCGGGCGAGGCCGGGAACGACGCCCGTGACGCCTTCGCGCTGCCCCCCGCCGACGCCGACCGCCGGATGCCCCCGCCCATGAGCGAGGTGCCCGGGGGCGTGGCCGGACCGGTCCGGGGCGGGGGCGCCCCGGGGCAGCACGACGCCGTACGGACGGCGCCGGACGAGGACCACACCCCGCCGCAGCCGCACCCCCTCCCCGCGACGGCCCGGCGCCGGGCCCAGCCGGGACCCGTCCCGGGGCCGGTCCCCGGGCCCATCCCGGCCCCCGCTCCCGCGCCCGCCGCCGAGTCGGCCGCCGCCCCGGACCCCGACGGCTGGGGCAGCCCCGTACCCGCCGCCCCCGTCAGCGCGTTCCCGCGCCAGAACACGGGCCGGCAGGCCGGGGCGACCAACGGGCAGGGGGGGGAGACGACCTCCGGCTTCGGGTTCATGGCGCCTCCGCCGGGGTGGCCCGACGAGTCCGCCCCCGCCGAGCCCCCGGCGCAGGCCCAGCCGCCTGCCCCCGCCGCCCCGGCGCCCCAGCCCGTACCGCCTCAGGCCCCCGTGCCCGTCCCGGCGCAGGTTCCCGCGCAGGCGGCGCCCGCGCCCGCTGCCTCCGTCGCCGCTTCGGAGCCGTCGGCCGAGTCCTCCGTACCGCACCCCCGGCGCGGTGCGCACCAGCCGCTGCCGCCCGCGCAGCCGCTGCCCGAGGAGGCGCCGATGGCACAGGCGCCCGCCCTGCCGGCGGACTCCACCCAGGGGCGCGCCTTCAATGTGCGCACGCTCGGCCAGGGCGTGCCGTTCGCCCAGCAACTCCCCCAGCAGGGACAGCAGCAGCCCCAGCAGCCCCAGCCCGGGCAGCCGGCCGCGTCCCCGCCCTCCGGGCGCCGCCGCAAGCTCGGCACCCCGCCCACCGGCACCGAGCACCCGGACCTGACCGCCACCGGCGCCGCGCCCCAGCTCCCCCAGCAACCCCGGCAGCCCCAGCCGCAACCGCAGCCCCCGCGTCACCCCGGGCAGCAGCCCCAGCACCAGACCATGGGGCGCCTCGCCACCGGCCAGGTCCCCGCCGGCGCCACCCAGGGCGGCGGCCTGCGCCTCCCGGCCGCCCCGGCGGCGGGGCGCTCGTACGCGATCGGCGCGCCCGACGAGGGCGCCGAGGGCCCCGAGCCGCTGGACGGCCCCGGCGGCGCGGTCGAGGTGACCAACCGCCCGCAGCCGCAGCCCGTCGACGACGAACTCCCCCCGGAGCCGCTGGACAACCCGCGCCGGCTGCTGGTCTGGCCCGCGCCCGACGTGCAGACGCAGCAGGCGCTGAGCGACCGTGGCTACCGGCCGGTCGTCGTGCACTCCCGCGAGGAGGTCGCCGCCCAGATCGCCGCCTTCCCCGCCGCCCTCTTCGTCGACCCGCTGACCGGCCCCATCACCCGTACCGCCCTCCAGTCGCTGCGCCAGGCCGCCGTCGCCGCCGAGGTGCCCGTCCTGGTGACGGCGGGTCTCGGCCAGGCGACCCGGGAGGCCGCGTACGGCGCCGACCCGGCCGTCCTCCTCAAGGCCCTCGCCCCGCGCGACAGCGAGCAGCACCCCTCGCGCGTCCTGGTGATCGAGGAGCACGAGGAGATCGCGCTGGCCCTGACGGAGACGCTGGAGCGGCGCGGCCTCCAGGTGGCGCGGGCCGCCAACGACAACGACGCCGTCAACCTCGCCGCCCAGATGCGGCCGAACCTGGTGGTCATGGACCTGATGCAGGTACGGCGGCGGCGTGCCGGCATCATCGACTGGCTGCGCGCGAACGGCCAGTTGAACCGGACCCCGCTGGTCATATACACCTCGGCCGGTATCAACCAGGCGGAGCTGCCCCGGCTCGCCTCCGGCGAGACCGTCCTCTTCCTCGCGGAGCGCTCCACGAGTACCGAGGTCCAGGACCGCATCGTCGACCTCCTCGCCAAGATCGGCACCAACTGACCGGAGCCACCCGCTACAGCTTCGTCACCTCCAGTTCGCCGTCCGCGTACCGCTTGCGGATCACCTTCTTGTCGAACTTCCCGACGCTCGTCTTCGGCACCTCCTCCACCAGCGCCCACCGCTCCGGCAACTGCCACTTCGCCACTCTCGCCGCGAGGAACTCGCGCAGTTCCGGGTAGCCGACGCTCGCGCCCTCCTTGAGGACGACCGTCGCGAGCGGCCGCTCGCCCCACCTCTCGTCCGGTACGGCGACGACCGCGGCCTCCGCCACATCCGGGTGCGCCATCAGCCCGTTCTCCAGCTCCAGGCTGGAGATCCACTCGCCGCCCGATTTGATGACGTCCTTCACGCGGTCGGTGAGCGTGAGATAGCCGTCGGGGCCGATGAACCCGACATCGCCGGTGCGCAGCCAGCCGTCCGGGCTGAACTTGTCCTCCGGCCGGAGCGGTTGGCCGTCCGCGCCCCCGTAGTAGGCCGCCGCGATCCAGGGGCCGCGTACCTCCAGTTCACCGGCGGAGGCGCCGTCCCAGGGCTGGAATCCGCCGCCGGGCGCCGCGATCCGCGCCTCCACGCCGGCCGGGAAGCGGCCCTGGGAGAGCCGGTAGGGCCACTCCTCCTCGGCGGTGAGCCCGGCGGGCGGGTGGGCCATCGTGCCGAGCGGGGAGGTCTCCGTCATGCCCCAGGCTTGGCAGAGCCGTACGCCGAGCTTGTCGTACGCCTCCATCAGCGACGGCGGGCAGGCGGAGCCGCCGATGGTGACGGTGGCCAGGGAACTCAGGTCGCGCGGGCGGGCGGTGACCTCGGCCAGGAGGCCCTGCCAGATGGTGGGGACGGCGGCGGCGTGGGTGGGCCGCTCGCGTTCGATCATCTCGGCGAGCGGCCCGGGCTGGAGAAAGCGGTCGGGCATCAGCATGTTGATACCGGTCATAAAGGTCGCATGGGGCAGACCCCATGCATTCACATGGAATTGGGGCACGACCACCAGGGTGGTGTCCCGGTCCGTCAGCCCCATCGACTCGGCCATGTTGACCTGCATCGAGTGCAGATAGAGGGAGCGGTGCGAGAAGACGACGCCCTTGGGATCGCCGGTGGTGCCGGAGGTGTAGCACATCGCGGCCGCCGACCGTTCGTCCAGCTCGGGCCAGGCGAAGTCGCCGAAGGAGGTGGGACGGCCGGCGATCAGCTCCTCGTAGTCGTGCACCCGCACGGGCGCGCCGGCCGCCGTGCGCGCGGCCACGGCGGCGTCCAGCGCCGCGCGGTCGCCGGGGCCCGCCAGGACGACGTGTTCGACGGTGGGCAGGTGCGGGAGGAGCGGGGCGAGCAGCGGCAGGAGGGAGCCGTTGGCGATGATCACGCGGTCGGCGGCGTGGTTGACGATCCAGACGAGCTGCTCGGGCGGGAGGCGGAGGTTGAGCGTGTGCAGCACCGCGCCCATGGCCGGGATCGCGAAGTACGCCTCCACATGGAAGGAGTTGTTCCACATGAGCGTCGCGATCCGCTCGTCGCCGGTGACGCCGAGCTCGTCGCGGAGGGCGCCCGCGAGCTGGACGGCGCGCCCGCCGGCCTCGGCGAAGGTGCGGCGCTGTGGCTCGCTCTCCCCGGTCCAGGTGGTCACGTGCGAGGCCGCGTGGATGGTCATCCCGTGGCCCAGGATGCGGGTCACGGTCAGTGGGGCGTCCTGCATGGTGCTCAGCACGGCTCGTCCTCCCGGTGGGCGTGGCATCGCGGTCACGTCGCGGTCCGTCGCGACGCGGTCTCGCCGCACAGATTCTGCGTGCATACCGCGTGGTATGTCACTACCCGTGCGACCCCCGCTTACCCGGGGTTCCCAGACGATCAGGGAAGACTCGGGGAAACGACGGAGGGCGTCTCAGGGACCGGCCCTAGGGGAAGGAGGGGCGGGTGGGGGTCAGCGGCCGGGGGAGAGTTCCGGGTCCTCCCGGAGTTTGCCGAGCGCGCGGGAGACGGCGCTCTTGACCGTGCCGACCGAGACCCCGAGGACCTCGGCGGTCTGGGCCTCGCTGAGGTCCTCGTAGTACCTCAGGACGACCATGGCCCGCTGGCGGTCGGGGAGTCTCAGCACCGCGCGCCACATCGCGTCGTGCAGCACCTGGCGTTCGGCGGGGTCGGGCTCCGGCGTGCCGGACGGCTCGGGCAGCTCCTCGCAGGCGAACTCGTCGACCTTGCGCTTGCGCCACTGCGAGGTGCGGGTGTTCACCAGGGCCCGGCGGACATAGCCGTCCAGGGCGCGGTGGTCCTCGATCCGGTCCCAGGCGACGTAGGTCTTGGTGAGCGCCGTCTGGAGCAGGTCCTCCGCGTCGGAGGGGTTGGCGGTCAGGGAGCGCGCGGTCCGCAGCAGCACGGGCCCCCGCGCCCGTACGTACGACGAGAAGGAGGCGTAGGGGCGGTGCGCCGGGGGCGCCGCGTGGGCCGGGGGCGCCGCGTGGGGTGTGTGGGGCGTGTGGGCGGCGTACGGCGGGTGGTTGGCGTACGGCGCCTGGGCGGCGTACGGCGGGCGCTGCGCGGCCGGCTTGGCGGCCGGCTGGGCAGGGGGCCGGGTGATCGGCTGAGCCGTCGGCTTGGCGGCTGTGGAAGCGCTCGGGCAGACAGTCGTGGTCATGGCTCCACGCTAGAAGTGGGGCGTGTCCAGGGGATCGGCCCCAGGTCCCGAAGGCGTCTCCCCCTCAGGGTGTAGGGAGGGGAGGGGCTCCACCTCCTGAAGGTGGAGAGAAGCGTGCGCGAACGGTAGGGGACGCCCCTGGGGGCCGTACCCCCGCCGTACGACCGCCCCCGTCTCCGGCGCCGGACATACCGCTGCGCGACGGTGCCGGAGCACCGCCGCGCAGCGAGCATTCACCCCTCAGTCACGCCCCCCGTCGGGCCGCGTCACCACCAGAGGCCGTGGAAGTTCACCGCGATGTTGTGGTTCGACTGGTCGATCGAGGTGAAGCCCGAGCCCACCACACTCGCGGTGTTGTTCTGGTTGGACGCCCCGGCCCCCGTCGCCACCTGCTGCGTGGTCGTCGAGTTGCCGAAGTTGTGACCGCCCACCCCGCTGCCGCTGAGCGACGCCGCGCTGGCGTTCGACCCATTGTTGGAGAGAGCGCCGTTGTCGGCCGAGGCGACCCCGGTGAAGAGCGCGGCGGCCAGGGGCAGCGCGGCGACAGCGGCGAAGGCACGGGCGGTACGGAAGCTTGCCATGTCATTTCCTCCAGGAACCAGAAGTACGGCGGGAAGTGCTTGTCGAACCGGGGCAGTTGGCCGACCCCCCGGTCGTGGTGGCGACGTCGCGACCTCAGAATTGCCCAGCGAATCCCCCCGGAACCACCCCGGAGGACCCGATTCCCTCGCAAGCGTGATGACAAGTCGCTAAACCCGCAATGCGCCCCCAAAGCCCCGTACCGCCAAGCCGGTTCGCGACCGGCTCCGGCGCCCGCCCGCCGGAGCCCCCGCGCCGCAAGAGGTGAAGCGTTTCTCCACCCGCTCAGGACCGGTCGCGGAGGGGACGAAATCGGGGGCCCGGGCATGCGCCGGGGACGGCTCGAACCGCCCTCCCCCTTCCTTTCTTCGAACACTTGTACGAACATGGAGCCATGGCCACCACCGTCCGGCACACCGCAACCCTGGCCCTCGCACACGCCCTGTCCGCCGCCGAGCGCGGGCTCCCCGTCTTCCCGCTCTCCCCCACCAAGCTCCCCGCGGTGCGCTCACCGCACCGGGACGAGCCCGGGCCCGTCACCTGCCACGGCGCGTGCGGGCGCCCCGGCCACGGCGTGCACGACGCCACCACCGACCCGGCGGAGGTGCGCGCGCTCTTCGCCGCCGCGCCCTGGGCCACCGGTTACGGGATCGCCTGCGGCCGGGCGCCGCACCACCTGATCGGCATCGACCTCGACGTCGCCCCGGGACCGCACCCCCACGGCCAGCACGACTCCGGCCAGCACGACTCCGGCCCGTACGACTCCGGCCCGTACGACTCCGGGGCCGCGCTCCGGCAGCTCGCCTTCCAGCATCTCTTCACGCTGCCGGAGACCGTGGTCGTGCTGACGCCCAGCGGGGGCCGGCACATCTGGCTGACCGGTCCTTCGAACGTCGTGGTGCCCAACTCCGCGGGCCGCCTCGCGCCCGGTATCGAGGTGCGCGGCGCCGGCGGCTATCTCGTGGGCCCCGGCTCGGTCACCGCGCGCGGCGCCTACCGGCTCGCTGCGGGCGCGGAGGGACGCCCGCCCGCCCCCTGCCCGCGCGCCCTGCTCCGGCTGCTCACACCGCCGCCCGGGCCCCGTCACGCCCAGGAGGCGCCCACGCGCGGTCACGGGCTGGTGCGGTTCGTGCTCGCCGCCCACGAGGGGCAGCGCAACACCCGGCTGTTCTGGGCCGCTTGCCGGGCGTACGAGCACGGCTTCGGCGACGCGCTCACCCGCGACCTGGTCGAAGCGGCCGTACGGACCGGCCTGCCCGAGCACGAGGCGCGCGCCACGATCGCCTCGGCGGCCCGCCTCACCACCCGCCCCTGAGGCGGCGCACAAGAGCGCGGGGCAGGACGGACCCCGGCGGCCGGGCCGGGTTCGCGAAATGAAGAATGGAATTCGTACATCCATACGGCAGTGCCAGGGGTCTTCTTCCCGGATCCCTTTCGCGAACCCGGAGTGTTTCCTTGATAACCAGCCACCCGCGCGTGCGCAGGTCCGCCGTGATCGCCGTCAGCGCCGGCACCCTGCTCTCCGTCGTCGCCCTGGCCGCGCCCGCGCAGGCGGCCGCCGCGCCCACCGTCACCGCCAAGGGCGCGTTCCTGCTCAACAATGCGTCGAGCGCCACCGTCTACAGCAAGGCCGCCGACACCCGGCGCCAGATGGCCAGCACGACCAAGATCATGACGGCCGCCGTGGTCCTCAGCACCAAGAACGTCGATCTCAACCGCAAGGTGACCGTCAAGCAGGCGTACCGCGACTACGTCACCAAGCAGGGCGCGAGCACCGCCGACCTCCGTACCGGTGACAAGGTCACCGTCCGCCAGCTCCTGTACGGGACGATGCTGCCCTCGGGGTGCGACGCGGCGTACGCCCTCGCGGACACGTACGGTACGGGTTCCACCAACGCGGCCCGTACGAAGTCGTTCATCGCCAAGATGAACGCGAAGGCCAAGGAACTGAAGCTCACCAACACCAGGTTCGACTCGTTCGACGGCATATCGGGCGGCGGAAACAACTACACGACACCGCGCGACCTGGCGAAGCTCGCGCAGTACGCCATGAAGAACGGTGCTTTCCGGGCGGTCGTCAAGGCCACCTCGTACAAGAGCACCGCGCCCACCAGCAACGGCGGGACACGTACGTACACCTGGTACAACACCAACAAGCTGCTCGGCTCCTACCAGGGCGCCATCGGCATCAAGACCGGCACCGGCACCGCCGCAGGACCCTGCCTGGTCTTCGCCGCGACGCGCGGCGGCAAGACGCTCGTGGGTGTCGTCCTGAACGGTTCCGACCGCTACAAGGACGCGGGCAAGATGCTCGACCACGGCTTCGGCTCCTCGTCCGCGAAGACGATGAAGCTGCGCTCGCTCCCGGCGGACGCCCAGCGCGACTGACCGGCCCCGGCCCGCGCGGCCGGCGGACAGGACGCGGGGACACGCGGACATGACGCGGGGGACGGCCGCACCAGCCCGGTGCAACCGTCCCCCACGGCGTGTGCCCTGCCGCTACGCCCAGGTGATCAGGCGCTTCGGCTGCTCCAGGATCTCCCCCACGTCGGCGAGGAACATCGAGCCCAGCGCGCCGTCGATCAGCCGGTGGTCGAAGGAGAGCGCCAGGGTGGTGACCTGACGCGGCTTGACCTTGCCCTTGTGGACCCAGGGCTGCGGCTTGATCGAACCGACCGCCAGGATCGCGGACTCGCCCGGGTTCAGGATCGGCGTCCCCGTGTCGACGCCGAAGACGCCGACATTGGTGATGGTCACGGTGCCGCCCTGCATCGCCGCCGGGGTCGTCCTGCCCTCCCGGGCGGTGGTGATCAGCTCGCCCAGCGCCCTGGCGAGCTGCGGCAACGTCTTGTCCTGCGCGTCCTTGATGTTCGGGACGATCAGACCGCGCGGGGTCGCCGCCGCGATGCCCAGGTTCACGTAGTGCTTGAGGACGATCTCCTGGTTGGCCTCGTCCCACGCCGCGTTGACGTCGGGGTGACGCTTGAGGGCGATCAGAAGCGCCTTGGCCACCAGGAGGAGCGGACTGATCCGCACACCCTCCATCTCCTTGTCGGCCTTGAGCTCCTCGATCAGCTTCATGGTGCGTGTCACGTCGACGGTCAGGAACTCCGTGACATGCGGCGCGGTGAAGGCGCTGCCCACCATGGCGGCGGCCGTGGCCTTCCGTACGCCCTTGACGGGGATACGGGTCTCCCGGGCCCCGGGAGCGGCCTGCACGGCCGGTGCGGGCGCCTCGGGGGTACGCGGCTCCTCGGCGACCGAAGGGGCCGGGCCCGGGGCGACGGCGGGGGCGGGGGCGAGCGCCGCGTGGACGTCCTCGCGGGTGATGATCCCGTCCGGGCCCGACGGCGTCACCGTCGCCAGGTCCACCCCCAGGTCCTTGGCCAGCTTCCGTACGGGCGGCTTGGCCAGCGGGCGCGCGGGCCCGCCGAGCGCCG
The DNA here is from genome assembly GCF_040683935.1 of Streptomyces sp. NPDC093085. Taxonomy (NCBI): domain Bacteria; kingdom Bacillati; phylum Actinomycetota; class Actinomycetes; order Kitasatosporales; family Streptomycetaceae; genus Streptomyces; species Streptomyces sp. NPDC093085. The sequence goes on along the minus strand of NZ_JBFBFB010000015.1, from coordinate 139,946 downwards.
TACCGCCGTGGCCGTTCAGCTGTCCGGGCACGGAAGGCACGGGCACGGAGGGCACGGAGGGCACCGACACCGTCGGCGGCACGACGGGCGGGACGGGCGCCGGGGCCACCGGCGGCGGCGTGACGGCCGCGGGAGCCGGTGCGGGGGCCCCGGGGGCCACCGGAGCCGCCGGGGCGGCGGAGCGGCGCGGACGGCGCTTCGTGGGCGCCTCCGCGACCCCGTACCCGACGAGCACCGGCGTACGGCCGCCGCTCGGGGCCTCGGGAGCGGGCGCGGAGGACGGCGCGGCGGCGGACGCGGGGGCGGGCGACGGTGCCTCGCCGCTCCCCGGCGCCACGTCCACCGTGATGATCGGCACGCCGACATCGACCGTGGTGCCCTCGGCGAAGCGCAGCTCGTGCACCACCCCGTCGTACGGAATGGGCAGTTCCACGGCCGCCTTCGCCGTCTCCACCTCGCAGACGACCTGGCCGTCCGTGACGGTGTCGCCCGGCCGTACGTGCCACGTGAGGATCTCCGCCTCCGTGAGCCCCTCGCCCACGTCGGGCATCTTGAACTCCCGGTACCGGGCGGAGATGTCAGCAGTCATGGTCACGGCACTCCTCAGTACGCGAGCGAGCGGTCGACGGCGTCGAGCACCCGGTCCAGACCCGGCAGGTACTCGTCCTCCAGCCGGGCCGGCGGGTACGGGGCGTGGTAGCCGCCGACCCGCAGCACGGGGGCCTCCAGGTGGTAGAAGCACCGCTCGGTGATCCGGGCGGCGATCTCCGCGCCCGTGCCGAGGAAGACCGGCGCCTCGTGCACCACGACCAGCCGGCGCGTCTTCTCCACCGAGGTCTGGATCGTGTCGAAGTCGATCGGGGACATCGACCGGAGGTCCACGACCTCCAGCGACGTGCCCTCCTCGGCGGCGGCGCCCGCCGCCTCCAGGCAGACCTTCACCATGGGGCCGTACGCCACCAGGGTGAGGTCGGTGCCCTCCTTGGCGACGCGTGCGCCATGGAGGGGGCCCGGGATGGCCTCCGGGTTGACGTCACCCTTGTCCCAGTAGCGGCGCTTGGGCTCGAAGAAGATCACCGGGTCGTCGCTCTGGATGGCCTGCTGCATCATCCAGTACGCGTCCGACGCGGTGGACGGCGAGACGATCTTCAACCCCGCGACATGCCCGAAGAGCGCCTCCGGCGACTCGCTGTGGTGCTCGACGGCGCCGATGCCGCCGCCGTACGGGATCCGCACCACGACCGGCAGCTTGATCTTGCCGAGCGCGCGGGCGTGCATCTTGGCGAGCTGGGTGACGATCTGGTCGTACGCCGGGAAGACGAACCCGTCGAACTGGATCTCCACCACCGGCCGGTAACCGCGCAGCGCCAGCCCGACGGCGGTGCCGACGATGCCGGACTCGGCGAGCGGGGTGTCGATGACCCGGCTCTCGCCGAAGTCCTTCTGGAGGCCGTCGGTGACCCGGAAGACGCCGCCGAGCTTGCCGACGTCCTCCCCCATGACGAGGACCTTGGGGTCGGTTTCGAGCGCCTTGCGGAGCGACTCGTTGATCGCCTTCGCGATCGGGAGCTTCTGTACGGCGTCCATGATCAGTTGCCCCCCTCGAAGGAGCCCGTTCCGGCCCCGGTGTCCGCGAACGACGCCTGGTACGCGGCGAACTGCGCGCGCTCCTCGTCGACGAGGGCGTTCCCGTCCGCGTAGACATGGTCGAAGATCGCCATGGGGTCCGGCTGCGGCATCCCCCGTACCCCGTCGCGGACCCGCTTCCCGAGGGTCTCGCTCTCCTCGTCCAGCTCCGTGAAGAACGCCGCGTCCGCGTGGCCGTCGCGCTCCAGCAGCCGGCGCAGCCGCAGGATCGGGTCCTTGGCCTGCCAGGCCTCCGTCTCCTCGGCCGCGCGGTACTTCGTCGGGTCGTCGGAGGTGGTGTGCGCGCCCATCCGGTACGTGAACGCCTCGACCAGCATCGGGCCCTCGCCCCTGCGCACCCGCTCCAGGGCGGCGCGGGTCACGGCGAGGCAGGCGAGGACGTCGTTGCCGTCGACCCGGACACCGGGGAAGCCGTACCCCTGCGCGCGCTGGTAGATGGGCACCCTGCTCTGCCGCTCGGTGGGCTCGGAGATCGCCCACTGGTTGTTCTGGCAGAAGAAGACGACCGGGGCGTTGTAGACCGCGGAGAAGGTGAACGATTCGGCGACGTCGCCCTGGCTGGAGGCGCCGTCCCCGAAGTACGCCAGTACGGCCGAGTCCGCGCCGTCCTTGGCGACACCCATGGCGTACCCCGTGGCATGCAGGGTCTGCGAACCAATGACGATCGTGTAGAGGTGGAAGTTGTTCGCGTTGGGGTCCCAGCCGCCGTGGTTGACGCCGCGGAACATGCCCAGCAGGTTGATCGGGTCCACCCCGCGGCACCAGGCGACGCCGTGCTCGCGGTAGGTCGGGAAGACGTAGTCGTCGTCGCGGAGCGCCCGCGCCGAGCCGATCTGCGCGGCCTCCTGGCCGAGCAGGGAGGCCCAGAGCCCCAGCTCGCCCTGGCGCTGGAGGGCGGTGGCCTCGGCGTCGAAGCGGCGGGTCAGGACCATGTCGCGGTAGAGCCCGCGCAGGGTCTCGGGGGTGATGTCGGAGATGAGGTCCGAGTACTCGGGGTGGTCCAGGCGCTCGCCCTCGGGGCTGAGCAGTTGGATGAGCTGCGGCTCGGCGCCCGTACCGGAGGCGGAGGCCGAACCGGAACCGGTCCTGGTCCCCTTCGGTTTCGCCGCCGTCTTCTTCGCCGCCGTCTTTTTCGCGCTCGCGCGCTTGGTACCGGTACCGCTGCTCCGTCGCGGTGTGCGAGCGGCAGTGCTTTCCACGGTCACGTGCGTGCTCCTCCGTCTTTCCGGCCCCCGGGATCCGCCGGGAACCAGTGCGGCTCGTCTGTCACCGCCCGCACGCACGGGGGTGGGTGCGACCAGGTCGGGACAGACGTGACAGGTGCCCCGGCGAGTGCCCTGTCACAGGCACGTTACCCAGTAGGAAGCATTACCGCGAAACCCCATCTGACCTGCAATTTTGCTTGGATTTCCAAGTAAATCGGCAAAGTCTGGAACAACCACTGGTCACAGCCTCGCAGGGCGCCGGAACAACGGCACGTTATCCCGCCGGCCCACGGCAGGGAAGGGGTGAATGTGTGAGACTGAATTCTGTGCAAGAAGAAGGAAAAATCACAGTATTCCTGCTTGATGACCATGAGGTGGTCCGCCGGGGAGTCTTCGAACTCCTCTCGGTCGAGGACGACATCGAGGTGGTCGGCGAGGCGGGCACCGCGGCCGACGCGATCGCCCGGATCCCGGCGACCCGTCCGGACGTGGCGCTCCTCGACGTACGGCTCCCCGACGGAAGCGGCGTGGAGGTCTGCCGGGAGGTCAGATCGCGGGACGAGTCCGTCAAATGCCTGATGCTCACGTCGTTCGCGGACGACGAGGCGCTCTTCGACGCGATCATGGCGGGGGCCTCGGGTTATGTGCTGAAGGCGATCAGGGGAAGCGAACTGCTGACGGCCGTACGGGACGTGGCGGCGGGGCGCTCGCTGCTCGACCCGGTGGCGACCGCGCGGGTGCTGGAGCGGCTCCGTACGGGCAACGCCCCCAAGGGCGACGACCGGCTGGCCGGCCTCACCGACCAGGAGCGCCGGATCCTCGATCTGATCGGCGAGGGGATGACCAACCGGGCGATCGGGGAGCGGCTGCACCTCGCCGAGAAGACGATCAAGAACTATGTCTCCAGCCTGCTCTCCAAGCTGGGGATGGAGCGCCGCTCCCAGGCGGCGGCGTACGTGGCGCGGCTCCAGGCCGAGAAGCGCTGACGCCGCTGGTGGCGCTGACGCCGCCGTGGTGCCACCGACGCCGCGGGTGGCGCTGGTGGCGTTGACGCCGGCACCGGCTGTACCGCGGCACGCCGGGTCCTAATCGGGACCAACGTCCCGGGGTTCAGGGGCCGCCTCCTCTGTCGGCGGTGGCCCCGCGTGACGGAGAGTGGACTCCATGTCCACCGAGGAAATCCGCGCCATCGACCTGCTCACCCGCGTGCCGTACGGGCGCGTGGCGACGAGCATGCGGGCCATGCCGTTCGTGGCCCCCGCCCGCCATGTGGTGTCGGGGGGCGCGGTGCTGCTCCAGATGCACGCGGGGCACGGATACCACCAGGCGTGCGGCGGGGGCGTGGTGGCGTACGGCGCGGACAACTACGGCAGTGACGCGGAGGACATCTGGTCGGTGCAGTTCACCGGGACGGCCGAGTTGATCGAGCCGACCCCCTCGGAAATCGAAATGTTTGGCGCCGGACCTCACCATGTGGACGGTGAACCGTTCGACCCGGTGTATATGCGGCTTACACCCCAGTTCGTAACCGTACACACGCTCGACCGAGGCGATGAGCGACCAGGTCAACACGTAGCGTGTTCTAACATCTGACAAGTGCCGCGCTCATATGAACTCGCTGTGCCTGCCGCGACCGCCGTCATCCCCCGGCCCGCCGCTCGTGCCAGCCACATCGCTCCGCCCGTTACCGCCCCCGGCTCCACTCCGGCCCACGCGCCCGCGCCCGCGCCGGTCTCCGCCCCCCGCATCGCCCCGCACGCCCCGGCCCCGCCCGTACGGCTGCTGCTGCGGCGCTACCGGAACGCGGGCGAGCCGTTATCGTGCGAGCCCGTCGCCCAGGGCCTGCTCAACCACAGCTACCGGCTCCGCACCACCCGCGGCGCGTACTTCCTCAAGCACCACCTCGACGGCGACCCCGCCGCCATCGTCCACCAGCACCACGCCACCCAGCGGCTCCAGCGGCTCGGGGTCCCCGTGGCACCCCCGGTCGAGAGCGCGAGCGGGGAGACCGTCGCCGTCATCGGCGGAAGCTGCTACGCGCTCCACCCCTGGATCGAGGGCAGCCACCGCCACGGCACCCAGCTCAGCGCCCGCGCCTCCCGCCGCCTGGGCGCGCTGCTCGGGAAGGTCCACACCTGCCTGGGGTGGGTGCTGGAGCCGGGCCCGGGGGCGCTCGCGCAGGTCACCCATGTCAGCCCGGACCCCGCGGAGACCTTCGCGCTCATCGACGACCTGCTCGCCCTCGCCCGCGACCGGGCCCGCCCCGACCCCTTCGACCTGCTCGCCGAGCACCGGCTGGTGGAGCGGAGGGCGCTGCTGGAGCGCCACGCGCACCGCCGCCCGAGGCCCGGCACCGAGCCCGCCACCGGGTGGGTGCACGGCGACTTCCATCCGCTGAACCTGCTCTACCGGGGCGCCGAGCCGGCCGCGATCATCGACTGGGACCGGCTCGGCCTCCAGCCGCGCGCCGAGGAGGCGGTCCGGGCCGCCGCGATCTTCTTCGTCCGCCCGACGGGCGAGCTGGACCTGGCGAAGGTACGGGCGTACGCGCGGGCCTACCGCGAGGCGGCCGGAGCGGACCCCTGGGAGCTGGCGGCGGCGGTCCACCGGGTCTGGTGGGAGCGGCTCAACGACTTCTGGATACTGCGCTGGCGCTACCAGCTCGACGACCGGAGGGCCGACCCGCTGTTCTCGGCGGTGTCGGCCCTCGCGGTGTGGTGGACGCGGGAGTACGAGGCGGTCTGCGAGGCGTTCACGGAGTGACCGGGGCGAGTCCCCGGACCGGGACGGACCGCCGGACCGGGGCGGACCGCCGGACCGGGGCGGACCGGACCGGGGCGGACCGGACCGGGGTGGACCGGACCGGGGTGCTCCGCTTCGAGCCCCCGGCCGCCTCGCCCCGTACCCCGTCGGACCGTCAGCCCGTCCCGCCCCCGTTGTCGGTGTTGCCCCCGACGAGGCCGGTCCCGGCGTCCGTACCGGCCGAGTTGCCCGCCGAGTTGGAGCCGGGCCCGCCCGGGTCCGTACCGCCGCTGTCGTCGGTCGGCGTGACGGGCGTCTCGCCCGTCGGGTCGCCGGTGTTCCCGCCGTCGGAGGTGCCGCCGTCCGCCGTGCCCGTGTCGGGCGAGGAGGGGGTGTCCGACGGCGTGTCGGACGGGGACGGCGTATAGGCCGGCTTCTGGGAACGCTGGTAGTCCGGGTAGCTGTTGCCGCCCGAGGAGTTGTCCGTGCTGGCCTCCTCCGAGGACTCCGACTCGGAGGGGCTCGCGCTCGGGCTCGACTCCTCCTGGCTCGGGGAGTGCGTCACCGGGTTCTTGGTGTCGTTCCCGTCGTCCGTCGTGGTCATGGAGTTCAGCGCGTACGCGACCCCCGCGATGATCGCGACCACCGCGAGCGCGACGAAGAGCAGAAGCTTGCCGCGCCCGCCGCCGCCGTTGTCGTAACGGCCGCCGTTGTACCCCGCGCCGTACCCGCCGTTGTACCCGCCGTCGTTCGGGTTCGCCGGCGGCAGTATCGGGCCCGCGGCGGTCTCGCCGTGCGGCGGGTGGCCCATGGCGGTCGTCGCCGCCATGCCCATCGCCGGGGTGTTGCCGCCCATCATGTGGGCGTCGACGGGGCCGGTGTTCCACGTACCGGTGTGGCTGCCCTGCTGCTGGATCATCTGGAGCCCGTACTGGACGAGTCCGCGCATCTCCTCGGCGCTCTGGAACCGGTCGTCCGGCTCCTTCGCGAGCGAGCGCATGACGAGGCCGTCCAGCTCCGGCGGGGCGCCGTCGGTGACCTCGGAGGGCGGTACGGCGGTGTCCTGGACGTGCTGGTAGACCACGGAGAGCGGGGTCTCGCCGGTGAACGGGGGCCGCAGGGCGAGCAGTTCGTAGAGCAGGCACCCCGTGGCGTACAGGTCGCTGCGGTGGTCGACCGCCTTGCCGAGGGCCTGCTCCGGCGAGAGGTACTGCGGCGTGCCCATGACCATGCCGGTCTGGGTCATCGTCGACTGCGCGCCGTGCAGGGCGCGCGCGATGCCGAAGTCCATGACCTTGACCGCGCCCGTGTCCGTGATGATCACGTTCGCGGGCTTGATGTCGCGGTGCACGATGCCGTGCTGGTGCGAGTAGGCGAGCGCCTCCAGCACCCCGGAGACGATGATCAGGGCCTGCTCCGGCGGCGGGGCGTCCGCGGAGAGCAGCAGGTCACGGATGGTGCGGCCCTCGACCAGCTCCATCACGATGTACGGCACGGTCTGCCCGTTGACGGTGTCCTCGCCGGAGTCGTACACCGCCACCACCGCATGGTGGTTGAGGCCGGCGACCGACTGGGCCTCCCGCGTGAAGCGGGCCTTGGAGACCGGGTCCTCGGCGAGATCGCCCCGCAGCAGCTTCACGGCGACGATGCGCCCGAGCCGTACGTCCTCGGCCGCGAACACCTCGGCCATGCCGCCGCGGCCGAGGCGGTGGGTCATCCGGTAGCGGCCGTCGCCGACCGTCCCCCCGACCAACCCGTTGTCGCCCCAGGAGTCCGCCGCATCCGACACTCCGCCGCCTGCTTCGGGTTCGGGTGCCATCAGTCCTCGCCGTCGTATCTGTCCGCGTGGTGACGCGCCGCGCGCGCGGTCCGCGGGTGGTCTGTGTGTCTCGGGGTTGGGTCTCGGGGTTGGCTATGGCACATCACGCTACAGCCTCTGTGTGACACGCCGGTCCAGGATGGACCGGCCATGAAACCCGCAGCCGCGCGGACCATGCAAATTACGTGCTGTTCCTGTAACGCTTCCGAGACGCTTGTTGTGTCTACGGTCACGGAACGGGCACCCCGCTTGACGTGTCAGTGCCCTACGGCAGACTTGGCCAGTAATAAACGGGATCATCGCGCCAGTATCGCCGCGAGACCGGAGCGAGACCGCCGCGCGAGTACGACCGCTTCACCGCGCGCCGATGGGGGAGGACAAGGCATGAGCCACGACGGCGCGCAGGGCCGTTATGCGGGCGGTTCGGTCGCGGGCGGCCGGTACCAGTTGCGGGATCTGCTCGGCGAGGGCGGCATGGCGTCCGTATACCTCGCGTACGACGCGGCGCTCGACCGGCAGGTCGCGATCAAGACACTCCACACGGAGCTGGGCCGCGAGCAGTCCTTCCGGGAACGCTTCCGCCGCGAGGCGCAGGCTGTGGCGAAGCTGTCACACACCAACATCGTCTCGGTCTTCGACACGGGCGAGGACACGCTCGACGGCGCGTTGATGCCGTACATCGTCATGGAGTACGTCGAGGGGCAGCCGCTCGGCTCCGTGCTCCACCAGGACGTCCAGCAGTACGGCGCGATGCCGGCCGACAAGGCGCTCAAGGTGACGGGCGATGTGCTGGCCGCGCTGGAGACCAGCCATGAGATGGGCCTGGTCCACCGCGACATCAAGCCCGGCAACGTGATGATGACCAAGCGCGGCGTCGTGAAGGTCATGGACTTCGGTATCGCGCGGGCCATGCAGTCGGGTGTCACCTCGATGACGCAGACGGGCATGGTCGTCGGTACGCCGCAGTACCTCTCGCCCGAGCAGGCGCTGGGGCGCGGCGTGGACGCCCGCTCCGACCTCTACTCGGTCGGGATCATGCTCTTCCAGCTCCTGACGGGCCGGCTGCCGTTCGACGCGGACTCGCCGCTGGCGATCGCGTACGCGCATGTCCAGGAGGAGCCGCCGGCGCCGTCCAGCATCAACCGGTCGGTGACACCGGCGATGGACGCGCTGGTCGCGCGGGCGCTGAAGAAGAACCCCAACGAACGCTTCCCGAGCGCGGACGCCATGCGCGAGGAGTGCCTGCGGGTGCTCACGGCGGGGCAGACCGGCGCCCCGGCGATCGTGCCGGGCTCCGCACAGCCCGGAGCGAGCGGCTCCGGGGTGGGCGCCGCGGTCTTCCCGCCGGTCGACCAGACGGGGCAGCCGCAGAGCGCGGCAGGCGTCCAGACGCCGTACCAGCCGCAGCCCGCGCCGAGCCCGTACGGCCCTCCGACGCCCGCCCCGGCGTCCCCGTACGGCGCGGTGCACACCCCGCCGCCGACCCACCCGCAGGGCCAGGGGTACGGCTACCCGCAGGCGGCCCCGTCCCCCTATCAGAGCGCGCAGACGGCGCCGCAGGCGTACGGCATCTCGCCGCAGGGCGCGGCGGGCGGGAGCGGCGGCGGCTCGGGCGGCAAGCGGAACACCCCGGTGATCGTCGGCGCGATCGCTGTCGCGGTGCTGGCGATCGGCGGCCTGATCACGGCCCTCGCCCTGAACAAGGACGACTCCACCGACAACAAGGCCGACCCGTCGAGCAGCGGCAGCGCGTCGGTCTCGGCGGACCACCGCCCGCCGGAGCGGAACCGGACCATCGAGGCCGACAAGTGCACGGACGCCTCCACGGACAGCCTGGACCCGGGCAAGGTCCGCGCGCCCGACCTGCGGTACAAGGACATCATCTCGGTGAAGGACTGCCTGCGGCAGGCGGGCTGGACCTGGAAGGAGCCGAAGAAGCAGAACGACGGCTCGCAGGCCGAGGACATCGTCATCAGCCAGTACCCGGCCCCGAACACGGCGGTCCTTCCCAAGGACCAGGAGTTCGAGCTGACCATCTCCACGGGGGATCCGGGGTAGAGGGCCTTCCCGGCGAGGCCACCGGGCCGGGGGGCACATCCCGGTGGCCCGTCACGTCACGTCACGTCACGTCACGTCACGTCACGTCACGTCACCGCACGGATGGCGTCACATCACCGGACGAAACGTCACATCACAGCACGGATGGACAGGCACCGGAGAGGCATACGGCACCGGCTCACTCGTTGTGGTGACCGCCGTCCGATCGCGCCCGCACGGTCCGGGATGCCCGTGAGACTCGCGCTGTGGCCGAGAGCAGAGCGACCCCGCCCACGACCCGGGGCGGGCTCGCGCGGGCTTTCGGACGATTCCGCAAAAGAAGTCCCACCTGCAAGGACGGAATACTTTGCGTATCGGCATCCCGGCGCTGTACGCCCCTTTCCCCTACCGGAGGCAGCCCGTCTATCGAGCACTCGAAGAAGCGTGCACGGATTGGCTCGCGAGCTTAAATCCGCCTCTCGACGACGAACAGCGGAAACTTCTCGCGAGCTGTAATTCCAGTGCGGCGAGCCGGGTGTTCTGCTCCGACATTCCCACTGAATTGCTTCAGCCCTTCCACGACTGGGCCGTGGTGGCCACCTTTTTCGACAAGGTGATCCTCGGCACTCCGCCGGTCAGCCGCGACATCGCGAAGATGGCCGAGATCGTGGACACCGTGATGACGGCGATGGAGTCCCCGCTCGGCAAACCCGCCGGCGAAGATTTCTTCATCACCGCCTGGAAGTCGCTCGCCGACCGGATCCGTTTACACGCCGCACCGTCCGTCATGACCCGCTGGCTCGAAGGGCATCGCCAGTTCTTCCTGGGCCACCTGCACCAGCAGGCACTCGCCCTGGCAGGACGCCAATGTGATCTCGACACCTATGCCTGCCTCAGAAGGAAGACATTCTGGGCCCCCGTCGTACCGCCGGCCATGGAAATGTCCCGGGGTGACGACCTGTCCGACGCCTATCTGAACCACCCTGAACTCCAGGCGATGTCGCAGGCCGCCCAGTTGCTGTGGGCATGGGACAACGACATCTTCTCCTACGGCCGGGACTTCCCCGGATGTCTCGGCGGTCCGGAAATCCGCGAGGGGCAGGAGGTGAACCTGGTGGAGATCATCAGGACCACCTACCGGTGCGATCTCCCGGAAGCCTTCGAGCGCGCCGTCCGCCTGCGTAATCAAATCATGGTGCTCTTCACCCGCCTCAGTGAGGAATTCACCCCTCACGACGATGCGGTACGCACCCATATCGGCGACCTCGGCAGATCGGTCAGCGGAAATATCGCATTCCATCATGCCCACGATACGGATTGGTACTGCTGCGCCGGACACACATCGAGCACCCGCCCGCAGATCACCCTCGGAAGCAGCATCACGGACATCTCCCCGCCCGAGGCAGGCGATCCACTGCCCTGGCGGTCCATCGGCTGGTGGTGGGAGCTGGTCCCGTCCGTGCCGGCCGGCCGGAACGCCGACTGAGCGGGGCACCGCCCACCCCCGGCCCGGGGGCGGGTGGAGGGAAGGTCCGAGATGCCGGTTCCGGTGGGGCGTGTGACGCTGATTCGGTGAGTTCGACTCCCCCGCTCCGGGTCTCCGGGGTGACCGTGGTGGCCGTCGCGGCGCTGCTGATGGGTGCGCCCGCCGTGCCGGTCGCGTACGGCGCGTCTTCTGCCGTACGGGTGGAGGCGGCCGGGGAGGCGGTCGTACGGGCGGAGGCGGCCGAGGAGTCCGGGAGGTTCGGGGCGTCCGGGGAGTCCAGGGAATCCGGGGCACCCTTCGCGCCTTCGGCGCCCTCCGCGCCCTCCGCGCCCCTCGTGGCGCCGGGGGGCGTTCCTACGCCTGCGGCCGTGGAGCCGCCCCGGCCCGTACGGCCCGTACACCCCCCGAAGGGCGGGGACGCCGAGGAGTCGTCCGCCGACGGGCCCGCCAAGGGGCTGGAGGGCAAGGAGGGCAAAGGGCTGGAGGGCAAGGGGGTGGAGAGCGGTACCGGAGCCGCGGCTTCCGGGGCCGCCACGGTGCCTTCGGTCCCGCCCCGCGCTTCCGGGTCGGCGTCGCCCTCGGCCGTACCGTCCGTCGAGGCGGCGCGGCCCGCGCGTACGGCCGCGCCCGCCGCTCCGCGCGTACGGGAGGACGGCGCGGGCGAGGAGGCGGGCGCCGCCGACGAGGCGCTGCCCGAGGAGGTCGCGCCGATTCCGGAGGAGTCCGCCATCCGCCCCCCGGCCACCGACACCGTGCACGAGCGGGACCCCGCCTTTGTCACAGGCGCGTCCCGACGTTCCCTCTCCGTGCTCACCCTGGGGACCGGTATCACGCTGGTCGGGCTCGGGTTCGGGTTTCTCGGGCTCCGACTGCGACACCGCTGACCTGCGGCTTCGTGGGCATCGTCGGCGTCCGTCACCTCTTGCGCACCCCTTGAGTAGTCCTTGAGGAGGACGTTCCACGTCACCCTGAGGTCGCTTGCAGGCCACGACATACTCGGTATAGATACTGAGTATGTCGATTCGCCACGGGCTGCTGGCCCTCCTGGAACAAGGCCCCCGCTACGGGTCACAGCTCCGTACGGAGTTCGAGTCACGTACGGGGTCCACCTGGCCGCTCAACGTGGGCCAGGTCTATACGACCCTCGCCCGGCTCGAACGGGACGGCATGGTCGTCCAGGACGGCGAGGACGCCGCCGGGCACGCGCTCTACGCGATCACGGACGCCGGCCACGCGGAGCTGGGGGCTTGGTACCGCACCCCCGTCGACCGGGCCAGCCCGCCCCGCGACGAGCTGGCGATCAAGCTCGCCATGGCGGTGGGCGCGGCCGGGGTCGACATCAGGGAGGTCATCCAGGCGCAGCGCCACCACACGGTCAAGGCCATGCAGGACTACACCCGGCTGAAGACACGGGCGCTGGACCCGGCGCCGGCCGACCGGGACGAGGTGGCCTGGCTGCTCGTCCTGGAACAGCTGATCTTCCAGACGGAGGCCGAGGCACGCTGGCTCGACCACTGCGAGGCCCGGCTGATCCGTCTCGCGCAGAAGGCGGAGGCGGACCGGGGGAAGGCCGGGGACGCGGGGGCCGCGGGGACGGCAGGGGACACGGGGGCGGCGGGGGCGGCGGGGGCGGCGGGGGAGACCGGGGCAGCCCCAGCGGCGCCCGAGGCCTCGGGCCGTACCGGGGGCGGCGCGCGCGAGGGCCTCTCCAGGCTGGTGTCCGCCAAGCCCGCGCGCCGTTCGGGCGGTCGCCCGTAACCCCGTAACCCCGTCGCCTCACCCGCCGCTCCGGCACCTCACGCCACTACCGCACCCATCACATCCCTAGGGGGACCCATGCCCAGCGAGTCACATCAGCCACACCAGCCCTACCGGCAACAGCGGGACGCCGACTCGGGCCGGAGCCCCGTCCTGCGGCTCCAGAACCTGACCCGCGTGCACGGCAGCGGCGCCACCGAGGTGCACGCCCTGCGCGGGATCAACCTCGATGTCTTCCCCGGTGAACTCGTCGCCGTCATGGGCCCCTCGGGCTCCGGCAAGTCCACCATGCTGACCATCGCGGGCGGCCTCGACCTGCCCACCTCCGGCAGCGTGATCATCGAGGGCACCGACATCACCACCGCCGACCGCAAGACGCTCTCGGCCCTGCGCCGCCGCAGCGTCGGCTACGTCTTCCAGGACTACAACCTGATCCCCGCCCTCACCGCCGCCGAGAACATCGCGCTCCCCCTCGAACTGGACGGGGTCTCCGCCCGCAAGGCGCGCGTCCAGGCGCTCGCCGCGCTCGCCGAGATGAACCTCGGACAGCTCGCCGACCGCTTCCCCGACGAGATGTCCGGCGGCCAGCAGCAGCGCGTCGCCCTCGGCCGCGCGCTCGTCGGCGAGCGGCGTCTCGTCCTCGCCGACGAGCCGACCGGCGCCCTCGACTCCGACACCGGCGAGGCCGTGCTCGGGCTGCTCCGGGCCCGCTGCGACGCCGGCGCCGCCGGGGTCCTGGTCACCCACGAGCCGCGCTTCGCCGCCTGGGCGGACCGGGTGGTCTTCCTGCGGGACGGCTCCGTCGTGGACCAGACCCTGCGCAGCGACGCGGACTCGCTCCTCTCGGGTCAGGCGGCCGACCGGTGAACGCCTGGTACCACTCCTGGCGCGCCGCGCTCCGTATCGCCCGCCGCGACGCCGTACGCCACAAGGGCCGCAGCGTCCTTGTCCTGGCCATGATCGCGCTGCCCATCCTCGGTGTGTCCGCCCTGGACCTGACCGTACGCAGCTCCGAGCTCTCCACCGCCCAGACCATGGACCGGGAGCTGGGCGCCGCCGATGCCCGCCTCACCGCCGGATACGGCGACGCCGCCATTTTCCAGAATCCGGCCGGCGACAATTACCAACCGGCGAAGGGAAAGGAAGAGGGCGGCCTGCCGGAGGAGGACCAGGAGACCGACATCCTGAAGGCCCTGCCGGCCGGTGCCACCGCCGTGCGGGACGACCAGGGGACGGGGAAGTTCCGTACCGAATACGGCTCGCTCAACGCGAACATCCGGGAGCTGAAGGCCACCGACCCGGTCGCCCGGGGCATCATGACCCTGGTCAAGGGCCGCTTCCCCGAGAAGAGCGGCGAAACCGCCGTGACCACGCGCTTCCTGGAGGAGAGCGGGCTGAAGGTCGGTTCGAAACTGGCCGCCCGCGGGCTGGACGCCGAGTACCGGATCGTGGGCTCGTACGAGCTGCCGAGCGACCTGCACAGCAGTGAGGTCAACGCTCTTCCCGGCGCGCTGCTGGAACCGCTGGACCAGGCGCTGAAGGCCGAGAGCCTGATGAGCTGGGGCATCACGCGCAGCTACCTGGTCAGTCTGAAGGGCTCCGGTACCGGTGGCTCCGCCGGCTCGGACAGCAACGCCGGCTCGGCTGGTTTCACGTGGAACATGGTCAAGGAGGCGAACACCAAGGGCGTCCTGGTGATATCGCGGGCCGTGGCCCTCGACCCCCCGGCCGACTCCGACGTCCCGCTGTACCAGGTCGACGGGTACGCCGACTACAGCGGCGGCGGCCTCGGCCAGGTCGAACTGGCCATCATCGGCACCGTCGTCGGCCTGGCGATGCTGGAGGTCTGTCTGCTGGCGGGCCCCGCCTTCGCGGTCGGCGCCCGGCGCTCGCGCCGTCAGCTCGGCCTGGTCGGGGCCAACGGCGGCGACCGGCACCACATCAGGGCCATCGTGCTCAGCGGCGGTCTGGTGATCGGGGTCGCCTCGGCCGTCATCGGTACGGTCCTCGCGCTCGGCCTCACCTTCGCGCTCCGCCCCGTGCTGGAGGAGTACATCGGCAAGCGGTTCGGCGGCTTCGAGATCCGGCCGCTGGAGCTCTTCGCCATCGCACTGCTCGCCGTGGTGACCGGGCTGATCGCCGCGCTCGTCCCGGCGATCACCTCCTCCCGGCAGACCGTCCTCTCCTCGCTGACCGGCCGCCGCGGGGTCCGTAGATCCAGCAGGGTGCTGCCGGTCATCGGGCTGATCGCGATCGCGGGCGGCGCGGCGATCGCCCTGTACGGGTCGATGGTGTCCGAGTCGTTCGTCATCGTCGCGGGCGGCAGCGCCCTCGCCGAACTGGGTGTGGTCGCGCTGACCCCGGCCCTGGTGGGGCTCTTCGGCCGGATCGGCCGCTGGCTGCCGCTCTCGCCGCGACTGGCGCTGCGGGACGCCGTACGGAACCGGGGGCGCACGGCCCCCGCCGTGGCCGCCGTGCTCGCCGCCATCGCGGGTACGGTCGCGGTCTCCACGTACGCCGCGAGCAGCGACGCCGAGGCGGAGGCCGGGTATGTGGCCCAACTGCCGGCCGGTGCGATCAGCCTCTCGGTCGCCGAGGGCAACGGGCGGGAGGTGCCCGCGCTGCGCACGGCCGTCGAGAAGAATCTGCCCATCGACGTCCGGGCCGACGTGGACCGCGTCAACATCGGCAAGCCCACCTGCTCGCAGTACGGCGAGGAGAAGGGGTGCGGGCAGTTCGAGATCCTCGTCCCCGAGGCCAACCGGTGTCCGCTGTGGGAGGACGACACGGAGGACAAGTTCACCACGGCCGAGCGCCGCAAGCTCGCCAAGGACCCGCGCTGCGCGCTGAACGACTACTACATGGCCGCCGCGGGCAACACACTGGTCGGCGACGCCGCGGTGCTGAAGGTGCTCGGCATCGACGACCCGGAGGCGGAGAAGGCGCTGGAGGAGGGCAAGGCCGTCTCCTTCGACCGGCGGAACGTCGCCCAGGGCGACAAGGTCGACATCCGGGTGATCAACGACGTCCAGGCCTACCGGAAGGCGCAGGACGAGCGGAGCAAGGAGCTCCCCGGCGACATCACGTCCGTGCCGGTGCACCAGGTCCGCGACGGCGTCAACGCCTATGGCCTGGAACTGCTGATGACCCCGGCCACCGCGAAGGCCGCGGGGCTCGGCACCGCCCCGTACGGCGCGTACTACACCACCAGCTCGAAGCCGACCAGCGCCCAGGAGCAGAAGCTCAACGCCGAACTGGACAAGAGCGTCTCCGAGGCCGACCTGCGGATCGAGGCGGGGTTCGTCCCCGAGCACGACATCGTCCTGCTGGCGCTGACCGTCTTCGCCGGTCTCGTCACCATCGGCGCGGCCGGCATCGCCACCGGCCTCGCCCAGGCCGACGCCGAGGCCGACCAGCGGACCCTGGCGGCGGTCGGCGCGCCGGGACGGGTGCGCAGGACGCTCAGCGGGTTCCAGTGCGGTGTGGTCGCGGCGATGGGGGTGGTCCTGGGCTCGGTGGCCGGGGTGCTGCCGGCCGTCGGGCTCCGCCTCACCGAGCTGCGCGAGCGGGAGGGGTGGTACCAGGAGGCGCTGAACAGCGGGTCGAGCCAGAGCGCGCCGTACGTGCCGATCGTCATCCCGTGGTCCACGCTGGCCGCCCTGCTGGTCGTCATCCCGCTGGGTGCGGCGCTGCTGGCGGCGCTGGTCACCCGCTCGCACCGGACGCTGGGCCGCAGGGAAGCCACATGACCCGGGCGCGCCGGGACGCGTAGCCCTGGCGCGCCGGGATCCCTGCCCCGGCGCACCGGGACGCGTGCCCCGGGCGGCACCGGCCGCGTGACGCCGGGCCACCCGGCCGTGCCCCCGTACGGAGACCGTCCGTCTCCGTACGGGGGCACGCGCGTGCTGACGCACTTGTGCGAGACAATGGACCGCATGGAGATGCCGAGGAACGAACGGTCGCAGGAGAGCCCCCATGTCCTGGTGGTGGGACAGGACGGGATGGCGCTCGGCGGCGGCGGTGGGGCCGATGCCGAGGCGCGTGAGATCCCGGTGACGGACATGGTGGAACAGCCCGCGAAGGTCATGCGCATCGGCAGCATGATCAAGCAGTTGCTGGAGGAGGTGCGCGCGGCTCCTCTGGACGAGGCCAGCCGGGTGCGGCTCAAGGAGATCCACGCCGGTTCGGTCAAGGAGCTGGAGGACGGGCTCGCCCCCGAGCTGGTGGAGGAGCTGGAGCGGCTGTCGCTCCCCTTCACCGACGAGGCGATCCCCTCCGAGGCGGAGCTGCGCATCGCGCAGGCCCAGCTCGTGGGGTGGCTGGAGGGCCTCTTCCACGGGATCCAGACGGCGCTGTTCGCCCAGCAGATGGCGGCCAGGGCCCAGTTGGAGCAGATGCGGCGCGCGCTGCCGCCCGGCACGGTCCCGGAGGACGAGGCCGAGCCGGGGCACGGGGCGGTCCGCTCGGGCCCGTACCTCTGAGCCGTACCCCCCGGGGTCACGGTCCGGCGCACCACCGCGCGCCGGACCGCGCCCTCGTACGCCCCCTGTAGGCCGCGCGGTCCCGTACACCCCGCAGGCCCGCACGCCCCGCAGGCCCGTAGGCCCCGTACACCCCGCAGGCCCCGTGGGCCCCGTACGCCCCACGGGCTTCAGGCGGTGACGAGCAGCACCTTCCCGATATGGGTACCGCTCTCCAACGCCCGGTGCGCGTCCGCCGCCCGCTCCATCGGCAGCGTACGGTCCACCACCGGCCGGACCTGGCCGCGCGCGATCAGCGGCCAGACATGCTCCCGTACGGCCGCGACGATGGCGGCCTTCTCGGCGAGCGGGCGGGCGCGCAGCGAGGTCGCGGTGATCGCGGCCCGCTTGCCCAGCAGGGCGCCGAGGTCGAGTTCGCCCTTCACCCCGCCCTGGAGGCCGATCACCGCGAGGCGGCCGTTGACGGCGAGCGCCCGTACGTTCCGCTCCAGATACTTGGCGCCGACGATGTCGAGGATCACATCGGCCCCCGCGCCCTCCGTGGCCTCCTGGATCTCCGCCACGAAGTCCTGCTCGCGGTAGTCGATCAGGATGTCCGCGCCCAGCTCCGCGCAGCGGGCCAGCTTCTCGGGGCCGCCCGCCGTGACCGCGACCCGCGCGCCGACCGCCTTGGCGAGCTGGATCGCCATCGTGCCGATGCCGCTGGCGCCGCCGTGCACGAGGATGGTCTCGCCCGGCCTGAGGTGGGCGATCATGAACGCGTTGGACCAGACCGTCGTGGCCACCTCGGGCAGCGCCGCCGCGGTGGCCAGCTCCACCCCCTCCGGTACGGGCAGGAGCTGCCCGGCGGGTACGGCCACCCGCTCGGCGTAGCCGCCGCCCGCCAGCAGGGCGCACACCTCGTCGCCCACGGCCCACCCGGCGACACCGGGCCCCACCTCCGTGATCCGGCCCGCGCACTCCAGCCCGGGGTAAGGGGAGGCGCCGGGCGGCGGGTCGTAGAAGCCCTGACGCTGGAGCAGGTCGGCGCGGTTGACGGCGCCGGCCACCACCTCGACCAGCACCTCCCCCTCGGCGGGTACGGGGTCGGGGACCTCGGCCCAGACGAGCGCGTCGGGGCCACCGGGTTCCGGAATCGTGATCGCATGCATGGCCGCGAGGCTACCCCTGAGGCCGGGAGGCCACCCCTGAGGCGGGCGGGAGAGGCGGGACCTCATGGCCGGGAAGGGCGGCCTCCTCCGCTCAGGAAGGGAGATGCGACTCCGTAGGGCTCGTCGCCCGGACGATGGTGATCAGACGGTCGGTGAGCTGGAGCGGGCTCGCGGCCGGGTCGTCGTACCCGAGCAGCCGGTGTCCGCGCAGCACGCTCACCACCAGGTCGTCCGTCTCCCGTACGTTCCGCCCCACCTCGGCCTTTATCACCGGGCGTTCGACCAGGTCGAGACCGCTGCCCTGCTGGATCAGATCCTCCATCACCGTACCGGCGCTGGGGCTGAGCACGGAGAGCCCGAGCAGCCGGCCGGCGGCGCTCGCGCTGGTGATCACGGCGTCCGCGCCGGACTGGCGCAGCAGCGGCGCGTTCTCCTCCTCGCGCACCGCCGCGACGATCTTCGCCCCCCGGTTGAGCTGACGTGCGGTCAGGGCCACCAGCACCGCCGTGTCGTCGCGCTGCGTGGCGATGACGACCTGGCGGGCGCGCTGGAGTTCGGCGCGCAGGAGCACATCGCTCCGGGTGGCGTCGCCGACGACCCCCACGAAACCCTCCGCGTTGGCCGCGTCGATCACCTTGTTCGACGGGTCGACGACGACGATCTGTTCCTTCTTCAGCCCCGTGGCGCAGAGCGTCTGTATCGCGGAGCGCCCCTTGGTGCCATATCCGACGATGACGGTGTGGTCACGCAAGTTGGACCTCCAGCGGTTCAGCCGCCACTCCTCGCGGGTGCGTTCCGTGAGGACTTCGAGAGTGGTTCCGACCAGGATGATGAGGAAGCAGACCCGCAGCGGGGTCACGAGCAGGATATTCACCAGCCGGGCGCTGTCGCTGTACGGGACGATGTCGCCGTACCCCGTCGTGGAGAGCGTGACGGTCGCGTAGTAGACGGAGTCGAGGAAGTCGACGGACTCGTCCGCGTTGTCGTGGTAGCCCTCCTTGTCGATGTAGACGAGGAAGACCGTCAGCGCGAGCACGAAGAGCGCCATCAGCAGGCGCCGGGTGACCTGGCGCAGCGGAGCCACCGCTCTGCGACGCGGCAGCTTCACCCGGGCGGTGATCAGATACTCGTCCGCACGCCGGGCCATCGCATCCTGGCCGGGAAGTTTCACGTGAAACACCCTCCATCGACCGATGCCGTGGCGTTCCACGGCAGGTCGAGCACTTCCAGATCGTCGCCCGGCCGCGCACCACCGGGCTTCACCACCGCGAGCCCGTCCGCGACGGCGATACCGCGCAGCATGGCCGGACCGCTGAATCGCAGCGGTACGAGTCCTTCGTCCCGGTGGGCGAAGGGGATCAGCCGGGTGTCGGACGGGTGCCCGTGCACCGCGTCCCGTACCGGTACGTGGTACGGCGTCCTCGGCGCCCTGCCCGCGAGCGCGCGGAGCACCGGCTCGACCAGGGTGAGGAGCCCGGAGACCGCGGCGAGCGGGTTGCCGGGGAGCCCGACGAAGAGCCGTCCCGGCGCCCGCCGCGCCAGCAGCATGGGGTGGCCGGGGCGTACGGCGACCCCGTCCACCAGGGGTTCGGCACCGATGCGCTGAAGCACCGTATGGACATGGTCGACAGGACCGGCGGCCGTGCCCCCCGTGGTGATGACCAGGTCGGCCGTGGACCTGGCGACGGCGCGGCGCAGGGCTTCGGCGTCGTCGCGGAGCTGGCGGGTGGCGGTGACATCGGCGCCGAGGGCGCGCAGCCAGGGCGCGATCAGGGGGCCGAGGGCGTCGCGGATCAGCCCGTCGTGGGGGAGCCCTTCGGCGAGCAGTTCATCGCCGAGGACCAGCACCTCGACGCGGGGGCGCGGGATGGCGGGCACATCGTCGTATCCGGCCGCCGCCGCGAGGCCGAGCACGGCGGGGGTGATCACGGAACCGGCCGGCAGCAGGCGCTCGCCGGAGCGGCACTCCTGACCGCGCGGGCGGATGTCCTGGCCCTGGGTGACGGCGCGCCGGGCGTGGAGATACCCGGCGGCGTCGGTACGGGCGTGCTCGCTGCGGACCACGGCGGTCGCGTCGGGCGGGATACGGGCGCCGGTGGCGATCCGTACCGCGGAGCCGTCGGGGAGCCGCGCGTCGGAGACCTGGCCCGCGAGCAGTCCGTGCCCGCCATCGCCGTCACCCCGTACCCCCCAGGGCCCGGGCCCGGCGACCGCCCAGCCGTCCATGGCCGAGGTGTCGAAGGGCGGCAGATCGGTGAGCGCGACCAGCGGCTCGGCGAGCGCACGTCCGAGCGCACGCTCCAGGGAGACCCGCTCGACGCGCCCGGACACCCCCACAACCCGCCCCGCGAGCGCCCGGGCCTCGGCCCAGGCCATTCCTCGGTGCCGGTTCACGGAACGCCCCTCCGCGGATGCGGCTGTTCCGGCAGCGCGCCCGCCACCGCTCTCCCCCCGCCTCCGAGACGCCTCACGGCCCCGATCCCGACCGACCAGGGCCAGGACATCATCGACCCCGTCGATTCCGCCCTCGGTGCGCGGGCCGGATCCCGGGACAGCGCCCCGCCCGGCCGCCGAGCCCGCGTCGGCCCCGGCGGCCCCTTCGGCCCCGGCTTTCCGGGACGAGCCGGTACGGCCCGTACGTGTGCCCTGATCGGCCTGGTCGGTGCGGCAGCCCGCAGCGCCTGCGGGGCGGTTGCGGCCGACCAGGTTCAGGGCGTCGTCGCTGCCGTCGTCGGCCTCGGGGGCCGGGGCATCGTCGGGGTCGGGGGCCGGGGCATCGTCGGGGTCGGGGTCCGGGGCCGTCTCCGGGGCGGGCTTGCGGGGGCGGGGGGAGCGGGTGGCCCGGGGGCGCTTCGCGGGGCCGGGGCGCTCGCGGTCATGGGCGGTCATCCTGCGTCGGCCCCCTTGGCGCCGCCCGTGTCGTCGCCCGGGGTCGCGGCCTCGGCCGCCCAGCGCTGGGCCAGCGCCGCGGCCTTGCGGGCGGCTTCCGCGACGGCTTCGGGGCCGTCTCCGCCGGCCTTGGCCGCCGCGTAGCCGACCAGGAAGGTCGTCAGCGGGGCGGCGGGCCGGGCGACGCCGTGCGCGGCATCGCGGGCGAGGTCCAGGAGGACCTTGACGTCGACGTCCAGCTCGATGGCGAGTTCGTCCTTGACTGCGGTGATCCATTCGTCCAGCACGGTCCCATGCTCCCTGATCCGGGCCCGCGCCGCGGAGACGTCCTCCCAGGTGTCACAGTCGAAGGAGGCGAGCGGCCCCGCGTCGACCCGGGTCAGGCCGAGTTCCTGGGCGAGCAGCCGCAGCGGGAGCCCGCCGAGGCTGCCGTACTCCGTGGCGAGCAGGGCGATCTCGCGGCGCAGCGGCTCCGCGCGGTACGCCGCCACCAGCGGCTGGTCCCGCCCGTCCGCGTCGGTGAGCAGCGCCGCCTCCGCGCCGCTCCCGTCGAGCGCGTCGACCAGCCGCCGCACGGTCGCCCGGGAGAGGAACGGCAGGTCGGCGGAGAGGACGACCACGGTCCGGGCATCACGCCGTACCGCACGCACCCCCGCGTCGAGCGCGGCGAGCGGCCCGCCGCCCGGCGGCTCCTCGCGCGCCCAGCGGACCGGCCGGGCCGTCGGGCGCCGCCCGCCCACGACCACCGTGTCGGCGGCCCCGTCGCACGCGGCGAGCACCCGGTCGAGCAGCGCCCGGCCGCCGACCCGTACCCCGGGCTTGTCGACGCCGCCGAGCCGTCTGGCGGCGCCTCCGGCGAGCACGATGGCGTCATACGCGGAATACGCGGTCATGGCTGCATTATGTGCCGTGCCCACCAGTTCGCGGCACGGCAGGTCGCCGTATCTTCTTCGCCGGCCGCTTCCCCGCCTGCGCCTGTGGCGGCCCCGGACCCAGGCCCGGGCCCAGGCCCGGGGCCGGGCCTGGGTCCGGGGCCGGGGCCGCCACCGTCCGGGCGCGCTCCGGGCCGGCGCCCCTGGTGGCCCCGTACCGACCGGTCCCGCCCCGCTACAGCGCGCGCAGCAGCACCGCCGGCTGTTCGACGCAGTCCGCCACGTACCGCAGGAAGCCGCCCGCCGTACCGCCGTCGCAGACCCGGTGGTCGAAGGTGAGCGAGAGCTGGACGACGTGACGGACCGCCAGCCCGCCCTCGTGCACCCAGGGTTTGGGGGCGATACGGCCGATGCCGAGCATGGCCGCCTCGGGGTGGTTGAGGATCGGCGTGGAGCCGTCGACGCCGAAGACCCCGTAGTTGTTGAGCGTGAACGTGCCGCCCGTCAGCTCCCGGGGCGTCAGCGCACCGGCCCGGCCCGCCTCCGTGAGCCGCGCGAACTCCTCGCTCAGCGACTCCACGGAGCGGGTGTGCGCCTCCCGTACGACCGGGACGACCAGCCCCCGTTCGGTCTGCGCGGCGAAGCCGAGGTGCACCTCGGGCAGCCGCACGATCTCCCGCGCGGCCGTGTCCACGGTGGAGTTCAGCTCGGGGTGCCGGGCGAGCGCGGCCGTGCAGATCCGGGCGAAGAGCGCGATCAGCGAGATCCTCGGCCCGCCCGCCGCGTTCATCGCCGTACGGGTCGCCAGCAGCTCCGTGGCGTCCGCGTCGACCCAGCAGGTGGCGTCCGGGATCTCCTGGCGGCTGCGGGTCAGCTTCTCCGCGACCGCGCCCCGTACCCCCCGCAGCGGCACCCGCGTGGCACCGGGCGCCACCACGGAGCTCCGCGCCCGCGCGGGCGGCCGCGGCGCGGCGGCGGGCGGCGCCACGGGCCGCGGCGGCACGCCCGGAGGCGCGGGGGCCACGGAGACCACGGCGGCCACGGGGACGCCGTCCCGTATCGCGCGTTCGACATCGCACCGCAGGATCAGCCCGTCCCGGCCGGTACCGGTGAGCGCCCGCAGATCGACGCCGTGCTCCCGGGCGAGCCTGCGCACCAGCGGCGAGACGACCGCGACCGGCCCCGCCACCGCCGCCCCGGCCGCCCCCGGCCCGTTCGCCGCCCCGCTCGGGACGGCGTGCGGGCCGGTACGGACGTCGCCCCACGGCCTGACCCGGCGCCTGCGGGCGGCCGGCGCGCCCGTGCCGTACCCGACGAGCACGTTCCCCGACGCCCCGTCCCCGCCCGAAGAGGCCGAGGAGGCACCTGAAGAACGGGAAGCAGAGGGAGAGGAAGGGGAAGAAGGAGAGGCGGGCGGAGAGGCGGCCTGAGAAGGGCCCGCGGAGGGGGCCGGAGAAGACGCGTCCGCCCCGGATTCCGGCGCGCCGACCGCCACCGTCAGCAGCGGCGCCCCGACCGGCAGCTCCGTCCCCTCCTCGCCGAAGCGCGCCGTCACCACGCCCCCGTAGGGGCAGGGCACCTCGACCATCGCCTTGGCGGTCTCGACCTCCACGACCGGCTGATCGACGGCGACCACATCCCCCACCGACACCAGCCAGTGGACGATCTCCGCCCCGGTCAGCCCTTCACCGAGGTCAGGCAGTTTGAATTCCAGCACCTGCGCCATCAGCTCTCCGTCTCCCACTGGAGCCGCGCTACCGCGTCCAGCACCCGGTCCACTCCCGGAAGATGGTGCCTCTCCAGCATGGGCGGCGGATACGGAATGTCGAATCCGGCCACCCGCAGGACCGGCGCCTCCAGATGGTGGAAGCAGCGCTCGGTGACCCGCGCGGCGATCTCCCCGCCAGGCCCGCCGAAGCCCGTCGACTCGTGGACGACGACCGCCCGCCCCGTACGGCGCACGGATTCCGCCACCGTCTCGTCGTCGAACGGCACCAGCGAGCGCAGGTCGACGACCTCCAGGTCCCACCCTTCCGCACGGGCCGCCTCCGCCGCCTCCAGACAGACCGGGACCGAAGGACCGTAGGTGAGGAGCGTGGCGCTGGAGCCCCGGCGCCGGACGACGGCGCGCCCGATCGGCCCGACGGCCGCCGGCGCCTCCGGCGACCACGCCGCCTTCGACCAGTAGAGCCGCTTGGGCTCCAGGAAGACCACCGGGTCGTCGGAGGCGATGGCGGCCCGCAGCAGCCCGTAGGCGTCCTCGACCGTGGCGGGGGTGACGACATGGAGGCCGGGCGTCGCCATGTAGTACGCCTCGGAGGAGTCGCTGTGGTGCTCGACCCCGCCGATCCCGCCCCCGTACGGCACCCGCACCGTGATCGGCAGCGGCAGCGCGCCCCGCGTACGGTTGCGCATCCTGGCCACATGGCTGACGAGTTGTTCGAACGACGGATAGGCGAAGGCGTCGAACTGCATCTCCACGACCGGCCGCAGCCCGTACATCGCCATCCCGACGGCCGTCCCCAGGATGCCCGCCTCGGCGAGCGGCGTGTCCGTGCACCGCTCGTCCCCGAATTCGGCAGCGAGCCCGTCGGTGATCCGGAAGACCCCGCCGAGCGTGCCCACGTCCTCGCCGAGGACATGGACCGCCGGATCCTCGGCCATCGCGTCGCGCAGCGCGCGCCGGAGCGCCTGCGCCATCGTCGTGGGGGCCGCTGCGACGGCGGCCCGCTCGGCAACTGTCCCGGTCATCGCCGCTCACCGGCCCCTTCGCCGGCCGCGTCCGACTCCGCGGCGGCCTCCAGCTCGGCCCTGAGCTGGGCCTCCTGCTCGCGGAGTTGCGCGGTCCGCTCGGCGTAGACGTGCGCGAACAGCTCCATCGGGTCGAGCACCGGGTCCTCGTTCATCCGCTCGCGCAGCCGCGCCGCCATCGTCTCGGCCGACTCCGCCGCCCTCCTGACACCCTCCTCGTCGAGCACCCCGCGCCCCGTCAGCTCGCGCTCCAGCAGCCGCACCGGGTCGTGCGCCCGCCAGCTCTCCACCTCGTCCCGCTCCCGGTAGCGCGTCGCGTCGTCGGCGTTCGTATGCGCGTCGAGACGGTACGTGACCGCCTCGATCAGCGTGGGGCCGCCACCGGAGCGGGCTCGGTCCAGCGCCTCGCCGACCACCTCGTGGACCGCCACCACGTCGTTCCCGTCGACCAGGCGGCCCGGCATGCCGTACCCGACCGCCTTGTGGGCCAGGGAGGGCGCCGCGGTCTGCTTGGCGAGCGGCACGGAGATCGCGAAACCGTTGTTCTGGACGAGGAAGACGACCGGGGCGCGCCATACGGCGGCGAAGTTCAGCGCCTCGTGGAAGTCGCCCTCGCTGGTGCCGCCGTCGCCGACCAGGGCGAGCGCGGCGACCTCGTCGCCCTGGAGCCGGGCGGCGTGCGCGAGCCCCACGGCGTGCGGCAACTGGGTGGCCAGCGGGGTGGAGAGCGGCGCGATCCGGTGCTCACGCGGGTCGTAGCCGGTGTGCCAGTCGCCGCGCAGCAGCGTCAGCGCCCGCACCGGGTCGAGCCCGCGCGCCACGGCGGCGAGCGTGTCGCGGTAGCTGGGGAAGAGCCAGTCGCGCTCCCGCAGCGCGAGCGCCGCGGCGACCTGGCAGGCCTCCTGGCCGGTGCTGGACGGGTAGACGGCGAGCCTGCCCTGCTTGGTCAGCGCCGTGGCCTGCGCGTTGTACCTGCGGCCCCGTACCAGCTCGGTGTAGAGCCGCAGCAGCAGCGCGGGGTCGGCCCCGGCCACGGCGTCCGTACCGAGCACACGGTACGGCTCGGGGTCGGGGAGCAGCGGTGCGGGATCGGTCCGCGGCCGCCAGGCCGGTGGCGGAACGGGCGGACGGGCCGCGGCGGCGGGCAGTCCCTGGACCGGCGTGTCCTGAACCGGTGTGCCCTGGACCGGTGGTGTGTCCTGGACCGGCATGCTGCTCTTCTTCACGCGTGCACCTCCTCGTCGGGGCGAACGGGCGGAGCGCGCCGGATCGCGGCGCCCCCCTCTCCCTACCGATTGTTCGGTCGTCGGGCCATTTTGGCTACACACGCCTCCAGCCTGTGGACAAACGGTTCTCCACGGCCTGGGATGGACGCAGGCCGTCCATGGCGGGGAGCCCGGGAGACAGGGGAGCTGAACAAATGGCCGACGGCACGGAACGGCCCGCCGAGCAGGAGCCGCCGCCGCGTCCGCTGGACGCCATCGACCGGGACATCCTGCGGATCCTGCAAACGGACGGCCGTGCCTCGATACGGTCGGTCGCCGAGCGCGTCCATGTCTCGCGCGCCAACGCGTACGCGCGGATCAACCGGCTGATCGACGACGGGGTGATCCGGGGGTTCAGTGCCAGGGTCGACCATGAACGGGCCGGTCAGGGGGCTTCCGCGTACATCACGCTGAAGATCGTCCAGAACTCCTGGCGCACGGTGCGCGAGCAGCTCCAGCAGTTGCCGGGGGCCACCCATATCGCTCTGGTCAGCGGGGACTTCGATGTCCTGCTGCTGGTGCACACCGCGGACAACAGGACCCTGCGCGAGCTGGTGCTGACGCGGCTCCAGTCGATTCCGGAGGTGCTGTCGACCCGTACGCTGCTGGTCTTCGAGGAGACGGACCTGGACCCGGGGGCGGGGGCCGGAACGGGCACGGCCGGCGGCGTGGCGGAGGACGGCCTGCCGCCCCTCTAGCGGTGCGGACGTACCCGGGTATCGGGGGAGGACGTACGCGGCCCGCCGCTAGGACGTCCGCAGCCCGTCGAAGGCCAGCCGTACGACGGCGTCGGCGACCTGGTCGCGCCCGTAGCCGCCGGCGGCGTGCGGCCGGTACCACTCCACCAGGGAGTTCACCATCCCGAAGAGCAGCCTGGTGGCCAGCTTGGTGTCCACATCGGCGCGCAGATCCCCCTCGGCGACGGCGGCCCTGAGGAGTCCGGCGACCCGCTGGTCGAACTCCCTGCGCCGTTCCATGGCCCAGCGTTCGGTCTGGGTGTTGCCTCTGACCCGCAGAAGCAGCGTCACATAAGGCAGCTCGGCGATGAGGACCCCGACCATGCGCCGGGTGACGTACTCCACCCGGTCCACGGCCCTGCCGCGCGTCGCGCCCTCCTCCTCAAGGATGCCGAAGAGACCGTCCAGGGCACGGTTCACGGCCCTGCGCAGCAGCTCCTCCTTGCCGACCACATGGTGGTATATCGAGGACTTGGAGATTCCGGCGGCCTTGGAGAGGTGCTCCATGGAGGTGCCGTCGTAGCCGCGTTCGTTGAAGACCCGGACGGCCACGGCCAGCAGCGTCTCCGGTGTGTAGGTGTCGCGTTTGGCGGTGGTCATGAACGCCCCTGCTTCGCTTCGGTGTCGGCACGGCGGGTCAGTGCCGTGGACGGGGCGTACCGGCCGCCGGGATACACGCCGTCCATGGCCGACAGGAAGGACCGGACCCACCGGGAAGTGAGCCGGTCGCACCACTCGCCGGGTCCGCCAGGGTAGTTCACGCCGAGCTTCATGGCGGTGTCGATGTCCCGCGCACCGGCCACGGAGCGGCCGGCGGCGTCCTGGGCCAGGTCGACGACGAGGGCGACGGTACGGGCGACGATCATGCCCGGGATGTCCTCGATGACGCTGACCCGCTTGCCGAGCCGCTGGAAGAGCCCGACGGCGGCCCGCAGATCCATGGGGTCGGCGTCGGCGCCGGGCGCGAGGGCGATCCGGGTGCAGGCGCGGTAGTCGAGCGCGAGGTCGACATGGACGGCGGGGCCGGCGGGGTCGGAGGTCGCGCTCGCGCCGCCGGTGAGCCGCAGCGCCGTTCCGCCGGGCAGCAGAAAGCCCCCGGCCGCGTACGGAGCACACCGCTCGTGGCCGCCGTGACCGCGTTCACCGGCGCGTCCCCGGCCCCGTTCACGGTCGCGTTCCGGGGTGACCTTGACGCCCGCCTCCTCGATCATGTCGCGCAGCACGGCGGCGGGCCCGAGATCCCCGTACGCGCCGACCTCCTCCGGCGCCTCGCGGGGCTCCTCGGTGCGCGGTACGGGGGCGGTGGCGCCGTCCCCGTACGGGAACCACCCCCGGCCCGTCTTGCGGCCGAGCCGGCCCGACTCCACCAGCCTCCGCTGGGCGAGCGACGGCGTGAACTTCGGGTCGTGGAAGAAGGACTCCCATACGGAGCGCGTCACGGCCTCGTTGACGTCCTGGCCGATCAGATCGGTCAGCTCGAACGGGCCCATCCGGAAGCCGCCGCACTCGCGCAGGACCGCGTCGACGGTGGCGGGGTCGGCGGCGCCCTCCTCGTACACCCGCAGCGCCTCGGCGTAGAAGGGGCGCGCGACGCGGTTGACGATGAAGCCCGGCGTATCGGCACAGCGCACCGGCGTCTTCCCCCAGGCGCGCACGGTCTCGTACGCGCGGGTCACGGCCTCCGGGCCGCTCGCGTGGCCGCTGACGATCTCCACCAGGGGCAGGAGCGGCGCCGGGTTGAAGAAGTGCGTGCCCACCAGGCGTTCCGGGCGACGCAGCGCGCCAGCGACGGCCGTGACGGAGAGGGAGGAGGTGTTGGTGGCGAGCAGGCAGTCGTCGCCGACGACGTCCTCCAGCGCCGCGAACAGCGCGCGCTTGACGGGCAGGTCCTCCAGGACCGCCTCGACGACGAGCGCGGCGTCGGCCAGCTCGGCGAGGTCCGCGGCGGGGAGCAGCCGGGCCGTGGCGGCGTCGCGCTCCGCCGGGTCGAGCCGGCCCTTGGCCACCAGCCGGTCCAGCCGGCCCGTGAGGGTGGCGGCGGCCCCCGCGGCCCGGCCCGGCACGGCGTCGTGGAGCCGTACGGGGTGGCCGGCGACCAGCGCCACCTGGGCTATCCCCTGGCCCATCGTGCCGCTGCCGACGACCGCGACGACGCGGCCGGGCTCGATTGCTGTCATGGCCGCAATCCTCCTGTGTCGACGGCGGGCGGGTTATCCACAGGATCGCCCGCCTCCCCTTGTCCCGACCGATCGTTCGGTTACTCTAACTCTGTCCGGGGGCGCCTGTCCCCGCGTTCCACGCACCCCTCTCCATCCGCGGGTGCGCCCGCACACGTCCGACGGCTCGACCGATCCGATCGACCCGACTGATCCGATTGACTCGATGAGGAGTTGGTCCACGATGGCCGCCCAGCTCAGCCCCCAGCAGCTCGCCGAGAAGCACCGGCCCACGCTCGACCGGGCCCTGGAGACGATCGGGTCGCGCGGCTACTGGTCCCCACACCCCGAGCACCCCAAGGCGTACGGCGAGAGCGCGCCCGCCGACGGTCTCGCCGCGTTCGACGCGCTGCGCGACACCCGGTTCGAGCTGGACCAGCCCGGCACGGACGGCTGGACCGGCGGCGAGGTCTCGCCGTACGGGCCCGCCCTGGGGATCGAGTACCCGCACGCGGACCCGGACGTCCTGCTGCCCGCCCTGCGCGCGGGCATGGGCGCATGGCGCGCCGCAGGGCCGGAGACGCGGGCCCTGGTCTGTCTGGAGATCCTGGCCCGGATCAGCGCGCGGACCCACGAGTTCGCGCAGGCGGTGATGCACACGAGCGGCCAGGCGTTCATGATGGCGTTCCAGGCGGGCGGCCCGCACGCCCAGGACCGGGGCCTGGAGGCGGTGGCGTACGCGTACCAGGAGCAGACGCGCACGCCCGCTTCGGCCGCCTGGTCCAAGCCGCAGGGCAAGCGCGGCCCGCTGGAGCTGGCGAAGACGTTCACCGCCGTGCCGCGCGGGGTGGCGCTGCTGATCGGCTGCAACACGTTCCCCACCTGGAACGGGTATCCGGGGCTCTTCGCCTCCCTGGCGACCGGCAATCCGGTGCTGGTCAAGCCGCATCCGCGGGCGGTGCTGCCGCTCGCGCTGACGGTACGGGTGGCCCGCGAGGTGCTCGCCGAGGCGGGCTTCGACCCGAATCTGGTGGCGCTGGCGGTCGAGCGGCCCGGCGAGGGCATCGCCAAGACCCTCGCCGTCCGCCCGGAGATCCGGATCATCGACTACACCGGGTCGACGGCCTTCGGCGACTGGCTGGAGACCCACGCGCGCCAGGCCCAGGTGTACACGGAGAAGGCGGGCGTCAACACCGTCCTCGTGGACTCCACGGACGACTACCAGGGGATGCTCGCCAACCTCGCCTTCTCGCTCTCCCTCTACAGCGGCCAGATGTGCACGACCCCGCAGAATCTGCTGATCCCCCGGGGCGGCATCGCGACGGACGCGGGCGAGAAGGCGTACGAGGAGGTGGTGGCCGACCTGGCGGGCGCGGTGGCCGGCCTGCTGGGCGACGACGCCCGGGCCAACGCGCTGCTGGGCGCGCTGGTCAACCCCGATGTGAAGGCCCGCCTTGAGGCGGCCGACACGCTCGGGGAGACCGCGCTCGCCTCCCGGGAGATCGCCCACCCGGACTTCCCGGACGCCGTGGTCCGCACCCCGGCGATCGTGAAGGCCGACGGCGCCCGCAAGGTCTGGGAGCGGGCGGGGGAGGGCGGCGAGGAGGTGGCGTATCTGACGGAGTGCTTCGGCCCTGTCTCGTTCGCGGTCGCCGTGGACTCCACGGAGGACGCGCTGGAGCTGCTGCGCCGCACGGTGCGCCACCAGGGCGCGATGACGGTCGGCGCGTACACGACGTCACCGGAGACCGAGCGTGCGATCGAGGAGGTCTGCCTGGAGGAGTCCGCGCAGCTCTCCCTCAACCTCACCGGCGGGGTGTACGTGAACCAGACGGCGGCGTTCTCGGACTTCCACGGCTCGGGCGGCAACCCGGCGGCGAACGCGGCACTGTGCGACGCCGCGTTCGTCGCGAACCGGTTCCGGACGGTGGAGGTGCGCAGGCAGGCCTGAAGTCCGCCGGAGCCCCTTCCGCCCGTACCGGGCCCCAGGCGCGCTGTCTGCCTAGGGCCTGTCTGACAATTCCCGTCGTCGCCCGGAGGGCGGCCTCGCGGCGTCAGGTGCGTGCTCTCGGCGTGCCGGGCCCTGACCCACGTACTGGACGTACTTGGGTCAGGGCCCGGTGCGGCGAGAGTGCGTGCATGGCGTCGCGAGGCAGGCGGGAATTGTCAGACAGGCCCTAGAGCCCGGGCGGCGGGATCTCCGCGTACCGCTGGATCCAGGCGTGCATGGCGATGGCCGCGGCGGCCCCCGCGTTGATGGAGCGGGTGGAGCCGAACTGGGCGATCGAGCAGACCATGGTGGCGTGTTTACGGGCCTCCTCGGTCAGCCCGGGGCCCTCCTGGCCGAAGAGCAGGACGCAGCCGCGCGGGAGCTCGGTCCGCTCCAGCGCGACGGCGCCCGGCAGGTTGTCGATCCCGATGATCGGCAGCCCCTCGTCCGCCGCCCACGCCGTCAGCTCGGCGGTGCCGGGGTGGTGGCGCACATGCTGGTACCGGTCGGTGACCATGGCACCGCGCCGGTTCCAGCGCCGCTTGCCGACGATATGGATCTCTTTGGCGAGGAAGGCGTTGGCGGTGCGGACCACGGAGCCGATGTTGAAGTCGTGGCTCCAGTTCTCCACCGCCACATGGAAGTCATGGCGCCGGGTGTCGAGGTCGGCGACGATCGCCTCGCGCGTCCAGTACCGGTACCGGTCGGCCACATTGCGCCGGTCGCCGCCCGCGAGCAGCTCCGGGTCGTACCGCTCGTCCACGGGCCAGGGCTCGCGGTGCGGCCCGACCCCGACCGGGGGCCCGAAGCCGTCGTCGTACTGGACCGGCTCCTGGCCCGTGTCCTCCTGGCCCTCGTCCGGTGTCTCGCTGATCACCTACACGAGGGTACGTGCCGGGTCGGGGCTCTCCTGCGCCCGCCCGGCCGGGGGCGCCCCGGCGGGCGCCCGCTTCCGGCCGGGAAGCCGCGCGCGCAGCCGGTCCCGCGCCCCGGTGACCCGGGCGCCGAGCCACACCAGGAAGACGGTCGGCAGGAAGACGGCGTCGGCGGCGATCATGGCGAGGGAGAAGAACGGCAGTCCGAGCAGGACGGCGATCCCGCCGTGCTCCAGCATCATCGCGACGAGCAGGACGTTCTTGACGCGCCGGTTGAAGAGCGTGAACGGGAAGGCGACCTGCACGATGACCGTGCCGTACGACAGCACCATCACGAGGAGCGCGCTGGACGCGAAGAGGCCGGAGAACGCGGGCCAGGGCGAGAAGTAGTCCAGCTTGAGCGGGTAGTAGAGGGCGGTGCCGTCCTGCCAGCGCGAGCCCTGGATCTTGTACCACCCCGCGGTGGCGTAGATCAGGCACACCTCCGCCATGATCACCACGAGCGCGGCGTTGTGGAGGAGGTTCGCCAGAACGTCGAGCAGCGCGCGGTGTCCCCGCCAGGCCGCGCGGCGCCCGACGGTCCACCAGAGCCACTGGGCGACCCACGCGCCCCAGAACAGGAGCAGCAGCCAGGTCTTGATCTCGACCCGGTCGGTGACGGTGCCGATGAACAGCACCGCGCCGCAGACCCCCCACAGCACCGGGCCGACCCGGTCCCGTACCACCGGGGCCCCGGACTCCCGCGAGGCGGCGCGCTCCGTCGCGCGGGCGGCTCGGGCGGCGCGGGCGGCCCGGCGGGCGTCGAGGGACCAGACCTGTCCGCACCGCGTCAGGACGAGGTAGATCGCCATGAGGTGGATGACGTTGTCGCCGCCGTCCCCCATGAAGATGCTGCGGTTCTGGAGCGAGAGCACCCCGAACATGAAGAGCACGGACATGGTGCGGGTACGCCAGCCGACCATCAGCAGCGCGCTGGAGAGCACGGCGACGGCGAAGACGATCTCGAACCAGACCGTGCTCTCCGACCACATCAGCCCGGAGAAGGCGCTGTTCTCCGCGATGAGCTGCTGGGCCATTCCCCAGCTCCAGGGCCCGTCGGGGCCGTACAGCTCCCGGCGGTGCGGCACCTCGCGCAGGAGGAAGAGCAGCCAGGTACCGGCGAAGCCGATCCGTATGACGGCGCTCTGGTACGGGCCGAGGGCGTGCCCGGTGACGCGCTGGAGCCCGTCCGCCAGCCACCGGTCGAGGGCGCGTCGCGGGGGGTGGGCGGGGGACGGCGTGGACAGCGTGGGCGGCGTGGGCGCTCCCGGCGCCGGTATGGATGCCTCTGCCGGTACGGGCACGGGCGCGCGCCCGGCGGCGGACACCGGACCGGCGGGGGCCGGGGCGGCGGGGGCCGGGGCGGCGGAGGGGGGCTCGGGACAGAGGTCGGGGCAGAGCCCGGCGCGGGCGTCCGGTTCGGGGGACTCCGCGGGGTGTTCGCGTTCGCTCACCGGGCCGCCTCCGCGGTGCCGTTCCGTACGCCGCCGGGAAGGTCGGAGGCGTTCACCGTCCACCAGGGATAGATCCGGTAGGAGGGCTGTGTGCTGACTTTCTCCGTGCTCCAGGACGGCGAGGCGACGGCCCGGGTGACCGACCTGACCTGGATGCGCTCCACCGTTCCGCCCAGGTCGTGGTCGGCGAGCCGCAGCATCACGATCCGGCGGACGTAGCTCTCGGAGAGGCGGCCGCGCAGCCCGTTCGGGCGGTTCTGGTCGTCGTGCGATCCGGCGAAGAAGTCCCAGCCCCGGCGCAGCTCGTTCTGGTCGACGTGGCTCGGCAGGGGGTTCCCCTGGATCGCGGCGCCGTCCTCGGCGGAGAGGTCGATCCACGCGGTGGTGGTGCGCGCGCTCCCGCCGGAGCCGACCTCGGCGCGCGCCTCGACGGCGATGTTCTGCTGGAGCGGGTTGGGCGCGAAGAGCTTCCAGTTCTGCTCGAACTCGGGGTAGATCCACGCGTCGACGGCCTTGCCGTGCTGCTTGGTGAGCGTGTTCGACGGGGCGACGTGCAGGAAGACCATCCCGAGGTGCACGCAGGCCAGCACCCCGATGACCGCGAGCGACACGGCGGCCACCACCTGATGCCGGAAGGAGAGCCCGGCTATCCCCGTCCCGGGTGGCGGTCCGGCCTTCCCACCCTGGTCGTCGTACGAATCCATCCCGCCCCGATCCCCGTCGTGTCCTGGTCAGTTGAGCCGGTTGTCCACGGTCAGTTATCCACAGGGTTGACACCCTACGGGCCCCCGCCCCACCATTGAAGTCCACAAACCGAACGATCGGTCGGTAAGGGTCCGCGTGACGGCCGTGACCACGGGGGCCGCGGGGGCAGCCGCGGAGACGGCAGAGGAGGCGACGATGCAGGAGACGGCGGTAGGGGGCACGACAGCGCGAGGGACGGCGACACGGGGGACGACCGCACCGGAGACGGCGCAGTCCTTCGAGGCGGCGTTCGACGCGGCCGTGGCCGCCGACGAACGGATCGAGCCACGCGACTGGATGCCGGAGGCCTACCGGGCCTCGCTGGTCCGCCAGATGGCCCAGCACGCCCACTCCGAGATCATCGGCATGCAGCCGGAAGCCAACTGGATCACCCGCGCGCCCTCGCTGCGCCGCAAGGCGATCCTCATGGCCAAGGTCCAGGACGAGGCCGGACACGGCCTCTACCTCTACAGCGCGGCCGAGACGCTGGGCACGAGCCGGGACGAGCTGCTGGACAAACTGCACAGCGGCCGGCAGAAGTACTCGTCGATCTTCAACTACCCCACGCTGACCTGGGCAGACGTCGGCGCTATCGGCTGGCTGGTGGACGGCGCCGCGATCACCAACCAGGTCCCGCTGTGCCGCTGCTCCTACGGCCCGTACGCACGGGCGATGGTCAGGATCTGCAAGGAGGAGTCGTTCCACCAGCGCCAGGGGTACGAGCTGCTGCTGGCCCTGAGCAACGGCACCGAGGCGCAGCACGCGATGGCGCAGGACGCCGTGGACCGCTGGTGGTGGCCCTCACTGATGATGTTCGGCCCACCGGACGACGAGTCGCCCCACTCGGCGCGCTCCATGGCCTGGAAGATCAAACGGCACTCCAACGACGAGCTGCGCCGGCGCTTCGTGGACATCTGCGTCCCCCAGGCCCGAGCCCTGGGCCTGACCCTGCCCGACCCCGAGCTGCGGTGGAACGAGGAACGGGGACGGCACGACTTCGGGGCGATCGACTGGACGGAGTTCCACGAGGTCCTGAAGGGCAACGGCCCCTGCAACGAGGAACGCATCACCCAGCGCCGCCGAGCCCACGAGGAGGGCACCTGGGTCCGCGAGGCCGCTGCCGCCTACGCGGCGAAACACCACCCGGGGACCCCCAGGACGGAGGCGACGGCATGACCGACGGCACGCGAGGCACGGACGACTGGCCGCTGTGGGAGGTGTTCGTACGGTCCCGGCGCGGACTCTCGCACACCCACGCCGGAAGCCTGCACGCCCCGGACGCGGAGTTCGCCCTGCGGAACGCGCGGGACCTCTACACCCGGCGCGGGGAAGGCGTCTCGATCTGGGTGGTGGAGTCCGCGGCGATCACCGCCTCCTCCCCGGACGAGAAGGACCCGTTCTTCGAGCCGTCCGCCGACAAGCCCTACCGGCACCCGACCTTCTACCAGATCCCCGAGGGGGTGAAGCACCTGTGACCGGCACCCCGACCCCCACACCGACCACAACGGCGGACGACACGACAACGGCGGACACGCCCCCCGCCCACCGGACGGACCACGCCGAGACGCACCGGCCCCCGCACCACACGGCGGCGCTCGCGCTCGGGGACGACGCGCTGGTGCTCTCGCACCGGCTGGGGGAGTGGGCGGGGCACGCCCCGGTCCTCGAAGAGGATGTCGCGCTCGCCAACATCGCACTGGACCTGCTCGGCCAGGCCCGGTTCCTGCTCTCCCTGGTCGGGGACGAGGACGAGCTGGCATATCTCCGCGAAGAGCGGGAGTTCCGCAACCTCCACCTCGTCGAGCGGCCCAACGGCGACTTCGCGCACACGATCGCCCGCCAGCTCTACTTCTCCACCTACCAGCTCCTCCTCTACCGCCGGCTCGCCACCGGCGCGAGCGAGTTCGCCCCGCTCGCCGCCAAGGCGGCCAACGAGGTCGCCTACCACCGGGACCACGCGGAGCAGTGGACGCTCCGGCTCGGGGACGGCACCCCCGAGAGCCATGAGCGGATGGCGCGGGCCTGCCGGGCGCTCTGGCGGTTCACCGGCGAGATGTTCCGGCCCGTCGCAGGGCTCGACATCGACTGGACGGCGCTGGAGGAGAGCTGGCTCGCCTCCGTCACCGATGTGCTGCACCGGGCCACCCTGCCCGTGCCGGACGGGCCACGCAGCGGCGCCTGGACGGCGGGCGCGGGCCGCCAGGGAGTGCACACGGAGGCGTTCGGCCGCATGATCGCCGAAATGCAGCACCTCCACCGCAGCCACCCGGGGGCGTCATGGTGACCGACCAGGCCCCCCGACCGGCCCCGGCGACAACGGCACGGACCGGGGAAGCCGCCCGGACGGCCAGGTCCGCGCACCCAGCGGAGACGACACGGACGGCGGGGGCGACGAAGCTGGAGGAGGAGCTGCGCGCTCTGGCCGGCGCCGTACCCGACCCCGAGCTTCCGGTCGTCACCCTGGCCGAGCTGGGCGTGCTGCGCGGGCTGCGCCTAGCGGGCCCCGGGCGGGTCCGCGTCGAGCTGACCCCCACCTACACCGGCTGCCCGGCCATCGGCGCCATGTCCGCCGACATCGAACGCGTCCTGCACGAACACGGGGTGCCCGAGGTCTCGGTCGTCACCGTCCTCGCCCCCGCCTGGTCGACCGACGACATCACCGCCGAGGGCCGCCGCAAGCTCGCCGACTCCGGCATAGCCCCACCCCGCCCGCACCGCCAGGACGGACCCGTGGAGCTGACCCTCTCCGTACGCTGCCCGCACTGCGGCTCGACCGGCACCGAACTCCTCAGCCGGTTCTCCTCCACCGCCTGCAAGGCGCTGCGCCGCTGCACCGCCTGCGGTGAGCCGTTCGACCACTTCAAGGAGGTGTAGATGTTCCATCAGCTCCGGGTCAGCGCGGTCGAACCGCTCACGGACGACGCGGTCGCCCTCACCCTCGCCGTCCCCCCCGAACTGCGCGAGGCGTTCCGGCACACCCCCGGCCAGCACATCGCCCTGCGCCGCCGCACCGCCGACGGTGCGGAGATCCGGCGCACCTACTCGATCTGCGCCCCCGCCGGGCCCGAGCCGGTGGTGCGGGTGGGGATCCGGCTGGTCGAGGGCGGCGAGTTCTCCACGTACGCCTTCAAGGAGCTGGCCGTGGGAGACACGGTCGAGGCCATGGCGCCGACCGGCCGCTTCGTCCTGGAGCCGCGCGCGGGGCACTTCGCGGCGATCGTCGGGGGCAGCGGCATCACCCCGGTCCTCTCGATCGCGGCCACCCTCCTGCTCCGCGAACCCACGGCCCGGTTCACCCTGATCCGGAGCGACCGCACCGTGGCGTCCACGATGTTCCTGGAAGAGGTCGCCGACCTCAAGGACCGCTACCCCGACCGCTTCCAGCTCGTCACGGCCGTCTCCCGGGAAGAACGGCAGAGCGGGCTGCCCTCCGGCCGGCTGGACCGCGAACGGCTGACCGGACTCCTGCCCGCACTGCTCCCGGTGACCGAGATCGACGGCTGGTACCTCTGCGGGCCGCTCGGCCTGGTCGCCGGCGCCGAGCGCGCGCTGCGCGGCCTCGGGGTGCGGCGGAACCGTATCCACGAGGAGATCTTCCACGTCGACGAGGCACCCGCCACCGCCGCGACGCCCCCGCCCGGCGCCCGGACGCCCGCGCACACCACCCTCACCGCCACCCTGGCGGGGCGCTCGGGCGCCTGGCCGGTCCAGGACGGCGAATCCCTGCTGGAGACGGTGCTCCGGGCCCGCGCGGACGCGCCGTACGCCTGCAAGGGCGGCGTCTGCGGCACCTGCCGGGCCTATCTGGTCGCGGGCGAGGTACGCATGGACCGCAACTTCGCGCTCGAACCGGAGGAGACCGACGCCGGATACGTGCTGGCCTGCCAGTCCCATCCGGTCACAGCGGAAGTCGAGCTGGACTTCGACCGCTGACCCCTCGCCCCGGCCCCCGGCCACCCGACCGCCCGGCGGTCAGAGCACGAAGGCCGGGGTGTCGTTCTCGGCGACCATCGGGCGCCCGGCGCCGTCCCAGGCGAGCATGCCGCCCGACACATTCACCGCGTCGATCCCCTGCCCCACCAGATACTGGGTGACCTGCGCGGACCGACCGCCCACCCGGCACATCACAAACGCCCTGCGCCCGTCGGCGACCGCCTCCGTGACCTCACCGAAGCGGGCCGCGAAGTCGCTCATCGGGACGTGCAGCGCGCCCTCGACATGACCGGCCGCCCACTCGTCGGCCTCCCGGACATCCAGCACCAGGCCGTCGGAGGGCACGGCCGCGGCGTCCACGGAGGGCAGCGGGGCGAAATTCATGGGCATGGCCTTCTCTCGTACGGAACCGGGGGCGGCACCGGGTCGGGCCCGGACCGGGCCCCGGAAATCTACTGCACCAGTGTGGCAAGCTCCGCCTCACGTGCGGAGACCTCCGCGAGAAGCTGCTCGGCGATCTCCTCCAGCAGCCGGTCCGGGTCGTCGGGCGCCATCCTGAGCATCGCCCCGATCGCGCCCTGCTCCAGTTCGTGGGCGACCAGCGTCAGCGACTCCTTGCGCTGCGACAGCCACTCCAGCCGCGCGTACAGTTCCTCGCTCTCGCTCAGCTCGGCCGGCCGGGGCGCGGGCCCCGCCGCCCACTCGGCGGCCAGCTCCAGCAGTTGGGGCTCGTCGCCCCGCCCGTAGGCGGAGTTGACCCGGGTGAGGAACTCCTCGCGCCGCGCGCGCTCCGTATCGTCCTGGGCGAGATCCGGGTGCGACTTGCGCACCAGATCGCGGTAGATCCTGCGGGCCTCGTCGCTCGGCCGGACCCGCTTGGGCGGCCGGACGGGCCGGTCGGTCAGCATCGCCGACGCCTCCGGCGAGAGACCGTCGGAATCCAGCCAATCGTGGAACAACTCGTCCACGCCCGGCATCGGCTGCACCATCGCACGGGCCTCCCGCGCCTTGCGCAGGTCCTCCGGGTCCCCCGAGCGGGCCGCGCGGGCCTCCGCGATCAGCGCGTCCAGCTCGTCCAGCCGCGCGTACATCGGGCCCAGCCGCTGGTGGTGGAGGCGGGAGAAGTTCTCGACCTCGATCCGGAACGTCTCCAGGGCGATCTCGAACTCGATCAGCGCCTGCTCGGCGGCGCGCACGGCCCGCTCCAGGCGCGCCTCGGGCCGCGCGTCGAAGGCCTTGGCTTCATCCAGCGCGTCGCGCACGTCTCGTACGTCCTGCTCGTCGTCGTTACGGATCGTCGGCTCCCCAGGGGCGTCGTGCATCACCCGCCCAGCGTACGGGCGATCGCCCCACCCCTGCTTCTTCCGGCCTCTTACGGGGGGCTTCCCCCCTCCCCTCCCCTCCCCTCCCCCTCCCCTCCCCTCCACCCCCTTTCCTTTCCGCCCCGCCCCAGGCCGCCGCCGCCTCGCTGACTCCCGCTCCTCCTCGCCGACCTGCGGCGTGTGTCCCGGCGCATGTCGTGGCGCGTGTTCCGGCGTATGTCGCGGCGTATGTCGTTTGTCGTGGCGTATGTCGCGGCCGGCTCGGCGGTGCCGTCGGCTCAGACGCCCAGTTCGGCCGGGATGCGGCCGGCGCGTATCGCGGTGAGCAGGTCCGCGTGGTCCGCTTCCGTGCGGTCCGCGTAGGCGACCGCGAACTCCGCTATCGCCGCGTCCAGTTCCTCGTTCTTGCCGCAGTAACCGGCCAGCAGCCGTGGGTCCGCGCTGTGTGCGTGGGCCCGGGCGAGCAGCGCGCCGGTCATCCGCGCGTAGTCGTCCACCTGGTCCGCCGGAAGGGCCGTCGGGTCCACGCTGCCCTTGCGGTTCCTGAACTGCCGTACCTGGTAATGCCGGCCCTGGACCGTCGTCCACCCCAGCAAGTTGTCGCTCACCACCTGCATCCGCTGCTGCCCGAACACCACCCGGCGCCCCTCGTGCTCCTCCTCCGGCGGCTGGAAACCGACGGCTGGGAGATACGGCAGCAGGGCGGACGGCCGCGCCTCCTTCACCTGGAGCACCAGCGGCTGGCCCCGGTGGTCCAGGAGCAGCACCACATACGAACGGGTCCCCACACTGCCCGTACCGACGACCCGGAACGCCACGTCGTGGATGGCGTACCGCGCCAGCAGCGGCAGCCGGTCCGCCGGGAGGGTGGTCAGATACTCCCCCAGCGAGGCGGCCACCGCCGCGGCCTCCTCGTCGGGCACCCGGCGGAGCACCGGTGGCGCGTCCACGAAGCGGCGCCCGGCGGCGCGCTTACCGGCGGCCCGGGCGCTGTCGGGGCCGCCGGCCGGGGGCGCCTCGCCCGTGCCGTCCACCGGCTCGGTGGAGCGGGCCGCGAATCGTGCGCTGGTGTTCCTGCGGGCCTTCTCCGAGACCCGTTCCAGCGTGCCGGCGAGATCACGGGCGTCCGTGTGCGAGACCAGTTCCTCGTCGGCGATCGCGTTCCACGCGTCCAGCGCCGGGAGCTTCGCCAGCAGCCGCATCGTCCGCCGGTACGCCCCCACCGCGTCGTACGCCCCGCCCCGGCATATGTCCTCGTCCGCCCCGGCCTCCCGCCCGGCCAGCACCAGCGAGACGGCGAGCCGCTTCAGGTCCCACTCCCAGGGGCCGACCACCGTCTCGTCGAAGTCGTTGAGATCGATGACCAGTCGGCCGCGCACGTCCCCGTAGAGCCCGAAGTTGGCCGCGTGCGCGTCCCCGCAGAGCTGCGCGCCGACCCCGGTGACCGGGGTGCCCGTCAGGTCGTGCGCCATCAGGCCGGCCGAGCCCCGGAGGAAGGCGAAGGGTGTCGCGGCCATCCGCCCGACCCGTATCGGTGTCAGC
The DNA here is from genome assembly GCF_040683935.1 of Streptomyces sp. NPDC093085. Lineage (NCBI taxonomy): Bacteria > Bacillati > Actinomycetota > Actinomycetes > Kitasatosporales > Streptomycetaceae > Streptomyces > Streptomyces sp. NPDC093085. The sequence goes on along the minus strand of NZ_JBFBFB010000015.1, from coordinate 99,051 downwards.
CGCGCGACCCGGCCCCGCCCGGACTCCTCGACGGCCCGCAGCGCGTCGGGCCGCCCGGTCACCGGCACCAGCCCGGCATGCGCCGACCGGGGCACCAGCTTCCGCAGCGCGCGCCCCCGCGCCTTCGGCGCCGGCGTCCCGTCCGCCTCTCTCGGGGCCGCACGCGGTGCGAACCCCGGCACCTCCGGGATCCGTACCGCCCCGGTCAGGGCCCCCGGCCCCGCCGTCCCCCACATCGTTTCCTGCCCGACTCCGCCCATGGCGCGCCGCCTCCCCCGCTGCTCATCGCCCGCACACCCCGCCGTGCGAGATCACGAGATCAACTGATCGGTCTCTGTTGGTCGGTCCCTGCTGATCGATCCGTCATGACCGTACCGCCGGATCAGAAAGGCCGTCGGAGCCTGTGGATAACTTCCCGGCGCCCCCGCCCGCACCTCGGCGGCACCCCCGCCCGCGCTCGGCGGAACTCCGCTGCGGAGAACGATAGGCGCGGCCTATACGGGGCATCGGTTTTTGGTCGTGGACCCCCGCCGGGTCCCCCGGTTCACTGTGGCGGAAGCCGGCACGGGCCGATCGGGCCCGGTACCGCGCGAACAGGGAGGGCTGCAATGACGCATACCCCGGGCGGCGGACGGGCCGAGCAGGCCGTGCGGATCGCGGCGACGCCGTGGTACCGGCAACTGTATGTCCAGGTGCTGGTGGCGATCGTGATCGGCGTCGTGCTGGGCTGGCGGTGGCCGGATCTGGCCACCGCCATGGAGCCGATCGGCACGACGTTCATCACCGCGATGAAGATGCTGATCGGACCGATCGTCTTCCTCACCGTCATCGGCGGCATCGCCGGCGTCGCCGACCTGAGGAAAGTCGGCCGCACCGGCGTCAAGGCCCTGGTCTACTTCCAGGCCGGCACGCTCGTCGCCCTGCTGACCGGGCTGGTGGCGATCAACCTCTTCCGGCTCGGCGACGGCGTGCACGCCGACCCGGCGGCCCTCAGGACCTCCGGGGACGCGAGCCGGTACATATCCGAGGGCGAGCACCAGCACTGGTGGCAGTTCCTCACCACCATCGTGCCGGACAGTTTCTTCGGCCCGTTCGTCGAGGGGAACATCCTCCAGGTCATCTTCCTCGCCGTCGTCTTCGGCATCGCCGTCAAGCTGGTCGGACAGACCGGCGAGCCGGTCACCGCGGCCGTCGGGCGGCTGACCGAAGTGGTCTTCAAGGTCCTCTCCTTCATCATGAAGGCCGCGCCGCTGGGCGCCTTCGGCGCGATGTCGTACGCGATCGGAAAGTTCGGCCTGTCGACGCTGACCAGCCTCGGCTCGCTGATCGTGCTGTTCTACGTCACCTCGGCGCTCTTCGTCGTGGTCCTGCTCGGCGGGGTGCTCGCCCTGTACGTACGGCTGAACATCTTCCAGCTCTTCCGCTACTTCAAGGAGGAGTTCTGGCTGATCCTGGGCACCTCCACGGCCGAACCCGCCCTCCCCGGGCTGATGCGCAAACTCCACTTCCTGGGCGCGGAGCGCTCCACGGTGGGCCTGGTCGTGCCGACGGGGTACAGCTTCAACCTGGACGGGGCCGCGATCTATCTCTCGCTGGCCACCCTCTACATCGCCCAGGCCACCGACACCTCCCTCTCCCTCGGTCAGCAGCTCGGGCTCCTCGCCGTCATGCTGCTGACGTCCAAGGGCGCGGCGGGCGTCGCGGGCGGCGGGTTCATCGCGCTCACCGCGACCCTGTCGACGGTCGGCTCGGTGCCGGCCGCGGGCATCATGCTCATCTTCGGCATCGACAAGTTCATGTCGGAGTGCCGGGCTCTGGTGAACTTCTTCGGCAATGCCGTCGCCACCCTTGTCGTCGCCAGGTGGGAGCGCGGCCTGGACCTGGAGCGGGCCCGCGCCGTCCTCTCGGGCCGGGAGGGCGAGCCGCCGGCCCAGGCCCCTGCCCAGGCCCCCGACGACGCCACGCAAGTCCCCGCCCAGGCCCCCGTACAGGCCCCCGGCCAGGTCCCCGCCAGTGCCGTCCAGGTCCCCGTACAGGACGCCCAAGCTCCCGCTCAGGACGCCCGAGCCCGGACGGACACCGACAAGGCTCTGGACACCCGATAAGTTGGCCCCGCCCTGGTGGAGAGAGCGATCGGCGGAGGCACGGTGGACGCTCGGCAGTTGGAGTACTTCCTCGCCATCGTCGAGCACGGCGGCTTCAGCAAGGCCGCCGCCGCCCTCCATGTCGCCCAGCCGTCGCTCTCCCAGGCGATGGCGAACCTGGAGGCCGATCTCGGGCTCGCCCTCTTCCACCGGGTCGGGCGCGGCGTCGTGCTCAGCGAGGCGGGGCGGGAACTGCTGGAGCCGAGCCGGCGCGCGCTCCGCGATCTGACGGCGGTACGGGACACCGCCGCCGCCCTCACGGGGCTGCACGGCGGCACCGTAGAGGTCGCCACCATGCCCTCGCCCGGCATCGAGCCGCTGACCACCCTCGTCCACCGCTTCGCCGGGCTGCATCCGTCGGTGACCGTGAGCACGCACGCCGCCTTCACCCCGGACGAGGTCATCGCCCTGGTGAGGGGCGGCTCGTGCGAGCTCGGCCTGCTGGGCGCCGCGGCCCCCGTACACCCGGCCGGGCTGGATGTCCTGCACGTCGAGGACCAGCCCTTCGTCGTCGTCGCCATGCCGGGCGGGGCCTTCGAGGACGACGTCCCGATCCGGCCCGACGGACTCGCCGGGGAGAAACTCATCGCCTCCCGTACCGGCAGCCTCATGCGTCACATCGTGGACGACATCACGGCGGGCGGCGCAGGCACCGAGATCGTGACGGTCGTGGACCACCGCACCTCGATCCTGCCGCTGGTCCTCACCGGGGTCGGGGTCGCCGTCCTGCCGTCCTCCTGGACCCGGCTGGCCCGCCGCTGCGGTGCGGTCGTCGCCCCCATCGAGCCGACCGCGCATCTCCATGTGGCCATGGTCAGCCTCCCCGCGCACCTCACCCCGGGCGCCCGCGCCTTCCGCGCGCTGACCGAGTCCCTCGCCCGCCGTCGGACCCGCGACGCCGGATCCGCGGACGCCGGATCCGCGGACGCCTGACGCGGGACCCCTGCCCCGGGGCCACTGACGCGCGACGCCTGACCCGCGGTCCCTGACCCGCGGTCCCTGACCCGCGGTCCCTGACCCGCGGTCCCTGACCCGCGACGCCTGACGCGGGACCTATCGGCCGTGCCTATATGTCGCATCGGAAGCAGGTCTTGGACGCCTGACGACCACCCTGTGTTGACTCGGTCGCGTTCCCACCCAGCGAGCCGGAGGCACCACCCATGACCAGCGACGCACCCCGGACACCCGCCGCGCCCCCCGCGTCCCCCACACCCCTCGTGTCCCCCTCTCCCCCCACTCCCCCCACGCCCAGCGCGCCCCGTACGTTCCGTATCGCCGCCATCCCCGCCGACGGTGTTGGCAAGGAGGTCGTCGCTGCGGGGCGCGCCGTTCTGGACGCCCTGGCGGCGGACTCCGGCGGGGCGTTCGCGTTCGACTGGACGGAGTTCCCCTGGGGGTGCGAGTACTACGAACGTACCGGCAGGATGATGGACGAGGACGGTCTCGACCGGCTCAAGGACTTCGACGCCCTCTACTTCGGCGCGGTCGGCTGGCCCTCCGTCCCCGACCATGTCAGCCTCTGGGGGCTGCGCCTGAAGATCTGCCAGAACTTCGACCAGTGGGCCAATGTCCGCCCCGTCCACTTCCTCCCCGGGGTCCGCAGCCCGCTGCGCAAGGCCGACGACACGGAGCTCGACTGGGTCGTCGTCCGCGAGAACAGCGAGGGCGAGTACGCGGGGCTCGGCGGCCGCAACCTCTCCGCGCGCGGCCGGGGCGGCGAAGTCGCCGTCCAGTCCGCGCTGTTCACGGAGGTCGGCTGTGAACGCATCATGCGCTTCGCCTTCGAACTCGCCCGTACCCGGGCGCACAAGAAGGTCTCCTCCGTCACCAAGAGCAATGCCCAGCAGTACGGCATGGTCCTGTGGGACGACGTGTTCCGGCGGGTCGCCGCCGACTACCCGGATGTCGGGACCGAGAGCGTCCTGGTCGACGCCATGTCCGCGAAGTTCGTGCTGCGGCCGGAGGAGCTCTCGGTGGTCGTCGCGTCCAACCTGAACGCCGACATCCTCTCCGACCTCGGCAGCGCGCTCGCCGGCAGCCTGGGCCTGGCCGCCAGCGCCAACCTCAACCCCGAGCGCCGCTTCCCGAGCATGTTCGAGCCCGTCCACGGCTCGGCCCCGGACATCGCGGGCCAGGGGCTCGCCAACCCGGTCGGCGCGGTCGGCAGCGCGGCCCTGATGCTGGACCACTTCGGCCTGCCCGGCCAGGCGGCCCGCCTCCACCGGGCGATCGAGGCCACGACGGCCGCCGGGATCCTCACCCGCGACGTCGGCGGCACCGCGTCCACCGAGGACGTCACCAAGGCCCTCATCGACGCCCTGGGCGCCTGACAGCGGCCTCGCAGCGCCCGACAGCGGCCTGCCGTACTGCTTGCGCTGGCGCGCCCGGAGCGTCCGCCACGTCCGCCGCATCCGGCGTGTCCGGCGTGTCCGGCGCGCCCGGAGCGTCCGCCGCATCCGGCGCGTCCGGCGCGTCCGGACCGGCGAAGCAGCCGGACCGGCGAACCGGCCGGAGCGCCCGCTGAGCCGGCTGTGACGTCGCGTCTACGCCGGGCGGCGGGTGTTCTGGTGGCGGTAGTCGCTGGGTGGGAGGCCGTAGGCGGTGCGGAAGGCGCGGCTGAAGCCTGCGGGGTGGGTGAATCCCCAGCGGGTGGCGATGGTGTGGATGGGGGTGTCGCGCAGCAAGGGGTCGGTGAGGTTGTGGCGGGCGCGCTCCAGGCGCCGGCGCCGGATCCAGGAGGTGACCGTGGTGTCCTCTTGCTGGAAGAGGCGATGCAGGTAGCTGAGGGAGATGTGGTGTGCGGCGGCTATCGAGCCCGGGGTCAAGCCGGGGTCGTGCAGGTGCTGCCGGATGAACGCCTGAATACGCAGGGTCAGAGCTCGCCGACGGGCTTCCGGCGTCAGAGAAGTGTCGGTACCGAGCGTATGGGAGAACAGCGCGGCGACCAGCTCGACCGCCACCGTCCCCAGCCGGGGCGCGTCGTCAGGGGCGTACTGGCCGGTGTCACTGGTCAACTGGGTCAGGAACTGGGCCAGCAGCGCGCCTATGCCGTCCCTCGCCGACATCCGCCGCCCGATCACCCGGTCGGCCCGGCCTCTCGACAGGGGCAGGTGCGTCTTGGGGAACTCGACTCCGACGATCCTGGTCTGCTCCTGGCCGGTCCATGTCTCGGACGGCCGCGAAGAGTCGTTGGAGTGGAACTCGTAGGCATCGCAGGTCACTTCCTGTCCGCCCAGGCTGTGTCTCCCGCTGCCTTTCAGGACGAGGGTGAGCTGGTAGACCTCGGGATCGGACTGCCGGATCAGCTTCGGCGTCCGCCGGAAGACCAGAGGCTGGAATTCACCCGGCCACACCGACACCGGACCGAGCCCGATCAGACGCTGGTGCGCCCGGAAGTCCGGCGCATGGTCGCTGCTCAGCTCCATCGGCGCGTAGGCCCGGTTCATGAGTTCCCGATAGCACTCGAACCGGTCCGCCGCCGGCACGTCCTCACTGCGGAACACCGTCTCGCCCAGCATCTCCCCACACCATCCTTCATCGAGTCCGCGACCGGCTGGCACGCGTCTCCCGCTTCCTCGGACGACAGACCGGTCGGCCGGTAGTCGAACGGGTCGGTACGGCCGGTCCCGGCAGGCCAGACACTATCGACGCAGGGTCCGACGGCCACAAGGAAGAGCACCCGCTTTCTGCGTTCGGGGGCCATGTGCTGCCGGCCCTCGGGCGGGGGCGGGGGGGTAGGGGCTGGATCCGGCGGAAGTACGACGGCGAGCGCCTCCAGCGGGTCGGCGCCCGCCCCGCCGTACGTCTCGTGCCGCTACGCGAAACCGACCAGGGCTTCGAAGCCTCCTACGCGTGCGCCCGCCGCCTGTGCCATACATTTCTCGCCAAAATCGATCCCTCACCTCTGCCGAAGGATCACCGGCCGGTCTTCGACGACCGCACCGACCGGCTCGGCACCCAGGCCGGACGCTCCCGCGCCCTCATGATCGAACAAACCGCGCGGTCCCGGCACCGGAGCGCGTCTCCCGCTCGCCGGCCCCGAGCCCACCCCGGCCGGCGTCTGAAACCTCACAAAAAACAACCGGAACCCGGCCTCCGCAAACGCCAGACCCCACACGCCAACCGCCGGCCCGCCCGGACGCCGGCCACCCCGCCCCCGCCGGTGCCACCGGTCCCACCAGAGCCCCAAGAAAACGAAAAGGTGCCTCTGCTCAGCGACTTTCGTCACTGAGCAGAGGCACCTTCCGTCGGTGCTTCGCTGTGCGCGAGGGGGGAGTTGAACCCCCACGCCCTTTCGGGCACTGGAACCTGAATCCAGCGCGTCTGCCTATTCCGCCACCCGCGCATTGGGTGTGCCGTCCGGTGCTTCACCTGCTCTGTTCCGCTGGTGTGCGCTCCTGGCGACATCGAGAAGATTAGCACGCCGCAGGGGGTGGGATCACATCCGTTTGTTTCGACGGTTCGCGGCCGGAACAGGGAACGGACAGAGGTCGCCACCCACTCCTCCTGAGTGCACCCGGGGTGCGGGACACTGGCGTGACGCCGCCTCTACGATCCGTGTGAGAGGTGACACTCATCGACGGGGCAGACAAGGGGAACCAGCCGATTTCCCGACGCGTGGATACGATCAGTAAGCAGTACCAGGACGGCAACGACGGAGGAGGTGCCCCATGGGAGTCATGAAGCGTTTCGAGCAGCGTCTCGAAGGTCTGGTCAATGGCACCTTCGCGAAGGTGTTCAAGTCCGAGGTCCAGCCGGTCGAGATCGCGGGTGCCCTCCAGCGCGAGTGCGACAACAACGCGACGATCTGGAACCGCGAGCGGACCGTCGTGCCCAACGACTTCATCGTGGAGCTGAGCACGCCGGACTACGAGCGGCTCAGCCCGTACTCCGGGCAGCTCGGCGACGAACTCTCCGGGCTGGTCCGCGACTACGCGAAGCAGCAGCGGTACACCTTCATGGGGCCGATCAAGGTCCACCTGGAGAAGGCCGAGGACCTCGACACCGGGCTCTACCGGGTCCGCAGCCGCACCCTGGCGTCGAGCACGTCCCAGGACGGCCCCGGCGGCCCCGGCGGCCCCGTGGGCGTCGCCGGCCACGCCGCGGCCCCCGCGCCTCCCCGGGGCGCCCCCGGCGGCTACGGCTACCCGCCGAGCGCCGTGCCCCCCATGCCGTCCTCCGCGCCGCCCGGCGGCCCCGTCGGCGGCCGCGGCCCCGGCACGATGCCGGGCGGCCAGACGCGCCGCTGGATCGAGATAAACGGCACACGCCACCAGATCTCCCGCGCCACCCTCGTCCTGGGCCGCAGCACGGACGCCGACGTACGGATCGACGACCCCGGAGTCTCGCGCCGGCACTGCGAGATCCGGGCCGGATCGCCCTCCACGATCCAGGATCTCGGGTCCACCAACGGCATCGTGGTAGACGGACAGCACACCACCCGCGCTACGCTCCGCGACGGCTCGCGGATCGTCGTGGGCAACACCACCATCGTTTTCAGGCAAGCCGAAGGGTGAAGCGGGGGCAATGTCAGAGCTGACCCTGACGGTCATGCGGCTAGGTTTTCTGGCCGTTCTGTGGCTGTTCGTGATCGTGGCCGTACAGGTCATCCGCAGCGATCTGTTCGGAACACGCGTCACCCAGCGCGGCTCACGCCGCACCGCGGACGCCCGTCCCCAGCAGGGACGCCAGTCCGCGCCGCCCCAGCAGCGACAGCAGCAGGGCCAGGGGGGAAGGCAGCGCAGGGGGGCGCCGACCAAGCTGGTCGTCTCCGAAGGGTCCCTGACCGGCACCACGGTCGCGCTCCAGGGTCAGACGATCACGCTGGGCCGCGCCCACGATTCGACCATCGTGCTGGACGACGACTACGCGTCCAGCAGGCATGCCAGGATCTACCCGGACCGTGACGGTCAGTGGATCGTCGAGGACCTCGGGTCCACCAACGGCACGTATCTCGACCGGACCCGGCTCACAACCCCGCAGCCGATCGCACTGGGCGCTCCGATCCGCATCGGAAAGACCGTCATCGAGCTGCGGAAGTAGTACGACAATGAGCGAGCGGAGCGAGCGAGCCACGACGGTTCCCCCAGCGGACCGCAGCAGGCTCCCGACCGGAGGGTGGGCAGGGTGGCTCGACAGTCGACCGGCGAGCCGACGGGCGAGGTGCGCATGAGTCTTTCTCTGCGCTTCGCCGCCGGCTCCCACAAAGGAATGATCCGCGAGGGCAACGAGGACTCCGGCTACGCCGGCCCCCGGCTGCTCGCCATCGCCGACGGAATGGGCGGCCAGGCCGCCGGTGAGGTCGCCTCGTCCGAGGTGATCTCCACGCTCGTCCAGCTCGACGACGACGTGCCCGGCTCCGACCTGCTGACCTCGCTCGGTTCCGCCGTACAGCGCGCCAACGAACAGCTCCGCGTCATGGTCGAGGAAGACCCCCAGCTCGAAGGCATGGGCACCACGCTCACCGCCCTCCTCTGGACCGGGCAGCGCCTCGGCCTCGTCCACGTCGGCGACTCCCGCGCCTACCTGCTGCGGGACGGCGTGCTCACCCAGATCACCCAGGACCACACCTGGGTGCAGCGCCTCGTCGACGAGGGGCGGATCACCGAGGAGGAGGCCACCACCCACCCGCAGCGCTCCCTGCTGATGCGCGCGCTGGGCAGTGGCGACCATGTCGAGCCCGATCTCTCCATCCGCGAGGTACGGGCCGGCGACCGCTACCTGATCTGCTCGGACGGCCTCTCCGGCGTCGTCTCGCACCAGACGATGGAAGAGGCCCTCGCCGGCTACCAGGGCCCCCAGGAGACCATCCAGGCCCTCATCCAGCTCGCCCTGCGCGGCGGCGGACCCGACAACATCACCTGCATCGTCGCCGACGTCCTCGACGTCGAGGCCAACGACACCCTGGCCGGGCAGCTCAACGACACCCCGGTCGTCGTCGGCGCCGTCGCCGAGAACCAGCTCCCGCTCAGCTCGGCGGAGAACGCCGCGGCGATGCAGACCCCGGCCGGACGCGCCGCCGGACTCGGCCGCTCCGTCCCCCAGCAGACCGGCGCCTTCGGCCCGCCCGGCAGCGGCGGCGACACCGACTACGGGTACGGCGGCGCGACCCCCTCGGGGGGCGGCTTCGGCGCGTACGACGACAGCGGCGAGACCTTCCTCAAGGAGCGCCCGCGCCACCGCTGGCTCAAGAGATCCCTGTACTCGGTGCTCGCCCTCGCCGTCGTCGGCGGCGGTCTGTACGGCGGCTACCGCTGGACCCAGACCCAGTACTACGTCGGCGCCAACGACCAGCACGTCGCGCTCTACCGGGGCATCAGCCAGGACCTCGCCTGGGTCTCGCTCTCGAAGGTCGAGAAGGACCACCCCGAGATCGAACTCAAGTACCTGCCGCCGTACCAGCGCAAGCAGGTCGAGGCCACCATCGCCGGGGGCAGCCTCGCCGGCGGCCAGCGGAAGATCCAGGAACTCTCGGTCCAGGCGTCGGCGTGCAAGAAGGAAGAGCAGCGCCGCACCGCCGACCAGCAGGCCGACGTGGTCACGGGCGAGGGGCAGGCCGGCGGAGCCTCCGGTACCGCCACCCAGAAGCCGGACGCCGGTGAGAACCCGTCCGCGGACCAGACCTCGACCGCGGACCAGACCTCGACCGCGAGCCGGGCGTCGGCCGCGAGCCACATCTCGACCGCGACCCACACGTCGACCGCCGTCCACCCGAAGGCCGCGACGCCCACTCCGGGCCCCAGCCTCTCGGAGGACGAGCAGAAAGTCGCCTCGAACTGCGGTAAGCAGTAAGCCGGCCGTAGGGGGCCCTTCACCACCATGAGCGTAGTCACCAACACGACGACCATCGGCGCGATCGAAGCACCGAGCCGCCGCAACACCGAACTGGCCCTGCTGGCCTTCGCCGTCGCCATCCCCGTCTTCGCCTATCTGAACGTGGGGCTCGCCCTCGACGGCAAGGTCCCCGCGGGGATGCTCGGATACGGGGCCGGGCTCGCCCTCCTCGCGGGCATCGCACACCTCGTGGTGCGCAAGTTCGCGCCGTACGCCGATCCGCTGTTCCTCCCCCTGGCCACGCTCCTCAACGGCCTCGGCCTGGTGCTGATCTGGCGCCTCGACCAGTCGCCCCGGCTGATCCAGCGCGCGGAGAACCTGTACGGCGCCTACGTCCCCGACGCCCCCAACCAGCTCATCAACTCCGCGATCGGCATCGCGCTCTTCGCCGCCGTCATGGTCCTCCTCAAGGACCACCGGATCCTCCAGCGCTACACGTACATCTCGATGGCGCTCGCGCTCTTCCTGATCATCCTGCCGATGTTCTTCCCGGCCCGTAACGGCGCGAAGATCTGGATCAGCCTGCCCGGTCTCGGCTCCATCCAGCCCGCCGAGTTCGCCAAGATCATCATCGCGGTCTTCTTCTCCGGCTATCTGATGGTGAAGCGCGACGCCCTCGCGCTCGCCAGCCGCCGCTTCCTCGGCCTCTACCTGCCGCGCGGCCGCGACCTGGGCCCGATCCTGGTCATCTGGGGCATCTCGATCCTCATCCTGGTCTTCGAGACCGACCTCGGCACCTCGCTGCTCTTCTTCGGCCTCTTCGTCGTCATGCTGTACGTGGCCACCGAGCGCACGAGCTGGATCGTCTTCGGTCTGCTGATGTCGGTCGGCGGGGCCGTCGGCGTCGCCTCCTTCGAGTCGCACGTCCAGGCCCGTGTCAACGCCTGGCTCGACCCGTTCTCGTGTTACGAGACGAGCAACGCCTGCGAGCAGATCGGCCAGGCGCTGATGTCCTTCGGCTCCGGCGGCACCCTCGGCACCGGCCTCGGCCAGGGCAACTCCGACCTCATCATGTACGCCGCCAACGCCGACTTCATCCTCACCACCGTCGGCGAGGAGCTGGGCCTCGCCGGCACCATGGCGTTCCTGATGGTCTACGCGCTGATCATCGAGCGGGGGGTGCGCACCGCGCTCGCCGCCCGCGACCCCTTCGGCAAGCTCCTCGCGATCGGCCTCTCCAGCGCCTTCGCCATCCAGGTCTTCGTCGTCGCCGGCGGCGTCATGGGCCTCATCCCGCTGACCGGTATGACCATGCCGTTCGTCGCGTACGGCGGCTCCTCCGTCCTCGCCAACTGGGCCCTGATCGGGATCCTCATCCGTATCAGCGACACCGCGCGCCGGCCCGCACCGGCGCCCGCACCGTCCCCCGACGCCGAGATGACCCAGGTGGTCCGACCGTGAACAAGCCCCTGCGCCGTATCGCCATCTTCTGCGGGCTGCTGATGCTCGCCCTGCTGATCCGGGAGAACTGGCTCGGTTTCGCACGCGCCAACGAGCTCTCCAGCCAGGAGCACAACCGGCGGGTCCAGATCGAGCGGTACAGCAACCCGCGGGGCAACATCATCGTCGACGGGAAGCCCATAACGGGCTCCACGAAGACCGAGAGCACGGACTTCGCGTACAAGCGCACCTACACCGACGGCCCCATGTGGGCGCCCGTCACCGGGTTCGCCTCGCAGGCCTTCGGCGCCAACCAGATCGAGTCGATCGAGGACGGCGTCCTCACCGGCAACGACGACCGGCTCTTCTTCGACCGCACCATGTCCATGTTCACCGGCGGCGACAAGAAGGGCGGCAACGTCGTCACGACGCTCAGCACCGCCGCCCAGAAGGCCGCCTACGAGGGGCTCGGCAAGAAGAAGGGCGCCGTCGCCGCGATCGACCCGTCGACCGGCAGGATCCTCGCGCTCGCCTCCACCCCCAGCTACGACCCGTCGTCCTTCGCCGGCAACACCAAGAACGACACCAAGGCATGGGTCGCGCTCGGCAAGGACAGCAACCCCGACGACCCGATGCTCAACCGGGCGCTGCGCGAGACCTACCCGCCGGGCTCCACCTTCAAGGTGCTGACCGCCGCCGCAGCCCTGGAGCACGGCAAGGTCACCGACGTCGACGCCAACACCGACACGCCCCTCCCCTGGATCATGCCGGGCACCACCACCCCGCTCCCCAACGAGGGCAACATCCCCTGCAAGGACGCCACCCTGCGGGTCGCCCTGCGCTACTCCTGCAACACGGTCTTCGGCAAGCTCGGTGCCGACCTCGGCAAGGACAAGATGCTGGAGACCGCGAAGAAGTTCGGCTTCAACGAGGAGCAGTTCGTCCCGGTCCGCGCGGCGGCCTCGGTCTTCCCCGAGGAGATGAACACCTCGCAGACCGCGCTCTCCTCCATCGGCCAGTTCGACACCCGCGCCACGCCCCTCCAGATGGCCATGGTCGCCGCCGCGATCGCCAACGACGGCAAGCTGATGAAGCCGTACATGGTCGACCGGCTGGAGTCCCCCAACCTCGACGTGCTCAGCAAGACCGAGCCCGAGGAGCTGAGCCGGCCGCTCACCCAGGAGCACGCCCAGGCGCTCCAGAGCATCATGGAGACGGTCGTCCAAGAGGGCACGGGAACCAACGCGAAGATCCCCGGCGTCACAGTGGGCGGGAAGACCGGCACCGCCCAGCACGGCGAGAACAACAGCAAGAACCCGTACGCGTGGTTCATCTCGTACGCCAAGACGGGTGACGGCTCCCCGGTTGCCGTCGCCGTCGTCGTCGAGGACAGCGACGCCAGCCGTCAGGACATTTCCGGTGGTGGTCTCGCGGCCCCCATCGCGAAGGACGTGATGCGGGCGGTCCTCGACAGCAAGAAGTGACCCCGGCAGCGGAAGTGACGCCCGTCACGACTCACGTCCATACCCGCACAATGCGATACCGGTCGTATATCAGCTCACCGTTACGGGCCAACCCCGTACGGCGTGCCCGGTAGCGTAGGCGCGAACAGCACACCGCCGGACCACTCGCCGGTGCGGTCGGGACTGACGGAGAGGGCTGGAACGTTATGGAAGAGGCGCGTCGCCTCGGCGGCCGGTACGAACTGGGCTCGGTGCTCGGTCGTGGTGGCATGGCGGAGGTCTACCTCGCCCATGACACCCGTCTCGGCCGGTCCGTAGCCGTCAAGACGCTCCGGGCCGATCTCGCCCGGGACCCGTCGTTCCAGGCCAGGTTCCGCAGAGAGGCCCAGTCGGCGGCCTCCCTCAACCACCCGGCGATCGTCGCGGTCTACGACACCGGCGAGGACTACGTCGACGGGGTCTCCCTCCCGTACATCGTGATGGAGCACGTCGACGGCTCCACCCTCCGGGAGCTGCTGCACTCCGGGCGCCGGCTGCTGCCCGAGCGGACGCTGGAGATGACCGTCGGCATCCTCCAGGCGCTGGAGTACTCGCACCGCAACGGCATCGTCCACCGTGACATCAAACCGGCCAACGTCATGCTGACGCGGACCGGCCAGGTCAAGGTCATGGACTTCGGTATCGCCCGTGCGATGGGCGACTCCGGCATGACGATGACGCAGACGTCCGCCGTGATCGGCACCGCCCAGTACCTCTCGCCGGAGCAGGCCAAGGGCGAACAGGTCGACGCCCGCTCCGACCTCTACTCGACCGGCTGTCTGCTCTACGAACTCCTCACGGTCCGGCCGCCGTTCATCGGGGACTCGCCGGTCGCTGTCGCGTACCAGCATGTCCGGGAAGAGCCGCAGGCGCCCAGCGTCTTCGACCCCGAGATCACCCCCGAGATGGACGCGATCGTCCTCAAGGCGCTGGTCAAGGATCCCGACTACCGCTACCAGTCGGCCGACGAGATGCGCGCCGACATCGAGGCGTGCCTCGACGGGCAGCCGGTCGCCGCGACCGCCGCGATGGGCGCGGTCGGCTACGGCGGCGGGTACGGGGACGGCCAGGCGACCACCGCGATGCGGGCGGGCGACGCGGCGGGCCAGACCACCATGCTGCCGCCCGCCAACTCGGACGACGGCGGTTTCGGCGGCTACGACGACCGCCCCGCCCGCCGCCGCCAGCAGCCGAAGAAGTCCAGCCTCTCCACCATCTCGCTCGCCATCGCCGGGGTGCTGGTGCTGGTCGGCGCGATCCTCATCGGCAAGTTCATCTTCGACAAGAGCGGCAACGACGCGAACTCCAAGGTGGCCGCCCCGCAGCTCGTCGGGCAGACCTTCGCCGAGGCGCAGAAACTCGCGGACAACGCCTCCGTGAAGGTCGCCCAGTCCAGCTCGGAGCGGTGCGACCAGCCCAAGGGGTCCATCTGCAGCCAGAACCCCGAGGCCGGCCAGGAGATGGCGAAGGACGAGACGATCAATGTGGTCGTCTCCGAGGGCTCGCCGCAGATCGAGGTCCCGGACGTCACCGACAAGCAGAAGGACAAGGCGGCCGTCCAACTGGAGAACAAGGGCTTCAAGGTCAAGTACAAGGAGGAGGAGTCCGACCGGGACCCGGGCACCGTCATCGACCAGGACCCCGCGGGCAACTCCCAGGCCGAGAAGAACTCCACGGTCACGCTGACGATCGCGACGAGCACGCTGATCAATGTCCCGCCGGTGACCGGCAAGTCCGTCGACGAGGCCGAGGCTCAGCTCAAGACGCTCGGTTTCCAGGTCGTACGGAACGATGTCGACTCCGACCAGCCCGCGGGCACCGTCGTCAAGCAGGACCCGGCGGGCGACAGCAAGGCCGCCCAGGGCGCCACGGTCACCCTGGACGTCTCCAGGGGCCCGCAGCAGGAGAAGGTGACCATCCCCAACGACATCCTGAGCAAGCGGCTCGGTGAGGTCAGGGGCACTCTCCAGGGCCTGGGCCTGAACGTCTCCGTCGCGGGCAACTCCAACGACGACAACTCCATCGTCATCAACAGCGACCCGCGCCCCGGCACCGAGGTCAACAAGGGCGACACCGTCACCCTGAACACCTTCGGCGGCGGGAACGGCGACAACGGGGGCAACAACAACGGCGGGGGCAACAACAACGGGAACAACAACGGCGGCTTCTTCGCCGGCGTCAACGGGGCCTCGTACCGTAACGAAGGCGAGTAACGCCGTACGGCGCGGAAATGCCCCTGGCCCCCATCCCGGTGGGGGCCAGGGGCATTTCCGCGCCCTGTCGTGCCCTGTCCGCGCCCTGTCGTGCCCCTGAGGGCCGGAGGAGGCGCCTTGAGGGACCGCGGGCCTCAGCCGCCCTCAGGCCGCCCCCAGGGCCGCCCTCAGCCGCGCAGCTCCGCCGGCGGGGTGCGGTCCTTGTCGACCTTCTCCGTGCGCTCCAGCTCCGCCCAGACGATGTAGCGGAAGTCCGAGGTGTAGACCGGCGTGCAGGTCGTCAGCGTCAGATAGCGGCCGGGCTCCGTCTTCCCGGACTCCTTCGGCACCGGGTCCAGCACCTCCACGTTGTACTTCGAGGTCTGCGGCAGTTCCTTGAAGACCTTGTAGACGTACCAGGTGTCCCGGGTCTCGAAGACGACCGCGTCGCCCGTCCTGATCTTGTGGATGTTGTGGAACCGCGCCCCGTGCCCGTCCCGGTGCGCCGCCAGCGTGAAGTTGCCCTGCTTGTCCCAGGGGAGCGCCGACTTGACCGGTTCCGTGTAGTACCCGGCGACGCCGTCGTTGAGCAGGGACGTCCCGGTGCCCTTCTTCACCAGCACCTCGCCCTCGCCCATCGCCGGTACGTGGAGGAAGCCGATGCCGCCCGCCGCGTCGAAGGTCTTGGGGTCCGAGCCGGTCGCCTCGCGCGCCCAGTCGCGCCGTACGTCGTCGCTCTGCCGGCCCGCCGCCCGGTCCGCCAGTACGTTCGTCCACCAGAGCGAGTAGACGACGAAGAGGCCCAGCACCAGCCCCACCGTGATGAGGAGTTCGCCGAAGACGCTGACGGCGGCGGCGATCCGGCCCCGGGGGCGGCGCGCGGGGGCGGGGGGCGGTCCCGGGTCGGCGGCGGGATCCCCGGGCGGCGCGTACGGCGGTGCGCCGGCCCGTTCGGCCTGCCCGGTCCGTCCGGCCCGCCCTTCGTGCCCGGTACTCGCTGCCACGGCGCCCGCCCCGTCCTGTCGTGGGTTCCGGCCGGACCCGCTCCGTACGTACGTCGCGTACGTCCTCTGGACGCACGTACGTACGTGCTCGGGTCCCCGTCGGTCTCAGCCGACGAGCGCGTCGGGCTTCCCCTTGCTGCGCGGCCGCTCGTCCACCATCTTGCCCCACACGATCATCCGGTAGGTACTGGTGAATTCCGGCGTGCATGTCGTCAGGGTGATGTATCGGCCGGGCTTGGTGAAACCGGACCCCGGGGGCACCGGGGTGATCACGCTGACATTGGAGGGCGGGGTCTGCGGCAGGATGCTGGTCATGTCGTACGTGTAGTACGCGTCCTGGGTCTCCACCACGATCTTGTCGCCCGGCTGGAGCCGGTTGATGTAACGGAACGGCTCCCCATGGGTGTTGCGGTGCCCGGCGACCGCGAAGTTCCCCTGCTTGTCGGAGGGCATCGCCGTCTTGAGGGAGCCCTCCGCGTAGTGGCCGACCATGCCGTTGTCGAGCACCTTGGACTTGCTGATGCCCTCGGCGATCGGCACGACGACATCGAGCTTCGGGATGTACATGAGGGCGAAGCCCTGTCCCGGCTGGAAGGCGTCCGGCTTGCGCCCCTCCGCCCAGCTGCTCTGGATCTTGTCGGCCTCTTTGCCCGCGAACTGTCCGGCCGCCACGTTCGTCCACCAGAGCTGGTAGGTGACGAAGAGCAGCATCAGCACACCGACGCTGATGAAGAGTTCACCGATCGCCCGGCTCGCGATGACGGCGGGGCTCTCCTTGGCGGCGCGCGCCGCGCGCCGTGCCTCCATCCGCGAGAGCGGCCGGCCCGTGGGGGCCCGTACGCCGTCCTCCTGGGGCGTCCCGGCGGCCTCGGGGGCCTCGGGCGGCTCCGTGGCCGTCTCGCCCCGTCTGCGGCCCCTGGCGCCCCCCTTGGCCGCTCTGCGCCGCTCGGCCCGGCCGCCGGCCGGGGGCGGGAGCTCGGGCGCGCGCGGGGCACGGGGCCGGGGCACGGCGGCCGGGGCGGGCGCCGTCGCCGGCTCCGCCTCCAGGTCGATCACCGGCATGGGCTGCGTCGCGAACTCCGCCGGGGCGGCCGGGGAGGCGGCCCGAGGTATCCGCGCCGGGGCGGGCTCGGCGGGCGGCGGCGGACCGGGGTGCGGGCCCGGGTGGGCCGGTGGCGGCAGGGGCGCCTGGACCGGCGACTGCGGCTGGGCCGGTGGGCGCGGCTGGACCGGCCCCTGCGGCGGTACGGGCGCGGGCGGGGCCGGGGTCTCGCGGCTCGGGCCCCGGTGCCGCCCCGGGCGCCGTACGGGCGCCTCCGGCGGCTCGGTGCCGGGCAGCGGGTCGGTCAGCGGGTCCGCGAGGCCGCTCACCGCCGCCTCGAACGCGGGGTTCCGGTACGTCCCCGGCTCGGGGCCCTCCGGGCGGTACGGCGCCGGGGCGTACCCCTCGGGCCCGTACCCCTGCCGTCCGTAGCCGTCCTGGCCGTACGCCTCAGGGGCGTACGGCTCGCTGCCGTACGTCTCGCTCCCGTACGCCTCGGCCGCGTACCCCTGCGGCTGGTACGCGCCCGGTTCGTACCGTTCCGTCTGTTCCGGTTCGTACGCGCCCCCGTAACCGGCGTCGTGCTCGGGGCGCAGCGCGGTCACGCGAGCGCCTTGCCCACCACCGGCGCCAGCCCCGTCGAGCGGTCCACAGCGCCCGGATCCCCGCACCGCGCCAGCCAGTTGGCGAGCATCAGGTGGCCGTGTTCGGTGAGGACCGACTCGGGGTGGAACTGGACGCCTTCGACAGGCAGTTCACGGTGGCGCACCCCCATGATGATCCCGTCCTCGGTCCGCGCGGTGACCTCCAGCTCGGCGGGGAGCTCGGCGGGCTCGGCGGCGAGCGAGTGGTACCGGGTGGCGGTGAACGGCGAGGGCAGCCCGGCGAAGACGCCCTGGCCCCCGTGGGTGACCAGGGAGGTCTTGCCGTGCAGCAGTTCGGGGGCGCGGCCGACGACGCCGCCGTACGCGACGGCCATGGACTGCATGCCGAGGCAGACGCCGAAGACGGGCAGGCCGGCCGTGGCGCAGTGGCGCACCATCTCGACGCAGATCCCGGCCTCTTCGGGGGTGCCGGGTCCGGGGGAGAGCAGGACGCCGTCGAAGCCGTCCCCGGCGTGTGCGAGGGTCACCTCGTCGTTGCGGAGGACCTCGCACTCGGCGCCGAGCTGGTAGAGGTACTGGACGAGGTTGAAGACAAAGCTGTCGTAGTTGTCCACGACAAGAATGCGCGCGCTCATCGGGCGGCTCCGGCTCCGTCGACGGTCACATCGTTGAACGGAAGCAGCGGCTCCGCCCAGGGGAAGACGTACTGGAACAGCAGATAGACGACGGCGAGCGCCAGTACGAGCGAGATCGCCGCCCGTACGAACACGTTGCCCGGCAGATGCCGCCAGATCCAGCCGTACATGCTGTCCCTTCCGTTGGATGCCGCACCAGGCGGCACGGGATCCAGAGTAAGGGTCGGCGGGGACGCGTGGGCGGTGCATGGACGAGGTGCGCACAGGTTCGGACTTGGTCTTGGTCACTCCCCGTGGAGGACGCGCCGCGCCCGTACCGCCCCGTGCCGTGTCCCGTGCCGTGTCCCGTGCCGTGGACCGTCGGGTCAGCCGGCGGGCTTGGCGTCGTGCAGGTCGATGGTGCCCGCGTAGCCGGGCAGGGTCTCTTTGCGCAGCTCATCGACTTTCCAGCCGAGGCCGTACGCCTTCACGTAGAGCAGGTAGTTCTGGATCGCGGGGGAGTCGTCGAGCGCCTTGCGGAGCGTGTCGCGGTCGCCCACAGCGGTGATCTTGTACGGCGGCGAGTAGACGCGGCCCTGGAGGATGAGGGTGTTGCCGACGCAGCGGACGGCGCTGGTGGAGATCAGCCGCTGGTCCATGACGCGGATGCCCTCGGCGCCGCCCTGCCAGAGCGCGTTGACCACGGCCTGGAGGTCCTGCTGGTGGATGACGAGGTCGTTGGGCTGCGGTTCGGGGTAGCCGGGGTTGGCGGTGGCGTCGGGCGGGGCGTCGTCGAGGGTGACGGTGAGTCCTGGGCCGGTGACCTTCTGGGTGCCCGCGGCGTCCGCCAGCTCGCGCAGGGTCCGTTCCTCGGCGTCCGTGGCGCCGTGGTCGCGGCTGACGAGGCGGTCGTTCGCGGCGCGTATCTCGGCGGTGGTGGCGCCGAGTTCGGCGTTCTTGCGGTCGCGCTCGTGGATGAGGTCGGAGAGCTTGAGCAGGGAGGCGTCGGTCCGGATGTCGGTGCCCTTGGCCGTGTTGAAGCTGGTCACGAAGATCAGCCCGGCGAGGGCGAAGACGGCGCCGGTGAGGAGCCGGGCGGGGCGCGGGGCGTGGAACCGGTCCGGCCGCCGGGCCTGCCGGTGCTCCGGCCGGTCGACCGGCCCTGGGGGAGAGTCGGCTGAATTGCTCAACGTACCCTTATCTCCTTAGGCGCCGCGGAAGCACTACGCTAACGGACGCCCGCGGGCGGCGGTTCCCCCTGCTCTCCGCCCCGGGACCCGGTAGTCAGTTCCCTGCGCGGTAACGCAGCGCATCGACAGGAGAGTCCCTCGTGCCGAAGTCACGTATCCGCAAGAAGGCCGATTTCACGCCGCCCCCCGCGGCGCGGCAAGCGACGGCCATAAGGCTCACCAACCGGAGCTGGGTGGCTCCGGTCATGCTCGCCATGTTCCTGCTGGGGCTGGCGTGGATCGTCGTCTTCTATGTGACCGAGGGCGATCTCCCGGTGCGGAGCTTCGGCAACTGGAACATCGTGGTCGGCTTCGGCTTCATCGCCGCCGGCTTCGGCGTCTCCACTCAGTGGAAGTAGCCCCCTCGACCACAGACCGTCAAGCTCTCCCCATGCTTGTCCACATTGTTATCCACAGGCAGGGGAAAAGGTCAGAAGATCTGTGGATAACCCCACGGGTCGTTGACGCCGGTGTGACAGATCCTGCCACCCCGATGATGTGATTGCCCCTTGTCTCCGCTGGTCAGACCCATACCGGCGACAAGGGGCACACACGTTCCCAGCGCCGTGCACAAGATCCCGTATGCCTGTGGACAACTGTGCGGACAGCACCCGCGCGCCCGGCTAGCCGAGCTGCATCGTCCGTACGACGATCAGCCCGATGGTCACCAGCAGCACGACGGCACAGGTCCCGGACTGCACCAGGGTGCGGTGCTCGCGGGGCGCGTGGACCATCGCCATGGCGATCGCGACCCCCGCCACCAGCCCTCCCACATGCGCCTGCCAGGCGATGCCGCTCCAGGTGAAGGTGAAGAGCAGGTTGAGCGCGAGCAGGGCGAGGACCGGGCGCATGTCGTAGTTGAGCCGCCGCATCAACACGGCGGTGGCGCCCAACAGGCCGAAGACGGCGCCGGACGCGCCGAGGGTGAGCTGGTTGGGCGCGGCGATCAGATAGGTGAGGGCGCTGCCCGCCAGTCCGGAGATCAGGTAGAGCGCGAGATAGCGGGCCCGGCCGAGGGCGGCCTCCAGGGGGCCGCCGAGCCACCACAGGCCGAGCATGTTGAAGGCGATGTGCCAGATCTCCTCGTGCAGGAAGACCGAGGTGAGCAGCCGGTACCACTGGCCGTCCGCGACGCCGATGAGCTGGCCGTCGTCGTCGTACGCGATGCCGATCAGCCCGAGGTCGAGGGCGAGCCGGTCGTGTTCGCCGACGGCGAGGACGGCGAGGAAGACCGCGATGTTGATGCCGAGCAGGATCTTGGTGAGCAGCCGGGGGTCCTCGGCGATGGTGCCGCCGGCGAGGGTGCGCGGCCGGCTCGCGGTGGCGCCGTGCCCCGTGCCGGATCCCTGCCGGACGCATGCCGGGCACTGGAACCCGACGGCGGCGCTGATCATGCACTCGGGGCAGATGGGCCGTTCGCAGCGGGTGCACCGTATGCCGGTCTCCCGGCCGGGGTGGCGGTAGCACTCCGGCAGGGCGTCGGTGGCGGCGGTCTGGTCCTGGCCTCCGTGGCTTCCAGGCGGATGGTCCATCGGTCCCCTCGGTTTCCTGCGTGGCGGCGGGCCGGACGCGGCGCACCGCCCCGCCCGCCGGGTATGTAACCACTACGGACGGGCGGGGTGCGAAGGTTCCCGTACGGCTGACCGGCCGGTCAGCGGGTCGCGACGACGACCGTTTCGATGACGACGTCCTGGAGCGGCCGGTCGGTGCCCGGATGGGTGGGGACGGCGATGATCGCGTCGACGACCTTCCGGCTCGCGGCGTCGGCGACCTCGCCGAAGATGGTGTGCTTGCGGTTGAGCCAGGCGGTCGGCGAGACGGTGATGAAGAACTGCGAGCCGTTGGTGCCGGGACCGGCGTTGGCCATGGCGAGCAGATACGGCTTGGTGAAGGCCAGCTCGGGGTGGAACTCGTCGGCGAAGGTGTAGCCGGGGCCGCCGGTGCCGTTGCCCAGCGGGTCGCCGCCCTGGATCATGAAGTCCTTCATGACGCGGTGGAAGACGGTGCCGTCGTAGAGCGGCCTCGTGGTCTTCTCGCCGGTCGCCGGGTCGGTCCACTCGCGCCCGCCCTGGGCGAGTTCGACGAAGTTACGGACCGTCCTGGGCGCGTGGTACGGCAGGAGCCGCAGCTCGATGTCGCCCTGGCTGGTCTTGAGGGTGGCGTAAAGCTGCTCGGCCACAACGTGCCTTCCGTGAGTCGTCGCTGACGCTCACGATCCTCGCACGGGCATGCCGGAGCGACGGACGTCCGGGATGACACGGATGCCCGTAACGCGTGCCGGGTCCGTCACCGGCAGGCATGATTCCGGAAAGGGTGGACAGGCGACATACCGAACGCCACCGAGGAGGATGATCCTGTGACTCGCATGAACAACGTGCGTGCCGCTACGAGTTCGGCGAAGGAGAGCGCGCGGCAGGCCGCGGTAGCCGTGGCCCCTTATGCCGACACGGCGAAGGAGCAGGCCGCCGTGGCGAAGGAGCAGGCGGCTCTCTACGCCCGCGAGGCGCGGGTACGGCTCGCGCCGGCCGTGTCGAAGGCCGCGGAGCAGGCTCGTGTGCAGTACGGCGCCTATGTGGCGCCCCGGGTACCCCCGAAGATCGATGACGCGGCGCACCGGGCCGCTGTACGGACCCGCAAGGCCGCCCGTCAGGCGGCGGATTACACGGTGCCACGGGTGGAGCTGGCGGTGGCCACGGCGCAGCCGGTGGCGGAGCAGGCCGCGGCGCGCTCGGCGGCGGCGCTGGCGGCGCTGCGCGGGCAGGTGACGGCGGAGGAGATCCGGAAGCTGGTGCGCCGGAACGAGCGGCGGGCGAGGGCGGGCCGGGCGGTCAAGGGGCTCGCGCTCCTCGGCGTGCTGTCCTGCGGCGCCTTCGCGGCGTGGAAGTGGTGGGACAAGCAGGCCAACCCGGACTGGCTGGTGGAGCCGCCGGCCGCGACGGAGGTCTCCGAGCGCTCCCCGCTGACGTCGGTGGACGGGAGTCCGCTGGAGGGCAGCCATGTGGCCGATCCGCTCGACCCCGAGGTACGGGCGAAGCAGGCGGAGGCGGAGGAGCGGGCCGCCGAGCGCGACCGGAACCGGGGCGACCTGCCCTGACCGGGACGGCCGGGAACGGGACGGCCTGGATCAACGGACCGAACGTTCCGAACGGGCCGACCGGGACCGTACGGGCGCCTCACGCGGCGGCGAGGGCCGCGTCGGCGGCCGGGGTCCTGGCCGGGGTTCCGTCGTCGGCGCCGTGCCCGGCGCCGTGCCCGCCGTACGGGGTGAGGTCGTCCGGGGCGAGGGCGGGCAGGTGGCGGACCGACGGTGACGAACCGTGTGCCTCGGCGCGGATGCGCTGCTTGATGGTGGGCGGCAGGGAGCGGGCCCGGGGCAGCGAGCGGGTGAACGTCCCGGTGGCGGCGGCTCTCGGAGCCGGTACGGCCGCGGGTGCGGGCGCCGGCGCCGGTGCGGGTGCCCGGGTCGTGGCGGTCGCTCCGGCGGGGCGGCCGTCCTGACGGTCGGTGGGCTGGTCGGCGGGGTAACCGGCGCGGCCGGTGGCGGCGGCCGGGGCGGCGAGCCCCAGGGAGGCGAGCACCGCGAAGAACGCGGTGAGGAAGACGGTCCACAGCTTCTTGACCTTGAGGACGGCCATGACCCCTCACTTTCGTTGATGTGGTTTTCGGTGTTTTCGCTCTAGCTGTTCTTGTTGTTGCGCTGTTGTCGTTTGGGTGGATCTACATACCTTCCTCATGATCAGGACGCATCCGGAGAAAGCCCGGAGCTACGCCGCCACTCCGCAGTTCTTCGGATGAACACCACTCGTATGGCGGAGGTGGGCCATGGTTCTGCGGACCGTCGGTACGGCCACGGGCGGGGCCACCGCCCGCGAGGAGGTCAGTCCCCAGCAGTGGCGGTGGTCCGTGCTGGCTGGTATGGCGTCGTATCTGGACGCCGGGTCGATCGTCGCGCTCGGCGCCGGGCTAGCCCTCTTCCAGTCCTCCCTGGAGCTGACCAGCACCGTGGTGGGCGCGCTGGCCGCGATCGGGCCGAACGCGATCGGCTGCGCGATCGGGGCGTTCATCGGCGGCAGGCTGGGCGACCGGCTGGGCCGTAAGCGCATCTACAAGTACGACCTGCTGGTGTACGCGGCGGGCGTGCTCTGTGTCGCGCTCTCCGTCGAGCCGGTGACGCTCTTCGCCGGGGTCTTCGTGATCGGGGTGGCGGTCGGCGCGGATGTGCCCACCTCGCTGGCGCTGGTCGGCGAGTTCTCACCGCCGAAAGCGCGCGGCCGGCTGCTCGGTTTCACCCAGGTGGCCTGGTCGCTCGGGCCCGTCGTGGTCCTGGTGCTCGCGCTCGCGCTCGCGCCGCTCGGTCTGCTGGGCATCCGGATCGTCTTCTTCCACCTTTTGGCCGTCGCCCTGGTGACCTGGGCGCTCCGCCAGGGGCTGACCGAATCGCCGCGCTGGCAGGCCGCGTCCGCCGCCGCGGCGTCCGCGCCCGCCGCCGCCCGCCACGCCCTGCGGGACCTGTTCTCGGGGGCGCATCTGCGGGCGCTGCTCTGGACGGGGACCATCTACGTCTTCTGGGGGCTGGCGGCCGGGACGGCCGGGATCTTCACGCCGTACTTCGTCAGGACGCTCGGCGCCGGGGGCCAGGCGGCGAGCGTGGCGCTCTCCTGCGGGGGGTTCGTGGTCAGCATCGTGGTGACGGTGCTGGTCTTCATGCGCCACGCGGACGGGTCGTACGCGACGCGCAGGGTCCTGTGGGGGGTGGGGGCGGTGCTCCAGATCGTGGCGTACGGGCTCTTCGTGGTCCTGCCGTTCACGATCCCGGTGATCGTCCTGAACATCGTGCTCTTCAGCACGGGCGGGGCGCTCGCGGGAGAGGCGTTCTACAAGGTCTTCAGCCAGGAGCTCTTCCCGACCCTGCTGCGCGGCACGGCGCAGGGGTTCACCTTCGGGGTGGCGCGGATGGTCCTCGGCGTCTGGAGTTTCTTCGTACCGGCGCTGGCACAGGCGGGAGTGGCCGCCGTCGGTGCGCTGCTCTCGCTCTTCCTGCTGGTCAGCGGGGTGGTCGGGGTTCTCTTCATGCCGGACACCTCCGGCAAGACGCTGGAGCTGATCGAGGCGGAGCGCGCGGGGGCGGGTGGGGGCGTGCGGGCGCGTGGTGCGCGTGAGGGCGCGTGAGCACGGGAAGGCAGGGGGGCATGACCGAGACCCGGCGCCCGGCCCCGGCCCCGCACTCCCCGTACCTCCGGTACTCCCCGCTCACCCCGAACCCCTCGCACGCCCCGAACTCCCCGTCCCCCCGGATCGGCCCGGAGGCGGGTGAGCTGCTGGCGCGGTTCACGGATCCCGGTGCCGCGTACACCCCGCTGCCGCTGTGGTGGTGGAGCGGCGGGCGGGTCACCCGGGACGGGGTGCGGCGGCAGATGGCGGCGCTGGCGGCGCAGGGCGTGCGGCAGGCCGTGGTGATGTGCCTGGCGCCCACGGGCCCGATGTTCGGCTCGCTCGCCGACGACCCGCCGTTCCTCTCGCCGCGCTGGGTGGAGCTGCTCGACGGGGCCTGCGAGGACGCCCGGGAGCTGGGCTTCCACCTGTGGATGTACGACCAGATCGGCTTCTCCGGGGCGAATTTCCAGGGCCGGCTCACCGCCGCGCGCCCCGAGTTCGCCGGTCTGGCGCTGCACCGGGGGCCCGACGGGGTGATCGGGGAGCGGGTCAGCGGCTTCGACTACTTCGGCGTGGCGGCGTGCGCGGCCCTGCTCGACCAGGTCCACGGTGAGCTGGAGCGGCAGGTGGGGCGGTGGTTCGGGACGGTGATCCCCGGGTTCTTCCAGGACGAGCTGCCACCGATGCCGACGTGGGGGCGGGAGTTCGCGGCGACGTTCGAGAAGGCGTACGGCTACGACCTGGTGCCGCTGCGCGGCGCGCTCTTCGCGGACGGGGCCACGGGGCTCGACGGTCCCGGGCTCGGCGGCCCCGGGCTCGGGGGCCCCGGGCCCGGCGGCCCCGGGCTGGGCGGCTGCGGGCTCGGCGGCCCGGAGGCGGCGCGGGTGCGGCGGGACTACCACGCGCACCGGGCCACGCTGGCGCGCCGGGCGTTCTTCGACCCGCTGGACGCGTGGTTCGCCGAGCACGGCCTGATCTGCGGTTTCGACCAGGCGTCCCCGGCGCGGGAGGGCGATCCGGTGGGCGGGGTGCGGCTGTACGGCGACTATCCGGGCACCCATCGCGGGTACGGGGCGCCCGGCAGCGACCACTGGGGCGATCCGAAGGCGCACAGTTCGCTGGCGCACGCGCACGGGGCGGAGCGGACCTGGATCGAGGCGTTCCACTCCTCCGGGTGGGGCGGCACGCCCGAGGAGACGTACGACTGGCTCGCGCCCTTCCTGCGCCGGGGCGCCACCCTGTACGACCCGCACGCCGTGTACTACACGACGGCCGGCGGCTGGTGGGAGTGGGCGCCGCCGTCCACCTGCTGGCGGCAGCCGTACTGGCCCTCGTACCACCAGTTCGCCGGCGCGGTGACCCGGCTCTGCGCGGTGCTGACGGCCGGGACGCATGTCTGCGACACGGTGCTGCTCTCGCCGACCAGCACCGCCCAGGCGTATCTGACGCTGGAGGGCCCGCTGGAGCCCGCGCGGCGCGCGGCGGCCGCGTA
Organism: Streptomyces sp. NPDC093085; assembly: GCF_040683935.1. Classification (NCBI taxonomy): domain Bacteria; kingdom Bacillati; phylum Actinomycetota; class Actinomycetes; order Kitasatosporales; family Streptomycetaceae; genus Streptomyces; species Streptomyces sp. NPDC093085. Next base: position 72,860 of record NZ_JBFBFB010000015.1, on the reverse strand, counting down.
CCACGAACTGAACGGCGTGAGCGCGTGGTACGCGGAGCGGCGCGGGGTGCTGGAGCGGGCCGGGGCCGACCACGACACGCTCGACGAGGCGACCGTGGCGGGCGGTACGGTCACGCCCGGCGGCGGGCTCCGGATCGGCGCGGAGACGTACCGCAACGTGGTGGTCCCGGACGCCGCGCTCCTCGACCCGGCGGCGGTCACGCGCCTCGCGGAGTTCGCGCGGGCGGGCGGCCGGGTGGTCTGCGTGGGCCCCGTGGACCCGGCCCTGACCGGCCTGGCGGTGCCGGTCGCCACGGCGGCGGAGGTGCCGGGGGTGCTGCTGCCGGGGCCGGTACGGGTACGGACGGATGTCCCGTATCTGCTGCGGCGGCTCGGCGACACCTGGGTCCTCCTGCTCACCGCCCACGACGAGCACACCGGCACCCGGGCCCCGCTGGTGCGCCTCCCCGGGCTGTCCGTGGCCGACTGGCCCGAGGAGGGCTTCCCCTGGGACGAGTACTGGCGTCAACTGCGTGAGGACGGCTACGACTTCGTCCCTTCGGCCGACCGGCGCACCCGGGTGACGGTGGAGGGCCTGCCGCCGCTGCGCGCCCAGCGCTGGGACCCCCGTACGGGGGCGCGCACGGAGCTGTGCGCGACGCGGGGGGCCGATGCCGATGCCGCCGGGGTGGCTGGGACGGCTGGGGCGGCCGGGGCGTGGGAGGTGGAAGTCGAGTTCTCGGACGGGCCCGTGGTGCTGCTGGTGCTGGGGGCGGAGCTGCCGCCCGCCACCCGGGAGGCGCTGGGGGCACCGGTGGCGGTGTGGCCGGTGGCGGGGCCGTGGCGGGCGGAGGCCCGTTCGACGCTGGACAACCGCCACGGCGATCTGGCGGCGGCGTCACGGACCGGGGTGCTGCCGGTGGAGGTGTGGCGGATGGAGCACCGGGCCGGGGCGGGGGGCGAGGCGGGGCCGGCGGCCGGGGCCGGGGCGGATCGTGGCTGGGTGTCGGTGGTGGCCGGGTACGGGCCGTTCGCCGAGGTGCGGGATCCCGGTTCCACCGTCTGGCGGCCGGCCTGCTGGTCGTTGTCGCGCGGGCTGCACAAGGACCCGGTGCACCAGGCGCCGCTGGGGCCCAAGGGGTACGTACCGGAGGAGTTCCTCGACTGGCGCGAGGTGGCCCGGGGCGCGACCGTCGCCGTACGGACCCTGCTCGACCTGCCCGAGGCCGCCGAAGACGGTGCGCCGCTCTTCCTCGCCGTCGGGTCGGGGGCGGCGCGCCGGGTGTGGGTGGACGGGGCGGAGGTGGCCGCCGAGGGCGCGGGGTACCAGTCGTTCAGCCCGCTGCCCGCGCGCCGCACGGGGCGGCCGGGGCCGGCGGGGCGGCCGGGGCGGGGCGTCGAGGTGGAGATCGCGTTCACCGCCGAGCGGGACGGGCCGCTGCGCGCCTCGTTCGCTGTGGTCACCGACCCGGCCGCGTACCGCAGGCCCGAGTGGCTGACCGGCGCCGAACCGACCCGTATCTTCCGGCTGGACCGGGTGCCGGCGGAGGCGGAGATCCTGGTCGGCTGCGAGGGCGCCTGCACGGTGCTGGTGAACGGCGTGGAGGTTGGCCGGCAGGGCGACTTCAACCCGTATCCGGGACACCGCGAGATCCGCGTCCACCCGTACGACCTGCGCGCCGTGCTCCGCCCCGGGGTGAACACGCTGGCGCTGCGGCTCGGCGAGGGCGGCGCGGCCACGGTGGACTCGGCGACCCTGGATGTGCTCAGCGGGCCCGGCTGGGTGTCCGCCGGGCTCCGCCGCACCCATCCGCGCGACCCGCGCTTCCTCTGCGCCCGGGTACGGCCGCATCCGCTGCCCGGGGCGCACTGGCTGGAGCCGGGGGCTGCGCAGGGCGGGACCGTACTGCCGCTGGTGCCGCGCGCGCCCTCGGGGCCCGGGGCGGCGGACGGCCCCCGGACGGAGTGGCTCCGGTTCTCCGCGCCGCTGGGGACGACGGCGCTCCGGATCCCGACGGGGCTGGCGGTGGCGGTGTCGGCGGCGGGGCATCCCGCGCAACGGCCCGGGGCCGATGGGCGGGTGGTCTTCGGCGCGCCGCTGGACGCCGGTACGGAGGTGACGGTGCGGGTCACGGCGACGGACGGGCGGAGCGGGGGCGCGCTGCTGGACGCGGCGGTCGAGGCGGAGGTGGCGGAGGCCCCGGCGGGGCTGGTCTCCTGGGAGACGCTGGGGCTGCGCGCGCTGGGCGGGGAGGTCCGGTACCGTACGGCCTTCCGCGTACCGCCCGGTGGTGACGGCGTACGGCCCGGTGGGCGGCTGGTGCTCGATCTGGGGGAGGTGCGGGGCACGGCGGACGTGGTGGTCAACGGGGCGCTGGTCGACCGGCTGGTCTGGGGGCCGTGGCGTACGGAGATCACCGGAGCGGTGCGGCCCGGGAAGAACGACCTGGAGATCGTGGTGCGCGGCACCCTCGCCGGTTATCTGGACGACGCCTCGCCGACCCGGGCGATCGTCGCGGGACAGGTGCGTACGGGGCTCTTCGGGCCCGTACGACTGGTATGGCACAGCGAGTGACCACGTGGGTGACCAGGTGAGTGACCACGTGACCAACAGGTGCCCCCGGGGAGTGGGACTCCCCGGGGGCACCGTAGGACGAGCGTCACCACATGAGGGCGTCGTCCCTGTCCGCCTGCCAGTAGGTGACCTTCAGGGTGTCGTCGATGTACACGCCGCCGGAGGGCAGCTTCGGGGTCGCGCCCTTGCCGACGCTCTCGACAGTGTTACGGCCCTGGAAGTAGACGGTCAGGTTCTTCTCCGTGCTGCCGTGCTTGCCGCTGCCGTCGGCGGCGGAGAGGGTGATGCCGGCGTAGCCCGACTCGCCCGGGGCGAGGGTGACGACCGCCTGCGGCTTGGAGTCCTCGATGACCGGCGGCACCGACTGGGCCTCGCCGAAGCGGACCGCCGGGTAACCGTAGAGGTCGCAGGACTTCTTGCTGACGTTGGTGACCGTGAGCAGCATGTGGTTCACGGGACGGTTCACCGGCGTGGCGACCGTCTTGGTGTTGGAACCCTCGCACGGGACCGACTTGGCGGCGCTCGCGGTGGTCTTCGCCACGGGGGCGGCGGAGGCGAAGGCGGCGCCGTAGGTGGTCAGCGAGAGCGCGGCCAGGGCGACGCTCGCGGCGGCGGAGACGAGCCGGGTACGGGAGCTACGGGAACGGGCGGTACGGGTGGTGGACATGAGGTGTCGATTCCTTCTGTTATCGGTTTGCCGCCCGGAACGGGCGGTTGGGCTGAGTGGTCGGGCTGGCTGGTGGTGCGTCACCACGTGAGGGCTTGGTCCATTTCCGACTGCCAGTAGGTGACCTTGATCGTGTCGTCGACGTACACGCCGGCGGCGGGAAGCTTCGGGGTCGCGCCCTTGCCGACGCTCTCGACGGTGTTACGGCCCTGGAAGTAGACGGTCAGCGTCTTCTCCGTGCTGCCGTGCCCGCCGCTGCCGTCGGCGGCCGAGAGGGCGATCGCGGCGTAGCCGGACTGGCCCGGGGCGAGGGTGACGACGGCCTGCGGCTTGGAGTCCTCGATCACCGGCGGCACGGACTGCGCCTCGCCGAAGCGGACCGCCGGGTAGCCGTAGAGGTCGCAGATCTTGTTGCCCGTGTTGGTGACGGTGAGCAGCATGTGGTTCACGGGGCGGTTCACCGGGGCGGCGACCGTCTTGGTGTTGGAGCCCTCGCAGGGGACTCGCTTGCTGGGGTCGTCGTCCTGCGTGCCGGCGTTCGTGGCGGACTTCGAACCGCCGGAGCCGCCGGCGGTGCCCGAGGTGCCGGAGCCACTGGCGGTGCCCGCGGAGCCGGAACCGGAACCGGAGGCCCCGGAAGCGGAGTCCGAGGAACCGGAGCCGGACTCGGAGGAGCCGGACGTGCCGGAGGCGTCGGCGGGGTCGGCGGAGGAGCCGTTCGTACCGGCGGTGGCGGACGTCGCGCTCGCGGTGGCGTCCTGCGAGGAACCCGCCGCCTCGTCGGTGCCGTCGCACGCGGTCAGGGAGAGCGCGGCCAGGACGACACCTGCGGCAACGGTGACGAGACGGGTACGGGAAGTACGGGCGGTACGAGTGGTACGGGAGGTACGGGTGGTGGACATGGAGGCGTCGGTTCCTTCTGTGGTCCGGTGGCCGGATCGGCGTGCCGCTGGGATGCGCCGCTGTGCCGCGATGACCGCTGCGGTGCTGCGATGACCAGAGAGTGCGAGATGATCCGTCCCAGCCGCCACAACAAACGCCGAGTTGGGAACGCCGGAACGCCGAAAGCCGCTCTGAACAGGGGGGATGTGTGTTCCCTGGAACGGGCGGATGGAACGCGGAGAGGATGAGGAAACGGGTGTCCGTGACAACAGGGGCCGGCGAGACGGACGAATTCGCTTCCGTGCTGCGGGGCTTGAAGGAGCGGTCGGGGCTGAGCTACGGCGCCCTGGCGAAGCGGCTGCACATGAGCACGTCGACGCTGCACCGCTACTGCAACGGCACGGCCGTGCCGAACGAGTACGCCCCGGTGGAGCGCATGGCACGGGTCTGCCGCGCCACCCCGGCGGAGCTGGTGGAGCTGCACCGCCGCTGGATCCTGGCGGACGCCGCCCGGGAGCGGCGGGCGGAACAGGCCGCGGCGGCCCGAAAGCCGACGAACGGACGCGGCGAGACCGGGGGGACGGCGGCAGCGGCGGGGGCACGTCCGGATGCCGGGGCGGGTTTCGGCGCCGGGGCGGGCGCGGGAGCCGGGGCGGAGGTACGTCCGGATGCCGGGGCGGGTTTCGGCGCCGGGGCGGCCGACGGAGCGGGAGCCGGGGCGGGGGCGTGGCCCGGCGGCGGGGCGGGCGCGGGGTCCGGGGCCGGGCACGCGGCGTGGCCCGGCGGTGGGCCGGGTTCCGGGGCCGGGGCGGATGCGGGCGTGGTGCCCGGAGCGGATACGGGGCGCGCGGCGGCACCGTACGGGCACGGCGGGGAGAGCACCCCGGGCCGGAGCGTTTCGGGCGGGGGTGGGCCGGCCCCCGGGGTGGACGGCACCGGGGCCGGTGACGGGGAGGCCCTCCGGGCGGAGGACGGGACCAGGACCCGTGACGGTGGCCCAAGGGCGCACGGGGGTCGGCCCGGTGACGGTGGCTCGGCCTCGTACGGTGTGGGGCCCGGTGACAGCGGTTCTCCCCTGGGCGGGGCCCGGGACGGTGACAGTGGCCTTCCCTCGGGCGGCGCGCGGCCCGGTACCCGCGCTCATCCCGTGGACGGAGCCCCGGACGGGGCCCGGGACGGAGCCCGGGACCGGGCCGGCATCGGCGGCCCCCGAGGACCCGTGCCGCCGGAGCCGGGATCCGGGCCGGGATCCGGGCCGGGATCCCTGCCGCCAGGGCCGGGATCCCGGCCGGGGGCGTGGCGGCAGCGCCGTACCGCGCTGATCGCCGCGTCCGTGGGCGCCACGGTCAGCGCGCTGCTGGCGGGCTTCCTGTTCCGTGGCGTCCCCGCCGGCTCGGTCGCGGCGGGCGACGGGCCGTCCGCCGGTTCCCTCGGCACGGCCGACGCCCCGCTCGACGCGGGCGGGTCACCGTCCGCCGGGCCATCCCCGAGCGGAAAGAGCCCCGGCCCCGGCACCTCGCCCTCGCCCTCCGTCTCCCCCACCGCGTCCGACCGGTCCACGGCGGGCGCCGGGGAGCCGGGGCCCGCGAAGAGCACGAGCGGCGGGCAGGGCGGCGAGGACGGCAGCGCCGGCGGCACCGGTGGCGGCAGCGGCGGCGCACCGTTCACCGTCGGCGTCCGCCCGTACGTCTACGAGAACCCGTGCAGCCAGCACTTCCTCGTCGACAGCGAGCCCGAACAGGTCGGCCCGCCCGCGGGCGAACAGGACGCGCCGCGCTGGGCCGACGCGTACGGCGCGGTCTCCTCGGACGACCAGATGGTCGGCCTCACCCTTCAGGGCACCGGCAAGGAGACCGTCGTCCTGGAGGCGGTGCATGTCCGCGTCATCTCCAAGGGCGCCCCGCTCGCCTGGAACGACTACGCGATGGGGAACGGCTGCGGGGGCGGCGTCGGGACCAAGTCGTTCGGTATCGACCTGGACAGGGGGAACCCCGTCGTCACCCCGAAGAACGGGCAGCGCGGCTTTCCGTACAAGGTCAGCGAGTCCGACCCGGAGGTCTTCTACATCTCGGCGCGCACCCTCGCGCACGATGTCCGCTGGGATCTGAGCATCGACTGGTCGAGCGGATCGCGGCGCGGCACGATCCGGATCGACAACAAGGGGCTCCCGTTCCGTACCAGCGGTGACGCCGACCGCCCCGGATACGACTATCCGCCGGGGTACACCGAGTGGCTCGTCCGGAAGGACGAGAAGCACTGACCCGGCCGTACGGGTCGGCTCTCCCGCTGAGGGCACAGCAGGGGGCGCCGCAGGGGGACGCCAACCGGGGAGCGCCTACTGAGGAGCGCCTGCCAAGGGGCGCCTACTGAGGGGCGCTGCTGCCGCTGTGGGCGGCCAGGTTCGCGACGAGTGCGACGAGTTCGGGCTTCGACTCGAAGTTCTGCCGCTGCAACTCCGCGATCCTGGCGCCCAGTTCCGGGTCGGGCGCATCGCTGATGTCGAAGCTCTCGAACTTCTCCATCAGGGGGAAGGCGACCAGCTCCGACCGCGTGTGCAGCGGGTGCTTGAGGTACTCCTCGTACCCGTCCAGGTCCTCCAGGACGAAGATCGCCGACCAGTCGAACTCGCTGTTGTGCTCGGGACCGAAGATGAACGACTTCACCGCGGGGATGCCCTTGCCCTGCTCCTCAAGGCAGGTGAGCGCCTCCTGGAGCTGCTCGGCGGTGACGTCTTCCCTGAGCTTGCAGCGGTTGCCGTGGTAGATCATGGCCCCTCCTCGGGGTGGGTACGTGGGGCCGGACGGGTACGTGCGCCGCTCGGACAGCCCCTGAACTTACGCACGTAAGGCTACTTCCGTCAGGTGACGGGGATCAAGAGGCAACGCCCGTAAGTTTCTATCCGTAAACCGATCCACCCACCCGCCGGCAGCCGAGTCCCTCCGAGCCATTCCCGCGGCTGTTACGTTCCTACGATGACGGGGAAGAGGACGACGAGGGCCGGGACGAGTGCGGACGCGATGCCCGCCATGACGAACAGCCAGCGGACGGCATGTTGCTGTTCTTCGGTTCGTGTGTTGCCGATGATGAGCGCCCCGCCGATATGAACGGGGCTGATGGCCACCACCATGGTGCACATGACGACGGCGATGATGACGGCAAGCGCTTCACCCGGGGAATGCTGAGCGCCCTGGAGACCGATGGGGACCATGACGCCCAGCACGACGAGGGCGGAGGACTCCATGTTGGACACGATGGCGGTGACGTAGCAGAGGACGACCAGCAGCAGGACAGTGCTGTCGATGTGACCGAGAGCGTCTTCGATGCTCTTCATGGTGCCGATGGTCTCCAGGAGGTGCAGGTAGACGATCAGGCCCGAGAGCAGCAGGATCACAGGCCAGGGAACCTTGGCGACGATGTCCTTCTCCGGCGGCTGAAAGACCAGTTGAAGCACCATGGCGAGGGTCAGCGCACTGAGGCCGACATCGAGCTGGAAGGCGATCGCGCCGACGATCAGCGCCAGGAGCGAGCCGAGCGAGGCGAGTGCGTAACCACCCGGCCGGCCGTCTCCGGAGTTCGTGACCGGCTCGGACGGCGGCGGTGTCTCCTCGGCGGCGTCGAGCGATCGGCCGCGCCCGACGAACCGAATCCACTTCTCCGCGCCGATGAGCACGGCGGTGGCCACGGCGAAGAGCACGAGCATGATTCCGTAGAGCAGCCAGGGTGAATAGCTGACATCCGCTTTCTGCGCGATGGTCTGCACCAGGGCCCCGGCCGGGCTGAGCGGGGAGAGACCGCCCGCATTGGCCGCCCAGACCACAATGGACGCGAGAACCAGGTAGTTGAGCCGGTAGGTCCTGGCGAGGCGGGCCATGATCGGCACGAGCAAGCTGATGGGTGCCGCCGGCAGCGCGCCGATCGACGAGAGGGCGGCGCTTGCGGCAAAGGCGACCCAGGGAATCACCCAGCGTCGGTGCCCGATGGGACGCAGGGCCAGCTCGACGAGCCAGGAGATGGCGCCGCTGCGTTCCGCATGGGCGAACAAAAGGGCAACACCGATGATGAGGACGACAAGTTTGGCAGGGAAGGCACCGAGCGCCTCATTGGGGTCGATATCGGCGAGGAGCGCGATGCCGAAGGCGCCCGCGTAGCCCAGCAGACCGATGTTGGTCTTCTTCCAGATCGACAGAGCGACGATGCAGGCCAGGACGATCAGGGATGTGGTCTGAAGAGGCGTCACGGCCTGACACCTCCCCTGCGGGAACCGAGGATCGCGGGCCGGGCCGGGCCCGAAGGGCTGGACATCGTGATCTCCTCGTTAACTGAATGCACATCTGTATACAGTTCAGAGGTCAGATCTGTATAGCCCCGTGTATAGACCTTGCCGAAGCCGACCGGGATTCGGCGGCGGGAGAGCGGAACGGGCATCGCGACCCCCGTAGCGGCGGCGACGCGCGACAGGGACGCCCAGGTCTCGGCGGCGATCTCGATGCCCGAGGCGGACAGGCGCTGTGCGCTGCGGGCCTCCGGCTCTCCCGGTACCAGGATCTCCGCCGTTCCCGGCGCGAGCGGGGTGGACTTCGTCTCCTCGATCAGCGCCCCCATCCGCTCTTCGAACTCGGCGGGGTCGGCGATCGCCTTGATGTCGATACAGAGCAGGAGATGTCCGGCGCCGCTGCGTCCGTGCGGTGAGGAAGGGCCGACCACCGCGGCCCCGAAGGCGCTTCCGGTGAGAACGCCCGTCAGGATGTCGAAGAGAAAGGAGATGGCGTAGCCCTTGTGGCCGGCCATGGGCAGGAGCAGCCCCTCGATCGCGCGGGCCGGATCGGTGGTCGGCGTGCCGTCCGCCCCGGTCGCCCAGGTATCGGGAATCGGCTCGCCGCGCTCCGAGGCGTGGTAGATCTTGCCCCGTGCGACAGCGGTGTTGCCGATGTCGAGCACGACCGTGCCGTGCCGCCCGCCAGGGGCTGCGATGGACCAGGGATTGTTGCCGACCCGCTTCTCCCGGCCGCCCCAAGGGGCCATGGCCGGACTGGTGTTGGTGGCGAACAGAGCCACGCACCCCCGCTCGGCGGCCTTGCGCGTGAAGTACCCGACGGTCCCGAAGTGGCCCGAACCGCGTACGGCGACACAGCCGATGCCGTACCGGCCCGCGCGCTCCACCCCCCATGCCACCGCCCGGTCGGCCACCACCTGCCCGAGCCCGTCGCCGCCGTCGACGACGATCACCGCACCGTTGTCCGTCACGATCCGGGGAACCGCGTCCGGCACCGTCGCGCCCGTCTCGATGCGCCGGAGGTACCAGGGCAGCCGGAGCATGCCGTGCGAGGAGTGGCCCCACAGCTCCGCGGCCACCAGCGTGTCAGCGAGGAGTCCGGCGTCGGCCTCCGGGACACCGTGAGCCTCGGCGGCGGCAGCCGCGAAACGCAGCAGATCGGGGGCTGTCACGGTATGCGACATGCGGTGCTCCTTCATCCGTTGTGGGCGTCCAGGGCCGCCATGACCTTGGGGGGTGTACCGACCGAGGCAAGTTGAATACTGTTATGTATACAAGACTGCCTCGCAACGCGCGCCGTCCTCACCGACGCCCGCGCGGGAACGGAAGACATGACACCCGAAGACGAGTTTCTCTCCGGCCGGCGCACCACGAACGATCTCGCCGACGAACTGGGCGATGCGGTGCGCTCCTGCGACACCCAGTTCCGTCAGTACGGAGCCGTCCGTCGCTTCTGCGGCCCCGTGCGCACCGTCCGCTGCCGGGACGACAACGCGCTGATGCATGCGACGCTGGCGACTCCCGGCGCGGGAGCGGTGCTGGTCGTGGACGGCGGCGGATCCGTGCACACCGCTCTCATAGGCGATGTCATCGCCGGACTCGCCCTGGCCAACGGGTGGTCGGGGGTCGTCATCAACGGAGCGGTGCGTGACAGCCCGGCGCTGGCGCCCCTCCCGATCGGGATCAAGGCCGTGGGGGCCAACCCCCGTAAGAGCGCCAAAGCGGGGACCGGCGAGGTCGACGTACCTGTCTCCTTCGGCGGGACCGAGTTCGTACCCGGTGAGACCCTGTACTCGGATGAGGACGGCGTCGTGGTGGTGGGCTGACCGCCCTCGTGGCAGCTTTCCCGGGCGTGGATCACAGCGGAGAACCGTGGCCCACTCGGCCCGGAGGCCGGCTTCCGGCGCGTGTCCGGCCGGCGCGCGGAAGCCGGTGGAACGCTGTCCCCGTCTGCGTACATGGTGACCCGGCCGGCCCGCCTCCACCGGCTGGGACGGCCGCCTCCACCGGCTGGGACGGCCGTCTCCACCGGCCGGGGCGGCCGTCTCCACCGGCTGGGCGCGGCCCGTCTCCGCAGGTCCGAGCGGCGTGACGGAGCCATGCGGTCGGGGCGCTAGACGGCGACGAAGCCCTTCATCAATGGGCGCGCCGTACGGAACAACGACGCGCTCACCGCGTGCACCCCTCCCCCCTCGACGGGTTCGACCTTCGAACCCGCGGTCAGCACGCCTGACGGACTGGCCAGGTGGATCGGTGCGCCGTGTCCGGCCGGAGCGATGTCGTGGAGGAGAGTTCCCGGAACGCGGGCGGCGACCGCGGAGCACAGCGCCGCGGTGCCCGGCAGCGCCCGGTGCAACTGCCCCATGGAGACGACCCGGATGGCGATGTCGGCCTCCGCCGCCGTCACCTCACGGCCGTCCAGCAGTGTGTAGGGAGCGGGCGCGGCGACCACCGCGATCTTGGGGGCACCCAGCGGGGCGCGGGAGGGATCGTCGCACATGCCCATGGCCGTGGCCGCTGCCCGCCTGACGCAGTCGAGGCGGGCCATCACGTCCAGCCGTGCCTCGATGCTGTCCGGGCTTTCCGTTCCGTCCAGGCCGAAGTCCGCTGCCCGTACGAACACCATCGGGTTCGTGGCGTCGACCATCGACACCCGGAACGTCCCGGACGGCGTGGTGAGGTCCTGTGCCGGGAGGCCGGTTGGGAGGAGCGCGCCGGTCCGCGTCCCGGCGGGTTCGAAGTACTCCAGCTCGACAGGGGCCCCGGTTCCGGCGACACCCGGCAGTGCCATGCTCCCGTCCGTTTCGGCGACTCCGTCCCGGACCTCGAAGGTCGCGTGGATCAGCTTCCCGGTGTTGGTGTTGTGGATCCGCACGGTGGTGGTTCCGTCCTCGCGCGGGCACAGCCCCTCGTCGACCGCGAACGGGCCCACGGCGGAGGACAGGTTGCCGCAGTTCGCCGCATAGTCGACAAGGGCGCTCTTCACGTCGACCTGGCCGAAGGTGTATTCCACTTCGGCGTCCTCGCGCGAGGACGGTTCGATGATCATCACCTTGGACAGGGACGACTGCCCTCCGCCCATACCGTTGAGCTGACGGCCGTACGGGTCCGGACTGCCCATCGCGGAGACGAACACCGCATCACGGTCGGGGCCCGCGGCCGGCAGGTCCCGACCGTGGAAGAAGAGTCCCTTGCTCGTCCCGCCGCGGGTGAACACCGTCGGAATCCAACGTTGCGCCATGCGTGTCCCTCCATCGCCCTTGGTATACAGATAGAAATACAGTACGCCCGGACCGAGAGAAGTGACTGCGGAGAAGTCACTGCGGAGACGAAGCATGGCCGGAGGAGGAAGGGGGGTCCGGTTCCGCTCACGGGCAGAGTGGCGGTGGGGCCACCCGGTAGCCTGTATACAAGCTGGTGTGCGACAGGACTGACGAGGAGCGGCATGGTCCGGGCGACGGGCAAGAGCGAAGCGGTCTACGCGCGGCTGAAGAGCGACATCGAGTCGATGCGGCTGCGGCCCGGGGCGAAGCTGAGCGAGGTCCAGTTGGGCGAGGAACTGGGAGCTTCGCGCACCCCGGTGCGCGAGGCCATCCGCCGCCTGGCGCGCGAGGGGCTGGTCGACTTCGTGCCGGGCGAGGTGGCGCGGGTGGCCGCGCTGTCGCTGGGCGGCGTGCGCGCGCTGTTCGAGTTCCGGATGCTGCTGGAGCCGCGCGCCGCCGCCCTGGTGGCCGCCGCTGGGGCGGCCGACGAGCCGGTGCTGGTTCCGTTCCGCGGGCTGCTGGACCGGCTGGAGAAGTTCGAGCGGGCCTTCCATGAGCTGGACGCGGCCACGCAGGCACGGTCGTACCAGGACTTCTACGAGCTGACCGAGGAGTTCGACCAGGCGGTGATCGCGGCCTGCCGCAATCCGTACCTGGCCCGTACGATCGGCGACCTGCGCAGCCAGACGGCCCGCCTGCGGCACCTCTCCCACAGCGGTCCGCGCCGGATGCTGACATCGCTCGACGAACACCGCGCCATGGTGCAGGCGATCGCGCGCGGGGACGCCCAGTCGGCCGAGGCCGCCTCACGCCATCACCTCGCACAGACCCTCCAGGCGCTCATCGACAGCTTGACCACTCTGGATTCCATGGCGGGCGCCGAGATCCAGCTCGACACCCTTCGCTGAACCCGTCGTCACCCACTGAACCCGTCGTCGCCCACTGAACCCGTCGGCACCCGCTGAACCCGTCGGCACCAGGGCCATGGTTTCTTTGGCGGCATTGCTGTATACAGAACTGGATACAGGATGCCCAGCACTGCTCTCCGAGACGAGGACCGCCCCATGCCTCATACCGTCGGCGCCGCCGACCTGCTCCGGTTCGCTGCCGCCGCCACCGAGGCGAAGGGGGTTCCGCCGGCCGACGCCCGCCTGCTCGCCGACACGCTGGTGACCGCCGAGCTGTGGGGGCACCCCTCGCACGGCATGCTGCGCCTGCCCTGGTACCTGGAGCGCGTCGAGTCGGGCGCGACGGCGGCCGTGGCCGCCCCGGAGACCGTGAGCGACAACGGTGCGGTGCTGGTCGTGGACGGCCGGGACGGCCTGGGGCAGGTGCTGGCCGACCGTGCGGTGGGCTGGGGTGTGGAGCGCGCCCGACAGCACGGGATCAGCGCCGTCGGCCTGCGCAACTCCGGCCATTTCGGCACCGCCGCGTACTTCACCCGCAAGGCCGCCGCGCAGCACTGCGTGGCGCTGCTGATGACCAACGCCAGCCCGGCGATGGCGCCCTGGGGCGGGCGGGAGAAGCGCGTGGGGACCAATCCGTGGTCGATCGCCGCGCCGGGAGGACGCTACGGCACGGTCGTCATGGACATCGCCAACACGGCGGTGGCCCGCGGGAAGATCTACCACGCCAAGGAGCGGGGACAGCCGATCCCCGAGGGATGGGCCGCCGGCCGCGACGGGGTGCCCACGACCGATCCGCGCCGTGCCATCGAAGGTCTGATCCTTCCCATGGCAGGCCACAAGGGCTACGCCATCTCCTTCATGTTCGATGTCCTGGCCGGGGTGCTGACCGGCAGCGCCTTCGGGACCTCGGTCGTCGGCCCGTACCGCCCGGCCGGCCGCAGCGGGGTGGGCCACCTGCTGATCTGCGTCGACATCCGGGCGATGGCCGACCCGGCCGAGTTCGAGCGGCGCATGGAAGCCCTCGTCGAGGAGACCAAGGCCACCCCTGCCGCTCCCGGCGTCGCGGAGATCTTCGTCCCGGGCGAACCGGAGATCCGTACCGCCGAGCGGCTGGCCGGCGAGGGCATCACGGTCGTCGACGACACCTGGGCCTCCCTCGCCCGTATCGCCGCCGCCACCGGAACCCCCCTGCCCGCCCCGATTCCCGCACCCGTACCCGGACCCGCGTCCGCACCCGCACCCGAGGAGCTTTCCGCATGATCACGCTGACCGTGTCCCTCCAGGTCGTCCCCGGCTGCCGCGCCGCCTTCCTGACCGCCATCGGAGAGAACGCCGAGCGTACTTTCACCGACGAGCCCGGCTGCCGCTCCTTCGAGGTGGTCTGCGACCTGGCGGACGACCACCACTTCGTCTTCCACGAGAGCTACGACGACGAGGCCGCGGTCGAGGCGCACCGCGCGGCGCCGCACTTCAAGGTCTGGCGGGAGGCCGCGAGCCGCTACGTCGTGCCCGGCAGCCAGGTGAACACCCTCTCCCGCCGCCTCTTCCACCACGTCTGATCCGCCCCCGAGAACGGAAGGTCCGAGCCGCATGCGCGCCAGGCCCACTTCACCGAACCTGCTCATCCACCCTGCCGAGGTCGAGCGCTTCGACCGCGGCGGCGGCGTCGCCACGATCCCCTACGTCGGGAAGTGGAACTCGGCGACGGCCGCCGTCACCACCGGTCAGACCGTGTTCCAGTCCGGTACCGGACTGCCGCTGCACAGCCACAACGTCGAGGAGTCGGTGCTGATCCTGGAAGGTGAGGCGACGGCGGAGATCGACGGAGAGCTCTTCGATCTGGAGGCCGGGCAGGCCACCTGGGTTCCCGCCGGTATCCCGCACCGCTTCTTCAACCGGGGCGCGGGCGCCCTGCGGATCTACTGGGTCTACGGCGGCCGGGACGTCACCCGCACCATCACCGCGACCGGGGAGACCTTCGAGCACCTGTCCGAGCACGACAGGGGAGGGGCGCCCACCGTATGAGCGGCACCATCGAAGTCGTCAGCCCCGCCACGGGCAGGCCGGTGGCGACGTACGAAGCCTGGGGCGCGGACCGTGTCGACGCCGCGGTGGACCGTACGCGGGCCGCGAGCCGGGCCTGGGCCCTGGTGCCGGTCGCCGAGCGCGCCGCGCGGGCCGCCGCTCTCGCCCGCGTCCTGCGCGAGCGCGGGAACCGCCTCGCGGCGCTCGCCGTCACCGAGATGGGCAAGCCCCTCGGAGAGGCCGAGGGCGAGGTCGAGAAGTCCGCGGTCACGGCCGACTACTACGCGCAGGCCGGCCCCGGCATCCTCGCGGACGAGCACGTGGAGATCGACGGCGCGCGGGCGTGGGTGGCTTATGAGCCGGTCGGCGTGGTCCTGGCGGTCATGCCGTGGAACTTCCCCGTCTGGCAGGTCATGCGCTTCGCGATCCCGTCGCTGGTCGCGGGCAACGGCGTGCTGCTGAAGCACGCCTCGAACGTGATGGGCAGCGCGCTGGCCCTCCAGGACCTCTTCGTGGAGGCCGGGTTCCCCGAGCATCTGGTGACCGTCCTGCACGTCGCGGACACGGACGTGCCCGGCACCACCGCACGGCTCATCGAGGACGACCGGATCGCCGCCGTCACGCTCACGGGCAGCAATCGAGCCGGGGCCGCAGTGGGTTCGGCGGCCGGCCGCGCGGCGAAGAAGTCCGTCCTGGAACTCGGCGGCTCGGACGCCTTCGTCGTCCTGGACGACGCCGACATCGAGGCCGCCGCCGCTGCGGCCGTGAAGGCGCGCTTCACCAACTCCGGGCAGAGCTGCGTCTGCGCGAAACGGTTCATCGTCAGCGCGGCGGTCGCCGACGCCTTTACCCGGGCGTTCGTCGCGGGCGCCGAGGCCCTGCGGGTCGGCGATCCGTTCCTGCGCGACACCCAGATCGGCCCCCTCGCCCGCGACGACCTGCGCACCGCGATCCATCGGCAGGTCGAGGAATCCGTCGCCGCCGGGGCCCTCCTGCTGACCGGGGGCAAGCCGCTGCCCGGCGACGGATTCTTCTACCCGCCGACCGTCCTCGCCGGCACCGGGCCCGGCATGCCCGCCTTCGACGAGGAGACCTTCGGCCCGCTCGCCGCCCTCACCGTCGCCGCCGACGACGAGGACACCGTCCGCCTCGCGAACAGCAGCGTGTACGGGCTCGGGCTGAGCGTCTGGACCGCCGACCCGGCCCGCGGGGTGGCCCTGGCCCGGCGCGTCACCAGCGGCGCGGCGTTCGTCAACGCGATCGTCGCCTCCGATCCCCGGGTGCCCTTCGGCGGCACCAAGCGCAGCGGATACGGCCGGGAACTGGCAGCCGCGGGCATCAGGGAGTTCACCAACACCCGCACCTACTGGGTGGCCGACTGACCATCCGACCGGCACGGACACACGCTCCGGGTCCCGGCTGCCCCGCACGGGCGGCCGGGACCTGCTGCGTGGGGCGCCCGCTGTCAGCGCTTCCGCGGAAAGACCGACCCCGCTTCCCCACTTCCCCGCTTCCCCACTTCCCCGGAGAGACCAACTCCTGTCGACACAGCTCTATACAGAGATGAATGCAGCCCTGTATACAGAGATTGTTTCCGGCCTGTAGAAGGGATGAAAATGTCCAGCACTCCGAGGACGTCCGCAACGGCGCGCGGTGTCGGATACTGGCTGCGCCAGTTGTGGGTCCAGGTCCTGATCGGTGTCGCGGCGGGCATCGTGGCCGGCGCCGCGTGGCCGGACACCGCCGTACAGATGCAGCCGTTCAGCGACGGGTTCGTCGCCCTGATGAAGATGATCGTCGCGCCCGTCATCTTCTGCGCCGTCGTCCTGGGCGTGGGCAAGGTGGACTCCATCGGCCGGGTGGGCCGGGTGGGCGCCAAGTCGCTGCTCTACTTCGTCGTCCTGACCGGACTGTGCATGCTCGTGGGCCTGGCGGTCGCCAATGTGTTCCAGCCGGGCGCCGGAATGCACATCGATGCCTCGTCCCTGAGCACCGACGACTTGCCCGACGGCACCACCAGCACCCACATCGATCTGCCGGACTTCGTCCTGTCGATCATCCCGACCACCATGTTCAGCGCCTTCACCGAGGGCGAGATCCTGCCGGTCATGCTGGTGTCCGTGCTGTTCGGCATCGGCATCAAGGCCGTCGGCGAGCCCGCCGACGGGCTGCTGCGCGGTGTGGAGAGCCTTTCCCGGGTCGTCTACAAGGTCGTCGGCTGGGTCATGCGCACCGCCCCGCTCGGCGCCTTCGGCGGGATCGCCCTCACCGTCGGCAAGTACGGCATCGGCACCCTGCACCAACTACTGGTCCTGATCGCGCTCTTCTCCGCCACCTGCGCGGTGTTCATCCTGGTCGTCTTCGGAGGGCTGCTGCGCTACACCGGCCTGAGCCTCTTCAAACTGTGCCGCTACCTCAAGGAAGAACTCCTGATCATCCTGGCCACGTGTTCCAGCGAAGCCGTACTGCCCCGCATGGTCGGCAAGATGGAGCACCTGGGCGCCTCCCGGCCGGTTGTCGGCCTCACCCTGCCGGCCGGCTACTCCTTCAACCTCGACGGCACCGCCATCTACCTCACGATGAGCTCGCTCTTCCTCGCCCAGGCGCTGGACATCCACCTGTCCCTGGGCGCTCAGATGGCGATGCTCGGCATCATGATGCTCACCAGCAAGGGAGCGGCCGGCGTACCCGGCGGCGCGTTCGTCGTCCTGGCCGGCAGCATCGGCATCATCGGTCATGTGCCGATGGCGGCCCTGGCCCTGATCGTGGGCATCGACCGGTTCCTCAACGAGGGCCGCATCCTGACCACCGTCCTCGGCAATGCCGTGGCGACCATCTTCATCGCGAAATGGGAAGGCGAGTTCGACCTCGAACGCGCCAAGGCCGTCCTGGACGGCAGACCCGTCCCCTCCATCACCGGGCCCGGGTCCGGGTCCGGGACGGGCGCCGGGTCCGCCCCGAACCAGGACCTCGTCCACGTTGTTCACGAACCGACCACGCCATGACGGCCCCGGCCGGAGAGGGCTCACCGCACCGGTGCGGCCGTCTCCGGCCGCGCACCGGATGCCCGCCGCCGACCAGCCCTCTTCCCCCCGGCGGCGTTCACCGGTCGGCTTCGGCGGCGAGCCCAGGAGCGATCCGCGCGCACCGGGCGGCGTACGCCTCAAGGTGACGGGCCCGGAACCGCTCGGCGTCCCAGGTCTCGTCGCGGACCTCGCCGCCCCGCCAGACATAGGCGAGCCCGCTCCGGCCCGAGGTGAGCGACACCTCACGCACGTCGTAACGGTCGTCCTCGAAGGCGTCGAGGACGGCCCATTCCCTCCGGCTGAGACCGGTGAGCAGCACCCCGGGAGCCGCGGAGCCGGGAGCCGCCACGAGCCCCGGATAGACGCGCCCCTCCAGCGACGCAGCACGCCAGCCGGGCGCGACGGCCGGTACGCGGTGCGGTATCCGCCCGAGCAGCGCGTCGAGGACGGCACCGAACCGGAGTGTCCCGTAAGCGAACAGAAGCGCGGCGTCCGCCGGAAGTCGGCCCCGGCCGGCGGAGTCCGCCGGAAGGCGGTCCCTGCCAGCGGAGTCCGCCGGAAGCGGGCCGCGCCGCGGGGTGGTGTGGTCCATGGCCGTTCCTGCCCTCACACACATCGCCGCCGCCCCGTACCAGCGCGGTGCGGCGGAATCCGGTGCCGTCGCCCTTCATCGTGGCGTCTCCGGACCGGCAGCGGAACACGGGGGTCGTCGCTTCGACGCCGGCTTCGGCCGTGTCCGCCGTCGCGGCGGTCGGCCCGGCGCCCGACTCCCCGCCCACTCGTCGCCCGCCCCCCGCCCGCCGAAACACGGACAAGACCCCCTCCGTCCCGCGTTTCCGCAGGTCGGAGGGGGTCCGAGAAAGTGGAGCCTAGGAGAGTCGAACCCGAAATTGTTACCTTTCTGACCTGCGGTTTCACCAGAGAATCGGGACAAAAAGCCCTGTTTCCATCCCCCTGAGTCCGGCCGAATCCCCGTCGATCCGCCCTCCGTGCTGACACGTCAGCACGGCCACGCGTCTCATCGCAGGCGCAAATCAGGATCACGATAGCCCCTTATTTCATGGGCCTGCCCCAACATCGGTGATGTTTGCACCGCAACGCTGCCAGCCGTATCCGCAGCCTGACCGCCCTCACATCAGCACCGTTCCCGTGGCCACGACAACGGCATGCCCTGCGAGTCCTCATCGTCCCGCCGGAGGCTCGCGGGAATGGACACTCTCGCAGTGCGGTGGCCCTCAGTGACTGAGCGGGTGGCCGGTTGAGTCATGCGGAACTCGTGAAGGCTGCCGAGTCCGCCGCCAAGCAGGCCATCCTGGAAGGTGCCGACATGATCGACGATCGTCTCTTGCTGAATGCCCTGGGTGAGCGGCACGCCTCGCCCCCTGCCTGAACCGCACCCCTCTCCCAGCACCCCGCGCCTCCTCGTCTCGTGGCGGATCCGGACACTGCGCCCCAAGCAGCCCAGGCCAGCAATGGGCGGCGGACGCCTCGCCGACCGTTCGGCCGACCGGCACAGCCATGTCTCCCGTCTGGTCAACGGCCTGGATCAGGCTCGCGAGGAGGCAGTGGACATCAGCGACGAGGTTCCGCCGCCATACCGGGCGGACGGCTTCGCAGTCCGATTCGAGGCCGCTGTCGGCCATGGTCTCAAGCTGGATGCACTCGACAGCTCCGGCCGGACGCTGATGAGTGGGCACCCACAGGCCGACGAGCGCCCTTAGGGCGCCCTGGTGTGGCGGGTGACCTCCGCTCGCGCGGAGAGGACTCCGAGACCAAGGCCAAGGAGGACAAGGCGGCCGGGTGATCTCCGCTCGCGCGGAGAGGACTGCCATGTCCTGGTTCATGCTGTCCCCG
Source organism: Streptomyces sp. NPDC093085 (assembly GCF_040683935.1). Classification (NCBI taxonomy): domain Bacteria; kingdom Bacillati; phylum Actinomycetota; class Actinomycetes; order Kitasatosporales; family Streptomycetaceae; genus Streptomyces; species Streptomyces sp. NPDC093085. Next base: position 53,408 of record NZ_JBFBFB010000015.1, on the reverse strand, counting down.
TTCCCGGGTGACCTCCGCTCGCGCGGAGAGGACATGTCCTCGATGAGGCCGGCACTCGGCCGGACCGGGTGACCTCCGCTCGCGCGAAGAGGACGGGTCGCCCTTCCACTCCCCGAGCACCCAGCCCGGGTGACCTCCGCTCGCGCGGAGAGGACGCCGCCGGGGTGTACTCGGCCAGCTCGTACGGCGGGTGACCTCCGCTCGCGCGGAGTGGACGTCTCCAACCCGATCACCACGCTGAACATCGTCGGGTGACCTCCGCTCGCGCGGAGTGGACGCGTCGGGCCCCTCGATCGCTGCCTGGCCCGACGGGTGACCTCCGCTCGCGCGGAGTGGACGGGGTGGCATCGACGGGGGTCCTGTCCTCGATCGGGTGACCTCCGCTCGCGCGGAGTGGACCGAAACCGTCTGCGTGGCCCGGGGGCTGAAGCCGGGTGACCTCCGCTCGCGCGGAGTGGACACCACGTTGGTGTTCACGAACCCGCCGAAGTCCGTGTGACCTCCGCTCGCGCGGAGAGGACGGTCACGTCGGGCAGGTCGCTTCCGTCTGGCGCGGGTGACCTCCGCTCGCGCGGAGAGGACGCCGTCCTCGCCCTCGCCCTCAACACGCCCGGCGGGTGACCTCCGCTCGCGCGGAGAGGACCGGCTGAGCGTGTCCCCGATGACCATCAGGGACGGGTGACCTCCGCTCGCGCGGAGAGGACACTTCCTGACCTGCGGCGTTAGAAGGGGTTTGCCGTTTCTTGACCTTGTCGCTGGAAGGCGATCAGGACCAAACCGTCGAAGTCCATCGTTTCGCGGCGGCGGGTGCCTGCCGTGCGCAGGGTGAAGCCCTGTTCGTTGTCTGTTGGGTAGGCCAGGACGGCCATTCCGTCGTCGGTGCAGGCGGCGACGGAGGACCAGAGTTCGTCGCGGACGCGGGCCGAGACCGTGCCTACGTACAGCTCTGGGGTGACTTCCAGGAGCCAGCGGGTCAGGGCGCCTCGGAGGTGGTCGGGGACGGCGGTGGCGGAGAGGACGATCATTGAGGACATGGGCGGGGTCCTCGGGGCGTGGTGGTCATAAGTCAGTTCCGTGGTTGATTCCGGCCTGGACGGTGCCGGCGATCGGGTCCCAGAGGTCGACGAGTTGTTCTTCCGGGTCGGGTACCTCGTACGTGGTGTCGGGGTCCAGGAGGTGCTGGATGTCGGCGACGATGCGCGGGAGGAGCTTGAACAGGCGTAGTCCTTCGCGGAAGGAACGGCGTGCCGCTGCCTCGGGGTTGCTGGAGGCGTGGAGCGAGAAGGCCAGAGGGATGGTGAGTTCGGCCTTGTAGAGGTCCGCGATGTCGTAGACGAAGGCCTGCTGGTTACCGCTGTGGACGTAGCCGAGGGCGGGCGAGCAGCCCAGGGCGGTGATGGCGGCGTGGACGATGCCGTAGAGGCAGGTGTTGGCGGAGGAGAGGGCGAGGTTGACGGGGTCCTGGGTGTCCCAGGAGGCAGGGTCGTAGGCGCGGCGGAAGCGGCCGATCTTGTACTGGCGGGCGAGGAGTTGGTAGTGGGCCCTGACCCGCTGGCCTTCCAGGCCGCGGAGTTGGGCGAGGGTGGTGCCGGCTGGGACGGTGCCTCGGCCGAATCGCTGCTCGTACATGGCGGTTGCCACGGCCAGGCGGCTGGTGTCGTCGGCCCAGGAGCGGGTCTGGCGCTCCAGCCAGGTGGTGGTGAGCGAGTCGGGCACTGTGGCTGCGTAGCAGCGTACGCCTCCGGCGCCGGTGACGACGACGGTGGTGCCGTGGCGCGCGAGGGTGGCCAGGGCTCGGGCGGTGATGGAGGTCCCCGGGCCGAGCAGGACACAGCTGAGAGCTGCCGTGGGGAGGTAGACGGTCTGGGTTCCGTGGCGTTCGCTGGTGACTTCGGCGCAGACTCCGGTGTCGTCCTGGTGAATGCGGACGATGTCCAGGTAGAGGAAGGACAGTGAGTCGGCGATGCGGGGCAGCATCGCCACAGTGGGAGCCGCGAGCCGTCGGCGGCCTTCCGAGGGAGTGCGTTCGGAGGCCGCCGCCGTGGTGGGCGTCATGCGGTTCCTCGTGCGGGGGCGATGCTGAGAAGACCGCATCCGTACGGTTTACCGCGTCCGATGCCTTCGGTGATTTTCGTACGGAGAAGGTCGGGATCGATGATCGCGGCGGTGCCGTCGAAGCGGGTTCGGGCGTGGCGGACGCGTTGCCGTGCTGCCGGGCCCTGTGCACCTCGTTGGCCTTGTACGGCGTCGAGAGGCTGGGAGTGGAGGGTGAGCGGTTTGAGTCCGCTGGCGTCGGACTGTCTGGACCACCACTCGTCGGCCGCTTTTCCGGTCAGGGAGACGACCGGGGGCAGCTTGTAGAGGGCGCGGGTGGTCGCCCCTGGTTTGCGTACGGGGCTGGCGACGCAGCTATAGCGAATGGTCAGTCCGGGTTTCAGGGCGTCGAGGAGCGGGGTGAGCGGCCGGGTGAGAGAGGTGCCGTAGTTCTCGGGAAGGCGGTCCAGGGCGGGTTCGACGGAACTCTGTAGCAGGATCTGCGGACCCGTGGGGGTGTCCTCCAGCCGGAAGAGGACGCCGAAGCGGGCGCGGGGGTCGGGGCCGGCGTCGGAAGGGAAGAGCGACATGAGGCGTCGGTGCAGGTGGATCGCTCCGCCGGGGCCCCTGGTGTCGCGTCGGGCGTCCGCGGAACGCAGGTCGGGGACGACGCGGGTGAGCCAGAGAGTCAACGGCCTTTCCCTTCGGTGCGGGCCGGGTGGTCGGTCAGGTGCTCGGACAGGTAGGTGTCGAGCGCTGCGAGCTGCTTGGCACCCAGCCCCGCGTAGGGGGTTTCGGGCAGGTGGAGGGTGCGGCGATAGAGGGGACGGTCCCGGTAGGCGCGCCGACGGGGGTGGAAGGAGAGCGGTTCGTCGTTGACGTTGCTGGAGGGACGTGTTCCGTCGTCATCGGCAGGCCCGATGAGCTCGCTGGGGACGGGAAGCCGGTCCAGGGGCCGGTCGGAGAAGAATTCGACGGTGCCCGGGGTCTTGGGCTCGACTGCCGCAAGGGGCAGGTGGAGAAGGTGGTGCAGGGCGTCGTCGGAGGTGCCGAGCAGAACGGGGCCCTCGGGCGGGCAGGAGCGGCGGCCGAGGTAGAGGGGCCAGCGCGGCCTGTCCAGGGCGTGTGCGCAGCGGGCGAGCAGATCTGTCTGGGCCATCGCTTCGCCGCCGCGCTCGGATGTCGCGGTGAGGGCGACGGTGAACGCGGCGTCCGCGAGGTAGTAGCGGTGGGAGACGAGGGTTCCGGTGTCGCCTCCGCGCTTCTTTCCCTCGGCGGTGGTGACGGTTTGTTTCGGGAGCAGACCGCCGCCGACGGTGTGCAGGTCGCGCAGGAGTACGCCGGGCCGGTCGGCGCGTACGGTGAGCGAGAACCGGGCGAGGTCGTCCGCCGGCTGGTCGCGTCGGCGGCCCAGGGCGGATGCGAGCAGTCCGATGACACCGGACCTGGTGGGGAAGCCGGCGGTGTCGCGCTGGTTGAAGTGGCTGCGTTCGCCCCAGGACTGTAGGGGGCCGGTCAGACGCAGCAGCAGCCCTGGCTGGGGTTGGGGGCGGGTGGGGCCGGTCACGCGGTCGCCTTGGTGGGGGCCTGCCCGAGCGCACTGTTCAGGGCGGTGGTGATGAGCTCCGCGAAGGAGTCGTGCCGGGCGCCGAGACCGGTCAGTTCCTTGGACTCCACGCCCGTCCAGCCGGAGGTGAGGACGCGGTCGGCGCCGAGCAGTTTGTTGGCGGTGGTGGCGTAGGTGTTGAGGGTTTCGACGGAGCGGGCGGCGAATCCGCCTTCAGCCTTGGCTCGTACGGGCTCCTCGAAGGCGGCGGCGTAGGAGAGGGGGCGGTCCGACCGTACGGAAAGGTGGACGAGGTCGGGGATGGTGTGCGGGGCGGTGGAGTTCTTCTTCGCCTGCGGCAGGGACTCGATGAACGTGGCGAGGAACGTGCCGGCCAGTTCACGGAGGGCGGAGGGTTCGTCGCCGATGTTAGCGGCGAGGTCGCGCAGGTCGACGGTGGCGTAGCGGTAGAAGGTCCCTGCGCTGAATTCGGCGTTGCCCATGTGGCCGCTGCCGGTCGAGTCGTCCCAGAGATCGGTGAGGTCGTCGACGGCTGAGAAGTAGTCGAGTTCGATATCCGTGCTGTGGGTGGTGAGGGCGTGGGCCACTTGGACGGCGCCGTCGACGCCCGCTTCGTCGATTTCGGCGAGCATACGTCCGAAGAGGTTGATGACGGCGTTACGGGTACGGAGCACCGCCTCGATCCGGTCCTTCGGCAGGACGCTCTTGTCGGCGGGCTTCTTGATGTCCTTGGCCCCGGCCAACTCTTCACGGTGCTCTTCGGCGATGTCGGTGAGTTCCATGACGGCGCTCTCCGGTACGTAGACCATCGCGTTGGTGATCACCTTGTTCGGGACCGTCTGCTTCGGGTTGGCACGGTCCTTGCTCAGCTCGAATTTGATGCTGCTGCCTGCCGCGATGTGTGCCCCGGCACGCTGCGCGAGGTCCGGGGGCCAGCCCCGGCCTTCGAGTTCGAGAGTGACACGTTCACCGATACGGCGGGTACGCAGCGCCGCTTGGCCGATCTGCTCCTGGAAGAGGTCGCGGGTGGCCTTCTTCCAGGACTGGCTGCTGACGCGAGTGCGCCACACGTTGCCGTACTGCACCGTTTTGACGGAGTCGGTGTCGTCCCGGTTGAGGTTGGCGAAGGGGACGGACTGCACGATGTGGACATCGATGAAGCGGGCGGGCGCGGACATGGAGGATGCTCCTTCAACAGTGCGGGGATACGTGGTGTGTGACGGGCTGGTGACGGGACAGGGCCGAAGGGCGTCAGGATGCTTCGAGCGGCTGTTCCTGTTCGTGGTGGCCGTCCTCGTCCACCCGCTTTCGGGCTTCCTGTTCCCGTAGCCGGTAGTAGTCCTGGAGCCAGCGGCGCGAGATCTCCCCGGAGCGGTGCGGCCAGGCGAGCAGGTCGGACAGGAGCTGGGCCCAGTCGACGGGCACTTTCAGTTCCCGCAGGTAGCCGACGGAAGCGGGAAGATGACGGTGCAGGCCCTGGGCGCTCTGCCGGGTCAGCAAGTTGAGGCGGGCCTCGGCAGCGGAGTCGCGCATCGCCCGGTCCCTGTCGGAGGCGGTGGTCACCGCCATGGCGAAGGCGGTACCGAGGCTGGGACCGTAACGCTGGAGAGGTTTCTTCGCGGCGTCCGCAGACGGCGCCCCGTCCTGCCCGGCGCTTTCACCGGTCGGCTCGCCGCCGCTGCCGAAGCCGGCTTCCTTGTTCACGGCGTGAGCGCTGGGCGCCTCCGCTGTTTCGGCCGTCACGGTTCCAGCCGCTCCGGTCGCTTCCGACGATTCGGTTGTTTCGGTGTCGTCCTCGTCGTCGGTCTCCGCGAACGTGTGGCGCGCCTGCGCCGCGATCATGGAGGCGACGGCGTAGTAGGGCAACTGCCGGTCTCCGGAGAGAGAGTTCGGGACCCAGACGGCGACCAGACGGTGCATGGGCTGCAACTGCACATCGTTGATGCCCCGGCGCAGCCCGCTGCGGAGGGCACGGCGGGCTCCGGGGTCCTTCTTGCAGATCTGCTCGATCCACGAGGTGAATTTCGCCAGGCGTTCGCGGTACGCGGCGGCCGGATCGTCGGGCCGGGCAGCGGTCGTCATGAGCGCACTCTCCGTCGTCGTGTCGGGGGTCGGTCGTGCTGGGGAGGGGATGTCAGCCGGATTGGCTGCGGCGCCGAGGGCGGCCGTAGAGTTCGATACGGGCCTCGTTGACCGCCTTGGCGCCCCGCTGTGTCCGGGTGACGGATCGGGTCACCTGGTCGTAGGCGGCTTCCGCGAGACGGAGGAACGCCCTGCGGGTCGCAGCCTGGTCCAGTCCGGCGCCCAGGATCTGACCGGTCCGGTCCAGGAGGCGGAAGCGGGTCCAGAACTCGGTCTCGGCCGCCGGCCAGTACCGTGCCCCCGCCTCCTCGATCCACTTGCCGGCATCGGCTTTGGGGTCGTCCTTGTAGGCCGCCCATGCCTTTCTGAGCGCCCGGTCGAGGTTGCGGCCGTGGTCCTCCCCGAGCTTCCGCATGAGCCCCACCGCGGGAGCTGTCCGCGCGTTCACCTTGGTTTCGACGTACCCGAGAACGGCAGGTGTGGAGGCGTCGATGAACTGGGTGTCCTTGGCCTGGCCCTCCTGCTCGAAGCCCAGCGCCCTCACTCGCAGTTCCTCAGAGACCTCGAAGGCCGAGTTGAAGACGGCGGGCCGGCGGGCCTGCGCGGTGCCACCCGGTTGCTTCAGCAGCAGGGCGTCGAGGTCGCGCCAGAGAGCGCGGCTGGAGTCGGCGGGCCGCGGGTAGCGGTTGCCCTGCTGGCTGATCTGCCAGATCAGGTAGTCGTCGTCGCGTGGAATACGGCCACTGCGGTAGGCCCAGGTGATGAACGCGTCACGGACCCGGTCCATGTTCTCCGGGTCGGGTACCAGGAGCAGGGCGTGCTGGGAGCAGGCGGTCAGGCGGGAGCAGGGTCCGCGCGGCGGGCGGGGCGGGGCGTCGGGGTCGGGCAGTTCGTCCCATTCCCACGGGCAGCGGTCCGTCTTCCGCCGGACGGTGGTGTCGGGCCGTACCAGACCCGCCAGCAGCGTCTCGAACAGAGTGTCGCCCTCCGGGTGGTAGGAGAGCGCCGTACGCAACGGCCCCGCCGTCATGCTGGCACTCTTCACCCCTGCGACCTCGCGGGCCGAACAGCGCCCCGAAGGGCCGTAGTAGTGCCAGGTCAGGAGGTTGAAGACGGCCTCGGTCGTGGTGGGCAGATCGGGCCGGGCGTCGCTGCCGTGGCGGAACCAGGCATGGTTGTTGCCCGACGGCCGGGTCACGATCAGCTTGTTGACACCGGCGGTGTTGTCTGGATCGCACTGGTCGGCCAGGCGGGCGTCCTGCATCCAGGGGCGGCCACCCTCGGGGTCGTACAGGAAAAAACGGTCGGAATACCGGGCGAAGTACTCCTCGATCCTCCCCGCGTCCAGCCGCTCCTCGTCCAGCGCCTCCGCGCGTCTGTCTCCCCAGTCGCCCGAGCCCGTCTCATCGAGACCGGTCACGCGCGCGGTGAGCGCGTAGAGGATACGGAGCAGCGCCGAGTGTGCGGGCGGATCGGCCACCGCGAGCCCCTTGATCCGCTCGCTGGACAGCAGGAGATTCCGCAGACCGGTACGCGGGGGCAGCGGTTCACCGGCGGCGCGCTGTGCCTCGGTGGTCCAGAGGACCGGAATCCACGGTTCGTCGAGCAGGCTGTAGGAGCGGTTCGTGGTCGGAGCCGGCGTCGGGGTCTGGATCGGCGGCGGGGTAGGCAAGGGGTTCCTTTCGTGGGCCGCTGCCCTCTTGTTGACTGCCCTGGCCGGTAGGGCGACAGGCCCGATGGGGCATTGACCGGCGTGAGCACAGCCGAAATCGACACTCGGAGTGGGGACTTGGTGCAGCCATAGGCACTCTAGGAGCGTCTGAGGCCCAGAAGATGAAAAGTGCGGAATTGATCAGCTTGCCTCCAGACCGACATCGGAGATGGTGATCGTCTTCGCACCGTCAGGGCAGGCCCAAGAACCGTCCGGCATGGACCGCATGCGCAGAAGGACCACGTCCCGCAGCGCTGACTGCTTGTCCCAGCCGCGCGGTGCCGGGAACCCGGCCGACCCGTCCCGCAGCCACGTACCGGGGACCGGTGCGACATGTTCCATGACCAGGGCGAGCGCGTCGCGGGTCAGTCCGTGCCTGCCGGCCTTCGGCAGCGGAAGTTCGCCGTCCGGGTCGAGCGTCATCGCGCCACCGGGCTGTTCGTACACGCACAGCACCCGTCCGCTGTCGGCCCCGAGCCGGGTCGTCACGAGTTCTTCGGTGACACCCGACTCGCGTCGGCTGAGTTTGTTCAGGTCGTAGGCGATGTCCGCGGGGGCACGGATACCGACCAGGTCGGCCATGTGTACCTGCGCCATTTCCGAGGCTTCCCGCTCAGCGTCCATGTGCCGAAGCTGTTCCTGGACGGTCGCGTCGAGCTTGTCGACGAAATCCTCCGCGTACACGGCGTCGACGAGCCGCTGCACATCTCCCGGTACCGCGATCGTCCCGGCCGCCTCTTCGCGGAGGAGGAGCGCGGTACGGTGCAGCAGTCCGGCGTCGTAGACCGTGCCCCACATACGCGGCACGGACGTCTCTCCCGCACCGTCGACCGGTTCCAGTACCGCCAGGCGGGGCCGGTCTTCCGGGCGCGCCCACTCCGGCCGTCCCTTCGTCCCCCGAGGGTGCCGACGACCACGACCGGCTCGCTGGAGAAGCTGGGCCAGCGGGGCGAGGGAAGTGACGACCAGGTCGAAGTCGAGGTCCATGGACTGCTCGACCACCTGGGTGGCGACGAGGACCGACGCAGGGCGGGGACGTTCCGTATCCTCCGGAGCGCGCGGCTTACCGTACCCAGCCTCACAGGCGGCGGTGATCTCGCGCCGTACCTTCGCCGGATAGCGCGAGTGGAGCAGCCGCAGACCGCCCCGGCTCGCCGCCAACTCGGGGAAGGCCGCACGCAGATCACGGAACGTACGCTGGGCCTCGGCCACCGTCGTACAGCACACCAGCGCCGTACCCCCCTCCTCGGCGACGGGCGCGAGCAGGTGCCGCAGCGCCTCTCGTCGGCCGCCGGCGCGGGGAACGGTGCCCGGCGCGTCCTCCGTGTCCCAGACGACCCGGTCCACCGATACGTCCAGGGTGCGCGTACGACCGCTGCCCACGGACCGGGGAGCGGAGACTCTTCCGCTGCCCGCGTCGGTGAACAGCCACCCCGGGTAGCGGGGCTCGACCTCCGAGGGGTCCAGGTACCCGGCGCCGCGACGGTAGGCGTCGACCAGCGAGGCCGCCGTACGTCCCGTCAGCGTCGCGGAGAGCAGAACGACCGGCGCCCGGAAGGATCCCAGCCACTCCAGCAGACGGGTCAGGAGCTTGTGCATCCACGGTCCGTACGCATGGGCTTCGTCCACCACGAAGACCTTGTCGGAGAGACCGAACAGACGCAGCGCGTTGTGGGTGAGCGGCAGTACGGCGCTCAGGGCCTGGTCGATGGTGCCCACGCCCAGCGGAGCGAGCAGCCCTCGCTTCGCGCCACGCAGCCACGCACCGGCCTCCGTCGCGGTGCGGGCGTCGCTGCTCATCCCGCCGTCGAGCGAGCCGGCCTCGGCCGCCCCTTGTCCGGCCCCGGCGACGGCGTCCTCCCCCGCATAGCCCGTCCCGGCGTACTTCCCCGTATAGACGGGGCTGAGCCATGCCATGGAGTGCAGCAACGTCAGAGCGCGTTCACCCGCCAGCGCGGTGCCCGCGAACGCGTCGACCCTCGGCAGCATCGCGTCGGCGGTCGCCATCGTCGGCAGGGCGAAGAACAAGCCCCGTGCCCCAGCAGCCCTTCCCAGAACGGAGGCGGCGAAAAGCGCGGCCTCCGTCTTCCCGTCGCCGGTGGGCGCCGTCACCAGCAGCAGCCCCGCGCCCCGCTCGGAGACCAGCTCCGGCAGACGGTCAGCAAGATCTTCCTGGAGTGGATTCGGCCGGAACGGGAACATCTCGTCGAACCGCTCGGCCCTGAACTCAGCGCGGCCAAGTTGCGCCGCCTTCACCAGACCGGGCGCCGCCGCTTGTGCCCGCCGCCAGTGCTCGTCCAACTCGTCCGGGCTGCTCTGCCAGTTGGCCCCCGGCATGAGCGCCTCGATCGCGTCGGTCTGGCTGGCCAGCCAATCCGCGACGACCACCAGGCCGGTCACCACCACGGCCAACTCGGCCGGCAACCCGTGCGCCGGAACGGCATCGGCCCCCAGGGCCCGCCGTACGGCATCGAAGTGCGCCGCGCGCTGCTCGGCCCATCCGGACTCGCCCAGGCCGGGCTGGTGCTCGCTCGCCACCGCGAGTTTCCCAGGCTGCAAAACCTCACCGAAGCACCCATGGTGACCACCCAGCAACTGAGCGACCTGATGGCTGACAGCCAGTCGCAACAGCCGCCGCTTACCCTCTGAGACCCCCGGATACCCAGCCGACGCGAACAACGTGGCCAGCGCCCAATGCGTCGCCATCTCATGCCGGAACGCCCGCTCGTTCTCGGCACCCGGCGCACTCAGGTACCCCGGATCGTCACGAACTCCCTGATACGCCGCGGGAACCTGCGCCTGAAACGGAGGGCTGATCTTCCCCACGTCGTGCAGTCCGGCCCAGAAGGACAGCACCACCCGCGTCTCGTCCTGCGCCAGCCCCAGGGCCCGAGCCATCCGCTCCCGCATCCGCTCCCCGAGCAGATCGCGCCACAACACCCCGAACACGGCAGCCGTGTCGAGCAGATGGCACACCACCGGATAGGGCGCCGACAGCCCCTTCTCCTTGCCCCACAGGCGGACATCCAGACGCCCGTCTGCTGGACGCGCCTTCTCACGTTCAGCCATGCAGCTAGAGATAGCAGTCGCCACTGACAACGCGGACTAATCCCAGGTGAAGCCCCCTTCTGAGCGATAGCCCCTCTACACTGTCGAGGCGCATCAGCTCGAAGAATCGGAGGCCACCATGGCGACCGGTAAAGAAACGGCAAAGCCCTCCTAACGTTGCAGGTCAGGAAGTGTCCTCTCCGTGCGAGCGGAGGTCACCCGTCCCCGATGCTCTTGGACGCGGTGTCGACGTTGTCCTCTCCGTGCGAGCGGAGGTCACCCGACCCGTGGGCCTCGGCCCCGAACACCACCACCGTCCTCTCCGTGCGAGCGGAGGTCACCCGCTCCTGGAGGAGGCGACCGAGGCGGTCGAGGCGTCCTCTCCGTGCGAGCGGAGGTCACCCGGGCCCCGTCGACTTCGTGATCAACACGGTCTAGTCCTCTCCGTGCGAGCGGAGGTCACCCGCCCTACCTGGCCCATCCCCACATCGCCTCACGCGTCCTCTCCGTGCGAGCGGAGGTCACCCGGTGAGCGTGCCGGGGCCCGCCGGGATCACGGTGTCCTCTCCGTGCGAGCGGAGGTCACCCGGATCTCGTCCTGGACGATCGCCGCGTTGCGGGGTCCTCTCCGTGCGAGCGGAGGTCACCCGCTTCCTTGGCCCTGGGCCTCGGCGTCTCAGCGGTCCTCTCCGTGCGAGCGGAGGTCACCCGGAAAGAACGGCGCGCTGATCTACCGGAGCTGAGTCCTCTCCGTGCGAGCGGAGGTCACCCGTCCGGTGGTCTCCCTGTCCGCAATACAGGAGGGTCCTCTCCGTGCGAGCGGAGGTCACCCGCCCCTCGTAAAAGTCCTTGAGGGGCTTCGGGCGTCCTCTCCGTGCGAGCGGAGGTCACCCGGAATGCGCGCCGAAGGCGCTCCCTCCTGGTCCGTCCTCTCCGTGCGAGCGGAGGTCACCCGAATCGAGCGGCAGTGACATCGGCGGCCCACTCGTCCTCTCCGTGCGAGCGGAGGTCACCCGATGTACGGAATCGCTCCGCTGCGGTTGTAGGTGTCCTCTCCGTGCGAGCGGAGGTCACCCGTCCCGCAGATGGTGGCCGGGCTGGTCGGTGCGGGTCCTCTCCGTGCGAGCGGAGGTCACCCGGCACGGCGGCCGCGTACGAGCGGACGGTGGTGGTCCTCTCCGTGCGAGCGGAGGTCACCCGTCCACCGCCTCCAGGACGACCAAGCTGGGATAGTCCTCTCCGTGCGAGCGGAGGTCACCCGCTTCTGCGGCCCGAGCTGGCGGTGGCCATCAAGTCCTCTCCGTGCGAGCGGAGGTCACCCGCCCTGCTCGGTGATGGCGTAGCGGGCGGTCGCGTCCTCTCCGTGCGAGCGGAGGTCACCCGCGACCCGCAAGGGTGCCAGCGGCATCGACCGCGTCCTCTCCGTGCGAGCGGAGGTCACCCGCACTTCTCGAAGCAGTACGCGGGGTTCTCCGAGTCCTCTCCGTGCGAGCGGAGGTCGCCCGTACGCGGGCGCGCCCGCGCTGACCGTCGTACGGTCCTCTCCGTGCGAGCGGAGGTCGCCCGTCCATGGCCGCCCGGGGCTGGTTCGGCGTCACGTCCTCTCCGTGCGAGCGGAGGTCGCCCGTCGAGATCACGTTCAACCGGAAGGAAGATGAGGTCCTCTCCGTGCGAGCGGAGGTCGCCCGTTAGCAGCCGGCGGGGGCGCCTTGTCCCGAGGGAGTCCTCTCCGTGCGAGCAGAGGTCACCCGTCCCCCATGGACGATCACAGGACCGGATCGACTGTTCTCTCCGTGCGAGCGTTGCCTACCTCCGCACCATTGCACGCAAGAGCGCTAGAACCTTTGCACGTTGATTTACCAACGGTAAGTTGAGCGATTTTGGCGACAACATCACACAACCGGAGTCGGGTAGCCACCAGGCCAGCCAGATCCCCCAAGCGTGACCGAAAACACAAAGACGCAAGTCACCCTCGAACCACTCCGAAGTTGCCGCAACACACCTACACCAAACAAGGGATTCTCCTGACATAACCCCTTACGGTGCACCATCATTCAAACTTAAACATCTCGAATCCATAACGGACTCGATGTGCATGCAACGAGCTTGAAGCGTCCACATCAGAGCACAAAAGGCCAGTCCAGAAGTCCAACTCGACTCATCAGCAAATGATCTAACCCACCCTCACAAGGCGTAACCACTTGCGAGCCACGAAGATTGATCACGCTCATCAAGTCGAGCATTCCCAGAGCCGTCACGTACTGTCCAAAGCGGTTCCCAAAGGCTCCACCGAGGCAACTCAGCGACACTTCATTGCACGTTCACTTACGTGATGCCCACGCCGGTCAGGGCGATCTAGCGATCTCCACCAAACACCTCAAGGGCCTTTTACGAGGTGTGCAGACATGTCCGGTCGCGATTGTTTCGGAGTGTCGTGGGAACCGGACGTCATCAACATGGGCGCGGCGGCGCCCCGGCTCGCGGGGGAGCCATCACCAGCCGGTTGAAAGGGTTACCCAGTGAGGTTGGAGAAGCGTGGTCGAGGCGCGGCGGAACCGGTGGTTCCCGCACAGGGCGGGGGTCGTCGGCGGCGGCTCGGGCGCTGGCGCACAGCCACGAACCGGACCGTGGAGCGGGATCTGCACCGTCTGATCCGGCGTGAGCTGCAAGATCTCGGGGTCACTCCCCCTCTCGACGTTGCCGAACTCTGCCAGTCCCTGAGCCGTCGACGCGGGCGCCCTCTGTTCCTGCGCGAAGCTCCGCTGCCTAAGCCGGGGCCCTCGGGCATGTGGGCGGAATACGACACCTACGACGTGATCCTTTACCAGCAGGAGACAACCCGCCTGCATCAGGAGCACATCATCCTGCACGAGGTCGGGCACATCCTCGTAGCGGAGAACGAGGCCGCCGAGGGCTCATCCGGCGTGGAGGCGGACACGGCGGTCATCGACCCTGATGAAGAGGCGGCGAGCGTCGAAGTGGAGGGTTGGGCCGCCCTGCTGCCGGTGTTCGGCGTCGAATCGATCAAGCGTGTCGCCCAGCGCTGCTCGTACGACGACGGCGAGGAGTGCTCCGTCGAACTCGTGGCCACGATCATCCTGGAGTGGTCGGCTCTGCTCGCAAGCTCTACTCCTCCGGCTGATGACCCGGCTCTGCGACGGGTAGAAGCAGCTCTCGGCGACCGGCGAGGATGGCTGTAAAACGTGGAACTCCTGCTTCTAGGGCTCCTGGCTGCTCTGATCTGGAAGCTCTACCAGTGGAAGCGAAGCCCGCACGACGCACCTCTTCGCTCGGTCACCCTCTGTCTGCTCTGTGCCGCGATCTCGTACCCCGTAGCGATGCCCGGCGGGGCGTCTGGCGTCGACACCGTCGCCGGACACGGAACGGCGAAGCTGATCCAGAACGTACTGCTGCTCCTGGCCGTGTACTTCCTGATGTGCTTCTACCTCTACTCCGCCGCCGACGAGGAGGCGGGCCGACGCCGGGCCCGTAAGGAAGCCGTCCTCGTCGGGATCGTCACCGTAGCGATCACCGTGGCTGCCGAGTCGGTTCCACACGAAGTCTTCGCCGGCTCCTTCAGCACGGCCGACATGACGACTCCGCCGATCGCGTTCTTCTACGGTGGCGCCGGCCTGTACCTGATGTACGCGCTCGGCATGGCGTGCCGGTGGACTCGCCGGTATGCCCGCATGTCCCGGCGCCCGCATTCCACGGGGCTCTGGATGACCGCCGTGGGTCTGGGGGCGATGGCGGTGGCCTGCGCGATCCGCGCCGTCATCGTCACCGTTCGCTCTGCGGGCGTGCAGGTTTCCGAACCGCTGATGGCCGCCGTCGCCTTCCTCCTGGTGGCGTCCATCATGCTGTTCGCGGCGGGCATCACGTACTCCGGAGCCCGAGCCCGGATCTCGTCCATACGCCTCTGGCTCCAGCACCGGCGCGATCACCGCCGTCTTGCCCCGTTGTGGGAGCTGCTGGCGGAGACGTACCCGGACAACGTGTTGAGGCCGGCGTCCTCGGCCACACTGGACCGGTGGCGAGCGCGTGGCGTGCACCGGCGCTACCACCGCCGCATCGTGGAGTGCCGCGACGGCCTCGTGGACATCAGCCCTTACCTGCTGGACGAGGGGGACAACAGCGCCGTCCTCAACATCGATTCCGCAGAGCTCGCCGCCCGGCTCCGCCGGGCCTCCGCCCGGATCGAGAAGGGCGTGCCCGCGCCCCGCCGGGCCCTCCCCCTCGCGATGGCGCTGGGCAGCGACCGGGAGTCGGATGTGAAACAACTGATTGCGGTATCCGACGCACTGCGCACAGCCGCATGACCGCGCATGATCAAGGAGTCACGATGCTGATTACCGGTGAAAGAGTGCTCGTCGACTCGGGGACCTATCTGGAAGGCGGCGCCGTTCTCATCCAGGGCGAGTCGATCGCCGCTGTCGGGCCGCGCGAGGAGATCGAAGAGCGGATTGGGGACGATGTTCCTCGCTTCGAGTTCGGGGGAACCGTCCTGCCGGGCCTCATCGACGCCCACGTGCACCTGGCCTTCGACGGCGGGCCCGACCCCGTATCCACCCTCCAGGACTCGACGGACGATGCCCTGTTCGAGAACATGCGTCGTCGCGGCGAACAGCTTCTGCATAGCGGCGTCACCACGGTCCGGGACCTCGGAGACCGCAACGGACTCGCGCTTCGCCTGGCCTCCGAGATCAGCGATCGCCGTACGGCCGGACCACGGATCGTATCTGCGGGTACCCCGGTCACCACGATCGGCGGCCACTGCCACTTCTTGGGCGGCGAGGTCTCGGGGGAAGCCGAGACCCGTGATCTCGTACGACGCAACCTCGCGGCTGGAGCCGGCGTCATCAAGGCGATGGTGACCGGTGGCGGCCTGACGAAGGACGGCCCCAAGAGCCACCAGTCACAGTTCACGGCCGAGGAACTTACCGCCCTGGTGGAGGAAGCACACGCGGCCGGCGTACCCGTCGCAGCCCACGCGCACGGTGCCGACGGCATCGCCGCGGCCGTCGAGGCGGGCGTCGACACCATCGAGCACTGCACCTGGATGTCGAGCGACGGCCTGGACTTCCGGCCCGGCGTGGTCCAGCAGATCATCGCGAAGGACATCACCGTCTGCCCGGCCGTCAGCCCGCACTGGCAGATGCTCCCCCGGTTCTTCGGTGAGGAGCGCGCTCGCGCGATGTTCGACCTGGTGCGTCAGATGGCCGACGCAGGTGTCCGCTTGATCGCCGGAACGGACGCGGGCGTGCAACGCGCGGGCTTCGACGGCCTGATCCCGGCGCTGTCGTTCTACTCGCACCTGGGCCTGCCGAACGCCTCGATCATCGACATGGCGACGTCGCAGGCGGCTGACGCCCTGGGCCTGGGGGACGTCACGGGCAAGGTCGCTCCCGGCTACCGCGCGGATCTCCTCCTGGTCGACGGTGACCCGCTCGCGGACCTCTCCGCGCTGAACGGAGTCCGGACAGTGTTCGCCTCGGGCCTGCGCTACGAGCCGAGCGGCCCGGGCCAGTAGAAAACGCACGCCAGTGCTCTGTTCCCCGGCCCTTCTGGGTTCGGGGAACAGAGCACTAGCTGTTGGCGCCTGGACCAGCCTTCTGGTCCAGCTCGCCAGCGAGGTCGTTCAGGATCGAGAGGACATCGGCCGGCAGCCCTTCAGCGCCCATCCCGCGGGCCCGGACCCGGCCCACCTTCCCCTGCTTGGCCGCCTGCATGAGGCGGAGCCCTTCGTAGACCTGCTGGGCGACGGACTCGTTGGGCTCGAAGTAGAGCTTCGAGACGTCGAAAAACTTGGCTAGACCTTCGAGGACGACGGGCACCGGGGCTTCCTTCTCCCCTGTCCGCAGGGCCTCGATGTCTGCGGCCGAGGTGACCGCCGAGCCCGCATAGGCGTTGACCGAGTCCGCGATCTCTTGGTCTCCAGGTGAAGGGCGCCCCGGATACGAGCGTTCCAAGAGGAGAGTGATCTTCTCGGCCAGCGTCTCGGGCGCCTTCTCGGGCTGGGTCTCTCCGAAAGACCGCGCCTGCGCGCGCTTCAGCTCGTCCTCCGTCACGCCGTACGCCGAAGCCAAGGCCGGGACGTACTTGTCCTTCAGGGGACGGACCCCCTGTTCGGCGCCCGCCACCGGTCCGTCGCTCTTGGTTCCGATGACCGCCCTCGTTTCGTACCGGTAGAGGCCGGCGTCGCACCGCAGGTCGCTCAGGTCGGGCAGGCCGTCTCGCGGGAACAGCTCGTCCAGGTCTCGGTTGAGCACCTTGGCGAGAGCAGGCAGCTTCTCCTGATCGGGGGCCGTCGCTCCGGTCTCCCACCCAGCCACGGTCGAATCCGCAGCGCCGAGAGCGGACGCCACGTCGGCCTGCGAGACATTCGCAGCTCGACGCACCGCACGCACACGTTCTCTGTCGAATCGGCGAGCTGGCATCGAACCTCGTTTTTTGGACGAACCGAGGAAACCTCGGACTATTGACTTTTTACATGAACCGAGATAGCTTCATCTTAGCGAAAAACGAAGGGGGTTCGCACCCCTCTCCGTCTTCGCACACCCGCCGTCCCATCATGGGCCGGTCTGGTGGGGAGGGAGCATCGCGCATCGTGACACTCCCCCCTCAAAACGCCATCGGCGCCCGAGAGTTCGCACCTCCCGGACGCCAAACAGCTCATGATCTGCGGCCCCCTGACAGGGGTTGCCGATCACTCGCCGGCCACTCCATGTCCTTTCGCACGGCACAACGGAGCGGCCTACCACATAGAGGAGTGTCGCATGTCCCCTACTGCGGACTGCAACCCGAAGGTGGAGATCCCTTCGGACCCGGCGGAACGGTTGGCGGCGCAACTGGCCTCCATGCTGCCCGAGGCCGCCGTCGTACAGGTGCGCCTTCGGGGCCCTCAGACCCTATGGCCCCACCTTGGGCTTACCGCCGTGAACCACCGAGGACACGCCCTTCGTGTCCCCCGGGCGAAGGCGCTCACCATCGCCCGGTGGATCATCCGCTCGTTCCCCCAGGCTGGATGGGCGGCCACCGGCGGGCATGCCTTCGACCTGCGCACGGCTGAGCTGAGCGGGCTGGAAGCGTGATGACGGCCGTGGCACCGGCGAGCACGGGACCGGCCCTGGACTTGCAGGGGCTCGCGACCGTGGTCGACTTCTTGGCTCAGGCCGGCGGGCTGGATGCATTGTTGGGCAATCGGGCAACGGGCTCCCCCGATAAGCGTCTGCACATCGGATACAGCGAGGCTGCCGAACGGCTGAATATTCCCGAGAAGTGGCTGCGTGAGCGCATATCAAGCCTCCCGCACCGGAAGCTCGGGAAATTCGTTCAGTTCACGGAGGAAGACCTCCGATCGATTTCCGACATGCACTTTGTCAGCCCTGGCGCAAAGGCACAGAGGGACGATAATTCGGCCCTGATTCCGCTTCAGCCTTCCCAGCGCTCTCGCAAGCGTTCCTGATCTCCTCTCGCGCCCGATTACAAAATCAGCGGCGCCGCCAACATCGCGAGACACAAATGAGAACTGACATATCCAGCCTCATCGAGGCTGCACGCCAGGGAAATTGGCTGCCTCTGTTGGAGGAGTCAAAGAAAGCCCCAGGTAAGCATTGGGCGGAATCTGCCCGATGCACAAATCAAGACATCAACATCTTCGTACCTCTCGTTGACGGCCCACGCAAAGATCCCGACTCGGTGAAGGCCAAGTTGGGGACTTCCCTCAATCGGGCACGCAATCTCTGTACGTCATGCCCGTTGGCTGTCGCTGCCCGATGCCTGGTGGAATCTCTCAAGAGTGACGACGAGTTCGGAATCCGAGCCGGCCTGCTGGCATCGGAGCGTTCAGCGCTGCGGTGGGCATGGCAGAAGCGTGCCGATGAGAAAGCCGTAGATAACGCGCTTCAGGGGTGCACCATGGCGCTGAACAAGACCGACCGGGACGCCGTTATCGCGCGCTTCGCCACTGATCCCTCGTTGGACGCCACCGTCGTCGCTCGTGGGCTCGGCATAACGCACGAGTATCTGCTGAAACTCGCCCGTCGCTACCGAAAGTCGCAGGCCGAGCAGGGTACGCCCGTGCTCGACATCGCCCCCGACGCGGCCTGACATCGCCCTCGAAGAAGCGATTCTTCAACAAGGCGACTGCGTTCACGGAGTTCTCCCCATGCATCAGAACAATCCCTCCGGATTCCGGCGCGAAAATATCACTGCCGCGATCCAAGAAATCACACCTACAGTCGCACTCGTACGCATCTATCCCGTGCGACGCCCTGTTACCCACCTCTTCGAATCGGATTTCTACCGCATGCTCATCGACCGCACGGCCGAAGAGGAAGTAGCTCGCATAGTCAGGCGCAGTTTCGGTAATTCCGCCGACTGGCGCCTTGCTCACGATTTCTATCTCCCTACCGAAACGCTTTACCTCACTCCGGAGCCTCATCAAAACGGCTACATCCCGGAAGACGACCGCTCTTTCGGTCTTTCCCTCAGCCGTCGGGTAGCGGAATTTGGTGGCGAGCACTGATGAGCGACATAGCGACCGAACTGATCTGGTCACAATCAAAGTCGTGCAGGGGTTCGCGCCTAGTCATGCTGGCGTTGGCTCGCGAGGCAGGCGACGACGGCAAGGTCACTCTGACCTTGGATGAAATATCTACGCTTACCCGCCTCACACCTCGCTCGATAACGAAGTGTCTTGGAGAGTTGACAAGACTCGGAGAACTCAGCCACAAGCGGGGAGGAGGAGCCTCCAACCCGAATACCTACTCGATACTCCTACGTGATGACGCCGTTACGGACCGCGCCAGTCCAGAGAAAGAACTTCCTACTCTCCACCCCGAGAAGTCAGAAGTCGGAGGGAAGATCCAGGAAATTCCTTCCCAGAAATCTGCCCCAGGAGGTGAAAGCGGGAAGTTTCAGCACGCAAATCCGGAAGTTTCTTCCTCCCGCATGCGTGGTGGTAATACTCCCTATGGGAGTATTACCACCAAAGAGCAAGCTAGCTTGCCAGGGGCGCACCGAGAGAACGTCCCCGCGCAAGATCCGGTGAAGGTTCCGGACGGAGCCAAAGACCTGGTAACAGCCATAACAAGCGCTGGAATGCTGGTCGGCTGGCGACTGACCGAATCCGAATGGGATCGGGTAACAGCTCTCGCGGCACTTTGGGGAAATGAACGGCTGGTCGAGATGGTGTCGCGGAGATGGAATGCCGACCGACCGCCACAGTCCGCCCGCTACCTGCTGCGCATTTGGGCGGATCTCCCCTCGCACGCTTCCGCAGCGACCTCCCAAGGGAATGTCGTGCCGTTGCGCCGACAGTCGGGGGGCTGGATTCCCTTTCAGAACACCGCTTCCCCCAGCGCTTACCAGAACGGATTTTGATCATGGCAGAGCCGGAACGCGCGGGCAGCGCCAGGTCAATACGTGCCATCGAACGAATACTTGCCGCGAGAGGACTTCAGGTCGTGCCGGTCGCCGATCCCGCAGGCGAGGCGACAGAAGAGAACCCGGGAGACCGCGAGTGGCACTCCCGGGCTCGGGCCGACTACGCCCTGACCCGCTGGCGGAGGGCAACCCCTCCCCGGTTCCGCGATGCTGAGGCCACGCTGCCGGAGGTCATCGAGTGGGCCGACCGGGCGCTTGCGGACAACGGTGCCGCTGGTGCTCTGCTCCTCACCGGCCTCACGGGGACGGGCAAGACGCACCAGGGGTACGGGGCTCTGCGGAGGATCGCGGCCGGCGCACCGGACCGGTATGAACTGATCACCGTGAACTCGGCCGACATGTACGGCAACCTGCGCCCTTCACAGGTCATGGGCGCGGCAGAACATGAGCTGCAACGGCTCAGCCGGGTCCAGTACCTGTTCCTCGATGACCTCGGTACGGCAAAAGCTTCGGAATGGACCGAAGAAGTGACGTACAGGCTGATCAACTACAGGTACAACCACTGTTTGCCGACGATCATCACGTCCAACCTTCCTGCGCGGGATGAGAACGGACGGGACCTGACCGACTTCGTCGGGGCCCGCGTGGCGAGTCGCCTGGCGGAGATGGTCACGACCCTCGTGCCGATGATCGGCGCCGACCGGCGCCGAGGCGGGAGGGCGGCCTGATGCCCGTCCGCCTTCGCGGAGCGTCCCGCGATGCCGCAGCACTGTCCACAGCCTGTGTGTACGTCGGCCCCCGCAGCCGCTACGCGAACCCGTTCACGGCCGGGGCCCCGTCCCCGCTCGGTCCTCCCCTGAGCGCTGAGGAGTCGGTGGATCTCTTCGCAGCCACGCTCCGGGGGCCGGTGGGCCGTCACTACGCCGCGCGCTTCGCCCGAGCGCTGCGGGGACTCGACCTGATGTGCGCATGCCCTCTTGATGGTCCGTGTCACGCGGACGTCCTCCTCCACCTCGCCAACAAGCCCGGCGCCGACACCGCACACCGCACCACCGATCTTCTGGAAGGCCCCCGATGAGTCACCCGATCATGTTCGCCGCGGCCAAGCACCTCACCACCGCAGAAGAGCGGCGCAAGACCGCCCGGGAGGCCGCGTTCCACACCTGGGGGCCAAGGTCGATCACCGCGGCGTCGAAGTACGCACGCGCCCTTCTGGGGGACGCCGCCGTCACGCTCGACTGGGAGGTGCTGGGGCTCCTCAGCTTCGAGGAACACCTGCAAGCCTTCGCATCCCTCGACACGACCGGGGGTCAGCACCTGGAGCTCTACTACACCGACCAGGGCGGTACGGAACACATCCTGCTCCGGGTGTCGTGCGTGAGCTGCCCGAGTCAGCATGTCCACGAGGTGACGTCATTGGAACAGCTCGGACAGCTCCTCTCGCAGACTCCGGCTTGGCAGGACATCAACCCGCGCGGCAGGGGCAACCTCTGATGGCCGACGCGCACATAGACACGGCGGCGGAGACGGATTGGCGGGAGGTCTACGGCCTGCGCGGCATGACGGCCTGGGACCGTTCCGCGATCATCCTGCTCGGCGCGGCCGGCTTCGCCTTCTCCTACGACGCGCTACGTCAGATCGCGCTCGCCATCCACGCCAGAGAAACCTTGTCCTACCTGTTCCCCGTGTTCATCGACGGGTTCATCGCGTACGGCGTCCGGGCGATCGTGCTCCTTCGCCACCAGCGCTTCGCGGCCCGGGCCTACGCCTGGTTCTTGTTCCTCGCCGCGACCGGGGCGAGCCTCGGCGCGAACGCGCTGCACGCGATCACGCTCAACGATGCTCCGGAGGCCGGACGGTCCGCGCTGCACCTCACGGACGGCGTCGTCGGGCTGCTGTCGATGCTCGCGCCGCTCGCGCTGGCGGGATCGGTCCACCTCTACATCCTGATGGCCCGGACAGCCGAGCGGGCGGTCCCGGACGGCGCGGGCGCTGGTCCCGGACCGGTCCGGGAGAAGGTCCCGACGCTCGAACGTGTCGCAGTACAGCACGACCCCCGTCCGCCGGAGGCGCCGGCTTCGGCGGCGCCACGACCGGTGACAGGTAGTCCGTCCGCACCACAGGGGTCCGCTTCTCCTGTCGTTGACCTGCGGAAGTCCGAGGCCGTGTCCGAGGAAGGGCGGCCTACGGACGAGGCGTCGGCCTACTCGTCCGCAGAGGCGGACAGCGAAGGCGCGGTCGGAGAGACGGCGGACGGACTGGACGCCCAGCCTGCGGGCGGCGCGGCGGCTACAGAACCCCCGACAGGCACCACCCCCTCCCTACGCGGGACGGTCCGCGCTCCTGCGGACGGCGAAGGGCCGTCCGTCCCGGACGACTCCGAGCACGCGCAGGACCGGGAGGCCGACGACGACTGGTTGGAAGAGCTGCTGCCGATCGCGCGGGCTGCTACCGAGCGGGCCGGACGGGTCAACCGCGAGGTCGTCGCGAGCGCCATTCGCAAACACCAGGCGATCGGTAACGACCGACTCGGCCCCCTGCTCGCCCGTCTGAAGGACGAGGACAGCAAGCCGGCGCAGACACCCGCCGATGCGTCCAGCGCCCTCTGGTGATGTCATCTCATGAGTGGCCCGGTGCCTGTGCGGCTCACGCCGTACAGGCACCGGGCGGCCAGTTCGATCAGGAAGGAATGGCCATGCGGTCCCGCCGACGCAACCGGACGGAGGACGCCGTCCCCGATGCCGTACAGGCAGCAGCCGCCCTCGCGGCTCACCTTCAGGGTGGAGGCGATCTCCTGCCGGTACACGTAGACGGCCTGGCCCTGGTGGACGGTGAACTCGCCTTCGCGGACGTGACGTGCGCCGCCGCCCGTTTCTACGGAACAGACGTTGTCTATCCGTCCTCGACCAGTGGGTACTTCGAGGACCACCCGACTTTCGGCCGGCGCTGGGTGGCCAACAGCCGCCTGGACGCGCGTCGGCGGCGAGAAGCGGAGGACGCCGCCCTTCCTCAGTGGCGCGACCACACCATGACCCGAGTGGTGCTCACCTCGATCGGAGTCCGACTCCTGCCGGTGGGATCGCGCGACTGGATGCCGTTCGACCACACTCTCCTGACCGGCATCACTCACGAACAGTCCGCGGTCCTGCTGTCGTACAGCGTGTGCGCGCCCCTGTTCCTCTCCGGCCCCGCCGCACCGTGGCTGGGCACAGCGATCGGGCACTTGCGCGGCAGTGACTCCGCATAGAGCAGAAACCCCCTCCGCAATAAAAGCCGGAACTTAATTCCTGGAATTGAGTTCCGGCTTTTTTGCTGGTTCGAGTTGTCCGCGAACCCCTGCAAAGATTCAGGCACGGTCAACGCCACAAGGCATTTACCGGCCCCGAGAATCACTTCGTGATCTCTTTCGAACCGCGCAAGGGGTTGATGGCCTTGAGATGAGTAACGTCCCTGACGGCTCAACCATCGCATGCAATCGAGCGAGTTGAAGCCGGGCACGGAATCAGCTTCGACGCGAGACGCGATCGAGAACTCCTCGAATTCTTCGGCAATCGCCGATAAAAGCCCGCAGGAAGAATCCCCCCTTCTCCTGCGAAGGGGCGGCGCGGCGTCCAGCTCCCGCTGGGGCCGCGTCGCCCGCACTTCCGGAATCCCCTGCACCAAGGTCGTGGCTCCCGCATGCCTCAATCATGCCGTTTTCTACCTATATCAGCAGCAATAGGAGTAGCTGGCTCCCTGGTCCTCCTGTCGGCTGGGTGCTCCGGCCCGGCCAGCGGCGCACCCGAGCCCTCGACGGCACAGCCGCGCTCCGTCTCGCTGGACATCCCGGAGACATCCCCGCCGAGCGCCACGTACGCCGCATCCGCACCAACCACCGCTCTGCCGAGCGACGTTGAGCGCGTAGCTCGCGCCTTCACCACGGCCTACGCAGAGCACGACGCGCGCGACGGAGCCGACCGCTCGTACGCGGACGCCGGAGTTCGGGCAGCCCGGCTGGCATCAGGGGAACTCGCCGGCGTCCTCGCCCAGAAGCGTCCGGGGCAGGATGCCGCGTGGGCAGCCCTGCGGGCCGAGAAGGCCCGCCAGACGGTCACGGTCACGTCGGCTGTCGTCCCCGACGGCGCGCCCGCCGTGACGGCTTCCTCGGCTCTCGTGCGAGTGAGTTACACCCTCACGACTACTTCCGGGGCCGGGCCCGCGCAGAGCAGCGGCGAACAGCTCGCCCTCCGCCTGGAGCACACCTTCAAGGGCTGGCGCGTCACCGCCTTGCCCTGGGCCTGACGGGGCCCCGATGAACAAAAGCGCGCAAGTCGGCCTCGGGCTCATCACGGCCGGGCTCCTCTCCGGCGTAGCCCTGCTGACCACGTACGGCGGCGCCGACAGCGCCTCGGCGCAGGAAGCCGGGCCTGGCGGCGGCATTACGGCGGACGCACCCGTTCCGGGCTGGGTCCGCGTGCTCATCAACCAGCACGCGGGGGAGTGTCCGCAGGTCACAGCCTCGCTCCTGGCCGCTCAGCTCTACAACGAAAGCAAGTTCAACCCCAAGGCGGTGTCTCCCGTCGGAGCTCTCGGCATCGCCCAGTTCATGCCGGCGACCTGGGCCGAGCACGGCAAGGACGGCGACAAGGACGGGGTCAAGGACATCTGGAACCCGGCCGACGCGATCGCCGCACAGGCGGCGTACGACTGCACCCTGGCCGAAGAGGTCAAGAAGGTGCCGGGCGACTCGACGGACAACATGCTGGCCGCGTACAACGCCGGGGGCGGCGCGGTGATGAAGTACGGCGGCGTCCCGCCGTACGCCGAGACACGGACGTACGTGCGCGACATCCGCGATCTGGCCGCGAAGTGGGCAGAAGCCGTCCGGTCTGACGTCCCGGCCGGCAAGGGCGCCGCCCGGGCGATCACCGCCGCGAAGACCGCCCTGGGCTCCTGGTACCGGTGGGGCGGCAACTGCGTCATGCCGTACGAGGGCGCGGGGGGCTGCGACTGCTCCTCGCTGACCAAGATGGCCTGGGCCGCAGCGGGGGTGAACCTCCCCAGGATCACCTACGACCAGGCCCGCGCCGGAACCGCCGTCACGAGCGTTTCCCAACTCGTCCCGGGCGACCTGCTGTTCAGCGTCCCCGGCAGCGCCGGACCCGAGCACGTCGGCATGTACATCGGCGGCGGACAGGTCATCGACGCCCCGCACACCGGGGCACAGGTGCGGATCAAGCCGCTCAGCTACTGGAAACCGCAGATCATCGCGATGCGGCACGTCGGCTGAGTATCACAAAACCCCCATAAATGCTTCTTACGGAAATAAGGGACCCAACATGCACAACCTCTTGTCCGCCGCTGCCGATCCTTCCCTTCACCCGCCCCTCGCCGCCGGGATCGATGTCGTGTCCGGGGTGAAGCCCGACTGGGGTCCCTTCGGGAAGCTCGGCGGCACGGCGAAGGTGTTGCTCGGCGTCATCGCCGCCGTCGTCCTCGTCATCGGCGGCGGCGCCTTCCTGGCGGGCGTCGGCAAGTCGAGGGGATGGTTCGGCGAAGGCCACAGCACCATGGACAGCTCACGCGGCAAGGGCATGATGGTCGGTGGCCTGGCCTGCGTCTTCCTCGTCGCCTCCTTCGGCACCATCTTCGCCATCACGTACGGCATGGGTGTGTGAGCCATGGCTTCTCAATCTCGGCGGAGGAGCGGTCCCGCCCGGAAAGGCAGTGGAACGCGCCGGTCGGCGGCGACGCTGTGGGGCATTGCCGCCGGTGGGGTGGCGGTGGTCAGCGCGGCCGGGGTGATCGCCGACGTGGCCACGGGCGATCCGGCCGGCCCCGGCCACGGTCCCTCCGTATCCGCGTCCGCCCGCTCGGCGTCACAGGCGGACGAGCGGGGCTTGCCTGAGGTGGACGGCGTCCCGGTCGGTTATCCGCGTACGGAGGCCGGGGCCAAGGCGGCTGCGGCGAACTACGTCACGTTCAGCGGGGGTTCCGCCTTCCTTACGGACACGGGCGTTCGGCACCGTGCTGTCTCGGCAATGGCGGCCAAGGGCAGCGCCGGAGCGGAGGGGAAGAAGGCCGACCACGCGGCCCGTGAAGCGATCGGCGATCTCCGGGGCGACGCCCCCAAGGTCTCCGCCGCGAAGACCGTCGCACGCACCGGTGTCCTCTCCGCTCGTGCCCTGGGCTTCGACGCGCGCGGGGCGATGGTCCGGCTGTGGACGGTCACGGTGCGCGGCAGTACAGCCGGACACGCGACGCCCAGGACGGACTTCCGGTCGGTGACGGTGACGCTCACCTGGGAGTCCGGCGACTGGAAGGTGAAGTCCAGTGCGAGCACGACGGGGCTGGTCGCTCCGGTCGACGTACGGCAGGCGTCCAACGTCGCGGGGGACTTCTCCGACTACGTTCCGGCCGCTGCGGAAGACCCCGTCCTGAGCGGCGCCGTCGATCAGGACGGATTCCCGGCACCGTACGGACGCGATGAGCGCGGCGCCCGTGCCGCCGCCGTCAGCGCCGTCATGCTCTACGGCGACCCCCGGTTCTTCACCGACGAGGGCTGGCGGCACCGGATGCTGAAGGCCACCTCGGCAACGAGCGTGCTGGCGCCGGTCACTTCGGACACGGACGCGACGGCCCGTCTCGT
Organism: Streptomyces sp. NPDC093085; assembly: GCF_040683935.1. Taxonomy (NCBI): domain Bacteria; kingdom Bacillati; phylum Actinomycetota; class Actinomycetes; order Kitasatosporales; family Streptomycetaceae; genus Streptomyces; species Streptomyces sp. NPDC093085. The sequence goes on along the minus strand of NZ_JBFBFB010000015.1, from coordinate 26,951 downwards.
CATGGAGAACCGCGGAGTCGGTCCCGACGGCAAGGCGGCCGACGGCAGCGAGCTGATCACGCGGACGGCGGCTCTGGCCACCCGCTCCATCTCCTACTCCGACCAGGCCGCGAGCGTCGAGCTGTGGACCGCGTCCGTGGGCGGGGTCGCGGGCAAGGACGAGACGCGGCGTCCGCAGGTCGCCTTCCTCCGGATGACCGTGGACCTGGTCAGGGAAGGCGGCACCTGGAAGACGACGGCCGTCACGCCGTCGCAGCCGCTCGTCCCCTCGCCGCCCGCCCTGCAAGAGGCCGACTCTGCCGAACGCTTCGCGGACGTAGGGGGTGCGAGCAATGCGCCTGCGACCGCGTGACGACGCCCCCGGCCTGCTGGCCGTCGAGCGGGGCGCCCCTGGCCGCTGGGGGAGGCGTGTTCGTACGGCGGCCCTGGCCAATCTGGTCGTCGGGTTCCTCTTCGTCCCCGCCGCCGTCGCCAACCCCTTCTGCTACATCCCCATGGTGTGCGAGGCGAAGGAGGCGATCGACTTCGTCAAAGACCCGCTGGGCGCCCTGTTGCAGAAGCTCACCGAGGCGAACATCTGGTTCCTGCGCAAGATGCTGGAAGTGATCCAGAGCACGTCGAAGACCGACCTGACCTCGGCCGGCTTCTTGAAGCAGTACGCCCTCATTTTCGCGGCCTCCAGCCTGCTCACCGTGGCCCTGTGGCTGATCGCCGTGGCCAAACGGGCGGTCCGTGGGGTCGGCGTGACCACTGCGGTCTCCGAGGCGGTCGGCTTCCTGCTCCTCCAGTTCGTGGTGAACGCGATGACTCCGGGCGCGATCGCCCTGCTGATGAGGGCGATCGACGACGTCACGGCGGTGTTCGAGCCGTACGCGACGAGCAACCTCAAGCCGTTCCTGGAAACCCTCCTCACCGCGATGGCGACGAACCCCACGGACGGCGTGGGGCAACTGATGGTCGTCAACCTGATCATGCTCTGCGGCGCTCTGCTGATGTGGATCGAGCTGCTGATCCGCAGCGCGGCGATCTATGTGGCCGTCGCGCTCGGCCCCATCGTGAACGGAGGGATTGTCGACCGAGATCTGTGGGGCAAGAGCAAGAAGTGGTTCGGCGCCCTCTTCGCGATCGGCCTGAGCAAGCCGGTGCTGTTCGCCCTGCTCGGCCTCGGCGGAGCGATCCTCAGCGACGCCTCGGGCACCATGTCCGATGTCGTCTCCAAGACGCTCGTCGGCGCGCTGATCCTCCTGCTCGCCGTCTTCGCCAGCGCCACGCTCTACAAGTGGGTGCCCGCCTTCGGCGACGAGATGGCCCAGCTCCACCACGACCGGAAGAACGCCCAGTCCTCGGGTCCGGCCGCCGCTATCGACGGTCCCGGCCAGCACGTCAACCGGGCGATGGGCTCCCGCGTGCAGGACTCGCTGGTCGGCGGCGGCGCGAAGTCGGCCGGGGCCAAGGGCGCCGGTGCCCGGGCCTCGGGCGCCAAGATGGGCGGCGGAACCGCCGCCGCCGGGCCGGTCGCCGCCGGGCTGGCCGTGGCCAAGGCCGGAGTCGACATGGCGAAGAACAAGGCCACCAGCTCACCCGGCATGCAGGGCGCCGACGCGGCGGGCAGCGGCAGGCCCGAACAGCCGGGAGGCCGACAGGGCAGGGGCGACTTCCCTCGTACGTCCGGCCCATCCGGTACGGCCACTCCGTCCAGTACGTCTGGAGCATCCGGTACGGCCGGCACATCCGGTCGTACGGCCGGTGCGCCCGCAGCGGCTCGCCCGGAGGGAGCGGCCTCCGGCCCAGTCGTCGGCTCTCCCCCTGACTGGCACTCGGCCGGCAGCCACGGAGCCTCCGGGCGTCCCTCAGGAACCGGCGGAGCCCCGGGTGCGGCGCGGGCGCCCGCACCACCGGCCCGGGGCCCGGCCGCGCCCTCGCCGCCGCTCCCCGCCTCCCCCTCTCCCCCTTCCGCATCAGGAACCGCCTCGGGCTCCGGCCCCTCCGTCACGCCCGCGCCGACCCCGCCGCCGCCACGGCCGGCGGGTGACCACACGCTCCGCCGCCCGACTCCCCGCAAGGACCCCTGACCCATGTCGACTCGTACGTATCAGTTCGGAAAGCACCGGCCCACCGGGCTGGTGGGCCGCCGCGACCTCGGCGAACAGGTCGTTCTCGGCGGAGGCGCACTCACGGGCATCCTGCTCGGCTACCTCTTCAACGGCGCTACGGCCCTCGCGGCGGCGTTCCTCGTTCTGCCGATCCTGCTCGCCCTGGTCATCGTGTACGCCCCGTACCGGCCCAAGGGCACCTCCCAGCGCCGCACCCTCTACCGGTGGTGGCGGATCAACCGCTACCACCGCCGGGCCCTCCGCCGTACCGGCGGCGTCTGGGTGTCCCCCGCCGTCGAGGCGGGCGTACGCCGCGACGGCACCCCGCCAGACGCCGCCCTGACGGAACCGGAGGGCATCGCGGGCATGACCTGGGTGCCGGTCGCGGTCCGTGGCCGGAAGGCCGTCGTCGTGCTCCAGCCGGAGGCCGGGTGCGTCACGGCCACGCTGGAGATCGCCTCCCCCGGCCTGGGCGGCAAGGAGGTCGGGGAACAGGTCGTCGCCCTGGAGCGCTGGGGCGAACTCCTCGACGCCTTCGGCAATATCGAGGAACATCCGGTGAAGCGGGTCCAGGTCCTCGCCCGGCAGATGAAGTCCGACCCGTACGCGCACCAGCGGTTCATCGCCCGGCGCGACGAGTCGGCGGCGACGGCCGGCTCGCCGCAATGGCTGAAGGACTCGTACGACGTGCTGGCCGACGCCGTGTCCACCTCGGCGGAGGAGCACCGCTACTACATCACCATCCACGCGAAGTTCACCCGCGACCTGGCCGCGGAGGGCGCGGCCCGGGGCCGGGGCGACGCGGGTATCGCCGCGGCCATGGCCGCTTACCTGGACGAGTTGTGGTCCCGCGCGGAGGACGCCGATCTCTCGGTGATCGCGCCCCTGGACGAGGGAGGGATGGCGGCGTTCATCCGCAACAGCTACGACCCCGACCACGCCATCTGGGACACCAGCCTGTCGCGCGCCCACGCCTTCCCCCGCAACGTCGATGTCCGCGACGGGGCCCACGTCGCCACCCGCGCGGCCGGCTCCACCGAGAGCTGGTTCCACGCCACCGCCGCCGTCGTCGGCTGGCCCACCACCCCCGTGGGCCCCGACTTCCTGTCGCCCCTGCTGATCGGGATGCCCGACGTCATCCGCACCATCTCGATCACTCAGCAGTTGGAGCCGAACGACAAGGCCGTGGAGCGGATGCTCGCGGAGGACACGAACAACCAGGCCGAGATGGACCGCGACCGTCAGCGCGGCAAGAACATCGACCCGCGCGACCGGATCGCGGCGGACGCCACCGGATCGCGGGGCATGGCCCTGGCCTCCTCCGGCGCGGCCGGCTCCGCCGTCGTCGGCTACATCACCGTCTCCGCGCGCGACGCAGACGAGTTGGAGCGCCGGAAGCGTACGACCGCTTCCCGGGCCCGCAACGCCCACCTCCGTATCGAATGGCTCGACCTCGAACACGCTCGCGCCTTCGCCACGACCCTCCCCCTCGCCGGAGGCATCAAGTGACCAGCCTGCTCGACCTCGCCCCGCTGGCGCCGATGTACGAGACCGTACGGCGCCCCCTCCACACGGAGACGACCACCAGCCAGGCCCTGTACCTGCCCATCGCGCCGCCGACGCTCGGCACCGCGGGCGCGATCATCGGCCGGGAGCTGTACTCGGGGAAGGCGTTCATCTACTGCCCGTTCTCGGCGTTCGGTGACGGGCTGCCCGGCGGGAACATGATCGTGATGGGCGACACCGGCCGGGGCAAGTCGGCGCTCACCAAGACGTACACGGCGCGGCAGATCCGGCTCGGGCGGCAGGTGGTCGTGCTCGACACCAAGGAGCAGAAGGAGCGGGAGGAGGGCGAGTGGGCCGCGCTCGGCCGCTCGCTGACCGGCAAGGCCCCGGTGAAGTTCGCCCCGGGAGGCGTCGCGGGCGCCTCGTGCATCAACCCGATGGACCCGGCAATTGCGGGCAAGCGGCAAGTGGAGCTGGTGCGCACGATCGTCGAACTCGGTCTCGGCAAGCCGCTGGGCGAGTTCGCGGGCTCCGCTCTGCGCATCGCGATCCGCCGGGCCCATCTGCGGGCGGGCGACCTCGGCCGTGCGCCGGTCCTGGCGGACGTCGCCGCCGCGCTCCGTTCCCCCAACGAGTCCGATGCCGCGGCCAAGCAGCGGACACGGGACGAACTCCTCGGTGACGGCCTGGAGGCGTCGTACGTCCTGGACCGGCTCTGCGGCAGCGAGCAGGACGCGACCGGCGACCTGGCCGGGATGCTCGACGGGCCGACCAGCCTCGGTGTGGACCTCGGCGCCGACATGGTCGTCTTCGACCTGACGAAGGTCCCCTCCGGCGGCGTCGCCATGACGATCCTCGTCGCGGTGATCTCGGTCTTCCTCGAAGAGGTCTGGCTGCGCCCGCTCTGCGAGTGCGGGACCGAGCCGGGGCAGCACGACCGCGTCGTGGTCGACACGGGCTCGGGCGCCTGGGAGCTGGGGCCGAACCCGGACTCCGGCTGCCGCCGCTACACCCAGCGCAAGCGCATCCTCGTGTGCGAGGAAGCGTGGCACATCCTGGGCACTCCCCAACTTGCCGCGCTGCTGGAGAAGTTCCTCAAGTTCGCCCGGGGGTACGGCCTGAGCTGCATCTTCATCGTCCACCACCTGTCGGACATCGATGACAGCCCGGAGACGCAGGCGGCGCTGAAGATGGCCGACACCATCGTGATCTACAGCCAGAAGAAGGCCGAGGCGGAAGCGACGGTGGCCCGGCTGGGCCTGCCGTCCTGGACGGCGGAGCACATCATGCGCCTGCGCCGGGGGATCGCGCTGTGGAAGGTCGGCGAAGTCATCTACCCCGGTGTGCAGCACCTCCTGGTCGAGGCCGAACAGCACCTGTGCTTCTCCTCCGGCTCGATGACCGACCTGACCACCACCTCCCCGGACACCGAATGAACCCGGACCTCCACTCCTCACCCACCACGCCCTTCCCCACAGATCCGGAACATCCCTCCCCCATGCCCCCAGCCTCCGACCACCGCACCACGCCCCCGGCCGACGACCGGACGGTGCGGGAGACCATCGACCAACTGCACGCCGAAGCCCTCGGCCTCGCCCGGCGCACGAGGACGCTGGCCGTCCTGCTGGACCACGGCGACCACTCCGCCGCCGGAGGCCGCGTCCGTACGGCCGTCGCCCACCTCTGGCGCGCGGCGGAAGACCTGCACAGCGCCTTCCACACCGCCCCGCCACGCCACGCCGGCCCCGACGCGTCCCTGTCCCGGCTGTGCGGCCGGCGCATGCGGTACCTGGCGGCCCGCGTCGCACGGCGGGATGCCTGATGGACCTCGACCTCGTGCCGAGCGGAATCTCCCCGGTCTCCCTGGCCCTGTACGCCGCCACCGCCGCCTGCGCGGTGGCCCTGGCCGCTATTTGGATCCTGACGAACCGGGCCCGCCGTAACGCCGGGTTCGCCTCCAAGTCCCAGCTCAAGCGCCACATGTCCGCCAAGGCGGTCCTGAGGGCCACCGAGATCCGCCCCTCCCTCACCGGAGGCAAGGGCCGACCCGTCCGTACCTCGGCGGTGAGCCTTGCGAAGGACCGCGCCACCGGCGCCTGACCCGCTCTTCCCTGCTCGCCCCGTCTTCCCCCTTCTCCTTCTCGCGCCGGAGCCCGTCATGCACCACCATCCACGCACCACCCCTCACGATTTCGGCTACTCGCTCGGGACCTCCCAGCGTCCGAAGGGCGTGGAGCTGTGGTCCCGGGCCGACAAGGCATGCCGGGTCATCGGCCCCATGGGCAGCGGAAAGACCCTGCGCTTCTTCGCCCCGACCATCCGCGACTGGGCCGGTCCGGTGCTCGCCACCTCGACCAAACCCGACCTGGTCGAACTCACCCTCGACGCACGGCGGCGCGACGACCGCCCCGTCATGGTCTTCGACCCGCAGAACCTCGCCCCCTCCCTCCCCAAGTTCCGCTGGACGCCGCTCGCCGGCGCGTCCGATACGGAGGTGGCGATGACGCGGGCCAAGGCGTTCGTCGCCGGTTCCCGGACCCCCGGGGCCGCGACGCAGTCCAGCGAGGGCAGCGCCTTCTACAAAGGGCAGGCGGCCAAGGTCCTCGCCGCGCTCTTCCACGCCGCCGCCCTCGACGGAGCCGGCCTGGACCGGGTGCTGAAGTGGGCCCGCAAACTGACCGACCCGGCGCCCCTCGGCATCCTCGACGCCCACCCCGGCGCCGGTCCCGGCTGGGCCGACCTGCTCCGTACGGCCACCACGGGCGACAGCCGTACGGTCGGCAACACGGCCAGCACCCTCGACGCGGCCCTCGAACCCCTGATGCACCAGTCGGTGATCAACGCCCTACAAGGAGGCGGAGAGGACCCCACGGACATCCGCGAGTTCCTGGACGCGGGAGGCACCCTCTACCTGCTCGGCAAGGACTCGGAGGTGAACAGCGTCGCCCCGCTGACCACCGCCGTCACCGAGGACGTACTCGACCTCGCCGAGGCCCACGCCGTCGCATCCCCGGCAGGACGGCTCGACCCGTCCCTGCTGGCCGCCCTGGACGAGGCACCGAACATCGCGCCGATCCCCTCGCTCCGCCAACGCGTCGCCGACGGCCGGGGCCGGGGCATCACGGTGATCTACGGCCTCCAGGGCTGGGCCTCGGCCCGCGCCCGCTTCGGCGAGGACACCGCGAACGAGCTGGCCTCGTTCACCAACCACGTCGTCGTCTTCGGCGGAGCGAAGGACCCCGCGTTCCTCAAGGACATGTCCGACCTGTGCGGCCAGGTAGAGCGCGTACGTACGACGAAGACCACCACCGGGGGAGACCGCAGCGGCCACTCGACCGCGACCCACATGGCACTGGAGCCCGTCCTGCGCGGCGACGAGATCAGGGCCCTGTCCGACGGACACGCCCTGGTGCTCGCGGACAACCTCCCCCCGGTCGTCACCCGCCTCGACGGGATGTGGACCTGGGACTCCTGGCCCGAGATCCAAGCCCATGTCCACGACCTCCGAACCGCCAACGAGGCAGAACGCGCACGCCAGTCCGCCGCACAGAAGAACCGGGCCATGGCCCACGCCGCCACCTGGGCCGCCCGCGACACGGCGACAGCCGCATGACACACCCCCATGCCCACTTCGAACCCTTCGCCCCCTTCCCCGAACCGCCCGCGCCCGTCCTCGAACACATAGCGGCACGCAGCGTGGAACACCCGATGGCCGACAGCCCTCCCCCGTGGGACCTCGGCGCCCTGCCATCCGAGCTGTCCGAACCGCTGCCCACCTGGCTCGACTCCGTATGCCGCTGGCTGAACGGGCGTTACGCCTGGCAGCCCCAGGACGTCATCCCGCCCTGCTGGCCCCAGCACGAGGGCCTGGCCTACGAAATCGCCGCCCTGGCCTTCGCCAGAAGCGACGCGTACACGGACCCGAGCTCGACGGTGGTGTGGCACGAACAGTACGACCGCTTCCTCACCCGGATGCACAAATCCCTCGGCAAAGCGGGCGACGACTGCCGAGCCGGACGCCACGACGACCGCCCGGCCCGCTTCCAACTCGCGGCCTGGCCAACGCGAGCGGACGGGAACACCGGACAACCAGAGCCGGCCGTTCCCGGGCACGTCAAGGAGATGGGCAAGCGATGACGAACCTCAACATGGTCTTCTCGGCAGACCCCCGTCATGGGTTGATCGCGCGGAGCGACTGGGAGCAGGAAGAGGCTCGTACCGTGCTCCGCGATCTGGGCTGGGAATGGGAGGAACAACTTCATGCCCTCGTCCCGCCAGAAGAGAAACCGAAGGTCGACGCCGGGGTTCAGGCAGTGGAAGAACTGCACCTACGCGGCTATCGCACCGGGTACGCGGTCCGCCCGTACGGCACGATACGGCTGACACTGGACCGCGCGGAGCAGGTGCTCACGAAGGCCATCATGCGTGACGTCTCGCATCTGCCGCCTGCTGGGCAACTTGCCAGAGCAGACCTGCATCGCCTGGCGTACGGTGACACGTCTGCTTCAGCGGCATCGGTTTCACCGGAAGAGCCTGAGCCCCCGGCGATCTGACTACGCGGTACCCGAGCGGTTTCCGCCCGCGCGCCTCGTGGCGTCTCCCTGCCGCTGATCAAGCGGAGTACGCTCCACCCCTCCACAGGTACGGCTGGACGAGAAGGCTCGCCGCCCCCCGCATTGGCCGTGGGGGGAGGCGAGCCTTCTCGGTCGGTACGTCGTGCGGGTCAGACGTCCAGTTCGGAGGCCGCGAACTGAGCGAAGGCGGCGAACCCGGCGGGGGCGAAGGTCAGGGTGGAGCCGTCAGGGTCCTTGGAGTCGCGTACGTGGACCGCGCCGGCCGTCTCGGCGATCTCCACGCACTGGCCTTGCTCCCCGCCGCTGTAGGACGACTTTCGCCAGACCAGCCCGGTGATCGTGCCAGTGCGGTTGTTACCGGTCATCAGAACTTCTCCTCAAGGTGCGCGTTGATGAGGTCCCGCGACTTGTCTGCGGGAAGTGAAAGCTCGGCGATCTTCTCGAACATCACGGAGAGCGCGCTCACTTCGGCGGGGTCGTCCAGGAAGTTGCCGCCCAGGGAGTTGTCGATGGAGACGGTCGCGGGCCAGGGGTGGCCGAAGCCCATGATGGTCATGGCCTGGTTCGCCGCCGCGTAAGCGGGGACGTCCGCAGGGACGATCTGGATGGTGATGTTCGGCCGCTCGGCGTCGTCGGCCAACTTACGGAGCTGCTCCTTCATCACCCCCGGCGCGGTGGGGAACCGGTGCAGCAGCGCAGCCTCGGAGACCAGGGCGTGCAGGTGGACGGAGTCTCCGGGCCGGTGAAGCACTTCCTGGCGTGCCATGCGAACGGCGCTCAGCATGCCGGCCAGACCGCGGTTGTCCGGATGGAGCGGGCCGTTGAAGAGCTCCCTGACGTATCCCGGCGCTTGAAGCAGGCCGGGGATGATCGACGGGTGCTGAACCTGGATCTTCTTCGCCTTCGACTCCACGATGATGAAGTCGAGCAGGGCGTCGGAGATCTTCCCCATGTAGGCAGCCCACCAGCCTGAGCCCGGAGCCTCGTTGGAGGCTTCAGCCAGCTCACGGACCGCTTCCTCGTCGTCGTGGATGCCATACGTCTCCAGCATCTTGCGGACGTCGTCGATGGCAACCCTGTAGAGGCCCCGCTCGATACGCCCTTGCCGCGTGGAGTCCCAGCCGAGTTTCTTGGCGGCCGCGCCTGGTGCCAGACCCGCCTGTTCACGGTAATCGCGCAGCAGGCTACCAACGCGGCGCCTCATGACCGGCGGAGGGAGCTTCTTTTGAGTCATAGGGAGCAGTCTGTCAGTCACGAGACCAACTGGCGATAAAACAAGCGTTCTCTCTTTTCAGCAATTCGATGCTCGATATTGCGCACCGATGCTCGATGGGAGCATGCTGTTTGCTCACGAGGTGGCGCGCAGTCACATCGTGCTCACTCAGTGACGTGTGTTCGCTCGCCGGTGTGGCCTCCCCCTCCCCTCAGTGGGGCGCGCCGCGCGGCGGGGCCGCGTCCTCCGACGAAGCCGAGGCCAGTAATGCGCCAGAGCATCACCGCTCGCCGGGCCCCCGACTGGATGGACATCGAGCGGGAGTACGAGGCGAGGCGGAACCCGGACACAGTCCGGGTCGAGCCCAACCCCGCAGCGCGGCTCGCCGCGTTGAGGTCCGACAACCTGCGGCAGGTGGTCGCCCAGGTCCGGGCCCGGGGCCGAACCCCCCGTGTCTGCCGGTACGCGCTGTCGGTAGGCGGCCACCGGCCCGCCAACTCCCTGGCCGCCGTGACCGCCTTCGCGGAGCGCAGAGCCTGGCACGTCGGTGAGGAGCAGACCTTCATCGACCACCAGAGCACGGCCGCCCCGCAGTCCCGTCCCGGCTGGTGCCTCGTACGCCGGCAGATCCGTGCCGGATACGCCGACGGCGTCGTGGTCACCACCACCGGCGTCATCAGCCCCCACCTCGGCCCGTACGAGGAGGAGCTGCGCTGGTTCGAACTGCACCGCGCGTTCATCGCCGTGGTCGCCCCGACAGCCCGGACAGGGCGCCTATGACGCCCCCGCCTACATCCGCGCCCCCGGCCCCGACCTCCTCCGACCGGGGTGTACGGCAGAACGCGGCGACCGGCGCCCACCACGCCCCCTTGCCCACCACCGCTCCGGCCCGGGAGGACCCGATGAGCCCTGACACCAGCGTCGCATCGGCCTCTGCCACACCATCGGCGCCCAGGACGCGCGGTTTCGAGGTGGTCATGACCCCGAACCGGGCCCGCGTCGGGCAGATACGGCGCATCACCGTCGCGCACCTGCGAGCGTGGGCCGTCCCCGCCCCGCTGGTGCAGGACGTGCGACTCGTCGTCTCCGAACTGGTCAGCAACGCCGTCGAACACGGCCGGGGCACCGTCCTCCTTCGGATACAGCACGCCAACGGCCGGCTCCGCATCGAGGTCCGCGACGAGAACCCGGCCCCCGCCTGGCTTCAGAACGCCGATGCCGAGGACGTGTGCGGCCGAGGACTGTTCCTCGTCGACGCCTTGGCCTCCATGTGGGGAGTCAGCGACGACGGCCGCGCCACCTGGGCCGTCTTCGCCCTGCCCGGGGGGACGTGATGACCGTCGTCATGCACGAGACCTCACTGCACAGCGACTACGCCAACGACGACGCGACGGCCCGCAGGGTCTTCTTCGGCCTGCTGCGCCTCCTCGCCGCCGAGGCGATCACCGACGAACTCTACGAGGACCTGGAGACCGCACTCGGCGAGTTCGCCACCCGCCCTTCCCCGGCCGAAGCGGCCGTCACCGCCGACCGGCTGAGAGACACCGCCACCAGGCTCGTGGAGGTGGTCCCGCGCCTCATCCAGCCCTACCCCGTCGGCCAACAGCGCTACACCATGAACCAGTTGAACACCGTGATCAACCTGAGCGCCGAGCAGCCCACCCCCGAAGACGCCCACGGACATCTCGTCCGCCTCGCCAGCTCCATCCTCACCCTCCTCGACCACCTCGGCGACGTCGCCTCATAACGCCCCCTCCCCCTCCCACCGCCATCGCGCCACATCCACCGACGGCCCAGGCGTGCCCGCCCCATACCCGCAGGAGCTGAACAGTGACCTCCCGAACCTTGACACGCGTCATCCTCACGCCCCGCGAGCGACAGGTCCTCCAGGGCCTGTCCGACGGCAACCCGCTCGCCGCCGTCGCCCTCGGCCTCAACATCCGTGAGAACACCGCAGCCGGATACCTCAAGCTCGCCAAGAGCAAACTGCACGGGGCACACAAGACAACCGAGGCCATCGCCATCGGCTACGCCACCAGGGCCATCGCCCTGCCACCGCCGCTCTGCCCCGAAACGCTCCGCATCCCGGACCAGGAACGCGACCTGATCCCGCTCATCGCCCGCGGCCTGGGAAGCGCCGAGATGGCCACCGAGCTGGACCAGCCGGTCCCCCGCGTACGGGCGGACGGCCGCGCCCTCCTCAAAAACCTCAACGCCCGCAACCGCAACCACCTGGTCACCCGCGCCTGGCAGGCCCAGATCCTCACCCCCGACCTGGTCACCACATGGCTGCGCTGAACCTAACCACTGGCAAAGCCCTTCAGCGGTGGGCGCTCCCGCTACCGAGCGGAGACCGGGCAGATGGGGGGGCTTCGAGGTCGTGCCCGAGCGCACACAGGCGAGCCTCCCCCTCGAAGGAATGGCGCCGTCCGTACAAAACAATCACGGATGCCCCGTTATCGTCTCCGCAGGCATCCCTTGGAATGGATCATCTAGAGCAGCCTAATCAGCGCTGCTCCAGTTTATCGACTTTGAGGATTTCTGACAGATAATCGGCGTGTAGGTGAACTTCGGCGAGGGGCGGCACGTAAAAGATGGGTATGGAACCCTCACTTCCCGCTTCTCCGCCGCTGGAACGGACACACGCCGCGCCACCACGGCTACCCCCATCCGGTGCGCAAGCCAGTCCGTCACGGGTGGGCTGGCTGGATGCTTTGCGCGGTATTGCGGCACTTGTCGTGGTATTCGACCACTCGTCTTACTCTTTCATGGCGGAGTTCAGACGGGAGCTGATGCCGGAGTTCAATACCAGCCGGTACGGCATCATGGTTTTCTTCCTGGTGAGCGGCTACATCATTCCCGCGTCACTTGAGCGCCGGGGTTGCATCCGGACTTTCTGGATCGGACGGATATTCCGCATTTACCCACTGTGGGCTGCTGTAGTCTCAGCCGTCCTGACGGTCAACGTGTTGGGCTTTGCGGAGATTCCCGACTTCGGCCAGCAGAGCGTCGTTACTGTGACCGTCGCCCATGTCACCTTGCTCCAAGAGCTGCTGGGGACGCCCAATCTCCTTCTTGTCCTGTGGACACTCTCTTATGAGATGACCTTCTACCTGCTGTGCGTTGCTCTTTTTACGATCCGCCAGAACCGGCGATCGGCAGCGGTCGCCGTCACCCTGGCCGCGCTCGCCGCCGTGAGCATGATGTCAGGGGCCGTCACACTGCCGGTCTCCGCCGTCTCTGACAGGCTCGGCACGGGCCCGCTGGTCGCGCTCGCCTCAATGGCTATGTTAATCGCCATCTGCTGTGCAAGCGTTGGGGCAACTGCGCTTCGCGTATTCGGAGGCGTATTGGGAGGGGTGCTGGCACTCTTCCTGGTCGCTTTTAACGGTACAGTTCCCATGTGGGAGGGTCTGGTGATCCTCGCCGTGATGTTCCTCGGCACCGCCGTCTACCGAGCCGAAAACGGTCAGAACACCTGGCGAAACGCGACCTGCACGGCGTTCGTGGTGGTTGCTTGTTCCGTGGGGAGTGCGTACTGGTACGGCGACGGCTCCCACTTCACACGCCGTGGCTGGATCGCGGCATTCCTGCTGGCCGGGCTCACCTTCGGTGTCGCGCTGGCGTTGCGCCGCCTATGGATACCGCGCTGGCTAACCGGACTAGGAACGATCAGTTACTCCGTCTACCTTGTGCATCCGGTACTGCTGGCCGTGAGCGACGGCACGATCGGCCGATGGCGGCGGGACAATCTCGCGCTCGAAGCCGCATTCTATGCAGTGTTGCTGCCGGTGTGCGTGCTGACCTACCGTTACATCGAAAAGCCGAGCCAGACCTGGGGCAGGAAGCTGGCACGCCGTGTGCAGCGACCGTGACGAGCACCTTTGTCGGGCCGCCTGAAATTCCCATTGAAGTACGTCACGATGCCCCAGACCGATTGATGTCTGGGGCATCGTGACAACGGCTTTCGATGGCCCGATCAGTCTTTCCTCCGGCTTGTCACCAGCGGGTTATTATCCAGCTCTGGTTGGCCTTGCTGTCGCAGCTAAACTGAGCCGCACTTGCATTGACTGCCTGACTCGCACCCGAAATGCCCAGGCACATGCCGCTCTTGCGATTCTTCAACGCGTAGTGGGTGCCACTGACAATGTAGACGTCCCAGTCCTGGTTGAGATCGCCAGCCGGATTGGCCTGGATGGCTGCCGCACCGGCCGAGGTGCTGCCGCCGTCGATGCCGAGGTTCTTGCCCGAGCCGATATTCTGATAGCTGACGAAGCCGTTGTCCTGGACCGGAAGCCATCTCTGCGTAGTTGAGGTGCTCGACGAGGTAGCCTGGATGATCTTGGCTCCGTTGGCTGTACTGCCGCCCGAGGGCGCCAGGACCAATCCGGAGTTGTAGTTCTGGATCCGAAGAGGCTCAGCGGCGGCGATTGCAGCCTTGAGTTCCGGCATCGTCAGAGGGGTCGGGTCAGCACCCCGTGACGACTGTGCATGAGCGAGCGTCGGACTGGCCGTCGCCATCAGCATCCCGGCCAGAATCACCGCGAAGACATTCTTAGTTCCTGTGGTGCGCATGTCACGTCTCCTAACGTTTCGTGTCTTGAAGGTCACGAGGAGTACTTAAGCAGTCCGCTTGGCGAGGGCGCCAGATCGTTTAGATACTTAGGCCGAAAGCGCTCACTTGACGACGGGTGCATGCGCGCCACCAGACTCCAGCGTGGACTGATCGTGGCGAAGAGCCGACCATCGCAGGTCGCCGCCTTTGCCCTCGGTCGCAGGCAGTTCGTAGGCGCGGACCTGGTCGTAGGTCAGCAGCACTGACCGCCCGCCCGGTGCAGTGGGAGGTGGAGGCGCTGTAGCCGGCCGAGTAACAGCGCCTGGTTCTCGCCGCGTTGGCCCCGCGCCCGCTGAAGTACCCCGTCGACCACCGTCATACCCATAGGGGTGGCCTTGGCGGGTCGCGGGACAGCACGCATCGAAGGAACCTCCGGCGCCCCTCCTATATCGGTGGCGTGTCCGGGGATTGTTGAAGTTGGGGGTAGTCCGTCGTCGTGCGGTTGGCGTACGACGACTCAGGTTTCAGGTCGTGCGGCGTCGGAGACTCTTCGACGTCGCCCCGCCGCCGGCCAGGTTGAGTGCGGCGTGCGAGCTCGTCTTGGAGTCCGGCTTCTCGCCTTTCGGCGTTGCGTGCGGTGCTCCGTATCTTGGATGCTTCCGCTCGTAGCTGCCCCGCGTCTTGGTTGTCCTTGTCCTGAGCACGTCGCAGGAGAGTGGTTGTCTCTCGCTGTGGCATGTCCACTTCGGCGAGCACAGCTTCGAGTTCACCGACAGGCCCCGTCTTCTCGACGGCTTCACTGAGCCGCTTGTTCAACTGCTCCAGTTCGCGCCCGGCCTCTTCGTACATGCGAAGCAGTTCATCGCGGTCGGCCTCGGCCATGCCCCGGGCGTCCCCTCGAAGCGCCGAACGCCCGAAACGACCAGTCATGGTCAGCCGCTGTTCGAACCCTTCGAGCCGTTCCTTTGTACCGCGCAGATCAGCGGTTCGCTCGGCGATCGCGCCGTGCAGTGCTCGGACTTCACGTATCGCTTCAGCGCGGTTGGCGATGTCCTGGTGTCGACGGTTGAGGGCGAGCACGTTCGGACCGGTGCCCGCCGCGGCTTGCTGTCCAGCATGGTCGGCTGCTGTCTCCGCCTCCTCGGCTGCCGCCCTGGTGGCCCGGGTGGCCGAGGCGGCCTTACGGAGCGCGTCTCGCAGGGCCGTGTTGCTGAGATGCGCGTACGGACGGACAGTGCTCGGCACAGTGGCGGAGGTGGAAGCGGAAGGCCGCTTCACGGCGTTCAGGGCTTGTCGGGCCTGGTGCTGCGGGGTGTCCTGGGAGTCGTTCTCCTCGTACGGTTCGTGCGTCCTGGGGGTGCGCGGGGTGGGGAGGTCGGCTACGGCCTGACGGACGTGGGCGGGAACGGCGTCCTTCGGGAGTTCGGTGAGGATCATGCGCTCCTCGGTGCCGTTCTCGATCTCGCGGATGAGGCCCGCGACGGCGCGGTCGAGTTCTTCCTGCTCGGTGAGGGCTTCTCCGCTCCGGGCGCGGTCGGCGTCGGTTTCGTAGACCGCCAGCGGCAGGAAGAGGTGGGACTCCTTCTTGTCGCGGCTCAGCATCGTGTAGAGCGCGTTCGCCCGCGCGCCGGGGCCGTAGACCAGCGCCTCCTGGACGCTCAGGCCCTGGGACTTGTGGCCGGTGATCGCGTATCCGAGGCTGAGTCCGCCCTGCGCGATGTAGTCGGCATCGACCCATTCGGCCACGTCGCGGGGGCCGTCGGCGGTCTCCTCGCGCCACTCGACCAGGACGCGGCGCTCGGCGTCCACGGCGCGTACGAGTCCGCGGTAGCCGTTCAGCACGTCCTCGTTCTCGCCTCGGCTCCGCTGACGCCGGTAGTCGTTGGTCCGCAGGAGGACCTGGTCCCCGACCGACAGCCTCAGCTCACCGCCGCCGGGCAGCGCGTAGACGTGTTCCGGGCCCGTGAGGTCACCGTTCGCCTTTCGCAGGGCGCGGGCTCCGACGTTCAGTTCCTCGACGATCTCGTTGGTGGCGGCGAGCATGAGGAGCTGCCGCACGGCCGTGTGGTCGTCGGTGTGTGCGGCGCGCTTGTCTGCCCAGAGGGTGAGCATCGCGGCGAGGGTCGCGTCCTTGTCCGCGAGGGCGTGTACGCGGCCGGTGCCGACGAAGGCGCGGAGCGCTTCCACCCTGTTGTCGTCGCGCCACAGCTCCAGTGCCCGGCGCTCGATCGCGTCCTTCTGCCGGAAGTTCTGGCTGAGGGCGAGTCCGCCGACGAGATGGTGGACGGCGGCGAAGGACCCGCCGATGCCGGGCGAGTGCAACTGCTTGGGGTCACCGATCCCGACGACCTTCGTGCCGGTCCCGGCGGCATGGGCGAGGAGTTCGGCGATGTCGCGGTCGTCGCACATCGCGGCCTCGTCCACGACCAGGACGTCCACTCCGTCGAGTCCGGCGCCGCCGGTACGGATGCCGGTGAGCCAGGAGGCGACGGTACGGGACTCGATGCCCGCCTCCGCCTTGAGGTTCGCGGCGGCGACGGCCGCCGTACTCGCACCCGCGACGACGAACCCCTGGGCCTCCCACGCCTGCCGGGCGGTGTCCATGATGGTGGTCTTGCCCGCCCCGGCGATGCCCACCACGGCGTCGATGCCGTGCCCGGCGCTCAGCAGCCGTTCGAGGACAGCGCGCTGCTCGCCGGAGAAGGCGAAGGCGCCGCCGTGCTGGGCCTCGACGGAGGACAGGGCCATGGCGACCGTATCGCCGCTGACGACGGCGGCCCGGCTGCCGAGACGGTTCGTGGCCTCGGAGACGATCAGCGCCTCCGCCGCCACGACATCCGCCGTCGTGTAACGGTCGGCGTGCGTGAAGTGCTGCGCGCCCTTCGGGTCCAGCCTGACCGCGTACCCCGCGTGCCGGAGGACGGAGTCGGTGAGCTCTTCGGCCTCCTGGGAGTCCGCGACGCCGTACGGGAGGGCGTCGAGGACGGCGGCGATGGCGGCGGCGTGGGTGAAGTCCTTGCTGTGGCTGGTCAGGCCGGTCCTGGGGTCGAAGACCTGGGCGCACAGCTCGTCCAGGCCGGGGTTCCGCCTCGGGCTGTCCCGCCGTATCGCGCCCTCCGCGATGGCGTCGGGGTCGTCACCGGCGGCGCGGCCTTCGGCCTGCCAGTACGCACGCAGTACGTCGTCCCCGACCCCGGCGGCCTCGCCGTTCTTCGCCGCCTTGGACGCGGTGGAGGCGGCCGTGCGCTCGCGGGTGGTGGCGCTGTCGTAGTCGATGCCGAGCTTGGACAGCAGGGCCCGGACCTGACTGTCCCGCTTCGAGAACAGCCGGATGGTCGCCTCGGGGATGGCGGCGATCTCCCAAGCGCCGGTCCGCTCCTCACGGCGGAAACCGATACCGAACGTGTCGGTCAACTCCCTGCGGATACGGGCGTTCATGAGGGACTGGGTCGCACGGGCATGCCGGTGGAGGTCACGGCCCCCGCCGGCCATGGTGGACCACTTGCCGTCAGTCCCCTTGACCATGTTGGCCAGCGTGAAGTGCAGGTGGAAGTGGGGGTCGCCGTACGGGGCGCCGTCCACGGGCCGGGCGGCGCGGTGCACCATCATCCAGCCGGAGAAGCCGCTCGTCCCCACGGTCTCCGCCTCGCCGCCGTCACCGTGGTGACCGCGCATGGCGTACGACGTCCAGCGTTCGAGGGCGGCGATGGACTCACGGCCGGCGGAGGTGTAGATGCCCTCCACCTGGGCGGCGATCTCCTCGGGCGCGTAGGCGAGGAACGCGGACTTCGACTTCGCGAGATCCAAGGTGACGTCGGCGCCGAAGTTGCCGACCTGCACACGTCCTTCGAGGAGGGCGGCCTTGATCTCCTCGGCGTCCCAGACGTCCTCGGGCGCGAGCCCGGCGGCCTTGGCCATGGCGACGGCTTCACGTACGTCCATGGGCAGGTCCCGGAGCCGCCGTTCGCCCTCGCCTGCGGTCTGCGCGTACCGGCGCTTCATGGACACGGCGGCGAACAGGTCGGCGGGCCGCTGCCCGGTGTCGGCGGCGCGGGCCTCGACGGCGCGGAGGAGGGCACGAGCATCGAGGCGCCCGCCCGCCTCGGCGGCCACGGCCTTCTCCAACGCGTCTTCGCCGTACAGGCCGACGGCGTCGACACCGGCAGCATCGGCGAGCTTGAGCAGGGTGGAGGCGGGGACGCGGTGCGATTCACCGAACCGCTTGAGCTGGCCCTCCATCCTGCGGAAGGCGTCCCGCTTCCGCTGGGAGTCCAGCAGGGCCTGGGGGTTCACCCCGCGTTCGGCGGCTGCCCGGCGGATGGCGCGGGCCAGCGGGGCGGCGGGGAGTTTCGCGGCCGGGGCGACTGCGAGCTTGGGCTCCACGAGGGTGTGCCCGGTCCGGGGGTCCTCGCCGTGCATGAGGCGACGGGCGGCCGGGAAGTGCTCCGGGACCAGCACGCTGCCGGGAGCGATGCCGAACTCGGTGAGCCCGCCACCGATCCAGATGAGGGGGCGCTCGCCGGCGTCCAGGTGATAGTCGACCTGCCCGTCGACGGCCGGTCGCGGGAGGGCCACCTCACCGTACAGTTCACGGGCGTCGAGCCCGGCCGCCGCAGCGACTTCGACGGCGTCGAACCCGGTGAACCGCGCGGCTCCCTTGCTGCGGACCACTCCGCGGGCGCGGAAGAAGGCGCGCTTGGCCTCCCGGGAACCGAGCAGGGAGGCGACGGAGGCGCCTGCGGCTTCGGCCTTCGCCTCGACGGCGGCGAGAAGGGGGGCCGCGTCGACCGTGGTGGACTTCCCGCACCCGTGACCACCGGTGAGGCGGTACTCAACCTGCTCGTCGGACGGGCCGATCATGGTCACCCAACCCATCGACCCGCTCACCCCCCGCTCACAACCGGCCAGATTTGGCCATCTTGGCTGATTGTATCGTCACGGAGTGACGATACCTTGGTCCTCTCAATTCAAGATCATGATCAACAAGGGAGCCTCAGGCGCTCGGAGCAGCCTGGTCGCTTCTGCGGATCAGGCTGCTGAAGACTGATGCCCTGTTGGACTGTTACCTCTGTGCGAGGTGCGCGGGCTGGGGAGCCATAGCGCCTGGTGACATGACGAAGGTCCTCGCTCCGGGCGGAGCGAGGACCTTCGTCATGCTGGCCATATGGCCTCTCGGCCGACGGCTATGTGTTCAAGGGCCACTCGCCGAACGGCACCGGCGCCTGCCCCCGGGCTTCGCGCACGGCCTCCTCCGTACCGCACGGCGCGCAGATGAAGACCTCGCGGTCAACCGTCAGCCGGGATCGCGCGGGTCGTTCACCGAGCGGGCCGCCGCAGCGCGGACAGCGGGTGTCGGGCACGGGTTACTCCTCGGGGTGTTCTCGGGCGGACTTGAGGATCAGGTTCCAGGTGGGACGGGAGTAGGTCTTCTCCGTCTGTCCCTGGAGCTGGGGGATCAGTTCGGCGTTCGTCGCTCCGGGGTTCGCCGCGAGGGCGTGCCTCGCGAGCGTGAGGCGTTCGTCGCCCTGGTAGGGGTACGCCGCTCCGCGGCGACCCTTGGGGCGTCCGCCGGCGTGTCCTCGGCCCTTCCGTTCCGCGAGGTACTGCCACAGCCTCCAGCGCTTCCACTTCGGACGGCGCCGGGTCGGAAGTTCGTCCCAGTCGTCCGGGGCCGGCCATCCCTCGGGCGGGTTCTTGACGTAGTGGGAGACCGTGGCGGAGTCCGCGAACCCGCAGACCTTCGCCGCTTCGGCGGGGCCGACCATCTCTTCGGGGTCGCCGTCGAGCCTCGGCGGGTTGGTGGTGCTGGCGGCGGCGCGCCGTCGCTGGAATTCGTGGTGCCACGTCGCCCAGACGTCGCCGTCCCAGTGCATGACACCGTCGATGACGTCCGCGACGGGCGGGTGGCCGTTGTTCTCCCGGTCGGTCCACAGGTTCTGAAGCGTCGGCGCACTGATGCCGTGGACCTTGCGCAGGTCCGCGCGTGAGTAGAGCGTGCGGCCGGTCTTGCGGGGCACGGTCGCCTCCTGATTCTTGGTCGGGGGTGTGATCGCTCGGCGGGGTCACTGGATGTCGTCCGGGTCCGCGGCCGGCGTCCACGTACGGCTGCCCGCCGGTTCGAGCCGGGTGAGGGTGGCTATGTCGCCCAGGGGGACGGCGGCGGCCCAGTCGGCACGGCCGGGGTGGTCGGCCGGCAGGTTGAGCACGAAGTGCCGGCCGGTAGGAGGGAAGTCCTCGACGATGACGAAGCTGTCGATGGGATCGGCGCCGATGCTGTTACCCCTCGTGAGCTGGGCGATGTCGCCGGGCCGGGGATGGTCGGGGTGTCGTTCGCATACCATGGTGTGGTCTTTCTGGTGAGAGAGACACCGACGGCCAGCGCCTGTTGCCCATAGAGCGCTGGCCGTCATCTGTTGTCCGGGATGCGCGGCGCCCGTGGGGCGCGCGGCCGGTCGGAGGTTGCCCCCTCCGCGACGGCGGGGTAATTAAACCACCTTTGGATTGAGCAGGGTGGGGCTCTGATCGGGAGGGCGACGGTCATCAGAAGAGGGCCCGCTGATCTGGGAAGGGTCTGTCCCGGCTGCTCGGTGGCCGGGGGATGCGGAGTTCGTAGCGGGGGCGTCCCGCGTGCGGCGGAACATGGGCTTCGCGGCGGTACCGGCTCCAGGCCACGATGGGAGCGCCCTGGTCGACCCAGCCCTCCGGGTACTGGGAGGTGAGCTGAGCCCAACGGTTCCGGCTCTGCGGTACGGCCCATCGGTCCTCGACCCTGGTGATCGGCGGCAGTGTCCGCCAACCGGGGAAGGCGTGATCGTGGGCGTCCTCGACGGCCTCGTTGTCTCCGTCGCCGTACCCGCCGCCACGGTGGATGGGCCCCTCCCAGTGGCAGATGAGACACCCGCCGCGGAACTCCTGTTCGTTCCCCCGGCGGCCGGTCGGCTTGCTGCGGGAAAGCAGGGTCGGGGCGTGGTGTGCGGGCGGGGACAGGTCGTGACCAAGGTCGCTGTATGCGCCGCCGGGGTGTCCGGGCCGGATGTGCCACTCCTCTGCCGCGCTCGTGGGAGGCCGGGGTGTCCGTGCGTTGCGGACCCGCCAGTAGTACGTCTGCCGTGCGCGTGCTCCGGTCGGCGTGCTGGTGGTCTCGGTCACGACGTTCTGCCCCTGGCGGCAGCGAGGATTTCACGGAGAGGGGCAGCGAGCACGGCCTGTTCGTCGGGAGCGTCGAGGAAGCGCGGCCCGTACGCGCGACGCACGGCGCGGCGGGCGTCCTGATGGCGTTCGAGTTCGGGGTAGTACGGGGACCGGTCGAGTACGTCGTAACCGTGCTGAGTGAGCACGTCGGCGATGAGCGTTCGGACCTGTACGGGGCCGAGGGTGGTGAGGTCGGTCTCCACCGGGACCGCGAGGAGTACGCGTATCAGCTCCATCGCGCTGAGCCGGGGGTGAAGGGGGACGCTGAGCCGGTGGACGCCGTCCCTGCTGGGGGTGGCGGCTCCCCGGCGGCTCGGCGCCTTGGCGGTGCTGCGGGAATCTGTCGTCTCCATTGTTCTGGCCTTCGATGTCTCGGGGTGATGGGTGGACTGAATGCCGCTCAGAACAGGGCGTGTTCGGCGGCGACGGCGGCGGCGCGGAACACGCGGGCTGCGTCGGTGGCGGTGCGGCCGGGCTCGGCGCTCCACCGGTCGATGACCTCGCGGTGGAGGGCTTTGGCCACCGTGGGGTCGTCGGCGTCGACGGGGTGACCGGTGAGGGTTTCCGCAAGGACGTCGAACGCCTGGTCGCGGGCGCGGCCGATGCGGTCCCAGTCGTACGTCCGGCCGGCGGCTCCCCGCCCGTGGCCGGCGGCGACTTCGAGGGCGCCGCGCGGCCAGCACGGCAGCGTGGCCGTGCGGCCGGGACCGGCGAACAGGTGGGGGCCCTGGTGGATGCCGACGTGTTCGATGTGGCGGGCCGCCCATTCCAGGATCGCGACCGGGGTGTCCGCGATGACGACGCTTTCGGGGGTGTGGCGGGTCGGCACGGTGTTGTCCTTCGGGAGATCGGGGGGCGGCGGCGCGCAGCCGCCGCCCCCCGATCGGGCTGCTAGTGATAGGCGGGGATCAGTCGGCGGACCTTGTCTTCTCCGATGCACCCGCCCGTGTGACGGCGCGCGCTCGGCGGCTCCCCGTTGCGCCCGCGAAGGTGGCTCCAGAACTTCGGGCCTTCCCAGCCGCACAATTCGCAACTGAGGTGCCAGTGGTTGTCGCTGCCGGGGAATCCGGTGAGGAGTGCCCGCCAGTGATGGGCCCGGAGTCCCCGGAACGCGATCTGGGCGCCCTCGATGTTGCGATCGGTGACCGGCATCCTCGGGTGCAGGAGAGACACCGGCCCGTACAACGGCGTGGGAGCCTCGGCGAGCACCTGGTCCAGGGGCACGGCGCCGATCCGACCGGCGGCGTACTCCTCCGCGAGATGGGCGGCGGCCATGTCGGTGCCGGGTGTCCCCTTCGGCGGGCGGCGAAGGTTGCGTTCGCCTGCCGTGGTGAGGACGAGCCAATCCCGGTGCCACCTATAGGCGCGGCCGATGACCTGGTCTTCGTCAACGATCACGGGGTATCGGCACTGGATGTCGGGGGAGCCGACGCGGTACGTCGGGATGGCGGTGGTGCCCTCGGTCGCGGGGACGATCAGCCTGCCCGCTTCGGTGTCGGCGACGGTGACGGTCGCGGGACGTTCGAGAAGTTGCGTGGTCATAGTGGTGCCCTGTTCTGGTGAGAGAGGGGCCCGCCTCCGGAGCGCTCGGCTGCCGGAGGCGAGCGGGGCGTGGTTACGCGGCCTCGGCCGGGGCCTGCGGAGCGGCGGTCCAATTACGGCGCGGGGTGATGCCCAGGTCTTCAAGAACCTGGTCCAAACTCCCGTTGTCCGGGACCCATTCCCAGTCGGCGCCCTCGGTGCCGGGCCGATCGGTCCAGGTCAACATGTACGAGCGGCCGGAGGTGCGGGCGTCACCGCACACGGCCTGGGCCTCGCGACGGGTCATCGCCCACAGGGCGCACCTGCGGGAGCGGCGGGAGTGCTTCGAGGTGATCAGCACCAGCGCCATGCCCTCCTGCCGGTTCGCACCGTCAGCGGGGGCCGTCACCGGGGCCGGCGTCTCAGTCGGTACCGCCTCCTGGATCGGCCGGGACTGCTCGGCCCGCTCCTGGTGTTCGGCGGTCTGGACCTGGGGCGGCTGCCGCATCTCGTCGGCGCTCTTGCGCCCGGATACGTCGTCGTACGGGGCCGTCCACGTCCAGTCGTCGTGCTGGTTGCCGGTGGCTCGGACGAGGAGCTTGCCGATGCCGTTGTGGATGTGGGGGATGGTCACCGACTTGGGGTTGACCCGCAGGACCTCGTACCAGGAGCCTCGGTAGAGAACGAAGTCCCCACGGGTGAAGTCGGCCTTCGACCAGATCTTGACGCCCCCGGCCTCGGCGTCCTTGATGACCTGCTCCCAGTGCTTGATCTCCTCGGTCAGCTCCTCGTGCCGGATCGTCAGCTCGGGGTCGTCGGGGTTGCGGGAGTAGCCCTTGGCGGACTCGCCGCGCTGCCACTTCTCGACCGCGCGGAGGTCGGCCCGCAGCCGGTCGAGACGGCGGAGTGTGCGTCCAGGGTTCTTCTTGAACTGCTCGTAGTTCGCGGCGGCCTGCGCCCGGCCGGTCCAGTGCTCGGCGCGGTCGCTCTCGCCGATGCTCTTGCGCATCGCGTCGTCCATCCGTGCGTGATCACGACGGGCTCGGCCCTCGGAGTGGTGGCCGGTGATGATGGGCTGCCCTCCGGCGAACCGCTCGGATATGTCGTGGCTCTTCTTCCACTCGGCCTCGGAGTTCCGGGCGGCGGTGGCGGCGTACCCGCCGAACCTCTCCGCCCGGCCTTCGGCCTTCTCCTCCCGCTCCCTCTCGGCCTCGGCGAACGTACGACGGTCGGCGTTGTCGATGGTCAGGGTGGTCTCGAAGCCCGCGTCGCGGAGGCGCTGCGCGAGGAGTTCGAGCGAGGGGGGGTAAGTGGCGTGATCGCGGCTGTGGGGGAGGTACCAGCAGTCGAGGTTCCTGCTCCAGCGGAAGGGCTGGCGCTGGGTGCGGCCGTATTCGCGCAACCGCAGGATCTCGGCTGATCCGTCACCCCGGCTGGTGCCTTCGATCAGGGTGCCTTCACGGCGGGTGTGGGTGATCTCGATAGTCACTGAACTGGTCTTTTCTGGTGAGAGTTTGTGGTCCGGCCATAGGGCGGACCGTGTGTTGGCAACGGCGCCGCACCACGGGCGCGGGCCGTGAGGGACGATCGGCCCGCGCGCCGTCGCGCCTGCGCGACGGCAGGGGCAGCCGCGCCCCCGCGGGGCGCGTCCTTCGCGGTCCGGTGCCCGTCGTCGGACGACGGAGTCGGCCGGCGGCGGTGAACGCACCGGACCTGTCCTGCCACCCCGAAGGGGTGTCCGCTGGGGGTACTGGGGCCCGCCGGTCCGGAGGTGTTGCCCTCCCCCGGACCGGCGGAGCC
Organism: Streptomyces sp. NPDC093085; assembly: GCF_040683935.1. NCBI lineage: Bacteria > Bacillati > Actinomycetota > Actinomycetes > Kitasatosporales > Streptomycetaceae > Streptomyces > Streptomyces sp. NPDC093085. Next base: position 2,498 of record NZ_JBFBFB010000015.1, on the reverse strand, counting down.
GTGGTCAGTCGCGGTGGAGCGTGTGCCGCGCGGCCGGGTCGGCGTCGGCCAGTCCGGTCCGCTCGCGCCATGCCTGGCGAACGGCGGCGCGGAACGCCTCCCCGTCGTCGTAGGCGAAGCGCCCCCGGCGCAGACCGCGCACGATGTCGCGGAAGACGTGTTCGTCCATCGTCGTCAGCGTGTCGTCCAGCGGCGTCAACTCATGAGGGAACATCGCCTGGACGGTGTCGCCGGGTTCCGGGGCACCGAGGGTGAAGTACCACACCACGCACATCGTGGCCGTGCCCTCGAACTCCGGTCCGCCGAAGGGACAGACGACGACAGCGGGGCGGGCCTCGAACTGGTGGCTCCGGAACCAGGGTCCGGCCAGTACGAGCGCGGCGGTGGGAAAGTCCTCGACGGTGGGCTTCCGGTCGGTGGTGAGCATGTCGGGTCCTGTCTGGTGAGAGGTTCCGCCGGGGCCGGTCGGCCCCGGCGGAGTGTCGGATGGGGGGTTGCCCTCCCCCTTCCAACTCATTAATTAAACCACGTTATTCGTCTTGGATCAACCAACCGGGGCAAGTTCACGGCGGCGCTCGGCGGCGACGGAGACGGAATGAGCGATGGCGCGGCCGGTCTCGACAACACGGACGGCGGACTCATGCACTGGAGGCTTCTTGCCCTGGGTGACGACGCCCGCAAGCGGAGGCATGACGGCCAACCCCGGTACGACTCCGAGTACGAGCGCGGCGACATGGGCAGCCGATGCGACTTCGGCGGCGTGCTGGCCGGGAAGTGGGGCGGCAGCCTCGGTGATGCGTCGCCACGCGTGGCCGTACAGCAGGATACGGACGGCGTTTTCGGGGGCTTCCCTCGTGAAGTCGAACCCTCCGGCCTGCTCTGGATCCTCGCCGTACCACTCCCGGTACTGGCCGACCAGAACATCCCGGATGACCTCGGCGGCGAGCGGGGCAGAGACGGGCGACTCATAGGCGTCACCATCAGTCTGGGAGATGTCGAACACGGGCCCGGCCTTATATCCGGACACCCGCCGCCCCTCCCCCTCAGCGGCTTCACCGACAGCCTCGTGCTGGCCACCATCGACGGTCGCCGTCGCGGTAGCGGCCCCCTGGGCGCCTTCGGCCCGGCGCTTGATCGGCGTCCAAATGCGGATCGAGGTCGACCCCTTGACCGGAAACCGTCCGACCTTGCGCCAGTCACCGGAACTGAGCACGCGAGTGGCATGGGGGCATTGCGCGGCGATGGCAATGGAGTTGACGGGGCTGCGGTCCCCCAGGGTCGCGGCCGTACGCAGGAAGGCGGTCCAGAAGTCTTCGCTGGCGACCATCGCGCCGTACGCGCGCTCCATTACGGCTTCAAGCTCACCCCGCATCCGGGCACTGTAGGCGCGGCGCTCTTCGTCGGTCATCTTCGGCTTGCGGGACATATCAATTCTCCTGGTGAGAGGTCCCGCCGGGGCCGGTCAGCCCCGGCGGGGTGCCGGCCAGGGGGTTCCCCCTTCCCGACATCACTAATTAGGCCACGTTCCAAATTACTCGGCGATCCTTACATCCAGTACAGCCCTTCAGCATGACTCACATCGCGGTATGCCGCTATCACTTCGTTCTCTATTTCCGTACAGCGTTCACGGATAACGGGGTCGTCTCCCCCATCGCTGACCGCGCCCTTGCCCCTGTTCCATTCGATCGCGATTTTGAGCGTGCGGAGATACGATCGAGTCAGCATCCAGCGCCCGGAATCCGGGAGTTGACCCCCGTAGGCCATATCCAGGGCATTATTGATATCCACGGTGCCGGACCATACATTTTCCGTCGCCTGGAGGGCAAGAGCCCGCTCAAGGATGCACCGGAGATGCGAGGCTTGGACCGACCATCGGGGCAGAAGGACGATTATGTCAGCACTCATCGCGTGACCTTTCATTAGGGAGAGGAGAGATGCCGCACCGAAATAGCGCGCCACCTGGGGGGGGTTCGGGAGTTAGAGGGCTTACCTGTCGACATATTCGCCGTGCCCGCGACGTTCACCTTCTTGGCCACCAGGGCGACAAGAGTGCGCCATTACCTGAGACAGTCGCACAGTTACGAAGTCATGCGGACCGGAGATGCGCGCCTTCAATCCGCAGCGACAAACGAACTCGGCGCAGGTTGACCCCGGAAAGAAGCGCAGAACGGCACGTCGAACCTTCTTTATAAACATAATCCTGCTCCTGGTGAGAGGGATTGTCGGCGGCCGGTCGGCCTACCGGTGTCGGCCGGGGGTTGCCCTCCCCTTCCGGCATGACTAATTAAACCATGTCCCAGGGGGTTGGGGCAACCCAGAAATAGCCCCTGACCTGCCCTTTCTCTTCTCTGTCGACCCGCACCCACCCGACCGGGCCCGCCCACAACGAACCTGGGCGGGGTTCCCTCCTCGGTCGGACAGCTCCGCCGTACCAGGGTTCCGGGCGCGGCGTCCAGGCTCGCGAAGCGACCGCGCAGCGGCCCGGCCTGGACGCCGCG
>NZ_JBFBFB010000014.1:0-228092 GCF_040683935.1 Streptomyces sp. NPDC093085 | reverse complement strand
GCCCGGTTACATTCCGAACCCGGAAGCTAAGCCTTACAGCGCCGATGGTACTGCAGGGGGGACCCTGTGGGAGAGTAGGACGCCGCCGAACAATCTTTCAAGGACCCGTGGTCCAGCGTTCACGCTGGGCTGCGGGTCCTTTTGTTTTTCCCCTCTATTACCCGAAGCCACCCACCCGAGCGCTCCGTCGGCACCCCGACTGCGCGAGAATGGCTGCGGTACCCGAAGACAGGAGCCCAACCGATGTCCCCCAACTCCTCCGACGACCGTCCTGAGCGCGAACCGCGCCGCAGCGACAGCGGCGACCGGGGCGGCTTCCGAGGCGGCCGTGACGATCGCGACCGCGGACCGCGTCGCGACGACCACCGCGGCGGCGGGTTCCGTGGCGCGCGCGACGGCCGGCCCGGCGGGCCCCGCCGCGACGACGACCGGGGCGGCCGTCCCGGCGGCTCGGGTTCCGGTGGCCACGGCCGCCGTGACGACCGCCGTGACGACCGGGGCTCCCGGCCGTTCGGCGGGGGTGGCAATGGCGGCAGCGGCGGTGGCGGTGCTTACGGGCGCCGTGACGACCGGCGGGACGACCGCCGTGATGACCGCCGTGATGACCGGTCGGGCGGTTTCCGCCGTGACGACCGGCCGAGCGGTCCGCGCCGTAACGACGACCGGCCCGCCTTCCGGCGTGACGACCGTCGCGACGACCGGAGTTATGACCGGCGCGACGACCGGCGCGACGACCGCTTCGGCGGGCCCCGGCGTGACGACCGGGGTGCGGAGAGCCGTGGCGGCGGTAGCGGTGGTTACGCGCGCCGTGACGACCGTCCCGGTGGTGGGTTCCGGCGGGACGATCGCCGCGACGACCGTCGCGATGACCGTTCTGGCGGTTTCCGCCGCGATGACCGGGGCGACCGTGGCGACCGGGGCGACCGGGGTGGGTTCCGGCGGGATGACAGCCGGGGTGCGGAGAGCCGTGGCGGCGGTGGCGGTGGCTACGCGCGCCGTGACGACCGGCGGGACGATCGCCGTGACGACCGGTTCGGCGGGGCTCGGCGCGACGACCGGTCCGGCGCCCCGCGCCGCGACGACCGGGGCGGCGGCTTCCGCCGTGACGACCGTCGCGATGACCGCAGGGACGATCGCCGTGATGACCGGTCGGGCGGTTTCCGCCGTGACGACCGGCGTGACGACCGCCGTGACGACCGGCGCGACGACCGCCGTGACGACCGTCGTGACGACCGGTCCGGCGGGCCCCGCAGGAGCGACGACCGGTCCGGCGGGTTCCGGCGGGACGACCGTGGGGGGCGGCCGGGCGGGCCGCGCCGTGACGGTGGTGGCGGCTACGGACGCCGTGACGACCGGCCGGGCGGCCCGCGTCGCGACGGCGACCGGGGCGGGTACCGGGGCCGGGACGACAACCGGGGCGGCCGGAGCGGCGGTTACGAGCGCCGCGACGACCGGGACCGGGACCGCGCGCCCATCAAGCGGCTGCCCATCCCGGAGGACGTGACCGGCGGCGAGATCGACGAGAGCGTGCGGCAGGAGCTGATGAGCCTGCCCAAGACGCTCGCCGAGGATGTCGCGCGCAACCTCGTCATGGTCGCCAAGCTCATCGACGAGGAGCCGGAGCAGGCATACGCGTACTCCCGGATCGCCCTGCGGCTGGCCTCGCGCGTGGCCGCCGTACGGGAGGCCGCGGGCTTCGCCGCGTACGCGACACAGAAGTACGCGGAGGCCCTGGCCGAGTTCCGGGCCGCGCGGCGGATGACCGGCAGCGTGGAGCTGTGGCCCGTCATGGCCGACTGCGAGCGCGGACTCGGCCGCCCCGAGCGGGCGATGGCCATGGCCGGCGAGCCCGAAGTGCAGAAGCTCGACAAGGCGGGCCAGGTCGAGATGCGGCTCGTCGCGGCCGGGGCGCGCAGGGACATGGGGCAGCTCGACGCCGCCATCGTCACCCTCCAGAGCCCCGAGCTGGCCTCCCACTCCGTACAGCCGTGGACCGCGCGGCTCCGTTACGCGTACGCCGACGCCCTGCTCTCCGCCGGGCGCGAGGACGAGGCGCGCGAGTGGTTCGGCAAGACCATCGAGGCGGACAAGGACGGTACGACCGACGCGTCGGACCGCCTCGCCGAGCTGGACGGGGTCGAGTTCGTCGACGCCCTGAGCGAGGACGAGGCGGATGCCGACGCCGGGGCCGGTACCGACGCCCCGGCCGGCACCGAGGGCCGGACCGCGCCCCGGGACGCGGGCGACACCGAGGGCACGGGTGCGGAGCCGCTGGCGGTGCCGTCTGCCGACGCGGACGCCGACGCGCTCCTCGACGAGGACATCGTGATCCCGGACCTCGTGGTACCGGAGGCCGCCGGGGCGGAGAGTGCGAAGGCCGATGCCGCCGAGCCGGACGTGGCGAAGGCGGAGGCCGCCGAGCCGAAGGCGGTGAAGGCGGAGGGTGTCGAGCCGGAGGGGGCCGAGTCCGACACCGCCGCCCCCGACACCGCCGAGTCGGAGGCCGCCGCCCCCGGCACCGCCGCGTCGGAGACCGCCGCCCCCGGCACCGCCGCGTCGGACGCGGCCGCACCGGGTGCCCCGGAGCAGGACGACAAGCGCTGAGCGCGACGCGCGTATGACGTGCGTACGGTGGGCGGCATCCCGGGAGGGTGCCGCCCACCGGCGTTCGTGGCGTGCCGTAGCGGGGCGCTCAGCCCAGGCCGAGGGAGCGCATGACCAGGCCCGTGGCCGGTTTCGGGCCGAACGACGTCGACTTGCGCGGCATCGTGACGCCCTGGCGCGCCAGCTCCCGTACGACGTCCTCGCGTACCGGGTGGAGCAGTACCGCCGTGCCGCCGGTCCGCTCCGCCTGGACCACGGCCGCCGCGCTGTCGTGGATGTACGCGATGTGCTCCGGGTCGTCCGGGACCCGCCAGAGGTGGTCCAGCAGCGTGGCGTGGAGCACGGTCGCGTCCAGCCGCCGCCAGGCCGCCGGGCGGTCGGCGCGTACCGTACGGGACAGCAGCCCCTCGTCCGGGCGGTCGACCAGATGGAATCGGCCGTCCCCGGCGAGCAGGAACGCGTTGCCCTCGTCCGCCGCTGCCGCCAGCGCGTCCAGCGCCCCGGGGAGCGGTCCCTCGACCGTACGGACCCGGAACGAACCCGGGAGCGCGGCGAGCGCGCGCTCCACCGGCAGACCGCGCAGCAGCCGGTGGATGGCGCGGACCTGGAGCGGGTAGCGCGCCGTGTCGACCAGCAGCACCAGGCCGTACCCCCACGCGCCCGCCGGGTCCGCCTGCTCCTCGCGCAGCCGCAGATAGGTCGCCCAGCGGTGGTGGCCGTCGGCGATCAGGGCCTGGTGGTGGGCGAGGTCGTCGGAGATGTCCGTCAGGTCCGCCGGGTCGGTGACCGACCAGAGGCGGTGCGCGAAGCCGTCCTCCGTGGTGGTGGCCAGCAGCGGGGCGCGCTCCAGGGCGCGTTCGATCACCCCCGCCGTACCGCTCTCCGCACCGTAGGAGAAAGCTTTCGGCGTCGGTACGTCGCAGATGTCGCCCCGGTACGTCAGCAGCAGCGGCTCCAGGTTCGCCCCCGTGGTCCGCATCAGGGCCGCCCGTTCCGCCACCACCTCGCCCATCACGTCCTCGTGCGGCAGGACGATCCCCTCGGCGGGGGAGGAGAGCGCCAGGGCCCCGATGATCCCGCGCTGGAGCGCCTCGCCGCGCCGCTGCTCGTACACGTACAGCGCCGGTTCGGGGTCGGCGGCGAGCACGCCCTCCGCGAGCCACCGCTCCAGCGTCTCCGCCGCCCTGCGATGCCGGTCCTCCGGGGCGGCGGCCTGCGGGAGGATGAGGCGGACGATGTTGTGCGGGTCCGCGGATTCCAGCTCGTGCAGCCCGTCGGGCCTGACCACCACGTCGTACGGTGGCGAGGTGACCGCGGAGAGGCTGCCCACCCTCTCCCGGACGTACCGGAGGCCCCGGAACGGCAGCAGACGTAGCCCCTTGTCCCCAGGACCTGTTGTGTTCATCCGAGCATCGTAAGTCCAACCTGTGGACTGCGGTGTGCGGAATGATGATCGTGGGGGAAGCACAGATTGAAGGAGCGTAGGCAGGATGAGCCAGCAGACCAGGACCGTGCCGAGCGGGAGCGCCGTCGCGCTGAGCGAGGCGTACGACACCGCCCTGCTCGATCTCGACGGGGTGGTGTACGCGGGCGGCGCGGCCATCGCACACGCCGTCGAGTCGCTGGGCGCGGCCCGGGGGGCGGGGATGCGGCTCGCGTACGTCACCAACAACGCGCTGCGCCCGCCGGAGGCCGTCGCGGCCCATCTCACCGAGCTGGGGGTGCCGGCCGAGCCCGGCGATGTGATCACCTCGGCGCAGGCGGTCGCCCGGCTGATCGCCGAGCAGCTACCGGCGGGCTCGAAGGTCCTGGTCATCGGGGGTGACGGGCTGCGGATCGCGCTGCGCGAGCGCGGACTTGAGCCGGTCGAGTCCGCCGACGACGGTCCGGCCGCGGTGGTGCAGGGGTACGGCGGGCCCGAACTGCCCTGGGGGCGGTTCGCCGAGGCGTGCTACGCGATCGACCGAGGGGTGCCGTGGTTCGCGTCCAACACCGATCTGACGATCCCGGGGGCGCGCGGGATCGGCCCCGGCAACGGCGCGGCGGTGGAGGTCGTACGGATCGCCACGGGCGCGGAGCCGCAGGTGGCGGGGAAGCCGCTGCCCCCGATGCACCGCGAGACGATCCTGCGGACCGGGGCGCGGAAGGCGCTGGTCGTGGGGGACCGGCTGGACACGGACATCGAGGGCGCGTTCAACGGCGGGGTCGACTCGCTGCTCGTGCTGACCGGGGTGACGGACGGGGCGGCGCTGCTGGCGGCGGAGGCGCGCCACCGGCCGACCTATGTCGACGCCGATCTGCGCGGACTGCTCACCGGGCAGCCCGAGGTGACGGCGCGGGACGGCGGCTTCGGGTGCGGCGGCTGGACGGCGTCCGCCGGTACGGACGCCCTGTCGCTGGCCGGGGACGGGGCGCCGCTCGACGGGCTCCGGGCGCTCTGCGCGGCGGCCTGGACGGCGGCGGGCGAGGGCAGGTGCGCCCTGGACGGGGGCAAGGCGCTGGCCCGGCTGGGGCTTTAGGGGGTACGGGGGTACGGGCGTACGGGTCCCTTCCGTATCCCTCGTACCCCTCGTACCCCCCGTACCCCTGCGTACGTACCGGAACAGGCCCGGCCCGTCCCCTCCTGGGGGGCGTACCGGGCCTGTTCGTCGTTCCGGGGCGTCGGTCAGGCTTCTTCTTCCGCCGCCTGCATCAGGTTGTCCTCGGAGGCGCCCTGCCGCCAGTAGCCGCTGAACTTGACCGCGCGCCGGTCGAAGCCGCGTTCGCCGACGAGGTGGCGGCGTACCGCCTTCACCGTCGATGCCTCTCCGGCGACCCACGCGTACGGCGTGCCCTCCGGCAGCGCGGCGGCACGGATCGCGTCCGGGGTGGCCGGGGAGGTGCCGTGGACGAGCCAGGTGATGTCGGCGTCGGCCGCCGTGCGGAGCTCCTGGCGGTCCGCCGCGTCGTGGACCTCGATCCAGATCCGGGCCGGGGTGCCCGCCGGCAGCGTCTCCAGGATGCTCGCGACGGCGGGGAGCGCGGACTCGTCGGCGGTGAGCAGGATCCACTCCGTGCCCTCCGGCGGCCGGAAGTCGTACCCCGCGTTCTCCTCGACGACCGGGCCCAGTACGGAGATACGGTCGCCGGGCGCCGCCGAGGCTGCCCAGCGCGAGGCGGGCCCCGAGGCGGATCCGTCCGCCCCGTGCAGGGCGAAGTCGATGACCAGCTCGTCGGGGGCGTGGCGCAGCTCGCGCACCGTGTACGTACGCATGATGCCGCGCACCGCCGGGTCGAGGGCGCGCCAGTCGCCGTACCAGTCGCCCGCCCCACCGCCGGGTCGCGCCTCCGGCAGGACCGGCTCGCGCTGGCCCGGGTGCGGCAGGAACACCTTGATGCGCTGGTCGCGGCCGGCCGAGACCATACGGGCCAGGGCGGGGCCGCCGAGGACGATCCGGGCCATGGACGGGGTGATCCGCTCGGCGCGCACCACCTCGACGGGGAAGAACTCGAACGGCGAAGCGGCGGGGGCGGCGGGGGCCGGAGCGGCAGCGGCCGGAGCAGCGGAGGCCGGGGCCGGGGCAGGAGAAGGGGACGAAGGGGAGGAGGAGGGGGAGACAGGGGGGCGGGTCGCTGCGGCGGGGGACAGGGCGACGTTCGTCATACGGGGAGCCTCTCCGACTTCTCGATGGCTGCGGCCAGTTCTTCCAGGAGCGGGGCGTACCCCGGGTAGCTGAACTGCGCTTCGTTGATCCAGGGGACGACCTGCCCCGCCTTGACCGCCGGGAGTTCGCGCCAGGTGGGTCTGGTCCTGGCCAGCTCGGCCGGCTGGAGGTTGTTCGTCCGCCGGTCGACCATGATCACGTCGGCGGGGTATGTGCCGACGTTCTCCCAGCTCAGCTCCTCGAAGAAGCCGTCGGCGTTCGGCTTGGCCGGGACGGTCAGCCCGACGCCCAGGTCCGCGTAGTAGCGCAGATCGACGAAGGAGTCCGGGATGCCGACATGGCAGAGGTCCTGGGAGGCGGCGACGGCCAGCACCCGCAGGCCCTTCTTCGCCTTCGCCGCCTTGCGCAGCCGCTCCGACGCCGCCTCGAAGCGGGTCTTCGCCTCCGTGACCGTACGGGCGGCCGGGTCGGCGCCGAGGGAGGCGGCGAGGGCGGCGTACCGGCCGATGGCGTCCAGCAGCGGGGTCTTGGCGCTGAGGATGCCGACCGTGGGCGCCAGCGCCTCGATCTTCTTCTTCCGGTCGTCGGGCACGTACCAGAGCGCGGGCGGCAGGTTCATGTTGCTGACGAGGAGGTCGGGGCGGAGCGCCGCGTACTTCTCGACGTTGAACTCGCCCCAGGCGTTGCCGATGACGGTCACCTTGCCGACATCGAGCGTGCCCGCCTGGATGTCGGGTGAGCCGTCCTTGAGTTTCGTGGGGCCGAAGACGCCGACGGACTCGACGCCGAAGTCGTGGAGGGCGGCGGCGGATCCGATGTACGCGACGATACGTTCCGGGACGCCCGGCGCCGTCACGGTCTTCTCCCGGTCGTCCCGGAAGCTCCAGGAACCGCCCCCGCCGCCCTCCCCGGACCCGCCCGCCGCGGATTTCGCGCCGTCCCCGCCGTCCCCGCAGGCGGTGAGGAGCGCGCCGAACCCGGCCGCGCCCGCGGCGAGTACGGTCCGGCGGCCGGGCCCCCGGGCAGGCAGAAGACTGTTCATGGTGAGGTGTCCCTGATCGAGGAGAGATGCGAGGGTAGGCTAACCTAACCACGTGTTGGTCGACAGTCCCCCGGAGAAGCCGGGACCGGAACAGCCGGAAGAGCCAGGGCCGCGACAGCCGGGACCGGAAGCGCCGGGAGCGGCGCGGCCGGGCCCCGCCGCGCGGCCGAAGTCCCCCGCGCCGCGCGGCCGTTCCGCCGTGCGCGCCGGCGGGCTGGTGCTCGCCGTCGGCGTGCTCGCGCTGGTCTGCGCGGCGTCCATCGCCATCGGCGCCAAGTCCCTCCCGTTCAGCGAGGTGTGGCACGCGCTCTTCCACCGCACGGCGGGCGCGGGCGGCGCCGACGACGTGATCGTGGTCGACGTACGGCTGCCGCGTACGGTCATGGGGCTGCTGGTCGGGGCGGCCCTCGGGCTGGCCGGCGCGGTGATGCAGGCCCTCACCCGCAACCCGCTCGCGGAGCCCGGGCTGCTCGGGGTGAACGCCGGGGCCGCCGCCGCTGTCGTCTCCGCCATCAGCTTCCTCCATGTCACCTCGATCACCGGGTATGTCTGGTTCGCCTTCCTCGGCGCGGCCGTCGTCTCGGCGCTCGTCTATGTACTGGGCGGCAGCCGGGGCGCCACGCCCGTCCGGCTCGCGCTCGCCGGTACGGCGGCCACCGCGGCCCTCTACGGCTACGTCAACGCCGTACAACTGCTGGACGCGGCGGCGCTGGACCGGCTCCGCTTCTGGACGGTCGGCTCGCTGGCCTCCGCCGACCTGGCGACGGTCGGGAAGATCTGGCCGTTCATCGCCGCCGGGGTGGTCCTCGCGCTGCTGATCGCCCGTCCGCTCAACGCGATGGAGATGGGCGACGACACCGCCCGCGCGCTCGGCGCGCACCTCACCAGGACCCGGGTGCTCGCGATGGTCTCCGTCACACTGCTCTGCGGGGCGGCGACGGCGGCGTGCGGGCCGATCGTCTTCATCGGGCTGATGGTGCCCCACCTCGTACGCGCCGTCACCGGGCCCGACATGCGGTGGATCCTGCCGTACGCGGCGGTCCTCTCGCCCGTGCTGCTGCTCGGCGCCGATGTGGTGGGCCGGGTCGTCGCGCGGCCGTCCGAACTCCAGGTCGGGATCGTCACCGCGCTGCTCGGCGGGCCCGTCTTCATCCAGCTCGTACGCCGCAAGAGAATGGCCCACCTGTGATCATCCGTACGCCGGGCGGGCTCTCGGTACGGGCCGACCGCCGCGCCGCCCTCGTCGTCATGGCGCTCCTGGGGGCCGCGGTCGCCGCCGGGGTGGTGCTGATCGGCAGCGGCGACTACCCGATGTCGCCCGGCGAGGTCCTCGCCACCCTGGCCGGGAACGGCACCCCGGGACAGGAGTTCATCGTCCAGGACCTGCGGCTGCCGCGCGCCCTGGTCGGGGTGCTCGTCGGCGCGGCGCTCGGGGTCGGCGGCGCGGTCTTCCAGTCGATCACCCGCAATCCGCTCGGCAGCCCCGATGTGATCGGGTTCGGTCAGGGTGCGACCGTCGGGGCGCTCAGCGTGATCGTCTTCTTCCACGGCGGTCCGCTGGGCATCGCGGCCGGCGCGGTCGTCGGCGGGGTGCTCACCGGCGCCGGTGTCTATCTGCTGGCCTGGCGGCGCGGGGTGCACGGCTACCGTCTCGTCCTGGTCGGCATCGGCGTCGCCGCCATCCTCACCGCCGCCAACCACTACCTCGTCACCCGGGCCAACCTGGTCGACGCCACGCGCGCCGTGCTCTGGATGACCGGATCCCTCGACGGCCGCGACTGGACCCAGTTCGGGCCGCTGCTGGCGGTCTGCGCCCTCTGCGTCCCCCTCGCGCTCGGGTACGGCCGGCCGCTGCGCCTGCTGGAGATGGGCGACGACGCGGCGTACGCGCTCGGGGTACGGGTCGAGCGGGTGCGGGTGATCCTGATGGGCTCCGCCGTGCTGCTGGTCGCCGCGGCGACCGCCGCCGCCGGCCCCATCGCGTTCGTCGCGCTGAGCGCGCCCCAGCTCGCGCGCCGGCTCACCCGCGCGCCGGGCCCCAACATCGGCGCCGCGGCGGCCATGGGCGCGCTCCTGCTGCTCGTCGCCGACTCCGTCGCGACCACGGCCTTCGGCGACCGGCAGTTGCCCGTCGGGGTGGTGACCGGGGTGCTCGGCGGCTGCTATCTGCTCTGGCTGCTGGTCACCGAGCGCAAGGCGGGACGGATATGAGGCGCGCGACGGATACCGGTGGCGCGACGGATACCGGTGGCGGAACGGACACGGGTGGCGGGACGGATATGAAGGGGGTACGGATATGAGCGCCACGCCCTCGGCCGTACCGGATCCCCTCGCCCCGGAGACCCCGGAAGCCTCACCTGACCCGCCCCTCACAGAGACATCGACGACCTCGGCCATGACCCCCGCGGACCCCAGGAGTACGACCATGCAACGCCTCACCGCGGAATCGGTGACCCTCGGCTACGACCAGCGGGTCATCGCACGCGACCTCTCGGTGGCGATACCCGACCACTCCTTCACGGTGATCGTCGGCCCCAACGCCTGCGGCAAGTCGACCTTGCTCCGCGCGCTCTCCCGGATGCTCAAGCCGTCCGAGGGGCGCGTCCTGCTCGACGGCTCGGTCATCCACGCGATGCCCGCCAAGAAGGTCGCCAAGACCCTCGGGCTCCTCCCGCAGTCGTCCATCGCGCCCGACGGCATCACCGTCGCCGACCTGGTGGCCCGGGGCCGCTACCCGCACCAGGGGCTGCTGCGCCAGTGGTCCCCGGAGGACGAGCGGATCGTCGGGGAGTCGATGGCGGCGACCGGCGTCGCGGAACTCGCCGACCGGTACGTCGACGAACTCTCCGGCGGCCAGCGCCAGCGCGTCTGGATCGCGATGGCCCTCGCCCAGCAGACCCCCCTGCTCCTGCTGGACGAGCCGACCACCTTCCTCGACATCCAGCACCAGATCGACGTGCTCGACCTCTGCGCCGAACTCCACGAGACCCAGGGCCGTACGCTCGTCGCCGTCCTCCACGACCTCAACCACGCCGCGCGGTACGCCACCCACCTCGTCGCCATGCGCGACGGCCGGATCGTGGCCGAGGGCACGCCCGCCGAGGTCGTCACGGCCGAGCGGGTGGAGGAGGTCTTCGGGCTGCGCTGCCAGGTCATCGACGACCCGGAGACCGGGACGCCGCTCGTGGTGCCCGCCGGCCGGCAGGCCCGCCGCAAGCCGGCGCCCGAGCCCGCGCCCGAGCCCGAGCGGGGCGACGGTCCGGACCGCGCCGGGGAGCCCGCCGCCGAGCTGCTGGAGAAGTGACCTCGGCCGGAGAAGTGACCTCGGCCGGAGAAGCGGCCTCGGCTAGAGAAGGGACCTCAGCCGCAGCAGATCGCGGAACCCCGCCTCCAGCCTGACCCGCCCCGCGCCCCACGCGCGGGCGAAGTTCAGCTCCCCGGCGACCAGCGCCACCAGGTCGTCGCCCGTCATGGCCAGCCGGATCTGGGCCCTGCCGGGCGGCGGCCCCGCGACCGTATCGGCGACCTCGATCACGCCGTCGGCGAGCCGTCCGGTGAACGTGACGTCCAGGTCGGTGACATGGCAGCTCAGCGTGCGGTCGAAACCGGCCGCCCGGCTCACCTCGCCGTCCGCGCCCGCCAGATTCTCCGAGAGCTTGTCGAGTGCGCCGCGGCACTCCTCCTTCGTGGCCATCGCGCCCGACGTTACCCCAGCTCTTCGCGGTAGCGTCTGGGTATGAGCGACGTGATCGCGGACCCGCCCGCCGGCCCCACGGACCCGGCCCCCGCCTCTCCCGGGCCCGGCACCGCGCCCGCCCCCGAACCCGGCCCCGCGTCCGGCACCGCGTCCGGCACCGCGCCGGGCCCGGCGGAGCCCGCCCCGCTCGGTGTGGTCCGTACCCCTACGGGTGACCCCGAAGTGGACCGTACGCTGGAACGCCTCGCGGACGCCGACCACCTCCCCGCCGAGGGGCATATCCAGGTGTACGAGGAGGTCCACGAGGGGCTCCGCGCCGCGCTCACCGCACTCGACGCCCCCCAGGGACCTCCGGCCCCTCAGGGACCTCCGGCGCCCCGCGCCTGATCCGCGTTCCCCCGATCTCCCCGATCTCCCGATCCCTCGATCCCCGCGCACGACCACAGGAGCTGAACCGAACGTGGCTGGACTGGCACGCCGCCGTCTCGATGCCGAGCTGGTACGCCGTAAGCTCGCGCGCTCGCGCGAACACGCGAGCCAGCTCATCGCCGCGGGCCGGGTGACCGTCGGCGGCACCACCGCGACCAAGCCCGCCACCCAGGTGGAGACCAGCGCCGCCGTGGTCGTCAAGGCCGACGACGCCGACCCCGACTACGTCTCGCGCGGTGGCCACAAGCTCGCCGGGGCGCTCGCCGCCTTCGGCCCCCTCGGTCTGGAGGTACGGGGCCGACGCGCCCTGGACGCGGGCGCCTCCACCGGAGGCTTCACCGATGTCCTGCTCCGCGCCGGGGCCGCCCATGTCGTCGCGGTGGACGTCGGATACGGACAACTCGCCTGGTCGCTGCGGAGCGATGAACGCGTCACCGTCAAGGACCGTACGAACGTACGTGAGTTGACGCTCGATGCGATCGAAGGGGAGCCCGTGGATCTGATCGTGGGGGATCTGTCGTTCATTCCGCTGGGGGTGGTGCTGCCGGCCCTGGCGGGCTGTGCCGCCCCCGACGCCGATCTCGTGATGATGGTCAAGCCGCAGTTCGAGGTCGGCAAGGAGCGGCTCGGCAGCGGCGGGGTGGTCCGCAGCCCGGAGCTGCGCGCCGAGGCGGTACGGAACGTCGCCCGGCGGGCAAGTGAACTCGGCCTCGGCGTACGGGGCGTGACCGCCAGCCCGCTGCCCGGACCCTCCGGAAATGTCGAGTACTTTCTGTGGCTCCGCGCCGGGGCGCCCGAGCTGGACCCGGCGGATGTCGATCGTGCGGTGGCGGAGGGACCCCGGTGACCGGGAACGCGGCCGAGGAACAGGGTGGGTGGGACGTGGGCATGGAAGTGGATGTGGAGAAGGCGCTGGACGAGGAGCGCGCGGCGAACGCCGACCGGACCGTGTTCCTGCTGGCCCACACCGGCCGCGCGGCCGCCGTCCGCAGCGCGGAACTGGTCGTCAACGGGCTGGTCCGCAGCGGCATAGGGGTCCGGGTCCTGGACAGTGAGGCGGCCGATCTGCCGCTGCCCGACTCCGTCCAGACGGCCCCCGAGGCCATCCCCGAGGCGCTGGTCGGGTGCGAGCTGCTGATCGTGCTCGGCGGCGACGGCACCCTGCTGCGCGGCGCCGCCTTCGCCCGCGCCTCCGGGGTGCCGATGCTCGGCGTCAACCTCGGCCGGGTCGGCTTCCTCGCCGAGGCGGAACGGGACGATCTGGACAAGGTCGTCGACCGGGTCGTCACCCGTGCGTATGAGGTCGAGGAGCGGATGACGATCGACGTCCTCGTCCACAGCAACGGCGATGTCGTCCACCAGGACTGGGCGCTCAACGAGGCGGCCGTGCAGAAGGTCTCGCCCGAGCGGATGCTCGAAGTCGTCCTGGAGATCGACGGCCGGCCGGTCACCGGATTCGGCTGCGACGGCATCGTCTGCGCCACCCCCACCGGCTCCACCGCGTACGCCTTCTCGGCGGGCGGACCGGTGGTCTGGCCGGAGGTCGAGGCGCTGCTGATGGTGCCCATCAGCGCCCACGCGCTCTTCGCGAAACCGCTGGTGACCTCCCCTACGACGGTGCTCGCCGTGGAGGTCCAGCAGGACACCCCGAACGGGGTGCTGTGGTGCGACGGACGCCGCACCATCGAACTCCCGCAGGGCGCCAGGGTGGAGGTGCGGCGCGGCTCCGTCCCGGTCCGCCTCGCCCGGCTGCACCACGCCTCGTTCGCCGACCGGCTGGTGGCCAAGTTCGCCCTCCCGGTCTCCGGCTGGCGCGGCGCGCCGCTCTGAGAATCACCCGGTTCCGGGTGGTTCCGCCGCATTCGTGACCGGCGGCGGGCCACCCGGAACCACCTGTCCCCGGCCACCCGGGGGTGGGGTGCGTCGCACACCGGCCGCCCGGACCTCGTATGGTCGTCACCGTGTTGGAGGAGATGCGGATACGGTCGCTCGGGGTCATCGACGACGCGGTCGTCGAGCTGTCGCCCGGCTTCACGGCGGTGACCGGCGAGACCGGCGCGGGCAAGACCATGGTCGTCACCAGTCTGGGGCTGCTGCTCGGCGGGCGCGCCGACCCCGCCCTGGTACGGATCGGCGCGAAGGCGGCGGTGGTCGAGGGGCGGGTCGCGCTCGCCCCCGGCGCGCCCGCAGCCGTGCGCGCGGGGGAGGCGGGCGCCGAGCTCGACGAGGGCGTGCTGCTCGTCAGCAGGACCGTCTCCGCCGAGGGGCGCTCCCGGGCCCATCTCGGCGGGCGCTCCGTGCCGGTGGGGGTGCTGGCCGAGCTCGCGGACGACCTGGTCGCCGTGCACGGCCAGACCGACCAGCAGGGCCTGCTGCGCCCCGCGCGCCAGCGCAAGGCGCTCGACCGGTACGCGGGGGAGGCCGTCGCCGCGCCGCTCGCCGCGTACGGCACCGCCTACCGGCGGCTGCGGGCCGTCGCCGCCGAGCTGGACGAACTGACCACCCGGGCCAGGGAGCGCGCCCAGGAGGCCGATCTGCTGCGCTTCGGGCTCACCGAGATCGAGGCGGTGGAGCCCCGGGCCGGTGAGGACGCCGAACTCGCCGCCGAGGCCGGACGGCTGGGCCACGCGGAGGCGCTGGCCTCGGCTGCCGCGCTCGCCCACGCGGCGCTCGCGGGCGACCCCGAGGACCCCGGGTCCGCCGACGCGACCACCCAGGTCGGCGGCGCGGGGCGGGCGCTGGACGCGGTGCGGTCGCACGATCCGGTCCTCGCCGGGCTCGCCGACCGGATGGGCGAGATCGCCATCCTGCTGACGGACGTGGCGGGCGAACTCGCCGGGTACGCGGACCATCTGGACGCCGATCCGCTCCGGCTCGCCGCCGTCGAGGAGCGCAGGGCCGCGCTCACCGGGCTGACCAGGAAGTACGGCGCGGACATCGACGCCGTACTGGAGTGGTCGGAGCAGAGCGCCGCGCGCCTGACGGAACTGGAGGGCGACGACGACCGGATCGAGGAGCTGGCCGCCGAGCACGACGCGCTCCGTACCGAACTCTCCGGGCTCGCCCAGGCGCTGACCGACGCCCGTACGGAGGCCGCGGCGCGCTTCGCCGAGGCGGTCACGGCCGAGCTGGCCTCGCTGGCGATGCCGCACGCGCGGGTCTCCTTCGCGATCCGGCAGACGGAGACGGCGGAGCCGAGCGCGGGCGTCGACGTGGGCGGGCGCCCGGTCGCCTACGGCCCGCACGGCGCCGACGAGGTCGAACTCCTGCTGGCCCCGCACCCGGGCGCCCAGCCCCGCCCGATCGCCAAGGGCGCCTCGGGCGGCGAGCTCTCCCGGGTGATGCTCGCCGTCGAGGTGGTCTTCGCCGGCTCCGACCCGGTGCCGACCTACCTCTTCGACGAGGTCGACGCGGGCGTGGGCGGCAAGGCCGCGGTGGAAGTGGGCCGGCGCCTGGCGAAACTGGCGCGCTCGGCCCAGGTGGTGGTGGTCACCCACCTCCCCCAGGTCGCCGCCTTCGCCGACCGCCAACTCCTGGTCGAGAAGACGGTGGACGGCGCGGTGACCCGCTCGGGGGTGACGGTCCTGGAGGGCGAGGAGCGGGTACGCGAACTCTCCCGCATGCTGGCAGGCCAGGAAAACTCCGAAACGGCCCGCGCCCACGCGGAGGAACTCCTGGCAACGGCCCGCGCGGACTCCTGAACGGGCGTACGGGGGCCGAGCACCCCCTCCGGAAGCCCCCCCGGCCCCGACGCCCGGGAAGGCCCGGCCCCAGGGCGCCTGACGGGGTGCCCGTCCGGTCGGCGGTGAGCGGCCCGACGGGCCGTGCCGGGTGCCCCTGGGGGCGGGTCCAGGGGGCCCGCCCCGGCCGGGGGCGAGGGGGCTGCCGCGTCCCCATCCGGCCGCGCCCTAGGGTGGGTTCCCATGGCCTCCAGGACCCCCCGGACCACCGCGCTCCTCATCGCGCTCGGCACCACCCGCGCCGTCCACGCGGCTCTCCGGGGCCGCGCCCCCGGGCGGCCCGGCCGATGGCACCGGAGCAACTACGCGGGGCGCACGGTCGACCTGTACGCCGGTCCCGCCACCGTTCTCGGGGCCGCCGCGGGGGCCGGGACGGCACCTCCCGGCGTACGGGGCGCGGTCGCGCTCGCCGTGCTGGCCGCCGGGGCGTGCGGGGCTTACGACGACCACGCGGGCGTGGACGACCCGCGCCGGGGCTTCCGGGCGCACCTCGGGGCGCTGCGCCGGGGCGAGGTGACCACGGGCGCCGTCAAGCTGCTCGGGATCGGCGCCGCCGCGCTCGCCGCCGGGGCGCTGCTCAAGGAGCGCCCCGTGGACCGGCTGCTGGCCGCCGTCGTCATCGCGGGCGGCGCGCACTGCGTCAACCTCCTCGACGTGCGCCCCGGCCGCGCCTGCGCCGGCGTTCTCGCTCTCGGGGCCCCCGGGGTGCTCCGGGGCGGTACGGCGGGCGCGCTCGCCGCCGTACCGGTGGGCGCCGCCGCCGCGGTCCTCGGGGCGGACCTCGGGGAACGGAGCATGCTCGGCGACACCGGGGCCCACGCCCTCGGCGCCGCCCTGGGCGCCGCCGTCGTCGCGGGCACCGGCCGGGCCGGTCTGGCCGTACACGCACTGGGAGTTGTCGCCGCGACGGCGTACGGTGACAGGGGCGGCAGTCGGCGCCCGCACGAGTAAGTCCGCGCTGAACGACAACGGCGGAGCCATGCTCTCACCCGTGTGAGTGATACCGGGCGGGGAGTCGCTGCGTCGCGGACGGGAACGGCGCCCCGACGGTGCCGGAACGTGCGTACGGACTGGCATCCTTGACAGAGCCCCCGCCGAGTCGGCCCATCCGCCGAGCCATCTCCCCACCCGAGCCAGGAGTCCTGCCCACGTGACACAACTGCGTACGGTCCAGGTGGTGGGCGGTGGCAGCGCGGGCAGCAGCGCGCATGTCCGCTCGCTGGCAGCCGGGCTGGTCGCCCGGGGCGTCCGCGTGACCGTGTGCGCCCCCGCCGAAATCGGCCGGGTCTACGACTACGGCGGCGCCGGGGCGCACCACATCCCGGTGCCCCGGCGCTCCGACCCGGCCTCGGTCGCCGCGCTCCGGGCCGCCTGCGCCGGGGCCGACGTGGTGCACGCGCACGGGCTGCACGCCGCCCTGCGCACCGCCGTCGCCCTCGGGGGCCTGCGGATACCGCTGGTCGTCACCTGGCACACCCGTACCGGGACGGACGGCGCCCGGGGCCGCCTGCACCGGATGCTGGAGCGGCGCGCCGTCCGCGCCGCCGCCGTGGTGCTCGGCGCCACCTCCGGCCTGGTCGACGACGCCCGCGCCCGGGGCGCCCGCGATGCCCGCCTCGCACCGGTCGCCCTGCCCGCGCCCCGCCCGGTCCCCGGTGAGGAGGCCGACGAGAACAAGTCCCGGGCCGAACTCGGCGCGGTCGAGCGGCCGCTGGTGATGGCGGTCGGCAGCCTCGTACCGGAGCAGGGGTACGACACCCTCCTCGACGCCGCCGCGTCCTGGCGCGGCCTCGACCCCGCCCCGCTGCTCACCATCGCGGGCGAGGGCCGCGAACGCGCCCGGATCCAGCGCCGTATCGACGGTGCCGACCTGCCCGTACGGCTGATCGGCCGCCGCGACGACATCAGCCGCCTGCTCGCCTCCGCCGACGTGGCCGTTCTCGCGGGCCGCTGGGAGGCCCGCGCCGTCCTCGCCCAGGAGGCGCTGCGGCTCGGCGTCCCGCTGGTCGCCACGGCCGGCGGCGCCCTCCCCGAACTCGTCGGCGACGCCGCCGAACTCGTCCCGTACGGCGACGCCCGCGCCCTCGCCGAGGCGGTCACCGGGCTCCTCGCCGACCCGGAACGGCGCGCCCGGCTCGCCGCCGCCGGACGGGCCAGGGCGGCCACCTGGCCGACGGAGGACGAGACGATCGCCCAGGTGCTCTCCGTCTACGACGAACTCACCGAACACGGCCGCCCGTACCACTGAGGCCACAGGCCCGTATCCACCAAGGCCCCGACAGCGGAAAGGGCCCGGAGCGAGCGGCCTCGGCCGCCCCGCTCCGGGCCCTCACCCGTACTCCGGCCCCGGGTCAGCCGCCGTACGCGCCCGAGGCCGTCAGCCGCAGCGCCGTGTCGATCAGCGGGACATGGCTGAACGCCTGCGGGAAGTTGCCCACCTGGCGCTGGAGCCGCGAGTCCCACTCCTCGGCCAGCAGCCCGAGGTCGTTCCGGAGCGCGAGCAGCTTCTCGAAGAGCTTGCGGGCCTCGTCGACCCGGCCGATCATCGCCAGGTCGTCCGCGAGCCAGAACGAGCAGGCCAGGAACGCGCCCTCGTCGCCCTCCAGCCCGTCGACCCCCGCGTCGTCGCCCGAGGTCGGGTAGCGGAGCACGAAGCCGTCCTCCGTCGACAGTTCGCGCTGGATCGCCTCGATCGTGCCGATGACCCGCTTGTCGTCCGGCGGCAGAAAGCCCATCTGCGGGATGAGCAGCAGCGACGCGTCCAGCTCCTGGGAGCCGTACGACTGCGTGAAGGTGTTCCGCTCCTTGTCGTACCCCTTCTCGCAGACATCGCGGTGGATCTCGTCGCGCAGCTCGCGCCAGCGCTCCAGCGGCCCGTCCGCGTCGCCCGACTCGACCAGCTTGATCGTCCGGTCGACGGCGACCCACGCCATCACCTTCGAGTGCACGAAGTGGCGGCGCGGACCGCGCACCTCCCAGATGCCCTCGTCCGGCTGGTCCCAGTGCTTCTCCAGGTAGCGGATGAGCTTGAGCTGGAGGACCGACGCGTAGTCGTTGCGGGCGAGCCCCGTCATGTGCGCCAGGTGCAGCGCCTCGGTGACCTCGCCGTAGACGTCGAGCTGGAGCTGGTGCGCGGCGCCGTTGCCGACCCGGACCGGGCCCGAGCCCTCGTACCCCGGCAGCCAGTCCAGCTCGGCCTCGCCCAGCTCGCGTTCGCCCGCGATGCCGTACATGATCTGGAGGTTCTCCGGATCGCCGGCCACCGCGCGCAGCAGCCACTCGCGCCAGGCGCGGGCCTCCTCGCGGTAGCCGGTGCGCAGCAGCGACGAGAGGGTGATCGCGGCGTCGCGGAGCCAGGTGTAGCGGTAGTCCCAGTTGCGGCCGCCGCCGATCTCCTCGGGCAGCGAGGTGGTCGGCGCCGCCACGATGCCGCCGGTCGGCGCGTACGTCAGCGCCTTCAGCGTGATCAGCGAACGGATCACGGCCTCCCGGTAGGGGCCGTGGTACGTGCAGTGCTCGACCCACTCGCGCCAGAACTCGGAGGTCGCCTCCAGGGAACCCTCCGGGTCCGGCAGGGCCGGGGGCTTGCGGTGCGAGGGCTGCCAACTGATCGTGAACGCCACCCGGTCGCCGGGGGCCACGGTGAAGTCGGAGTACGTCGTCAGGTCCTTGCCGTGCGTCTCCGCCTCGGTGTCCAGCCAGACCGAGTCGGGGCCGGCGACCGCGACCGTACGGTTGTCCACCTTGTGCACCCACGGCACGACACGCCCGTAGCTGAACCGCATCCGCAGCGCGGAGCGCATCGGCACCCGGCCGCTCACGCCCTCCACGATCCGGATGACCTGAGGGGCGCCGTCACGGGGCGGCATGAAATCGGTCACGCGCACCGTGCCGCGCGGCGTGTCCCACTCGGACTCCAGGATCAGGGAGTCGCCCCGGTAGCGGCGCCGGGTGGCGCGCGGCGGTACGGAGCCCGCGGGGTGCGCGGGGCCCAGCCGCCAGAAACCGTGTTCGTCGGTCCCCAGCAGCGCCGCGAAAACGGCGTGCGAGTCGAAGCGGGGCAGGCACAGCCAGTCGACTGTGCCGTCCCGGCAGACCAGGGCAGCGGTCTGCATGTCTCCGATGAGTGCGTAATCCTCGATGCGCCCGGCCACGTGCATCTCCAGTCGAACGGCCACGTCCGCCCCGCGGGGCGCTTACTGCGGTCAAGGGTCGTTGACGAGCTGGTTTTCCGGGAAATCGGGCGGGGGTGGTGCCGTTTGCCGGCCGTACTCGGCAGCGAATGTCCGAGCAGGATACGACGCACGTGGGGGTTCCGCGTCACGGTCGCGGGAAGATCCGCCCACCGGCCCCGTGAGTCTGAGGGGACGTGGGGGAAAAAGTGTGACGAGGGGGAAAGGCGAGGCGGCGCGGGGCCGTGCCTGGCCGGAAGCGGCCTCCTCTTGTCGCTGTTACCCTGGTAGCCCGTGGACCGGTGGACTCCCTGTACAGCACAGAGACCCCGACACCGCAGCGACGGCAGTCCCGCCGCCTTTCCGGCCGGGACACCGGCACGCACACCGAACCGCGACCACGGGAGCCCCTCTTGGCCATGCCGACTCGATCCTCGACATCCTCGACGACCAAGCACATTTTCGTCACCGGGGGTGTCGCCTCCTCCCTCGGCAAGGGCCTGACCGCCTCCAGCCTGGGCGCGCTGCTCAAGGCGCGTGGTCTGCGGGTCACGATGCAGAAGCTCGACCCGTATCTGAACGTCGACCCCGGCACGATGAACCCGTTCCAGCACGGTGAGGTATTCGTCACGAACGACGGCGCCGAGACCGACCTGGACATCGGCCACTACGAGCGCTTCCTCGACGTGGACCTCGACGGCTCGGCCAACGTCACCACCGGACAGGTCTACTCGCAGGTCATCGCCAAGGAGCGGCGCGGCGAGTACCTGGGCGACACGGTGCAGGTCATCCCGCACATCACCAACGAGATCAAGCACCGCATCCGGCGGATGGCCACCGACGACGTCGACGTGGTCATCACCGAGGTCGGCGGCACGGTCGGCGACATCGAGTCGCTGCCGTTCCTGGAGACCGTCCGTCAGGTACGCCACGAGGTGGGCCGGGACAACGTCTTCGTCGTGCACATCTCGCTGCTGCCGTACATCGGCCCGTCCGGCGAGCTGAAGACCAAGCCGACCCAGCACTCGGTCGCCGCCCTGCGGAACATCGGCATCCAGCCGGACGCCATCGTGCTCCGCGCCGACCGGGACGTGCCGCTCTCCATCAAGCGCAAGATCTCCCTGATGTGCGACGTGGACGAGACGGCCGTGGTGGCCTGCGTGGACGCCAAGTCGATCTACGACATCCCCAAGGTGCTGCACACCGAGGGGCTGGACGCCTATGTCGTCCGCAAGCTGGACCTGCCCTTCCGCGACGTGGACTGGACGGTCTGGGACGACCTGCTGGACCGCGTCCACAACCCCGACCACGAGGTCACCATCGCGCTGGTCGGCAAGTACATCGACCTGCCGGACGCCTACCTCTCCGTGACCGAGGCGCTGCGCGCGGGCGGCTTCGCCAACCGGGCCCGGGTCACCGTGAAATGGGTCACCTCCGACGACTGCCGGACCCCGGCGGGCGCCGCGAAGCACCTCGCGGACGTGGACGGCATCCTCATCCCCGGCGGCTTCGGCGAGCGCGGCGTCACCGGCAAGGTCGGCGCGATCCAGTACGCCCGCGAGCACAAGGTGCCGCTCCTCGGGATCTGCCTCGGCCTCCAGTGCATCGTGATCGACGCGGCCCGCAACCTCGCCGGGATCCCCGAGGCCAACTCCACCGAGTTCGACTCCGGCACCGCGCACCCGGTGATCTCCACGATGGAGGAGCAGCTCGCGTATGTGGAGGGCGCGGGCGACCTCGGCGGCACGATGCGGCTCGGCCTCTACCCGGCGAAGCTCGCCGAGGGCTCGATCGTCCGCGAGGTCTACGAGGACCAGCCGTACGTGGAGGAGCGCCACCGGCACCGCTACGAGGTGAACAACTCCTACCGCGCGGAGCTGGAGAAGAAGGCGGGGCTGGTCTTCTCGGGCACGTCCCCCGACAACAAGCTCGTCGAGTACGTCGAGTACCCCCGCGCCACCCACCCCTACCTGGTCGCCACCCAGGCCCACCCGGAGCTGCGCTCCCGCCCCACCCGCCCGCACCCGCTCTTCGCGGGGCTGGTGAAGGCCGCGGTCGCACGCCGTGAAGGGTCGGCCCAGGAGCCGGCCGAGGCGGTGGCCGCGGGCTCGTAGGGGGCGCCGCAGACGATACGGTGGGACCGGGGTACGGGGTCGTTTCACGAGGCCCGTGCCTCGGTTTCCGCTTGTGCGCCACCGTGGGAGGACGCTGCCATGACCATCGAGGACACCCCTGAGGAGTGGCGGGTCACCGCGACCGCGACGCCCTTCCGCGGCAACAAGACCAGCGTCCGCACGGACGATGTGGTGATGCCCGACGGCACCACGGTCAAGCGCGACTACCAGGTCCACCCCGGCTCCGTGGCCATCCTCGCGCTGGACGAGGCGGGCCGCGTGCTGGTCCTGCGCCAGTACCGCCACCCCGTACGGCAGAAGCTCTGGGAGATCCCGGCCGGGCTGCTCGACGTACCGGGGGAGAACCCGCTCCACGCCGCCCAGCGCGAACTGTACGAGGAGGCGCACGTCAAGGCGGAGGACTGGCGGGTCCTGACCGACGTCTACACCACGCCGGGCGGCTGCGACGAGGCGGTACGGATCTTCCTCGCCCGGGAGCTGTCGGAGGCCGAGGGCGAGCGGTACGCGGTCTCCGAGGAGGAGGCGGACATGGAGCTGGCCCGGGTGGACGCGGCCGAGCTGGTACGGGGCGTACTCGCCGGCGAGCTGCACAACAACTGCCTCACCGTGGGCGTCCTCGCCCTCGCGGCGGCCCGGTCCGGCGCCGGCCTGGACGCCCTCCGCCCGGCCGAGGCCCCGTGGCCCGCCCGCCCCTTCGAATCCTGACCGGGCTGCCGTTCCTGGCGGCACACCGTCTCTACACCGCCTCTTTCCGATGCGAAAAACATCTGATCCGATCGGGGGATTCCCCGGCCGCGCTCTTCCCGTTCCGTAGCGGAGAGTGAACTACGCTCGACCCGTCCGTGCGGAGACCCGCCGGGCTCGGATCGTGCGCAGGCGGACGGAGCGTGGCCCGTGACGGATCAGGCGGTGGACGTGAGCGGCCCGGAGCCGACGGCGGAACCGCCGAAGAAACGTCGTGCCCGGGCCACCCCGGCAGCGAAGAAGAAAGGTACGACCCGGGTGAGCACCCCGGAGGCCCCCGACGACGCGACCAGCCCGGAGAGCACCGGGCCGGCCCCCCGCCCCACCACCAGGGCCACCCGCCCCCGCCGCACCCCCACGCCCCCACAAACCACCCCGGCCCCCCGGGAAACACCCCCGGCCGACCCGGCCGAGCGGCCCGTGCCCCCGACTGACGCGGCCGAGCGGCCGACGCTCGCGCCCGGTTCGGCCGGGCAGTCCCGGGCCGGTGCGTCGGGTACGCCTGTGCCTCCGGCCGAGCGGCCCGTGCCGCATGCCGACGCGCCCGCGGCCCCGGCTGACGCGCCCGCGCCCCCGGCCGGGGCCGGTGAGGCCCGTGTGCCCGAGCCGTCGGCGACCCCGGTCGAGGCGGCGGAGGCGCCCTCGGCGGTGTCCTCCGCGCCGGAGGGGTCCGAGCGGTTCCTGGCTGGTACGGCTTCCCGGATCGAGCCTTCGGCCGGCCTGCCTGAGCCGCCCGCGCGGCCGGCGTCTCCGGGGGGCGGAGCCGAGCTGTTCCCGGCTCCGGCCGCCGCGCCGGAGCCGCCTGCCGGCCAGGCCGCCGGGCCGGAGGCCGTACGCCATGAGCCGGGCGCCGTATCGGAGGCGCCCGTTGACCCGGGCAGTGTGCCGGAGGCCGTACATCCTGGACCGGCCGATGGCCCGGAGGCCGATGTCCCGGAGGGCGTGACCCCGCAACCGGCTCGTGCCGCGGGGGCGGCCGCCGCGGCCGGGGACGCGGTCCGGCCCGTGCCGGTGGGGGGCTTCGCGGTCGTTCCCGATGCCGGCTCCGACGTGGCGGTCGAGCCGCCGGAGCGTGAAGGGGAGTTCTTCGGGCGGGTGCGGGAGCTCGCGCTGTTGCGGGGGGACATCGAGCGGGCCGGGCTCAATACGCTCTCCGGGCGGAAGGAACCACGGGCCCGGGTGCTGCTGATCGCCGGGCGGCCCGGATCGGGGCGTACCGCACTCGCCCGGGAACTCGCCCGGGAGCTGGGGGACGGGCATCCGGACGGGGTGGTGCGGGTGCGGCTCACCGAGGCGGACGGCGAGCCCGTGCCCACCGAGCGGACCGCCCGGGAGATCCTGGGGACGTTCGGGGTGGCCACACCACCCGGCGCGGGGGAGGACGAACTCTCCTTCATGGTGCGCGAGACGCTGGCCGAGCGGCGGGTGCTGCTCCTCCTCGACGACGCCGTCGACGCCGAACAGGTCGACCCGCTCGTCCCCGACAACCCCGAGTGCCTGGTCGTCGCCGTCGCGCAGGGCCCGCTCACCGGGATCCCCGATGTACGGCCCTGCACCCTCGGCGGCATGGACACCAAGGCCGCCATCGAACTGCTCACCCGGTTCACCGGCGCCGTCCGGATCACCGTGGACCCGCAGGCCGCCGAGTCGCTGGCCGAGGAGTGCGGCGGGCAGCCCGCCGCACTGGTGCTGGCCGGCGGATGGCTCGCGGCCCGGCCCATGGCCTCGGTCGCCGATCTCACCAAGCGGCTGCGCACCCTGGTGCCCGAGCCCGAGTGGCCGGCCGGCACCCGCCCGCTCGCCCGGGTCTTCCGGCTCGTCCACGAGAGCCTGCCCGCGCCCGCCGCCCGGATGCTGCGGCTCCTCGCCCTCGCGCCCGCCGGTTTCGTCGACGCGCACACCGCCGCAGCGCTGGCCGGCTGCTCGCTCCAGGACGCCGCCGCCCTGCTGGACGAGTTCGCCGCCCGGGGGCTGCTGCGCACCGCGGACGACCAGTTCGTCCGGCAGGGCGCTTCGGCGAACCGGGGCGGCCCGGGGCGGGGCGAGGACGATCAGTACAGCCTGCCCGGGTGCCTCGTGCCGATGCTGCGCACGCTGCTCGCCGCCGACCGGCCCGCCGAGGTGCAGCTCGCCCGGGCGCGGATGCTGGAGCGGACCGTACGACTGCTCCAGTCCTGCCGGGCGGCCACCGAGCCGGAGGGCTCCCCGGCCCGTACCCGGCTCGCCGCGCTGCCCAGCTCCCTGCGCTTCCCGCACGCCCCCGCCGCGGCCGCCTGGCTGGACTCCAGGGAGCGGGCCCTGCTCGCCTCCGCGCGGCTCGCCGTCGCCGACGGCGAGCTGGACACGCTGGCGAGACGGCTGGTCGCCGCCCTGGTCAGAGCGGTGGCCGCGCACCGGGGCACCGAGGCGGCGGCGCCCGAACTGTACGGGCTGCACCACCTCGTCCTGGACATCGCCGAGCGCCGCGAACTCCACCGGGAGCGGGCCGCGGCCCTGCTGAACATCGGCGACCTGGACGCCAGGACCGGCCGTACCCAGGACGCGCTGGTCCGCTACCGCGCCGCGCTGGACGCCGGACGCGCCGCCGGCGATCTCTACGCAACCGGGCGCGCGATGGAGTCGCTCGGCGGCGCCCACCAGGACCTGCGGGACTGGCAGCGGGCCGCCGACTGGTACGGGCGGGCCCTCTCGCAGCGGCTGAGCCGGGGCGAGCGGGCCGACGAGGCCCGGCTCTACGGCCGTCTCGCCACCGTCCACACCTACGCGGGCCGGTACGGCGAGGCCCTGCGGAACTGGCGGGCCGCCCTCGCGAGCCACCGCAGGCTCGGCGATCTGCCCGGCCAGGCGCGGGCGCTCAGCGAGGCCGCCCGGGTCCAGGAGTACGCGGGCCGCCCCCAGGAGTCGCTCCGTACCTGCCAGGAGGCGGTCGCCTGGGCCCGGGCTGCCGGCGACCTGCGGCTCCAGGCGGCGCTCCAGCTCCGGCTCGCCGACACCCTGGACCGGCTCGGGGATTCGGCGGCGGCCCGGCTGCACCGCTCCGCAGCCGATCGCCTTCTGGAGGAAACAGACGGTAACGCCTACGAAACCCGTGGCGCTTCGGATGAAGGCTGATGCTTTGTAAGGCTAGACACCGGGAAATCCTTCATTAGACTGGCTCTGCCGCATTCATTGGCGGTACCTCCCGTGTGCCGTGAGTGCCCGGGAATATCCGGGATTGTGTCGGGTGAAACTCCGCGGAATCCCCCGAGCCAAGGACCGTGATCTGCCGTGTTGGTCGGTATCCCCCGCGAGGTCAAGAACAACGAGTTCCGGGTGGCCATCACCCCCGCCGGAGTCCACGAACTGGTCCGTCACGGCCATCAGGTGGCCGTGGAGCGCTCGGCCGGCGAGGGCTCCTCGATCACCGACGACGAGTACACGGCGGCCGGGGCGCGCATCCTGCCCGAGGCGGACGAGGTGTGGGCCGCCGCCGATCTGCTGCTGAAGGTGAAGGAGCCGGTCGCCGAGGAGTACCACCGGCTCCGCAAGGACCAGACCCTCTTCACCTACCTCCACCTCGCCGCCTCCCGCGCCTGCACCGACGCGCTGCTGACCTCCGGCACCACGGCCATCGCGTACGAGACCGTCGAGACCGCGAACCGGGCGCTGCCGCTGCTGGCCCCGATGTCGGAGGTGGCCGGACGGCTCGCGCCGCAGGTCGGCGCGTACCACCTGATGCGGTCGGCGGGCGGGCGCGGGGTGCTGCCCGGCGGGGTGCCGGGGACCGCCGCCGGCCGCGCCGTGGTCATCGGCGGCGGGGTCTCGGGCTGGCACGCCACCCAGATCGCCGTCGGGCTGGGGTTCCATGTGACCCTGCTCGACCGCGACATCAGCAAGCTCCGCGAGGCCGACCGGATCTTCGGCACCCGGGTGCGCACCATCGTCTCCAACACCCTCGAACTGGAGCAGGCGGTCATCGGCGCGGACCTGGTGATCGGGGCCGTGCTGATCCCCGGGGCGAAGGCGCCGAAGCTCGTCACCAACGAGCTGGTGGCCCGGATGAAGCCCGGAAGTGTACTTGTCGACATCGCGATCGACCAGGGCGGCTGCTTCGAGGACTCACGCCCCACCACCCACGCCGAACCGACCTTCCGGGTCCACGACTCGGTCTTCTACTGCGTGGCCAACATGCCCGGCGCCGTGCCGCACACCTCCACGTACGCCCTGACCAACGCCACGCTCCCGTACATCGTGGAGCTGGCCAACCACGGCTGGGCCGGTGCGCTCCGCCGTGACCCGGCCCTCGCGCGGGGGCTCAACACCCATGACGGCCAGGTCGTTTACCGCGAGGTGGCCGAGGCGCACGGTCTTGATCACGCCGAGTTGGGGACAGTTCTCGCCTGACGTCAACCCGTCACGTCAACCTCTTGAGTCAACGTCGCTCCTACGGCCGGATCTTGCCTTGCGCGGTCCGGCCGTACGGCTGTGCGGAGGGCGCCGGGCCCGCACCCAACTCGCCTCGAACGTAACAATTTCAACCGTTTCGTAGGGCCGCCGGACGGCGCCGCTCTGCCTTGGTGAGAGGGGTGTGCGCCCTTGACAGAGGGGTGTTCGGTTGCCGACACATCGGGGCCGGTCCGGCGGATTGTGTTGCTGCGGAGCGGTGACACGCCATAGAGTCGCCAACCGTCGGCATGGTGCCACGCTGACCTATCGATAAGTTTCCTGGTCCCGTCCAAGGAGGTAAGACGACTTGTGAATGAGTCGACATTTACTCCCGGGGGTGGTCAACCGGGAATGCCGGTGCGGGGACAGAGCCCGTCGGCCGGGTTCGAGGCTGTCGGCTCCGTAGCGGTCCGCACCTTCGCCACCCACCAGCACATGACGACAGCCCACCAGATGATGGACGGCCAACACGTGAACGCCATGGCCGGCAACGAGGGTGGTCGGAAGTCCACTTCGTTCGCCGACTTCGACGAAGCGCCCGAGGGGCACTTCTACGACCCTGACGCCGAATACGAGCCGGACCCCGAATACGCGGCCACCCTCGCGCCCGACGCTGCCCGCCAGCGCCGCGAGCGGATCGGCCCCACCGGGCGGCCCCTGCCGTACTTCCCGATCCCGGGACCGCTCACCGAACACGGCCCCGCGAAGATCATCGCGATGTGCAACCAGAAGGGCGGCGTCGGCAAGACCACGTCGACCATCAATCTGGGCGCCGCGCTCGCCGAGTACGGCCGACGCGTGCTGCTCGTCGACTTCGACCCGCAGGGAGCCCTGTCGGTCGGCCTCGGCGTCAACCCGATGGAGCTGGACCTCACCGTCTACAACCTGCTCATGGAGCGGGGCATGGCGGCGGACGAGGTGCTGCTCAAGACGGCCGTGCCCAACATGGACCTGCTGCCGAGCAACATCGACCTCTCGGCCGCGGAGGTGCAGCTCGTCAGCGAGGTCGCGCGCGAGTCCACGCTCCAGCGCGCCTTGAAGCCGCTGCTGCTCGACTACGACTACATCGTGATCGACTGTCAGCCCTCGCTCGGTCTGCTGACCGTGAACGCGCTGACCGCTGCGCACAAGGTGATCGTGCCGCTGGAGTGCGAGTTCTTCGCGCTGCGCGGGGTCGCGCTGCTCACCGAGACCATCGAGAAGGTCCAGGAGCGGCTCAACCCCGAGCTCCAGCTCGACGGCATCCTCGCCACCATGTACGACTCCCGCACGGTGCACAGCCGGGAGGTCCTCGCGCGCGTCGTGGAGGCCTTCGACGACCACGTCTACCACACCGTGATCGGACGGACCGTGCGTTTCCCGGAGACCACCGTCGCCGGGGAGCCCATCACCACGTACGCCTCGAACTCCGTCGGTGCCGCCGCCTATCGCCAGCTCGCCAGGGAGGTGCTCGCCCGGTGTCACGCCGAGTGAGTCTGCCCGGCGCCGACGAACTGTTCCGTACGACCGGGGGGATGTCCCTCACCTCGTCGTCCCCGGCGGCGCAGCGGCGCGCGAACGGCGAACCGCGGGTGCCCGCCCCGGCCGGGGAGAGCGATCCGGCCGGCGACCAGCAGGGCCCGGCCGACGCCGGGGAGGAGCGGGAGCACCCCGCGCCGGAGGACGAGGCAGAGCGGGAGCGCCCGGTCCGCAGCCGTACCGCCGACGCGGAGCAGGCCGCGACCGCGGTGCAGGCGCGCAGGCCCCAGGAGGCCACGGCCGGCGGGGCCGGCGCCACCGGGCCGGGAGCGGCGGCGCAGGGCGCCCAGCAGGGCCAGCCCCGGCGGCAGCGGCGCGGCGCCAACCGCCGCCCCAGCGGGCGCGAACGGCACGACGAGAAGATCACGGTCTATGTCTCCGCCGAGGAGCTGATGGACCTCGAACACGCCCGGCTGGTGCTGCGCGGCGAGCACGGGCTCGCGGTGGACCGGGGGCGGATCGTCCGCGAGGCGGTCGCGGTGGTCCTCGCCGACCTCGAATCGCGCGGCGACGCGAGCATTCTCGTACGGCGGCTGCGCGGGCGCTGACGGTACCCTGCGCGGGCCGCCCCCCTCCCCGTAGGGCCCCCCGCCCCACCGCACGCCCCAGGACACCCACCATGCCCCCGCCCCCCGCCATGCGCCCGCCCCGCCGCCCCCTGGGCCGGGGCCCGGGCGCGGCGGGCCCGGCGGGCGAGGCGGGGGCGGGCGCCGGGGCGGAGGCGGCGCCGGACGGGCCGGAGGCCGTCGCGCCGGACGCGGTGGCCCCGCGGGACCCCGTGGACAGGGGGGAGGGGGCCGGAGGCCCGGCCCCGGAAGGCGCCGAAGAGGGCGCGGAGAGCGCCGGGGGTGCCGGGGGTGCCCGTGAGGGTGTGGAAGGTGCCGCAGGGGCCGGGAGCGCCGAAGGGGGCGCTGGGGGTGCGCGCGGCGCCGAGGGGGCTGCCGAGAGCACCGAGGACGCCGCTGGGGGAGCGACCGGGAGCGCCGCCGAAGCGGCTGTCGACGGGGCGGTGGATGTCCCAGCGGATGTCGCGGGGGTGCGGGGGGCTGGAGGCGGGGCCGGGGAGGCCGGAGGGCCGGTTCAGGGGGCCGACGGCGATGAGCGGCGGTTCACCGTGCGGCTCGCCAACTTCGAGGGGCCCTTCGATCTGCTGTTGCAGCTCATCTCGAAGCACCGGCTGGATGTGACCGAGGTCGCGCTCTCCCAGGTCACCGACGAGTTCCTGGCACACCTGCGGGCCATGGGGCCCGAGGGGGACCTCGACCAGACCACCGAGTTCCTGGTGGTCGCGGCGACGCTGCTCGATCTGAAGGCCGCCCGGCTGCTGCCCGCCGCCGAGGTCGAGGACGAGGCGGACCTCGCCCTCCTGGAGGCGCGCGACCTGCTCTTCGCCCGGCTGCTCCAGTACCGCGCGTACAAGCGGGTCGCTGACATCTTCGGCGGGCGCCTGGAGAGCGAGGCCCGCCGGTACCCCCGTACCGTCGGACTCGAACCGCACCACGCGGAGCTGCTGCCCGAGGTCGTCATCACCATCGGGGCCGAGGGGTTCGCCCGGCTCGCGGTGAAGGCGATGCAGCCGAAGCCCCCGCCGCAGGTGTATGTGGACCATATTCATGCGCCGTTGGTCTCCGTACGGGAACAGGCCGCGCTCGTCGTCGCCCGGCTCCGGGCGGGCGGCCAAGTGAGCTTCGAGGAGCTGGCCGGGGACGCCGGGGGGACGCTCACCGTCGTGGCGCGCTTCCTCGCCCTCCTGGAGCTGTACCGGGAGCGCGCCGTCGCCCTGGACCAGGACGAGGCGCTGGGGCCGCTCCTGGTGCGCTGGACGGGCGGGGACGGTGGTACGGGCGCGGAGCCGGTGGTCACCGACGAGTTCGACCGCCCGCCGGGCGAGCCCGAGCCCGGGCGGGAGAAGGAGCGAGAGGGGACGGCATGAGGGACGGCACGGGTGACGGCGTGGACGACGGTGTGAGCGCGCGGGAGCCGACGGGCGCGGCCGACGGGCCGGCGCTGAGGCCCGCCCTGGAGGCGGTCCTCATGGTCGTCGACGAGCCCGCCACCGAGGAGCACCTCGCCAAGGTCCTCGACCGGCCCCGCGCCGCCGTCGCCGAGGCGCTGCGCGCCCTGGCCGACGAGTACACCGCCCAGGGGCGCGGCTTCGAGCTGCGGCTGGTCGCCGGGGGCTGGCGGTACTACACCCGGCCCGCGTACGCCGAGGCGGTCGAGAGCTTCGTCCTGGACGGGCAGCACGCCCGGCTCACCCAGGCGGCGCTGGAGACCCTGGCGGTCGTCGCGTACCGCCAGCCGGTGAGCCGTTCACGGGTCTCCGCCGTACGCGGCGTGAACTGTGACGGGGTCATGCGCACCCTGCTCCAGCGCGGGCTGGTGGCGGAGGCGGGCACGGAACCCGAAACAGGTGCGATCCTGTACCGGACGACGAACTACTTTTTGGAGCGGATGGGCCTGCGCGGCCTGGACGAGCTACCGGAACTCGCGCCCTTCCTCCCCGAGGCGGACGCGATCGAGGCGGAGAGCCAGGAAGGCGTCCCGTCGTTCGACCCGGACGCGTCGGACGCCCCGGGAATTCACGCAGACGACAAGACGGACTTTTGATGCGAAGCAACGGCAGGAACAGCGGCGGCTCCCACCGGAACGGCGGCGGCGGGAGCGGCGGCGGCCGGGACGACCGGGGGCGCGGGGAGGACCGGGAGCGCCGGGACGACCGGGGGAGCGGCGGCCGTGAGGAGCGGCCGAAGCGGCCGAAGCGGCCCCGTCCCGAGGAGCGCCGTTACGACGTCGGGCGCCCGGAGGCCGGCGGCTCCGGGGACGGCCCCCGCAAGGGCGGCGGCGCCCGGGGCGCGGCGGCCAGGGGCGGCGCCAAGGGCGGCCCCAAGGCCGCGCAGGGCACCCCCCCGCGCGGCGGCAGGGGCGGACCCCGGCGCGGTGCCTCCGCGCGCCCCCGCGAGCTGGACGCCAAGATCGAGCAGCGCAACCGGGACCGGTACGCCGAGCGTCCCTCGGTGGCCACGCCGAAGACCCACCCGGGCGCCGAGCAGGAGGGCGAGCGGCTCCAGAAGGTCCTCGCCCGCGCCGGGATGGGCTCGCGGCGCGCCTGCGAGGAGCTGATCGAGCAGGCCCGGGTCGAGGTCAACGGCGAGATCGTGCTCGAACAGGGCCTGCGGGTCGACCCGGACCGCGACGAGATCAAGGTCGACGGACTGACCGTCGCCACCCAGTCGTTCCTGTTCTTCGCGTTGAACAAGCCGGCCGGTGTGGTCTCCACGATGGGCGACCCCGACGGCCGGCAGAACCTCGGTGACTACGTCACCAACCGCGAGACGCGGCTCTTCCACGTCGGCCGGCTCGACACCGAGACCGAGGGCATCATCCTGCTCACCAACCACGGCGAGCTGGCCCACCGGCTGACCCACCCCCGGTACGGCGTCAAGAAGGTCTACCTCGCGGCGATCCAGGGCCCGCTCCCGCGCGACCTGGGCAAGCGGCTCAAGGACGGCATCCAGTTGGAGGACGGCTACGCGAAGGCCGACCACTTCCGGGTCGTCGAGAACACCGGCAAGAACTACCTGGTCGAGGTCACCCTCCACGAGGGCCGCAAGCACATCGTGCGCCGGATGCTCTCGGAGGCCGGTTTCCCGGTCGACCGCCTCGTCCGGACCTCCTTCGGGCCGATCGCGCTCGGCGACCAGAAGTCCGGCTGGCTGCGCCGCCTCACCAACACGGAGGTCGGCATGCTGATGAAGGAAGTCGGTCTCTGAGCACCCGCTGAGCCGCCTCCGGGCGGCCCGGCGGGCGCACTCCGGTGTGGCTGACGGTGCGTCCGGCACCACCGGTACGGAAGAGACGGAAGAGAGAGCCCGTGGCCCGATGGCCGCGGGCTTCTCCCTTGTCGCGGCGGCCCGACTCGTTTTATAGTCAACTTGACCATTAAGGAGGCGGACGTGCGTCCAGTCGTGCCCCCCACCGGTCACCGTCGGAGGACCTGGTCCCACGGGGGTGGACCAGGTTCCCCGGCCCGGCGGGGGAGACGGTGACGGCCGCCCGGCGGCCCGCCGCCCCCGCCGCACCGGAGCCCGGTGACCTCGCGCCGTACGACCCCTCCGCCTTCGAGCCCTTCGCCGTCACGGTCGACCTCGCCGTCTTCACCGTCCGCGAGAACCGGCTGCACGTCCTGCTGGTCGAGCGCGGCGAGCCCCCCTTCCTGGGCGACTGGGCGCTGCCCGGCGGGTTCATCCAGCCGAAGGAATCCGCCGACCAGGCGGCCCGCAGGGAACTCGCCGAGGAGACCGGCCTCTCCGAGGAGACCGCCGGCGCGCTCCACCTCGAACAGCTCGCCACGTACAGCGCCCCGGACCGCGACCCCCGGATGCGGGTCGTGTCCGTCGCGTACGCCGCCCTCGTCCCCGATCTGCCGGAGCCGCGCGGCGGCGGGGACGCGGCCCGCGCCCGGTGGACCGAGTTCGGCGCGCGCGGCACGCTCGCCTTCGACCACGACGGCATCCTCGCCGACGCCTACGACCGCATCGGCGCCAAGCTCGAATACACCTGTCTCGCCACGGCCTTCTGCCCGCCCGAGTTCACCCTCGGGGAACTGCGGCAGGTCTACGAGACCGTCTGGGGCGTGGCGCTCGACCGTCCCAACTTCCGGCGCAAGGTCCTCACCACGCCAGGGTTCGTCCAGGCGCTGGAAGGCCCGCCGCGCCGGACGGGTGGCCGCGGGAAGCCCGCCGCGCTCTACCGCGCGGGCGCCGCGACCGCCCTGCATCCACCTCTGCTGCGACCGGAAGGACCCACGTCATGATCATCGCGAGGACCCTCACCAAACAGGCGGCGACCGGCTCCCTCATCGGGCTCGCGCTCGGCGACGCCCTCGGGTTCCCCACCGAGTTCAACGACGTACCCTCGATCCTCGCCAAGTGCGGCCCCTGGCGCGAGATGGCGCTGCCCCGGCCCGCGATCGTCACCGACGACACCCAGATGACACTGGGGTTCGCACGGGGCATCAGGACCGCCATGGACCGGGGCGTCCTCGGTCCGCTCCGGCTGGAGCGCCCGGTCCGCGACGAGTTCGTGGCGTGGTACCACTCCCCGGAGAACAACCGGGCCCCCGGCGCCACCTGCATGAAGGCCTGCATGCTCCTCGACAGCGAGCGGCCCTGGCAGCGCGCCAGCCAGATCCACTCCAAGGGGTGCGGCGCCAACATGCGGGTCGCGCCCATCGGCCTCGTCCCCGGACTCAGCGACGAACAGCGGGCCGGCGCCGCCCAGTTGCAGGCCGCGCTCACCCACGGCCACCCCACCGCGCTGGCCGCCTCCGACCTCACCGCCCGCGCCGTCTACCTGCTCTCGCACGGCGGCGAGCCCCAGGAGCTGATGGGCCAGCTCCGCTCGTACGCGTACGAGAACCGCGAGCACTACCGCCGGCGCTGGCTCGGCGACCTGTGGACGTACTCCCAGGACGCCACCCCGGAGGAGTTCATCGCCCGGGGCTGGGACGAGTGCCTCGAAGCCCTCGAACGGCTCCGCAAGGCGCTGCGCGCCCCGGACCCGGAGACCGATCCCTGCCTCGCC
This sequence comes from Streptomyces sp. NPDC093085, assembly GCF_040683935.1. Classification (NCBI taxonomy): domain Bacteria; kingdom Bacillati; phylum Actinomycetota; class Actinomycetes; order Kitasatosporales; family Streptomycetaceae; genus Streptomyces; species Streptomyces sp. NPDC093085. The sequence goes on along the minus strand of NZ_JBFBFB010000014.1, from coordinate 194,356 downwards.
ACCGGGGACGGCTGGATCGCCGAGGAGGCGCTCGCCACCGGGCTGCACTGCTTCCTGCTCTTCCCCACGGAGCCGCTGACCGCGCTCCGCCGGGCCGCCTGCACCCGGGGCGACTCGGACTCCATCGCCTGTCTGACGGGCGCGTTCGCGGGGGCGTACCTGGGCGCCGGCGCCTGGCCCAAGGAGTGGGCCGACCGGATCGAGTACCGGGGCGACCTGATGTCGCTGGGCGCCCTCTGGGACTCGTGAGGGGCCGTGCGCGAGGGCGCTCCGGGGTCCTGACCGGGGCGGTGCGGCCGGGCGCTGGCGCGTACCGGCCGCACCGCTCGTCGTGCGGGAGGCCCTAGGCTGGCCGGAGCACTCGATCACTCAGGGAGAACGTCGTGGCGGTACGAGCGGTTCGCGGAGCCGTCCAGCTGGAGCGGGACGAGGCCGGGCACATGGACGAGCGGGTCCGGGAGCTCCTGACCGCGATCCTGGAGCGCAACGGACTCACCTCGGACGACCTGATCAGCGTCTGGTTCACCGCCACGCCCGATCTGCACAGCGACTTCCCGGCCGCCGCGGCGCGCGGCCTCGGCATCGTGGACGTACCGCTGATCTGCGCCCAGGAACTGGACATCACCGGGGCCCTGCCGCGCGTCGTACGGGTGCTCGCGCACATCGAGTCCGAGCGGCCGAAGTCCGGGATCGCCCATGTCTACCTCGGCGCCGCCGCCGCGCTGCGCAAGGACATCGCCCAGTGAGAACCGCCCTCGTCATCGGCACCGGCCTGATCGGCACCTCCGCCGCGCTGGCGCTGGCGGGCCGGGGCGTCACCGTCCATCTGCGCGACCACGACCCGGCGCGGGCCCGCACCGCCGCCGCGCTCGGCGCCGGTACCGACGAGGCGCCCGAGGGCCCCGTCGACCTGGTCCTCGTCGCCGTACCGCCCCGCCATGTCGCCGCCACGCTCGCCGAGGCGATGCGCGCCGGGGCCGGCCGGGGGTACCTCGACGTCGCCAGCGTCAAGGACGGGCCCCGGCGCGAACTCGCCGCGCTCGGGCTCGACACCGCCGCGTACCTCGGCACCCACCCCATGGCGGGCAAGGAGCGCTCCGGGCCGCTGGCCGGCTCCGCCGACCTCTTCGAGGGGCGCCCCTGGGTGCTCACCCCGACCCCGGAGACCGACACCGAGGTCCTCAACCTCGCGCTGGAACTGGTCGCGCTCTGCCGCGCCGTCCCGGTCGTCATGGACGCCGGGGCGCACGACCGGGCCGTCGCGCTGGTCTCGCACACCCCGCACCTGGTCTCCTCGATGGTCGCGGCCCGTCTTGAGGAGGCCGACGAGGCCGCCGTACGCCTCTGCGGCCAGGGCATCCGCGATGTGACCCGGATCGCCGCCTCCGACCCCGCGATGTGGGTCGAGATCCTCTCCGCCAACGCGGGCCCGGTCGCCGAGGTGCTCGCCGCCGTCGCCGCCGACCTGGACGAGACGGTCGGGGCGCTCCGCGCGCTCCAGGCCGCCGACGAGGAGAAGCGGCGCGCGGGGACCGCCGGGATCGAGGACATCCTGCGGCGCGGCAACGCGGGCCGGGGCCGGGTCCCGGGCAAGCACGGCGCCGCGCCCACCGCGTACGAGGTCGTCGCCGTCATGATCACCGACCGCCCCGGCGAGCTGGCCCGGATCTTCGCGGACGCGGGACAGGCGGGGGTCAACATCGAGGACGTACGGATGGAGCACGCCACCGGCCAGCAAGCGGGCCTGGTCCTGCTGATGGTCGACCCGGCGGCGGCGCCGGTGCTCGCCGCCGCCCTGCGCGAGCGCGGCTGGGCCATCCGCCAGTGACCCGGGCCCGGCGGAGCCCGGGACAGGAGCCGCCGGGACAGGAGCCGCCGTTACGGGGGACGCCGGTACGGGCCCGGTGGTCCTGGGCGGGCCCGGCCCCGGGCGGGCTCCGCCGAACGGGTGCGATCGGGGTGCGGAAGACTCGGTAACCTTGTGCGGGGGCGTGTGCGTCCCCGCACATCCGCTCCGTGACTCAGGAAGGTGTCCGTCCCCCGTGGAAGCTACCCCCGCCCGGACCGCCCAGGCCGCTGTGATCGTCGCCATCGACGGGCCCTCGGGCACGGGCAAGTCGAGCACCTCCAAGGCCGTGGCCGCCCAGCTCGGTCTGGCCTACCTGGACACGGGCGCCCAGTACCGCGCGATGACCTGGTGGATGCTGACCAACGGTGTCGACGTCGAGGACGCCGCCGCCGTCGCGACCGCCGCCGCCAAGCCCGTCCTGGTCTCCGGCACCGACCCGGCCGCGCCCACCATCACCGTCGACGGGGTGGACGCCGCGGGGCCCATCCGTACCCAGGAGGTCACCTCCCGGGTGAGCGCGGTCAGCGCCGTCCCCGAGGTGCGCACCCTGATCACCGCGCTCCAGCGGGAGATCGCCGCCGGCGCGGAGCACGGCATCGTGGTCGAGGGCCGCGACATCGGCACGACGGTGCTCCCCGACGCCGATCTCAAGATCTTCCTCACCGCCTCCGCCGAGGCCCGCGCCGCCCGCCGGAGCGGGGAGCTGACCGGCAAGGAGGCGACCGGCCTCGCCGCCACCAAGGAGGCCCTGGTCAAGCGGGACGCGGCCGACTCGGGCCGGAAGACATCCCCGCTCGCCAAGGCCGCCGACGCGGTCGAGGTGGACACCACCGAACTCACGCTCCAGCAGGTCATCGAGTGCGTCGTGACCCTGGTGGAGGAGAAGCGGGCCGCGCGGTGAGCACCACGGACGCGCCGCCCTCGGAGCGGGGCGCGGAGGTCGGCCGGCGGATCGGCGTCGGGCTGATGTACGGGCTGTGGAAGCCCCGGGTGCTGGGCGCCTGGCGGGTTCCGGCGAGCGGCCCGGTCATCCTCGCGGTCAACCACGCGCACAACATCGACGGCCCGATGGTGATGGGCACAGCGCCCCGCCCGGCGCACTTCCTGATCAAGAAGGAAGCCTTCATCGGCCCGCTCGACCCCTTCCTGCTCGCCATCGGGCAGGTCAAGGTGGACCGTTCGGTCGCCGACCGTACCGCCGTCACCGGCGCGCTCGCGGTCCTCGCGGCCGGCGGCGTCCTCGGGATCTTCCCCGAGGGCAGCCGGGGCGAGGGCGACTTCGCCTCGCTCCGCGCCGGGCTCGCGTACTTCGCCGTACGCTCGGGGGCGCCGGTCGTCCCGGTCGCCGTGCTCGGCTCCACCGACCGCCCCGGCCGGCTGATACCCGGACTGCCCGCGCTCCGCAGCCGTGTGGACGTCGTCTTCGGGGAACCCTTCGACGCGGGGGAAACGGAAGGGGCGCGAAGCTCGGTTGAGGGTGGTGGTGGGCGACGGGTGGGCGGGCGGCGGACGCGTAAGGCGATGGACGAGGCGACCGTACGGATCCAGCGGCGGCTCACCGCCCACCTGGAGTACGCCCGGGACTTCACCGGCCGTCAGGGCCTCTCCTAGCGGCGGCCGGCCGGAGCGGCAGGACCTTCGCAACACTTCAGTAGTGCGCCGCGCCAACGCGGCGCACCGATCACGATGAACGAGGTACGGACTTCATGAACGACCACATCGACTCCGGCGACGAGCACGGAGAGCTGGGCGACGCCGAGTACACGGACTTCATGGAGCTCGCCGCACAGGAGGGCTTCGAGGCCGAGGAGGTGGAGGGCGCCCTGGAGGAGGCGGGCCACGGCCCGCTCCCCGTCCTCGCCGTCGTCGGCCGCCCGAACGTCGGCAAATCCACCCTCGTGAACCGGATCATCGGCCGCCGCGAGGCGGTCGTGGAGGACAAGCCGGGCGTCACCCGCGACCGGGTCACCTACGAGGCCGAGTGGGCCGGCCGCCGCTTCAAGATCGTCGACACCGGCGGCTGGGAGCAGGACGTCCTGGGCATCGACGCCTCCGTCGCCGCGCAGGCCGAGTACGCGATCGAGGCCGCCGACGCGGTGGTCTTCGTGGTGGACTCCACGGTCGGCGCCACCGACACCGACGAGGCGGTGGTACGGCTGCTCCGCAAGGCGGGGAAGCCCGTCGTGCTCTGCGCCAACAAGGTCGACGGACCGAGCGGCGAGGCGGACGCCACCGCCCTCTGGTCGCTCGGCCTCGGCGAGCCCCACCCGGTCTCCTCGCTGCACGGGCGCGGCACCGGCGACATGCTCGACGCGGTCCTCGAAGCGCTGCCGGAGGCCCCGGCGCAGACCTTCGGCACGGCCGTCGGCGGGCCGCGCAGGATCGCCCTCATCGGCCGGCCCAATGTCGGCAAGTCGTCCCTGCTCAACAAGGTCGCCGGGCAGGAGCGGGTCGTCGTCAACGAGATCGCGGGCACCACCCGGGACCCGGTGGACGAGCTGATCGAGCTGGGCGGCACGGTCTGGAAGTTCATCGACACCGCGGGCATCCGCCGCCGGGTCCACCTCCAGGCCGGGGCGGACTACTACGCGTCGCTGCGCACCGCCGCCGCCGTGGAGAAGGCCGAGGTCGCCGTCATCCTGATCGACACCAGCGAGTCGATCAGCGTGCAGGACCAGCGCATCGTCACCATGGCCGTCGAGGCGGGCCGGGCCGTCGTCGTCGCGTACAACAAGTGGGACACGCTGGACGAGGAGCGCCGCTACTACCTGGAGCGGGAGATCGAGACGGAGCTGGCGCAGATCTCCTGGGCGCCCCGTGTCAATGTCTCGGCGCGCACCGGACGCCATATGGAGAAGCTGGTCCCGGCGATCGAGACGGCGCTCGCGGGGTGGGAGACCCGGGTCCCGACCGGGCGGCTCAACGCCTTCCTCGGCGAGCTGGTCGCCGCCCACCCGCACCCGATCCGGGGCGGCAAGCAGCCGCGGATCCTCTTCGGCACCCAGGCGGGCACCAGGCCGCCGCGCTTCGTGCTCTTCGCCTCCGGCTTCATCGAGGCGGGGTACCGGCGCTTCGTGGAGCGCAGGCTCCGCGAGGAGTTCGGCTTCGAGGGCACCCCGATCCAGATCTCCGTACGAGTACGGGAGAAGCGCGGGCGCAAGAAGTAGCAAGAAGCAAGGGCGCGCTGGACGGCGGCCCGTACGCGGTGGGGCCCGGCACGGACATTCCGTGCCGGGCCCCACCGCGTACGGGCGGCGTGTCCCCGTCAGACTCCCCGGCGGGGCCCCGGCGGCAGCGCGAGCCGGTCGGGGCGCGCCATGTGCTGCTGCCGGGGGTCCCGCTGCCAGGCCCCCGGGTACTGCGGCTGCGGATGGCCGAAGCCGCCGTGGTGGCCGTATCCGGAGTGCGAGCCGTGCAGTCCGGTGCCGAACGCCGTGAAGCCGAGGTTCTCCTCGTTGCTCCGGTCGCCGGGCAGCGCTCTGAAGGACCTGCGGAACTCGGAGTACAGCGCGTCGTAGATCGGGGTCGTGGAGAACCCGTCAGCGCCGTCCTGCGCGGGACGCATCGAAGGGATGTGGCTCGGGTACTGCGGGCGGGAGGGGTCGTATGAGTGCACATACGTGCCAACGACCCCGCCGTCCGTCGGATGCGGGGTGCCCGGCGAATTCGCCGCCCCCGGGTGGGGGCGCGGCCGGTGGTCCCGCCGGGCGGCCTCCGTCATGTGCCGGCCAGCGGCATCATGGCCGCCACCAGGTTCCCGTTGGCGGCGGCCTTCTCCAGGGCCTCGCGGAGCAGGTCCTCACGGGGCTGCTGGCCGATGGAGCCGACCGGCGCGGCGAAGACCAGCACCCGCTGGGACTTGTTGGCGGCCGTCCGCCACCCCTCCGTGACCTGGAGCGGCTGGTGCGCCTGCCACCAGGCGGTGGGGGAGCCGCCGTCGGTGCCGGGCTGGAGCACGGCGTGGAGCTGGCCCATGGCGAGCAGCACCGACCACCCCGGGTTCTGCGCGGGCACCGACTCCAGCGCGTGGACCGGCTGGAAGCCCTGCTCGATCAGGAGCGTGAGGAACTCGTCGGTGGGGGAGTCGGAGCCCGGCCGGGCGATCGGGGCGGTCGGCTCGACGACGAGCGCCGGGTGCAGCTCCTCCTCCAGCAGCACCAGACCGCTGGTGACGCCGAGCACGGCCTGTCCGGGGGCGGCGGCCGGGGGCGTCTGCGGCGGCCGGGGGCTCTCGCCGCCGGTGATGGAGCGGACGGCGCCCTGGAGCTGTTCCTCGGCGACCTGGACGACCTGGGAGGGGATGCAGGTGGCGTGGGCGAAGGCGAGGACCGCGGTCTCCTCACCCACGAACAGAACGGTGCTGGTCCGCTCCTGTTCGGAGTCGCCGGGGGTCCGGCAGGAGGTGCAGTCGTAGCTGCCCGGGGAGTTCTCGCCGGCGAGCAGGCGGTCGGCTTCTTCGTCGCCGATCTCGGCGCGGACGTCCTCGCTGACATCGAGCATGCGCGGCACGGGGTGGCTCCTCGAACTCGGTGCGTGGGCCGGGCTGTTCCCGGCTCGTACAGAGACAACGGGCGACCCGTGGCCCGGGTCACGCGCGGAGGCGCACGGAAATCGAACCGCCCGGCTCCGTACCCGGCCGGTGGCCGGAACAGGTAGGAACGGCGCGGCGGCTGGCCGGATCCGGTTGGTTCTTCCGGTGGCGCCGGGGGCGGATCGGGTGCGGGGCCGCCGGTGTTAACGGCGGTCCACGTGCGGAGACCGGGGGCGGAACGAATTCGCTTAATTGACGTTCGCCCGTGACCTCGAAACGTCTCCGTGTTTTGTGCGGCGGTACGGGGCGGGAATTCCGGGCCGGAAAATTATGTGATCTTCGCGGCGGTGGAATTATCGACGGATACGGCTAAATGCTCCGTAAGAGTGACGCGGGGCCGGCGCGGAGAGTGTCGGGAAGCTGTGACACAAGTGTGACCGCGGGCGGACGCGGCCGTTCTCGCCGGTATCCGGTGCGCCTCCCGTGGTATCCGCGCGCTTCCTTCGGGGCCGCCCGGCGCTTACGGTGAGTGGTATGGCACCCGTACCGACACCGCCCCGGCAACCCGACGACGCGCCCGAGTCGTACGTCGGACTCGACCCCGAGAGCGCCGAGCGGCGGGCCCGCGCGCGCGGCTGGACCCATCTGCGGGCGCTGCCGCCGGGCTCGATCATCACGATGGAGTTCGTGGTGGGACGGCTGAACTTCGAGGTCGACGGGGGCCGGGTCGTCCGCTGCTGGTCCGGCTGATCCGCTACGTCAGCCGGCGCGCCCGGCCCCCCTCGGCCGCCGTCGGAAGCCCTCAGCCGCCGGTCAGCGGCCGGGAGCGGGGCGGGCGGCGGCTGCCGCCCGCCGGGGGCAGCGGGGTCCGCTCCGAGCGCACCGTGTGCGCCCGGGGCCCCGCGGTGAGCTGGGACGCGCCCCTGACGGTCGCGGGGCGCCCGCCGTGCGCGGGACCCGCCGCGTCGCACGGCGTGCCCTCCACGGCCTGCTGAGCGCCCTGGGGGACCGTCTCCGGGAGCCTGGCGGGCTCCTCCGCCACCGGCGCGGCGAGCACCGCGCGACGGCGCGCGCGCCAGCGCTCGCGGGCGGCGAGGATCTCCCGCTCGGCGCGCCCGATCAGCGGCTCCGTCCAGGGCAGCGCCAGCAGGATCAGCAGCCCGGCGGCCCAGCCGAGCAGCACATCGCTCAGCCAGTGCGTACCGAGGTAGACGGTGGTCGCGCCGACCCCGAGCGCCACCAGCGACGACATCACCGACAGATAGCGCCTGGCCCGTGGCGTGGTGGCCAGATAGGAGAGGATTCCCCAGGTCACCACGGCGTTGGCGGTGTGACCCGAGGGAAATATATCGCCGCCGGCGAAGAGCTCCGGCGAGCCGATCTGCGTCGCGTAGTGCGGACCGAGCCGGCCGAGGCCGAGCTTGACCGCCCCGACGGTCACATTGAGCAGCAGCAGCGCGACCCCGAGCGCCAGCAGCGGACGGAGCGTGTGCTGGCGCCAGGAGCGCCACCCCAGCCAGGCCGCGATCATCGCGGCGGTCGGGCCGCGCTGCCCGAGCACCACGAAGTAGTCCAGGTACGGGTGGATGGCCGGCCACTGCTGGTAGGGCCGGAAGAGCATGATCTTCCAGTCGACGATCACCAGCGAGGTCGAGGCGAGCACGGCGACGACGATGGCGAGATAGAACGCCAGAGTCCCGCCGAAGAGTGCCTTACGGGTCCGGCTCATCCGCGGGATCTCTATCTTCGGCGGTTCCGGCTCCCGGTCCAGGCGGGCGAAGATGTCGGTACGCACGCAAAGGACGTTACAGCGAGTGAGTGTGTGAACCGGGCGATCCGGTCTCTTTGTGATGACGATGTGATGTGGACTATGTCTCGGATCACATTTCCGCCGAACCCCTTCCGGAAATCGCCCGGGACCTTCGGCCCTATTAATGAGCAGGCCGTTCCCCGGAGTGTCATTACACGGATAAGAATGAGTTCACCGGGGCTTCGCGCGGAATTTCCCTGACGCTCGCGTCGCACCCCGGGCCCGGGACGGACCCCGGCGGCGTGGTGTACGCCACACTGCCTGGTCAGGGCGGGTGAGAGCCAGGCCATGTGCCACGCGGGGACACTCGCGTACGCTGACGGCTCACTCGCCCGTCGATGCCGGGCCCACCTGGGGATCCGTGTCCCCGTAGGGCCCGCCGAGCGCGAGTACGCATGGGAGGTACGCAGATGTCCGGGACCACCACGGCCGGAGCACGGCCGCGCCCGGCCGGAGGCGGGGCGAACCGCTGGCTCGTCCTGCTCGTCCTCTGTGTGAGCCTGCTGCTGGTCGCGCTCGACGCGACCGTGCTCCATGTCGCCGTCCCCGCCCTCACCGCCGACCTGCGCCCCAGCGGCGTCGAGCTGCTGTGGATCGTGGACGTCTACCCGCTGGTCTGCGCGGCGCTGCTGATCCTCTTCGGCACCCTCGGCGACCGGATCGGGCGGCGCCGGGTCCTGCTGACCGGATACGCGCTCTTCGGCGCCGCCTCGGCGCTCGCCGTCCTCGCCACCACCCCGCTGGTGCTGATCGCCGCCCGGGCCCTGCTCGGCGTCGGCGGCGCCATGATCATGCCGGCGACCCTCTCGATCCTCCGCGCGGTCTTCCCGGACCGGCGGGAACGCGCCATGGCCATCGGCGTCTGGACGGCCGTCGCCGCCGTCGGCGCCGCGGTCGGCCCGGTCCTCGGCGGTTTTCTCGTCGAGCACTTCTGGTGGGGCTCCGTCTTCCTCGTCAACCTCCCGCTGCTCGCGCTCATGCTGCCGGTCGGCCGGCTGGTCCTGCCCGAGTCCCGGGGCGCCGACGACGGCCCCTGGGACGTCATCGGCGCGCTCACCGCCGCCGCCGGGGTGCTCGGGGTGGTGTACGGGGTGAAGCGGCTCGGCGCGGGCGAGGAGCCGCTCGGGGCTCCGACGCTCCTCCCGCTCTGCGCCGGTGCCGCGCTGCTGGTCCTCTTCGTGCGGCGCCAGCGGCGCAGAACCCATCCGCTGATCGACGTCCGGATGTTCGCCAGGCCGACGTTCTCCACCTCCGTCGGCTGCATCGTCCTCGCCATGCTCGCCCTGGTCGGCCTGGAACTCATCGCCGTCCAGTACCTCCAGCTCGTCCTCGGGCTCAGCCCGCTCCAGACCGGGCTGCGGCTGCTGCCGCTCACCTTCGCCGCCATGGCCGCCGGGGTCACCGGCTCCGCCACGCTCCGGGTGCTGGGCCCGCGCCGGATGGTGTCGTGCGGCTTCGTGCTCACCGCCACCGCCGTGCTGCTCCTGGTCCTGATGGGCCAGCACGACCGGCCCGCCCTGCTCACCAGCGGCTTCGTCCTGCTCGGCTTCGGGCTCCAGACCACGCTCTTCGGGGCGTACGAGTCGATGCTCAGCGAGGCCCCGGCGGAGCAGGCGGGCGGCGCCGCCGCGATCGGCGAGACCTCCTACCAGCTCGGCGCGGGCATGGGCATAGCCCTCCTCGGCAGTGTGATGAACGCGGTGTACGCGCCCGCGATGACCTCCGCGCACGGTGTCCCGCCCGCCGCGCGCCGGGGCGCCGCCGACTCGCTCGGCGAGGCGTACCAGGTCGCCGATCGGCTCGGCGGCCCCGCCGGGCACGCGGTCCGCACCGCGGCGCGCGACGCCTACGTCCACGGCCTCCATGTGACGCTGCTGGTCAGCGCCGCCCTGCTGCTGCTCGGCGCGCTCGCGGCGCTCCGTCTGCCGCGCGCGATGGAGTGCCCGGCGCCCGCCGGGGACCGGGCCGGGGAGGACGACGGGGTGCCCGCGCCCGCCGGGCACGAGGTGCGCCCGCCGCCGCGCGATCCGGAGCGGAGCCGGCCCGCCGACCGCCGCCCGCCCCGGATGCGGAGCGCCCCCGGGCCCGTTCCCGCGCTCCCCGTCGAGGCGGCCGTACCGCGGAGCCGGGGACCCGCCGCCCGGGCCGGGTCTGGACGCGCGGCGCGCTGACCCGTAACGTCGGCGCTCGGCTCCCACCAGGGCGTTTCACGGGAAGCGCCGCCGACTCCGTCCGTCGAACCGGAGGCGTGCATGTCCGTACCGCCGGCGTCAGCCGTCAGGCCGCCGTCCTTCGACCCGGGGGACCCCCTCGGCCTCGACGAGCTGCTCGCCCCGGAGGACCTGGCGATCCGGGACACGGTGCGCGCCTGGGCCGCCGACCGGGTGATGCCGTACATCGCCGACTGGTACGAGCGCGGCGAACTCCCCGGGGTCCGCGAGCTCGCCCGGGAGCTGGGCTCGCTCGGCGCGCTGGGCATGTCCCTGACGGGGTACGGCTGCGCGGGCGCGAGCGCCGTCCAGTACGGGCTGGCCTGTCTGGAGCTGGAGGCCGCCGACTCGGGCATCCGCTCCCTCGTCTCCGTACAGGGCTCGCTCGCCATGTACGCGATCCACCGCTACGGCTCCGGGGAACAGAAGGAGCGCTGGCTGCCGGCGATGGCGGCGGGCGAGACCATCGGCTGCTTCGGGCTCACCGAGCCGGACCACGGCTCCGACCCGGCGGGGATGCGCACCCGTGCCCGGCGCGACGGGAGCGACTGGGTGCTCACCGGGCGCAAGATGTGGATCACCAACGGCTCGGTGGCGGGCGTCGCCGTCGTCTGGGCCCGGACGGACGGCGCGGACGGCGGCGACGGCATCAGAGGGTTTCTCGTGCCGGCCGGTACGCCCGGCTTCTCCGCCCCCGAGATCCGCCACAAGTGGTCGCTGCGCGCCTCGGTCACCAGCGAACTGGTCCTGGACGAGGTCCGGCTGCCCGCCGACGCGGTCCTCCCCGGGGTCACCGGGCTCCGGGGGCCGCTGAGCTGTCTGAGCCATGCGCGGTACGGCATCGTGTGGGGCGCCATGGGCGCGGCGCGGGCGAGTTTCGAGGCCGCGCTCGGCTATGCGCGGAGCCGGGAGCAGTTCGGCAGGCCGATCGGCGGCTTCCAGCTCACCCAGGCCAAACTCGCCGACATGGCGGTCGAACTGCACAAGGGGATCCTGCTCGCCCACCATCTGGGGCGGCGGATGGAGAGCGGCCGGCTCCGCCCCGAACAGGTCAGCTTCGGCAAGCTGAACAATGTCCGGGAGGCGATCGAGATCTGCCGGACCGCGCGGACGATCCTCGGCGCCAACGGGATCTCGCTGGAGTATCCCGTGATGCGCCATGCGACCAACCTCGAATCGGTGCTCACCTACGAGGGCACCGTCGAGATGCACCAGCTCGTCCTGGGCAAGGCGCTCACCGGGCTCGACGCGTTCCGGTGAGCCGCCTCGCTCAGCTCTGGTTGAAGAAGCCGTCCTGCGGCCGGCCCGCCGTGTCACCGCTGACGACCTCGGTGTCGGCCGGGCTCAGCAGGAAGACCCGGGTGGCGACCCGCTCGATCGACCCGCGCAGCCCGAAGATCAGACCGGCGGCGAAGTCGACGACGCGCTTCGCGTCGGCGGGCTCCATGGCGGTGAGGTTCATGATGACGGGGGTGCCGGCCCGGAAGAGTTCGCCGATGGCCCGGGCGTCCCGGAAGGACTCCGGCGACACGGTGGCGATCCTGCGGTCCGGCTCCTGGGCGGGGGCCTCGGCGGCGACCCGCATACGCGGCTCGCTCTTCCAGGTCTCGCCGCTCTCCGCACCCTCGGCGTACTCGTCGTCGTAGTAACGCTCGTCGTTGTCCTCGACGAGGCCCAGCCAGGCACTCGCCTTACGCACCGATCCCATGGACGCCTCCTTTCACCGCGGTCACTTGAAGTTCCCTATCCCTATCGTGGTCCATCATGCGGATCGTGCGCCAAGGGGATAGTCGGCGCGCAGACGATTCGTGACGGTACTGGTGCAGAAGATGTGGCGATTCGTCAAGGTTCCTCCAGGATACGGCCCCTGAAGCAGGTGCAAAATATTACGTTCCGGCCAGATGGGTGAAGTGAGGGTCGACCGGGTGAACGGAGCGCTGGATACGATGCGACGCGCACCGCACCACCGCACAACAGAGCGACTCTCGGGGGAACGTCGTGTTCGGAATCGTCAGGCCCTGTTCGCACCGGCTCGGTGCCGAACTCAAGGCCGAGTGGATGGCCCATCTCTGCGGGCTCTGCCTCGCACTCCGTGCGGGGCACGGGCAGTTCTCCAGAATTGTCACCAATTATGACGGTCTTCTTGTCTCCGTTCTGACGGAGGCTCAGACCGGGCCCCTCCCCGGGGCGCGCCGCACCGCCGGGCCCTGTCCGCTCCGCGGGATGCGCACCGCGCCGGTCGCGCGCGGCGAGGGCGCCCGGCTCGCCGCCGCCGTCTCGCTCGTCCTCGCCTCGGCGAAGGTACGGGACCACGCCGCCGACGGGGACGGGCTGTTGCGCCGGGCGCCGCTCGCCGCCGCCGCGCGCCGGGTCGCCTCCGGCTGGGACCGGGCGGGCGCCCGGACCGGCGCCGGTCTCGGCTTCTCCACCGCCGTCCTGGTCGACGCGGTCGACCGCCAGCCCGGTATCGAGGCGCTGGCCGGGCCCGGTACGCCGCTGCTCACCGTGGTGGAGCCGACCGAGACCGCGACGGCGGCGGCCTTCGCGTACACCGCCGTGCTCGCCGGACGCCCGGCCAACCAGGCGCCGCTGGCCGAGGTGGGGCGGCTCTTCGGGCGGCTCGCGCATCTCCTGGACGCCGTGGAGGACCAGGCCGCCGACGCCGCGTCAGGGGCCTGGAACCCGCTCACCGCCACCGGCACCTCCCGGCAGCGGGCGCGCGAACTCGCCGACGACGCCGTGCACGGGATCCGGCTCGCGCTGCGTGACGTGGAGTTCGCCGACCGGCGGCTCGCCCATGTCCTGCTCGTCCATGAACTCCCCACCTCCGTCGACCGCGCCTTCGGCACCACGCGGTGCGCCCACGGCGCACCCGGCGCGCCCGGCACCGACACCGGCACGGACACCGGACCCGGCACCGATGCCGGGGGCGGCGCCGATCCCGGCTCCCGGGACGTACCGCCCGGCACCCCGTCGGGCCGGTACCGGCCACCGGGGTCCCCGCGCGGGCTGCTCGCCGGATGCGCGGCCTTTCTGGGGCTCTGCTGTACATGCCAGATGTGCTGCCGGAGCGAGTACGAGGGGCCCTGGTCCGGGAAGAAGCGCGAGGGGTGCTGCGAGCAGGGCGACTGCTGCGAGGGGTGCTGCCAGGGGTGCGAATGCTGCGGCAACTGCGCGGAGTGCTGCGAGTGCTGTAGCTGCGACTGCTGAGGTGCCGGGGAGCGGTATGGGGGGAGCCGCGCCGGGTGTTGAACGGTGCGGCGTCCCGTGGGGGCGCCGAACCGGTATGGAAAGGTAGGACGGTATGACAACGGAATCCTCGCCCGAACCCGCCCAGGAGTGGGCGCACTGGTGCGAACGCCGCGCCGCGGCCGTCTCGGCACCGTACGGACCGCTCGCGCTCACCGGCACCCACTGGCTCACCGACCACCCCGAGGGCACCCTCCCCGGGCTCCCCGGTCTCTGGCGCGCGGACGAGGACGGCGAGACGGTCGTGCTGACCGCGACGGCCGAGGACGGGCTGAGCGCCGACGGCGCGCCGCTCACCGGCGGGATCCGGCTCACCGCCGACGCGGGACCCGCCGCCGGGGCCCGGATCGCGGCAGGCTCCCGCAGGCTGCTCGTGCTGCGCCGCGAAGGGCTCTGGGCCGTCCGCGACTTCGACCCGGACTCCCCGGCGCGGCGCGCCTTCCGGTCCATCGAGGCCACCCCGTACGACCCGGAGTGGGTGGTACCGGGGCGCTTCCTGCCGTACGACACCGGCCGTACCGTACGGGTCGCCAACGCCGACGGGCGCGAGCGCGGCCTCGGCCTCGGCGGTGTGCTCGCCTTCACCGTCGGCGGAACGGAACACACTCTTCAGGTCGCGGTGGAGTCCGACGGCGCGCTGTGGGCCGTCTTCGCCGACGCCGCCGGTGGCGCGGGCGGCTTCCCGTTCCGCTTCCTGCGCCCCGGGGCCCCGGCCGCCGACGGGCGGATCACGGTCGACCTCAACCGCGCGCTGCTCCCGCCGTGCGCCTTCGCCGACCACTTCATCTGCCCGTTCCCGCCGCCCGGCAACACCCTCCCGTTCGCGGTCCCGGTGGGCGAACACACCGTGCTGACCGTCTGAGCCGACCCCGCCGACGCCTCGGGCGCCCCGTCCGCCCCACCGGTCCCGGTGAGGCCAAAAGGCGCCCTTGCGGCGGGAGTTGAGGCCGCCAATACTCCCGTGCAGCGCCGGTCGGGAATGCGGTGCGACCCGGGTGACCCCTGGGCGCACTGTGCTGCCGGCCGCGCCTCACACGGGCCCCTGAACCCCACAGAACGGGCCCCCGATTCCCCTCGGGAGGAACGACCAGTGAGGATCAAGCGCACCAACCCCCTCAACGGCGTGGCAAGACGCGTCCGCCTGATCGCCGTCACCACCGGAATAGCCGCGGCGGCCGCCCTCGCGATACCCACAGCGAGTGCCGCCCCGGCCGCCACGTTCAGCGCGAGCCAGCTCACCGCGGCGAGCGACGCCGTCCTGGAGGCCGATGTCGCGGGCACCGCCTGGGCCGTCGACCCGGCCGGCGGCACCGTCGTCGTCCAGGCCGACTCCACCGTCACCCAGGGCGAGATCGACACGCTCAAGCAGGCCGCGGGCACCAACGCGGGCGCGCTCCGCGTCGAACGCACCACGGGCACGCTCTCCAAGCTCATCTCCGGCGGCGACGCCGTGTACACCAGCCAGTGGCGGTGCTCGGCCGGGTTCAACGTCCGCAGCGGCTCCACGTACTACTTCCTGACGGCCGGCCACTGCACCGAGGGCCTGCCCGCCTGGTACACCAGCTCCTCCGGCGCCACCAGCATCGGCCCGTCGGCCGGCTCCAGCTTCCCGGGCAACGACTACGGGATCGTGCGGTACGCCAACACCTCACTGGCCCATCCGGGCACCGTGGGCAGCGTCACCATCACCGGATCGACCAACGCGTCCACCGGGATGTCCGTCACGCGCCGCGGCTCCACGACAGGCATCCACAGCGGCTCGGTGACGGGTCTGAACTACACGGTGAACTACGGCGGCGGCGACATCGTCAGCGGCCTCATCCGCACCAACGTCTGCGCCGAGCCCGGCGACAGCGGCGGCCCGCTCTACTCCGGCTCGCTCGCCGTCGGCCTGACCTCGGGCGGCAGCGGCAACTGCACTTCGGGCGGTACGACGTACTTCCAGCCCGTGACGGCGGCCCTGAGCGCCTACGGGGTCTCGCTCGTCTAGTGCCGTACGGACCGAAGGACGCACAGCGGGCAGTACCCGCCGGGGCCGGTGAGGAAGAACGGCCCTGACGGAGCGTGGGGCGAGTCCCCGTCCGGACGCCGGGCGGGGGCTCGCCTCCGTGTCTCTGAGAAGATGTCGGCGTGTGCGCCGCAGAGGGACCGGGGGCCGTGGAACCGTGAAACGTATCGGAGTGACCGGCCACCGGGACATCCCCGCGGAGGCGTACGCGCATATCCGGGCGGGGATCGCCGCCGTCCTGCACAGCCACGGCCAGACCGGGTCGCTGGAGGCGCTCTCCAGCCTGGCGGCCGGCGCGGACCAGCTCTTCGCGGTGCTCGCGCTGGACCACGGGGCCGAGCTGACCGTGGTCATCCCCAGCGGGGACTACGAGGACGGCTTCGAGGACCCGGCCGAACTCGACGGCTACCGGCGGCTGAAGGACCGGGCCACGCTGGAGGTCCGGATGGCCTATCCGCACTCCACCGACGAGGCGTACTACGCGGCCGGCACGTACATCGCCGACAACTGCGACCGGCTGCTCGCGGTCTGGGACGGCCGGCCGGCCCGGGGGCTCGGCGGCACCGGGGACATCGTCCGGTACGCGCGCGAGCGCGGGAAGCCGGTCACCGTGATCTGGTGCGAGGGCGTCGAGCGCGCCTGACCCGGCCCGCCCGCGCCCCTGTCGCGCCCGCCGCGCCCATGCCTCAACTGCGGTGCCGCACCAGCCAGTCGGTGTGCTGGGGCGAGACGATGCGCTCGGTCTCGTAGACCGCGTTCGCCCACTGCTCCTCGGTCACCATCGTCTCCATCGCCGTGTGCATCGCCGCCAGGTCCTCCTCCACCAACGAGTGGGCGGAGATGAGGGGTTGGTGGCGCCGGGTCTCGCTCCACGCCAGACAGGCCACGGCCGCCGCCGACAACAGCCCCAGCAGCGTGGTGGAGTGGGTCACCCCGAAGGTCCGCAGCAGCGCCATCAGGAGGGCCAGCAGGGTCAGTACGGCGATGGTCGCCGACCAGAGGGCGGTGGCCCGCCGGGAGACCACCGTGCGCCGGTGGTACCAGTTGCGCTGCTCGATCAGCCGGTCCCTGACGTACGTCTCCTTCCTGGCCTGGAACGGCTTCTCCCGCAGCATCCGCATCGCGGGCGTGATCAGTTCCCCGCCGTCGGACGCGCCGGCCGCCGGATCCTCCCTGGGGTCCGCCCACCCCACCTTGCGCAACTCCGCCAGCCCGGCCTCCAGCCGGGTCGCGAAGAGGGCGGCGGATCCGGCCACCCCGGAGTCGAAGGGGGCGCCGTGCACCGCGTACCGCCAGGAGAGCGATTTGATGAACTCGGCGGCGGAGCGGTTGAGTTGCCAGTGTGACTTTGCTCTCTGACCCGCCGCGCGGAAGGACACCAGCAGCACCGCCGCATACGCCAACGCGCCCAGGGCGGCGGTGAGTTGGAAGCTGTCGCCGAGCCCCCAGCTCCAGGGCAGCGAGGCCAGCACCGCGCCCAGCACCAGCAGCAGGAGCTGACGGCGCGTCGCCGTGACCGCCTGGCGCTGCCGGCGGATGGCGATGGCGTCCGCCTGATGGAAGAGAACCGGCAGGTCAGCACTGCGGAAGACCATGCTGTGCAGTGGTCCGCGTAAGTCGGCCATGCGCGCCCCCGTCTGCTGTTTTGTTGTCACTCGATCAGCGGAACTACGCGCTCCGCACCCGGTGGTGAAAACCCGGCAACGCTTCGGTCCCATGTGTCTGTGTTGAGTTGCCGCACGCGTTCATGAGAGTAAAGTCGAGCCGCTGGCACCGCAACGGTGCGGTGTCCCCCGTTGCACCGACATGATCAAGGACGGCCGCCGTGACCCCTCAGACCTCTGTCGTCTTCGCCGCCGCGAAGAAGAACCGTGTCCCGCTCGCAGAGATCGATGTCCGCGACGCCGGTGTCGCCAGGAAGCTCGGTCGGGTGCTCCCCATGCCCAGCGACCGCACCGCCCGGGTGTCGAGCTTCAACTCGGCGCTCTAGGAGGCATTCCGGGAGCGGATTTCCGTGCCGCCCTGGCACTAGACTGGTGGAATGACAGGACCCCTGGTCCCCTTCCGCGAGATCGTTGTGAAGGTCCACAGCAGGTGCGATCTTGCGTGCGACCACTGCTATATCTACGAACACGCTGATCAGAGCTGGCGTACCCGCCCGAAAACGATCTCTGACGAAGCGATTTCCCGGACGGCCCGGCGACTGGCCGAGCACGCCACAGCCCACGATCTGCCCTCCGTGTCAGTGATCCTGCACGGAGGGGAGCCCCTGCTCGCCGGTCCCGCCCGGCTCCGCCGCGTATGCGAGGAGCTGACGGCCGCTCTGGACGGCGTCGCCGCGCTCGACTTACGGATCCACACCAACGGGCTCCAGCTCTCCCCCCGCTACCTCGACCTCTTCGACGAGTTCGGCGTCCGCGTGGGCATCTCCCTCGACGGCGACCGTGCCGCCAACGACCGGCACCGCCGCTTCGCGGACGGCCGCAGCAGCCACCCCCTCGTCCTCAAGGCCGTCGAACTCCTCCACCAGGAGCGCTACCGCCACCTCGACCTCGGGCTGCTCTGCACCATCGACGCCGCCAACGACCCCGTCGCCGTCTACGACGCGCTGGCCGCCCTCGACCCGCCCCGGATCGACTTCCTGCTGCCGCACGCCACCTGGGAGCAGCCGCCACCGCGCCCCGACGCCTCGCCCACCGCGTACGCCGACTGGCTGCTCGCCGTCTTCGACCGCTGGGACGCCGATGGCCGGCCGATGCCCGTACGCCTCTTCGACTCCGTGCTCTCCACCCTGACCGGCGGCCCCAGCCTCACCGAGTCGCTCGGGCTCGCCCCCACCGACCTCGTCGTCGTGGAGACCGACGGCACCCTGGAGCAGGTCGACTCCCTCAAGAGCGCCTACGAGGGCGCCGCCGCCACCGGCTTCGACGTCTTCGCGCACACCTTCGACGAGGTCGCAGCGCACCCCGGGGTCCGGAGCCGGCAGCTCGGTCTCGCGGGGATCGGCGCGGAGTGCCGGCGGTGTCCGCTGGTGCGGTCGTGCGGCGGCGGGCTCTACACCCACCGCTACCGGCCCGAGGGCGTCGCGGGAGCCGGCGGACCGGACACCGGCGGACCGGACACCGGCGGACCGGGCTCCGGCGGGCGCGGCGACTTCGACCACCCCTCCGTCTACTGCCACGACCTCGCCGCCCTCATCCGGGGCATCGAGGCCCGTACCCGCGCCGAGACCGTGCCGCCCGCCGTCGGCCACCCGGGGGAACTCCTCGTCGCCCAGTACGAACTGACCCGGTCGATGGTGGCCGAGCTGCACACCGCGCTCGACGGGCGGGGCGGCGAGGCATGGCAGGAGGCGTGGGAGCTGGCCGCCCGGATCGAGGCGGCCTGCGACGGGCTCGACACCGTCCTCGCCCACCCCTACACCCGCACCTGGCTCGCCGAGGCGATCACCGCCGCCCGCGCCGGCCGCCCCGACGCCGTCGGGCGCGCGCTCCAGTTCGGCGCTTACCTCGCCGCCGCCGCGCTCCGCGGCTCCCTCGACACACCCGTACGGGTCCGCCACCGGGACGGGGTGCTGACGCTCCCCACCCTCGGCGCGCTGCGGGTGGGCGCGGCGGGGAGCGCCGGCGAGGCCGAGGTGCGGCTCGCCGAGAAGGGGTTCGTGGTCCGCACCGGGAGCGCGGAGCTCCGGGTGGAGCGGGCCGACGAGGCGACCGGGGAGTGGCGGCCCGTGCGGCGGCTGGGGCGGGACGGGGCCCCCGATCTCGCGCTGGACGACGTGGACCCGTACCGCGACCGCTTCGACGCCCCCGCCCACCCCGGGCTGAGCCGGGACGAGGCCGCCGACTGGAGCCGCCGGATCGCCTCCGCCTGGGCGCTGCTCCGCGCCGCGGCCCCGGAGCAGGCCGCCGGGGCCGAGGCCACCCTCACCACCCTCACCCCGCTCGGGAGCGGGCCGCGCGCCGCGTCGGGGGGGTGGAGCGACACGTACGGGTACGGGGCGCTCGGCATCCCCGTGCGGGGCGAACCCGCCGCCCTGGCGCCGCTGCTGCTCCGCGGCCACCGGCGGGCCGCCCTGCGGGCGCTCACCGAGGTCACCGACCTCTACGCGCTGGACGGCGGATGGCTCAGGGCCGCGCCGTGGTCCCCGGAGCCGCTGCCGGTCTCCGCGCTGCTGGCCGGGGCCCACGAGCGGGCCGGGCTCGCCGCGTACGACCGGAACCACCGGGACCACGCCCTGCGTGCGCTGGACACCCTCCGGGACGCGCCGGAACTCACCGTCGCGGGGAAGACCCTGCTGGACTCGTTGTACAGGGAGGCGGAACGTGTCTGAGCCCGTCGGGGAAGCCGGGGACATCGCGGGGCTCGCGCGGGAGCTGACCGGCCTCGGGGTCGTCCCCGGGCAGGTGCTGCTCGTCCACTCGGCGCTGCGCGGCACCGGACTGGACGCCGGGACGCTGCGGGCGGCGCTGCTGATGGCGCTGGGGGAGGAGGGCACCCTCGTCGTGCCCGCCTTCACCGCGGAGAACTCCGACACCTCCACCGCCCACAAGGCCGCCATCGCCGGGCTCACCCGGCGGGAGGCCGCCGCCTACCGGGCCCGGATGCCCGCCTTCGACCCGGCCGTCACCCCCTGCCCGGCGATGGGCCGGCTGGCCGAGTCCGTACGGACCGCCGAGGGGGCCGTACGGAGCAGCCACCCGCAGACCTCTTTCGCCGCCCTCGGCGCCCGCGCGGCCGAACTGATGAGCGGGCACCCGCTCCACAGCCATCTGGGGCCCGAATCCCCGCTCGGCGCGCTGGAGCGGGCCGACGCGCGGGTGCTCCTCCTCAATGTGGGGTACGGCGCCTGCACCGCGTTCCATCTCGCCGAATACCGGCCGGACGCCGTCACCCGTTCTTATCACTGTGTGGTCAAAGCGCCGGACGGATCACCGCGCTGGGTGGAATATGAGGACGTACACCTCGACGACAGTGACTTCGAGGTGATCGGAGCCGCGTTCCCCTGGGGACTTGAGCGGAAGGGAAGGGTGGGAGGGGCAGAGACACGGCTGTTCCCCGTCAAGGACGCGGTGGCGCACGCCACGGTGTGGATGGCCGGGAACCGGCGATAACGACGTGGACGTGGATGGTCAACACAGGACGGGGGTCGTGTGCACGCCTCACCGCGGCAGCGAGCGGCCGACCATCGGCCGTATTTCTTCCTGAGCTACGCGCATACACCCAGGGACGGCGCCTCCGGAGCCGACCCGGACATGTGGGTGCAGAAACTCTTCCGGGACCTGTCCGAGCATGTCATGGCGATGACCGACCTGCCGGCCGGGGCCCAGGCCGGATTCATCGACCGTGACATGCGCTCGGGGGAGGGCTGGTCGGAGCGGCTGGCCGAAGTCCTCGCCACCTGCCGGGTGTTCGTGCCGCTCTTCTCGCCGCGCTACTTCGCCAGCGAGATGTGCGGCAAGGAGTGGTACGCCTTCGCCCAGCGTGCCATCTACGAACAGGCCAGGAAGAACACCACCGCCGAGGCGATCGTCCCGGCGCTCTGGGTCCCCGTGCCTCCCAGCCAACTGCCCGGCCCCGCCGAGCGGTTGCAGTTCAACCACCGGGACTTCGGGGACCGGTACGTCACCGACGGGCTCTACGGGCTGATCAAACTCCGGATCTTCGAGGACGAGTACCAGCGGGCCGTCTACGAACTGGCCAAACGTATCGTCAGCGTCGCCGACACCGCGGCGATAGGCCCGGGGCGCCCGGTCGACTACCGGAGCGCCCCCAGCGCCTTCGGGGTCAGCGGAGGGCCGCGCCCGATGCAGGTCACCGTGGCCGCGCCGACCCGGCACGGGCTGCCGGAGGGGCGCAGGGCCGAGTACTACGGCGGGATGGCCCAGGACTGGAACCCGTACCACCCGCAGTCGGCCCGGCCGCTCGCCTATGTCGCGCGGGACCTGGTCCGCTCCCTCAACTACCAGGCGGACATCGTGTCGTTCGACGAGGTGCCCGTACCGCACGACGGCAAGTCGTCCCCCGTACGGCCGGAGATCCTGCTGGTCGACCGGTGGACCCTGCACGACGAGGAACAGCGCGAGCGGCTCGCCGCCTTCGACGCGGAACACCGGCCCTGGGTGAGCGTCGTCGTCCCCTGGAACCGGGAGGACGAACAGAGCCGCGAGGCCCAGGCCGAGCTGAGCGACCGGCTCGAACAGACCATGCCGAAGAAAATGGGTCAGGGCCGGGCGGCCTGCCGGGCCGCCGCCAAGGGCATACCCAGCATGGAGATGTTCGGACAGATCCTGCCCCAGGTCGTCGAGGCGGCGGCACAGCAGTACCTCCGGCACGCGGAGGTCTATCCGCCGGCCGGCGGCAGCCACACCGAACGGCCCCGGCTGCGCGGCCCCATGGCCGCCGAATACGCCACGACGCACTACGTTCCCCAGACGCACGACCTGGCGCCCGATGCGGAGGACACGGATGACAGCACGTCGTGACGGACGCATCGTCACCTTCTACTCGTACAAGGGCGGCACCGGCCGCACCATGGCCCTGGCCAACACGGCCTGGATCCTCGCGGCCAACGGGAAACGCGTCCTCGCGGTCGACTGGGACCTTGAGGCGCCCGGCCTGCACCGCTTCTTCCACCCCTTCCTCGACCCCTCGACGCTCGGCGCGACCACCGGGGTCATCGACCTGATCACCGAGTACGCGTGGGCCGCGACCAGCCCCGTGGCGCGCTCCGACGACTGGCACCGCGAGTACGCGCGGATCCAGCCGCACGCGGTCTCCCTCACCCCCGAGAACCTCGGCTGGGAGTTCCCCGGCGGCGGCACCCTCGACTTCGTCTCGGCGGGACGGCAGAACCGCGAGTACTCCGCGACCGTCTCCACCTTCGACTGGGACAACTTCTACGACCGGCTCGGCGGCGGCCACTTCTTCGACGCGCTCCGCGACGACATGCGCGCCCACTACGACTACGTCCTCATCGACAGCCGTACCGGGCTCAGCGACATCGCCGACATCTGCACCGTCCACCTCCCCGACGTCCTGGTCGACTGCTTCACCCTCAGCGACCAGTCCATCGACGGCGCCGCCGCCGTCGCCCGCCAGATCGACGAACGGTACGGCGGCCGGGGCATCAGAATCTTCCCCGTGCCGATGCGCATCGACGAGGGCGAGAAGGAGAAGGCGGACGCCGGACGCGCCCTGGCCCGGCTGAAGTTCGACCGCTTCCCCGCCGGGCTCGCCGGGGAGCGGCTCACCGCGTACTGGGGCGCCGTGGAGATCCCGTACCGCCCCTACTACGCCTACGAGGAGACCCTGGCGACCTTCGGGGACGAGGCCGGGCTCTCCAACTCGCTGCTCTCCGCCTTCGAACGGCTCACCGCCTATGTGACGGAGGGCGCCGTCACCGCGATGCCCACCGTCGCCGACGAGACCCGGCTGCGGATCCGGGACGCCTTCACCCGGCGCAGGCCCGCGCTCCCCGCCGACCTCTTCCTCAGCTATGTGGCGGAGAACCGGATGTGGGCCGACTGGATCGAGTCCGTGCTCACCCGGGCCGGGTTCCGGGTCGTCCCGCGCGATGTCTCCGCCGAGCCGCCCGCGCCCTCGCCCGCCGACACCGGCTCGTTCAGCATCCACCCCGACGGCGCCCCGCGCACCGTCGTGCTGCTCTCCGCCGCCTATCTCAAGTCGCCCCGGGCGCTGGAGATCTGGTCCCGCGCCGCCTCCGAGGACCCGGGGGGCGCGCTGCGCAGGCTGCTGCCGGTGCGCGTCGGGGACGTACGGCTCACCGCGCCGTACATCGACCGGAACCCGGTCGACCTCTTCCGGCTCGACGAGGTGCACGCCACCACCGCACTGCTCCGCGCCCTGGAACGGCCCGTGCAGCTCGCGGACGCCGTCGCGCCGGGGCCGCGCTTCCCCGGCACCGTACCGAAGATCTGGAACGCGCCCGCCCGCAACCCCGGCTTCACCGGGCGCTCCGCCGTACTGGAGCGGATGCGCGACCAGTTGGGCGCCGGGCTCGCCGTCGTCCTGCCGCAGCCGCAGACCCTGTACGGGCTCGGCGGCGTCGGCAAGACCCAGGTCGCCCTGGAGTACGTGCACCGCTTCATGGCCGACTACGACCTGGTGTGGTGGATCTCCTCCGAGCAGCCCGCCGACGTGGTCGCCTCCCTCGCCGAACTGGCCGTACGGCTCGGCGCGCACGGCGGCGACGACATGGCCGCCTCGTCCATGGAGGCCGTCGACCTGCTCCGCCGGGGGGTGCCCTCCAGCCGCTGGCTGCTGGTCTTCGACAACGCGGACGACCCCGAGGTGGTCCAGCGGTACTTCCCGCCCGGCGGGCCAGGCCACATCCTGGTCACCTCCCGCAACCAGAGCTGGTCGCAGTACGGCGACGCGCTCCCCGTCGACGTCTTCCTCCGTGACGAGTCCATCGAACACCTCCAGCGGCGCGCCCCCGGGCTGAGCCTCGCCGACGCCGACAAGGTCGCCACCGCCGTCGGGGACCTGCCGCTCGCCGTCGAACAGGCCGCCGCCTGGATCGCGGAGACCGCCACACCCGTCACCGAATACCTCGACCAGCTCAGCCAGCAGGCCGTCGGGGTGCTCGCGCTCAACCAGCCCGCCGGCTACCCGGAGCCGGTCGCCGCGACCTGGAACATCTCCATCGACCGGCTCAAGGAGCGCTCCCCGGCCGCCGTCCGGCTCCTCCAGCTCTGCGCCTTCTTCGCGCCCGAGCCGATCTCCGCCAACCTCCTCTACAGCAAGGAGATGATCGAGGCACTCAAGCCCTACGACAGCTCCCTCCAGGAGACCCTGGTGCTGGGCCGGGTCATCCGGGAGATCGGCAGGTTCGCGCTGGCCAAGGTCGACCAGGTCGGCAACTCCATCCAGGTGCACCGGCTGGTCCAGGCGATCATCCGGGCGCAGCTCGGTGACGAGGAGCAGCGGGAGGTCCGGCACGCCGTCCACCGGATCCTCGCGGGCGCCCGGCCGGACGGCGACGAACCGATCGACTCCCCGGCCACCTGGGACAGGTTCAACACGATCTGGCCGCACCTGTCGACCTCCGAGGCCAGCGTCTGCGACCAGCCGGAGACCCGCAGGCTCCTCATCGACCGGGTGCGCTACCTGTGGAAGCGCGGCGACCTGCCCGCCGCCTCCGAACTCGCCGACGAGCTCCGCGAGGTGTGGCGCGAGCGGCTCGGCAACGACGACCCGCAGTACCTGTATCTCCGCTTCCACCTCTCCAACATCTTCCGCTCGCGGGGGCGTTACGTGGAGGCGCGCGAGCTGGACGAGGAGACCCTGATCCGGCAGCGCCGGGTGCTCGGGCCGACCCATCCGCACACGTACATGACGACCAGCGGGCTCGCCATGGACCTGGGCACGCTCGGCGAGTACGCCAAGTCGATCGAGCTGGCCACCGAGGCGCACGAGGGGTTCAGCGGGATCTTCCACGAGTCCCACCCCAGGACGCTCGCCGCCGCCAACAACCTGGCGCTCAACATGCGCATGGTCGGCAGGTACGCCCAGGCGCGCGAGATGGACCAGGACGTCTTCGACCGGCGCACGGAGGTGCTGGGGCCGGAGCACCCGCACACCCTCTCCTCCGCCGCCAGCCTCGGGCGCGACCTGCGCGAACTCGGCCGGTACGAGGACTCGGTGACCCTGCTCAGCCGGACGTACGCGCTCTACAAGGAGCGGCTGGGGCCGATGTTCCCCGGCACCCTTGTCACGGCGAAGAACCTCGCCGTTTCGCTGCGCCGGTTCGGGCAGCTGGAGGACGCGCGGCGGCTGACGACGGCCACCCGGACCCGGTACCGCGCCAAGTACGGCGAGAACACCAACCCGGACACCCTCGCCTGCGATCTCAATCTCGCCGCCGACCAGTTCGCCGCCGGGGAGCCGGTGGCGGCGCGGGATCTTACCCAGGAGGTCGTCGACCAGTATCTGCGGGTGCCGGGCGCCCGCCACCCGTACACCCTCGCCGCCATCAACAACCTCGGCCTGTACCACTGGGCCTGCGGGGCGCCCGAGGTGGCCGAGCAACTGCTGCGGGGCGCGCTGCGCACCATGCGGGAGGTGCTGGGCGACGCCCACCCGTACACCCTCTTCGGCACCGTCGGGCTCGCCAACGCCCTGGCGGACCTGGGGGAGCTGGACGAGGCGCTGGTGACCGAGCGGAGCGCGGTGGCGGGGCTGCGGGTCGCGCTGGGCGCCCACCATCCGGAGACGCTGGCGGTCGCCTCCAACATGTGCGTCACGCTGGGCGCGCTGGGGCGCAAGGGCGAGGCGGCCCAGCTCCGGGTGGAGACCGTGGAGGAGCTGGTCCGGCTGGTGGGGGAGGAGCACGCGCTGACCCGGTTCGCACGGGACGACCGGCGGGTCTCCCGGGATCTGGAGCCGCTGGTGGTGTGAGCGGGACGGCCGTCACGGGGAGGCGGGTCACGGTGCGGGGCGCGTGCCCCGCACCGTGATCCACCGGTGGCATCGTCCCGTACGGAGTGCCCCGCCGTCGGTCGGGACGCCGCCGTCAGTCGGCCAGCAGCCAGGTCAGGCTTCTGGGGAGGGCGTGCAGCGAGTCGAAGTGCGCCGCCGTCGGCTCCAGGACCACCGTCGCGCCGGGGATGCGCTCGCCGAGCCAGCGGGCGTGGCCCACCGGCGAGAAGACATCCTGCTCCCCGTGCCAGAGCAGGACCGGGACGCGGATGTCGGCCGGGTCGAACCCCCACGGGGCCGCGAACGCCACCGCGTCGTCGATCCACCCGTACGCCGAATCGCTCAGCCCCTCCTGGTAGTTGCGGAGCAGCATCGTCCTGAGCCCGGAGTCCGAGACGACCATGCGGTCCGACGCGGTCAGCTCCCTGCGCAGGTCGTCGAGGAGCTGCACCGGGTTCGCCCGGATGGCGTCGGCGCGCGGGATGAACCGGGCCGCCACGCCCGCCGGGTCGTTCGCCGCGATGGTGTACGCCTCCACGTTGGACGGGGCCATGCCCTCGAACCAGTCGAGGCCGTCCGCGTTCCATGGCGCCAGCGGCACCAGCGCGGCGGCCCGGGTCACCCGGTCCGGCAGCAGCGCGGCGCACGCCAGGGCGTGCGGGGCACCGCCGGAGCGGCCCGCGACGGCGAACCGGTCGAGCCCGAGGGCGTCGGCGATCGCCACCACATCCTGGGCCACATCGGCCACACTGCGCCCTTCGAGCCGGTCCGAACCGCCGTACCCGGGGCGGTCGAAGGCGATGAGCTGCATCCCCCGCTGGTAGAGCACCATGCCACGGGGCGCGGGACCCAGCCTGCTGCCCGGCGTGCCGTGCATCAGGAAGATCGGTCTGCCGCGTGGATCCCCCAGACGCTCCACCATCAGATGCCGCCCGTCCGCCGCGCGCACCCGACGTCGCAAACCCGTGCCCCCTATCTCATCCGGCGTACCGAAGTACGTGCCCCATGCAGACACCGAGACCCTGCATTCCCCTCCGCCGTGGTCCTTACCCCCGGCGTCCACCTCCGGCTCGAATCCTTCCGTAGGAGAGCGTGGTTCAGGACGATTCTGCCGATCGGCGGCGCCCGGCGTAAGGGCGGCCGGCGGATCGTATGGATGCATGAAGCGGGCGGTATGCGTTGCGCGGGGGCACAAGGGGTCGCACGCCGCGACACGCCGCCACTTTTTACCGACGCGTAACTTCCTTCCTTACCCTACTTCCGCGTAACTTGACGGTAGTTCACCCTCAGTGTGGTCCGGGCCACAGGGCTGACAGCCATCGCTACTCCCTTGAGCCGCAAGGAGACCGCCCGATGCTGCCCCGGAAAACGCCCTGGAAAACGCCGCGGAAAACGCCGTGGAAACGTGCGCTCACCGTTCTGGCCGCACTGCTGCTGACCGCCGGCGCCACCGCCACGGCCGTCCCCGCCGTGGCCGCCCCCGCTCCCGCCGGCGCGGTCACCGCCGCGGCGACGAGCAGCGGCTGGAACGACTACTCCTGCAAGCCCTCCGCCGCCCACCCCCGCCCCGTCGTCCTCGTCCACGGCACCTTCGCCAACTCCGTCGACAACTGGCTCGGGCTCGCCCCGTACCTGGTTCGGCGCGGATACTGCGTCTTCTCGCTCGACTACGGCCAACTCCCGGGCGTGCCGCTGGTGTTCGGCCTCGGTCCGATCGACGCCTCGGCCGGGCAGCTCGCCACGTACGTGGACCGGGTGCTCGCGGCGACCGGCGCGGGCCAGGTCGACCTGGTCGGCCACTCGCAGGGCGGCATGATGCCGCGCTACTACCTGAAGTTCCTGGGCGGCGCGGCGAAGGTGAACTCGCTGACCGGGATCGCCCCGTCCAACCGGGGCACCACCCTGCTCGGGCTGACGAAGCTGCTGGAGTACTTCCCGGCGGCGAAGGAACTGCTGACCGAGAAGACCCCGGCGCTCGCCGACCAGATCACCGGATCGCCCTTCCTCACCAAGCTCAACGAGGGCGGCGACACGGTGCCCGGGGTCCGGTACACCGTGATCGCCACCCGGTACGACGACGTGGTGACCCCGTACCGGAGCCAGTTCCTCACCGGGCCCGGGGTCACCAACGTACTGATCCAGGATCTCTGCCCGCTCGACCTCTCCACGCACGCGCCGCTCGGGCTGCTGGACCGGATCGCCTTCCACGAGGTGGCCAACGCGCTCGACCCGGCCCGCGCGACGCCGACCACCTGCGCCTCGGTGCTCGGCTGAGGGGCAGGTGGCCGATCGAGGCGCGGGTGGCCGAGTGAGGCGCGGGTGGCCGGGGCCGGCCGCCGTGGGACGGCGGGGGGTCCGGGTCAGCGGCCGTGGCGTCCCGCCGTGGCCGTACGGCGCCGTACCGTACCGAACATGACCGCGGCGCCGATGGCGAGGGCGGCGGCGCCGCCGGCCGCGTAGTACGGGGTGGCGGTGGAGCCGCCCGTCTCGGCCAGGTTCTCCTGGCCGCCCGCCGGCTGCTGGACCGGCTGCGACGCCGGAGCGCCCGCCGCCTTCACCTCGGGCGCCCCGGCGTCGTCGTCGCCGGAGCCCGCCGCGTTCTCCGATGCCTTGTCGGTGGGGGCCGCCGGCTCCGTGGCGGGCTTCTCCTCGGGGGCGGCGGTGTGGCTCTCGCCGCCGTGGCCGTTGTGGTCGACGGTGGACTTCCCCGCGCCCTCCTCGATGGTCTCGTCCGAGGGCGCCGAGGCGGCGGGCGGGGCGGCCTGGCCGCCGTTGCCGCTGCCGGCCGCGCCGCCGTTGTCCGCGCCGAAGACCACGTCGGAGCAGGTGTAGAAGGCCTCGGGGCTGTCCGAGCGCTGCCAGATCGAGTAGACGAGGTGGCGGCCCGAGCGGCCCGGCACCACGCCGTCGAAGACGTAGGCGCCGTCCTCCAGCCTCGGGTCGGTGACGGTCGCGAAGGGCTTGTCCTCCAGGTCCGACCACTTCAGGGGCTGCGTCGGGTCGTACCCCTCCTTGGTCAGGTACAGCTCGAAGGAGCCCTTGTGGGGCGCGGTGGCCTTGTACCGGAAGGTGTGGTTGCCCGCGTTCATCGGGGACGACGGCCAGTCGGCGCGCGGCAGGTCGAGCCCCTTGTACTTGTCGCGGCCGGCGCCGCAGAGCTTGCCGTCCGGGATGATCTGCCGGTGGTTCCCGGCCGCGTCAGGGATGTTGACCTCGTTCCAGTCGTAGAACGCCTGGGTCCCGCTGGCCGCGACCGCCGCCTTGCACGCCGCCGACCGCGGGTTCTCCGGCCCCTCGGCGAAGCACGCGGCGACGCGGCTCACCGGGTCCGTCATCGAACCGTGGGCGGCCGCGGGGGTGGCGGGCCCGACGGCGAGCGCGAGCGGCACGAGGCCGAGTGCGGCGATCCCGGTGGCCGTGCGAGCGGTGCGAGCCGAACGAGCGGTGCGAGCCGAGCGACGAGCGGTCATGGGGTGGGCATCTCCTTCGGAGGGGTGGGGGACAGCCGGAGCGGCAGGCGGCCTCCCCGCCCCCGTGCCGCTCCAGCGCTCAGAAAGTTAGCCGCTCGGAACCCCGGAATCGCTGGTTGGGACGGTCCTGGGCCGATCCTTATGCCGCCATTAAGGTCGGCCCAAGGTCCGGCTAAGAGCGGCCCCGGAATCCCCTCGCGCCAGTGGGGCGCGGCTCGGGTAGGGTGACCGACGCGTGTACGCGCATCAGCCGGCGAGCGAAGGAGGCGAGACCCATCACCGCTGTACCAGGTCGGGCGCTCCCCTCCCACGGCCAGGCGGTCCCTCGGACATAGGCGACCGCCCGGGAGTGCCCCTCGGCACTCGAAAGGCTTTCTGTGTTCGCTTCTTCTGGTTCCTCCGCTCCGCTGCCCGGCGAGGTGGTCGCGCGGCTCCGGGCCGCCGGATGTGTCTTCGCCGAGGACGAGGCCCGGCTGCTCGTCGCGGGGGCGCGGACCCCGGACGAGCTCGCCGCCATGGTCGAGCGGCGCGCCGCCGGGCTGCCGCTGGAGCATGTACTCGGCTGGGCCGCGTTCCACGGGCTGCGGGTCGCCGTCGACCCGGGGGTCTTCGTGCCCCGGCGGCGTACCGAGTTCCTGGTCGACCGGGCCGCCGCGCTCGCCCCGCCCCGGCCGGTCGTGGTGGACCTGTGCTGCGGGTCGGGGGCGCTCGGCGCGGCGCTGGCCTCGGTGGCCGAGGGGGCCGAACTGTACGCCGCCGATCTCGACCCGGCCGCCGTACGGTGCGCCCGGCGCAATCTCCCCGCCGGGGCCCGGGTCTACCAGGGCGACCTGTTCGCGCCGCTGCCCGCCGGGATACGGGGCCGCGTCGACCTGCTGCTCGCCAACGTTCCGTACGTACCCTCCGAGGAGGTCGGCCTGCTGCCCCCGGAGGCCCGGATCCATGAGGCCCGGGTGGCGCTGGACGGTGGCGCGGACGGGCTCGACCTGGTGCGCCGGGTGGCGGGCGAGGCCCCCGGGTGGCTGGCGCCGGGCGGCTCACTGCTGGTCGAGACGGGGGAGCGGCAGGCCGGCGGGGCGGTGGAGGCGTTCGCGGCGGGCGGTCTGGTCCCGTCCGTGGCCACCTCGGAGGAGTGGCACGCCACGGTCGTCATCGGGACCAGACCCGGGGGATGACGCGGGCTCAGCGCAGCTTGCCGGCGCCCGCCCCCTCGCCGACCACGCGCGGCACGGCGCGGGGGGAGTCGACGGTGGTACGGAGCGTCGGCGTCCACCCCGCGTCGGGGCGCAGGATCTCGTCGGGGACGCCCGCGTTGTGGACGGCGAGGAGGTCCATGGGCCGGCCGTTGACGTAGTTGTCCGCGGTGGTGACCGGCGAGTCCTTCCACTTCTTCAGGACGCGCGCCGGGTCCACCCCGGGCGCGAGCGTGAACGCGTTCTTCTCCGCGACGAGTTGGGACTCGATGCCGATGCCGAGCGAGTAGCCGTAGACCTCCGCCTTCCGGGCCAGGTAGTGGTTGTTGTACGTGTCCACCTGGCCGAAGCGGACCCGGGGCGCCCGCTCCGAGACATCCCGGAACAGGTTGTGGTGGACGGTGACCTTGAGTGTGCCCCGGTCGGCGACCGCGCTGTCGCTGTTGCCGATCAGCATGGTCTTGTCGTGGTCGGCGAAGACGTTCCAGGAGACGGTGACCAGGTTCGCGCTCCGCACGATGTCCAGCAGGCCGTCGTGCTGCTGGTACAACCGGCCGTAGTAGCGCGGCTGTTCACTGTCCGGGTGGCGACCGTCGGTGAACGTGTTGTGGTCCACCCAGACATGGGTGGAGCCGTGCACCACCACGTTGTCGTACTCGGAGTTCCACTCCCCGAACTCCCCGTCGGTCGGGTCCCATTGGGGGAAGCAGTCGTAGGCGTCCTCGAAGGTGAGGTTGCGGACGATGACATTGTCGACGCTCTTGATCTGGAGGCTGCCGCCGAGGATCCGGGCGTCCTGACCCACCCCGATCACGGTGGTGTTCGCCGGGACGAACGCCATGATCTGCGCCGCCTGCGCCTTGGCGGAGGCCGCCCGCAGGTCCTCCTGCTCGCCGCTGACCGGCTCGTCGTACCCCCAGACCGTCGGGTCGTAGTCGGCGAGGTACTGGTCGAAGGAGTAGCCGGGCACGGCGTGGTCCTCGCAGGTACGGGCGTTGCCCTGGTCGTCGGCGAGGGCGTCCAGGGTGCCCTTGACCCGGATGATGGACGGGGCCGTTCCGGCCTTCGCCAGCGCGGCGCGGAACTCGGCCCAGGTGGTGACGGTGTAGGTGTGCTCGGCGTCGGCGGCCCCGCCGCCGGTGGTGCCGGTGGTGGCGGAGCCCCAGCCGTCCCCGGCGGGGAGCGCGGCGCGCTCGGCGGCGCGGGGCGCGGTGCCCGGGCCGGCGGGGGTGCCCGCCTGGGCGGGGGCGGCGAGAGTGGTGAGGGCGAGGGTGGCGCCGCAGGCCACCGCCGTGGCGGCGAGCCGTACGCGCCGTGCCTGTCCCACGCGCCGTGCCTGTCCCACGTGTCGTGCCTGTCCCACGTGTTGTGCGTGTTGTGCCTGTCGTACGTGTTCTGTGTGACGTCCGAAGGCGCGCATCACTGCTTCTCCTCTTCTCGTCAGTCGGTTTCTCGTCGGTCGGCCGGGTTCTTGTCAGTCGGCCGGGCGGAGGGCGGGTTCGTCGAGCCAGGTGAGCCGGGACTCGGGGATCTCCGTGGTGAGCCTCCGCACCTCGCGCGGTGCGAGCACCCGCTCGGCGCGGAGCGCGCGGGCCACCAGCCGGGCCACGGCGATGGCGCCGCGCGGCCGGAAGTGGGTGTTGTCCGACACACCACCGGGGTGGTCGGGGGACTCGCCGGGGGCGAGCCAGTTGAAGTACCTCTTCGTCTCCTCGGCGCCGAGGCGCTGCCAGAGCGCCAGCGTCGAAGCCTGGAGGTCCAGCAGCGGTACGCGCTCCCGGGCGGCCAGCGCGCGGACGGCGGCCGGGTAATCGCCGTGCGTGGCGACGGCGTTGCCCGCCGCGTCGAACCGGCGGCGCTCCACCGAGGTGAGCAGCACGGGGCGCGCCCCGGCCGCCGCCGCGCCCGCCACGTATCTGCTCAGGTACTCCTGGTAGGTGCTCCACGGCTCGGTGTACCGCGTGGGGTCCTCGGCCTTCTCGTCGTTGTGCCCGAACTGGACGAGAAGGAGATCTCCGGGGCGGAGCGCGGCGAGGACCGGGGTGAGCCGCCCCTCGTCCAGGAAGCTCTTCGAACTCCGGCCGTTCACCGCGTGGTTGACGACGGTGAGGTGCGGTCCGAGGAAGAAGGGGAGGGCGGTGCCCCAGCCGCTCTCGGGGGCGGCGCCCCGGTACTTGTCGGCGGCCGTGGAGTCGCCGGCGACATACACCGTGCGCGTGCTGCCGTGAGGGGAGTGCGGGGCCGGGGTGGCGCCGGCCGCCGAGGGGGCGAGCGCGGCGGTGAGCGGGAGGGCGGAGAGGGCGGCTGCCGCCTGTCTCCGGGATATCGGCATGACGGTGGTGCCTCGCTTCCTGTTCGTCGCGGACGTGCCGTGGGGGAGATCCGTGCGGGGGATCCCGTGCGGACGTGCTGCGCGGGAGAGGGGGAGGGAGGCGTACGGCGACGGGGGCAACCGCCGGGCGCGGGGCGCGCCCGCCGCCGTACCGTTCGACCGGTTCGACCGGCTCAGCTCTTGTTCTGCTGCTTCCACTCCGCCTGGGCGTCGTTCAGCTCCTGGGCGACCTTGTCCGCGAACGCCTTCGGGGTCATGTCGCCCAGCAGCACCTTCTGGAAGTTCGGCTCGTTGCCGGCCTTGCTGATGGTGTTCCAGTCGGGCAGGTAGTACGGCAGGTTGACGATCGTGGTCGAGCCGTCGCTGAGCGCCTTCATCGCCTCGGCCGTCGGCACGGCCTCCTTGACCCAGGCGTCGGCGGCGGCGTCGGTGTTGGCCGGGATGGAGCCGGCCGACGCGTTCCACGCGCTGTTGGACTTGTGGGAGGCCGCGAACTCGATGAACTTCCACGCGGCTGCCTTGTTCCTGCTGTTCTTGAAGAGTCCGAGCCCGTCCACCGGGTTGGAGACCTGGACGCGCGTGCCGTCTTCTTGCGTCGGGTAGGGGAGTCCCTTGAACTTCTCCTGGCCGAGCGCCTTCACATGGTCCTGGTACGAGGCGAGGTTGTGGGTCAGCATGCCGATCTCGCCGTTGTCCCACTGCGCGACCATCTTGACGAAGTCGTTGTTGACGTCGGCGGAGGGCGTCACCTTCTTGTACAGGGCGACGTACTTCTCCAGCGCGGCCACGTTCCTGGGGTCGTTGACCGTCGTCTTGTCGCCGTTCCAGAACGATGTGATGCCGGACTGCCCGTACATCGCGTCCATCGCCGGGGCGATCGACCCGGCGCCGCCCCGGATCGTATAGCCGAAGCGGTTCTTGCCCGCGTCGGTCAGCTCCTCCGCCGCCGCGTAGAACTCCTTCCAGGTGGTGGGCGGTTGGAGCCCGGCGGCGTCGAAGAGATCGGTGCGGTACCAGAGGGTGCCGTTGTTGCTGGAGGTCGGCACGGAGTACATGCCCTCCCGGCCGCCGGCCGCCTTCACGCTGTCCACCATGGCGGGGACGAGCCTGCCCTTGAGCGGGCCGTCGTCGATGCGCTGGTCGACCCGGTCCAGGACGTCCCGGACCACCAGGTTGGAGAGGTACGCGGTGCCCACCCCGCCGACATCCGGCAGCCCGCCGCCGTCGATCGCCGTGTCGTACTTCGCCTGGACCTGGTCGATGGGGATCCCGACGTACTTGACCTTGATGTCGGGGTTCTGGCTCTCGAAGTCCTTGATGATCTGAGCCCAGATGTCCCTGCGCTCACCGGTGTTGTTGTCCCAGAGGGTGATCTCGCCCTTGCCGGAGCCCTCGTCGCCCGCGCTGCCGCTGCCGTCGTCTCCGCACGCCGTCGCCGTGAGGGCGAGGACGGCGGTCAGGGCGACGGCGGCGGAGGCGCGTCCTCGGCCGCCCGGGGGCGGGGGGATTCTTCTCATGTCAGGCTCTTCTCTCTCGTCAGTGGGTGGGGCGTGCGGTGTGCGGGGCCCAGCCGTCCTGTCCCGCGAGATAGTCGGCGACCCGGTGGCGGGCGGCGTCCGCGTCGGACATCTGCGGGCGGTCCGGGGTGACGGCAGCGCCGGGACCGTAGGTGCGGTACTCCGCGAAGCGCGCCTCCCGCCACGGGAAGCCGCTCATGTCCGTCCACGGCGCCGACTTGACCGCGGCGGGCAGCTCGGTCTCCCGGATCAGCACCTGCCCGATCGCGTCCGGCTCCCCGCCCGGGTGCCAGGGCCGGCCCAGGTGGAAGGTGCCGGCCGGGGCGTCGCTGACGATCCTGCTGCCGGTGATCAGGATGCCGTACGGGTTGTCCTTCCAGGTCGAAGCGGCGGTCACATAGCCGTTGTTGGTGTCCGAGCCCCGGCTCAGCGCCCGGATCAGGGAGCGCTCGATGACGGTGGTGGCGCGCCCGTAGATGAAGTCGACATCGCCCTCGATATAGCTGTCGCGGATGAACACCCGGCTGATACGGGTCAGTTGGGGGCTGTCCGTCATCAGCGTGTCCTGGTTGCCGAGGAAGCCGGTGTTCTCGAAGACGATCCGGTCGCCGGTCGTCTTCATCGCCAGCGCCTGCTTGTTGGCCAGATCGGCGTGGGCCTCCTCGTCGAAGTCGTTGACGAAGGTCAGATCGCGGGCCGTGACATCGTTCGCGGCGATGAGGACGGTGGCGCTGCCGTTGGAACCGCCGTACTCGTTGGGGGTGTCATAGACGATCACCGTGCGCGTACGGTCGCCCCCGGTGCCCCGGAACTCCAGCAGCGGCTTGGTCGCGACCACCCGGACCTGCTCCCGGTAGGTGCCGGGGGCGATGGCGAGGGTGATCCGGCCGTCGTTGCCGGCCGGGACGGCGTCCACGGCGGACTGCACGGTGGGGTAGTCGCGGGGGACGTCGAGCACGGTGTTCGTGCCGAGGGAGGCTTGCGGGCCGGTGTTCTCGGCGGGCCGGGGTGTGGTGCCGTGGGTGGCTCCGGGGCCGGTTCCGGTTCGCGTGCCGGGGGTGGCTCCGATGCTGAAGTCGTTGTCGGTGAGAGTGAGTTGGGCGTCGGCGGGGGCGGTGCGGAGGGGGCGTTCGTCGGTACGGGGAAGCCGGTTGTGGTCGATCCGGACCTGCCGGACGGTGGCGTCCAGCCGGATCCCCCCGCCGAGGGTGAGATTCTGGAGGACCACGTTCCGGGTGCCGGGCCGGAGCCGCAGCGCCCCGTGGGCGATCTCGCCGGCCGTCCCGACCCCGATGACCGTCTTGTCCGAGGCCACGACGGTCTCCGTGCCGGGCGGCGCCCCCTCGATCGGCCCGGCGACCCGGATGATGTACGGCTCGGCCGCGCCCGCGTACCGGGCCAGCTCCGCCGCCGTACGGACGGTGACGACGTGGCCGCCCCGGCCGCCGGTGGCCTCCGTGACAGCGGTGGTGGCCGTGATGGCACTGGTGGCGGTGTCTGCGGGGGCCCCTGCGGCGACGGCGGGGGCGGTGGCGGCGCCCGCGACCAGGGCGAGCAGGGCGGACGCGGAGACGGCGACCCCGGTGCGGAAGCGCGTGCGGCGGTGTGCGTGATGGTGCGTGCGGCGTTGTTTCTGACGGTCCGTCATATGCGGCTCTCTCCTCACGGCGTACGTCGGTGACGGTGCGGGCCGGTCGTGCGGGTCAGGCCGGTGGGGCGGGGGCCGGAGGGGCGGGCCGGGGTGGGAGATCCGTGGCGCGGAACGTGGTGAAGACGGCCGTCCCCGCCGTCCCCGCCGCGCCCGCCGGCCCCTCCGGGGTCCCGTCCCCGGTTCCGGCACCCGCCCCACCCCTCGGCGGCGCCGTGGCGAACAGGGCCACCTGCGCCCCGCACCACCCCCACGGCGCCGCCGCGTAGGGCTGCCCCGAGGCGCGGAAGCCGTCGCCCGTGTCGGCGGCGAACCAGCACCGGGCGCCCGGGGTGACCTCGAAGCGCAGGGCGGCGCGCCCGTCCGGGGCCGGGCGCGGGGGCGCCGCGTCCCGTTCATGGCTGCCGCCGACCTCCATGAAGCGGTGCACCAGCGCGACCGTGCCGTCCGCACCGCGCTCCAGGCCGATCCAGGTGAACGTGTCCCCGAGCACGGCGAGCCCCGCCTTGGCGCCCGTTCCGTCGCCCTCGTGACCCCCCGCTCCCTCGCCCGGCCCGACGCCCGTCTCATCGCCCGGCCCACACCCCTCCAGGGCGAGTTCGACCGTGACGGTGAAAGACTCGGCGGGCAGCCGCTGCACCAGCGCGCCCGGCAGCAGCCGCAGGTCATGGGCGTCCGGGGTCCGCCGGCAGGCCAGTCGCAGCCCGTCGCCGTCACCGGGGAGCGCCTGCCCCGGCACCGGGTTCGCCGCCCACTGCCACTGCGGCCCGAAACCGCCGCCGGGGAAGTCGTCGTCGGTGGCGGGCGCCCGTACCTCCGGCGGTGCGACATGCGCGGGCAGGGCCGGTTTCGGGTGTACGGTGACGGGCTCGCCCCCGGCCCCCACCACCGGCCACCCCGCCTCGTCCCGGCGCAGCGGCTGGAGGTGGACGACCCGGCCGTACGCGCCCCGGTCCTGGAAGTGCAGGAACCACTCGTCTCCCGCCGCCCCCGTCACCCAGGCGCCCTGATGCGGCCCGTTGACCTCCGTACGCCCCTGCGCCAGCACCACCCTCTCCTCGTAAGGGCCGAAGAACTCCCGTGCCCGGAAGGCCCCTTGCCACCCCGTGGCGACGCTCCCGGCCGGGGCGAGGATCCAGTACCAGCCGTCCCGCCGGTAGAGCTTGGGGCCCTCCAGGGTGAACCAGCCGGGGAGCAGGTCCCCGTCCACCACGGTCCGCCCGGCGTCCAGCAACTCCCTTCCGTCCGGGGACATCCGGTGCCCGGTCAGCCGGTTCTTCACCCCCGACCGGGACTTGGCCCAGGCGTGCACCAGATACGCCTCGCCGCTCTCCTCGTCCCACAGCGGGCAGGCGTCGATCAGCCCCCGGCCCGCCTTGAGGAGATGGGGGGTTGTCCATGGGCCCTCGATCGAGGGGGAGTTGACCTGACAGACACCGCGGTCGGGGTCGCCCCAGAAGATCCAGAACCGGCCGTCGTGGTGGCGCAGCGCGGGCGCCCACACCCCGCGCCCCGGCTGCGGTACGGCGAACTCCTCCGCCGGGTCCAGCCGCTCCAACGCATGCCCCACCAGGGACCAGTTGACGAGATCCCTGGAGTGCAGCAGCGGCAGCCCGGGCACCCGGCCGAAGCTGGAGGCGGTCAGGTAGTAGTCGTCGCCGACCCGGATCGCGTCCGGGTCGGACCAGTCGGCGTTCAGCACCGGGTTGCGGTACCTGCCGTCGCCGAGGTCGGCGGTCCACGGCCGGCTCATGCCGCCACCGCCTGACGGGCCAGGGCCGCCGCGTCCGGCCGCGCGAGACGTCCGTCCGCGACCACCGTGACCACCCGCCGCGCCAGGCTCGCCCCGGCGGCCAGCGGCAGCCGCCGCGCCCAGGCCAGCGCCGAGCCCACCCCCGGGTAGCCGCCGGTGCGGACGAACCACGGGTCGCGCCGGGTCTCCTCGTTGGCCCCGGCGAAGACCAGCGTCCACCGCCGGCCGGCCAGCGCCAGCCAGGGCGCCGTGGTCCCGTGCACCGCGTCCTCGCCGCTCGCCTCCTCGGTGAAGACCTCGGACCGGCCCGCCTCCTCCTTGGGGGCCCGCCAGAAGAAGCCGCCGTACCCCGCCCCGGGGCGCCCGTTGGTGGCCGGGCTGCCGAACGAGAGTCCCCCGCCCGACACATTGGTCAGTGCCGAGGTGAAGTCGAGGGCCCAGGCCCTTGAGTTGAGGGCCAGCACACTGATCGTCCGCCGCTCCTTGAGGAGTTCGCGGCCCTCCCGTACCCACGAGAGCTCCTGCACACAGCCGTCCGGGTCGCGCAGCAGCCAGCCGGTGTGTTCCTGCGCGCCGTGGTTGTCGAGCGCCACGGGTCCCTGGTCGCGCACGTACGTACGGCCGCCCCAGAAGTTGACCCCCGACACATCGGGCACGGCGACCGACACCCCGAGGTGGTGGGTGTGGTCCGGTGGAAGCACCTCGGTGACGGTCACACCGCCGAAGGTCCGTACGGGGTGGAGGTACGGGCGGGGCGCGAGGGCCCCGGGCAGCGGCGGGGGCACATGGTGGTAGCCGGCGACCGGGCGGGCGTCGCAGCGCAGGGTGGTGACCGCGGGGGCTCCGGAGAGCCGTGGCTCGCTCATCGGGGGTCTTCCTTCGTCGGCTGCATCGGCTGCGTCGGCTGTGTCGGTTGCGTCGGCGGCACGGCCCAGTCCGCGCCCAGTTCGGAGAAGGTGGCGAGGGTCTCCGCGCTCGCCGCGACCAGCGCGTCGATGCCCCGGACGACCCGGCGCTGCGCCCGCTCGCCCGGGGCGGAGTACCAGGCTCCGGCGGGGAGCGGGGCGGGGAGCGGGCCGGTCCTGATCGCCTCGACGATCCGGGTGAAGGCGCCGGTGCGGACGGCGGGGACGAGGAGATCCGTACCGTCGCGGAGATGTCCGACCAGGTTCTCCAGCAGGTCGGTGCGCCCGTGCGCGGAGTCGGCCGGGGCTCCGCCGCCCTCGGGGGCCGCCCCGTCGCCCCCGGTGCGTTCCACCCGTACCCGGTCCTGCTTGTACCAGAAGGTGATCCTGCCGCGCTCGCCGTGGACCACCACATACGGCTCCCCGGCGCGCTCCGCGCAGAGGGTGACCGCCACCGTGATCCGGGTGCCGCGCGCGGTCCGTACCCGCAGGCAGCTCGTGTCGTCGGCCTCGATGTCGTTGGCCCGGAACTGTTCCAGTTCGATCTCCGCGATGTCCTCGGCCCGTTCGCTGCCGTCGAGGCGGAGCGCGGTCGCCACCGCGTGGGCCAGCGGGTTGGTGAGCACCCCGTCCACCACGTCCCGCCCGTCCAGCGAGCGGCGCCCGGCCCAGGGCACCCGGCGGTAGTACGCGTCGTCCCGTACCCACGCCCCGGCCGCGCCGATCCCGGTCACCGCGCCGATCGCGCCCTCGGCGACCAGCGCGCCGATGGCGTCGACGGCGGCCGAGCCCAGCGACTGGAAGCCGACCTGGCAGACGGTGCCCCGGGCGGCGAGCCCGGCGAGGAGCCGCTCGTACTCCGCGTACGACGGTGTGGTCGGCTTCTCCAGCAGGGTGTGCACCCCGTGATCGGCGGCGGTCAGGGCGAGTTCGGTGTGGGTGTGGATCGGGGTGCACAGCACGGCGATCCGGGCGCCCGTACGCTCCAGGAGCGCGCCGAAGTCCGCGGACTGCTCGACAGCGCCGAAGCCGGCCAGCTCCTCCGGGGTCAGCGGGGACAGCTCGCAGACGCCCACCAGCCGTACCAGCCCGGCCTGTTCGAGCCTGCCGATGTTGACCAGGTGCGTACGGCCATGACCGCGCGCCCCGGCGAGCACGACGGGCAGCGGGCCCTGGACGGGCGGTGCGGTGCCGGTGGCGGACGGCGTCATCCCTTCACCGCCCCGGCGCTGAAGCCGCTGATCAGCCACTTCTGGATGAACGCGAAGACGATGACCACCGGCACCGCGGAGATCACACCGCCGGCCGCCAGCGCCCCGAAGTCCACACTGTCCGAGCCGATCAGGGTGGAGAGGCCCACCGGGATCGTCTGCCGGTCCTGCTCCATCAGGAACATCAGCGCGAAGAGGAAGTGGTTCCAGCTGTGGACGAAGGCGAAGGAGCCGACGGCGATCAGCCCGGGGCGCAGCATCGGCAGCACGACGATACGGAACGCCTGGAACCGTGAGCAGCCGTCGACCCACGCCGCCTCCTCCAGCGAGTACGGCACGTTCTTCACGAAGCCGCTGAGCAGGATGATGGAGAGCGGGAGCTGGAAGACGGTCTCCGCGATGACCACGCTCACCGGGGAGTTGATGAGCTGGAGGTTCTTGAAGATCTGGAAGAGCGGCACCAGCATCAGCGCGCCCGGGATGAACTGCGAGCAGAGCAGCGCCAGCATGAAACCCTGCTTGAGCCTGAAGTCGAAGCGGGCCAGGGCGTATCCGCCGGCCAGCGCGACGAGCGTCGTACAGAGCAGGGTGAACACCCCGATCAGCGCGCTGTTCTGGAAGAAGACGGAGAAGCTCCGCTCGTTCCACACCTTCGCGAAGTGCTCGCCGGTGGCCGGCCACGGCACCAGCGAGGTGGACCCTGCCGGGCGCAGCGAGAAGAGCACCATCCAGTAGAACGGCACGAGCGTGAAGAGGAGATAGAGGCCGAGCGGCAGATGGATCTGCCAGCGGGGCACCTCGTCGAAGCGGCGCCCGCGCCGTCGCCGCCGGGTGGGCGGGGGTACGGGGCCGCCGCCGCCCGGGTCCCGGGCGCTCAGCCCCTGCTGCTCGCTCTCGGCGATGGCGGTGGTCACTTGTGGTCGCCTCCGAACTTGCTCAGGCGCAGATAGAGGATCGAGCAGAAGAGGAGGATCACGAAGGCGACGGTGGTCAGCGCGGTGGCGTAACCGAAGTCGTGTGCCTCGAACCCGGTCACCGCGACATAGAGCGGCAGGGTGGTGGTGACACCGGCGGGGCCGCCCTTGGTGAGGGTGAGCAGCAGGTCGACGTTGTTGAACTCCCACACCGCCCTGAGCAGGGTGGAGAGGATGATCGCGTCCCTCAGATGCGGCAGGGTGATGTGGAGGAACTGCTGGAAGCGGTGGGCGCCGTCGACCGAGGCCGCCTCGTAGAGATCGCCCGGGATGGACTGGAGGTCGGCGAGGATGAGGATGGCGAAGAACGGTACGCCGCGCCAGAGTTCGGCGAGCACGGCGGCCCAGAAGACGGTGCCGGTGTCCGAGAGCACGGAGGAGCCGTACTCCCCGATCCCGGCGTCCGCCAGGTAACGCCCCACGCCCGTCGAGGGGTTGTAGAGGAGCAGCCAGATGGTGGTGGTGAGGACCCCGGAGACCGCCCAGGGCGAGAAGACCAGGGAGCGGGCGAGCGCCCGGCCCAGGAAGGTCTGGTTGACGAGGAGCGCCAGCACCAGACCGAAGGCGAGCTGGAGGGTGACCTCGGTGACCACCCACTTGGCGCTGAAGAGCAGGCTGTCCCAGAACAGCGGGTCGTCGGTGAGGATCCGCCGGAAGTTGTCGAGGCCCGCGAAGCCGTTCCGCCAGGGCTTGGTGGGGTTGTAGTTCTGGAGGCTGTAGTAGAAGACGCTGAGCATCGGATAGGCGATGAACCCCAGCATCAGCAGCCCGGCGGGGGCGATCAGCAGATACGGCAGGCTGCGCGGCGCCGTCCCGGTACCGCGCCCCGGCGTGCGGGTCCCGCGGGCCGGCCGGGGCGGGGCCCCGGGGTCCCGCGTCACAGCAGAGGCCATGACGTGCTTCTCCGTTCGGTGGGTGAGAGCCGGCGTACCGGCCGGTGGGCGCAGGCCCGGGCGGCCGTCCGTACGTCAGCCGACGTACGGGTCGGGCACCTCGCCCGGCCTGGCCAGGAAGGCGAAGTCGCAGCCGGTGTCGGCCTGGGTGATCTGCTCGTCGTAGAGGGCGCCGTACCCGCGCTCGTAACGCGGCTCCGGCTCCGTCCACTCGGCCCTGCGCAGCGCCAACTCCTCTTCGCTCACATGGAGATGGAGGGAGCGGGCGGCGACGTCCAGGGTGATGGAGTCGCCGGTGCGGACCAGGGCGAGCGGACCGCCCACATACGACTCGGGCGCGATGTGCAGCACACAGGCGCCGTAACTCGTGCCGCTCATCCGGGCGTCGGAGAGCCGCACCATGTCCCGTACGCCCTCCTTGAGGAGGTAGTCGGGGATCGGCAGCATCCCGTACTCCGGCATCCCCGGGCCGCCCTTGGGGCCGGAGTTGCGCAGCACCAGCACATGGTCCGGGGTGATGGCGAGCGCCGGGTCGTTGATGGTGCGCTGCATCGTCCGGTAGTCGTCGAAGACGACGGCCGGGCCGGTGTGGCGGAGGAGGTGCGGCTCGGCGGCGATGTGCTTGATGACCGCGCCGTCCGGGCAGAGGTTGCCGCGCAGCACCGCCACCCCGCCCTCGTCGGCGAGCGGGTTCTCGCGCGGGCGGATGACCTCCGGGTTGTGGACCAGCGCCCCGGCGAGCTGCTCGCGCAGGGTGGCATGGGCGACGGTGGGGCGGTCGAGATGGAGGACGTCGGTGAGGCGGGAGAGGAAGCCGGGGAGCCCGCCCGCGAAGTGGAAGTCCTCCATCAGGAACCGGCCGCCGGGGCGGACATCGGCGAGGACCGGCACGGTCCTGGCGATCCGGTCGAAGTCGTCCAGGGTGAGCCGGATCCCCGAGCGGCCCGCCATCGCGATCAGATGGATGACGGCGTTGGTGGAGCCGCCCAGCGCCAGCACGGTGGTGACGGCGTCCTCGTACGCCTCCCGCGTCAGCACCCGCGATAGCCGCGCCCCGCTCCGGACCAGCTCCACGATCCGGCGCCCCGAAGCGGCGGCCATCCGGTCGTGCCCGGCGTCCACCGCCGGGATCGAGGAGGCGCCCGGCACCGTCACCCCCAGCGCCTCGGCGGCGGCGGTGAGCGTGGAGGCGGTGCCCATGGTCATACAGGTGCCGGGGGAGCGGGCCAGCCCGTTCTCCAGCTCGGAGAGTTCGGCGTCGCCGATCAGCCCGGCCCGCTTGTCGTCCCAGTACTTCCACATGTCGGTGCCGGAGCCGAGCACCTCGTTCCGCCAGTGCCCCGGCAGCATCGGACCTGCCGGGACGAAGACGGCCGGCAGGTCCACGCTCGCGGCGCCCATCAGCAGCGCGGGCGTCGTCTTGTCGCAGCCGCCGAGGAGCACCGCGCCGTCCACCGGGTACGAACGGAGCAGCTCTTCGGCCTCCATCGCCAGCATGTTCCGGTAGAGCATCGGGGTCGGCTTCTGGAACGTCTCGGAGAGCGTCGAGACGGGGAACTCCAGCGGGAAGCCGCCCGCCTGCCACACCCCGCGCTTCACCGCCTGGGCGCGGTCGCGGAGATGGACATGGCAGGGGTTGATGTCGGACCAGGTGTTGAGGACCGCGATCACCGGCTTGCCGAGGTGCTCCTCGGGGAGGTAGCCGAGCTGGCGGGTCCTGGCCCGGTGGCTGAAGGAGCGGAGCCCGTCGGTCCCGTACCACTGGTGACTGCGCAACTCCTCGGGGCGTACGGCTCCGGCGGGCGCCGGCCCGGGGCGTACGGCATCCGGGCGTGCCTCCTCGGGGCGTAT
Source organism: Streptomyces sp. NPDC093085 (assembly GCF_040683935.1). Taxonomy (NCBI): domain Bacteria; kingdom Bacillati; phylum Actinomycetota; class Actinomycetes; order Kitasatosporales; family Streptomycetaceae; genus Streptomyces; species Streptomyces sp. NPDC093085. The sequence continues at coordinate 150,509 of NZ_JBFBFB010000014.1, read as the reverse complement.
ATGCCCCTGGTCCCCGGTCATACCGCCCACCCCGCCACCAGCCCGGCGACGGCCGCGCGGCGCTCCTCCGGCAGCTCCCGGCTCGGTGGGCGGAGGGCGCGGCGGCAGAGCCCCAGCGCGGCCAGCGCCTCCTTCACCACCGCCACGTTGTCGGCGGACTGGCGCACCGCCCGCAGCTCCTCGAAGGGCCTGATCTGCTCCCAGACCTTCATCGCCGCCGCGTGGTCCCCGGCGCGCAGCGCCTCCAGCATGGCGAGCGAGACCGCCGGGGCGACATTGACCAGCCCGGAGGTGAAGCCGGTCGCGCCGCCCGCGAAGTACGAGGGCGCGTAGAGCTCGGCGAGCCCCGCCACCCACACGAAGCGCTCCAGACCCGCGTCACGGGCGAAGGCGGCGAAGTGCGCGGCGTCCGGCACGGCGTACTTCGCGCCGATGACATTCGGGCACGCCTCGCCGAGCGCCCGCAGTGTGCCGCCCTTCAGGGCCGGGTTCCGTACGTACGGTACGACGCCCAGCTCCGGTACGGCCTCGGCGATCGCCCGGTGGTAGTCGAGCCAGCCGCCCTGCGAGACATAGGGGTGCACCGGCTGGTGGACCATCACCATCTGGGCGCCGGCCGCCCGGGCGTGGACCGCCGCCGCCACGGCGGTCCCCACGTCGAGGCCGACCCCGACCAGGACCGTGGCCTCGTCCCCGGCCTCCTCGACGGTCAACTCCGTGACGGCGCGCCGCTCTTCGGCGGTGAGCGCGTAGTACTCACCGGTGTTGCCGTTCGGCGTGAGGGTGCGTACGCCGCCGTCGAGCAGCCTGCGCAGCAGCGCGCGGTGGGCCGCCGTGTCGAGGGTGTCCTCGGCGGTGAACGGGGTCACGGGGATCGCCACGACATCGGCGAGCGCGTCCCGTGCCGCCGTGAGATCAGGGCTGGTCATGCGCGGTCTCTCCTTCGGGGAAGGCCCGGTGCAGGAATGAGGCGATGTGGTCGTGGAGCGCGCCGGCCGCGCCCTCGGGGTCACCGGCGAGGGCGAGCCGCAGGATCTCCCGGTGCTCGCCCGCCTCCCGCTCCCAGGACGGGACGGCCGCCCAGGCCACCGCCGACACCAGGGCCGCCTGGTCCCGTACGTCGTCGAGCATCCTGGCCAGCAGCGGATTGCCGCACGGCAGATAGAGCGAGCGGTGGAACTCCCGGTTGGCCAGGGAGCGTTCGCCCCGGTCCGTGGCCCGGTCGGCGCGGTGCAGCGCCGCCCGCGCGGGCTCCAGGGAGGCGCCCCGGGCGAGCGAGCGGCGCAGCGCCGCCGGCTCCAGCAACAGCCGTACGTCATAGACCTCGTGGGCCATCGCGGCGTCGACGGTCCGTACGGTGGCGCCCTTGTACTGGCTCATGACCACCAGACCGGTGCCGGCCAGCGTCTTGAGCGCCTCGCGCACCGGGGTCTTCGACACCCCGAACCGCGCGGCGAGTTCGGTCTCCACCAGGGCCTGGCCAGGAGGGAGACCACCGGTGAGGATGGCGTGCTTGATGGCGTCCTGGACGTACTGGGTGCGGGAGGGGATCGGGGCGGGGGCGAAGGCCATGGGCGCGCTCACCTGTCATCTCGCGTCTCATATATGACGTACGGAGTACGACGCGGATGAAGCTAGGACGGCGTTTCCGGGTCCGTCAATGGGTCTGACGGAAGAAAGAAAGCGCTTCAACAGATGTCGTCGGAACCATTGACGAATCAGCCCGAGGTCCTTAATTTCTAGCGGCAAGCGCTTACCTAAAACGATTCAATTCCATGTGAGGGGCGAGCTATGTCTCCGTCGGGGAGCGTCGACAGACGCGGCCTGCTCAAGATCGCGGGCGGCTCGCTGGCCGCGCTCGGCCTCACCGCGGCCGGCTGCGGTTCCGGCAGCGGATCGGGCGGCGGCGAGGTCACCCTCCGGTACGCCTGGTGGGGCGCGGACGACCGCGCGCAGCGGATCAACAAGACGATCAAGCTCTTCGAGGCGAAGTACCCGAAGATCAAGATCAAGACCGACTTCCAGCCCTACCAGGACTTCTGGAAGAAGTTCAACACCCAGGCGTCCGGGGGCAATCCGCCCGATGTCTTCCAGAACTCGATCACCTTCCTGCGCAAGTACGCCAAGAACAACGTGCTGCTCGACCTCAAGCAGCAGGTCGGCGCCGGCCACCTCGACATGGACGGCTTCCGGGCCGGACTCGCCACCTTCGGCGAGGTGGACGGCAAGTTGCTGGGCGTCCCGGTCGGCTCCAACTCCATGGCGCTGGTCATCGACGAGAAGGTGTACCGGAAGGCCGGCATCACCCCCCGGCCCGGCTGGACCTGGGACGAGTTCGACGCCGCGATGCGGAAGATCCGGGACACCCAGGGGGTGGCCGGGGACAGCGGGATGTACGGCGTCATGTACCTCTACGACCTCTACCTCCGCCAGCACGGCAAGGCGTTCTTCACCGCCGACGGGCTCGGCTTCACCGAGGCCGACCTCACCGACTGGTGGACGAAGGCGGAGGCCGGGGTCAAGTCCGGTATCTACGCGGAGGCGAGCAAGGTCGCCCAGGTCAGGCCCAAGTCCGCGCTGGCCGCCGAACTCGCCGCCGGCGAGTTCACCTGGGACAACTTCACCGTCCGCTACACCTCGGAGGGGACGAGCGAGTACGGCCTCGCCCCCATCCCGACCACCGACGGCAAGAAGACCGGCCAGTACCTCGGCTCGCTGATGCTCAGCGCCTCCCGCCGTACCCAACACCCCCAGGAGGTCGCGCAGTTCATCAGCTTCATGGCGCACGACCCCGAGGTCGGCCGGATCATGGGGTACGACCGGGGCGTCCCCGCCACCACCGCCCAGTACGAGGCCTTCAAACCCACCGACGAGGTCAACCAGCAGATCGCCGCGTACGAGGAGCGACTGGTCAGCAGCGGAGTGCTGGAGCCGATCACCCCGCACCCGGCCGGCGCGGACGTCGCCGAGGCGGCGTTCCTCCGGATCGCCGAGGAGATCGGCCTGGGCAAGCGGCCGGTGGACAGCGCGGTGAAGCAGTTCTTCACCGAGTCGAAGACGGCGCTCGGCTCCTGATGGGAACCACGGTGGCGAGCGGGGCGCCCACCGCGGCCGGGCCCCGCGCCTCGGCGGCCGCACCGCGGGCCGGCCGGCACCGCCCCGGACCCCCCGCCGCCGGACGGCGGGGCCGCCGGGAGAACCTGGCCGGCCTGCTCTTCATGTCGCCCTGGATCGCGGGGTTCCTGATCCTCACCGCGGGGCCGATGGTCGCCTCGCTCTACTTCGCCTTCACCGACTACAACCTCTTCGACGCCCCCCGCTGGATCGGCCTCGGCAACTTCACCGAGATGTTCGCCGACGACCGCTGGCGCCACTCGGTCTCGCTGACGCTCTGGTACGTCGTGATCGGCACCCCGCTCAAACTCGCGGCGGCGCTCGGCGTGGCGCTGCTGCTCGCCCAGAGCCGCCGGGGACAGGGTTTCTACCGGGCCGCGTTCTACGCCCCTTCGCTGGTCGGCGCCAGTGTCTCCATCGCCATCGTCTGGAAGGCGATCTTCTCGGACGACGCCCTGATCGACCGCGCGCAGCGCGCCCTCGGCTTCTCGGCGGGCGGCTGGGCGGGCAACCCCGACCTGATCGTCTACAGCCTGGTGGCGCTCACGGTCTGGCAGTTCGGCGCGCCCATGGTGATCTTCCTCGCCGGGCTGAAGCAGGTCCCGGTCTCGCTCTACGAGGCCGCCGAGGTCGACGGGGCCGGGGCGGCGCGCCGGTTCTGGAGCATCACCCTGCCGATGATCTCCCCGGTCCTCTTCTTCAATGTGCTGCTGGAGACCATCCACTCGTTCCAGATCTTCGGCTCCGCCTACATCCTGGGCGGCGCCGGCGGCACCTGCGGACCGGCCGACGGCACCCTCGTCTACACCTGTTACCTCTACATCCAGGGCTTCGAGAACAGCCGGATGGGGATGGCCTCCGCCATGGCCTGGATGCTGCTGCTCGCGGTCGGCCTGGTCACCGCGGTGCTGTTCTGGTCCCAGCGGCGCTGGGTGCACTACGAGGAGGCGAGCCGATGAGCGCGGTACGTACGGAACCGGCGCCCGCCCCGGCCACGGCGGCGCGCGCGGCCCTCCGCCGCCGCACCGCGGGCTCGGCCGCCTGGCACGCCGGGTCGCTCGCCGTGCTCCTGGTCGTCCTCTACCCGGTGTTCTGGGTGATCGGCGGCTCGTTCAAGCCGAACAACGCGATCGTGGGCAGCCTCGACCTCTTCCCGCTGACCCCGGTCACCGAGAACTACACCCGCCTCGCCAACGGCATCGCGGACATCCCGATCTCCACCTTCTTCGTCAACTCCACGCTCCTGGGCCTGGGTTCGGTGGCCGGGGTGCTGATCTCCTGCTCGCTCGCCGCCTACGCCTTCGCCCGGATCCGGTTCGCGGGCCGCAATCTGCTCTTCACCCTGATGATCGGGACGCTGCTGCTCCCGTACCACGTCCTGCTCATCCCGCAGTACGTGCTCTTCCAGAAGCTCGAACTGATCAACACCTACACGCCGTTGCTGCTCGGCAAGTATCTGGCCACCGACGCCTTCTTCGTCTTCCTGATGATGCAGTTCATGCGGAACCTGCCGAGGGAGCTGGACGAGGCGGCGCGGCTGGACGGGTGCGGGCACGGGCGGATCTACTGGTCGATCGTGCTGCCGCTCTGCCGGCCCGCGCTGATCACCAGCGCGATCTTCACCTTCATCAACGCCTGGAACGACTTCATGGGCCCGCTGATCTACCTCAACGAGCCCGACAAGTACACCGTCTCGCTCGGCCTGAAGATGTTCGTCGACCAGGACGGGGTGGCCAACTACGGCGGCATGATCGCCATGTCGCTGATCGCCCTGCTGCCGGTGCTGCTCTTCTTCCTCGCCTTCCAGCGCCATCTGATCGACGGCATGGCGACCTCCGGACTGAAGGGCTGACCCGGCCATGCCCCCCGCCCCGCCCCCGGCCGCGTCCCCGGCGCCCCTGTTCCGCCTCCGCGCCCGGGCCGCGCGGCGCGGTACCGCCCGGCGCCGTACCGCCCGGCCGGATTCCGCCCCCCACCGGGCCTCCGCCGTCTTCGCACTCTTCACCGAGGCGCTGCTCACCGGTGTCTGGATCGCGCTCGCCTCGCTGCCGCTGCTCACCTACCCCGCCGCTTTCGCCGCCGGCGCCCGCCATCTGCGCCGGGTGCTCGGCCACGAGGCCGCCACCTGGCGGGAGTTCACGGCGGACCTGCGGGCCGCCGCCCGGCGCGGCTGGCTGGTCGGGGCGGCCGGATGGGCGGCGCTCTGGCTGCTCTGGGCGGACCTGACGGTGGTACGGGCCGGACTCCCCGGGGGCGCCTTCGCGGGCACCGTCGGGGTCCTCGCCTTCCTCGCCGTCTCCGTCGCCGGGCTGCGCGCCGCCGCCCGCTGGGTGCCCGGGGCCTCCTGGCGGGCCCTGCTCCGTACCGGGGCGAAGACCACCCTCCGGGACCCGGCCGGTTCGCTGCTGCTGGTCTGCGGATGCGCCGTGGTGCCCGTCTCGGCGTGGCTCGCCGTACCGCTGGCGGCGCCCGCGCTCGGGGTGGTGATGGCCGCCGCGCTGGCGGTGGAGCGCCGGGGGAGCGGGGGGCGCGGGGCGCGTCGGCGCCGTACGGAGTGAGGCGCGGGCCGCGCCGTACCCGTACGTACGGGACCGCCGGCCCGGAACGGAACCCCGCCGCACCTGCCGCCCGTACGCCGGTATGCCGGTCCGCCGGTCCGCCGGTCCGCCGGTCCGCCGGTCCGTCCGCCTGGCCGCCATGTGCCCCTGTCCGCCTGTCATGCGCACGTAAGAACCCACGTAAGAAACCACGTAAGAAACCACGTAAGAACTACGTCCATGCGAAGAACCCCTGGGAAGGACTGCCGATGTCACCGATTCCCCGCAGGTCCGTGCTGAAGGCCGCCGCCGTCGCGGGCGCCGCCACCCAGGCCGGCTGGGCCCTCGGCGCGGGCCCGGCCCAGGCCGCCGACCCGGCAGGCGCCGCAGGCGCCGCCGTGCCGGGTGCCCCCGTCACCGTCCGCTGGCTGGAGGGCGAGAACCCCGGCGCGGCCCCCGGCTCCACCTTCGGCGTGCCCTGGCCGCGCGGCGCCCACCGGGCCGGTACGGCGTTCGCGCTGACCACCGGGGACGGCGCGGCCGTCCCCGTACAGAGCTGGCCCACCGCCTACTGGCCCGACGGCTCCCTCAAGTGGACCGCGCACGCGGTCGGGACCGACGGCTCCGGCGCGGTCGCCCGCGCCGACCGCCTCACCCTCGCCGCGGGGCGGCCCGCCGCCCCCGCCCGTAAGGTCACCGTCACCGAGACCCGCCGCGCCATCACCGTCGACACCGGCGTCGTCCGGGCCGTCATCCGCCGGGACGGCGACCAACTTGTCGAGTCGCTGACCCGGGACGGCAGGTCGATCGCGACCGACGGCCGGCTGGTCCTGCTCCGCCAGGGGGAGCTGGGCGACGCGGAGACCACCGACACCGGCCGGGCCCAATGGGAGCGTTTCGACGGGGAGATCGGCAGCGCGAAGGTCGAACAGACGGGACCGGTAAGGGCGGTGGTCCGGATCGACGGCAAGCACCGCAGAGGGAGCCGGAGTTGGCTGCCGTTCAGCGTCCGTCTCTACTTCTACGCCGGTGCCGACTCCTTCCGTATGGTCCACACCATCACCTACGACGGCGAGCAGACCCCGGGGAGCACCCAGGGCGACTTCATCCGGGGCCTCGGGGTGCGCTTCTCCGTACCGATGCGCGACGCCGCGTACGACCGCCACATCCGGATCGCGGGCGAGGGCAAGGGGTTCCTGACCGAGGCCGTCCAGGGCATCACGGGGCTGCGCCGCGACCCCGGCGCCGCCGTACGGTCCGCGCAGGTCAGGGGCGAGAAGCTGGCCGACCCGGCCACCTGGGACCAGCGGGTCACCACCCGGCTCGGCTATATCCCCGAGTGGGGCGACTACACCCTCTCCCAGCTCTCCGCCGACGGCTTCACCCTCCGCAAGCGCACCACCCCGGGCCACGGCTGGATCACCGCGGGCGGCGGGCGCCGCGCCTCAGGCTTCGGCTACGTCGGCGGGGTGAGCGGCGGACTCTCCTTCGGGCTGCGGGACTTCTGGCAGAAACACCCCGCGCAGCTCGACATCCGGGGCGCGGCGGGCGACAAGGCCGAGGTGACCCTCTGGCTCTGGTCGCCCGAGGCCCGCCCCATGGACCTGCGCTTCTACCACGACGGCATGGGCCAGGAGACCTTCCCCGAGCAGTTGGAGGGCCTCAACATCACCTACGAGGACTACGAGCCCGGATTCGGCACCCCCTACGGCATCGCCCGCACCAGCGAGCTGATGTTCTGGGCCAACGCGGCCACCCCCACCGCCGACCGCCTCGTCGCCCAGGCCCAGGCCGTCCGTACCCCGCCCCAACTGGCCGCCGGCCCCGAGGACCTGGCGCGGGCGGGGGTCTTCGGCGGACTCTTCGCCCCGGTGGACCGCTCCGTCCCCGCCAAGGCGAAGATAGAGGACCAGCTCGACTTCCTCTTCACGTACTACCGGGAACAGGTCGAGCAGCGCCGCTGGTACGGCTTCTGGGACTACGGCGACTTCATGCACACCTACGACGAGGACCGCCACCAGTGGCGGTACGACGTCGGCGGCTACGCCTGGGACAACTCCGAACTCTCGCCCGACCTCTGGCTCTGGTTCGCCTATCTCCGCTCCGGCCGCGCCGACATCTTCCGCTTCGCGGAGGCGCTGACCCGGCACACCGGCGAGGTCGACGTCTACCACCTCGGCGAGTGGGCGGGGCTCGGCACCCGGCACGGGGTGCAGCACTACGCGGACAGCGCCAAGCAGCAGCGCATCTCCACCGCCGTCTACCGCCGCCCGTACTACTACCTCACGGCGGACGAACGCGTCGGCGACCTGATGCGCGCGCAGGTCGACTCCGACGAGACGTTCCTCGTCCTCGACCCCATCCGGAAGATCCGCACCGAGCCGTACGAACCGGACCGCAACGCCCTGTCCATCGGCTTCGGCACCGACTGGAGCGGGCTCGCCGCCGGGTGGCTCACCGAGTGGGAGCGGCGCGGCCCGCAGGCGGCGAAGGCGGAGGCGCGGCTGCGCTCCACGATGGCGACGATCGCCGCCCAGCCCAACGGCTTCGTCCAGGGCTCGGGGCTGTACGACCTCGACACGGGCCGGTTCGCGGTCGCCGCCCAGCCCAAGGTGGACGTCTCCCACCTCTCCGCGATGTTCGGCCTGGTCGAGATGTGCGCGGAACTGATCGGCCTGATCGACCTGCCGGAGTTCAAGGCGGCCTGGCTCGACTACTGCCGCTACTTCAACGCCACCAAGGCCGAACAGCGCGAACGGTACGGCACCGACTTCGGCAGCCTGCTCCTCTTCCAGGGCCACTCCCGCCAGGACGCCTACGCGGCGGCCCAGTCGGGAGACCCGGCGCTGGCGGCGCGGGCCTGGCAGAAGTTCTTCGACAGCGACGCGTACACCTCGGAGATGTCCTGGGAGAAACACCGCATCGAGGGCCCGGACGTGCTCGAACCGGGCTGGGAGAACCTGCGGGTCAACAGCAACGAGACGGCCCTCTTCGGACTGGCGGCGATCCAGAACCTGGCGCTGGTGGGCGACACCATCCCGGAATGAGGCCACAGGGGGCCGGCGCCGACCGGCCCATCCCCTCCCGTCACCCGCCACTGACAACCAGGGCGTTGTCAGTGGCGGGTGACACCATCGGAGCATGACCGCCACCGACTGGGACACCGCCGCCGACACCTTCGACCAGGAGCCCGATCACGGGCTCCGCGACCCTGCCGTGCGCGCGGCCTGGGCCGCCAGGATGAGCGCGTGGCTGCCCGCCGCGCCGGGGCGGGTGCTCGACCTCGGGTGCGGTACGGGAAGTCTCGCCCTGCTCGCCGCCGAGCGGGGCCACCGGGTGGTGGGGATCGACCGGTCGCCGCGGATGGCGCGGCTCGCACGGGCCAAGCTGGCCGGGAGCGGGGCCGCGGTGGTGGTCGGGGACGCCGGACGACCGCCGGTGGGGGAGCGGCGGTTCGACGTGGTGCTGGCCCGGCATGTGCTGTGGCTGCTGCCGGAGCCCGAGGAGACGGTACGCCGCTGGTCGGGGCTGCTGCGGCCCGGCGGGAGGCTGGTACTGGTCGAGGGGGTGTGGAACGGCACGGGACTGCCCGCCGACCGGGTCGTCGCGGCGGCGCGGGGACTCGGGGCGGGCGTTCGGCATGAGGCACTGTCCTCGGACGCGGGCCTCTGGGGGCGCGCTGTCGAGGACGAGCGGTACGCGGTCATCGCCGGTGATGTGGCCGTGGCGGGGGGCGCGTCGGCCGGCCGTGGCCCTGACACCGGGAGGGACGCGTTCGGAGATCACGCCGGAGAACTTCGGCGTGACGGAGGGGACATGGCACGACGCGCTGGAGCGTGAACGGACCGCGGCCGCCCTGGCCGCCGACCGTCGGCAAGCCCGCCGACGCGATCGGCTACCGCTGAGCTTGTTCTTTATCTACCTGTCCCGCCTCACGACACCTTCCTTCCGTCTCACAGGGCGTTGTTGGGTTCGGAAGTCGGAGAGAGAGTGTTATCTGAAGCAGCGGTCCTGACTCGGAAGGGACAACGGCCTTGAACAATGCTGACCATGCCTTCCTTGGTTGCTCCAGCGATACCTGTCGGTGCCTTTGCCGCTTCGGATCAGCCGACGCTGCCGATCGGGAGCGGTGTGTTACTGCGTCCTTGGCGGATCACCGATGCCGAGGACGTGACGGAAGCGTTCCAGGACCCAGAGATCCAGCGTTGGCACGTGCGCAGGGCTGACTCCGTGGAAGAGGCACGAGAGTGGATAGAGGGCTGGCAAGGAGGTGAGGGCGATCGGGAGCGGTCCGGAACCGAACTGGTGCAGCGCACGTCTCCCGCACCGTGATCTCAAGCGAGCGCCAAGAGCACGCGATTTCCACGAGGCTGGTCTCGCCGTCCTCAGCGAGTGTGGATCCGTCGAAAACCAACGACTACAACGGGTTCGCCGAGGCGTACACGGCCGCAAACGAAACCAACCTGGTCAATGCCTACTACGAGCGACCCGCGATGCTGGCCCTCGCTGGAGACGTGGCCGGTCGTCGGATCCTCGACGCGGGCTGCGGCTCGGGGGCCCTGTTTGCCGGGCTGCGCGACCGTGGCGCCGTTGTGAGTGGCTTCGACACGAGTGCCGGGATGCTGGAGCTGGCTCGGCAGCGGCTCGGCGACGGTGCGGATCTGCAGGTGGCGGACCTGGGCAGTCGGCTTCCTTACGCTGATGACTCGTTCGACGATGTGGTGGCGTCCCTGGTGCTGCACTACCTGGAGGACTGGGGGCCGGCGCTGGCCGAGCTGCGACGCGTACTCAGGCCCGGCGGTCGGCTGATCGCGTCTGTCGACCATCCCTTTGCCGTCAACCTCATACATGGCGAGGCCGGTCGTGAGGGCGAGTGCAACTACTTCGACACCACCAAGTGGACCGTGGAGTGGACCGTCGGCGGCCACACCGCTCTGGTGAGCAGATGGCACAGGCCGCTGCACGCGATGATCGAGGCATTCAGCGGGGCCGGTTTCCGGATAACGGTCATCAGCGAGCCGGATCCGGATCCCGCCGCCCGCGAGCTGTTCCCCGAGGTCATCGCGGCCGAGCCGCGCTTCCTGTGCTTCCTGTTCTTCGTCCTGCAGGCGGTCTAGGGCCTATGTGACGGCGTGGTGAACCGGTTGTCTCCAGGGAGGCGTCGGTCCAGATCATTGAAGATTGTTCGGGCAGGTCACGTCGCGGCGCAGCAGGAACTCAGGGGTGGGGCTCGCGGAGCCCCTCCCCGCTTCGTACGGTGAAGAGCATGGGCGGTGACAAGGTGCCCCGGCTGCGGTTGGTCGCCATTGCGGCCGACGAGGGCGGGCCGAGGTTGTGCCGGGGGTGCGGTGATCTGTTGATGCCGTCGGCGAAGTCGAGGGGTGAGCCCGCACGCCGCCGGACCGTGGGGCCGCTTCGGACGCCGGGTCCGTACGCTCTTCCCGCCGGGGGCGAGGCGGTCGGAGCGTGCGAAGCGGAGGGTTTCCAGGGCGAGTTGACGGCGCGGGCCGGGTGTCGTCCCCCGGGGGCTCGTGGGGTGGTGTCCGCATGACCAGGATGGTCGGGAGTGTGACCCGGCAGCGCTACGACGAGCTCGTGGAGCCGGGCGGGGCTGGGTCGCTGAGAAGGTGGACGCGATCCACGACCTGGCCGCCGGCGACCAGGTGGCCGCGAAGGTGGCCACGGACTTCCTGCGCCGGCCCGCAGTCGCTTCGAAGGCCATGGCCGACGATTGTCCGGACTGCGGTCTGACTGCCGCCTGATCTCAATAAGACCAGGTCAACAGCGGTAGGCCTGGACAGGTCGTTCTGCACACGTGCTACTTGTGATGACCGTCGCACTGGGCCGTTCCCCGGGCCAAGAGTGGCGGTGCCTGGTTCGCGAGACCGACCGGATGATCGCTGCGGCAGAATCAGATCCATGGCCACGTCAATTGATCCTGCTGCTCTGTATCCCGACGTTGCTTCGGAAGGGAGCCTCGCCGCGGCACTCCGAGCCGCCGCAATCAAGGAAGGCTTCTCGGTCCCGTTCACCGCCTCGGCATCCGACCTACTACGTCACGCCGTCGTCGCGAGCACCGTTCCACAACGGACGATCTTGGAGATCACCGCGTGGGTAGCCGAACGGCGGTGGTCAATCCGCGGCTGCGAGTCATTCCAAGGCATGGCGCTGATCGACGGAACCACGCAGGATCTGGCCCAGGTCGCCAGGGCGGCGCAAGCCTGGCACGACGGGGCAGCGCTGGCCGACATCTCCCGAGCCGCGTCGTTCGTGCACCTCACTGGCCGCTTCGAGGTGGCCGATCACGATCCGGTGCGACTGGCCGAGTCCGAGTGGCAGCACCTGCTCACGGAGGCAGACGAGGTGGACTGGCCCGAGTATGGCGCCCTCGTGAAGGCGGCATACGCTCAACCGGCACTGCGGGGGCTCTACCCATTCACGAGCCACTGGACGCTGCGATTCTCCACCAGTACTCGCCCTCGCCTCACGGTCATTCCGCTTTGCCTGGACGCGCATCGGGACAGCCGCTACACCCTCAGTGCCAGCATCATGGGTGACGTTCTTGTCGACACGATCACGGTGGCGGACGCCGTGTCGACAGCCGTGCGCCATCTGCCCTCCGGCCTTGGGCCTGTCACTACTGGAGCCGCTTGAGAAGCATTTGGTCTCGGGTGGAACGATGACGTGCATGGACTTGCCTCAACCTGATGATCTGAGCTCGCTGGTTCTGCGTACCGACTTCAGCAGCGAGGCGGCATGGGAGACGGTGCAAGCAGCGGTCGACGGCTCGGGCGACTACCGCAACGCGACTTTCGTCAGTGACTCCTCCTTCACCGATGTCGGTGTTCAGGCGTTGGTCGACGCGGATGCTGCCGCTGATGACGACGACAAGCTGCCTTATGTGTTCCTCGCTGACGCGACCACCATGACCGGCGAGGAGCATCTGCTCCTGGCCGTCGACCTGTATGACGAACCCGGCCGGACGTTCCGGGTTCCGCCCCGTTGGTACGCCGATGTCTCCAACAACCTGACCATCGCCAACATGGACTTCTCGGAGTTCGCCGACGCCACCGACGAATCGGACACGTACTACGGCTTCGAGGACGGCTAAGCACGCACGGCGATTTTCGCCCCCCTCCTCGGGCAGGCCCCGACCGTGGCCTCGTGATGAGGGGCATGCCGAGGTCGGTAGGACCACCCTGGCTGCTGCCGCGGCTTCGTTAGGGTCGCGCGCAGTCGCCGAGCTCCAGCTTGCGGGTGTGGAAGTGTTCCCGGAACCCGCGCCACTCGTCCGTCGCGGGTTCGCGGTACTCCGCTGCGGGTCGTGTCGCTCGCCGCTGGTCGAGGAAGGCCCGGTAGGAGCGGATCAGATCCTCCTGGAAGACGGCCAGATACGCCTCCGTGGTGCTCGTACGGGTATGGCCGAGCAAGCGAGCGGCGATGTGGACGGGCAGTCCGCCGGCCATGTCCTCGATCAGTACCATCTCCGGCCGGTGCTGGAAGCGCGTCTTGGGTCGGACCCCCCGGCGGCTGATGCGGCGATAGCGCCGGCCTTCGTGGTCGAAGATCTCTCCGACGGCGGTGACTTGGGCTGCGGCCAGCAGTTTCTTCTGCGTGCTGTGACGGGTTTCGGTGGTGTTCACCGGTTCGGGGAGTCGGGGCAGCCGTTCGCGTACCCGTTGGCGCATTTTGGCCCGGACCTTCTTCTTGACCTTGGTGAACCCGCCGGTGTCGCTCTCGCGGACGGGACTGGGGACGGCCCAGGCTGCCCAGCCCGGGTCCTCCAGAGCCCACTGCTGGATGTCCAGGTAGAGGGCACGGACTCCGGTCAGCACGGCGGTCCGGGTCTGGCGAGGGATGGGGGCCTTGCCCTCCCGGGTGGTGAATCTGATCCGTTCCTTCCCTGTCTCGGCGACCTCTGTGGGCAGGTCCAGGGTGTCGATGCCCGGGTGGTGTTTCTCGATGTCGGCCCAGAAGGCGCCCACCAGCCGGCTCGCCAGGTGCTGAAGCGAGGTGTGGTCGAGGCTCGGGCGGCGTTCCTCCAGATAAGCCTCGAATGGTTGCTCCTGGAACCGCTGTTGCCGGTTCCCGCCTGCCGGACCGCCCCGGGAGGGGCCCCGGAGAAGCGGCCCCGTCGGCGCGTCGTCGACGCGATCCGCTACATCACCGGCAACGGGACGAAGTGGCGGGCGCTGCCCGCCGACTTCGGCATTCCGTGGCGCACTGTGTTCGGCTACTTCGCCCGCTGGGCGAAGGCCGGCGTCCAGGTCCGCGACGCGGCCCGCATCCGCCGCTACCTGCGGAAAGAGGATGTGACACAGGCACTGGGCGAACGCGGGCAGCGGCACGGAGGGGGAGGGGCCGGGGCCGGGGGCGAGGCGTCAATTCAGGGGGCGTACGTGTCGTACCTCGGAGGTGTGGATCTCGTAGCCGAACCACCGGTTGACCGCCAGCATCGGCCCGTTGTCCGCGTCGTTCGACGTGAACGCGTCCCGGTAGCCCGCCGCCCCGGCCCGGCGCAGCGAGTCCGTCTTGGCGAGTTTGGCCAGGCCCCGGCCCCGGAAGGCGCGGCGGGTGCCGGTCATGCCGGTCACGTAGCGGGTGGCGCCGTCGGTGTACGCCGAAGTGAAGGCGGCGACCTCGCCGTCCACCTCCACCACCGTGGTCAGTTCGCGGTCCAGACAGGGGTGGTCCCAGGTGTGGCCGAGCCAGTCCTCGTAGTCGTCCAGGGCCGTCGCGATATCGCTCGGCTCGTCCGAGGTCACCTCCGCGTCCGCCTCGAACAGGGGGCGCGGGTCGGCCTCGTAGGCCGTGCCCGTGCGGAGCGCCACCCCGGCCGGGAGGGGCGTGGGCAGCTCCGGCAGCGGGCCCCCTGCCAGGTCGAGATGCTGGAAGTGGGCGGAGCGCGTGGGGCGGTAGCCGTGGCGGGCGGCGAAGGCGAGGCTGCCGGGGTCGTCCAGCGCCCAGGCGTAGACGCTGGTCGCCCCGTGTGCCGCGAGGTGCTCCTCGGCGGTCCTCAGGATCAGCGAACCCGCGCCACGGCGGCGCCGGCCGGGGAGCACATGCGGGGTGACCCAGGACTGGCCGGGGTCCTCGCTGTCGTACGCGATGCCCACATGCGCCGTACCGATGACCTCACCCTCCTCCTCGGCGACCAGGAGGCGGTACTTCTTGGCCGGATTCGCCTTCGCCACCTCGAACAGGAGGGCCTTCTCGGTGACGACGACGAACGGCAGACAGGCACGGCGCAGCGCGACGACGGCAGGCGCGTCCTCGGTGCGGAAATCACGGACAGTCACGGTCATGGAGCGCGACCTTACGTGCGCGGGCCGCCCGCGCGCCTCCGGTTTTCCGCGTCACGTTCCGGCCAGCTCTGCCGCGTGCCGCTCGGCGCCCGTCACCGGTGGGGGAGAATCACCCCGTGACCTTGAAGATCGTGATCGACCCGGCGGCCGCGACCGCTCCGTACGAGCAACTGCGCACCCAGATCTCAGCGAAGGCCCGCTCCGGTGCGCTGCCGGTCGGGTTCAAGCTCCCCACCGTACGGGGGCTCGCGGAGGAGCTGGGTCTCGCGGCCAACACCGTCGCCAAGGCGTACCGCGCGCTGGAGACCGACGGGGTCATCGAGACGCGCGGCAGAAACGGTACGTTCGTCGCCGCGGCCGGGGAGGCCGCCGACCGGGAGGCCGCCTCCGCCGCCCGTACGTACGCGGAGCGCGCCCAGCGCCTCGGACTCGGCCGGGCCGCCGCGCTCGCCGCCGCGGAGGAAGCGGTCCGGGCCGTCTACGCCAAGTGACCCCGCTCGGGCACCCCCGCCGCGGGTGACCCTCGCTACGCAGGGCACCCCGCCCCGGACCCGCCGGGGTCCCGTGCGACGCCCCCCCTCAGGCCCCGTGCGACGCCCGCGCTCCCCCCCGTATCCGATACGGGCACCCCCGACCACCCCCGTATCCCCGGCCGCTCTCCAGGCCGTTACAGGTACAGCCCCGCGTCCGCGCCCGAGGGCTGGGCCGGGACCGAGGCCGGGCCCGTGCCTCGGCGCAGGGCGTACAGTTCCGCGAGGGTCGCGCCGTCCCGGGCCACCGTTGGGGTCTCCTCGCCGTCCTGCCGGCCCAGCCAGGAGAGCGCCTCCGCGCGGGTCAGCGAGCCGACCTCGATCCTTGCCAGACAGCGGCCGGGCCGGACCACCGCCGGATGCAGCCGCTCCAGATCCTCGTTGGTCGTCACCCCGACCAGGACGTTCCTGCCCTGCCCGAGCAGACCGTCCGTCAGATTGAGCAGCCGGGACAGCGCCTGCCCCGCCGTGTGCTTGGCCTCACCCCGGATCAGCTCGTCGCAGTCCTCCAGGAGCAGCAGCCGCCAGCGGCCCTTGGCCGAGCCGTCGTCCTCGCCGATGGCGATGTCCATCAGATAGCCGACGTCGTTGAAGAGCCGCTCCGGGTCGAGCACGCAGTCCACCTGGCACCAGTCGCGCCACGAACGGGCCAGCGTGCGGAGCGCGGAGGTCTTCCCGGTGCCCGGCGGCCCGTGCAGAAGGAGCAGCCTGCCCGCGATGTCGTCCGGCGTGACCTTCATCAGCCGGTCCATCGCCTCCGCCACGGGCGCGGTGTAGTTGACCCGCACCTCGTCCCAGGTACCGGCGGCGATCTGCCGGGTCGTACGGTGCGGGCCGCGCCGGGGCGACACGTACCAGAACCCCATCGTCACGTTCTCCGGCTGCGGCTCCGGGTCGTCGCGCGCGCCGTCCGTCGCCTGCCGGTGGATCTTCTCGGCCAGCTCGGCGGTGACGGCGGTGACCGTCACATCGGCGCCCCGGTTCCAGCGGGAGACCAGCAGGGTCCACCCCTCGCCCTCGGCGAGCGTCGCGCTCCGGTCGTCGTCACGGGCGAGGCGGAGCACGGTGGCGCCGGGCGGCAGCAGGCCGGCGCCCGCCTTGACCCGGTCGATGGTGGAACTGTGGGAGTACGGCTGCTCACCCGTGGCGAAGCGGCCGAGGAACAGCGCGTCGACCACATCCGAGGGCGAGTCGCTGTCGTCGACGGTGAGTCTGATCGGCAGGGCTTCCTGAGGCTTGGCGGACATGGCGCCCATGATCCGGCACGGGGACGGCCGATGCACGGTGTTTTGCCCTGTGGCGCCGGAGCACGCCCCGGCCGCCGGGCGGGTCGGGCCCGCCCGGCGGGGTGGGCCCTCCTCGCCCACCCCGCCGGGCACGGTGCCGGCCTCGTCGGTCACGCCCTCGGGCACGGTGCCGGCCTCGTCGGTCACGCCCTCGGGCACGGTGCCGGCCTCGTCGGTCACGCCCTCGGCGCCGCCGCCTCCGCCGTCGGCCCTGCCGTCGGGCCCGTCGGGCCCGTCAGGCCGGTCGGTGCCCTTCCCACTGGGACCGTGACCGTCCCCACCGTCCCCGCTCACCATCCGCCGGGGCCGCCCTGTCCCGCCGTGCGGACCACGGTCACCGTCCGGCGGGCGCGGCGGATCACCGCGTATCCCTTGGTCAGCGCCCGGTCCCCGGCGAAGGAGCGGAGCAGGCCCCGGCCCGCCACCAGCCGGCCGAACTCCGCGAGCCCGGTCGTACGGCGTACGGTCATCCGCTCCAGGGCGTACGGGCCCTTGGTCCGGCAGGCCAGCGCGTTGCCCACGGCGAGTGCCTGCGCGAACCCGGCCGCCCGTACGGCGCGCCGCACCCGCCGGGTGGAGTAGCCGTACGGGTACGCGAACGAGACCGGCTCCGCGCCCAGCTCCCGGCCGAGGATCTCCCGGCACCGCCCGGCCTCGCCGCGCAGTGGTCCGTCGGCGAGCTGGTCGAGCTGGGGGTGGGTGTGGCTGTGGCCGCCGATCTCCAGGCCGGCGGCGGCCACTTCCCGTACCTGGTCCCAGTCGAGCATGGTGTCCGGGGCACCCCCCGTCTCGTACCGGCCGCGCAGCCACCCCGTCGAGACGAAGAGCGTCGCGGCGAAGGAGTGCTCGGCCAGGACGGGGAGCGCGTGCCGGTGGACGCCCTCGTAGCCGTCGTCGAACGTGATCAGCACCGGGCGCTCCGGCAGCGGTGCGCCGGTGCGCCAGGCGTACGCGAGGCGCGCCGTGGTGACGGGGGTGAAGCCGCGCGCCCCGAGCAGCGCCATCTGCTCCGCGAACGCGCCGGGCGTGACGGAGAGCGCCCGGGTCGCGGGCGCGGGCCGCTCCGCGATCGCGTGGTACATGAGAATCGGTACGCCCCCGGGGCACCGCTCGGCGGGTGTGCCCCCGGGGGCCTCGGCCCTTCCGGGGGCAGCGCCCTTTCCGAGGGGCGCGGCGTCCTCGGGCTCCGTCGCTCCTCCGGGGTCCGTGGGAGCGGAGGAGCCTGAGGTGGCGGAGGTGCCTGAGGAGCCTGAGGTGCCTGAGGTGGCGGAGGTGGCGGTGACGTCCTTCGGTTCGTTTTCCTCCGCCGTCATACCGCCGCCTCCCACCGGCCGCGCAGTTCCGGCCGTGCCCCGGGGCCGGTGCGTTCGATCGGGCCCGAGGTGAAGGAGACCGCCCCGCCCCGGGTGCGGTAGCGGCCCACCAGGTAGCCGGTGGCCGTCGTCACCGCGCCGGCCGCGATCGCCCCCGCCCTGAGCAGGCCGGCCGGGCGGCCCCGCGCCGTGTCGCGGAGGGCGCGGGCGATGCCGGCCGGGAGGACCCGGGTGGTGTAGCGGCGTTCGGAGGCCAGCCCCTTGTCCGCGCCCACGCTCCGGGAGACCAGCGCCTTGGAGAGGCCCTCGGCGTAGGTCCGGGTACGGAAGTACGCGAACCGTTCGCGGGCCGCCGGCACCCGGTGGTGGATGACGGCGCGGTCGTCGACCAGCAGCACCGCGTCCGGCACCGCCTCGGTGAGCCGGATGCACAGCTCCGTCTCCTCGCACCCCAGCGGGCGCCTGTCGCCGTCGCGGCCGATGCCGGTGGCGAAGCCGCCCGCCGTGTCGAACGCCGTACGCCGGAACGACGCGTTGCCGCCCAGCACATTGCGGACCCGCACCAGGCCCTCGGGCACCCCCCGGTACGTACAGCCGACGACCCAGTCGAACTCCTCGGGGAACCACCCGGGCCTGCCCCCCGAGGCCCAGGCCGGGACCGTCCGGCCGCCGACCGCGAGGATCCTCGGGTCGTCCCCGTACGCCTCGTCGAAGCGGCGCAGCCACTCCGGCTCGGCCACGGCGTCGTCGTCCAGGAACGCCACGAACTCCCCGCGCGCCACGGCGATCCCGGTGTTGCGCCCGGCGGAGAGTCCGCGCGGGCCCGCGTTGGCGAGCACCCGGACCTCCCCGCGCGCCCGGTGCGCCGCGTACTCCTCGGTGAGCCGGGCCAGCAGGGCCGGGTTGTGGTCGACCACCAGCAGGGTCTCCAGCGCGGGCAGCGACTGCCGGGCCACCGAGTCGACCGCCGCGCGGATCTCCGCCCAGCGCTCCTCGGTGTAGACGCAGATGACCACGGTGAACGGGCGGGTGAGGGAGCGGTGGCGCGGGGCGGCCGGCTGCTCCCTGGTGTCACCCCCCGGGGCGGCCGGCTGCTCCCCGGTGCCACCCCTCGGGGCGGCCGGCTGCTCCCTGGTGTCACCCCCCGGGGTGACCGGCCGGTCCCCGGTGCCACCCCCCGGGGCGTGGGTCCCCGTCGTACCGTGCCGCGTCATGACGTCTCCCCCCGCGGCCCCGCCGGGACGTTGATGCGCAGGGCCGGCGGGCGGCGCCGGCGGGAGCGGGGGACGCGGCGCTCGCGCAGGATGACGCGGAGCACGCGGAGCCCGTCCCGGACGGCTCTCAGATTGCTGGCCCCGTGGATCCGGTCGTACTCGTGACTCGGTATCTCCTGCACCTTCAGGCCCGCCTTGACGACCCGGATGTTCATCAGGGTCTCGACCTCGAAGCCGGTGCAGTCCAGCGTGATCTCGTCCAGGCAGTGGCGCCAGAAGGCGTTGTAGCCGTAGCAGAGATCGGTGTAGCGGGCGCCGAACTTCGCGTTGACGGCCGCGCAGAGCACCCGGTTGCCGAGCTTCCGGATGGCTGTCATGTCGTCCGTGCCGCCGCCGTTGGCGAAGCGCGAGCCCTTGGCGAAGTCGGCGCCGGAGACCAGGGCCGAGACGTACGAGACGATCTCCTGCCCGTCCGCCGAGCCGTCCGCGTCGACCATCACGATGATGTCCCCGGTGCAGGCGGCGAAGCCGCTGATCAGGGCGTCCCCCTTGCCCTTGCCGCGCTGGGCGACGACCTTGACGTCCGGCCGTAACGCCCGCGCCACCTCGACCGTCCCGTCGGTGGAGTCCCCGTCCACCAGGACGACTTCATGGATCCACTCGGGCAGGGTCCTGAAGACGTACGGCAGGTTCTCGGCCTCGTTCATCGCCGGGATCACCACGCTCACCGGCGGTGTGATCGCCAGGTGCGAGGAGATCTGCCGGTACGGGTGCGGAACGGCGTCCCGCGTGGTCCCGGCGGGAACGTCCAACGGATCCTCGCCCGGTATCGCCGGGCGCAGAAAAGCGCTCACGAGTCTCTTTCCCTCTCGTCCGGTGGACCGCCCACCCCCGGGCGGTCCGGCTGCTGTTTCCGGTTCGAAAGGGGGGTTCTCACCCCGTCATGACGGCACGCCGTGCTGACGGCATGGCACATGACGCTTCGTACGCTTCAGGTGCTCCGTACGCTCCGTGCGTGCCGTGCCGAAACGGGTGAGTTTGTGGTACGTACAGCGCGGCCCGCGACCCGGTGGCGCAGCGCGCGTCCACCGAGCGTGGTACCCCCCTACCGCGCCCCGCCCGGGAGCCATCGCGACGGTGGAAGCCCTCCCCAGGAGCCGTTGACGTGATGGTCCGATGCAGGTGGATGTACGACGGTATTGATGATTGGGACTGTATGGCAAGAGCTGGAACCTCGGCGGGGTTTTTTGCTTCTTTGGCCGTACTTCGACGGTCACATCCGGAACCTCCCTGATCAGTTCCGCTCAATTCCGCCAGATCCGTGTACTCATAACGGTGCGTGGGAAACTCTCACCGAACGTTCTTGGCATGGACACTTCCAGCGAACTCGCCCTGCTGGTACGACGGTTGTGGCAGAAATCCTGCTAAGGAGAGGTCCTATGAAACTGGCCCGAATCACGGCATTCTCGTCCTCGCTGCTCCTCGGCGCGGTGCTCGCCCTGACCGGTGCGGCACCGGTTCAGGCCGCCGAGTCGGCCGCCGCCGTCAACTACGTCGCCCTCGGCGACTCCTACTCCTCGGGGGTCGGCTCCGGCGCGTACGACAGTGCGAGCGGCGCCTGCAAACGCACCCCCCGGGCCTATCCGGCGCTCTGGGCCGCCGCGAACGCCCCCGCGTCGTTCGCGTTCACCGCGTGCTCCGGCGCTCGTACGGGTGATGTCACCGCGAGCCAGCTCGGGCCGCTCACCGCCACCACCACGCTGGTCTCCGTCTCCATCGGCGGCAACGACGCCGGGTTCTCCGATGTGATGACGGTCTGTGTGCTCCAGTCCGAGGCGAGCTGCCTCAACCGGATCGCGCAGGCCCGCGCGTACGTCGACTCGACGCTCCCCGGCAACCTCGACACCGTCTACAACGCCATCAGAGGCAAGGCGCCCAACGCCCGCGTCGTCGTCCTCGGTTACCCGCGCTTCTACCAGCTCCAGGGCACCTGTGTGGCCGGGCTGAGCGAGACGAAGCGCGCCGCGATCAACAACGCCTCCGACTACCTCAACGACGCGACCGCCAAGCGCGCCGCCGACCACGGCTTCACCTTCGCGGGGGTCGCCGGGGCCTTCACCGGGCACGAGATCTGCTCCAGCGGCTCCTGGCTGCACAGCCTGAACGTGCTGGACATCGGCGAGTCCTACCACCCCACGGCCGCCGGCCAGTCCATGGGGTATCTGCCGGTCTTCTCCTCCGCCGCCTGACGGATGCCCGGGCGCCGGGTTCCCGGTCGAGCGGACCCCCGTCCTGCTCGGCCGGGAACCCGGCCCGGCCCGCCGCGTCCCTCATCGGGCGAACTGTCCAACTCGCCCTGAATTCAGATAGATCGGGTCACCTCGCCTCCTCCTCGTACGGGTGTGGTTCCGCCCGAAGGCGGGATACACGGGTGTCCTGAAGGGGCGATAGGGTTAACCTGCCCGAACCGGGTGCCCTCGTACGGGTGGGGAGTGGAATGGAACAGATAACGGTGCACAGCAGGGCGCGTATCCCTGCGATCACCTGCGGGAGCAGCGCGACCAGTTCGCGTCTCGACCGACATCTCTCGGTGCTCGGCGGTCCCGCCGTGCCGCAGCGGGAGACCGTCGAAGCGACGCTGCTGATGCGCGAGTTGACCGCACGGGACAGCTCGGAGCGGCACCGGAGCCGCCGGAGCGCGCGGGTCTCGCTCTTCGCGCCGCTCAGGCGCCTGCGGCGGACGCTCTTCGGCAGCCGCCGCTGACCCGAGCGGCCCGGGCCTCCCGGTCCTGTCGGCCTCGCGGCGCCGCCGTGTCCGGACCATCGGCACCTTCCGGTGGTCCTGCCGAGCGTCCGCCGCGACCTCCTCCTCCTCCCTCCCCCTCGCAACCCATGTCCCCGCCGCGGCGTCCCGGCCGGTGAGTCCGCTCCCCGGCACCGGCCCAGGCCGCCTGCGGCCCATAACCCCCGTCCCCGCACCGGCTCATGACCGGCTCACGCGTCTCCCCGCGCGTACCGCCGCACCGCCAGCGGGACGAAAACGGCGAGCAGCACCGCCGACCACAGCAAGGATCCGGCCACCGGATGCGCGGCGGGCCACGCCGCGTCCGCCGCCGGGGCCGCGTTGCCGCAGAGTTCGCGGACCGCCCCGGCCAGCGCGGTGATCGGGTTCCACTCGGCGACCGTACGGAGCCACCCGGAGAGTCCCTCCGTCGGGATGTACGCGCTCGACAGCAGCGGCAGTACGAACGTCGCCGCCCCGAGCTGGCCCGCGATCTCCTCGTTCCGTACCAGCAGCCCCACATACGTGCCCACCCATGTGGTGGCGAACCGGAAGGCCAGCAGCAGCCCCACCGCGCCGAGCGCGCCCGCGCCGCCGTCCTCGATCCGCCACCCCACCGCGAGCCCCACCAGCAGCAGCGGCACCAGCCCCACGACGGTGGTCAGCAGATCCGCCAGGGTCTGGCCCAGCGGCACGGCGAGCCGGTGCATCGGCAGCGTCAGGAACCGGTCCATGACCCCGCGCTGCGCGTCCTGCGACGCCTGGAACATCCCGGTCATCAGCCCGCCGGCGGCCGTCGCCGCGAGCAGCCCGGGTACCAGGTAGGCGCGGTACTCGCCGCCCGGCATCGCCAGCGCGCTGCCGAAGACATAGCCGAAGAAGAGCAGCATGTTGATCGGCATGCTCTGGGTCAGGATCACCACGCCCGGCGCGTGCCGGATCCGCTGGAGGTGGCGGGCGAGGACCGCGCCGCTCTCATAGGCCAGTGCCGTGCTCATGCGGGGTGCTCCTTCGTCGCGGGGGCCGCCGGGGCGGCGGCGGTGGTGGTGGACGGGGCGGACGGGGCGGGCGAGGTGGTGCCGAGGGGGTCCGTGCGGCCGGTGAGCCGGAGGAAGACCTCGTCCAGCGTCGGCGGACGCAGGCTCACGTCGACCACGGGCACGCCCGCCGCGTCCAGTTCGCGGACGATCCGGGGCAGCGTCAGCGCCGGGTCCGCGGCCACCGCGCCGACCGTACGGCGCTCCCGGTCGAGCACGGGCTCCGCGCCGGTCAGGTGGTCGAGCACGCCCGCGGCCCTGCGCAGCGCGCCCCAGGACGGGTCCGGGTGCTCCTCCTCGGCGAGGACGACCTCCGCGTACGAGCCGATCCTGGCCTTCAGCTCCGCCGGGGTGCCCCGGTGGGCGGCCCGGCCCCGGTCGATCAGCACGATGTCGTCGGCGAGCCGGTCGGCCTCCTCCAGGTACTGCGTGGTCAGGACGACCGTGGTGCCCTCGTCGGCGAGCGCCCGCACCGTGTCCCAGATCTGGCCTCTGCTGTGCGGGTCGAGGCCGGTCGTCGGCTCGTCCAGGAAGAGCACCCGGGGCCGCACCAGCAGGCTCACCGCCAGGTCGAGGCGGCGCCGGAGCCCGCCCGAGTAGGTACGGGCGACCCGGTCCGCGGCCTCCGTCAGCTCCAGCCGCGCCAGCAGCTCCTCGGCGCGCGCCTTGCCCGCCGCGCCCCGGACGCCGCGCAGCCGGGCGAAGAGCCGCAGATTCTCCCGGCCGGTCAGTTCGCCGTCGACACTGGCGTACTGGCCGGCGACCCCGATCGCGCGGCGCACCGCGCCCGGCTCGCGGACGATGTCGTGCCCCGCCACCCGTGCGGTGCCCGCGTCGGGGGCGCTGAGGGTGGTCAGCACCCGTACGGCGGTCGTCTTGCCCGCGCCGTTCGGCCCGAGCACCCCGCAGACGGTGCCCTCCGCCACCGCCAGGTCGAGCCCGTCGAGGGCGGTCACCCCGCCGGAGCCCTTGCCGCGCGCGTCGCCGGAGCGGCCGAAGCGCTTCTCCAGACCTTCACTAAGTACAGCGTACGTAGTTGTCATGCGGCCCACCGTACCGCACTACGTACGTTGTACGTAACTAGGATGGTGGGCGAGGTGATGATCGATGGCGGGGCGACCTGCTGAACCCGAAGTGATCTGGACGCGCCCCGAGCGGGCCGGGCGCGGGCCGAAGGCGGCGTACAGCCGCGCCGACATCGCGGCCGCCGCGGTCCGGATCGCCGACGCGGGCGGCATCGGGGCGGTGACCATGCGGCAACTGGCGGGCGAGCTGGGGTGCGGCACGATGTCGCTCTACAACTACATCCCGCGCAAGGGGGATCTGTACGAGCTGATGGTCGACGCGGTCGCGGGCGCGTATCCGCTGCCCGAGGGCCCGACCGGCGACTGGCGCGCCGACCTGACCCGGATCGCGTACCGGGCGCGCGGCATGATGCGGGACCATCCGTGGATGGCGGGGCTGATGTCGAGCGCGTACGGATTCAGCCCGAATGTGATCAGCTTCCTGGAGTACAGCCTGAGTTGCCTGGACGGGCTCGAACTCTCCTACGGGGAGAAGATGGAGCTGATCGCCATGGTCAACGGTGTGGTGACGACGTACATGTCCAACGAGCTGCACACGGCGGAGCGGGTGCGCTCCCTGCCCTGGTCGGCGGAGCGCGAGCACGAGGTTCGGATCGCGTACATGGTGGGCGAGTTGTCCACCGGCCGCTACCCGCGACTGGCGGCGGCCCTCGCCGAGGACGCCGGGCCGATCGACCTGGACGCGGTCTTCGCCCGGGCGGTGGACCGCGTCCTCGACGCGTTCGACCCGAAGGCGGCCGGGGGCGGCGCCGGGCGCGGGGACAGGTGAGGGGCGGGGGAGGAGCAGGTGAGGGGCGGGTGAGGTCCGGGGGAGGTCCGGGTGCGGGGAGGCGCCGTGGGGGTTCGTGCCGGGGGTGCCGCAGGCCCTCCTCCGGCAGGCGCCGTACGCCCCGGGGGCCCGGCGCGCCACGGGGGGTCGCGACGCGTGCCCGGGAGGTGCCGTACGCGTCCGGGCGTGCGGGTGCCGCCTGCGGGAGGCGCCGTACGTGTCCCGGGAGGCGTGGTACGCGCCCGACGGGGCCGTTACGCGCCCCGGGGCCGCCCGGTAACCCGCCCTAGACCAGGGCGAACTGGCCCTCCGGGCCCTCCTCGTGGTGGTCGAGGACCGAGGCCGGGCGGCGGGCCGCCGACGGGACCGGGAGGACGCCGGCCGCGCGCAGCTCGGCCCGCCCGACGGCGCCGGACCCGGTGCGGGCGCCGGCCCCGGCGGAGGCCCCGGCCGCGGTCCGGATCTCCGCGCGCAGCCGGGCCTGTTCCGGGCGGGCTTCCGCGAGCAGGGCCAGGACCGTGATCAGCTCCAGCAGCTCCGAGGTCCACTCCTGGGGCCAGCGGGACGGGCGGATCGCCTCCAGGGTGCCGGGCGCGGGCGGTTCCACGAGGCGGGTCCGGCCCTCGAACCAGGTCTCCAGCGTCCGCGCCCCGCCGGCCGTGAACTCCCAGGCCCCGGCGGGCACGGGGGAGATCCGGCCGGTGCCGATCCGGAGCACCTCCTCCGCCGCGTCGTACGTCAGCGCCTCCGGCCGCTCCGGCACGGCGGCCCGGACGTACGGGCGGCGCCCGCCGGGCAGCCGGGGGCGGTCACCGCCGTGCGCGCCCCGAAGCTGGACCGAGGTCAGCCGCCGTCCCAGCGCCACCCCGCGCGCCCACACCCCGGGGTCCGCCGTGAACGGCACCACCGCGCCCGCCGGGGAGGGCGCCGCGACCGCCACGGCCCACGCCACCACCTCCTCGGCGGTCACCGGACGGCCGAGCCGGCCGGCCAGCAGCGCGGTAAGCCCGGGGGCGAGGTTGGGCTCCCGGCCGCCGGGACGCCGGTAGAGCGGCCGGATCCGGGCGGGCGGCCCCGCGGGGGAGCGGCCGTCCGGGAGAAGGGCGCTGACCAGCACCGCGGGCTCGGGCCCCGGCCGCACCCCGTACCCCTGCTCCACCGCGAAGAGCTGCGCCGCGTCGGCCACCCGCCAGAGCTCGGGGCGCGCGGCGTCGATCAGCCGGTGATCCGGGATCAGCCACTGCTGGTCGAAGGGGCCGTGCGCGATCCGCACCGGCTCCGGGCACCGCCCGTCCTCCCGCTCCCGGGCGAACCGCCCGGTGCCGGTGGCCTGTCCGGGCAGCGCGGGCACGGCGCTCTGCGGCGTACGCGCCCGGCTCACCCCGAAGAGCTCCGCGCGCTCCGCGCCCTCGGCCCGTACCAGCCGCTCCCAGCGCGCGGTCAGCGAACCGGGGTCGGGCGCCATCACCCACCCCCGGCCCAGCCGCAGCGCCGGCACCGACCAGGGCATCACCTCGGCCAGCAGCGGTACGTCCCCGGGGTCCGCGCCGTCCGCGCCGTCCGCCGCCCCGCTCCGCGCCCCGGAACGCGCCGTGCGCGCCCCCGGCCGGGGGATCCGGCGCCCGGCGCCCCCGAAGAGCACGCCCTCCGCGCCGTCGGCGTCGGACCGCGTCCCCGTCATCCCGGACCCTTCCTGTCCCCCTGCGCCGTCGGCGGCATCCTAACGGCCCGGAGGAAACGGACAACACGCCCCCGGGGCGCGCACGCCTCCGGCCCGGCCGGCTGACGGGGCACGGCCCCGTCAGCCGGCCGACGGTGGACGGCCCCCCGTCAGCCGGCCGGGCCGTCCCCCGTCACCCCCGTCACGCCCGCCTCTCCCGCCTCTCTCGCCCCGCCGTCCGTCTCCACCGTCACCGAGAAGGAGAACCGGTCGCCCCGGTACCGGATCCGGGCCACGTCCACCACCCGGCCGCTCTCGTCGTACGTCACCCCCGTGTAGTGCAGGATCGGGCTCAGCAGCGGGACCCCCAGGAGCTCCGCCGTCACCGGGTCCGCCAGCCGGGCCTCGACCGTGTCGGTGATCCTGCTGATCCGGATGTTCCGGATGTCCCGGAGCACCTTGGTCATCGGCCAGCGCTCCAGGTCCGCCACGTCCAGACCGGCCGCGACCTCCGGACGTACCGCGTTCTCCGCCCAGTTGACCGGCTCGCCGCTCTCGCCGTCCCGGCGCAGCCTCCGGTACGTGACCACCTCGTCCACCCCGGGGAAGTACGCGGCCAGTTCCCCGGGGACGGGGGCGCGGCCATGGCCCAGGACCGTGGTCAGCTCGCCCGACTGCTGGGCCACGATCGCGTCCACCGAGCCGAGGACCCGGCGCGGGGAGCCGCGCCGCGCGCCCGGTTCGATGAAGGTGCCGCGCCGCCGGTGGCGGCTGATCAGCCCCTCCTCCTCCAGCTCCTTGAGCGCCTGCCGCATCGTCAGCACGCTCACGCCGTAGTGCCCGGCGAGCTGCTCCTCCGTGGGCAGCCGCAGCGGGTCCTGCGGACAGCGGCCCAGTATCGAGGCGCGCAGCGACTGCGACACCTGGTACCAGAGCGGCAGCTTCCGGTTGAGCACCAGCGAGTCGGGCGCGAAGGCGGTCATGGGCGCGTTTCCCCCGGCCGGTCAGGACCCGAAGAGGCGTTCACGCCAGGACCCGAAGCGGCGCTCACGCCAGGACCCGAAGCGGCGCTCACGTCAGGACCTGAAGTGGCGCTCAAGACCCTGCCACACCTCGTCGTACCCCCGTTGCAGATGGGCCGCCCCGGCCGCCTGCCCGGCGAGCGTCACCGGCCAGCGCGTCTCGAACATGAACGCCAGCCCGTCGTCGATCTTCTGCGGGCGCAGCTCGGCGGTGGAGGCCCGGTCGAAGGTCACCCGGTCCGGGCCGTGCGCCGACATCATGTTGTGGAGCGAGCCGCCGCCGGGCACGAACCCGCCCTCGCCCGCGCTCTTCGCGTCGTACGCGCCCTCGATCAGCCCCATGTACTCGCTCATCACATTGCGGTGGAAGTACGGCGGCCGGAAGGTGTTCTCACCGACCAGCCAGCGCGGCGCGAAGACCACGAAGTCGACGCCCGCGAGCCCGGGGGTGTCGGACGGGGAGGTCAGCACGGTGAAGATGGACGGGTCGGGGTGGTCGTAGCTGATCGACCCGAGCACATTGAAGCGGCGCAGGTCGTAGACGTACGGCACATGGGTGCCGTGCCAGGCGACGACATCCAGCGGCGAGTGGTCGTATGTGGCGGCCCACAGGTTCCCGCAGAACTTGGTGACCACCTCGGTGGGCCGCTCGATGTCCTCGTACGCGGCGACCGGCGCCCTGAAGTCCCGCGCGTTCGCCAGCCCGTTGGCGCCGATCGGGCCCAGGTCGGGGAGGACGAACGGGCGCCCGTAGTTCTCGCACACATACCCCCGTACCGCCTCGTCCAGCGGCTCGACCCGGAAGCGCACCCCGCGCGGGATCAGCGCCACCTCCCCGGGGCGGGCGGCGAGCAGGCCCAGTTCGGTACGGAACAGCAGCCCGCCCCGCTCGGGGACGATCAGCAGCTCACCGTCCGCGTCCCCGAACACCCGGTCCGTCATGGGGGAGTTGGCGTGGTACAGATGGACCGCCATCCCCTCGCGCCGCGTCGCGTCCCCGTTGCCGCCCAGCGTCCAGAGCCCGGCCAGGAAGTCGGTGCCGGGCGGCGGCTCGGGGAGCGGGTCCCAGCGCAGCCGGTTGGGGTCGGGCACCGCATCGGTGAACGGGGCGCCGCGCACCGCGCCGTTGTCGATCCGGGCGAACGGCGGATGCGCCGCCGAGGGGCGGATGCGGTAGAGCCACGAGCGCCGGTTCTGCGCCCGGGGCTCGGTGAACGCGCTCCCGCTGAGCTGCTCCGCGTAGAGCCCGAGCGGCGCCCGCTGCGGCGAGTTGCGGCCGTGCGGCAGCGCCCCCGGCACCGCCTCCGAGCTGTGCTCGTTGCCGAAGCCCGAACGGTGGCCGAAGTCCGTGGCCGCCTTTCTGGCCTGCTCGATGGAGTTCATGGTCCGGCTCCCTGGTCGAGGGTTCCCGTCCGGCCCGGGGCGGTGTCGCCGCCGGGTCCGTCCTGCCCGTACTGCCAATCCTATGGACCACCGTAGGATTGGGCGCTCGGGCACGTCAACGGGGCCGCGCGGCATCATGGAGCCGTGTCACGCGACCGTACGAACCACCAGCCCGCCCCTGCCTCCGCACCCGCACCCGCCTCCGGTCCCGCCTCCGCACCCGCCTCCGGCGACGACGGCGCGGACCCCGGTTTACGCCGGGTCCCCGTCCAGCGCCGCAGCGCGGAACGGCTCGCCCGGATCCTCGACGCCTGCGCCGTCCTGCTGGACGAGACGGGGTACGAACGGCTCTCCACCCGCGCCGTCGCCGCCCGCGCCGGGGTCCCCATCGGCTCCGTCTACCGCTTCTTCGGCAACAAGCGGGCCATGGCCGACGCGCTCGCCCGGCGCAACCTGGACCGGTACGCCGGCCAGGTCACCGCCCGGCTCGGCCGGCTCGGCCCCGGGGACTGGCGCGGCGCGGTCGACGCGCTCCTCGACGAGTATCTGGCGATGAAACGCACCGTGCCCGGCTTCTCCCTCGTCGACTTCGGCGCCCAACTCCCGCTCGGCGCCCGCCACTCCGCCCCCGTACCCGTACCCGAACCGGCGTCGGCCCCGGCGTCGGCATCGGTGTCGGCTTCGGCGTCGGTGGAGCGTGCCGAAGCGCCCGACGCCGACCCCAACCACCGGGTCGCCCGCCGCCTCACCGGCCTGCTCGCCGGGCACCTGGGCCGTACGCCGGACGCGGCGCTGCACCGTACGGTCCTGGTCGCCGTCGAGGCCACGGACGCCCTCCTCCAGCTTGCCTTCCGCACCGACCCGGCGGGCGAGCCGGGGATCGTCGCCGAGACCCGGACCCTGCTGCGCGGCTACCTCGCCAAGACCTTCGACTGACGGTGTCGCCGACGGCGTCGCTGGCCCCCGCCGTGACCTGGGCTTCTGCTCGTAATGTTCACGAGGCACCACCTTGTGGAGGCTGCGGCGGGCGGCTTAGATGTCAACCGCCGCACCCCGCGACACCCCGCGGCACCGGCGCGACAGCAGCCGCGCCTGGGCCCGGGCACCGACCCGACCGACCCGAAGGTGAGGGGCCCGCCGCCCGATGCCGAAGGCCCCCGCACCCGACGGCCCGCCCCCGGCCAAGACCGGCGGACGCGGCTGGCTGCTCCGCCTGGTCATCGCCTTCGGCTTCACCCAGGGCGCCGTCTCGATGGCGCGGCCCGCCGTCTCCTACCGCGCGCTCGCCGTCGGCGCCGACGAACGCGCCATCGGCGTCATCACCGCCTTCTTCGCGCTGCTGCCGCTCTTCGCCGCCGTCCCCCTCGGCCGCCGTACCGACCACGGCCGGTGCGGGCCGCTCCTCGTCGCCGGGGTCGTCCTGATCTCCGCCGGGTGCGCCCTCAGCGGTCTGGCGGGCTCCCTCGCCGCGCTCGCTGCCTGGAGCGGACTGATGGGCCTGGGCCACCTCTGCTTCGTCATCGGCGCCCAGTCGATCGTGGCCCGCCGCAGCGCCCCCGCCGAACAGGACCGCAACTTCGGCCACTTCACCGTCGGTGCCTCCCTCGGCCAGCTCGCGGGCCCCGCGGCGGCCGGGCTGACCGTCTCGGGACAGGGCGACACCCTCGCCCGTACGAGCGGACTCGCCCTGCTCCTGGCCGCCGCAGCGGCGGCCGTCGCGTTCACTGCCCTCTGGCGCGTCGAGCCCCCGGCCCGGGCCACCGCCCGGGACCGTACCGCCGCCCGGGTCCCCGTCCACCGCATCCTGCGCGCCCGGGGCGTCCCCGGCGGGATGTTCATCAGCCTCGCCGTGCTCTCCGCCACCGACATCCTCACCGCGTACCTCCCGGTGCTCGGCGAGGCCAGGGGCATCCCGCCCGCCGTCATCGGCGCCCTGCTCAGCCTGCGCGCCGCCGCCACCATCGCCTGCCGCCTGGTGATCACCCCGATGCTCCGCCGGGTCGGCCGCACGGTCCTGCTCACCGGGACCTGTCTGCTCGGCGGGGTGCTCTGCGCCGCCATCGCGCTGCCCGTACCGGTGTGGGGGCTCGCGCCGCTCCTCGCCGCCCTCGGCTTCTGCCTCGGCGTGGGCCAGCCGCTCTCCATGACCACCGTCGTGCGGGCCGCCCCGGAGGCCGCGCGCTCCACCGCGCTCGCGCTCCGGCTCACCGGCAACCGCCTCGGCCAGGTCGCCGCCCCGGCCGGCGCCGGAGTGATCGCGGGTGTCGCCGGCACCGGCGCGCCCTTCCTGATGCTCGGCGCGCTGCTGGTCGGCGCCGCCGCCCTGGGACCCCGTAGAACCGGCTGAAGGGCCGGGAAGCGGGGCCGACGGTCCGATAAGGGGACGGCAGCGGCGAATCCTTCCCTCAAGACCATTCCCTGACCGCGCGCAGTCGGCTAACTTCAGGCGTTCGCAGCCGCTCCACCTTCTTCTTCCGGGCGGAAACATTCATGACTCGCGCCATTTCCCTGCACAGCGTCAGCAAGGCATACGGACGGACGGCCCGAGCCGTCGACCGATTCTCGATCGATATCGCGCCCGGTGAATTCCTGGTGCTCCTCGGGCCCTCGGGATGCGGTAAATCGACCGTGCTCCGGATGATCGCCGGGCTGGAGGAGATCACCGAAGGGGACCTCTTCCTCGACGGCGAATATGCCAACGAGATGCCCCCGCGCGAGCGCCAGATGGCCATGGTCTTCCAGAACTTCGCGCTCTATCCCTCCATGACCAACCGCGACAACATCGGGTTTCCGCTGAAACTGGAGAACCCCCGCGAGGACCGCACCGAGCGCGTCGAGGCGACCGCCAGGATGCTCGGCATCGAGAGCGTTCTGGACCGCTATCCGAGTCAGCTCTCCGGCGGCGAACGCCAGCGCGTCGCGATGGGCCGCGCCATATCCCGGCGCCCCACCGCCTTCCTCATGGACGAGCCGCTCTCCAATCTCGACGCCAAACTCCGCAGCCATCTCCGTGCCGAGATCGCGCAGCTCACCGCCGAACTCGGCGTCACCACCGTCTATGTGACCCACGACCAGGCCGAGGCGATGTCGCTCGGCGACCGGGTCGCCGTGATGCGCGGCGGGGTGCTCCAGCAGGTCAGCCCGCCCCGCGAGGTCTACGCGCTGCCGGAGAACGTCTTCGTCGCCGCCTTCATCGGCACCCCCCGGATCAATCTGCTCCAGGCCGTCGTCCACGCGCCCCTCGGCAGCCGGATGGCGATCGACCTCGGCCGGCAGCGGCTGCCGCTGCCCGAACCGCTCAGCTCCGACCACCAACTGCTCCGGATCCAGCAGGGCCGGCAGATCATCGTCGGGCTCCGCTCGGAGGCCGCCAGGATCGCCCCGCCCAGCCAGGCCCGCCCCGGCGAGGTGGCGCTCAGCGGGATCGTCGAGCACATGGAGTACCAGGGGCACGAGGCGCTGGTCCATCTCAACATCGGCTCCCGGCCCGCCGTCGTCTCCGACCTCGAATCGCCCCGCCCCAAGTCCGCGGTGAACCGCCGCAGAAGCGGTCCTGGCCTCCTCGACCGGCTCCGCTCCCGCGCCACGGGCGGCAACGGCTCCTCCCGTACGGACACCTCCTCCCGTACGGAGGGCTACCGCGCCGGGGCGGGCGGAGCGGCCGGTTCCGCGCGGACCGCCGGTTCCGCGGGCTCCGCCCTGGACGAGCAGCCGCCGCCGTTCCAGGCGCCCGCGCACAGCCCCGAACGGGCCGCCATCGCCGCGAGCGACCTCGTCGTCAGAACCGGCCCCGACATGCGGCTGCGCACCGGCGCCCAGGTGCCGCTCCTGGTCGACCTGGCCCACCTGTACGTCTTCGACGACTTCGGCCGCCGCATCTGCCCGGCCCCCCGGGACCAGCCGGGCCTGGTCACCTGAGCCGTACGCCCGTACCCGTACCGCTTGTTCCGCCGATGCCGTACGGGGCCGGCCCGCCTAGGCCGTACGGGGCCGACGCGGCCGGGAGCGGGCCACCGCGACGCCCGCGAGGCAGAGCGCGCCGCCCCCGAGCGTCAGCGGCGCCGGGATCTCGTCCAGCGCCAGCCACGCCATCAGCACCACCAGCGCGGGGACGGCGTATGTGGTGGCGCCCATCCGTCCGGCCGTCGTACGGGCCAGGGCGTACGCCCAGGTGGTGAAGGCCAGCGCGGTCGGGAAGACACCGAGGAAGACCATGTTGAGGGTGGCGGAGAGCGGCGCTCCGGCCACGCCGTGGACGAGCTGCCCCGCGAAGGGCAGACAGGCGACCGCCCCCGTCAGACAGCCGTATGTGGTCACCTGGAGCGCGCTCGCGTGCGCCAGCGCGGGCTTCTGCGCCACCACCCCGCCCGCGTACGCCACCGCCGCCAGCAGACAGAGGAGCACCCCGAGCACCGAGGCGTGGCCCTCGCCGGACATGGAGAGCCCCACGGTCACCGCGCCGGCGAACGACACCGCCATGCCCGCCAGCAACCGGGGCGGCACGGTCTCGCCCAGCAGCCGGGCGCCGAGCAGCGCGATGAGGATCGGGCCGATGTTCACCACCATCGCCGCCGTGCCCGCGTCGACCTCCTGCTCGCCCCAGTTGAGGACCACCATGTAGACGCCGAACCAGAGCAGCCCCGAGACGGCGATCCCGGGCCAGGCGGCCCGGGGCGGCACCCCCTCGCGCCGTACCAGGCAGAGCAGACCGAGCACCAGCGCCCCGGTCAGCAGCCGGCCGAGGGCGAGCGCACCCGGCGCGTACGCGGCGCCCGCGCTCCGGATCGAGACAAAGGCCGAGGCCCAGAGCACGACGGTCACCCCGGCCGCCGCGACCGGCAGCCAGGGGAGCCGGGCGGCGGGTCCGGTGGGAGCGGCGGGTCCGGTGGGGGCCGTGGGAGTGGCGGGCTCGGCGGGGGGAGGGGGCGTCGCGGAGGTCATGTGCGGAACGTACGTCGATCGGACCGTCCGGCTCATCTGTATTTCGCCAGATGGACAGGGCGGTTTCGCGCCTCCGCCCACCCGCGCCTCCGCCCACCCGCGATGGTGCGTATCCGGGTTCTGAGTATCTGTACGGATGTGCCGGCCGTCCCTGTGGCCGAGGCTTTCCCCATGACCGACTCACCCGTCAAGCAGCAGAACACCGCGGCCTACTACGCCCAGGCCGTCGCCTCCTTCGCCCTCGCCCTGGTCGCCATGGCCGTCGGCATCGTCCAGCTCGACGCCAGCGCCTGGGTACGGGGTTTCCTCGGCGTCACCGTCCTCTACCTCACCACCTCGGCCTTCACCCTCGCCAAGGTCATCAGGGACCGCCAGGAGGCGGGGCAGCTCGTCAGCCGGGTCGACCAGGCCCGGATGGAGAAGATCCTCGCCGAGCACGACCCGTTCCAGAAGCTCTGACCCGCCCCGACCGCCCGACCGCCCCGTTCGACCGCTCCGACCGCGCTGACCGTCCCCGGCGCCCTAAGCGCTTGCTCACCGCCGGGGTATGGTGTGCGTCCTGTCGAATGGACGGCCGAACGAAAGGGGCCTGCGATGCGTACGGCGGAGCAGACGCCGTGGGGTGAGGTCACCCCGGAGGCGGCCAGGAAGCTGCTGATCGCCGCCGTCGAGGCGTTCGCCGAGCGGGGCTACCACGCCACCACCACCCGCGACATCGCGGGCCGCGCGGGGATGAGCCCGGCGGCGCTCTACATCCACTACAAGACCAAGGAAGAGCTGCTCCACCGCATCAGCCGGATCGGCCACGACAGCGCCCTCGCCCTGCTCACCGCGGCGGCGGACGGCGAGGGCACGGCGGCCGAGCGGCTCGCCGACGCGGTCCGCTCCTTCGTCCGCTGGCACGCGGAGCGGCACACCACGGCCCGGGTGGTCCAGTACGAACTGGACTCGCTCTCCCCCGAGCACCGCGCGGAGATCGTGGAGCTGCGGCGGAGCAGCAACGCGGCGGTCCGGCGGATCCTGGTGGACGGCGTACGGGACGGCGAGTTCGCCGTCCCCGACGTGCCGGGGACGACGCTCGCCGTGCTCTCGCTCTGCATCGACGTGGCCCGCTGGTTCAACGCGGCGGGGGCCCGCACACCCGACGAGGTCGGCACCCTCTACGCCGACCTCGTCCTGCGGATGGTCGCCGCCCGCCCGGGCGACTGAGCCGGGCCGGGGATTTCCCGTACGGGCGGCTCAGAAGTAGTACCGCGACACGGACTCCGCCACGCACACCGGCTTCTCGCCGCCCTCGCGCTCGACCGTGACCCGCAGGGTGATCTGCACGCCCCCGCCCGTCTCCGTCACATCCGTCAGCACACCGGTCGCGCGCAGTCGCGAGCCGACCGGGACGGGGGCGGGGAAACGGACCTTGTTCGTGCCGTAGTTGACGCCCATCGTCACCTTGTCGACACCGACGAGCTGCGGCATGAACAGGGGCAGCAGCGAGAGCGTCAGATAGCCGTGCGCGATCGTCGTCCCGAACGGTCCCTCCGCCGCCCGCGCCGGGTCCACATGGATCCACTGGTGGTCCCCGGTCGCCTCGGCGAAGAGGTCGATCCGCTTCTGGTCCACCTCCAGCCAGTCGCTGTACCCCAACTGCTCGCCGATCCCGGCGCGCAGCTCCTCGACGGAGGTGAAGATCCTCGGCTCGGCCATGCCCTGGTGCCGCCTCTCGACTCGGTGCGCTGATGTCCTGTTGATGGTGGCGCGCTGTCCAAGCGCTTGCTCAGGTGAGCATGTGGTGCGGGCGGCCCGATGTCAACGAGGGCAGTAGGCTTCGAGAGGTGCCCCAGATTCCGGAGACGATCAGCGAACTCACCGTCGGACAGGTGGCGGCGCGCAGCGGCGCCGCGGTCTCGGCCCTGCACTTCTACGAGGCCAAGGGGCTGATCAGCAGCCGCAGGACCAGCGGCAACCAGCGCCGCTACACCCGCGACACGCTGCGCAGGGTGGCCTTCATCCGGGCCGCCCAGCGGGTCGGTATCCCGCTCGCGACGATCGGGGACGCCCTCGCGGAGCTTCCCGAGGGGCGCACGCCCACCCGCGACGACTGGGCCAGGCTCTCCGCCGCCTGGCGCGCGGAGCTGGACGCCCGGATCCAGCAGCTCGGCCGGCTCAGGGACCATCTCACCGACTGCATCGGGTGCGGCTGTCTCTCCCTGGAGACCTGTGTGCTCTCCAACCCGGACGACATCTTCGGCGAGCGCCTGACCGGCTCCCGGCTGCTGGCCGACCGTCGCGCGGCGAAGGCCTCCCGTACGGAATGACCGGCTCCCGTCCGCGCCGGCTCCATGGGGCGGGGCCGTACCGCCCGACCGCCCCGCCCTTCCGGCCGGCGGACGCGCGGGCCCGGCCGGCCGGACAGCACCTGGTGCCGCGACCGGCAAAGCCTGCCGGGAGGGGCGCTAGGCCACCGACGCCAGATCCTTCGGCCGTACCCGCTTCGCCCGGGCCAGCGCCTCGGAGGTGAGGAGGGGCAGCGGGACCACGATCCCGCACCCCGTGCAGACCGGCCCCGACCAGGGCTCGTACGACAGGTCGCGCCGCCACACGAACCCGCGCTCCGCGCAGACGGGGCAGGCGGTGCCGGGGGCGCTCTCCAGGCCCGAGATCAGCCGGCGCAGGACCACGGCGAGCGACTCCGTCGGGTGGACCGCCGGGTCGTCGCACCGTGCCACACCGTTTCCGCCCCAGATCCGCCGGTGCCAGTCGTCGCAGCTCCCGGGCCGCCGCAGCCCGTCGTGCTTCTCGCGCCTGCGCCGCTCGGCGAACTCCGTCTCGTACGCGAGCCAGACGGCCCGCGCCTCCTCCAACTCCTCCAGGGCGGCCGTCAGCCGCGCCGGGTCGGGCGCCCTGTCCTCCGGCTCGATGCGGTGCCTCGCGCACAGATGGTCCCAGGTCGCCCGGTGACCGTACGGAGCGAACCGCTCCAGGCACTTGCGCAGGGAATACCGCCGCAAGGCCAGGTCGCACCGCGGGTCGCGCACCTGTCTCGCGAGACTCCGGAATCCGGCCATCGCATGCCACCTCCGTCGCTGTTCGGCGTTGAGGAATGGACGTACGCCTGCCCCAATCGGCTCCATCAAAAAACAGATGGGGCCCATGGAATCGGTCATTTAGTGGCATATCGAGCAGAATTCGAAGCCGATTCACAGGAACGGCGCCGCGCGACGGGGTCCGAGGCCCGGCAAAGCTGACTGATGTTCACCTTACCGGCGGGTCATACCGCCGGTAACCTCCGGCGCACCGGCCTCCCCGAGGAGCTCCCCATGCGACGACGCACCGGAAGACCCCACCGCCCCACCCTCACCACCGCCGCCACCGCGGTCGCGGTGGCCGCCCTGGGCGCGGCCCTGCTGGCACCCCCCTCACCGGCGACCGCGGAGCCCGCCCTCGCCTCCGCGGCCACCACCGAGGTCACCGCGGCCGCCGACCCCGACTACTGTCAGGGCCAGTGCGCCGACATCCTGCCACCGGGCCAGAACGGCAACGCCACCCTCGCCGACATCCTCGGCAACCAGCTCTTCGGCACGTTCCCCGCGCACGCCTCCGACCAGCTCAGCCGCTACGACTCCCTCGTCTCCGGCCAGGACGGCCTCACCGACGCCAAGGTCACCGACTTCTTCAACGACTCCTCCTTCGGTGTCGCCGCCGACCAGGTCGAGTCCGTCACCTCCCCCCGCACCGACGTCACCATCACCCGCGACAAGAAGACCGGCGTCCCGCACATCAAGGGCACCACCCGGTACGGCACCGAGTTCGGCGCCGGATACGCGGCGGCCCAGGACCGGCTCTGGATGATGGACCTCTTCCGCCATATCGGCCGGGGCGAACTCACCACCTTCGCCGGCGGCGCTCTCGCCAACCAGGGCCTTGAACAGCAGTTCTGGCCCGCCGCCCCGTACACCGAAGCCGAGTACGAGGCGCAGATCGCCCGGATCAGGGCGACCGAGGGCGCGCGCGGCGAGCAGGCCATGGCGGACGCGCAGGCGTATGTCGACGGCATCAACGACTACCGCAAGAAGTCCAAGGACGGCCGCTACTTCCCCGGCGAGTACGTGCTCACCGGGAAGATCG
Organism: Streptomyces sp. NPDC093085; assembly: GCF_040683935.1. Taxonomy (NCBI): domain Bacteria; kingdom Bacillati; phylum Actinomycetota; class Actinomycetes; order Kitasatosporales; family Streptomycetaceae; genus Streptomyces; species Streptomyces sp. NPDC093085. The sequence continues at coordinate 112,409 of NZ_JBFBFB010000014.1, read as the reverse complement.
ACTCCATCACCAACGCCGGCGAGATCGAGCCGTTCAAACTCACCGACCTGATCTCCATCGCCTCCGTCGTCGGCGGCCAGTTCGGCGGCGGCGGAGGCGGCGAGGTGCAGGCCGCGCTCTCGCTCCTCGCCGCCCAGCAGAAGTACGGCGTCGCCGAGGGCACCGCCGTCTGGGAGGCGTTCCGGCAGCGGGACGACCCCGAGGCCGTCCTCACCGTCCACGACGGCACCCGCTTCCCGTACGCCCGCAAGCCCGACCAGCCGCGCGGCACCGCCCTCCCCGACGCCGGCTCCGTCACCGCCGAACCCCTCGTGTACGACCGGACGGGCTCGGCCGTCACCATGGCGCTGGACCCCGTCGACGCCCCCGAGGAACTGGAGCCGCTCCAGGGCATCTTCGACGACGGCGTCGTCCCGGCCGGGGCCCTCTCCGCGAAGCGCGGCATGTCCAACGCACTGATGGTCTCGGGCGCCCACACGAAGAGCGGCCACCCTGTCGCCGTCTTCGGCCCCCAAACCGGCTATTTCGCGCCACAGCTGATGATGCTCCAGGAGCTCCAGGGCCCCGGCATCAGCGCGCGCGGCGTCTCCTTCGCTGGCGTCGGCATGTACGTCCAGATGGGGCGCGGCCAAGACTACGCGTGGAGCGCGACCTCCTCGCAGCAGGACATCACCGACACGTACGCCGTCGAACTCTGCGAGCCCGACGGCTCGACGCCCACCAGGAACTCCACGTCGTACCTCTTCCGCTCCGTCTGCACCCCCATGGAGAAGATGGAGCGGAAGAACTCCTGGAAGCCCACCACGGCCGACTCCACCGCCGCGGGCTCGTACCGGCTCCAGGTCTGGCGCACCGGCTACGGCATGGTCACGCACCGCGCCACCATCGGCGGCAAGCCGGTCGCGTACACCTCGCTCCGCACCACCTACCGCCACGAGGCCGACTCCATCATCGGCTTCCAGATGTTCAACGACCCGGACTTCCTGACCGGCGCCACCGCCTTCCAGCAGGCGGCCCACAAGGTCGGCTACGCCTTCAACTGGTTCTACGCGGACTCCCGAACCGCCGCGTACTACAACAGCGGCCTCAACCCGGTACGGGCCTCGGGCGTCGACGCCTCGCTGCCGGTCCGGGCGGAGCGCGCGTACGAGTGGCAGAACTTCGACCCGGTGTACAACGAGGCCGCGTACACCCCCTTCGCCGAGCACCCGCGCTCGATCGGCCAGGACTACTACATCTCCTGGAACAACCGGCAGGCCAAGGAGTACGACGCCGCCGGGTTCGGCTACGGCTCGGTCCACCGGGGCGACCTGCTCGACGTCCGGGTGAGGAAACTCGTCGCGGCGGGCGGCGTCACCCGCGCCTCCCTCACCCGCGCGATGGCCGAAGCGGCCCTCGCCGACCTGCGGGGCGAACAGGTGCTGCCGGTCCTCCTCAAGGTCATCCGCTCCGCGCCGGTCACCGACTCCGCGCTCAACACCGTCGTCCAGCAGTTGGAGGCATGGCAGGCCGCGGGCGCGCTGCGCAAGGAGACCGCCAAGGGCTCCCGCACGTACGGGAACGCCGCGGCGATCCGGACGATGGACGCGTGGTGGCCGAGGCTGGTGGAGGCCCAGTTCAAGCCGGGCCTCGGCGACGCCCTCTTCACCGCGCTCACCGCCTCGCTCCCGACCGACGAGTCCCCGGCCTCCAGCCACGGGCCGACGGGCGCGCACAGCGGTTCGTCGTTCCAGTACGGCTGGTGGGGATATGTCGACAAGGATCTCCGGCAGGTCCTCGGCGACCCGGTCCAGTCCCCGGCGCCGAAGACCTACTGCGGCGGCGGATCGCTCTCCGCCTGCCGTGATGCCCTGCTGACCACGCTGAAGACGGCGGCGGCGGTCCCGGCGAACACGGTCTACCCGGGCGACGAGAACTGCTCGGCGGGCGACCAGTGGTGCACGGACACGATCGTCCACCGCGCGCTGGGCGGCATCAAGCACCCGAAGATCAACTGGCAGAACCGGCCGACGTACCAGCAGGTGGTGGAGTTCCCGGCGCACCGCTGACCGGGGGCGCCCGCACGAGGTGGGCCGGGCCGCCGACGGGGCGGCCCGGCCCGCGCGCGTACGGTCACGGTCACCCCAGCTCCCGCTCCCGGGTCTCCGGCAGCGCCCGTACGCAGAGCAGCGACACCACGGCGAACGCGCTGAGGTACCAGCCCACCGCCGCCGAGCCGAAGGCCGGCTGGAGGCGCGGTACGACCAGCGGAGAGACCGCGCCGCCCAGCACCCCGCCCAGGTTGTACGCGAGCGACGCGCCCGAGTAGCGGACCCGGGCGGGGAACAGCTCGGAGAGATACGCCCCCATCGGGCCCGACGCCAGCCCCACACAGAACATGGCGACCCCCAGCGCCGGCGCCATCAGCACCGGACGCCCGCTGTCGAGCAGCGGGAAGAGCGCCTGCCCCCAGAGCGCCGCGAGTCCGCACCCCAGGAGCGCCGGGCCGCGCCGGCCGCGCGTGTCGGAGCGGGTGGCGGAGAGCCAGATACCGGCCGCGAGGAAGAGGCAGGAGATCAGGGAGAGGCCGAGCATCGTGTCGCGCGGTACGCCCAGGGTGGTCGTCGCGTACGACAGGCTGTAGGTCATGGACGTGTAGAAGAGCGCGTAGACGACGGCCATCGCGCCCGCCCCGAGCAGCAGTTCCCGGGTGTGACACCGCACCAGCCCGGACAGCGGCACCCTGGTGACCGTCGGGTGCGCCACGGCCCGTACGAACACCGGGGTTTCGCTGATCTTCAGCCGTACCACCAGGCCGACGGCGACCAGCGCGAAGGAGAGCAGGAACGGGATCCGCCACCCCCAGCTCGCGAAGGCCGCCTCGTCGAGCGCCGCCGACACCAGCCAGAAGACACCGGTGGCGGCGGCGAAGCCGACGGGCGGGCCGAGCTGGGGGAACGCCGCGTACAGCCCGCGTCGGCCGTGCGGCGCGTGCTCCACCGCGAGCAGCACGGCCCCGCCCCACTCGCCGCCGATCCCGAGCCCCTGGAGGAAGCGGAGCAGGACCAGCAGCAGAGGCGCCCAGACACCGAGGGTGGCGTACCCGGGCAGCAGCCCCACCAGCGCCGTCGACACGCCCATCAGCAGGAGCGAGGCGACCAGGACGGACTTGCGGCCGACCCGGTCGCCGAAATGGCCGAAGACGATTGAGCCGATCGGGCGGGCCAGAAAGGCGACCGCGTAGGTGGAGAAGGCGGCGAGCTTCGCGTTGAGGGGGGAGAGCTGGGGGAAGAAGGCGTCGTCGAGGACGAGCGCCGCCGCCATGCCGTAGATGAAGAAGTCGTACAGCTCGATGGTGTTGCCGATGAAGCTCGCCACGGCCACCCGGCGCGGGTCCTCCGGGGGCGCCGCCGGGGTCCGGGCGGCTTGCGGGGCGTCGGTGCCGGACTGGGCCGGTACGCCCGGGGCCGGGTCGCGGGGGGTGGGGGGTGGTGTGGGGGACAGGGTGTCGTCGTCGATCACGACAGGCACTCTCACGGCCGGTGAACGGCACGGTCAACGCCGCCCGTACGCCACCCTCGGATATCGACCGGTCACCGAATGTTATCGGCCGCGCGCCCGGCGGAGACGTGCCGTGCGCACGGCGTGCGTCATGCGGCATGCGCTATACGGCGTGCGGCGTGCGGCGTGCGGCGTGCGTCACGCGGCGTGCGTCACGCGGCGTGCGTCATGCGGCACACGGCGTGCGGGGTGCGGCGTGCGTGATGCGGCATGCGGCCCTCACCGGTAGTGCAGATACCTCCGCCGTACGGCGCGGAACGCGGCCAGTTCGGACTCCCACGCCCCGGTCACCTCGTCCACCCCCGCGCCCGCGTCGATCAGCGTACGGACCGACGCCGACCCGGTCAGCTTGTCGATCCAGTGGTCGGACCGCCACGCGAACCCGCTCCAGGTCCGCTTCGCCGTCACCAGCAGCCCGATCCCGGTGCGCACCGGGTCGAACGCCCGCCGGTCGTGGACATGGAGCTGCACACCCCCGATCGTCGTCCCCTGGAACTTCGAGAACGTCGGCGCGAAGTACGCCTCGCGCAGCCGCACTCCGGGGAGGTCCAGCGCGTTCGCCGCCTCCGCCCACCGCCGGTCGACGCCCTCCGCGCCCAGCAGCTCGAAGGGGCGGGTGGTGCCGCGCCCCTCCGAGAGGTTCGTCCCCTCGAAGAGGCAGGTGCCCGCGTACACCAACGCCGTGTCGGGCGTGGGCATGTTGGGGCTCGGCGGCACCCACGGCAGCCCCGTCGCGTCGAAGAAGTCGTCCCTGGCCCACCCCGACATCCGTACCGTCTCCAGCGGTACGGGCCGCTCCAGGAACTCCCCGTTGAAGAGCCGGGCCAGCTCCGTGACGGTCATCCCGTGCGCCTGCGCGATCGGGCGGCGGCCGACGAAGGTCGCGAACTCCGGGTGGAGCACGGGACCGAGGGCGGCGCGGCCGGTCACCGGGTTGGGGCGGTCCAGGACGACGAACGCCTTGCCCGCGAGCGCCGCCGCCTCCATGCAGTCGTACAGGGTCCAGATGTACGTGTAGAAGCGCGCGCCCGCGTCCTGGATGTCGAAGACGACCGTGTCCACGCCGGACCGGGTGAAGATGTCGGCGAGCTGCCGCCCGCTGCTGAGATACGTGTCGTAGACGGGCAGCCCGGTCGCCGGATCGTCGTACCGCCCCTCCGAGCCGCCCGCCTGCGCCGTCCCCCGGAAGCCGTGTTCGGGGCCGAAGACGGCGGTGAGCCGGACCCGGTCGTCGGCGTGGAGGACATCCACGATGTGGCGGGCGTCGGCGGTGATCCCGGTCGGGTTGGTGACGATGCCGACCCGCCGGCCGGAGAGGAGCCGGTAGCCGTCGGCGGCGAGCCGGTCGAATCCGGTCCGCACACGGGGGCGGGGGGCTCCGGGGCCGGACGCGGGTGTCCCGCCCGTACCACCGGGGGCGCGCGTCCCGTCCGTACCGCCGGCGCCGGATGTGCCGACACCGGATGCCCCGATGGCCCCCGCCGCGCCGACCGCGCCTCCGGCGGCCAGCAGCCCCCGCCGGGAGACCCCCCGTCCGAACCGACTCATCGCACGCCCTCCCCTGCCCCTGGTCCTCGTGACCCCGCACGCTAGCGCTCCCCGGGCGCCGGGGGAACGAGGCCGTCCAGCGGTTTCCGGATCCCCTTCCGCGCTACATACCGACTGGTTAGTCTGTTCGTCGTATGTCCGTCCGTCACGGATACCGGATACCGGAACGCCCGAAAGGCAGGCCCGATGAGCGCGGTGCACGGTGCAGGGGTTGTGGTCACAGGGGCCGGCGGCGGCATCGGCGCCGCGCTCGCCCGCAGGTTCGCCGCCGAGGGCGCCCGCGTCGTCGTCAACGACCTCGATGCCGCGAAGGCCGCCGCCGTCGCCGACGAGATCGGCGCCACCGCCGTCCCCGGCGACGCCTCCCACACCGTGGACGAGGCCCGCGCCGCCCTGGGCGGCACCGTCGACATCTACTGCGCCAACGCGGGCGTCGGCACCGGCGGCGACGCCTTCACCGCCGAGGACGAGTGGTCGACCGCGTGGGACGTCAACGTCATGGCCCACGTTCGCGCGAGCCGGGCCCTGCTGCCGGAGTGGCTGGAGCGCGGCTCGGGCCGGTTCGTCACCACGGTCTCCGCGGCCGGGCTGCTCACCATGATCGGCGCGGCCCCGTACTCCGTCACCAAGCACGCCGCGCTGGCCTACGCCGAGTGGCTCTCGCTGACGTACCGCCACCGCGGCCTCGCGGTGCACGCCATCTGCCCGCAGGGCGTACGTACGGACATGCTCGCGGCCACCGGGAGCGCCGGTGACCTGGTCCTCGCGCCGACCGCGATCGAACCGGATGCGGTCGCCGACGCGCTCTTCGACGCCATGGCGGAGAATCGTTTTCTCGTCCTTCCGCACCCCGAGGTCGCCGAGTACGCCCGGGCCCGCGCGGAGGACCCCGACCGGTGGCTCTCGGCCATGAACCACCTCCAACAGAAATGGGAAGCAGGCCCCAGGTGACCCCACCCCCACCCCCGGACCTGCCTCCGGCCTCCGGCCTGCCCTCGCCCCTGCCCGTGGACGCCGGCCAGCCCCCGGCCCCCGCTTCCGTCTCCGGGTCCCGGTACGCGGCCCGGCCCTGGCTGGGGGTGCTCAGTGCGGCTCAGCGGGCGCCGGTCGAGCCGCCCGCGACGCTGGTCCACGCCCTGCGTACCGCCGTCGCGCGCGCCCCGGAGCGCACGGCGCTCGTCTACTTCGACGGCCGGCTCACCTACCGCGAGACCGACACCCTCTCCGACGCCGTCGCCGGCCATCTCGCCGCCCGGGGAGTCGCCCCCGGCGACCGCGTCGCGGTCATGCTCCAGAACACCCCGCACTTCGTCCTCGCGGCGCTCGGCGCCTGGAAGGCGGGCGCCGTCGTCGTCCCGCTCAACCCCATGTACAAGTCCGCCGAGGTCGCCCACATCCTGACGGACGCCCAGGTCACCGCCGTGATCTGCGCGGACCGCACCTGGGCGGAGTTCCTGCGCGCCACGGCCGCCGCCGCGTCCGTACGGATCGCCCTCACCGCCTGCGAACGCGACTTCCAGACCCGCGACGACCCGCGCGTCCTCGACTTCCCGCGCCGGCCACCGCCCGCCGCCGACGATCCCGCCGCCGACCTGCTGGCGGTCGCCAGGAGCGGACTGCCCGCGCCCGCCGGCCGGGTACCGGACGCCGCCGGCACCGCGCTGATCAGCTACACCTCGGGGACGACCGGCCGGCCCAAGGGGGCCATGAACGCGCACGCCAACATCATGTACAACGCGGAGCGGCAGCGCACCGGACACCCGCTCGCCGAAGGCGCCCGCTACTTCGCGCTCGCCCCGCTCTTCCACATCACCGGCCTGGTCTGCGAGCTCGCGGCCTGCCTCGCCAACGCGGGCACCCTGATCCTCACGTACCGCTTCCAGCCGGGCGTCGTCCTCGACGCGTTCGCCGAGCACCGGCCCGCCTACACCGTCGGCCCCGCCACCGCCTTCATGGCGCTCGCCGCCCACCCCGGCGTCACCCCCGACCACTTCCGCTCCTTCGAGGTGATCTCCTCGGGCGGCGCGCCGCTGCCACCCGCGCTGATCGAGGGGTTCCGGGCCGCGCTCGGCCCGTATCTGCGCAACGGGTACGGCCTCACCGAGTGCACCGCCCCCTGCGCCTCCGTCCCGCCGCACACCGAGGCCCCCGTGGACCCGGGGTCCGGGACGGTCGCGGTCGGGGTCCCCGGTCCCGAGACGGACGTACGGATCCTGGACGAGCGGGGCGCCGAGGTGCCCTTCGGCACACAGGGGGAGATCGCCGTACGCGGCCCCCAGGTGGTCGGCGGCTACTGGAACGACCCGGTGGCGACCGCCGAGACCTTCCCGGACGGCGAACTGCGCACCGGCGACATCGGCTTCATGGACCCGGACGGCTGGCTGTACGTGGTCGACCGCAAGAAGGACATGATCAACGCGTCGGGCTTCAAGGTCTGGCCGCGCGAGGTCGAGGACGTCCTCTACACCCATCCGGCGGTGCGCGAGGCGGCCGTGGTCGGGGTCCCCGACGCGTACCGGGGGGAGAGCGTGAAGGCGTACGTGTCCACCCGCCCCGGCACCGAGGTGGCGCCCGGCGAGCTGGCCGCGTACTGCCGGGAGCGGCTCGCCGCGTACAAGTACCCCCGGGAGGTCGAGATCCTGCCCGAGCTGCCCAAGACGACCAGTGGGAAGATCTTGAGGCGGGAGCTGCGCTCCCGGTCGTGAACGCGGAACTGCGTTCCCGGTCGTGAGCGTCCCAGGCGGGGACGGCTCCGTGAGCACGGGCGATGCGCAGGCGGTACGGGCGATACGGGTGGCACGGGCGACCGGGGCGACCCGGGCAACAGGGGTGACCCGGGCGACACGGGTGGCCGACATGGGTGACATGGTGCGGAAGGCGGGTGGTGGCAGATGGCCAGGACGACGGACGAGGGCGCCGAGCCCGTACCGCGACGGCTGCTGGCCGCCGCCACCCGGCTCTTCGCCGAGCGCGGTTACGACCGTACGTCCGTCCAGGAGATCGTCGAGGCGGCGGGCGTCACCAAGGGCGCCCTCTACCACTACTTCGGCTCCAAGGAGGACCTGCTCCACGAGATCTACGCGCGCGTCCTCCGCCTCCAGCAGGAACGGCTCGACGGCTTCGCGGACGCGCAAGGCCCGGTGGAGCGGCGGCTGCGGGACGCCGCCGCCGATGTCGTCGTCACGACCATCGAGAACCTCGACGACGCCGCGATCTTCTTCCGCTCCACGCACCACCTCAGCCCGGAGAAGAACCAGCAGGTGCGGGCCGAACGGCGGCGCTACCACGAACGGTTCCGCGCACTGGTCGAGGAGGGCCAGCGCACCGGGGTCTTCTCCACCGCCACCCCCGCCGACCTGGTCGTGGACTACCACTTCGGCTCGGTCCACCACCTCTCCACGTGGTACAGGACGGACGGTCCGCTCACCCCGCGGCAGGTCGCCGACCACCTGGCGGATCTGCTGCTGCGCGCGCTGCGCCCCTGAGCGGCGCGCACCTTCCTGCATCCTCGGCCACTTCGGCGCCATACGTACTTGTACGCATTGCGACGCACCCGACCCGTTCGTCACTATGAGTTGTGTTGGCGCTACGGAACGTCAGGGTTCCGGGCGGGAAGTTCGCGGCCCCCGTGAGTGATCGCGGGGGCCGCGAGTGGCCGATCGGGGAGATCGGCCGGGAAGATCCAGGGGGATCGATCGTGAAGTCGATGAAGCCGACGGGTGAGGCCTGTGCGTCCAGGGTCCGTGCACCCAAGGCCCGTGTACTCAAGGCCTGTGCGTCCACGGCTCGCACGCCCACGGCTCGCACGCCCACGGCTCGCGCGTCCAAGGTCCGCGCGTTCCTGCTGAAGCTCTCGGTCGGCGCGGTCGCCGCCGGGGCTCTCACCGCCGGGACGCTCTCCGCGAGCGCGACGACGGCCCCTGCGGGAGCGGAGGCGGTTCCGGACCAGCCGCGCCAGAGCTACGCCGCCCAGCTCGACCGGGCCGGCCTGACCCCGGGGCAGGGTGCCGCGCTCCAGGGGCGCGTCGACGGCTATCTCTCCCGCCTTGCCGGCGGCAGGCAGGTGTCCGCGAACAGGATCGAGATGCCGGGCGGTGAGATCACGGTCGGGGCGCCCGGGCAGCGCTCCGCCCGGGATCTCGCGCTGCCGCCGGTCAGCGGCGCTCTGCCCGCCGCCTGCCGGAGCGGCCACCTCTGTCTCTATCGGGGCAGCGACTCGCTCGATTACTACCGGTGCGGTACATACAACCTGACCTGGACGGGGGACGGGACGTTCAACAACAACCAGACCCGGGGCACCAGGGCGCGCTTCCTCAACTTCGACAAGGTGGAGCGCTGGAGCAGCGCGGCACCGGAAACCGGCACCGCCACCTGGACCCCGGTCTACTACGTGGTGCCCTGCTGATACGTGATGCTCCGCTGATACGTGGCGCCCCGCCGGCTGGTGCGCGCTGACCGGCGCGTGCCCAGGGGGAGGCGCTGAGCGGGAGGGGCTGGGCGGGAGGCGCTGGGCGGGGGCGGTCGCTCGCGGGGGTGGGTCTGTGCGTGCACGCGTAGGCGCGGAGAGTGATGGAAAGGGTACGTACGGTCACTGGTGGTCGTACGGGCACGGGGGGTACGAGGATGGGCGGCGCCCTCTGGCGTGAGTACGCGCAGATGCTGAGCCTGGCCGTGGCGGTGCTGGAGCGCGCGGAGCCCGAACCGCCCTGGCCCCTGGTCCTGGCGGAGCTGGCCCGGGGGCTGCACTCCCCGGTCGTCTCCCTCTCCCAGGTCAGATACGCGGAGCGGAGGGGCCGGGTGGTGGCCTGGCGGTCGGCCCGTCCGGTCTCCCCGGGGCTGCTCGACACCCTGATGGACCGCCAGGTCCATGCGGGCAACCCGCTGGCGGCGCACTACGCGTCCACGCCCGACCGCACCCCGCGCACCGCGAGCGAGCTCATGGGGGAGCGGTCCTGGCTGCGCAGCCGGAGCCACCAGCTGGCCCGGGGCACGCTCGGCGCCCATATGCTCGCCATCCCGCTGCCCGCCCCCGCCGGAGTCGCCCGGGGCTTCGTCCTCCACCACGAGCGGGACGACTTCACCCCCGAGGAACGGGCCTACGCGGGCCGCGTCCAGCCCCTCCTCATCGGTATCGACCGCCACTACCGGGCTCTCGCCGCGTTACGGACGGCCCACGGGCCGGCCGGATCCGGTGGCGGCCCCGGAGCCGGCAGCGGGGGCGACGGCAGGCGCGGGAGCGGGGACGGGGGTGACGGTGGCGGGGGTGACGGTGGCGGGGGTGACGGTGGCGGCGTCACGGTGCCCACCGGTGGGCCCGGGGCGGAGCCGGCCGAGCGGGAGCGGGCGGTGGAGGCGGGGCTCACGCCGCGTCAGCACACCGTACTGACGCTGCTCGCCAAGGCGTTGCCCGCCACGGCGATCGCCCACCGGCTGCACATCTCGCCCCGCACCGCACACAAGCACATCGAGGCGATCTACCGCAGGCTGGGCACCTGCGACCGGCTCTCCACGGTCATCCGGGCGCAGTCACTGGGCCTGCTGCCCCTGCCGAGACCCGCCGAACCCGGCACCGTCCGCCACTGACCGCAGAGAACCGGCACCCACGAGAGGAGGCCAGAGGGATGTCTTCACCGGTATTTCTTCAGCTCACGACGTGCCAGCGACCGCTGGTGCACCTCGTCCGGGCCGTCCGCCAGGCGCAGGGTGCGGGCCGAGGCCCAGAGTTCGGCCAGGGGGAAGTCCTGGCTGACCCCGCCCGCGCCGTGCAACTGGACCGCGGAGTCGATGATGTCCACCACCGCGCGCGGCGTGGCGATCTTGATGGCCTGGATCTCCGTATGGGCCCCGCGGTTGCCGACCGTGTCCATCAGCCACGCCGTCTTGAGGACGAGCAGCCGGAGCTGCTCGACCGTCACCCGGGCGTCCGCGATCCAGCTCTGAACGACCCCCTGCTCGGCGACCGGCTTGCCGAACGCCGTACGGGACAGGGCCCGGCGGCACATCAGCTCGATGGCCCGCTCGGCCATCCCGATCAGCCGCATGCAGTGGTGGATCCGGCCGGGGCCCAGCCGCGCCTGGGCGATGGCGAACCCGCCGCCCTCCTCGCCGATCAGATGGGAGACCGGAACGCGCGCATTCTCGAAGACGACCTCGGCATGGCCCCCGTGGGAGCGGTCCTCGTATCCGTACACCCGCATCGCCCGGCGCACCTCGACGCCCGGGGTGTCCCGGGGGACCAGGATCATCGACTGCTGGCGGCGCGGGTCAGCGCCGTCCGGGTCGGTCTTGCCCATCACGATGAAGACCGCGCAGGCCGGGTTCATCGCCCCGGAGATGTACCACTTGCGGCCGTCGATCACGTACGTGTCTCCGTCGCGCCGGATGCTGGTCCGGATGTTCGTCGCGTCGGACGAGGCGACCTCCGGCTCCGTCATCGCGAACGCCGACCTGATCTCCCCGGCGAGCAGCGGCTCCAGCCACCGCTTGCGCTGCTCGTCCGAACCGAACTGGGCCAGCACCTCCATGTTGCCGGTGTCGGGGGCCGCGCAGTTCAGGGCCGTGGGGGCCAGTTCGGGGGAGCGGCCGGTGATCTCGGCGAGCGGCGCGTACTGGAGATTGGTCAGCCCAGCCCCGTACCCCTGGTCGGGGAGGAAGAGATTCCACAGGCCCTGCCGGCGCGCCTCCGCCTTCACCTCCTCGACCACCGCCGGGGTGGACCACGGGTCGGCCAGCCGGGCGCGCTGCTCCCTGGCCACCTCCTCCGCCGGGTAGATGTACTCGTCCATGAAGGCGAGCAGCCGGGAGCGCAGCTCCTCCGTGCGGGCGTCGAACGCGAAGTCCATCAGGGGTACTCAGCCTTCCTGGAGGGTGGTGAGGCCGTGCTCGATGAAGACGGGGACCAGATCGCCGATCCGGTCGAAGCCGGGGCCCACGGTCTGGTGGTGGGTGTAGCGGTAGTGGATGCCCTCCAGGATCACGGCGAGCTTGAACCAGGCGAACGCCGTGTACCAGGAAAGGGCGCCGACATCCCGCCCCGAGCCCGCCGCGTACCGCTCGGCCAGTTCGGCCGGCGCGGGGTGGCCCGCGGCCTCGGCCGTGGTGCTGATCGGGGAGCCCCGCACCTCCAGGGGCACGCTGTACATCGCCAGCAGCCCGAGATCGGTGAGCGGGTCGCCGAGGGTGGACATCTCCCAGTCGAGCACGGCGGCGATCCGGTCGTCCGAGCCCAGCAGGACATTGTCGAGCCGGTAGTCGCCGTGGACCACCGTGGGCGCGGGGGAGCCGGGCAGGGAGCGGTCGAGGGCCGTGCGCAGCTCCTCGATACCGGGCAGCTCGCGGGTGCGGGACGCGTCGAGCTGCTTGCCCCAGCGGCGGAGCTGGCGTTCGAGAAACCCCTCGGGGCGGCCGAAGTCGCTCAGGCCGACCGCCTCGGGGTCCACCGCGTGCAGGTCGACCAGGGTGTCCACGAGACCGAGCAGGGCGGCCCGGGTGCGCTCCGGGCCGAGCGGGGCGAGCTGCCCGGCCGTGCGGTACGGGACGCCCGCCACCTGCTCCATCACATAGAACGGGGCGCCCAGCACCGACTCGTCCATGCAGAGCAGCAGCGGCTCGGGGACGGGCACGGCGGTCGGATGCAGGGCCTCGATCACCCGGTACTCCCGCCGCATGTCGTGCGCGGTGGCGAGGACATGCCCCAGCGGTGGCCTGCGCACCACCCACCGGCCGGAGCCGTCGGTCACCGTGTACGTCAGATTCGACCGGCCGCCCTCGATCAGCCGCGCGTCCAGCGCTCCCCTCACCATCCCGGGGCGGGCCCGGTCGAGATGGGCGCGCAGCCGCTCGGGGTCGAGACCGGGGGGCGGAGCTGGACTCATCGGGCGTACCTCCGGGGCGGGCGGAACGGCTGGCGGGCGGACGTCCCCCATGATGCCGACCGGTCGGTATGGAGTCCAGGGGTGGTCCCGGCCCCGGCCCCGGCCCCGGCGGCTGGGCCGGGATCGGGGCCGGGGCCGGGATCGCCGGGTGGGTCAGGCGTGGCAGGCCACGGGGACGCCGCCGTTCATCGTGGCCATGTCCGTGAAGACGGTGGTGAGGTTCAGCGGGGTGCCGTCCGGCTCCCCGTCCAGTTCGGAGTAGGCGCGGTGCAGGTTGGCCACCAGCCTCTCGCTCTCCCGGAGTTCCCCGAACTCGCCGAGGTCCGCCCCGCGCGCCGCCTCCAGCGGGGTGAGCCCCTTGGTATGGCTCTCCGCGGCCAGCTCGGCGACGTACCGGAGGTAGCGCTCCGTCGTGTCGTACGCGGTCGGGTCGGTGATCGGGCCATGGCCGGGGACGACGACGGACGCGTCCAGCGAGCGCAGCAGCTCCAGCGCCCGCAGGGAGCCGCGCAGCGAGCCCATCGGGAGGAAGGGGGTGCCGCCCTGGAAGATGAGATCGCCGGTGAAGACGATGCCGTGCTCCGGCAGATGCACGATGGAGTCCCCGAGGGTGTGCGCCACTCCGGGGTGGATCACCCGGACCTCGGTCCCGCCCACATGGAGGGTGAGCCGTTCGCTGTAGGTCACGGTCGGGGCGATGATGCGGATGTTCCCGAAGTCGGTCTGCGGCCAGATCAGATGGAGCTGATGGCCCGCCGCGAGCTGTTCGCTGCGGCATGCCTCGTGCCCGAGCACCGTCGCCCCCGGCAGGAACACCCCGTTGCCGTACGTGTGATCGCCGTGGTGGTGTGTGGTGATGATGGTCTGCGGCAGCTCCACCCCCGCCAGCACGATCGCCTCCCGCAGCGTCCTGGCCCGCCGTTCGGTGGCGGCGGTGTCGACCAGCAGCGTCGTGGGGCCGTCGCTGATGAACCCCGCGTTGTTCAGGCACCACCCGCCGTCGGGCTGGACATAGGCGTGCACACCGGGGGCGAGACGGACGGTGTACGGATCGGTGGCAGGCATCGGAACTCCCCTGGGGTCGAAAGGTCCCCCCGACCCTGTCAGTTGACACATGGTCAGGTAAAGCGGCCCCCGTCCTTCCCCGGCCACCGCCACCGGACGGGCGCGCCCGGCTTGCGTATCGCGGGCGGGCGGCGGAGGCTGCGGTCCATGAAGGCCATCAGCTACCGCCGCTACGGGGGCCCCGACGTCCTGGAGTACGGCGAGCGCCCCGAGCCGAAGCTCGGTCCCGACTCCGTTCTCGTCGAGGTCAGGGCCGCCGCCGTGAACCCCGTCGACTGGAAGTGCCGCGAAGGATATCTCGACGGGATCCTGGACGCGGTCCTCCCGGTGATCCCCTGCTGGGACCTGGCCGGGGTGGTGGTCCGGCCCGGGGCCGCGGTCACCGAGTTCGCCGCCGGGGACGAGGTCATCGGGTATGTCCGGGAGGACTTCCTCGCCCGGGGCACCTGCGCGCAGTATGTGGCAGCGCCGGTCCGGACCCTCGCGCACAAGCCGCGCTCGCTCGGCTTCCCGGAGGCCGCCGCGCTGCCGCTGGCCGGGCTCACCGCGTACCAGGTGCTCCACCGGGTCCTGCGGGTCCGGCCCGGCGAGACCGTCCTCGTCCACACGGCGACCGGTGCGGTCGGCTCGCTCGCCGTCCAGCTCGCCCGCCACCTCGGGGCCCGGGTCATCGGCGCCGCCCGCGCCGCCGGCCAGGAACACATCCGGGCCCGGGGCGGTGAGCCGGTCACCTACGGGGACGACCTGACCGCCCAGGTGCGGGCGCTGGTGCCGGACGGGGTGGACGCGGCGTTCGACACGATCGGCGGTGACATCCTCCGTACCACCCCGACGATGCTCGCCCCCGGCGGCCGGCTCGCCTCCATCGCGGACAGCGGCGTCACCGACCTCGGCGGCAGCTACGCCTTCGTCCGCCCCGACCCCGCCGACCTGGCGGAACTGGCGGGCCTCGCGGAGCAGGGCGTCCTCACCGCCGACGTGGCCCGGACCTTCCCCCTGGAACAGGCAGCGGACGCCTTCCGCCACGCAGAGGCAGGCGGCACCGGCGGCAAGGTCGTCATCGTCCCGGAGCCCGTCGACTGACCCGGGCACGGCGACGGACCCGCCGCCGAGCGGGGGACCGGGCGGGCGCGGCGCCGGCCGGGGAAGCCGGAACAGGCTCGGCCCGGGGCGCTGCGCCCACGGGCGGGTGGCCGGCCGTATGCGCGTCGGCGACCCGGGGACCGGGGCTTCCGGCGCGTGGCCGTCGCTTCCCTGGCGGCGCGGCGGCTTCGTACCGGCCGGTCAGGCGTGGCCGTCATTGGCCGGGGCGGCGGTGCCGGGGTGTCAGAACAGGACCGTCACCGCGAACGCCGCCAGGAGCAGGGTGCAGCCCGCTGCCAGGAAGGCGCCGCGTTCCGAGAGGCGGCCCGGTCGGGGGGCCGCCGTGAGGGAGGTCAGGCGGCGGTGGGCCACCACCAGGAAGGCCAGCCAGACCAGGGCGCTGAGGGCCGCGCCCGTCAGGCCCGCCGCGTCCGCGCCGCCATGGACGGCCTGGCGGCCCGCCAGCACCGCCACCACCGTGCAGGAGAGCGTCGTACGGCGCCACGCCAGCCGGGTCCGCTCCGGCTGGAGCCCCGGATCCCGGTCGGCCGCCGGCGCCGGGGCGTTCATCCGGCCCGGCCCAGCAGGACGATCACCAGCATCGCCACCGCGACCAGCCCCACCGCCAGGCTCAGCACCGTCGGGAAGTGCGAAACCGGCAGGTCCTCACCGCGCCGCATCGCCCGTTCGCACCGCACCCAGTGGTTGACCGCGCGCAGCGCGCAGAGCGCCCCCGCCGCCAGCAGCGCCACCGCCAGCCCGGCGCGCACGCCCCAGCGCAGTTGGGGCAGGAACTGGTCGACCGCGAACCCGCCGCCCACCAGCGCCAGCGCGGTCCTGATCCACGCCAGGAAGGTCCGCTCGTTCGCCAGCGAGAAGCGGTAGTCCGGGGTCGTGCCCTCCTCGCCGATCCGCCGGGGCGAGAACCACAGCCGCAGGCTCCGTCCAAAGCCGATCACGTGCGCACGCTCCGTTCAGGGCCTGCCGGCGTCGGCCCGGAGCGGAGCGCCGTCAGCCGCCGGTAGGCCGCCACCCCGTCCGGCACCCACTCCCAGACGTCCCTGTCCGTGTCCCCGTCCGTGTCGCCGTCGGTGCCGTCGGCAGCCTCCCCGGCCTCCCCGGCCTCCCCGGCCTCCCCGGCCTCCCCGGCCTCCCCGGCCTCCCCGGCCTCCCCGGCCTCCCCGGCCTCCCCGGCCTCCCCGGCGTCCGCGCCCGCCGACCAGGCGGCCACCCGCCGGGCCACCTCCTCCTCGGGGAGGAACGCGTGCCAGGCCACCTCCGACACCTGGGGGTTCACCGGCAGCGCGCAGACCACCTCGTACACCCGCGACCACCACCGGTCCCGGCCGTTCGCCGCCTCGTACAGGAACGAGAGGACCGGCACCGGACGGTCGAGCCCGGAGACCCCCAGCTCCTCCTCCGCCTCGCGGAGCGCCGCCTCGTCGTACCCCTCGCCCGCGCCGACCACCCCGCCCACGAACATGTCGTACAGCGACGGGTGGACCATCTTCTCCGCCGTTCTGCGGTGGACGAAGACCCGGCCCTCCGGGTCGCGTACGAAGATGAAGACGCACCGGTGGCAGAGCCCCTTCGCGTAGACCTCCGCGCGCCGCGCCCGCCCGATGACATGGTCGTTCTCGTCGACGACAGCCAGGATCTCGTCGGCCGGGTTCAGATCCTCCGCCGTGCTCATCGCGCCATTCCGTCCGTCGCACTCATGGTCCCCATCCAACCAGTTGACTCGTTACTCGCCCGTACGGAAGATCGGACCCACCCGGAAGAGCCCGCGACCCGCCCGCGAAGGATGGAAACCATGGCGTACGACGCCGATGTGATCGTAATCGGGGCCGGACTCTCCGGCCTGGTCGCCGCCGCCGAACTGGTCGAAGCGGGCCGCTCCGTCATCGTCCTCGACCAGGAGCCGGAACGGTCCATCGGCGGACAGGCGCACTGGTCCTTCGGCGGGCTCTTCCTCGTCGACTCGCCGGAACAGCGCAGGCTCCGCGTGAAGGACAGCCGCGACCTCGCCCTCCAGGACTGGCTCGGCACGGCCGGATTCGACCGCCCCGAGGACCACTGGCCGCGTCAATGGGCCGAGGCGTACGTCGACTTCGCGGCCGGGGAGAAGCGCGCATGGCTCTCCGGCCAGGGCATACGGTTCTTCCCGGTGGTCGGATGGGCGGAGCGCGGCGGGTACGACGCCACCGGACACGGCAACTCCGTACCCCGCTTCCACATCACCTGGGGGACCGGACCCGGCGTCGTGGAGCCCTTCGAACGCCGGGTGCGCGCGGGCGTCGCCCAGGGCCTGGTCTCGCTCCGCTTCCGCCACCGGGTCACCGGGCTCGGCTCGACGGCCGGCGCGGTGGACACCGTGACCGGCGAGATCCTGGAGCCGAGCGACGCGCCCCGGGGCACCGCGAGCAGCCGCACCGTCACCGGCTCCTTCTCGCTCCGCGCCCAGGCCGTCATCGTCACCTCCGGCGGCATCGGCGGCAACCACGACCTGGTACGCGCCGAGTGGCCCGAACGGCTCGGCACCCCGCCGGCCAAGCTGCTCTCCGGGGTGCCCGCCCATGTCGACGGGCTGATGCTGGGCATCGCGGAGGCGGCCGGCGCGCACCACATCAACCGCGACCGGATGTGGCACTACACCGAGGGCATCGAGAACTGGAACCCGATCTGGGCCCGGCACGGCATCCGGATCCTCCCGGGCCCCTCCTCGCTCTGGCTGGACGCGCGCGGCAAGCGGCTGCCGGTGCCGCTCTTCCCCGGCTTCGACACCCTCGGCACGCTGGAGCACATCATGCGCACCGGCCACGAGTACACCTGGTTCGTGCTCGACCAGCGCATCATCGGCAAGGAGTTCGCCCTCTCCGGCTCCGAACAGAACCCGGACCTCACCGGACGCTCCGTCCGCGATGTCTTCGGGCGGGCCCGCGCCGATGTGCCGGGGCCGGTCAAGGCGTTCATGGAGAAGGGCGCCGACTTCGTCGTCGAGAAGGATCTGGGCGCCCTCGTCCGCGGCATGAACGCGCTCACCGAGGAGCCGCTGATCGACGAGGCCGAGCTGCGCCGCGAGATCACCGCGCGGGACCGGGAGATCGCCAACCCCTTCACCAAGGACCTCCAGATCACGGCGGTCCGGGGCGCCCGCGCCTACCTCGGCGACCGGCTGATCCGTACCGCCGCCCCGCACCGCATCCTCGACCCGGACGCGGGCCCGCTGATCGCCGTACGCCTCAACATCCTCACCCGCAAGTCCCTCGGCGGCCTGGAGACCGACCTCTCCTCGCGGGTGCTCACGGCGGGCGGCGACCCGCTCCCCGGCGTCTACGCGGCGGGCGAGGCGGCCGGGTTCGGCGGCGGCGGGGTACACGGCTACCGCTCCCTGGAGGGCACCTTCCTGGGCGGGTGTGTCTTCTCCGGCCGTACGGCGGGACGCGCGGCGGCCCGCGCCCTCGGCTGAGCCGGATCGTCGCGCGCCCAGAGCCGGATCGTCCGGGCCCAGGCGTGAAACGTCGCGGGCCTCAGGGGCGAATTGTCGCGGCTCCAGGGGTGAATCGTCGCAGGTCCGGGGGTAACTCGCCCTGCCCGTAAGCCAGTTGGCGGCGCTACGTAACAAAACGGGCCTTGACGCGGAGCGTGACCTCCGGTTGGCTGTGCGCGATCATCGCTCGTGCACGCGCCCTGGAGGATTACGCGGAATGCCACCGCCTCCGCCACCCCTGGGCCGCTCCCGGAGACGGGCCCAGCGGAACGTACGCTCCGCCCCGTTCTTCGACCCGGCCCTCGACGACACCGAATTACGCGCCGTGAGAGACCAGTTGGCGCAAGGCCGCTGGACGGAAGCGCGCACCCTGCTCGCCGCCACCGGCGACGACTGGGACCGGCGCGGCCACCGGGTCATCGTGCTCGCCCAGGCGGCCTCCGCCGCCGTCTGGGCCGGCGACTGGCTCCTCGCCGAACCCGACAGCGCCGACGCCGCCACCCTGCTCGGCTGCGCCGCCGTCCTCGACGTCCTCCACGGCCGGCCCCGGGCCGGGGAGGAGGGCGCCAAGGACGCCTGCCGCGAGGCCATCCGCCGGGCCCCCGCCGACCCCACCCCCTGGCTCGGCCTGCTGCTCCTGGCCCGCACCCTCGGCACCGAGGAGGAGACCTCCCGCCTCTTCGACGAGGTCAGAAGCCGCCACCCGGACCACCACCACGCACACCACCTGATGGCGGCCCGGCTCGCCGAACGCCGTACGGAACCCGGGCACGAGGCCTTCCACGAAGTCTACGACTTCGCGTCCTGGGCCGCCGAACAGGCCCCGGCCGACTCGCCGCTCTCCATCCTCCCCGTCGTCGCCCACACCGAGCGGTACCGGGTGCTCGCCGCCACCGGGGGCGAGCCCGCCGGACCCGGGGCCGCCCGGCACTGGACCGGGCGGCGCGCCCGCCAGGTGCTCAAGGGCGCCTTCGACTGGTGGCTGGAGTGGGGCGGCGAGGGGCATCCGCGCAACCGCGTGGACCTCAACTTCCTGGCCCACGCCCAGTTCCACGAGGGCCATCTCGCCGAGGCCGCCGCGCTCTTCCAGCGGATCGGCGAGCACATCACCCCGGCGCCCTGGTCCTACCCCGACCGGGACCCGCACACCGCGTTCACCGCGTTCCGCGCCGCGCGCGACACCGCGCTCGGTCCCGCCTGAGCCCCCGCACCGTACCGCCGCGTACCACCGCACCATCCCCGCGTACCACCCGCACTCCCTGTGCCACCCGCACGCCCCCCTCGTACCACCGCACGCCGTACCGCATGTTCCTGTTCCGCATGCTCCGCATGTTCCGTTCCGCGCAACCGGACCCCGAGAGGACACCCCCTGTCATGCCGACGGGCACCAGAACGACCACGCCCACCGCTGGGATCAACACATACAAAGGGCAGGAGCGCGCCCTGCGGGCCGACCGGCTCGGCACGCTGGGCCTGCTGCTCTCCGTGCTCGCGGCGAGCGCCCCGATGCTGGTGGTCGCCGGTGTCATGCCCACCGTCTTCGGCGTCATGGGCATCGTCGGACAGCCCCTGCTCTATGTGATCCTCGGCATCGTCCTGGCGCTCTTCAGCTTCGGCTACGCCGAGATGAGCCGGCACGTCCACAACGCCGGGGCGTTCTACGCGTACATCGCGCGCGGCCTCGGCCCCACGGCCGGCGCCGGGGCCTCGCTCCTCGCGCTCGTCGCCTACAGCGCCATGCAGTTCGCCGTCTACGGACTCCTCGGCTTCGAGGTCTCCGGGCTCCTCGCCACCTATCTGGACCTCTCGGTGGCCTGGTGGATCCCGGCCCTGGTGGCCGCGGCGGCGGTCGGCGTCCTCGGCTGGCTGAAGATCGACCTCAACGCCCGGGTCCTCGGCGTCCTGCTGGCCATCGAATGCCTCCTCGTGGTGATCTTCGACATCGCCACCATCGCCTCCCCGGGGCCCGAGGGCCTCTCCCTCGCCGCCTTCGACCCCGCCACCCTCACCGGCGCGGGCTTCGGCACCGCCCTCTGCTTCTGCGTCGCCGCCTTCGTCGGCTGCGAACAGGCCCCGGTGTACGCGGAGGAGACCAGCCGCCCGCACATCGTCGTCTCCCGCGTGATGTTCCTCGCCGTCGCCTACGCCTCGGCGTTCCTGGCGCTCGGCGCCTGGGCGCTCACGGTCGCCGCCGGGCCCGGCTCGATCGTCGGGGCCGCCACCGAGCAGGGCCCCGGGCTGCTCTTCACCCTCACCGAGGCGCGGCTCGGCACCACCTTCGCCGATGTCCTGCATGTCCTCTTCGTCACCGGCATGTTCGCCGCGCTCCTCAGCTTCCACAACGTCGTCGCCCGCTACGCCTTCGCGATGGGCCGCGAGGGGCTGCTGCCGGCCGGCTTCGGCCGGACCACCCGGGCCAGCGGAGCCCCCGCCTCCGGCTCCGTCCTCCAGTCCCTGATCTCGCTGGCCGCCATCGCCGCCTTCGCCCTCACCGACTCCCGGCCCGTCGGCGACCCGACGGCGCCGGTGCTGCGGCTCTTCACCTGGATGGGCAGCGTCGGCGCGCTCGGCGTCATCACGCTGATGGCGCTCGCGTCGGTCGCCGTCATCGCCTTCTTCGTCAAGCGCGGCGCCGGGCGCGCCCACGCCCCGCGCCTGGTCTCCTCCGGGCTCGCCACCCTCGCCCTGGCGGCCATCGCCGTCTTCACCGTCAAGGACTTCGGCGTCCTGATCGACGCGGGCCCCGGCTCCGCGCTGAGCTGGATCCTCCCCGGGATCATCGGGCTCGCCCTGGTGGCCGGGCTGGTGTACGGGGCGGTGCTCCGCTCCGTACGGCCCGATGTGCACGCCAGGATCGGGCTCGGGAACGAGGCGTTCCAACTGGAGCGGGCGGCCGAGGCGGAGCAGCGGGCCGCGGGCAACACCCCATGAGGGCCCCGGAGATCTGACGGAAGTATGACGAACGCCCGTGGCCCTGGCTCCCGGGGCCACGGGCGGCCACACTCGAAGAGTGAACGATCAACCAGACAGGGCGGGTCCGGACAGGGCGGTTCCGCACAGGACGGATGCGGTGGAGGAGGCGGAGGAGACCGAGGGCACCCCGGTCGGCCGCCGCCTGGTCCTCTCCATGCTGGGGCTGGGCGCCGCCGGGCTCGTCACCGCGCCGTACCTCCAGCGCGGCCTCGAAGGGTTCCTCGGCACCGCCGCCACCAAGGACCCGACCGGGCTCACCGGACTGCTGCCCAACGGCGGCGGCTTCCGCTACTACTCGGTCACCTCCTCCGTCCCCCGCAAGGACGCCGCCACCTACCGGCTCACCGTCGACGGCCTGGTCGACCGCCCCGGTACGTACACCCTCGACGCGCTCCGCGCCCTCCCGCAGACCCGCACCGTCCGCGACGTGCAGTGCGTCACCGGCTGGCGCGTCCCGCACACCCCCTTCGGCGGGGTACGCCTCGCCGACCTCCTCGACACGGCAGGGGTGCGCCCGGAGGCGAAGGCGATCCGCTTCACCTGCTTCGACGGCGCGTACAGCGAGAGCCTCACCCTCCCGCAGGCCCGCCGGGACGATGTCCTCGTCGCGCTCACCATGCGGGACCAGCCGATCGAACACGCGCACGGCGGGCCCGTCCGGCTCTATGTGGCGCCCATGTACTTCTACAAGTCGGCGAAATGGCTCTCCGGGATCACCGTCACCTCCGAGGTGCGGCCCGGCTACTGGGAGGAGCGCGGCTATGACATCGACGCCTGGGTCGGCCGGTCCAACGGCCGCGACGACGCCCCCACCGTCTGAACCGGGCCGGCCGCACGGACCGGAACCGGCCGCTCCCGCCTCCGCCCCCGTCACCGGCGACCGGCACCGTTTCACCCCCGCCGAGCGGTGGGTGCACCGGACCACCGGCGCCCTGATGCTGGTCTGCGTGGCGAGCGCCGCCTGCCTCTACGTGCCGGGGCTCGCCGAACTCGTCGGCCGCAGGCTGCTCGTGGTCACCCTCCACCAGTGGTCCGGGCTGCTGCTCCCGGTGCCCGTGCTGCTCGGGCTCGCCTCCCGCGCCTTCCGGGCCGACCTGGTCCGGCTGGGCCGCTTCCTGCCGTACGACCGGGAGTGGCTGCGCGCGGTACGCCGCCGCGACCGGCGCCCGGAGGCCCGGCCCGCCGGGAAGTTCAACGCCGGGCAGAAGCTCTACGCGGGGTGGCTCACGGGCGCCGTGCTGGTCATGCTCGGCACGGGGCTGCTGATGTGGTTCACCGGGCTCGTCCCGCTGGTCTGGCGCACCAGCGCCACCTTCGTCCACGACTGGCTCGCCCTCGCCATCGGCGCCGTCCTAGCCGGCCATCTGACCATGGCGTACGGCGACCCCGAGGCCCGGCGCGGGATGCGCACCGGACGGGTCTCCCGCCGCTGGGCCCGGCGGGAGCACCCCCACTGGCGGGAGGAGCGCCCGTACGGGGGAGGGGAACGACCGTACGAGAAGGAGTGACCCTAAGGGAAGGAGTGACCGTACGGGACGGAGTGACCGTACGGGTCGGAGTGACCGTACGGGACGGAGTGACCGTACGGGACGGAAAGGCGACGCCCCTCCAGGTCCCGCAGGCCCCGCCGCCCCTCCGGGCCCCACCGCCCCGGCAGCCCCCTCAGCGAGCCCGTCGCCCCCTCACAGCGCCCGCAGCGCCTCCACCGACCGCGCCACGATCTCCTCCGGCGTGCCCTCCACCCCGACGGCGACGCCCCGCTCCCCGTCCTCCAGCGGCTCCAACGTCGCGAACTGCGAGTCGAGCAGCGCGGTCGGCATGAAATGCCCCAGCCGCGCCGCCATCCGCCGCCCGACCACCTCCCGGTCGCCGTCCAGATGGAGGAAGACCAGGCCGGGCGCGGCCGCCCGCAGCCGGTCCCGGTAGACGCGCCTGAGCGCGGAACAGGTGATCACCCCGCCGCGCCCCGCCCGGCCCGCCGCCCACGCGCCGACCGTGTCGAGCCAGGGCCACCGGTCCGCGTCCTCCAGCGGCGTCCCCGCGGACATCTTGGCGATGTTCTCCGGCGGGTGGAGGTCGTCGCCCTCGGCGTACGGGACGCCCAGCGCGGCGGCGAGCAGGGTGCCGACGGCCGTCTTGCCGGTGCCTGCCACGCCCATCACCACGACGACGTAAGGGGTGCTCATATCCTGCCTCGCTGTTCTCGGCGGCCCCGGGCACCTCCCCGGACCGTAATCCCGTACGCCACCCAAACCCATGTCGTACGTCAGGATCAAGAGCCGGTGGACCCGGCCGCCGCCCCGGCCGGCCCGGCCGCCGCCGCCCCGGCCACCCCTTCCGTCACCGCGAGGCCGCGCGACACGGGATAGTGGGGGACGGAACGGGACGCCCGCCGGCGCCCCGGATACCCGTATGTCATCAGGTATGACGAAAGGCAGGTCCTGGCATGGCGCAGCAGGTGCAAGGGGTCATCGCTCCCGGGAAGAACGAGCCGGTACGGGTCGAGACGATCGTCGTGCCCGATCCGGGCCCCGGTGAGGCCGTGGTCCAGGTGCAGGCGTGCGGTGTCTGCCACACCGACCTGCACTACAAGCAGGGCGGGATCAACGACGAGTTCCCCTTCCTCCTCGGCCATGAGGCGGCCGGAGTGGTGGAAGCGGTCGGCGCCGGCGTCACCGACGTGGCCCCCGGCGACTTCGTGATCCTCAACTGGCGTGCGGTGTGCGGCAACTGCCGGGCCTGCCGGCGTGGCCGCCCGCAGTACTGTTTCGCCACCCACAACGCCCGGCAGAAGATGACGCTGACCGACGGCACGGAGCTCTCCCCGGCGCTAGGCATCGGTGCCTTCGCCGAGAAGACCCTCGTCGCCGCCGGCCAGTGCACCAAGGTCGACCCGTCGGTCTCGCCGGCCGTCGCGGGCCTCCTCGGCTGCGGGGTGATGGCGGGCATCGGCGCCGCCATCAACACCGGCCAGGTCGGCCGGGGCGACTCCGTCGCGGTCATCGGCTGCGGCGGGGTCGGCGACGCGGCGATCGTCGGCGCCCGGCTCGCGGGCGCGGCGAAGATCATCGCGGTGGACATCGACGACCGCAAGCTGGCGCAGGCCGAGACGATGGGCGCCACCCACTCCGTCAACTCCCGCTCCGCCGACCCCGTCGAGGCGATCCGCGAGCTGACCGGCGGCAACGGCGCCGATGTCGTCATCGAGGCGGTCGGCCGCCCCGAGACGTACCAGCAGGCGTTCTACGCCCGCGACCTGGCCGGCACCGTCGTCCTCGTCGGCGTGCCCACCCCCGAGATGAAGCTCGAACTGCCGCTCCTCGACGTCTTCGGCCGGGGCGGCGCCCTCAAGTCGTCCTGGTACGGCGACTGCCTGCCCTCCCGGGACTTCCCGATGCTGATCGACCTCCACCAGCAGGGCCGGATCGACCTCGCCGCGTTCGTCACCGAGACCATCGCCCTCGACGAGGTGGAGAAGGCGTTCGAGCGGATGCACGGCGGCGACGTCCTGCGCTCGGTGGTGACGTTCTGATGACCGTAAGCATCGACCACCTGGTCACCTCGGGGACCTTCGCGCTCGACGGCGGTACCTGGGACGTCGACAACAACGTCTGGATCGTCGGCGACGACAGCGAGGCGATCGTCATCGACGCCGCCCACGACGCAGCCGCCATCGAGGCCGCGCTCCAGGGCCGTACCCTCCGCGCGATCGTCTGCACCCACGCCCACAACGACCACATCGACGCGGCCCCCGCGCTCGCCGCCGCCACCGGTGCTCCGATCCTGCTCCACCCGGACGACCTGCCGCTCTGGAAGCAGACCCACCCCGAGCGGCTGCCGGACGGCGAACTCACCGACGGCGGTACGGTCACCGTCGGGGGCACCACCCTCACCGTGCTCCACACTCCGGGGCACGCGCCGGGCGCGGTGTGTCTGTACGCCCCTGAACTGGCGACGGTCTTCACCGGCGACACGCTCTTCCAGGGCGGCCCCGGCGCCACCGGACGGTCGTTCTCGCACTTCCCGACCATCATCGACTCGATCAGGGACCGGCTCCTCGCGCTGCCGCCCGAGACGGTGGTCCGCACCGGACACGGGGACACGACCACCATCGGCGCCGAGGCGCCCCATCTGGCGGAGTGGATCCAGCGCGGCCACTGAAGGCCGGCCACTGAAGACCGGCGACTGAAGGCCGGCCACTGAGGCCGGTCAGCGGGCCGGCGGCAACGGGGCCAGCCGCAGCCGGCTCTCGAACCGCCGCTCGGCCCCGGTCAGCGGGTCGGTGAACTCCAGCACCCTGGCGAGGAGCTGGAGCGGCCGGCCGTAGTCCTCGCCACCGGGGCCGCCGGAGCCGCCGGCCCCGGCCGTGGTGGGCTCCTGGACGACCGGATAGACCGGGTCGTCCAGGAGCGGCAGCCCGAGCCCGCACATATGGACCCGTAGCTGGTGGGTGCGGCCGGTGACCGGCACCAGCCGGTACCGCCCGTACCCGCCCCGGTGCTCCAGCAGCTCGATCCGGCTCTCCGCGTTCGGCTCCCCGGCCGCCTCCCGGGCCGCGAGCACCCCGCGTTCCTTCTCGATCCGGCCGCGCACGGTCACCGGAAGCGGCACCGCCGGATCGTACGGCGCGACCCCCTCGTACTCCTTCCGCACCCGCCGCTCCGCGAAGAGCCGCTGGTACGCGCCCCGGTCGCGGGCCCGTACGACGAAGAGCACCAGCCCCGCCGTCAGCCGGTCGAGCCGGTGCGCGGGCTGGAGCTCCGGCAGGGCGAGGTCACGGCGGAGCCGGGCCTGCGCGGTCTCGGTGACATGGCCCCCGCGCGGCGTGGTGGCGAGGAAGTGCGGCTTGTCCGCGACGACGATCCGCTCGTCCCGGTACACGATCCCGATCTCGAACGGCACCCGCTCCTCCGGAACGGGGTCCCGGTGGAACCAGACATACCGCCCCGCGGCGTACGGCTCCTCCGCGCCCACGGGCCCGTGCTCCCCGTGGAACCGGCCCTCCCGCACCATCGCGGCGACCCGCTCGGCGCCGACCGCGCCCCCGTACCGGGCCACCAGATACGCCCGTACGGTCGGCCACGTCCCGTCGGCCCCAGCGGTCCCGCCGGTCCCGTCGGTGTGCGGCAGCCGCAGCCGTACGGGATCGACCCCGTCCCGCTGGGGGAGGGGCGAGGGCGGCGGGGCGGGATGTCTGCGGACCACGGGGCCCCAGCGTACCGGCGCGGCGGGGGAGCCGAGAGGGAGCGGGAACAGCGGGGGAGCGGAGGGGGTGGCGGGGGCGCCAAGTACCCCGCCGTCACCCGTTTACCCCCGCGACCTGCGGTGCGGCCCGTCGATGAGAGCCGATCCGGTGGCGGGCGCCCCCATGATGGCCCGGTGATCAGTGTTCTGTTCGCCGTGCTCACCGCCCTCAGCAACGGCTCCGCCGCCGTGCTCCAGCGCCGCGCCGCCGCCACCGTCCCCGACACCCAGGCGATGCGGCTCTCGCTGATCGGGCGGCTGGTGCGCAAGCCGGTGTGGCTGGCGGGGATCGGCCTGGTGCTGGTGGCCGCGGGGTGCCAGGCGGTGGCGCTCGCCACCGGGCCGATCGCCGTGGTGCAGCCGATCTTCGTGATCGAACTGCCCGCCACGCTGCTGATCGCGGCCCGGGTCTTCCAGGTCCGGCTGGACCGCTCCGTACGGTACGGGGCCGCCGCCGTCACCTGCGGGCTCGCTCTCGGTCTCGCCTCGGCGGCCCCCGGCGGCGGCTCCGAACAGGTGCACGGGGCCGCCTGGATCGGGGCGCTGCTCTGCACCGGAGCGTTCGAGGCGGTGGTGATCGGGGCGGCGCTGCGGCTGCGCGGCAACCCGCGCGCCGCGCTGCTCGGCCTCGCCGCCGCCTGCGGTTACGCGCTGACCGCCGCCCTGATGAAGGACGCGGTGGCCCGGCTGGACAGCGGCGGGGCGGGCGCGCTCTTCACCTGCTGGCAGCTCTACGCGATGGCCGTCGCCGGGGTGGGGGCGCTCTTCCTGCTCCAGAACGCCCTCCAGGCCGGGACGCTGGCCGCCTCGCAGCCGATGCTCACCCTCGGGGACGCGCTGATCAGCGTCGCGTACGGGGTGACGCTCTTCGGCGAGAGCCTGCGCACCGGCTGGTGGCTGCTGCCCCAGCTCGCCGGCGTCGCGCTGATCGCCGCCGGGTGTGTGACCCTGGCCCGCTCCCCCCTGGCCGGCGGCACGCCGCCGGCGGCTGTTCGGCGGACCAGGGTCCGCTGAACGGCCGCCGGGCGGGGGCGCGGAGGCGTGAGGCGGCGGTCAGCCGGAGCGGTCCGCCGCCGCGTCCACCGGGACACCCGGGACGTCCGGGACGCTCTCCCGGACGATCCCGTCCAGATGTGGCAGATCGTGGTCCAGCCGCTCCCGCTTGGTCCGTAGATACGGCAGGTTCTCCTCGCGCGGCGGGATCAGCAGCGGCACCCGCTCCGCGATCTTGATGCCATGGCGGAGCAACGCCTCGCTCTTGCGCGGGTTGTTCGACAGCAGCCGCACCGAGAGCACCCCCAGATCGTGCAGCATGTCCGCGGCCACCTGGTAGTCCCGCGCATCGGCCGGCAGCCCCAGCGCGAGGTTCGCCTCCACCGTGTCCAGCCCCTCCGACTGGAGCTGCATCGCCCGCAACTTCGCCAGCAGGCCGATCCCGCGCCCCTCGTGGCCCTGAAGGTAGATCAGCACGCCTCTGCCCTCGCGGGCGATGGCGTCCAGCGCCGCACCGAGCTGCTCACCGCACTCACAGTGCTTGGAGCCGAACGCGTCCCCGGTCAGACACTCCGAATGCACCCGGGCAAGGGCCCCTTCGCCCGTGACATCGCCATAAACCAAGGCTATTTGTTCATCGCCGCGATTACGGTCCAGGTAGCCGACTGCGAGAAAGTCTCCGTGCACGGTGGACAGCCGTACTTTCGCCGCTCGTTCGACACCTGATGAACGAGCACTGCCGAGACGCACGCCATCACTGTCTGTCATGCGCCAATCATATCTGCTCAACCCCCTTCCCGGGTACGGGAAGAAAGGTAAAACGGCATCAACCCACGGTAGCGTTCATCACGTTCGGACGATCACCGGACCATTCCCGCGTAGTCTGCTCCCGGTGACGCGCACCGAAACGCGTGCGACGCACGGAGAAAGAGAGGCCGGAAACAATGAACGGTCAGGGAACGCCCCCCGTGGCGTCCGATCCGCTGCCCCCGGAGACCACCGAGGACGTCCGGGCCGCCCGCCCGGCCGCCGCGATCCTGCCGGTCGGCAGCTTCGAACAGCACGGCGCCCACCTGCCGTTGACCACCGACACCATCGTGGCCTGCGCCATCGCCCGCCGCATAGCCGCCGCTCACCCGGTGCTGACGCTCCCGCCGGTCACCGTCTCCTGCTCCCACGAACACGCCGACTGGCCCGGCACGGTCTCGCTCTCCGCGGCCACCCTGCACGCCGTGGTGGGCGACATCGCGGCATCGCTGCGCCGCTCCGGAATAAAATCCCTGATTCTGGTGAACGCGCACGGCGGCAATTACGTACTGCGCAACGTCGTCCAGGAATCCGCGGGCAGCGGAACACGTATGGCGCTTTTCCCCGGTTCCGCCGACTGGGAGACGGCGAGAACCAGAGCCGGGGTGGAGACCTCCGCGCACACCGATATGCACGCGGGAGAAGTCGAGACATCCATCCTGCTGCACGACCGTCCCGAACTCGTGCGCCCCGGATATGAGACCGCCGATTGGATCGCCGACGACCGGAGACATCTCCTCACCCTCGGTATGGCCGCCTATACCGGGACCGGTGTCATCGGCCGTCCTTCCCGGTCCTCCGCCGGTAAAGGAAAGGAACTGCTGGCCGCGCTGGCCGATTCCTTCGGCGCCACACTCGCCCTGCTCACCCGCGAGGAGTCCCGATGACCGGCCACCCGCCCGCCGCCGGACCGCCCGGACCCTCCGGAAGCGGCCCCGCCCTGGACACCGAAGCCGCCTGGGAAGTGCTCCGTACGGTCCGCACCGAGGCCGAGGCCGAGGCCGCCGGGCTCCGCAGGGACACCACCGGACGCCCGTACTGGCACCGGAACGCCACCCCCGGCGCCCAGGAACTCGCCGACCGCTATCTGCCGCTCTGCCTCGCCGGACCGCGCCTCACCTTCGCCCAGCTCGGCCAGAGCCTCGACGGGTTCATCGCGACCCGCACCGGCGACGCCGACTATGTCACCGGCGCGGAGGACCGCCGTCATCTCCACCGCCTGCGCGCACTCGCCGACGCCGTCGTCGTCGGCGCCGGAACGGCCGTCGCCGACGACCCCCGGCTCACCGTCCGGGCCTGTACCGGGACCCATCCGGTACGGGTGGTCCTCGACCCGCACCGCAGGGTGCCGCCACATCGCAAGGTCTTCACCGACGGCTCAGCCCCCACCCTGTGGGTGGTGGCCGCCGGCCAGGACGGGCACCCCGCCCCGGCCCCCGGCGGCCCCGGTGTCGACGTGCTCACCCTCCCGGACACCGCCGCGTTCGCCCCCGCCCGGCTGGTCGAGGAGCTGGCCCGCCGGGGCCTCGGCCGGGTGCTGGTCGAGGGCGGCGGCGTCACCGTCTCCCGCTTCCTGAGCGAGAACGCCCTGCACCGGCTGTACGTCACCGTCGCGCCGCTCCTCCTCGGCGACGGCGTCCCCGGACTCCGCTTCCCCGGCACCCCCGTCCTCCGCGACGCGCCGCGCCCCCCGACGCGGCGCGCCCTCCTCGGCGAGGACACCCTCTTCGAACTCGACCTGACGGCGCCGCACCCCGGCCCACCCCTGGGCGACGAGCACCCCGAGCCCCGGCAGGCTCGCGGCGAGCGAGAGCACCCCGTACACCACGGCCACGGTCAGCCCCTGGGCGGCGCCCAGACCGGCGGCCCCGAACGCCCAGGCGGTGGCGCCCTCCCGGGGCCCCCAGCCGCCGACGTTCAGCGGTAGCGCCATCGCCAGCAGCGCCAGCACCATCAGCGGCAGCAGCTCGGCCGCCGGCGCCGTCACCCCGGAGCTCCTGGCGGCGAGCAGGAACGTCGCCAGGAACCCGGCGGGCACCACCACCGACGCCGCCACCACCCCCGGCCAGACCCCCCGCGCCAGCACCCCGGCCCGGATCTCCGCGAGCGCCGCCCGCGCCGCACGGCGCCGCCGCGACACCCCGGGCGCCGCCCGCAGCCGCCACCAGGCCACCGCCACCCCGGCCGCCACCACCGCGCCCACCGCCAGGACCGCCGGGGCACGCACCGCCTCCGCCACCGCGCCGCGCGCCGCCGCCGGGGCCGCCGACGGCCAGAGGGCGAGCACCGCCACCCCCGCCGTCACCAGCACCACCTGGCCCGCGACCCGCTCCAGGACCACCGCACGGACCCCCCGGCCGACATCGCCGGTGGAGCGCCCGTGCCGTACCGCCCGGTGCACATCGCCCAGCACCCCGCCGGGGAGCGCCGCGTTGAGGAAGAGCGCCCGGTAGTAGTCCGCCACCGCCCGCCCCAGCGGCAGCCGGATCCCCAGCCCCCGGGCCACCAGACACCACCGCCAGGCGCTGAGCACCGTGGTGAGCGCCCCGATCCCGAGCGCCGCCAGCACCGTCACCCCGTCGATCCCGCGCACCCCGGCCACCAACGGCCCGGTCCCCAGCCGCCACACCAGCACCCCGAGGATCACCACCCCCAAGGCCATCCCGACCCGCCCCCGCACCAGCGCACCGAGCCGCCTCAGCACCCGGGCCGGGAAGCGCACCACCGGCGGCGCCGTGCTGGTCACGCGGCGCCCCCGGGGCGGGGGAGCGAGGGCAGGGCCAGCAGATCGCTGTGGTGCACGACCACCCGCAACGCGCCCGCCTCGCACTGCTCCAGACGGCGCCGCAGATACGGCTCGGCGCGCTCCGCCAGCTCGGGCCGCTGCTCGCACGCCGCGCCGACCCACCCCCGCAGCCACTCGGCGGCCAGCGCCGACTCGGCCGCGCCGAGCCGCCACGGGCTCGCGTGCACCCGTACGGTCGCACCGCACCGCGCGAAGGCCGCCGCCGCCACCGCGACCGCGTCCGGGCCGAGCAGCGTCCTGCCGTGGTCGGCCCGGCGCTGATGGGCGTTGAACGCCTCGGCCACCTCCGCGTCGAGCGGCTCCGCCGGGGTCAGCTCCACCCGCCCCACCACCGAGAGCGCGAAGAGCGCCGGACACCCCGCCCCCGCACAGGCCGCGGCGAGCCCGTCCACCTCCTCCCGGGTCAACACGTCCAGCAGCGCCGACGCCGTCACCAGCGAGGCACCCGCCAGTCCGTCCGCCGTCAGCTCCGCGAGATCGCGCCGCTCGGTCGCGACCGTCACCCGGCTGCCGTCCGCCGCCGTACGGGGCGTCCGCGCCGCCGCCAGCTCCAGCAGCTCCGGGTCGTGGTCGTGCAGCACCCAGTGCTGCGGCCCGTCCAGCCGGGGCGCCAGCCACCGCCCCATCGAACCGGTGCCGCACCCCAGGTCATGGACGACCAGCGAGCGTTCACCGTCGCGCGAGAGCCCCCAGGCCAGTCTGGAGCGGAGCGCGCCGAGGAGCTCCGTCGCGCGCGCCGCGCCGTCGGGTCCCTCGCGCAGCTCCAGCCACGCCGGGGCGTAGCGGGTCGCTTCCGAACGCGGAGCTTCTGAGGTGGTCACGCGGCCCTCCCGGTTTCCTGACGGAGCTGGTCCAGCGCACCGGCCAGCCTCCGTGATGTCGTTCCCCACCCGGCCAGCACGGCGCGCCGGTCCCGCGCGGCGGCGGCCAGCTCCCGCCGTACCACCGGCTCGGTGAGCCAGCCACGGAGCGCCGCCGTGAGCGTGTCCTGGTCGCCCGGGGGGACGAGCACCCCCGGAACGGTGCCGTCCGGTGCCCGCCCGACCGCCTCGGGCACCCCGCCCACGCCGGTCGCCACCACCGGCACCCCGTGCGCCAGCGCCTCGGTCACCGCCATGCCGTATGTCTCCGCCGCCGAGGCCAGCACCAGCAGATCGGTGGCGGCGTACCGGGCGGCCAGCGCCTCCCCGGCGAGCGGCCCGGTCAGCCGGATCCGCTCACCCAGACCGTGCCGGGCGATCAGCGCCCGTACCTCGGCGACATATCCCGGATCCTGGCCGAGGCCGCCGGCGAGGACACAGCTCCACTCCAGCCCGGCCAGCTCCGCCAGCGCCTCCACCAGCCGGAGCTGGCCCTTCCGGGGGGAGACGGTGGCCACACAGAGCAGCCGCGAGCCCGCCGCCGAGCCGGTCGCGAGCGGCGCCGGATCCGCGCCCGGCGCCGCGACATGGACCCGCTCGGCGTCCAGCCCGTGATGACGTACGAGCCGGCGCGCCGCCCACTCACTGGTCGCCACCACGGCCGGGACGGCCCGCAGCGTACGGCGCTCGCACGCGTCCAGCGCCGAGGCCACCGCCGGATCGAGCCCGGTCTCGTCGGCCAGCGGCAGATGCACCAGCACCGCCGCCCGCAGCCGCCCGGCCGCCGGTACGACGACCTCGGGCACCCCGCAGGCGACGAGACCGTCGAGCAGCACGACCTCGCCGTCCGCGAACCCGGCGAGCAGCCGGGCCAGTCCGGTACGGGCCGCCTCGCCAGGACGGGGCCAGGTACCCGCGACGGTGTGCTCCACCACCCGCCACCCCGCCCCGGCCAGTCCCCGGCAGACCCGCCGGTCGTAGGTGTTGCCGCCGCTCGGCGCCGCGGGGTCGTCGACACCACCGGGCATGACCACCCGCACCACCCGGCCGGCGCGCTCCGGGCGCGCGACCGGCGGCACGGCGGCCTCGGGGGCGTCGGCGCCGGTCACAGGGCGCGCTCGTAACTCGCCCACGCGACATGCGACTCGTGCAGCGTGACCTGGATCGCCGCCAGCTCGCGCGCCCCCTCGCCCAGCTTCCCTGCGTGCACCCGCTCGGCGAGCCGGTCCGCGATGATCCTGGCCAGCGCCTCGGTCGAGGTGTTCACCCCGGCGAGCTCCGGCTCCTCGTCCAGGTTGCGGTACGTCAGTCCCGCGACCACCTCGCCGAGTTCCCGGGTGGCGAGGCCGATGTCGACCACGATGCTGTCGGCGTCCAGCTCGGCACGGCGGAAGGTGGCGTCCACGAGAAAGGTCGCCCCGTGCAGCTTCTGCGCGGGCCCGAAGACCTCACCGCGCAGACTGTGGGCGATCATGATGTGGTCGCGGACGGTGATGCTGAACAACGAAACCCTCCAGGTGCGGCAGCTCCACCCCGGCCCGCTCGGCCGAGGCATTGCTGAGTAGTACGTCCGCCCCGCCCACCCCGTTCAGCCGACTTTCGGCCAGCCACCTCCGGCGACCCGCGAGATCCGGCCACGCGGGCCTCCGGTCACCCGGCCGCGTCCGCTCCGTACACCACCCGGTGGCAGAGGCCCGGCAGCTCCCCGGAGGCGAGCGCCGGGAGGACCTTCGGCAGCTCGTCGAAGCCGCACTCGCCCGTGATCAGCGCGTCGAACACGGGGTCCGCCAGCAGCTCCAGGCTCAGGGCGAGCCGGTCGGCATAGCTCCGGCGACCCGCGCGGGCCGGGGAGACCGTGCCGACCTGGCTGGCCCGGAGGGTCAGCCGCCGGGAGTGGAACGCCTCGCCCAGCGGCACCGCGATCCGCCGGTCGCCGTACCAGCTCAGCTCCACCACCGTGCCCTCCGGCGCGAGCAGTTCCAGCGACCGGGCGAGCCCGGCCTCGCTCGCGCTCGCGTGCACCACCAGGTCGCACCCCTCCCGCGCCGCGCCCGGCAGCGCGAACTCCACCCCGAGCGCCTCGGCGACCGCCGCCCGCGCCGGGTCCGCGTCGACCAACTGGACCCGTACCCCCGGGAAACGGGCGAGCAGCGCGGCGACCGAACACCCCACCATCCCGCCGCCGACCACCGCGACCCGGTCCCCGAGCAGCGGCGCCGCGTCCCACACCGCGTTCACCGCGGTCTCCACCGTCCCGGCGAGCACCGCCCGCCCGGCCGGCACCTCCTCCGGTACGGGGGTCACCGAGGCCGCCGGGACCACATACCGGGTCTGGTGCGGATAGAGGCAGAAGACGGTCCGGCCGCGCAGATCGGACGGACCCTCCTCGACCACTCCGACATTGAGATAGCCGTACTTGACCGGCCCGGGGAACGCCCCGTCCTGGAACGGCGCCCGCATCACGGTGTGCTGACTGGGCGGCACCTCACCACGGAAGACCAGACTCTCCGTCCCCCTGCTGATCCCGGAGCAGACCGTCCGCACCAGCACCTCGCCCTCGCCCGGATCCGGAACCTCCACCTCCCGTATCTCGCCCTGGCCGGGTGAGCGGAGCCAGAAGGCGCGTGCGGCGCGCTTCATCAAAGTCCTCCTGAACGCTGGGGTGACGGGGCACGTTCTTAGTTCACGAGGCCGCGCACGGTACGCGGCGCCCATTCGACTCTGTCACACGCCCGGAGGGTGCAACGGTGGCCCTGAACGACACGTACCACCTGAACGACACGTACCACGTGAACCGCCGATACGACCTGGACCACCGGCTGGACCACCGGTACGACAACCGCGGTTACGACCCGCGCGGGACCCGCCCGGCCCGGCTCCTCCCGCACACGGGAGCACTCCGGGCGCTCCGGCGTACGGGCGCGCTCCGTCAGGAGACCGCCGTCGGCGCGGGCGCCCAACTGCTGCTCCTGGCGCTGCTCGACGCGGCCACCGGCCTGGGCGCGGCCGGCTGGCTGACCGGATCGGCCTTCACGGTCGGTATCTGGGCCGTGCTCACCCGGGCGCTCGCCCGCACCCGCCCCGGCCCCTTCGGCGCGGCGAACGGGGTCACCCTCGCCCGCGCCACCCTGGTCGGCGGGGTGACCGCGCTGGTCGCGGACTCCTTCACCCGCCCCGCCCCGGTCGCGGTGCTGGCGACGCTCACCACGGTCGCGCTGATCCTGGACGCGGTCGACGGCCAGGTGGCCCGGCGCACCGGCTGCGTCTCCTCGCTCGGCGCCCGCTTCGACATGGAGGTCGACGCCTTCCTGATCCTGGTGCTCAGCGCCTATGTCGCCCAGTCGCTCGGCCCCTGGGCGCTGCTGATCGGCGCGATGCGGTACGTCTTCGTCGCCGCGGCCCGGGTCCAGCCCTGGCTGAGCGGCGCGCTCCCGCCGAGCATGGCCCGCAAGACGGTCGCCGCCCTCCAGGGCGTCGCCCTCCTGGTGGCGACGGCGGACATCCTCCCCGCCCCGGCCTCCTACGCCGTGGTCCTCCTCGCACTGGCGACGCTGACCTGGTCCTTCGCCCGCGACATCACCTGGCTGTGGCGCACCGCCCGGACCCGGACCACCGTTCCCCACACCGCCCCCACCCCCCTCCTCGTGCCCTTCCCCCCTCGGTCGTCTCAGTCGTCGTAGTCCAGGTTCCCGTCCTCGTCCATGGTCGGATGCATCTTCATGGGCTCGTAGGCGTCCCGGTCGGACGGACGGGGCGGCTCGGGACCGTCGGGCCCGGTCCGCATCAGCCGCTCGATCCGGCAGATCCGGAACCGCGCCTCGCCCACCAGGACCTCGTTGGCCCGGCCCGCCGCCCGGAACTCCTCGGCGGCCGCCGCGTATACCTCCCGCTCGTGGTCCTCGATCTGCCGCAGCCGGAGCCAGATGTCGGTCATCCCGAGATAGAGCGTGCGCCGCGCCTCGTGCGGGGTGGGCATCAGCGAACCCCTCGGCCGCCACCCCTTGTCGTAGTGTTCCGTCACACCGAAACCGACGGGCAGCAGCACGATCCCGGGGTGCGTGGTGACCGCGCGCTCCGAGTCCTCCCGTACGTCGTCGGGGAAGCGCGCGCCGGCGTACGCGAACGGCGCGAGCCCCAGCCGCAGCGCGGCCACCGCGGGACCGGTGTCGGTGTACGCGGGGTCCAGCACATAGCCGATGTCCGGCGACGCGGGGAGCTGCCCCATGTCCCAGGAGAGATCGGCGGGTTCCCGGTCCGTCGGCCGGGGCGGCTCCAGGCCGTCCTCCGCGCTCCGGGCGAACTGGTCACCCCGTACCACCCGGTAGCGCACCCCCAGCACCTCCAGCTCGTCGGCGCGCTCCCGCTCCAGCACCGCCACCGCCGCCAGCAGCGCACGGCGCTCGCCTCGGCTGCCGGCCTCGTCCTTCGCCTTGAACCAGAGATACGAGTGCAACGCGTCCCGCGCCTGCTGCGGCGTCCCGTCCCCCACCTCGATCAGCAGCCGCCAGTGCGGATCGACCCGGCTGTCCTGCGCGGCCACCCCGAACACCGGCCCCCGGACCGCGAGATGCGGATAGCGCAGCGACGCGTCGATCGCATCCGCCTCGGCCACCCACGCGGCCGGATCGTCCCGCTCCACCATCACGGCATGGAGCCGGTCCAGTTGTTGCTTCCAGTCATCGTCCATGCACACATTGTTGTGTCCGGCGGGGTCCCGTACGTCCCGAACGCTCCAACTCGCCGCACCGCCTGCCGCCAAAAACAGAAAAACCCCAGATCAACTGGGGTTTCTGCTGGTGTCCGAGGGGGGACTTGAACCCCCACGCCCGATAAAGGGCACTAGCACCTCAAGCTAGCGCGTCTGCCATTCCGCCACCCGGACAAGGTGTCTGCCGGGCGGCTCTCGGCCGTTCCGACGTGGAAAACCATAGCAAACATTCGACGGTGCCCGATCACACCCGGAGGGTGTGACGGCGCTGTGACGGCACCGTGGCGGAGGGGGTCCGGCCTTGGAGCGGGGCGGGCCGAGGGGCAGGATGGAGGGCACCACCAGCGAGGATCACCAGCGACGAACCGTGGGAGTGAGCAGCGTGAGCGAGACGGACACGGGCAGGGCCGTATCGGGCGAGGACGAGGTCGTCGACCTCTGCCGGGACCTGATCCGGATCGACACCAGCAACTACGGGGACCACTCGGGCCCCGGCGAGCGGGCCGCCGCCGAGTACGTCGCGGAGAAGCTCGCCGAGGTGGGGCTCGAACCGAAGATCTTCGAGTCCCACCCCGGCCGCGCCTCCACCGTGGCCAGGATCGAGGGCGAGGACCCCTCCCGGCCCGCGCTGCTCATCCACGGGCACACCGACGTCGTCCCGGCCAACGCCGCGGACTGGACGCACGACCCGTTCTCCGGGGAGATCGCGGACGGCTGTGTCTGGGGGCGGGGCGCCGTCGACATGAAGGACATGGACGCGATGACCCTGGCGGTCGTCCGTGACCGGATGCGCAGCGGCCGCAAGCCCCCGCGCGACATCGTGCTGGCCTTCCTCGCGGACGAGGAGGCGGGCGGCACCTACGGGGCGCGGTATCTGGTCGACCACCACCCGGAGCTCTTCGAGGGGGTCACGGAGGCGATCAGCGAGGTCGGCGGCTTCTCCTTCACCGTCAACGAGAACCTGCGGCTCTACCTGGTCGAGACGGCCCAGAAGGGCATGCACTGGATGCGGCTGACGGTGGACGGCACCGCGGGCCACGGCTCGATGACCAACAACGACAACGCGATCACCGAGCTGTGCGAGGCCGTCGGCAGACTCGGCCGCCACCAGTGGCCGGTGCGGGTGACCAAGACCGTACGGTCCTTCCTGGACGAGCTCTCCGACGCGCTGGGCACCCCGCTCGACCCGGAGGACATGGAGGCCACCCTCGCCAAGCTCGGCGGCATCGCGAAGATGGTCGGCGCCACCCTGCGGAACTCCGCGGCCCCCACCATGCTCGGTGCCGGGTACAAGGTGAACGTCATCCCCGGCCAGGCCACGGCCCATGTGGACGGGCGGTTCCTGCCCGGGTACGAGGAGGAGTTCCTCGCCGACATCGACCGCATCCTCGGCCCGCGCGTCCGGCGCGAGGACGTGCACGGCGACAAGGCGCTGGAGACCAGCTTCGACGGGAAGCTGGTGGACGCCATGCAGAGCGCGCTCGTGGCGGAGGACCCGATCGCGCGGGCCGTCCCGTACATGCTCTCCGGCGGCACCGACGCCAAGTCCTTCGACGACCTCGGGATCCGCGGCTTCGGCTTCGCGCCGCTCAAGCTCCCGCCGGAGCTGGACTTCGCCGGGATGTTCCACGGGGTGGACGAGCGGGTTCCGGTCGACGGCCTGACCTTCGGGGTGCGGGTCCTCGACCGGTTCATCGACGCGAGCTGACCGGGTGCCACCGGGGTGCCGGGAGAGCCGAGTGGCCCAATGGGGAATCGTCCACCTGTGCGTGATCGACTGAGAAGAGTGAATGCGCTCATAGGCTCGTAGCCTCATTACTTCCCCCTCGTTACAGATGTGCGGTCCGCGGCTGGGACCGCGTTTGCCAACAAGGAGGAAGAATGATCAAGAAGGTCGTCGCTGCTGCGGCAGTCACTGGTGGTCTGGTGCTCGCGGGTGCGGGCATGGCCGTCGCGGACGCGGGTGCGCAGGGCGCCGCCATCGGTTCCCCCGGTGTGCTCTCGGGCAACGTCGTGCAGGTTCCGGTCCACGTTCCGGTGAACGTGTGCGGGAACACCGTCAACATCATCGGGCTGCTGAACCCCGCCTTCGGCAACGTCTGCGTCAACAAGTGACGTCGTGACCCTCACCTCGTGAGGGTCTGAGTCCGAGCGGCCCCGGAGCGCGTGCCATGTGCTCCGGGGCCGCTGGGCATCCTGCCCCGGCACCGATGCCCAGGGGCAGTCCCGCAAGGCAGAAGGCAGGGATCGAAGCTATGAGACAGGTCACGCGCAAGGGCCTGATCACCGTGGCGGCGGCGGGCGGCGTGCTCGCGCTCGGCGGTGGCTACGCGCACGCGGACGCGGGGGCCGGCGCCACCGCCGCGAACTCACCGGGTGTGCTGTCGGGGAACAACGTCCAGGTGCCGGTGCATGTGCCGGTCAACGTGTGCGGCAACACGGTGGACGTCGTCGGGGTGCTGAACCCGGCCTTCGGCAACAAGTGCGGCAACTTCTCGGGCAAGCCGTCCGGTGGTCACGGGTCCGGCGGCGGGTACGGGGACGACGGCGGCGGATACGGCGGGGGAGCGCACGCGGGCGGCGGCTCGCACCAGGGCGGCTCGCACCCCGGCGGCCACCCCGGTTCCTCCGGCGGCGGCTCCCACACGGGCGGCGGCGCTGTCGACTCGCCCGGGGTCGGCTCCGGCAACTCCGTCGAGGTGCCGATCGACGTCCCCGTGAACGTCTGCGGGAACAGCGTCGACCTGGTCGGGCTCCTCAACCCGACCTTCGGCAACCACTGCGAGACCGGTGAGCACCCCGCCCCGCCGGCCCCCGGACCCGAGCACCCCGGTGAGCCGGCGAAGCCGCCGGTCACGCCGGTCACCCCGGCCACCCCCGGACCGCCCACCGAGACCCGGACGATCACCACCCCGGAGAGCCCGCGCGAGCAGGCGCCCGTGGCGCGCCCCGCGGCCGTCACCCAGCCCCGGGGCACCGACGTCCTCGCCTCGACCGGCGCGGGCGACCTCATCGGGATCGGGCTCCCGGCGGGCGCCGGACTGCTCCTCGCGGGCACCGTCCTGTACCGCCGCGCCCGCGCGTAGGCGACCGACGGTACCGGGCCGTACGAACAGGGGCGGGCTCCGCGGCAGCGGGGCCCGCCCCGACGCGTTCACCAGGTGGCGCGCACCTGGCGGATGATGCGCCGGCGCAACCGCACTCTGCGGCTGCCGTCCCGGTGCAGGCTCAGACGGTCCAGTTCCCAGTGCCCGTACTCGGCGTGGTCGGTCAGCAGACGGGCCGCGTCCTTGCGGGAGACCCCGCGCGGCACGTACACATCGACAAATTCGTATTCCGGCATCGCATCTATTGTGCGGGCAGAGCCCCGGTACGGATAGCGTCTGCACTATGTCTGATGCTGCGCAGCCCATCGCTGCCGAGGTACGCGCCGCCGCCGAGGCGGTGAAGGTCGCCCTGGACCGCCACCTCGCCGCGGTCGAACACCGCACGGGTGACGATGACCCGGCCGTCTCCGACGCGTTCAACGCCCTCGCCGTGGCGGCGGAGATCTACGACGAACGGCTCTACCACCGGTACGACGAGGTCACCCCCTTCGAGATCCCCGACCCGGACGACTCCCTGCCCCCGTACAACGGTCCCGAGGAGCCGAACGCCCTCAGCGTGCTGATCCGGCGCGACTACGCGGTGGTGGAGCCGCAGCGGCTGCTCGCACAGGCACAGCGCATCGCCGACGCCGAAGGTGACACCGACACCGTGGGGATCGTGGGCGGCAGTGTGCACGCCGCGCTCGGTGTGCTCTTCGGCGAGTACGAACCCGACGAGATCGCCACCCGGCACAAGGAGTTCGGCCTGGCGGAGGGCGACTCCACCCTCTGGGTGGCCGCCGCCGACGACCTCCCGGAACCGGGCGAATGGCTCTCCGCCCCCTTCGACCAGGCCGACCCCCAGCAGGTCGTCTGCCGCTTCGACGTCAGCGCCGTCTTCGACGACAACGACTTCGACGACCACGGCGCCGACCTGGACGACCTGGAGGAACAGGACGCCTGACCCGCCCCTCCCGGCCCCTCCCTCACTGCGGAGGGGCCGGGGGCGGGAGGGGAAGCGGCTCCGGCCGGGTCAGCCCGGCTGGTCCGCCGGGGCCAGGAGCGATTCCACCTGGGTGCGCAGGCGGGTGGTGCGGTCCTGGGCCGGGATCTCGGCGACGGCCTTCGGCAATGCCTGATCGACGCCGTGGACCACCGAGAGGTGGCGCTCGCCCCGGCTGAAGGCGGTGTAGACCCAGGGGCGGCTCAGACCGTCCTTCGCGTCGCCGGGGAGCACCACGACCGCCGCGGGCCAGCGCATCCCGGCCGCCTGATGCGCGGTGAGGGCCCAGCCGTGGCGTACGGCACGCTCCACCCGTTCCCTCGGGACGGTGAACGCCGTCTCCCCGTACGCCAGCCGCAGCCCCTCCGCGTCGGCGGAGACCACCGTGGCCTGGAGGGTCCGCCCGGGGGCCGGGACATACGCGACCCGGTCCCCGGGGTCGAAGCCGCCGAAGCGGCCGGGGCCCGGGTTGAGCCGCTGCTTCAGCGCCGCGTTGAGCGCGCGGGTGCCCGCGGAGCCGCCATGGCCGACCGTGATCACCTGGGTCTCCCCGGCCTCCGTACCGAAGGCGCGGGGGACCGACTCCGCGACCAACTGCACGGTACGGTGCACCGCCTCGCCCGCGTCCCGCACCGGGACGATCACGACCTCCCGGTCCGCCGCCGCCACCTGGTTCAGCTCGCCGATGCCGATCCCCGAGACCAGCTCGCCGATCGGGCCCGGGTCCGGGGTGCGGGAGACGACCCGGGGGCAGACCCCGGCGGCCAGCAGATCGGCGAAGACCCGGCCCGGGCCCGCCGACCAGAGCACGGCCGGGTCGCCGCCGAGCACCAGCCGTCCGCCGTCCGCCACCGACTCGACCAGCAGCGCGGCCCGCTCCACATCGAGCTGCGGCGCGTCCAGCACGACCAGGAGGTCGAGGGCGAACAGGCCCTCGGCGTCCCGGCCCGGGCCCTCGCCGCCGTCGAGCAGGCCCGCCACCGTGACCACGTCCGCGCCGCACCCCGCCAGCCGGTCCCGGCCGTTCTCGCTGTGCGTCGCGACGGCCGCGCGGAGCCCGAGCGCATGTGCGGCCACCGCCAGCGCGACCGGCTCGGCACGCGCCGCCTCCCCGCCCTCGTGCACCACGAGCCCATGGCCGGCCACCGCCCGGATCAGCTCGGCCGCCGACGGCGAGGGGGCGCCCGCCGCGGCCTCCTCCCAGGACGCGGTCCGCACGGTCTTCGCCAGCCGGGCGAGCCCCTCGGC
The DNA here is from genome assembly GCF_040683935.1 of Streptomyces sp. NPDC093085. Lineage (NCBI taxonomy): Bacteria > Bacillati > Actinomycetota > Actinomycetes > Kitasatosporales > Streptomycetaceae > Streptomyces > Streptomyces sp. NPDC093085. Next base: position 70,081 of record NZ_JBFBFB010000014.1, on the reverse strand, counting down.
CAGGCTCTCCTCGGCCAGCGCGAAGCGGTCGAGACCCAGCAGCACCGGAGCCTCCGCCCCCGGGACGGCCACGCCTTCCGGGTCCTCCCCGGGTTCCCCCGCACCCTCCTCGGCCGCGCCCCCCTCCAGGGCTTCCCCGCCCTCCGGGAACTCCAGGACCAGGGACTCCTCCACCGCCTGCCGTACCGCCCCCTCCGGGTCCGGCACACCATGGCCGGCCAGTGCGTCCCGTACCGCCGACGCCGCCAGCACCGTATGGCCCTGGCGCGCGGCCCGCTCCAGCACCCGGCTCACCAGCGCACCGGCCCTGCGCTCGTCCCCGGGGCCGCAGCCTTCGCCCAGCAGCGCCCGCGCGAACCCGTCCGCCTGCCCGGGGGAGACCTCGTCCACGGCCAGCAGCAGCCAGGGGTTCTCGCGCAGCTCCTCGGCGGCCCGCTCGCCGAGCGCCTCGCAGACCTGCCCCGCCAGCGCCTCGGGCGCGCCCCCGGCCGCCAGCACCTTCCGTACGGCGGCCACCGCCTCCAGCGGCGCGGTACGCGGCTCCGGCGGCCGTGGCGGGGCCTCGGGCCGGGACTGCCGGGCCACCGGCGCGGGCGGCGGGGCGACGGGCGCTGCCGGGCGGAGCAGGCCCGGGTCGACCGGCTTGCCGCTCTCCACGGCCCGTACCGCCGCGAGCAGATCGGCGGCGGGCCCGCTCAGCTTCCCCCCGGCCGCGATGGGCCCGGCGCGCTCCGCCTTCCGCCGCGCGATCCGCTCCCGCAGCTCCCGCTGCGCCGCCAGCTCGGCCTGCGCCTCGGACGGGGCTGCCCCGTCAGCGGCCTCGGCGGCCTCGCTCGCGGCCCCCGCCCCGGGCGAGCCGTCCCCGGCGGTCCCGGCCCCGTCGCCGGTGGCGTCGGCCGCCCCGCTCGCGGAACCGGCGGTGCCGGAACCGGAACCGGCCGCCTCACCCGCAGGCGCGGCGCCCCGGGCCGCCGCCCCGGCCTCCGGCTCCGTCGTGCCCTCGGCGGCGGGGTCGCGCTCCGTACTCACAGCGTGCTCCAGTCCTGGTCGGGATAGCGGTGCACGGGCGCCGACACATCGTCGAGCGCCTGGCAGATCTCGTCAGGAAGACTAAGGCTCTCCACTGACAACGCGTCCGCGAGCTGCCGCGCGTTGCGCGCGCCGACGATCGGCGCCACCACCCCGGGCCGGTCCCTGACCCATGCCAGCGAGACCTCCAGCGGCGTCGTCGCGAGCCCGTCCGCCGCCGTCGCGACCGCGTCCACGATCCGGCCCGCCGCCGCGTCCAGATAGGGCTCCACGAAGGGCGCCATCTGCTCCGACGCGCCCCGCGAACCGCTCGGCGTGCCGTGCCGGTATTTCCCCGTCAGGACGCCCCTGCCGAGCGGCGAGGAAGGCAGCAGCCCGACCTCCAGATCGATCGCCGCGGGCAGCACCTCGCGCTCCACCCCGCGCTGGAGCAGCGAGTACTCCATCTGTGTGCTGGCCAGCCGGGTCCGGGTACCGGGCGCGGCGAGCTGCCAGGTGGCGGCCTTGGCGAGCTGCCAGCCGCAGTAGTTCGACACCCCGGCGTACCGCGCGCGCCCGGTGCTGACCGCGATGTCCAGCGCGTGCAGCGTCTCGTCGAGCGGGGTGCCGGTGTCGAAGGCGTGTATCTGCCAGAGGTCCACATAGTCCGTGCCGAGCCGCTCCAGCGACGCGTCCAGCGCGCCGAGCAGATGCCCGCGCGAGCCGTCGAAGCGGCGGTACGGATCGGGCACGCTGCCCGCCTTCGTCGCGATGACCAGGTCCCGGCGCGGGACCAGCCGCTCGACCAGTTGCCCCAGGAGGTACTCGGACTCCCCGCCGCCGTAGACGTCCGCCGTGTCGACCAGCGTGCCGCCCGCCTCCCAGAAGAGCTTCAACTGATCGGCGGCGTCCTGCTCGTCGGTGTCCCTGCCCCAGGTCAGGGTGCCGAGCCCGATCCGGGACACGCGCAGGCCGGTACGGCCGAGATGCCTCTGCTCCATGCGACGTGAGATTACTGGCCGGGACACCGAGCACGGAGAGCCTGTGGACAACCGGGCCCCTGACGGATCCCCGTGTCGCGCGCTAGAGTCCCGGAACAGGGACGTTACTCATCGGTAATCGGTCGCCGGATACCGACGCACACATCGGCAAAGGAGTGGTTATGCGGCTCGGCATCAACCTCGGGTACTGGGGCGCCGGCATGGACGGTGACAACCTCGCCGTCGCACAGGAGGCCGACCGGCTCGGCTACGACGTCTGCTGGGCCGCCGAGGCGTACGGCTCCGACGCCCCCACCGTGCTGAGCTGGGTCGCCGCCCAGACCCGCACCATCGACGTCGGCTCCGCCATCCTCCAGATCCCCGCCCGCCAGCCCGCGATGACCGCCATGACGGCGGCCACCCTCGACACGCTCTCCGGCGGCCGGTTCCGGCTCGGCCTCGGCGTCTCGGGGCCGCAGGTCTCCGAGGGCTGGTACGGCGTCACCTTCGACAAGCCCCTCGCCCGCACCCGCGAGTACGTCGAGATCGTCCGCCGGGCCATGACCCGCGAACGCCTCGTCTACGAGGGCGAGCACTGGACGCTGCCGCTCCCCGGCGGCCCCGGCAAGCCGCTCAGGCTCACCGTGCACCCGCAGCGCGAGCACATCCCCCTCTACATCGCCGCGATCGGCCCCAGGAACCTGGAGCAGACCGGCGAGATCGCCGACGGCGCGCTGCTGATCTTCCCCGCCGCCGAACATCTCGCCGAGACGGCGATCCGCCCGCTGCGCGCGGGCCGTGAGAAGGCCGGGCTCACCATGGAGGGCTTCGACGTCTGCCCCACCGTGCCGCTCGCGCTCGGCGACGACATCACGGCGCTGGCCGACGTCTTCCGCCCGTACACCGCCCTCTACGTGGGCGGCATGGGCAGCCGGAAGCAGAACTTCTACAACCAGCTCGCCGGGCGCATGGGGTACGAGAAGGAGGCCGCCGAGATCCAGGACAAGTACCTCGCCGGCGACAAGACGGGCGCCGCGGCGGCGGTCCCGCACGAGCTGATCGACTCGACCACCCTGCTCGGTCCCGTCGAGCGGATCGCCGACCGGATGGCCGCCTACGCCGACGCCGGGGTCACCACCCTCACCATCTCGCCGGCCGGCTTCACCCTGGACGAGCGGATCGCCGCCCTCCGCGCCGGGACCGAGGCCCTGGAGCGCGCCGGCCTCGCCGCGTAGCACCGCGCCGTACGACCGGAGCGGCGACCGGAGCGGCGACCGGAGCGGTACGGAGTCGTGCCGCGGCCGTGGTGGGGGCTTGCAGGTCTTCCCCGCCACGGCCGTCGCCTACTACAACGCCGCCGGGCCCGTTCGGTTACGGCCTCCGGCGCGCCGATACGCTCCCTCTTTCGGCTCAGTGGGACGCCGCTGCTGTTGCCGCCCCCTGCCCACGCCCGTTGACTCGTTGCGCGGACACCGTACGGAGGTGGCAGTGATGCTCTCGGCCAGAAGCCTGTTCCAGGAGATCCTGGACGACGACCGCACCTACCGGCTCTTCTGCTCCATAGCGGCGAGCGGCGAGGCCCAGGGCGGCTGGGAGAACGGGCGGATCGCCGCCCTGGTGCCCGCGTCACTGAGCCACCTCGCCCCCAAGATCGCCCGGCACGGCGCCGACGAGGACAAGCACGGGCGCATCTTCCGCGCCCTCCTGAAGAGGCGTGGCCTGCGCCCCGTCCAGGTGCCGCCCGAGGCCGACTACACCATGCTGCTCGAACGGCGCGGCATCGGACTCACCCACACGAAGCTGCGCCGTGACGAGCGGCTGACGGAACACGACATCCTCGTCTACCTCGCGCACAGCAGGATCACCGAGCAGCGCGCCGCCGACCAGATGGCCCTGCTCGTACGGTACTTCGGCGACCATCCGGAGATCGGCAAAGCCGTCAGGATGATCAGCGCGGACGAGGACAACCACCTCGCCTACTGCCACGAGGAACTGCTCCGGCTCGCCGGGAGCGGCCACGGCCGCGCCATCCACACCGCCCTGCACACCTGCGCCTCCGCCGAGATCGAGGTCCACCGCCAGGTGAGCCTCGCCGTCATGGACCGGATGGGGCGCCTCCTCGGCTGGCCGGCGCCGAAGGCCCGGACACTCGCCGCCGGCATCCACGCCGCGTACGGGTACGACAGGATCGCCGGACGGCGCCGGATGACCACCCTGACGATGCCCGAACGCCGCGACCCGCTGGGCGGCCCCGCCGCACCCGCCCCGGCCCTCTGAGCCGTCCCGTACGCCCCGGAGCGGCCGGCCCGGCCCGGGCGCCTCTCCGCCCGTCGGTGCGCACCGGAGGCGCGGTCAGAGCCAGCCGCGCCGCTTGAACCCCCGGTGCAGCCCGATCACCGCCACCGCCATCAGCGCGAGCACCGTGGGGTACGCCCACACGTACCGCAGCTCCGGCATGTGCCGGAAGTTCATCCCGTAGATGCCCGCCACCATCGTCGGCACGGCCGCCATCGCCGCCCATGCCGAGATCTTCCGCATGTCGTCGTTCTGCCGGACGCCCATCTGCGCGAGATGCGCGGAGAGGATGTCGGTGAGCAGCCGGTCCAACGCCTCCACCTGCTCGTTGACGTGCAGCAGATGGTCGTTGACGTCCCGGAAGAAGGGCTGCGCGTGCTCGTGCACGAACGGCACCCCCGCGCCCGCGAGGCGCGCCATCGGGGCCGCCAGCGGCCCGGTCGCCCGGCGGAACTCCAGGACCTGCCGCTTGAAGGCGTAGATCCGGGCCGCCGTCGGTGTCGAGGAGGACGAGGAGCCGGAGTCCGGGGCGAACACATCCGCCTCCAGCTCCTCCAGGTCCACCTGGAGTTCGTCGGCGACCTCGACGTAATGGTCGACGACCGCGTCGCTCACCGCGTACAGCACCGAGGTGGGCCCGTGCCGCAGCACCTCGGGCTCGGCCTCCAGACGGCTGCGCACCGCCGTCAGCGGGGCCCCCTCGCCGTGCCGTACGGTCACCACGAACGAGTCGCCTATGAAGACCATCAGCTCCCCCGTGGAGACCGAGTCGTCCCTCGGCTCGTACACCACGGGCTTGAGCACCGCGAAGAGCGAGTCGTCGTAGACCTCCAGCTTGGGCCGCTGATGGGCGTGGAGCGCGTCCTCCACCGCCAGCGGATGCAGCCCGAACTCGCTGCTGACCATGGCGAACTCGGCCGCCGTCGCCTCGTGCAGGCCCAGCCAGAGGAACGCGTCACCCTCGGCGCGCGCCTCGGCGAGCGCGTCGGAGAAGTCGGCGGGCCCGTCGGAGCGGCGGCCGCCGCGGTAGATGGCGCAGTCCACGATCACGGCGGGCATTCTTCCCGTTTCCGGCCGGAAGCGCACCCCCTGTCCCGCCGCCGGGCCGGTGCGCTGTCCTACCCAGCCCCTACCCTTGCTCCATGGCCACGTTGATCCTCGTACGTCATGGGCGGTCCACCGCCAACACCGCGGGCGTGCTCGCCGGATGGACGCCCGGAGTCGCCCTGGACGAGCGCGGCGCCGCCCAGGCCGCCGGCCTGCCGGGGCGCCTCGCGGACATCCCCCTGGCGGCCGTCGTCAGCAGCCCCCTCCAGCGCTGCCAGGAGACCGTGCGCCCGCTGCTGGCGGCCCGGCCCGGGCTGGCCATGGAGACCGACGAGCGGATCGGGGAGTGCCACTACGGGGACTGGTCGGGGCGGAAACTGGCCGAGTTGGCGGACGAACCGCTGATGGAGGTCGTCCAGCGGCACCCCTCCGCCGCGGTCTTCCCCGGCGGCGAGTCGATGCCCGCCATGCAGGCCAGAGCCGTCGCCGCGGTGCGGGAGTGGAACGCGCGGATCGAGGAGGAGCACGGCCCGGACGCCGTCTTTCTGATGTGCTCCCACGGGGACGTCATCAAGGCGCTCGTGGCCGACGCCCTCGGCATGCACCTCGATCTCTTCCAGCGCGTCCATGTCGACCCCTGCTCGCTGACCGTGGTCCGCTACACCCGGCTCCGCCCCTTCCTGCTGCGTCTCGGGGACACCGGGGAACTGGCCGGGCTGGCCCCGCGCGCCACCCCCGGCGACGGTGCGGGCGGCGACGGCGCGAGCGCCGGGAGCGGTGCGCGGGACGACGCCGACGGTGTGGTGGGGGGCGGCGCGGGAGCACCGTGATCGCCGGGAGCAGTAGGGTGGACGCGCCGTCCGCGGGATCCGGGCGGCCCTCCCGGACTCCGGTCCGCGCGATGCCCTTCCCGCAAGGCCCTTTCCGACGACTGACGACGATTTCCAAGGGAGCAGGACGTGTCCCGTCAGGTGTTCCTCTACGACCCGCCGGACCGCTTCGTGGCCGGTACGGTCGGGCTGCCTGGGCGCCGTACCTTCTTCCTCCAGGCCTCCGCCGGAGGGCGGGTGACCAGCGTCGCCCTGGAGAAGACGCAGGTGGCCGCGCTCGCTGAGCGGATCGATGAACTGCTGGACGAGGTGGTCCGCCGTACCGGCGGCAACGCGCCCGTCCCCGCCGTGGCGCCCACGGAGATCGCCGACTCCGCCCCGCTCGACGCCCCCGTCGAGGAGGAGTTCCGGGTCGGCACGATGGCGCTGGCCTGGGACGGCGACGAACAGCGCATGATCGTCGAGGCGCAGGCGCTCGTCGAACTCGACGCCGAGAGCGACGAGGACCTGGCCGAGGCCGAGGAGCGGCTGCTCCAGGACGAGGAGAACGGGCCGCCGATGCTCCGGGTCCGGCTCTCCGGCGCCCAGGCCAGGGCCTTCGCCAAGCGCGCCCTGGACGTGGTCAACGCGGGCCGCCCGCCGTGCCCGCTCTGCAGTCTGCCGCTCGACCCGGAAGGACACGTATGCCCGCGCCAGAACGGATACCGGCGGGGCGCGTGACCACGCCCGAGGCCGGCCCCGCCGACCGGACACCGGCCGCCCCGGGCCTGGCCGCCACGGGCCCGGACGGTGCGCGCCCGGCCGACCGGGCACCGGCCGCCGACGACCGTGTCACGGGCCCCGACGACCGCGTCACGGCCGACGAGAGCCGGGTCCTCCGGGAGCTGATCACCCATGGCGAGCTGACCGTACGCGGCCGGATCCGTGAGGCGTCCAACGCGGTGCTGTACTGCTCCGTCGTCCACCAGGGCCGTACCGCCCACTGCGTCTACAAACCCGTCGCGGGGGAGCGGCCCCTGTGGGACTTCCCCGACGGGACGCTCGCCCAGCGCGAGGTGGCCGCGTACGAGGTCTCCGAGGCGACCGGCTGGGGGCTCATCCCGCCGACGGCGCTCCGCGAGGGGCCGTACGGCCAGGGCATGTGCCAGCTCTGGATCGAACCGGCGACCGAACCGGAAGCCGGCACTCCGGAAGAGCCGGAGGCCGGGACGCGGGCCGGGGGCGCGCCGGCCGGGGGCGCGCCGGACCAGGACAGCGGCGGCGCCGTCGACCCGGGCGGCGACGGTACGGACCCGGCGCGACCGCTGCTCGCGCTGGTCGAGGAGGACGAACCGGGACCGGGGTGGAAGGCCGTCGCCGCCGCCGAGGTCGGCGAGGGGCGCACCGCCCTGCTGGTGCACGCCGACGACGCCCGGCTGCGCCGCCTCGCCGTGCTCGACGCGGTGATCAACAACGGCGACCGCAAGGGCGGCCATCTGCTGCCGGCGCCCGACGGCCGGCTCTACGCCATCGACCACGGCGTCACCTTCCATGTGGAGGACAAACTCCGCACCCTGCTCTGGGGATGGGCCGGTGAGCGCCTGACCGACGAGGCGCTGGAGATGCTCGACCGGCTCGCCGGTGCCCTGGCGGAGGGCGCGCCCCTCGCCACCCGACTGGCCGAGCTGATCACCCCGGCCGAGACCGACGCCGTACGCGCCCGGGTCCGTGAACTCCGCCACACGCGCCGCCATCCCGAACCCTCCGGCCAGTGGCCCGCGATCCCCTGGCCGCCGGTCTGACACCACGCCGGGCGCCTTGGCCCGCCCGCCCGGCGCCCGCTCCCGCCGGTGCGGAGGCGGGCCGGCGGCCGGACGGGCGCAGCACCCGGGGGCGGTTCGCGCAAGAGCGCCCAACCGGCCAAGGGCGGGTATCCGGTTCGTATCCGGAACTTCCGTCCGGTTACGCTCATGACATGCATGCCTGGCCCGCTTCCGACGTCCCCGCCCTGCCTGGCAAGGGCCGCGACCTCAGGATTCATGACACCTCGACCGGTGGCCGAGTCACGCTTGAGCCCGGTCCCGTCGCCCGTATCTACGTCTGCGGCATCACCCCGTACGACGCGACCCATATGGGTCACGCGGCGACCTACAACGCGTTCGACCTCGTCCAGCGCGTATGGCTCGACACGAAGCGGCAGGTCCACTACGTCCAGAACGTCACCGACGTCGACGACCCGCTGCTGGAGCGCGCGGAGCGGGACGGAGTGGAGTGGACCGGGCTCGCGGAGCGCGAGACCGCCCTCTTCCGGGAGGACATGACCGCCCTGCGGATGCTCCCGCCCCAGCACTACATCGGCGCCGTCGAGGCGATACCGGGCATCGTGCCGCTGGTGGAGCGGCTGCGCGAGGCGGGTGCCGCCTATGAACTCGAAGGCGACATCTACTTCTCCGTGGCGGCCGATCCGCACTTCGGCGAGGTCTCCCGGCTCGACGCCGAGGCGATGCGGCTGCTCTCCGCCGAGCGGGGCGGCGACCCGGACCGGCCGGGCAAGAAGAACCCGCTCGACCCGGTCCTCTGGCTCGCCGCCCGCCCCGGCGAGCCGAGCTGGGACGGCGGCTCCCTCGGGCCCGGCCGGCCCGGCTGGCACATCGAGTGCGTGGCCATCGCCCTCGACCACCTCGGCATGGGCTTCGACGTCCAGGGCGGCGGCAGCGATCTCGCCTTCCCGCACCACGAGATGGGCGCCTCGCACGCCCAGGCCCTCACCGGCGAGCACCCGTTCGCCCAGGCGTATGTGCACGCGGGGATGGTCGGGCTCGACGGCGAGAAGATGTCCAAGTCGCGGGGGAACCTGGTCTTCGTCTCGGCGCTGCGCCGGGACGGCGTGGACCCGGCGGCGATCCGGCTCGCGCTCCTCGCGCACCACTACCGGGGCGACTGGGAGTGGACCGACCAGGTCCTCCAGGACGCCGTGGCGCGCCTCGGACGCTGGCGCGCTGCGGTCTCGCGGCCGGACGGCCCGGCCGCCGAGGCCCTGGTCGAGGAGGTGCGCGCGGCGCTCGCCGACGATCTGGACGCCCCCGCCGCGCTCGCCGCCGTCGACCGCTGGGCGGCGGAGCAGGAGGCCACGGGCGGCGCCGACGAGGGGGCGCCGGGGCTGGTCTCCCGTACGGTCGACGCGCTGCTGGGCGTCGCGCTCTGACGGACGGTACGGAGCGGGGGACGGTGCCGTGGCGGCGCCGTCCCCCGCCGGCCGTGTCAGCCGTCGGACGTGTCCTCGTCGTCCCCCTGCTCACGGCCGGGGTCCCGCTCCCCGGGGCGGCCCGAGCCCTTCTCCGTATCCGAGGTACCGGACGTGTCCGAGGTACCGGACGAGCCCGGCGCGCCGCCGCCGGAACCCGGTGCCGCCGTGCCCGGTCCGCCGCGCTGCGGCCGGGGCGGGCGGGTGCGGCCCCCGGGGGTCTCCCGGCCGCCCGGCGCGTCGCGGAGGAATGACGGTCCCTCACCGCTCTCCGTGGCGTGGCCGCCCGGCGCGGCGGCGGGTCCGGCACCCCCGTCCCTGCGCCGCAGATACCGTTCGAACTCCCGGGCGATCGCCTCGCCGGAGGCCTCCGGCAGCTCCGCGGTGTCCCGCGCCTCCTCCAGCGACTGCACGTACTCGGCGACCTCGCTGTCCTCGGCGGCCAGTTGGTCCACCCCGAGCTGCCAGGCCCGGGCGTCCTCGGCCAGTTCGCCCAGCGGGATCCGCACCCCGATCAGGTCCTCCAGCCGGTTGAGCAGGGCCAGCGTCGCCTTCGGGTTGGGCGGCTGCGACACATAGTGCGGTACGGCGGCCCACAGGCTCACCGCCGGTACGCCCGCGTGCGTGCACGCCTCCTGGAGGATGCCGACGATGCCGGTCGGACCCTCGTACCGGGTCTCCTCCAGGTCCATCGTCCTGGCCAGGTCCGCGTCCGAGGTGACCCCGCTGACCGGCACCGGCCGGGTGTGCGGGGTGTCGCCGAGCAGCGCGCCCAGGATGACCACCATCTCCACACCCAGCTCATGGGCGAAGCCCAGCAGCTCGTTGCAGAAGGAACGCCACCGCATGGACGGTTCGATCCCGCGGACCAGGACCAGGTCGCGGGGGGTCTCCCCGCCCACCCGGACCACGGAGAGCCGGGTGGTCGGCCAGGTGATCCTGCGCTGGCCGCCTTCCATGAAGACCGTGGGCCGGTTGACCTGGAAGTCGTAGTAGTCCTCGGCGTCGAGCGCCGCGAACACCTCGCCCTTCCACTCCCTGTCCAGATGACCCACCGCTGTGGAGGCGGCGTCGCCCGCGTCGTTCCAGCCCTCGAACGCGGCCACCATGACCGGGTCGATCAGCTCGGGAACTCCTTCGAGCTCGATCACCCAGTGCCTCCTTCCGAAGTTCCTCGTGTACGCACCAACCTTACGGCTTCGACGGTGCCCGTCCGCAGCCCCGTGCACACTCCGCGCACGCGTGCGCTCACCGGGCCACGACCTCCCAGAGCGTATCCACTTTCCCGGCGATTCATCCGAGCTGTGGCCTTGAATTCACCCCGGGCTCTGGACGTCCGGACGCCAATGGCGCTATACATCGGATGACTGAAGAGATCCGATGTTCTTCCCAGTTCTTCCCAAAGGGGCGTGCATGAGCCAGACCGTCACGGGGTTCGAGGTACACGACATCCGGTTCCCCACCTCGGAACAGCTCGACGGCTCCGACGCCATGAACCCCGACCCCGACTACTCGGCGGCCTATGTCGTGCTGCGTACCCAGGACGGCACCGAAGGACACGGCTTCTGCTTCACCATCGGACGCGGCAACGACATCACCGCCGCCGCCATCGAGGCGCTGCGCCCCTATGTCCTCGGCAGACCGGCGCCGCTCACCGCGGCCGGCCTCGGGGCGCTCTCCACCGAGCTGACCCATGACTCCCAACTCCGCTGGCTCGGCCCCGAGAAGGGCGTCACACACATGGCCGCGGGCGCCGTCATCAACGCCGCCTGGGACCTGGCGGCCCGCACCGCCGGACTCCCCGTCTGGGAGTTCCTGGCCGCCATGACCCCCGAGGAACTGGTCTCGCTCGTGGACTTCCGCTACCTCACCGATGTCCTCACCCCCGAGGACGCGCTCGCCATCCTGCGCGCCGCCGAACCCGGCCGCGCCGAACGGGCCGCCCGGCTCCGCGGCGAGGGATACCCCGCGTACACCACCTCGCCCGGCTGGCTCGGCTACTCCGACACCAAGATGGTCGCCCTCGCGGAACAGGCCGTCGCCGACGGCTTCCAGCAGATCAAACTCAAGGTCGGCGGCGACCCCGCCGACGACGTCCGGCGGATGCGGCTGGCCCGCGCCGCCGTCGGCCCCGCCGTCCGGATCGCCGTCGACGCCAACCAGCGGTGGGACGTGGCCGAGGCGGTACGCCGGCTCGCCGACCTCGCCCCGTACGACCCGCACTGGATCGAGGAGCCCACCAGCCCCGACGACATCCTCGGCCACGCCGCCGTCCGGGCCGGCCAGCCGGTCAAGGTGGCCACCGGCGAACACATCGCCAACCGGGTCGTCTTCAAGCAGCTCCTCCAGGCCGGCGCCGTCGACTACGTCCAGATCGACGCCGCCCGCGTCGCCGGGGTCAACGAGAACCTGGCCGTCCTGCTGCTCGCCGCCAAGTACGGCGTCCCGGTCTGCCCGCACGCCGGCGGTGTCGGCCTCTGCGAGCTCGTCCAGCACCTCGCGATGTTCGACTACGTCGCCGTCTCCGGCACCACCGAGGGGCGCGTCATCGAGTACGTCGACCACCTCCACGAACACTTCGCCGACCCCGTGGTGATCGTCTCGGGACGGTACGCCGCCCCCGGCGCACCGGGCTTCTCCGCCCGTATGCTCCCCGAGTCGATCGCCGCCCACCGCTACCCCGACGGGCCCGTATGGCAGGCCCGGCGCACCACCCGACACGCAACGGAGATCCCCTCATGACCGCCGCACGCGACTTCGACGGACTCGGCGCCCTGGTCACCGGCGGCGCCTCGGGCATCGGCGCGGCCATCGCCGCCCTGCTCCTGGCGCGCGGCGCCCGGGTCGCCGTACTCGACCGCGCCACGGCGGGCGCCCCCGCCGGGGCCCTCGCGCTGACCGCCGATGTCACCGACGACGCGGCGGTACGGGCGGCGGTCGACGCGGCGGCGGCCGAGTTCGGCGCCCTCCACACCGTGGTCTCCAACGCGGGCATCGGCGCCATCGGCACCGTCGAGGACAACCCGGACGACGAGTGGCAGCGCGTCCTCGACATCAACGTCCTCGGCATGGTGCGGGTGGCCCGGCACGCCCTGCCCCATCTGCGCCGGGCCGCCGCCGACCGCCCCGGCGCCGTCTCCATCACCCACACCTGCTCCATCGCCGCCACCGCCGGGCTGCCGCAGCGCGCCCTGTACTCCGCGAGCAAGGGCGCCGTACTCTCGCTGACCATGGCCATGGCCGCCGACCACGTACGGGAGGGCATCCGCGTCAACTGCGTCAACCCCGGTACCGCCGACACCCCCTGGGTGGGACGCCTCCTCGACCAGGCGCGGGACCCGGCGGCCGAACGGGCCGCCCTCGAAGCGCGCCAGCCCACCGGACGGCTGGTCTCCGCCGACGAGGTCGCCGCAGCCGTCGGCTACCTCGCCTCCCCGGCCGCCGCGGCCGTCACCGGTACGGCGCTCGCCGTCGACGGCGGCATGCAGGGCCTCCGCCTGCGCCCCGCCACCTGACCCTCGTACCACCGCACAAGCCCCCGTACGTCCCCGGAGAACAGCGCATCCCGCACGCACCGCCTCCAAGTGACAAGGACGGGACCCATGCCGCGACCGACCGGGGGACGCTCCCCCCTGCGCAGACCGCGTACGGCCACCACCTCGGCCTGTGCCTTATTACTGGTCGCCGTCGCCGCCCTGACCGGGTGCAACCGGGGCGAGGAGGGCGGAAAGGGGGGCGGCGCCGGCGCGGTCGGCATCGATCTGCCCCGTAACGACAGCGACTTCTGGAACTCCTACCAGCAGTACATCGAGCAGGGCGTCAAGGCCGGTGAGGTCCGCGCCCTCCCGCTCACCAACTCGCAGAACGACATCGGCAAGCTCGTCTCCAATGTCCAGGCCCTCACCGACCAGGGCGCCAAGGCCATCGTCATGGCCCCGCAGGACACCGGCGCGATCGCCGAGACGCTGAAGACGCTCCAGGAGAAGAAGATCCCCGTCGTCAGCGTCGACACCCGGCCCGACCAGGGCCAGGTCTACATGGTGGTACGGGCCGACAACCGCGCCTACGGCGAGCAGGCCTGCCGCTTCCTCGGCGAGCGGCTGAAGGGCAAGGGCAAGGTCGCCGAGTTCCAGGGCGACCTCGCCTCGATCAACGGGCGGGACCGCTCGGAGGCGTTCAAGAGCTGTATGACCCGTGAGTTCCCCGGGATCCAGGTCTTCGAGCTGGCCACCGAGTGGAAGGGCGACGTCGCCTCCGCCAAGCTCCAGTCCACCCTCGCCGCCCACCCCGACCTCGGCGGCATCTACATGCAGGCGGGCGGCGTCTTCCTCCAGCCCACCCTCGCGCTGCTGGAGCAGAAGAAGCTCCTCAAAGCGCCGGACCGGGCCGGGCATATCGCGATCATCTCCAACGACGGCATCCCCGAGGAACTCGACGCCATCCGGGCCGGGAAGATCGACGCCACCGTCTCCCAGCCCGCCGACCTCTACGCCACGTACGCGCTCCGCTGGGCGAAGCGGGCGCTGGCCGGCGAGACACCGAAGACCGGGACCACCGACCACGGCTCCACCGTCGTCGAGATCCCGGGCGGCTTCGAGGACCAGCTCCCCGCGCCCCTGGTCACCAAGGAGAACGTGGACGACCCGAACCTCTGGGCCAACCAGCTCGACCAGGGGCGCTAGCCATGGCCCGGGACCCCGACGCCGCCGCGCCCGCCGCTCCGGCTCCGCACCCGGCCGCGCCCGCCGCCGTGGAGGCCGCATCCATCGTCAAGCGCTTCGGGCCCACCGTCGCGCTCGACGGCGCCGGCATCACCGTGGGCCCCGGCGAGTCGCACGCCCTCGTCGGCCGCAACGGCGCGGGCAAGTCCACCCTGGTCGGGGTCCTGACCGGGCTGCACCGGCCGGACGCGGGGACGGTCCGGTTCGGCGGGGAGCCCGCGCCCGCCGCCGGGGACACCGCGGCCTGGCGGACCCGGGTCGCCTGCGTCCACCAGAAACCGATGATCGTCCCCGAACTGACCGTCGCCGAGAACCTCTTCCTCAACCACTACGGCCCCACGGTCCCCGGATCGCGCTCCGGATCCCGCCCCGCCGCCCGCCGCCTCATCGACTGGCGGGGGGTGCGCCGCAGTGCCCGCGAACTTCTCGCGGAGTACGGCGTCGAGGCCGACCCGGACGCCCGCGCCAAGGATCTCCCGGTCGAGCAGCGGCAGTTCGTCGAGATCGCCCGGGCGCTCTCCTTCGGCGCCCGCCTGATCATCCTGGACGAGCCCACCGCCCAGCTCGACGCCGCCGGCATCCGCCGGCTCTTCGTCAAACTCCGCGAACTCCGCGCGAAGGGGGTGGCGTTCCTCTTCATCTCGCACCACCTCCAGGAGGTGTACGAGCTCTGCACCACCGTCACCGTCTTCCGCGACGCGCGCCGGGTGCTGACCGCCCCCGTGGCCTCCCTCGGCCGGGCCGACCTGGTCGCCGCGATGACCGGGGACACCGGGGGGACGGCCGCCGCCAGGAGCGCCGCCCGCCCCGCCGCCCCGGCCCCGGCGGCGCCGCCCCGGCCCGTACTGGAGGTCCACGGGCTCACCCGCACCGGCGAGTTCGGCCCGCTCGACCTCGCCGTACACCCCGGTGAAGTGCTCGGCGTGGCGGGCGCGGCGGCCGGCGGCACCACCGCGCTCGGCGAGACCCTGGCCGGGATGCGCGCGGCGTCC
The DNA here is from genome assembly GCF_040683935.1 of Streptomyces sp. NPDC093085. Classification (NCBI taxonomy): domain Bacteria; kingdom Bacillati; phylum Actinomycetota; class Actinomycetes; order Kitasatosporales; family Streptomycetaceae; genus Streptomyces; species Streptomyces sp. NPDC093085. The sequence continues at coordinate 54,985 of NZ_JBFBFB010000014.1, read as the reverse complement.
GCCGGGCGGATCGCCGTGCACGGCCGTACGGTACGGCCCGGCAGCGTCCCGGACGCGCTGGACGCGGGCATCGGCTACATCCCCGAGGACCGGCACAGCCAGGGGCTCATCCCGGAGCGGAGCATCGCGGAGAACGTCACCCTCACCGTGGCCGGGAGCCTCGGACCGTGGGGGACCGTACGGCCCGCCCGGGTACGGGAGTTCGCCCAGTCGATGATCGACTCCCTGGACATCAGGACGCGCGGCCCCGCCCAGCCGGTCTCCGGGCTCTCCGGCGGCAACCAGCAGAAGGTCGTCGTCGCCCGCGCCCTGGCACGCGGACCCGCCGCGCTGATCGCCGTACGGCCCACGGCGGGCGTCGACGTCCGCTCCAAGGAAGCGCTGCTCGGCGTGGTGCGGAAGGTGGCCGACGAGGGCCGGGCCGCGGTGATCATCTCCGACGAGGTGGACGACCTGCGGATCTGCGACCGGGTGCTCGCGCTCTTCCACGGGCGGGTGGTGGCCGCGTTCGGCGACGCGTGGAGCGACGGGGAACTGGTCGCGGCGATGGAAGGCGTCGGCGGCCAGGACGGCCAGGACGGTCAGGACAGCCAGGACGGCCAGGGCAGCCGGGACACCGCGGACAACACCGCGGACAACACCGCGGTGACCGGCGAGGACGACGACAACGACGAGGAGGCGCGGGGATGACCGGCACCGTACAGGCGGAGGCGACGGCCGGGGCCGGGGCGCCGGGACCGCTCCACCGGCTCGGGCCGGTCCGCTGGAGCGACTTCTCGCTCGTCCCGGTGATCCTGGTGCTGATGGTGATCGGCTTCATCGTCTCGCCGGTCTTCCTCACCTCCGGCAACCTGATCAGCGTCGTCCAGCAATCCTCCGAACTGAGCCTTCTCGTGCTCGGTCAGGCGCTCATCCTGATCTGCGGCCGGATGGACCTCTCCCTGGAGTCGACCATCGGCATCGCGCCGGTCCTCGCCATGTGGCTGGTGCTCCCCGCCGAAGGCGGCCGGTTCGCAGGGCTCGGGGCGCTGCCCGTCTGGACGGCGGTCCCCGTCTGTCTGCTGGCCGGCGCGGCCATCGGCGGGATCAACGGCTTTCTCATGCTGAAGCTCCGCGTCAACGGCTTCATCGCCACCCTCGGCATGCTCACCATGCTGCGCGGTCTCCACATCGGCATCACCGAAGGCAAGTCGATCACCGATGTCCCGGAGTCCTTCCGGTACCTCGGCAAGACCGACTGGCTGGGCGTCCCGGCCGCCGTCTGGATCTGCCTGGCGCTCTTCGCGCTGGGCGGCGCGGCGCTGGCCCGGCTCCGCCACGGGCGGTCGCTGTACGCGATCGGCGGCAACCCGGAGGCGGCCCGCGCCGCCGGGATCCGGGTGGACCGGGTCACCTGGGTGGTCCTGGCGCTCGGCGGGCTGCTGGCGGCGTTCGCCGGCATCCTCTACACCGGCCACTACGGCTCGGTCGCGGCCACCCAGGGCAACGGGTGGATCTTCCAGGTCTTCGCGGCGGCGGTGATCGGCGGGATCAGCCTGCGCGGCGGGCGCGGCACGCTCTTCGGCGCGCTGACGGGTGTCCTCACCCTCCAGCTCGTGGTGAACGTGATGACGCTCGCGGGCGTCCCCGCGCTCTGGAACCAGTTCCTCAACGGCGCCATCATCATCGTCGCGCTGGTCATCTCCCGGTTCGCCAGCGGCGAGCGCCAGGACTGAGCGCCGGGACCGGGGGACCGGGCGTCGGGACCGGGCGCCGGGCCGGGCGGCGCACGCGGGGGTACGGATCCACCCGTACCCCCGTCACAGCGTCGATCTGAGCCACATCTCCACGCTCGCGATATGCACCGTGGCCCAGGACCTGGCCGCCTCGGCGTCCCGGTCGCGGAGCGCCGAGAGGATCGCCCGGTGCTCGTGGAGCGTCCGGCTGACGGCGTCCTCCTGGGTCAGCCCGCGCCAGATCCGCGCCCGGGTGGTGGGCCCGGAGAGCCCGTCGAGGAGCGAGCAGAGCACCGCGTTCCCGGACTGGCGCACGATCCCGTGGTGGAACTTCAGGTCGGCGGCGACCAGCTCCTCCACCGAGGGCTCCGGGCCGAGCGCGTCGAGCTGGGCGTCGAGGGCGTCCAGCTCCTCCTCGGTGATCCGGGCGCTGGCCATCGCGGTGGCGGCCGGTTCGAGTATCCGGCGTACGGCGAGGAACTCCAGCACGGTGTCGTCGCGGTGGAAGTCCACCACGAAGCTCAGCGCCTCCAGCAGGAGCTGCGGGGCGAGGCTGGTCACATACGTACCGTCGCCCTGGCGCACGTCGAGAATGCGGATCAGCGAGAGGGCGCGCACCGCCTCGCGCAGCGAGTTCCGGGAGAGCCCCAGCTCCGCGGCGAGTTCGCTCTCCTTGGGCAGGCGGTCGCCGGGACGCAGCGCGCCGGAGACGATCATCCCCTTGATCCGCTCGATGGCCTCGTCGGTGACAGCCATGGGCAACCCCTCCATACATCCGATGTATCGGCACCCATTATGCGTCCCGCGAGGGGCCCGGGACGCACGGAGAGGGACGCGTTCCGGACCACGCGTCCCTCTTCCGTCCCCGTCTCGTACGGATGTGCTCTTCCCGGGGCCTCCCGACGGGGGCGGCGGCGACGGAGGCGGTACGGCTCAGTCGCGCTTGCCCAGCAGGTCCTCCACCCGGGCCCGGATCCCGTCCGTGGCAAGACCCCGGATGGTCAGGGTGGTCCGGCGGCGCAGCACGTCGTCGACGGTCTGGGCCCATTCGTGGTCCCGGGCGTAGACGACCTGCGCCCAGATCTCCGGCGCCTCCGGGTGGATCCGCTCGGCCAGCTCGGGGAACTCGTTGGCCAGCCGCACGATGTCGAAGGCGAGCGAACCGTAGTGGGTGGCCAGGTGGCGCGCGGTGTCCACGGCCATCGAGGGCCCCGTACCACCGCCGTCGATCAGCAGCCGGTGCGCCACCGCGTTGGGGCTGGCGATCCCGGGCAGCGGGAGCTTCTTGGGCAGCCGCGCCATCGGCTCCATGCCCTCGCCGAGCGGATGGCCCGGCAGGGTGGCCAGCTTGTGCATGACGGTGCGGCCGATGTGGCGGAAGGTCGTCCACTTGCCGCCCGCGACCGAGAGCATGCCGCCCCGGCCCTCGGTGACCACCGTCTCGCGCTTGGCCTTGGAGGTGTCGCCGGGGCCGCCGGGCAGCACCCGCAGCCCGGCGAAGGAGTACGTCATGAGGTCGCGCGAGAGCTGCTGGTCACGGACGGAGAAGGCGGCCTCGTCGAGGATCTGGGCGATGTCCTTCTCGGTGACCGCGACATCCTCGGGCGGGCCCTCGTACTCCTCGTCGGTGGTGCCGAGCAGCAGCATGTCCTCCCAGGGGAGGGCGAAGGTGATGCGGTACTTGTCGATGGGGGTGGCCAGGGCGGCCTTCCAGGGGGCGGTGCGCCTGAGCACCAGGTGCGCGCCCTTGGAGAGCCGGATGGAGGGGCCCGCGTTCGGGTTCTCCATCCGGCGCAGGTGGTCGACCCAGGGGCCGGTCGCGTTGAGCACCAGCCGGGCGTCGACGCCGAACTCCGTACCGTCGATACGGTCGCGCAGCTCGGCGCCGGTGACCCGGCCACCGGTGAAGCGCAGCCCGGTGACCGTGGCGTGGTTGAGGACGGTGGCGCCGGAGTCGACCGCGGCGCGCACCGTCATCAGCGCCATCCGCGCGTCGTTCATCTGGTCGTCGCCGTAGACGGCCACGGCCTGGAGGTTGTCCGTACGGAGCTCGGGCACGGCCTGGCGGGCCCTGGCCGGGGAGATCACATGGCCGACGCCGTCGCCGAACGCGGAGAGCGCGGAGTAGGCGAAGACGCCCGCGCCGAGCTTGGCCGCGCTGTGCGGGCCGCCCCGGTAGACGGGGAGGTAGAAGGTGAGCGGGTTGGCCAGGTGCGGCGCCACCTGCCGGGAGACGGCCCGCCGCTCGAAGTGGTTCTCGGCGACCAGCTTGACCGCGCCGGTCTGGAGGTAGCGCAGCCCGCCGTGGAGGAGCTTGGAGGAGGCGGACGAGGTGGCGCCGGCGAAGTCGCCGCCGTCCACCAGGGCCACCCGCAGTCCCGACTGGGAGGCATGCCAGGCGGTGGAGATGCCCAGGATGCCGCCGCCTATCACCAGGAGGTCGTAGGTCGCGCCGGACAGTTGGTCCCGGGTCTCGGCGCGGCTCGGCAGGGTGCCGCCGGCCGGGTGCGTCCCCAGGGCGGGGACGCGGTGCGGGGTGCTCATGCGTAACTCCTCTTCAGCTCGGACCGGCGCGGCCGCGCCGGTCGTGCTGTCTCGGTGGGCCGTTCGGCGGCTCTAGCTGGTGGCGTCGACGTCGAGCCAGCCCTTGGTCCGCTCGACGGCCTTGAGCCAGTTCTTGTACTCGCGGTCACGGGTGGCCGCTTCCATCCGGGGCGTCCACTCGGCGGCCCGGCGCCAGTTGGCGCGCAGCGCGTCGGTGTCCGGCCAGAAGCCCACGGCCAGTCCGGCGGCGTAGGCGGCGCCGAGGCAGGTGGTCTCGGCGACCATGGGGCGCACCACGGGTGCGTCCAGGACGTCGGAGAGCGTCTGCATCAGCAGGTTGTTGGAGGTCATGCCGCCGTCGACCTTCAGCGCGGTCAGCTCGACCCCCGAGTCCTTGGTCATGGCGTCGCTGATCTCGCGGGTCTGCCACGCGGTGGCCTCCAGCACCGCGCGGGCGATGTGCGCCTTGGTGACATAGCCGGTCAGCCCGGCGATGACGCCGCGCGCGTCGGGGCGCCAGTGCGGGGCGAAGAGGCCGGAGAAGGCGGGCACGAAGTAGGCGCCGCCGTTGTCCTCGACCGAGGAGGCCAGGGTCTCGATCTCGGCGGCCGAGTTGATCAGGCCCATCTGGTCGCGCATCCACTGCACCAGCGACCCGGTGACCGCGATGGAGCCCTCCAGGGCGTAGACCGCGGGTTCGTCCCCGATGCGGTAGCCGACCGTGGTCAGCAGTCCGTTGTACGAGTTGACGGGCTTGCCCGCGGTGTTCATCAGCATGAACGTGCCGGTGCCGTACGTCGACTTGGCCTCGCCCTCGGAGAAACAGGTCTGCCCGAAGAGCGCCGCCTGCTGGTCGCCGAGCGCGGAGGCGACCGGGATGCCGTCCAGGGCGCCGCCCTTGGCGTACCCGTACACCTCGGCGGAGGAGCGGATCTCCGGCAGGATCGCGGCGGGGACCCCCATGGAGTCCAGGATCTTCTGGTCCCACTGGAGGGTGTGCAGGTTCATCAGCATGGTGCGCGAGGCGTTGGTGACGTCGGTGACATGGACGCCGCCGTCGGGGCCGCCGGTCAGGTTCCAGATGACCCAGGAGTCCATCGTCCCGAAGAGGATGTCGCCGCGCTCGGCCCGCTCGCGCAGCCCCTCGACGTTGTCCAGCAGCCACCGCGCCTTCGGCCCGGCGAAGTAGCTGGCCAGCGGCAGCCCGGTCTCGCGGCGGAAGCGGTCCTGGCCGACGTTGCGGCCCAGTTCGCGGCAGAGCGCGTCGGTGCGGGTGTCCTGCCAGACGATGGCGTTGTGGACGGGCTCACCGGTGTTCCTGTCCCACAGCAGGGTGGTCTCGCGCTGGTTGGTGATGCCGATGGCCTTGACGTCCGCCGAGGTGATCCCGGCCTTCTCGACGGCGCGGTCCACGACCTCCTGGACATTGGTCCAGATCTCGGTGGCGTTGTGCTCCACCCAGCTCGGCTTCGGGAAGATCTGCTCGTGTTCCTTCTGGTCGACGGCGACGATCCTGCCGTCGCGGTCGAAGACGATGCACCGGCTGGACGTGGTGCCCTGGTCGATGGCGGCGATGAAGGGGCCCGTGCCGTGCGAGTGGGTGGTGGTGGTGTCGCTCACGGTGTCTGCTCCTGCTCGGTTCGGAGAAAGGTTCGGGGAGGGGCGCTCAGGCCAGGGCCAGGTTGTAGAACCCGCCGGCCAGCGCGGCGCCGATCATCGGGGCCACGACCGGTATCCAGGCGTAGCTCCAGTCCGAGCCGCCCTTGTTCGGCAGGGGAAGGAGCGCGTGCACGATACGGGGGCCGAGGTCACGGGCCGGGTTGATGGCGTACCCCGTGGGACCGCCCAGCGAGAGGCCGATGCCGACCACGGCGAACGAGGTGATCAGCACGCCGAGGGTGCCGAGCCCCTTGCCCGAGTCGTTGAGGCCCTGCGTGAGGATCGCGATGACCAGGACGAACGTGGCGATGATCTCCGTCAGCATGTTCTGCGCGACATTGCGGACCTCGGGGCCCGTGGAGAAGATCCCGAGCACGGGACCGGCCTGGGGCGCGGCCTTCTGGTCGACGAGCCCCTCCTCGGCCGGCTGTGCCGCGAGCGTCTCCGGGTCGGTGAGGTGGGCCTTGAACTGGCCGAGGTACGCCACCCAGACGAGGAACGCGCCGATCATCGCCCCCAGCATCTGCGAGCCGATGTAGAGCGGTACGTCGCCCCAGGCGACACCGCCCTTGATCGCCAGACCGAGGGTGACGGCCGGGTTGAGCAGGGCGCCGGAGATGGGTGCGGCGAGATACGCGCCGACCATGACCGCGAAGCCCCAGCCGAAGCTGATGGCGACCCAGCCCGCGTTCTGGGCCTTGGAGCGCTTGAGAACGACCGCGGCGACCACGCCGCCACCGAGCAGGATCAACAGGGCGGTACCTGTGACCTCGCCTATGAAGATGTCGAAGTTGGACACCCGAGACTCCTTCGTCCAGGGGGGAGGCAAACCTCCGGTGAGCACCAGTGGTCCGCGCCTTCGGATGAGGCGTTACCCGCGGTGGCGTTGTCACACACTAAATCGTATTACCGGTAGGTGTTCGACAATGCCGACCGTTGACCGGCAGTTTTGCCCTTCTTCTGGTATGTCGTCAAGGGTGGTGTGGTCGAAACTTCGGCCGGCACCCCAACCGAAACGTCCTACGCCCGATGATCGGGCATCGCGCTCAGAACCGCCCGGCGCCGATGTCCCGGGAGACCGCCCTGGCGCACTCGCGTACCGCCGCCACCAGCTCCGACCGCACCTCCCCGGCCGGGCAGATCCGTTCCACCGCGCCGGTGATCGCGATCGCCCCCACCGGCATCTTCCGCCGGTCGTGGATGGGCGCGGCCACCGCGGCGACGCCCTCCCAGGTCTCCTCCACGTCGGCGGCCCAGCCGCGCGCCCTGGTCAGATCGAGGACCGCCTCGAAATCCGCCAGACCGGTGATCGTCCTCGGGGTGAAGGCGGTCCGCTCGCTCTCCACCGCCTCGGCGTGCGCCACCGGGTCGTACGCCGAGATCACCTTGCCCAGCGCGGTCGAGTGCATCGGCTGCATGGCCCCCACCTCCAGGACCTGCCGGCTGTCGTCGGGGCGGAAGACATGGTGGACGATGAGGACGCCCTGCTGGTGCATGACGCCCAGGTGGACGCTCTCGCCGCTGGAGCGCGCCAGGTCGTCCGTCCAGACCAGGGCGCGGGCCCGCAGCTCGTGCACGTCGAGATAGCTGTTGCCCAGGCGCAGCAGCTCCGCGCCGAGCTGGTACCGCCCCGACGCGGCGTCCTGCTCCACGAACCCCTCGGCCTGGAGCGTGCGCAGGATGCCGTGCGCCGTCCCCTTGGCCAGCCCCACCGAGGAGGCGATGTCGGAGAGGCCGAGCCGCCGCTCGCCCCCGGCGAGCAGCCGGAGCATCGCCGCAGCGCGCTCCAGTGACTGGATGTTCTTGGCCATCGGATCCCCGTCCTCCATGACGTTCGGCAATGCTGAACACTATCGGCCGATGCCGACCTTCTCTCGCTGTGGAGAGGATGTGTCAAGAGTCCCGCACCGCCGGATACCGCAGAGGACAGAATGCCGTCCGCCCGCTGGAACGACGCACCGTGACCGGGCGGTCCCGGCTACGCTGGCGGCGTGTGCCTGCCATCAGCACACGCAGAAGCCGACAGCCGTCGCAGCCCTGGGAGCATTCACATGGCCTCGTTGCCGACCCCCGCCACCGCCAGCCGGACCCGTACCGACGCCCTCCGCGAGGCGCTCGCCACCCGTGTGGTGGTGGCCGACGGAGCCATGGGCACCATGCTCCAGGCCCAGGACCCGACCATGGAGGACTTCCAGGACCTCGAAGGCTGCAACGAGATCCTCAACGTCACCCGCCCGGACATCGTCCGCTCCGTGCACGAGGAGTACTTCGCGGTCGGCGTCGACTGCGTCGAGACCAACACCTTCGGGGCGAACTTCGCCGCCCTCGCCGAGTACGACATCCCCGAGCGCGTTGACGAGCTCTCCGAGAAGGGCGCAGCGATCGCCCGCGAGGTGGCCGACGAGTTCACCGCCACCACCGGACAGCAGCGCTGGGTCCTCGGCTCCATGGGCCCCGGCACCAAGCTCCCCACCCTCGGCCACGCCCCGTACACCACCCTCCGCGACGCCTACCAGCGGAACGCCGAGGGCCTGATCGCCGGCGGCGCCGACGCCCTCCTGGTGGAGACCACCCAGGACCTGCTCCAGACCAAGGCCGCCGTCCTCGGCGCCCGCCGCGCCCTGAAGCTCACCGGCACCGATCTGCCGGTCATCTGCTCCGTCACCGTCGAGACCACCGGCACCATGCTGCTCGGCTCCGAGATCGGCGCCGCGCTCACCGCGCTGGAACCGCTCGGCATCGACATGATCGGCCTGAACTGCGCCACCGGACCCGCCGAGATGAGCGAGCACCTCCGCTACCTCGCCCGGCACTCCCGGATCCCGCTCTCCTGCATGCCCAACGCGGGACTCCCCGTCCTCGGCAAGGACGGCGCGCACTACCCGCTCTCCCCGGCCGAGCTGGCCGACGCCCAGGAGACCTTCGTCCAGGAGTACGGGATGGCCCTGGTCGGCGGCTGCTGCGGGACCACACCGGAGCACCTGCGCCAGGTGGTCGAGCGGGTACGGGGCGCCGCCCTCACCCCCCGCACCCCCCACCCCGAGCCCGGCGCCGCCTCCCTCTACCAGACGGTGCCGTTCCGCCAGGACACCTCGTACCTCGCCATCGGCGAGCGGACCAACGCCAACGGCTCCAAGAAGTTCCGCGAGGCCATGCTCGAAGGACGCTGGGACGACTGCGTGGAGATGGCCCGCGACCAGATCCGCGAGGGCGCCCACCTGCTCGACCTCTGCGTCGACTACGTCGGCCGGGACGGCGTCGCCGACATGGCCGAGCTGGCCGGCCGCTTCGCCACCGCCTCCACCCTGCCCATCGTGCTCGACTCCACCGAACTCCCGGTCCTCCGGGCCGGCCTGGAGAAGCTCGGCGGGCGCGCCGTCATCAACTCCGTCAACTACGAGGACGGCGACGGCCCCGAGTCGCGCTTCACCAAGGTCACCGAACTCGCCGTCGAGCACGGCGCCGCGCTCATCGCCCTCACCATCGACGAGGAGGGCCAGGCCCGCACCGTCGAGCACAAGGTCGCCATCGCCGAGCGGCTGATCACCGACCTCACCACCAACTGGGGAATCCACGAGTCGGACATCCTCATCGACTGCCTCACCTTCACCATCTGCACCGGGCAGGAGGAGTCCCGTGGCGACGGCATCGCCACCATCGAGGCCATCCGCGAACTCAAGCGCCGCCACCCCGACGTCCAGACCACCCTCGGCCTCTCCAACATCTCCTTCGGCCTCAACCCGGCCGCCCGTATCGTCCTCAACTCCGTCTTCCTGGACGAGTGCGTCAAGGCCGGACTCGACTCCGCGATCGTCCACGCCTCCAAGATCCTGCCGATCGCCCGGCTGGAGGAGGAGCAGGTCAAGGCCGCGTACGACCTCATCTACGACCGGCGCGCCGAGGGGTACGACCCGCTCCAGAAGCTCATGGAGCTGTTCGAGGGCGTCAACACCAAGTCGCTCAAGGACGGCCGCGCCGAGGAACTCCTCGCGCTGCCGCTGGAGGAGCGCCTTCAGCGTCGCATCATCGACGGCGAGAAGAACGGCCTGGAGAGCGACCTCGACGAGGCGCTGGAGACCCGGCCGGCGCTCGACATCGTCAACGACACGCTGCTGGAAGGCATGAAGGTGGTCGGTGAGCTCTTCGGCTCCGGCCAGATGCAGCTCCCCTTCGTCCTCCAGTCCGCCGAGGTCATGAAGTCGGCGGTGGCCTATCTGGAACCGCACATGGAGAAGTCGGACGCCGAGGGCAAGGGCACCATCGTCCTCGCCACGGTACGCGGCGATGTCCACGACATCGGCAAGAACCTCGTCGACATCATCCTCTCCAACAACGGCTACAACGTGGTCAACCTGGGCATCAAGCAGCCCGTCGCCGCGATCCTCGACGCCGCCGAGGAGCACCGCGCCGACGTCATCGGCATGTCCGGACTCCTCGTCAAGTCGACCGTCATCATGAAGGAGAACCTGGAGGAGCTGAACCAGCGCCGGATGGCCGCCGACTACCCGGTCATCCTCGGCGGCGCCGCGCTCACCCGGGCCTATGTCGAGCAGGACCTCCACGAGATCTACGAGGGCGAGGTCCGCTACGCCCGCGACGCCTTCGAGGGGCTGCGGCTGATGGACGCGCTCATCGCGGTCAAGCGCGGGGTCCCCGGCGCCACCCTCCCCGAGCTGAAGCAGCGCCGCGTCAAGGCGACCGCGACCGCCGTGGCCGAGGAGCGACCCGAGGAGGGCACGGTCCGCTCGGACGTCTCCGTCGACAACCCCGTGCCCACCCCGCCGTTCTGGGGGACCCGCGTCGTCAAGGGCATCCAGCTCAAGGAGTACGCCTCCTGGCTCGACGAGGGCGCCCTCTTCAAGGGCCAGTGGGGACTGAAGGAGGCCCGCAAGGGCGGCCCCAGCTACGAGGAACTGGTCGAGAGCGAGGGCCGGCCCCATCTGCGCGGCTGGCTGGACCGGCTCCAGACCGGCAACCTGCTGGAAGCCGCCGTCGTCTACGGCTACTTCCCCTGTGTCTCCAAGGGCGACGACCTCATCCTGCTCGGCGAGGACGGCGCCGAGCGCACCCGCTTCACCTTCCCGCGCCAGCGCCGCGGCCGGCGGCTCTGCCTGGCGGACTTCTTCCGCCCGGAGGACTCCGGCGAGACGGATGTGGTCGGCCTCCAGGTCGTCACCGTCGGCTCCAGGATCGGCGCCGCCACCGCGGAGCTCTTCGAGGCCAACGCGTACCGCGACTACCTCGAACTCCACGGGCTCTCCGTCCAGCTCGCCGAGGCGCTCGCCGAGTACTGGCACGCCCGGGTCCGCTCCGAGCTGGGCTTCGCCGGGGAGGACCCCGCCGATGTCGCCGACATGTTCGCCCTGAAGTACCGGGGCGCGCGCTTCTCGCTCGGCTACGGCGCCTGCCCGGACCTGGAGGACCGGGCGAAGATCGCGGAACTGCTGGAGCCGGAGCGGATCGGCGTGGAGCTGTCGGAGGAGTTCCAGCTCCACCCCGAGCAGTCCACGGACGCCATCGTCATCCACCACCCCGAGGCGAAGTACTTCAACGCCCGCTGACCCCGGACGCGCGCCGCCCGGCCCGCCCGCCGGTGCCACCCGCCGGCCGCCCCGTGGCCGCCCGGTGGCCCACCAGCGGATACCGGGCGGCGCGCGTCCCGGGCGAGACGTACACTGGTCGGTCCAGCGCAGGCCGGTCGCCTGTCCGGCGGGGGAACCCCCGTGGGAAGGCGACCGGCCTTCTCGTCCCTCATGGAGGTGTGCCGGATGACCCGCACGGTCCCCGCGTCCTTGACCCGAACGGCCGAAGGCTCCGCCCTTCAGGCCGTCCTGCTCGACATGGACGGCACCCTCGTCGACACCGAAGGCTTCTGGTGGGACGCCGAGGTCCAGGCCTTCAAGGACCTCGGCCATGTCCTCGACGAGGCCTGGCGCGATGTGGTGGTCGGCGGCCCCATGAGCCGCAGCGCGGGCTTCCTCATCGAGGCCACCGGTGCCGACATCACCCTCGCCGAACTGACCGTCCGGCTCAACGACGCCTTCGAGGACCTGATCGGCCGCGGTGTCCCGCTGATGCCGGGCGCCCGCCGGCTGCTCACCGAACTCGCCGCGCACGACATCCCCACCGCCCTGGTCTCCGCCTCGCACCGGCGCATCATCGACCGCATACTCACCTCACTCGGACCGGAGTTCTTCGCGCTCACCGTCGCGGGCGACGAAGTGGACCGCACCAAGCCGCACCCCGACCCGTATCTGCTCGCCGCGCGCGGCCTGGGCGCCGACCCGGCGCGGTGCGCGGTCATCGAGGACACCGCCACCGGGGTCGCCTCCGCCGAGGCCGCCGGGTGCCGGGTCGTCGCCGTACCCTCCGTGGCGCCGATCGCCCCGGCGGCCGGGCGGGTCGTCGTGGGCTCGCTGGAAGAGGTGGACCTGGTATTCCTGCGCGCGCTGATGACCCAAGGGAACCGGACCGTGCACTGAGCGTCGCCGGAAATAAATGACGGGAACTCTCGGCATTGGGGTGGATATTTTCCGTCACTTCACCTGGCGCATTCATGATCCCCGCAAAAGTACCGGGGAGTGACCTTTATCACCTGTGCGCACGTCGACAGCGGCGCGCGGGGCTGATCCACGGGTGTCACGGGTGGGGCCGCCTGTGCGCATGTGTCCGGCTTTGGGGTGGCCCGCGCCAAAGGGGAGCGCGTCCGGGCAACAGTTCGCACCTTATTCCGATCACCGTGTGATTGCGATTTCCAACAGCCCGGTTCCGGCAATACCGGCGCGCCCGACTAATCTCGTCGCGAGCACTTCGCCGTATCAACGACGTGTCCCGGACGGCCCACCAAGTCGCCACGTACACAGGACCGATCGCCCTGTATCCCGGCCCGATCGCGCTGCCCCGACCGGGTGGGCGCGGCGGAGTCTCGTCAACACCGCTGTAGCTCAGTGCCGGATGAGGGAGTACGTCCAGGATGAACCGCAAGACTTTGGCTCTGTCGGCCGCGTTCGGCCTGCTTGCGCCCGTCGTCCTCGCCGGTTGCGGCGGCTCGGACGGGGGGTCCGGGGACGGTAAGGCCATTGTCGTGGGCACCACGGACCAGTACATCGCCACCAAGGCCGGTCCCGCCCCTCTGGACCCGGCCTTCGCGTATGACACGGGTACGTGGAACGTGCTGCGCCAGGTCCTCCAGACGCTCGTCTCCATCCCGCGCGGCGGCGGCAAGCCGATCCCTGACGCGGCGTCGGAGTGCGGCTTCACGGACCGCGCCAACGAGAGCTACCGGTGCACCCTGCGCGAGGGGCTGAAGTTCGCCGGCGGTGCCCCGGTCACCGCGGACGACGTCAAGTTCTCCTTCCAGCGCGCCCTCGACATCGACGACCCGGGCGGGGTCGCCGCGCTGCTGGGCAACATCGACACGATGGAGTCGGACGGCGACCGCAAGATCGTCTTCCACCTCAAGTCGCCCGACGCGACCTTCCCGTACAAGCTGACCACGCCGGTCGCCGGCATCATCAGCTCCAAGGACTACGAGCCGAAGAAGCTCCGCGACGGCTTCGAGGTCTCCGGCTCCGGCCCGTACACCCTGAAGGCCGACACCGACGGCGACCACATCACCCGGGCCGTCTTCACCAAGAACCCGGATTACCAGGGCAACGTCACGGTCCAGAACGACAAGGTCGAGCTGCGTCCCTTCAAGACGCCCGAGGAGATGGGCAAGGCGCTCGACGCGGGGGACATCGACATGATGACCCGCTCCATGTCGCCCGACCAGATCCAGGACTTCATCGAGAAGCCCCGGGACGACATCCAGCTCACCGAGATGCCGGGGCTGGAGATCCGCTACCTCGCCTTCGACACCAACGCGCCGATGGTGAAGGAGAAGGCGGTGCGCCAGGCCATGGCGTACACGATCGACCGCGGCCAGATCGTCACCAAGGCGTACGGCGCGCAGGCGGAGCCGCTCTACTCGCTGGTCCCGTCGACGGTGGCCACCCACACCAACCCGTTCTTCAACAAGTACGGCGACGGTGACGTGGCCAAGGCGGAGTCGCTGCTGCGCGGCGTCGGCATCACCACCCCGGTGAAGCTGACGCTGAACTACACCACCGACCACTACGGTTCGGCCACCCAGAAGGAGTTCGAGACCCTCCGGGACCAGCTCAACGCGAGCAAGCTCTTCGACGTCGACATCAAGGGCACCGAGTGGAAGGACTTCCGGCCCAACGGCCAGAAGGGCGACTACGCCGTCTACGGCATGGGCTGGTTCCCGGACTTCCCGGACCCGGACACCTACGTCGGCCCCTTCTTCGACAAGCCGAACTTCCTGAACAGCCCGTACGACAACCTGAAGATACGTACGCAGCTGCTCCCGGAGTCCCGCAAGGAAGCCGACCGCTCCGCGGCGACGAAGACCTTCGGCCAGATCCAGAACCTGGTCGCCGACGAGGTCCCGGTGCTCCCCCTCTGGCAGGGCAAGCAGTACGTCGCCTCCCGCACCCAGATCACCGGTGTCGAATGGGCGGTCAACTCCTCCGCCGAACTCAACCTCTGGGAACTGGGCACCGGTAGCTAGAGCCGGCCTGCCACGGCAGAGGGCCGCCCTGTCACCGAGTCGACCAGGGCGCCCTTGCCGGGGGCTTCGGGGTACCCCCGCCCGGAGGCGAACCGAGCCTCAAAAAATTACTGCGCCCCGGGGCGCACCAGGCCGCTCTCGTACGCGTAGACCGCCGCCTGCACCCGGTCGCGCAGGCTCAGCTTGGTCAGGACGTGGCCCACGTGCGTCTTGACCGTGGTCTCGCTGACGAAGAGGTCCGCCGCGATCTCCGCGTTGGAGAGCCCCCGCGCCACCAGCTTCAGCACCTCGACCTCCCGCTCGGTCAGGGTGTGCAGCGTGTCCGGAACCGGCTCCTCGCCCGAGGGGAGGTGGTCCGCGTACTTGTCGAGCAGCCGGCGCGTGACGCTCGGCGCCAGCATCGCCTCGCCCGCCGCGACCACCCGGATGGCCTGCACCAGCTCCACCGCGGGCGCGTCCTTCAGCAGGAAGCCGCTGGCCCCCGCGCGCAGCGCCTCCACCACGTACTCGTCCAGGTCGAAGGTGGTCAGCACGAGCACCTTCGCCGGACCGTCCCGGCCGGGCCCGGTGATCTGCCGGGTCGCCTCCACCCCGTCCATCCGGGGCATCCGGATGTCCATCAGCACCACATCGGGCTGGAGCGCCCGGACCTGGTCGATGGCCTGGAGACCGTCACCGGCCTCCCCGACGACCGCGATGTCCGGCTCGGCCTCCAGGATCATCCGGAAACCGGTACGCAGCAGTGGCTGGTCGTCCACCAGCAGTACGCGGACAGTCACGGGGCAACTCCT
The DNA here is from genome assembly GCF_040683935.1 of Streptomyces sp. NPDC093085. Lineage (NCBI taxonomy): Bacteria > Bacillati > Actinomycetota > Actinomycetes > Kitasatosporales > Streptomycetaceae > Streptomyces > Streptomyces sp. NPDC093085. Next base: position 39,701 of record NZ_JBFBFB010000014.1, on the reverse strand, counting down.
TCGGTAGACGGCCCCATTCTGCCCTGCGTGCCCGTGCCCGGGATCAGCCGGGCACGCCCGCGTCCACCGTCGCCTCCGCCGGTGCCGCCACCGCCCCCTCCGCCGTCCGTACGGCGAGCGGATAGACCGGCGGCGTACCCCCGAATTCCGGACACCGCGCCTGGTGGTCGCACCAGCCGCAGAGCTTCGTCGGCCGGGGCCGCCAGTCGCCCGTCTCGGTGGCCAGCTCGATCGCCTGCCAGAGCGCCAGCAGCTTCCGCTCCACCCGCTCCAGATCCGCCTCCACCGGGTCGTACGTCACCACCTCGCCGCTGCCCAGATAGACGAGCTGGAGCCGGCGCGGCAGCACCCCCTTCAGCCGCCGCACCACCAGCGCGTAGAAGATCATCTGGAACCGCGCGCCCTCCGCGTACTCGGGACGCGGCGCCTTGCCCGTCTTGTAGTCCACGATCCGCACCTCGCCGGTGGGCGCCACGTCCACCCGGTCGATCACCCCGCGCAGCCGCAGCCCCGACGCCAGCTCCGTCTCCACCAGCAGCTCGCGCTCGGCCGGCTCCAGACGCGTCGGGTCCTCCAGCGAGAACCACCGCTCCACCAGCGTCTCCGCCTGCCCCAGCCACGCCGCGAGCCGCTCGCCCCCCGCGTCCTCGGCGAAGAGCTCCGCCAGCTCGGGTCTGGCGGAAAGCAGCCGGTCCCACTGACCCGGCACCAGCGCCTTCGCCCGGGGCGCCGTACGCTCCACCGCCGGCGCGTCGAAGAGCCGCTCCAGCACCGCGTGGACCAGCGTGCCCCGCGTCGCCGCCTCACTGGGCTTCTCGGGGAGCTTGTCGATCACCCGGAACCGGTACAGGAGCGGGCACTGCATGAAGTCGTTCGCCCGCGACGGCGACAGCGAACGGGGCGGCTTGCTCGTACTCATGACGGAGACCCTACGGCCCGCCACTGACAGCGAGCCGAATACCATCGACTACGGAGCCACTCGCGACATCCATCGCGCGAGCCGGCCCCGCCGAGACGAAGGGAACCCGTGAAAGAGGACGACGAGAGCGGCACGGGCAAGCTGCCGCGGCCCGGCAAGGGGGACACGGGCCCCGGCGGCAAGCCGTCGCGGCGTGAAGACCCCGGCGGTGGCATCCTCATGGGCCGCCCCTTCGGCGTGCCCGTCTACGTCGCCCCGAGCTGGTTCCTGGTGGCCGCGCTCATCACCTGGATCTTCGGCGGCCAGCTCGAACGTGTCCTGCCCGAGCTGGGGAACCTGCGCTATCTGGTCTCCCTCTTCTTCGCGGTCGCGTTCTACGCCTCCGTCCTCGTCCACGAACTGGCCCACACGGTCGCGGCGCTCCGCTTCAAGCTGCCGGTCCGCCGGATCCAGCTCCAGTTCTTCGGCGGGGTCTCCGAGATCGAGAAGGAGTCCGAGTCGCCAGGACGCGAATTCGTCCTCGCCTTCGTCGGACCCCTCCTCTCCCTGGTCCTCGCCGGCCTCTTCTACCTCGGCCTGCTCGCCGTGGAGCCCCGTACGGTCCCCGGCGTGCTGCTCGCCGGACTGATGATCTCCAACCTGATCGTCGCGGTCTTCAACCTGCTCCCCGGCCTCCCGCTGGACGGCGGCCGGATGCTCCGCGCGGTCGTCTGGAAGATCACCGGCAAGCCCATGAGCGGCACCGTCGCCGCGGCCTGGGTCGGCCGCGCGCTCGCCGTCGCCGTCCTCATCGGCCTCCCGCTCCTCACCCGTACGGGTGCACTCGGCACGTCCGCGGTGAATGTCAGCGGCATGGAGACCGTCACGGACGCGCTGCTCGCCGCGATCCTCGCCGCGATCATCTGGACCGGCGCGGGCAACAGCCTGCGGATGGCCAGGCTCCGCGAACACCTCCCCGAACTCCAGGCCCGCGCCCTCACCCGGCGCGCGGTCCCTGTGGAGTCCGCCACACCCCTCTCCGAGGCCCTCCGCCGCGCCAACGAGGCGGGCGCCCGCGCCCTGGTCGTCGTGGACGGCCACGGCGACCCCACGGCCCTGGTACGCGAGTCCGCCATCGTCGGCGTCCCCCAGCACCGCCGCCCCTGGGTCGCGGTGAGCGGCCTCGCCCAGGACCTGACCGACGGCATGAAGGTCCCCGCCGACCTGGCCGGCGAAGCCCTCCTGGAACGCCTCAGGGCCAGCCCCGCGACGGAGTACCTGGTCCTGGAGGAGACCGGCGAGATCTACGGCGTCCTCTCCACCGCGGACGTGGAACGCGCCTTCGTCAGCGCCATGGCCCGGCCGCAGTAGGGCCCTTGCCACGAGGACGGGCGTGGGGCCCGGTCCGCCGCCGGACCGGGCCCCGCACCCAGCGGTTAAACTTCCACGCATGTCCGAACCGACCGGTGCCGCCCGACGTCGCGGCCCCTTCAAGGTCGGGGACCAGGTTCAGCTCACCGACCCCAAGGGACGCCACTACACCTTCACGCTCGAAGCCGGGAAGAACTTCCACACCCACAAGGGTTCCTTCCCGCACGACGAGCTGATCGGTGCTCCCGAGGGCAGTGTTGTCCGTACCACGGGGAACGTCGCCTATCTCGCGCTGCGCCCCCTGCTCCCCGACTATGTCCTGTCCATGCCCCGCGGCGCCGCCGTGGTCTATCCGAAGGACGCAGGCCAGATCCTGGCCTTCGCCGACATCTTCCCGGGTGCCCGGGTGGTGGAGGCGGGGGTGGGCTCCGGGTCGTTGAGCAGCTTCCTGCTCCGCGTCATCGGCGACCAGGGCATGCTCCACTCGTACGAGCGGCGTGAGGACTTCGCGGAGATCGCGAAGCAGAACGTGGAGCGCTACTTCGGCGAGCCGCACCCCGCCTGGACGCTGACGGTCGGTGACCTCCAGGACAACCTGTCGGACACGGACGTCGACCGCGTCATCCTGGACATGCTCGCCCCCTGGGAGTGTGTGGAGGCAGTCTCGAAGGCGCTGGTGCCCGGCGGCATCCTCTGCGCCTATGTGGCGACGACGACCCAGCTCGCCCGCACCGTGGAGACCATCCGGGAGTTCGGCACGTTCAACGAGCCGGCCGCCTGGGAGTCGATGATCCGGAACTGGCACGTCGAAGGTCTCGCGGTCCGCCCCGATCACCGGATGATCGGACACACCGGGTTCCTGGTGACCGCGCGCCGCCTCGCGGACGGCGTGGAGCCCCCGCTCCGCCGCCGTCGCCCCGCCAAGGGCGCGTACGGGGAGGACTACAGCGGCCCCGGCAGCGCGAGCGGAGGAGCCGCCCGCTGACCGGCGCCCGCCGGCCGGACCGCCCGGCGGACCGACAGGCCGCCGGGCCGACAACACGCCGCCGCCGTCGCTCCGTTCCCGTCCGTCAGGGGGGAACGGGGCGACGGCGCCTTTACGTTGGGCTTACGCACCCCGCTGTTCCGTAGCCCTGTGACGTGTGGCACGATGCTGACTCCCTCCCACACCGTTGGTTACTCACCGGCACCGCCTTCACAGGAGACACTCCGCGTGCTGATCTCCGACGTTCCTGACCTCGCGCACACCCGGCCCCGCCCGGTGCACTGGGTCGCGACGGCTACCGCGATGGCCGGCGTGGTGGCGCTGGCCGGGCTGCTCCAGCCCGGGGCCGCCACCGCCTCCCAGACCGGCCCGAAGCCCCTGAGAGAGGCGTCAGGGGGCACCGGCGGCGCCCCGCTGCCCGCCCCCGACCCGGCCGCGGCGGCGTTCCCGCTGGAGTGCGGCCCGATCGGCACGGTCGTCACCCAGCACGCCCAGGGCGACCTCGACGGTGACGGCAACCCGGAGACCGTCGCGGTGGTCCGCTGCGACGCCGGCTCGGGGACCCCGCCGAGCGGGGTGTACGTGCTGACCCGTACGGAGAAAGGCGAGCCCCGGGTGGTGGCCACCCTGGTGGACCCCCGGGACAAACTGACCGTGGCACCTGGTCTCGCCGTCCAGGACCGGATGATCAGAGCGACCCTCTTCGGCTACTCGTCGCCCTCCGTGCCGAGCTGCTGCCCCGACGAGGAGAGCGACGTGGTGTGGCAGTGGAAGAACGGCGCGTTCCTCCGCACCGACCTCCCCGGGGCAGCCGGAACCGGTACGAGCGGAAGCTAGCCGGGCGGGGCGGGGCCCGGCCCCGCCCCGGTACCGGCGCCTGATCAGGCCGCGTCGGGCCCGTAGACCTCCACCTGGTCGGTCACCCGGCGTACGTGAATGCAGTCACCGGGGCACTCCTTGGCCGAATCCACCACGTCGGCGAGGAGCGGCAGCGGGACGCGGGTGGTGGCCCCGGGCGACTGGAGCAGTTCGTCGTCCGGGCTCTTCACATAGGCCAGGCCGTCGATGTCCAGCTCGAAGACCTCCGGCGCGTACTGGGCGCAGATCCCGTCGCCGGTACAGAGGTCCTGGTCGATCCAGACCTCCAGCGGCTCGCCGGTCCCTGTGCCGCCTTCGGTGGGAGCCTCCTGCTGCACGCTCATCTCTCCTGCCGTTTTCTGCGCCGGGCGGCGTGGAACGGGTAAGTCACGCCAGCCCTGACGGGTGTTGAACCCTCCCGACGATACAACCGGCTGCTTTCCGATGCCCCCGGGTGGGTATTCCCCTGGCGTGAGGGAGGGCGCAAGGGTGAAGATCGGTCACACCCCGACAGTCTTTGTGATCTAGGGGTTTCAATCATCACCCACCCAGGTAGGGTCAGGAAGCGTCCAGCTCCCCTTGGAGGAGGTGAGGACCGTGGCAGCCCACGACGACGACATGAACCGCGGCATCCGGCCCGGGCGGGGGTCCGAAGACCCAGCCGGCCAGGTTGCCTATCTTGAGCAGGAAATCGCCGTCCTGCGACGCAAGCTCGCCGACTCTCCGCGGCACACGAGAATTCTCGAAGAGCGGATCGTCGAGTTGCAGACGAACCTGGCGGGCGTGTCCGCGCAGAACGAGCGGCTCGCCAATACGCTCCGTGAGGCCCGCGACCAGATCGTGGCCCTCAAGGAAGAGGTCGACCGGCTCGCACAGCCGCCGGCCGGTTTCGGCGTCTTTCTGCAGAGCAATGAGGACGGCACGGCCGATATCTTCACCGGGGGCCGCAAGCTCCGGGTGAATGTCAGTCCCGGCATCGAGCTGGAAGACCTGCGCCGTGGCCAGGAAGTCATGCTCAATGAGGCGCTCAATGTGGTCGAGGCCATGGAATTCGAGCGGGCCGGGGACATCGTCACCCTCAAGGAAGTCCTTGAGGACGGCGAGCGCGCCCTGGTGATCGGGCACACCGACGAGGAACGGGTGGTGCGGCTCGCCGAGCCCCTGCTGGACACCACCATCCGCCCCGGCGACGCCCTGCTGCTCGAACCGCGCTCCGGCTATGTCTATGAAGTGGTCCCCAAGAGCGAGGTCGAGGAGCTGGTCCTCGAAGAGGTACCGGACGTCGACTACGACAAGATCGGCGGTCTCGGCGGCCAGATCGAGATGATCCGGGACGCCGTGGAGCTTCCGTACCTCCACCCGGACCTCTTCAAGGAACACGAGCTGAGGCCGCCGAAGGGCATCCTGCTCTACGGCCCGCCCGGCTGCGGCAAGACGCTGATCGCCAAGGCGGTGGCCAATTCCCTGGCGAAGAAGGTCGCCGAGGTGACCGGGCGCCCGGCGGGGAAGAGCTACTTCCTCAACATCAAGGGCCCCGAGCTGCTCAACAAGTACGTCGGGGAGACCGAGCGCCATATCCGCCTGGTCTTCCAGCGGGCCCGGGAGAAGGCCAGTGAGGGCACCCCCGTCATCGTCTTCTTCGACGAGATGGAGTCCCTCTTCCGCACCCGTGGCTCCGGCGTCAGCTCGGACGTGGAGAACACCATCGTCCCGCAGCTCCTCGCCGAGATCGACGGCGTGGAGGGGCTGGAGAACGTCATCGTCATCGGCGCCTCCAACCGCGAGGACATGATCGACCCCGCGATCCTGCGCCCCGGCCGGCTCGATGTGAAGATCAAGATCGAGCGTCCGGACGCGGAGGCCGCCAAGGACATCTTCGCGAAGTACCTGACGGCGAGCCTTCCGCTGCACGTGGACGACATCTCCGAGCACAACGGCTCGAAGGAGGCCGCGGCCCACGGGATGATCCAGTCCGTCGTGGAGCAGATGTACGCGGAGTCCGAGGAGAACCGCTTCCTGGAGGTCACCTACGCCAATGGTGACAAGGAAGTCCTCTATTTCAAGGACTTCAACTCCGGCGCGATGATCCAGAACATCGTCGACCGGGCCAAGAAGATGGCGATCAAGGCCTTCCTCGACCACAACCAGAAGGGCCTCCGGGTCTCCCATCTCCTCCAGGCGTGCGTGGACGAGTTCAAGGAGAACGAGGACCTGCCGAACACCACCAACCCGGACGACTGGGCCCGTATCTCCGGCAAGAAGGGCGAGCGGATCGTCTTCATCCGCACCCTGGTGACCGGAAAGCAGGGCGCGGACACCGGGCGCTCCATCGACACGGTGGCCAACACCGGTCAGTACCTGTAGAGCGCGGACCGGCTGCGGATGCCCGGAAAAGGGCATCCGCAGCCGGCTGCTTTCCCGTACCTGCGACCACACCCGCACCCCGGGCCAACCACCACACCAGGCCAATCGAGAAAATGATCTCCCCGACGGCGTGACGGCGTTCTAGGCTTTTGAGCGCAGCTCCCGGAGGGGAGCGCCGCCGGGCAAGGAGGGCCGCATGACCGTACGGCGAGTAATGGGCATCGAGACGGAGTACGGCATCTCCGTTCCGGGCCATCCGAACGCCAATGCCATGCTCACCTCGTCCCAGATCGTCAACGCGTACGCCGCGGCGATGCACCGGGCGCGCCGCGCCCGCTGGGACTTCGAGGAGGAGAATCCGCTCCGGGACGCGCGCGGCTTCGATCTCGCCCGCGAGACGGCGGACTCCAGCCAGCTCACCGACGAGGACATCGGCCTGGCCAATGTGATCCTCACGAACGGCGCACGGCTCTACGTGGACCACGCCCATCCGGAGTACAGCTCGCCGGAGGTCACCAATCCGCGCGACGCCGTCCTGTGGGACAAGGCGGGCGAGCGGATCATGGCGGAGGCCGCCGAGCGGGCGGCGCTGCTGCCCGGCGCCCAGCCGATCCACCTGTACAAGAACAACACCGACAACAAGGGCGCGTCCTACGGCACGCACGAGAACTACCTGATGAAGCGGGAGACCCCGTTCTCGGACATCGTGCGCCACCTGACGCCGTTCTTCGTCTCCCGGCAGGTCGTCACGGGCGCCGGCCGGGTCGGGATCGGCCAGGACGGCCACGAGCACGGCTTCCAGATCAGCCAGCGCGCGGACTACTTCGAGGTCGAGGTGGGTCTGGAGACCACCCTCAAGCGCCCCATCATCAACACCCGGGACGAGCCGCACTCGGACGCGGAGAAGTACCGCAGACTCCATGTGATCATCGGCGACGCGAACCTGTCGGAGATCTCCACCTATCTCAAGCTCGGCACCACCTCGCTGGTCCTCTCCATGATCGAGGACGGCTTCATCAACGTCGATCTCGCAGTGGACCAGCCGGTCCGTACCCTCCACCAGGTCTCGCACGACCCGACGCTCGCCCGGCTGGTCACGCTCCGCAGCGGGCGGACACTCACCGCGGTCCAGCTCCAGATGGAGTACTACGAGCTGGCCAGAAAGTATGTCGAGGAGCGGTACGGCGTCGACGCCGACGAGCAGACCAAGGACGTCCTGGGCCGCTGGGAGGACACGCTCAACCGGCTGGAGAACGATCCGATGAGCCTCTCCGGCGAACTGGACTGGGTCACCAAGCGGGAGGTCCTGGAGGGGTACCGGCGCCGGGACGGCCTGGACTGGGACGCGGCCCGGCTCCATCTCGTCGACCTCCAGTACGCCGACGTACGCCCCGAGAAGGGCCTGTACAACCGTCTGGCGGCCCGGGGCAGGATGCGGCGGCTGCTGGACGACCAGGACGTCGAGCGGGCCAGGACGAGCCCTCCCGAGGACACCAGGGCGTACTTCCGGGGCCGCTGCCTGGAGCAGTACGCCGACGACGTGGCCGCGGCCTCCTGGGACTCGGTCATCTTCGACCTGCCGGGAAGGGACTCGCTCCAGCGGGTGCCCACCCTGGAGCCGCTGCGGGGCACCCGTAACCACGTCAAGGAGCTGCTGGACCGCTGCCGCACGGCCGAGGAGCTGGTCCGGGTGCTCTCCGGAGGCTGAAACGGCCCCGGTGGGGGAATGATCAGGGTGGTCCCCGGACGTTGTGGAAAGTACGGGGCCGATGTCCGGCCCTCCTTGTAGGGTCGGATCTTGAAGGTCACATCCAGCGGGGCGAACCGAGCGGGGTGAGGGTTATGGCGACCAAGGACACCGGCGGCGGACAGCAGAAGGCCACGCGTTCCACGGAGGGCACCGAGGAGCAGGCGCAGGAAGCGCAGGCATCCGAGGACCTCAAGGAGCGCCAGGAGAAATTGTCGGACGACGTGGACTCCGTGCTCGACGAGATCGACGATGTCCTAGAAGAGAATGCTGAGGACTTCGTGAGGTCATTTGTTCAGAAAGGCGGAGAATAGGCGGGAATGTCCGGATTGGGCGGTGGGAAGAGGTGTTCTCGCTGCAAGCGGACTTTGAGCCGTGAGGCGTTCGCCGGCAATAGGTCGATGAGTGACGGGCTCCAGTCCTATTGCAGGGAGTGTGCTGCTGCGTACTACAAGCAGCGCCAGGAGGCGAAAGGGCGCGTGGTGCGGGTGAGGATTCCCGTGCCGCGCGGCCACAAGCGTTGTCCGCAGTGCGGTGAGATCAAGGCGCACTCCGAGTGGGAACCCAACAAGTCCTCATCGGACGGTTGGTCGAGCTACTGCCGTACCTGCCGGGCGCAGCGCAACCGTGCGAACTACTTCAAGCGCAAGTACGGCATCACCGAGGCCGAGCGTGACGAGTTGATCTCGTCGCAGATGGGCACCTGCTCGATCTGTTTGACTGCTTCTGCGGTACATGTGGATCACTGCCATGAGACGGGTAGGGTCCGTGGCGTACTGTGCTTCAACTGCAATTCGGCCATCGGCAAGTTGGGTGATGATCCCGACACCTTGTGTCGGGCCATCGCATACTTGGAGGGAAACGCGTGGAAGCCAACATTCGTAGCACCGGGCGTCTACCAGCTGCCTTCCTGACGCCCGGCTCGTCCTCGTTCATGGATTTCCTCTCCGACCACTCGCCGGAGCTGCTGCCCGGCAAGCGGGTCCTGCCGCCCGTCCAGGGCGCCGTCGAGGCCCCGCACGGCACGACGATCGTCGCCGTGAGCTTCCCCGGCGGGGTGGTTCTCGCCGGTGACCGGCGGGCCACCATGGGCAATATGATCGCCCAGCGCGACATCGAGAAGGTCTTCCCGGCCGACGAGTACTCGGCCGTGGGCATCGCGGGCACCGCCGGGCTCGCCGTGGAGATGGTCAAGCTCTTCCAGCTCGAACTGGAGCACTTCGAGAAGGTCGAAGGGGCGCAGCTCTCGCTGGAGGGCAAGGCCAACCGGCTCTCCACGATGATCCGGGGCAACCTCGGGATGGCCATGCAGGGCCTCGCCGTCGTCCCGCTCTTCGCCGGGTGGGACGTGGACCGGGGCAAGGGCCGCATCTTCTCGTACGACGTGACCGGTGGCCGTTCCGAGGAGCAGGGGTACGCGACCACCGGGTCCGGCTCGATCTTCGCCCGGGGCGCGATGAAGAAGCTCTACCACGAGGAGCTGACGGAGCGGCAGGCGTGCACCCTGGTCGTCCAGGCGCTGTACGACGCGGCGGACGACGACTCGGCGACCGGCGGCCCGGACGTCGGCCGCCGGATCTATCCGATCGTCACCGTCATCACCGAAGAGGGCTTCCGGAAGCTGAGCGACGACGAGTCCGCCGAGATCGCCCGCTCGATCCTGGACCGCAGGCTCGAACAGCCCGACGGCCCGCGTGCCGCGCTGCTCTGACGCCGCCTTCCTCCGGAACCTCATATGCCACTGACAGAAAGGGACGGATAGCCGGTGTCGACGCCGTTCTATGTCTCACCCCAGCAGGCCATGGCCGACCGGGCAGAGTACGCCCGTAAGGGCATCGCCCGCGGCCGCAGCCTGGTCGTGCTCCAGTACGCCGACGGCATCGTCTTCGTCGGTGAGAACCCGTCCCGCGCGCTCCACAAGTTCAGCGAGATCTACGACCGGATCGGCTTCGCCGCCGCCGGCAAGTACAACGAGTACGAGAACCTGCGGATCGGCGGCGTCCGGTACGCGGATCTCCGTGGATACACCTACGACCGTGACGATGTGACGGCCCGTGGTCTCGCCAATGTCTACGCCCAGACGCTCGGCACGATCTTCTCCAGCTCCGCCGAGAAGCCCTACGAGGTCGAGCTGGTGGTCGCCGAGGTCGGCGCCACGCCGGACGGCGACCAGATCTACCGGCTGCCGCACGACGGTTCGATCGTCGACGAGCACGGCTCGGTCGCGGTCGGCGGCAGCTCCGAGCAGATCAGCACCTTCCTCGACCAGCGCCACCGCGACGGCATGTCGCTCGCCGAGGCGCTGAAGCTGGCCGTCCAGGCGCTCTCCCGGGACACCAACGGCGGCGAGCGGGAGATCCCCGCAGAGCGGCTGGAGGTGGCGGTCCTCGACCGGACCAGACCGCAGCAGCGCAAGTTCAAGCGGATCGTCGGCCGCCAGCTCGCCCGGCTGCTGGAGGCCGACGGGGCGGCTTCCACCCCGACGGACGCGCCCTCGGACACCGAGGACACCGAGGACGCCGACCAGGCGTCCGGCGCCTCCGGTACGTCCGGCACATCGGCGTCGGGTGCGCCGGACTCCACGGGGCCGGGCGACACGGACGGTACGAGCGGTACGGGCGGCTCGACGGACGAGTAGTCCGGAGCGGCGGGTATCCGCCGGTGCCCCGGTCCTCCGCCGTGTCGCGGAGGGCCGGGGCACCGGTGTGTGGACGGCCTGTCAGCGGCCGGTACCGGGGGCACGGTCCGGCAGCCCCGCCAGCCAGCCCTGTACGGCGTGCGCGGTCGCCTCCGCGTGGGCCTCCAGCAGCGAGAAGTGGTCGCCCGGGGTGGTCAGCGCGGTGTGCGGAAGCTCCCAGGACGCCCGCGCGGGCACCTCACCGCCCGCCACCGGGGCCAGCGGCTCCGCAGCGCCGACGAAGAGGACCGGCGCGGCGACCGGCGCGGGGGACCACTCCGCGAAGAGGTCCTGGTAGCCGCCCATCGCGGTGAGCCGGCTCGCCCCGGCCGCCGGCCCCCCGTCCCGGGCCAGCGGGGCGATGAGCGCCGCGCCCAGCGCCGTACCCGCGTCGCCGCTGCTCCCGCTGGAGTAGGTGTCGAGGAGGACGACGGCCACCGGGCCGGCCCCCTGGCGCTCCAGCCGCCCCGCCACCTCGTGGGCGAGCCACCCCCCGGCGGAGCGGCCGAGCAGGACCACGGGGCCGCCCGCCGCCGCCTCCAGGGTGGCGGCGGTCTGGAGCTCCACCAGCGCCGCCACCGACTCCGGCAGCGGCTCCCCGGCGACGAACCCGGGGTTGGGCAGCGCGGTCACCGTCCGTACGCCCTGGAGCGCCGCCGCGAACCGGGCGTACTCATGCGGCCCCGACAGCGCGCTGAACGCGGGGAAACAGATGATCCCGGGGTTCCCGGGGCCCTGGCCCGCCGGGCCCGCCGACGCGAGCCGTACGGGGCGTGGCGCGCGCCCTGACGGTCCCTCGGCGCCGAAGGTGGGGCGCAGCCGGGCCGCGACGGTCAGCAGCGCCATCCCCCGGTAGGCGTCGCCCGCCCGGCAGGCGCGCCGGAAGAGCGCGGCGACGCTGTCCGTCTCCGCCTCCTGGTCTCGTCCCTGGTGCTGGTGCTGGTCCTGGTTCGGGACGTGGTTCGGGACGTGGTTCCGGTCGTTGTCCGGGTGCCGAGCGCCGTCCTGTTCCTGGGGTCCGCCCGGGGGCGCGGGTTCGGCGGGCAGGCGTTCCCGCAGGTACGCGGCGAGGGCGGCCGGGGTGGTGTGGTCGAAGAGCAGGGTCGCCGGGAGGGGCAGTCCGGTCGCGGCAGCGAGCCGGTTCCGCAGCTCCACGGCGGTCAGCGAGTCGAGGCCGAGTTCCGCCAGCTCCTGGTCCGGGGCGACCGCGCCCGCCCCGGCGGCGTGGCCGAGGACGAAGGCCGCCTCCGTGCGGACCAGGTCCAGCGGGTCCCCCAGGTGCCGTGCCCGTTCCTCCGCCGTACGGCCGCCGGGCGCACCGGCGGCGGGGCGGGGCTCCGTACCGTCCCCGTACGGCCGTAGCCGGGTCCCCCGGATCTCCTGGGCCCCCTGTGCGCCTTGGACGAGGCCGCGCAGCAGCGGGGGAGGGGGCTCGGTGGCTCCGCCGCCCGACGGGCCCCACCATTCGGGGTCCAGCCGCGCGGTGACCAGCGCGGATCCCTCCGTGGCGCACGCGCGGTCGAGGAGCGCGAGCCCCTCGTCCGGGGCGAGCGGGACCAGCCCGGAGCGTCCGATACGGCGCCGGCTCACCTCCGTCAGCCGGGCGGTCATCCCGCCTTCCTCCTGCCAGGGGCCCCAGGCCAGCGAGAGCGCGGGGCGGCCGTGGGCCCGGCGGCGGTGGGTGGCCAGGGCGTCGAGGAAGGCGTTCGCGGCCGCGTAGTTGGCCTGTCCTGCCGGGCCGAGCACCCCCGCGACCGACGAGAACAGGACGAAGAGTGCGAGGTCCCTGCCGGCGGTGAGGTCGTGGAGATGGACCGCCGCGTCCACCTTCGGCCGGAACACCCCGGTCAGCCGGTCCGGGGTGAGCGCGGAGACGACCCCGTCGTCGAGGACTCCGGCGGTGTGCACGACGGCGGTGAGCGGATGGTCCTCGTCGACCCCCGCCAGCAGTTCGGCCAGCGCCTCCCGGTCGCCCACGTCGCAGGCGGCCACCTGGACGCTCGCCCCCAGCGCGGTCAGCTCCGTCCGCAGGGCCTCGGTGCCCGGGGCGTCCGTCCCGCGCCGGCTTGCCAGCAGCAGATGGCGCGCCCCGTGCCCGGTGACCAGATGGCGGGCGACGAGCCGGCCGAGGAAGCCCCCGCCGGTGACCAGCGCGGTGCCCTCGGGGTCGAGAGGACGGGGGGTGCCTTCGCCGCCGGGGGCGGTGCCGGGGGCGGCGGGAGAGGCGGGGGCCGCGGGGACCAGCCGGGGCGTGTACGCGCCGTCCGCGCGCAGGGCGAGCTGGGGCTCCCCGCTCGCCAGCGCCTCCGGCAGCCGCCGCCCCGCCGCCTCCCCTTCGGCCAGGTCGAGCAGGAGGAACCGTCCGGGGTGCTCCTCCTGGGCCGAGCGGACCAGACCCCAGGCCGTGGCCTGGGCGAGGCCGGGCACCGTCTCCCGGCCGTCCACGGCGACGGCGTCGCGGGTCACCAGGGCCAGCCGGGCGCCGGCGTACCGTTCCTCGGCGAGCCAGCCCCGTACCAGCTCCAGCGCCCAGCGGCCCGCCGCGTGGGCGTCCGCCACGAGGTCGCCGGAGCCGGGCGGGCAGCAGGCGAGGGCGGTGTCCGGGGGAGCGGCGCCGGTGGCGGCGAGGCTCCTGGCGAGCGCCGCGAGATCGGGGTACGGCTCCGGTTCCGCGCCGGAGCCGCGCAGGGTGGCCGTGCGCTCCGGCGGGCACGCGCCCACCACGACGAGCCGGGGCGCGCGCTCCGGCGTACGCTCCGGCCCAACGTCCGGCGCCTGCTGAGCCGGACGGGCCCACGCGAGGCGGAAGAGCGCGTCCTCGTCCCCGGCCCGGGTGACGGGGCGTGCGGGCCCGGTGAGCGGGCGCAGGACCACCGACGCGGCCGAGAGCACCGGGGCGCCGGACGGGTCGGTCGCGGTGAGCGCCATACGGTCCGGCCCGTCGGGGGTGAGCCGCACCCGCAGGGCGGAGGCGCCGGGCCCCGACAGCCGTACGCCGCTCCACGCGAAGGGCACCCGGAGCGGCCCCGCCGCCCCGGCCTGCTCGCCGCTCTCCTCGCCGTCCCGCTTGCCGTTCTCCTCGCCGCCCCGCTCGCCGTCCGGGCCCGCGTGGGGCAGCGCCCCCGGCAGCAGCACGGTGTGCAGCGCGGCGTCCAGGAGCGCCGGGTGGAGGGCGTACGACGTGGCGTCCTCCCGCGCGTTCGCCGGGGCGTTCACCGGGGTCCCGGGGAGGGCGACCTCGGCGAGGAGTTCCCCGTCCGGTGTCCGCCACGCGGTCCGCAGCCCGCGGAAGGCCGGACCGTACCCGAGGCCGCCCTCGGCGAGCCGGGCGTAGAACCCCTCGGGCGCGGGGGAGCGGTCGACGGGGAGTGGCACCGCGCCCGGCGGCGGCCACGGTGCGCGGGGCGTGGCCGTATGTCCGTCCCCGCCGTCCTCGCCGCCTTGACGGGGAGCCGAGCCCAGGGTGCCGGTGGCATGGCAGGCCCAGGTGTCCTCTGCGTGGGTACGCCCGTCCCCGGGCCGGGATTCGATCCGTACCGTCCGCTGCCCGGCGGAGGAGCCGGGGCCCGACACCGTGACGCGCACCGTGACCGCGCCGGGCTCCGGCAGCGTCAGCGGGGTGTGCAGGACGAGTTCCCCCACCAGGTCGTGCCCGAGGAGGCGGCCCGCGTACAGCGCCATGTCGAGGAACGCGGTGCCCGGCAGAAGGAGCGTGCCGCCGATCCGGTGGTCGGCGAGCCAGGGGTGCGCCGCCGTGGAGAGTACGGATGCGAGGAGCGCCCCGCCCTCCCCGGCCGGCCGGAGTTCCGCGCCCAGCAGCGGATGCCGGGGGCCGGGCGGTGCGGCGGTGGCGGGCGGTGCGGTGGCGGGCGGTACGGGATCGGCGTCGAGCCAGTACCGCTCCCGCTGGAAGGGGTACGTCGGCAGGGCGGTCAGCTCCGCCCCACGGCCCGCGAAGAGCGCCGCCCAGTCGACCGGCAGACCCAGGGTGTGGAGCGCGGCGAGCGCCCGTACGAGCGTCTCCGGCTCGGGCGTCCGCCGGTCCAGCGTGCGCAGCACGACGGCCGCGCCCGTACCGCTCGCCCTCGCCGCTCCCTCCGCCCCCTCCGGGGCGTCCAGGCACTCCTGGGCGAGGGCGCTGAGCGTGGCGTCCGGGCCGACTTCCAGGAAGTGGGTGAACCCCTCGTCGCGCAGCCACCGGATCGACCCCTCGAACCGTACGGCCGCCCGTACCTGGCGCACCCAGTAGCCGGGCGTGGAGAGCTCGGGGCCCGCGATCCGCCCGGTGACGTTGGAGACGACGGGGATCCGGGCCTCCCCGTAGACGAGGCCCGCCGTCACCTCGGCGAATTCGGCCAGCATCGGCTCCATCAGGTGGGAGTGGAAGGCGTGGCTCACCTTGAGCCGGGTGACCCGGCGGCCCTGCCCCTCCCACCAGGCGGCCGCCTCCGCCACGGCGTCGCGGTCACCGGAGAGGACGGTGGCGCGCGGGCCGTTCAGCGCGGCGATGTCCACGCCGGAACCGCCCGACGCGGCGGTGTCCACCCCCGCGCTCTCCGCACCGCCCGGTGCGGCGAGCGCGGCCCGCACCTCGTGCTCCCCGGCCGCGACCGCGACCATGGCGCCGCCGGCGGGCAGCGCGGCCATCAGCCGGCCGCGCGCCGTCACCAGGGCGCAGGCGTCGGCGAGGGAGAGCACCCCGGCGACATGGGCCGCCGCGATCTCGCCGACGGAGTGCCCCAGGACGGCGTCGGGGCGTACGCCGTACGCCTCCAGCAGCCGGTACAGCGCCACCTCCAGCGCGAAGAGCGCGGGCTGCGCGTACTCCGTCGTATGCAGCAGACGCGCCGCCTCGGAGCCCTCGGCGGCGAACACGACCTCCCGCAGCCGCCGGGGCAGGCCCGGGTCCAGCTCCGCCGAGCAGGCATCGAAGGCGCGGGCGAAGACCGGGTGCGCGTCGTACAGCCCGGCGCCCATCCGGGCCCGCTGGCTGCCCTGTCCGGTGAAGAGGAACGCCGTACGCGGCGCGGCCGCCCGCGCCGCCGCCTCCCCGGCCACGACATCGGGCCCCGGCCGCCCCTCGGCGAGCGCGGCCAGGGCGGTGAGCACCTGCCCGGGGTCGCGCGCCAGGACCACGGCCCGGTGGGCGAAGGGCGAGCGGGTCGCCGCGAGGGAGAGCCCGATGTCGAGCAGCCGGTCTCCGGACGCGGCGTCGAGCCGCGCGGCCAGCCGCCCTGCCTGCTCCCGCAGGGCGCGCGCGGTGCTGGCGGAGAGGGGCAGGGGGACGGGGAGGAGGGGAGGCGGCGCGGCGGGGATGCCCGGGGCGGGCGGGGCGGGCGGTGCGCCGTCGGGCCCGCGGCCGGCGGCCGGGGAGCCGCTCGGCTCACCCGGTACGGCGGGGGCCGCCGGGCCGTTGGCCGTCGGCGAGCCGGCCGCCGGAGTGCCCGAGGTCGGCGAGCCGGCCGGCGACGAGCCTCTCGTCGGCGAGTCGGCCTCCCCGGGCTTCGGCGCCGTGTGTGGTGGCTCCTCCAGGATGACGTGGGCGTTGGTGCCGCTGATGCCGAAGGCGGAGATCCCGGCGCGGCGGGGTGCGCCGGTCGTGGGCCAGGGGGTGGGGGCGGTCAGCAGGCGTACGTGGCCCGCGGACCAGTCCACGCGGGGGGTCGGCTCGTCGGCGTGGAGGGTTTTCGGGAGCACGCCGTGCGCCATCGCCTCCACCATCTTGATGACGCTCGCCACGCCCGCCGCCGCCTGGGTGTGGCCCAGGTTGGATTTCACCGAGCCGAGCAGCAGCGGGCGCTCCGGCGGGCGTTCGGCGTGGACGGCGAGGAAGGCGTCCGCCTCGATCACATCGCCGAGGCGGGTACCGGTGCCGTGGGCCTCGGCCGCGTCGATACGGTCCGGGGTCAGCCCGGCGTCGGCCAGCGCCTGCCGGATCACCCGCTGCTGGGCGGGGCCGTGCGGGGCGGTCAGGCCGTTGCTCGCGCCGTCCTGGTTGACCGCGGAGCCGCGCACCACGGCCAGCACCGGGCAGCCCCGGCGGCGGGCCTCGGAGAGCCGGGTCAGCAGCAGCATCCCGGCGCCCTCGGCCCACCCCGTACCGTCGGCGTCCGCGCCGAACGCCTTGCACCGGCCGTCCGGGGAGAGCGCCCGCTGCCGGGCGAACTCGATGAAGGAGCCCGGCGAGGACATCACCGTGACACCGCCCGCCAGCGCGAGCACGCACTCGTCCCGCCGGAGCGCCTGGGCCGCCAGGTGGAGTGCGACCAGTGAGGAGGAACAGGCGGTGTCGAGGGTGAGGGCGGGGCCTTCGAGGCCCAGGGTGTAGGAGATCCGGCCCGAGGCGACGCTGCCCGCGTTGCCGATCGCGAGATACCCCTCGACCTGCTCGGGGGTGGCCGAGAGGCGCCCCGCGTAGTCGCTGTACATCATCCCGGCGTAGACCCCGGTCCGGGTACCGCGCAGGGTGTGCGGGGCGATGCGCGCCCGCTCGATCGCCTCCCAGGCCGTCTCCAGGAGCAGCCGCTGCTGCGGATCCATCGCCCGCGCCTCGCGGGGGGAGATGGCGAAGAACCCCGGGTCGAAGCGGTCCACGTCACGGAGGAAGCCGCCCTCGCGGGTGTACGTGGTGCCGGGGTGCGCCGGGTCCGGATCGTAGAGCGCCCCGAGGTCCCACCCCCGGTCGGCGGGGAAGGGGCCGATGGCGTCGGTGCCCTCGGCGAGCAGCCGCCACAGCTCCTCGGGGGACTCCACCCCGCCCGGGTAGCGGCACCCCGTCCCGACGATGACCACCGGGTCGTCGTCGGGACGGGCGTACGGGGCGGACGAGGGCCCCGGGACGGGGGCGGGGGTGCCGCCGGTGTGCGCGGCGGCGAGGCCGGCGCCGAGCCGGGCGGCCAGCGCCGCGGGGGTGGGGGAGTCGAAGACCACGGCGACCGGCAGCGTCAGGCCGGTCGCTGCGGCCAGCCGGTCCCTGAGGGTGACGGAGGTGAGGGAGTCGAGCCCCAGCTCCCGGAAGGGGCGGTCGTCCGCCACGGCCTCGGGGGCGCACTCCAGGATCCGGGCCAGCTCCGTCCGTACCAGCTCCAGCTCCGTCCGTACCGGCTCCAGTTCCGTCCGTACCGGCTCCAGTTCCGTCCGCACCGGTCCCGGCTCCCTGCGTTCCCCTTCCGGGGGAAGGGCGGCGGGGGCCTTCGGCGCGGGCGGGGCGGCCAGCGGGCGCGCGAGGGCGGGAGCGAGTGCGTGGCGGGTGACCTTTCCCGAGGCGGTCCGGGGGATCTCCGCGACCTCGTACAGATACGCGGGCACCTTGTACGCCGTCAGCTCGGCCCGGCACGCCGCCAGGATCCGGCCCCGGTCCAGCGCCCCGGCCTCGCGGGCCACCAGATACGCGGCCGGTACCTCGCCCAGCGCCGCGTCGGGCACCCCGGTCACCGCCGCGTCCGCGACGCCGGGGAGGCGGAGCAGGACGCTCTCGATCTCCGCGGGGTGGACGTTCTCCCCGCCCCGGACGATCAGTTCGCCGAGCCGCCCGGTGATGGTGAGCCGGCCCGCCGCGTCCCGCCGGGCCAGGTCGCCGGTACGGAACCAGCCGTTCCGCAGCGCCGCCGCGGTCTCCCGGTCCCGGCCGAGGTAGCCGGACATGGTGCCGGGACCGCTGACCCACAGCTCGCCCTCGGCCGGGTCCGCTCCGTGCGGGGGCTCCCCGTGCGGGTGCTCTCCGGCCGCCTCCTCGGAGTCGGCCGTCTCCTCGGAGCCGGGGGCCACCAGTCGTACGCGCAGACCTGGCACCGGGGGCCCGCAGGAGCCCGCAGGGCGCTCGCCGTCCGGCCGGTTCATGGTCACGGGACCGAGCTCGGTCGAGCCGTAGTGGTCGATGTACGGGGTGCCGAACGCCTCCTCGAAGGCGTCCCGGAGCGCGGCCGTGGTGACCGCGCCGCCGCTGAGACAGGCCCGGAGCGCGGGGGCGCGCAGCCCCTCCGTGCCGACGGCGTCCAGCAGTCGGCGGAAGAGCGCGGGCACGCCCCCGAGCAGGGTGCACGGGTCGTCCTCGCGGCGCAGCTCGCGCACCACCTCCTCGGCCGAGAAGTGCGGCAGGATGCGCGCGCTCGCCCCCACCGTGGTCACCGCGAGGAAGCAGGTGAGCTGGCTCATGGCGTGGTGGAGCGGGAGCGGCCACAGCAGCCGGTCCTCGGCGGAGAGGCCGAGGGCGGAGACGAACGCGGCCCCGACCGACCAGAGCCGGGCGCGCTGGGTGGAGAGCACCCCCTTGGGCAGGCCGGTGGTCCCGGAGGTGTAGAGGATCCAGGCGGTGTCGTCGAGGCCCAGGGTGTCGCGGGCGGGGGCCTCGGGGGAGCGGGTGGTCAGCTCGTGGTAGCCGACGGTGCCCGGTTCCCGGGCGGGCGGCCCTCCGACCCCGGCGGGGTCGTCCACCAGGACCACCGTCAGATGTTCGCGGCCGGGCCGTAGCCGCCGTAACTGCGCGAGATGGGCGCGGTCGGTGAGGAGCAGCCGCGCGCCGCTGTCGTCCAGCATGTGGGCCAGTTCCCGATCGGCGGACCTGGGGTCCAGCGGCACGCCGACGGCGGCGGCCCTCGCGATGGCGAGCAGCCCCTCGACGGCCTCCACCCGGTTGCCGAGGACCAGCGCTGCGCGGTCGCCGGGGGCGAGCCCCAGGGCGGCGAACTGCCCCGCCAGCCGGCCGGTCCGCTCGTACAGCTCGCCGTACGTCACGGTGCGGACGCCGTCGCTGTAGGCCGTCTTCCCGCCCCGCTCCGCCGCGTGGCGGCGCAGACGCGCGGAGAGCGGGAGCAGGGGAGTCGTGACATGTCCGCGTACATCATTCTCAGTGCTCACGCGGGGGAAGAACGAGGAAGGGTCCGGAAGGTTGAGCTCCGTTTTATTTCGGGCACTTCCGGGCAGATCCGGGCGGACCCGGTGCGCTTCCGCTCGTGTCCGGTCGGATATCCCGGGGTGTCCGATCGGACACGGGCGTCGGCGCCTCCGGCCGGACCCCGGGGGCCGATCACCCCGTCCGTGCCGGCGGCGGTGCCGTGGAGCCCCGTACCACCAGGGAGACCGGCAGATCGCCGCCCTCCGGACGGCGCCCCTCCAGGACCCGCAGCAGCGCGTCCATGCCGCGCCGCCCCACCTGCTCGGCGGGGAGCCGTACCGTCGTCAGCTCCGGCTCCACGGCGGTCGCGAGGGCCAGGTCGTCGAAGCCGGAGACCGAGAGGTCCTCGGGGACGCGCAGGCCCAGCCGCCGGGCCGCCTTGCAGGCGCCGGCCGCCAGCATGTCGCCGTCGCAGACCAGCGCCGTGGGGCGGGGGCCGGGTGTGGTGAGGGCCTGCTCGGCGGCGGCCCGGCCCGCCTCGACCTCCAGGTCGGCGCGGACCGTACGGAGCGCGGCGCCCGGTACGTTCCGCACCGCGTCGGCGACCGCCTCGGCCCGCACCCGGAAGGTCCAGGAGTCGACGTCGGCCGCGACATGGAGCAGCTCGCGGTGGCCGAGGCCGAGCAGATGCTCCGTCACCCGCCGCATCCCGTCGGCGATGTCGACGTTCACCCGCGCGGCGGCCCCCGGCGCCGCCGGGTCGCTGTCCAGCATCACCAGCGGCAGATGCGCGCCGTCCGTGCCGCTGAGCGCGTCGAGGGCGGCGGTCGCCATCGAGGAGGCGATCACCCCGTCCAGCGCGGCCCGCGCCGAGGCGAACGGGTCCCTGGCCGGGCCCGTCCCCTCGGGCGAGGGGTAGAGGAGCACGCCGAAGCCGTGCTCGGCGGCGACCTCGGCCGCGCCGGTGTAGACCCGCGCGAAGAACTCGTTGGTGAGCGCGGGCACCACCAGCAGGGCCGTCCTGGTGGTGCCCAGGCGCAGATTGCGGGCGGCGAGGTTGGGCCGGTAGCCGAGGGTGCGGGAGGCGTCCCGGACCAGCCCGGCGGTCCGCTCCGAGACCCTGCCGCGCCACTTGTCCCCGAGGACCAGGGAGACGGTGGCCTGGGAGACCCCCGCGGCCCGTGCCACGTCCCTGCTGGTGGGCCTGGCCGAGTGCTCTGTCATGACTGCTGTTCTCCGACGCGGGCGGGAAACGCGGTGGACCCGCGCACGGGGCACATGGTACGTATGGGCCAAGGAGTTATACGTAAAACTCAGAGTGCCGGGGCGCCATGGACCGCCTCGCACGCCGGGGCGTGCGGAACCGGGCGCGGGACACACGGAGAGAGCGGGAGGGACCACCATGGCCGGGCGGATCGGGGAGGCCGGAGAGGCCGGAGAGGCCAGGGAGGCCAAAGAGGCCGGGGAGAGCAGGGGGAGCGGGGAGGCCACCGGGACCAGCGGGGCCAGCGGGATCAGCGGGACCACAGGGTACGCGGACATCATCAGGGCGCCGCACGCCGCGCGGCTGCTCGCGGGCACCCTGGTGGGGCGGCTGCCGAACGCCACCGCCCCCATCGCCATCGTGCTGCTGGTCCGGGCGGGCGGAGGCGGCTACACCCTGGCCGGCGCCCTCGCCGCGGTCTACGGGATCGCCAACGCCGTGGGGCAGCCGCTCCTCGGCCGCGCCGTCGACCTGCACGGCCAGCCCCGGATCCAGCTCCCCGCCGCCCTGGTCTCCGCGCTGGGCGCCGTCCTGCTCGTCGTCGCTGGACCCGGCGCCCCGGTGGCCGCTTACGGCGCGGCGGCCGTCGCCGGGTTCTTCACCCCGCCGCTGGAGGGCGGGCTGCGGGCGCTCTGGCCCGGCGTGCTCGGCGGCGAGGAGCGGGTGCACCGGGCGTACGCGCTGGACGCGGTCGCCCAGGAGGTCATGTTCACCGTAGGACCACTGCTGATCACTCTGCTGGTCGCGCTCTGGTCCCCGGCCACCGCGCTCCTCGTCGTCAACGCGATAGGCGTCCTCGGCGCGCTCTCCGTCGTCGTCTCCCCGCCCTCCCGCGCCTGGCGCTCCGCACCCCGCGAGGCGCACTGGCTGGGCGCCCTGCGCTCACCGGGGCTGCTCGCCCTGCTGGGCGCCTTCCTCTTCATCGGGATGGCCCTCGGCTCCATCACGGTCGCCGGGATCGCGTACGCCGACGACCAGGGCCGTGAGTCCGTGTACGGCTGGCTGATGGCCGCCCTGGGGCTCGGCGCGCTCGTGGGCGGGGTGGTGTACGGGGCCCGGCGGTGGGCCGGCACCCCCGAGCGGCGACTGCTGGCGATCACCGCCCTGCTGGCCCTCTGCTACCTGCCGCTGACGCTCACCCCCGGCGTCCTCGCGATGACCGGGCTGGCCGCCCTCGCCGGGGTCTTCCTCGCTCCCGCGATCGCCTGCGCCTTCGTCGTGGTGGACCGGCACGCGCCGCGCGGCACCGTCACCGAGGCGTTCTCCTGGCTCGTGACCACCTTCGGCGTCGGCGCGGCGCTCGGCACGGCGGCGGCGGGCCCGGCCGTCGAGCGCGGCGGCACGGCCGTGGGGTTCGCGGTGGCCGGGCTCGCGGGCGCCGCCGCGCTGCTGGTCCAGCTCGCCACCCGGCGGGCCCTCGCCCTTCCCGGCACCGCTCCCGCGGAGTCCGTCCGGACGGAAAATGATCGAAGCGGTGCGGCCGAACCCGGTTTCAGCTCTGGTCATCAGGCGTAATGTTCAGACATGGACCGCCGCATTTTCGGGCTGGAGAACGAGTACGGCGTCACGTGCACGTTCAGGGGACAGCGCCGACTGTCACCTGACGAAGTGGCGCGCTACCTCTTCCGCCGTGTTGTGTCATGGGGCCGCAGCAGCAATGTCTTCCTGCGGAACGGCGCCCGCCTCTACCTCGATGTGGGATCGCATCCGGAATACGCGACACCCGAATGCGACAACGTGACCGAACTGGTCACCCACGACAAGGCCGGCGAGCGCATTCTTGAAGGCCTGCTCGTCGATGCCGAACGCCGCCTGCACGAGGAGGGAATCGCGGGCGACGTCTATCTTTTCAAGAACAACACCGACTCGGCGGGAAACTCCTACGGCTGCCACGAGAATTACCTCGTCGCCCGCCACGGGGAGTTCTCCCGGCTCGCGGACATTCTCATCCCCTTCCTCGTCACCCGTCAGCTCCTCTGCGGCGCGGGCAAGGTGCTCCAGACCCCGCGGGGCGCCGTCTACTGCGTCAGCCAGCGCGCCGAGCACATCTGGGAGGGCGTCAGCTCGGCGACGACCCGCTCCCGTCCCATCATCAACACCCGGGACGAACCGCACGCCGACGCGGAGCGCTACCGCAGACTCCATGTCATCGTCGGCGACTCGAACATGTCCGAGACGACCATGCTGCTCAAGGTCGGCGCCACCGATCTCGTCCTGCGCATGATCGAGGCGGGCACCGTGATGCGCGACCTCACCCTGGAGAACCCGATCCGGGCCATCCGCGAGGTCAGCCACGACCTCACCGGACGGCGCAAGGTACGGCTGGCGAGCGGCCGGGAGGCCTCCGCCCTGGAGGTCCAGCGCGAGTACTACGAGAAGGCCGTGGACTTCGTGGACCGCCGCGGCATCCGCACCGGCACCGTCGAGCGCGTCCTCGAACTCTGGGGGCGCACCCTCGACGCGATCGAGTCCGAGGACCTCGACCGGATCGGCACCGAGATCGACTGGGTCATGAAATACCAGCTCATCGAGAGGTACCGGGCCAAGCACAACATGACCATGTCGCACCCCCGGGTCGCGCAGATAGACCTCGCCTACCACGACATCCACCGTCGGCGCGGGCTCTACTACCTGCTGGAGAAGAAGGGCCAGGCCACCCGGATCTGCAACGACATGAAGATCTTCGAGGGCAAGTCGGTGCCCCCGCAGACCACCCGGGCCCGGCTGCGCGGCGATTTCATCCGCCGCGCCCAGGAACAGCGCAGGGATTTCACGGTCGACTGGGTGCACCTCAAGCTCAACGACCAGGCGCAGCGCACCGTGCTCTGCAAGGACCCGTTCCGCTCGGTGGACGAACGGGTGGAAAAGCTCATCGCCGGTATGTGAGCCTCTGACCTGGACGACAGACAGCAAGTCAACCGCTGGTTGACACCCGGTGGTGGATTGCGCCAGGGGCCCCGTACGTATCGCGTACGGGGCCCCCGGCACGCCCTACAGTGGGCAGCTACCGTGCCGTCTGAGATCTGAGGAACACGTGCGCCGACTTGCCGGCCTGATCGTCGTCCCCCTGCTGCTGGTGTCCACAGCGGCCTGCGGAGGCGACGGAGGCTCCGACTCCACCTCGTCCAAGAACGGGCTCCCCGCCATCAGCAAGGGCGCCGAATTCGGGAAGAAGCCGACCCTCGACAAGGGGGAGGGGGACCCGCCGAAGAAGCTGACGGTCGACGTCCTCAGCAAGGGGGACGGCGCGAAGGTCGAGAAGGGCGACGCGGTCCAGGTCAACTACCTGGGCCAGAGCTGGGACTCCGACAAGCCCTTCGACAACAGCTTCGACCGCAAGCAGCCCTTCGACCTGACGCTCGGCGCCGGCATGGTCATCAAGGGCTGGGACCAGGGGCTCGAAGGCCAGAAGGTCGGCAGCCGCGTCGAGCTGGCCATCCCGCCGGACCTGGGCTACGGCGACCAGGCCCAGGGCGACATCAAGCCCAACTCCACGCTGGTCTTCGTCGTCGACGTGCTGAAGGCCACCAAGATCCCCTCCTCCGCCCAGGGCACCGCCGTCCCGCAGGACGACAAGGCGCTGCCCGAGGTGGGCACGAACGACGACGGCAAGGAGCCGAAGGTCACCATCCCCAAGGGGACCGACCCGCCGAAGAAGCTCGTCTCCAACTACATCCTGGAGAACGACAAGGGCGAGACCGTCAAGGAGAGCGACACGGTCGTGCTCAACTACGCGGCGTACCTCTGGAAGGACGCCAAGCAGTTCGACTCCACGTACAAGAACGGCCGCACCACCACCTTCCCGCTGCCGCAGCTCACGCTGAAGGGCCTCAAGACGGGCCTCGTCGGCAAGAAGGTCGGCAGCCGGGTCCTCATCGTGATCCCGCCGGACCAGGCCTTCGGCGAGCAGGAGCAGCAGGGCATCCCGAAGAACTCCACCCTGGTCTTCGCCGTGGACATCCTCGCGAAGGTGTAAGACTGTCCCGGTTGTGCCGTTCATCATTTTGAGGAGTAGTTCCACGTGAGCATCGACAAGCCCGAGATCGACTTCCCGGGTGGCGAGCCGCCGGCCGACCTGGAGATCAAGGACATCTGGGAGGGTGACGGACCGGTCGCCACGAAGGGCGCCAATGTCCAGGTCCACTACGTGGGTGTGGCCTTCTCCACCGGCGAGGAGTTCGACGCCTCCTGGAACCGCGGCGCGCCGCTCCCGTTCACCCTCGGCGCCGGCCAGGTCATCGCTGGCTGGGACCGGGGCGTGGAGGGCATGAAGGTGGGCGGACGCCGTCAGCTCATCATCCCGCCGCACCTCGCCTACGGCGACCGCGGCGCGGGCCGGGCCATCGGCCCGGGCGAGACGCTGATCTTCGTCTGCGACCTCGTCTCCGTCTGACACCGCGACCTGGTCCCGGCTGATCCGGAATCAGCGGCACCAGGTCCGACAGGGCCGAGGGCCCGTGCCGTACGGCACGGGCCCTCGCTTTTGCCCCGGGAGCCCGGGGCGGTACGGTCAGCGGGCGGAGCGGCACGAGCGATTGAGGGGTGCGAGGCGTCGATGGCCATTGCCAAGGCCGAGCGGCTGATGAATCTGGCGCTGTGCCTGCTCGGCACCCGCCGGCCGCTCAGCAAGCGCGAACTGCGCGGCTCCATCGAGGCGTACCTGGAAGCCGGCAACGACGAGTCCTTCAACCGGATGTTCGAGCGGGACAAGGACGACCTCCGCGAACTCGGCCTGGTCATCGAGACGGTGGAGAACCTCGACGGCGACACCGGCTATCTGGCCCGGCGCGACAGCAACCGGCTGCCCCCCATCACCCTCGACGCCGAGGAGGCCGCCGCCCTCGGACTCGCCGCCAAGGTCTGGCAGCAGGCCCGGCTCGCCGGCGCGGCGAGCGGCGCCCTCCAGAAGCTGCGCGCCGCCGGCATGCCCGAGGCGGAGGAGCCCGACGAGGCGCACCACGGGGCGCTCGAACCCCGTATCCCCGTCCACGAGGCCGCCTTCGAGCCGCTGATGCTCGCCTGCCGCGACCGGCGCCCCGTCTCCTTCGACTACCGCAAGGCCAACGCCGCCCGCGCCGAACCCCGCCAGGTCGAGCCCTGGACCCTGGAGTGCTGGCGCGGCCACTGGTACCTGGCCGGCTGGGACCGCGACCGGGAGGCCGAGCGGGTCTTCCGGCTCTCCCGGATCTCCGGCCGGGTCCGCTCCCGCGCCGGCGCGTTCCGCGCGCCCGTGCCCGACGCGGTGACCGTACGCGAGACCGTGGAGACCTGGGCGGGGGAGACCGCCACCCGCACCGCGCTGATCAGACTCCGCTCCGGCTGCGGCTACCCGCTGCGCGCCCGCGCGCTCACCACCCTGGCGCTCGGCGACGGCTGGGACGAGCTGGAGATCCCGTACGGGCACGGTCTGGACGCCTGGCTGGTGGAGTTCGGCCCGGACGTGGTGGTACGGGAGCCCGCGGACCTGCGGGCCGATGTCCTGGACCGGCTGCGCGCCGTGGCCAAGGGCTGAGGGGCGGGGGAGACCATGGCGGCCAACGCGATCGACCAGACCCGGCGGATGCTCTCGCTGGTGACCTATCTGCGCGAGCGCCCCGGCGCCCATGTCGGCGACGTGGCCCGCGCGTTCGGGATCAGCGAGGACGAGCTGATCTCCGACCTCGATGTGCTGCCCATGTGCGGGACCAGCTTCCGCGGCGGCGACCTGCTGGACATCGACACCGACGGCGACCGCATCTGGTGGCACAACCCGGACGATGTCGCCGAGCCGCTGCGGCTCGCCGCCGACGAGGCCACCGCGCTGCTCGTCGCGGCTCGCGCCGTCGCCACCCTGCCGGGGCTGCGCGAGGGCGACCGGCAGGCGCTGCTCCGCGCCACCGCCAAGCTGGAGGCGGCGGCCGGGGAGGCGGCCGGGGCCAGCTCCCGGCTCTCGGTGACCTTCGAGTCCGAGGGCGGGGTCTTCGCCGAGGTCGACCGGGCCATCTCCGAGCGGCGCCGGCTCTGGCTGCGCTACTACTCCCCGGCCCGTGACGAGCTCACCGAGCGCGAGGTGGACCCGATCCGGCTCTTCGCCGTCGGCCACACCTATATGGAGGCCTGGTGCCGGCTCTCCGAGGCGCGGCGCACCTTCCGGCTCGACCGGGTCGCCGAGATCCGGCTGCTGGACGCCCCGGCCGCGCCCCCGGAGCTGGAGCTGCGCGATCTGTCGGAGGGGCTGGTGCAGCCGTCGGCCGAGGACCCCGAGGTGATCGTCGAGGTGGGGCCCGGCGGCCGGTGGGTCGCCGAGTACTACCCGCACGACAGCGCGGTGGAGCTCCCCGACGGCGGACTCCGGGTCACCCTGCGTACCCCGGTGCCGGCCTCGCTGCGGCGGCTCGCGCTGCGGCTCGGCGGGGACGGCCGGATCGTCGCCCCCCGGGAGCTCGCCGAGAGCGCGCGGCGGGCCGCGGCCGAGGCGCTGGCGGCGTACGAGGTCCACGACGACTGACCCGCGGGCGGCGCGCTCCCGCCCCGTACGGGCCGGGCGTGCCGCCGTGTGGTGACCGAACGGGCGAGAGCCAACGGCTGAGGGCAAGGAGAACGGGAATATGTCGGCAATGTCTGGGCCGCTGTCCGGTCCGTCGGGTGTCCCGACGGTGGCCCCGGTCCTCTTCCGGGCGGCCTGCCCCGAGTGCCGGGCCGCCTTCGAACTCTCGGCGGGCGCCCTGCGGCTGGCGATCGGGGCCAGCCGGCGCACCACCTTCTACTCCTTCGTCTGCCCCGAGTGCGAGGCCACCGTCCGCAAGCCGGCCGGGGAGCGCATCGTGGAACTCCTCACGGGCGGCGGGGTGCGGACGATGCGGCTGCACTCCACCCTCCAGGACCTGCCGGGAACGGTGTAGCCCATGCTCTGGCCCATGATCGCCATCGCCCTGGGGTTCCTCGGGATCGCCGTGCTCGGCGTCCTCGCCATCCGGGTCTTCGTGGCGGCCGAGCGGCTCGGCCGCCAGGTCGCCGCCACCACGGAGCGGGTCAACGCCGCCGCCGAGGAGCTGGAGCGCGCCGCGACCCGGCTGGCCGCCACGGGGGACGCCCTGCGGTGACCCGGTGCCGGAGGCCGGGGGCCGGTGGACGCCCGCTGTCCTTACGGCACCGCACCGGTGGCCTCGTACGCCCCCTGCTCAGCGAGGTTACGGGCAGGTACGCTGGCTCCCGTGGGCCGTCCGGTGATACGCGGGCGGTGCCCGGAAGTACGCACGGGGATTGCTCCGCGTTCACCCCCTCGCGTTACGATCGCCGGGCAACCTGTCGGACAGCAGTCCGGCCCTATCCACGCAGGCCCGTTCCGTGCCGCCTCGGTGAGAAGGTAGAGACTTATGCTGTTCGGAAAAATCGGTGCCCCCGAGATGATTCTCATCCTTGTCGTGGTCGTGCTCCTCTTCGGCTCGAAGAAGCTTCCCGACATGGCGCGTTCGCTCGGCAAGTCGGCCCGCATCCTCAAGAGCGAGGCCAAGGCGATGAAGTCCGAGGGGCAGCAGACCGCCCCCGCCGACCCGCCGAACGACGCCCCCCAGGACCAGGCCGCCGCCCGCACCATCCAGGCTTCCCCCGGCGACGTGACGAGCGCGCGCCCGGTGAGCGAGCCGACGGCGACGACGGACTCCACCAAGCGCTGATCACCACCTGGGCCGGAGCGGGCGTCGCCACGGGCGGCGCCCGCCGCACGAGATGAGGACGTGGGTTGCTTAAGTCCGCCCGCAAGAAGGAGACGGACCCCGAGGGGCGGATGCCCCTGGTCGAGCACCTGCGCGAACTGCGCAACCGGCTCGCCAAAGCGGTCCTGGGGATCGTCGTCGTCACCATTGGCGCGGCGTTCTACTACAAGGGGATCATCGAGTTCTTCACCGATCCGGTGCTGAAGTCGGTTGGCTGCGCGTCGAGCTTCGTCGAGCTCTCCCAGCAGCGGGACGGCACCTGCGCCCGGATCGTCCTCAACGGTCTGCTGACCCCCTTCACGCTCGCCCTGAAGGTCTCCCTGATGGCCGGCGTCGTGCTCGCCTCGCCGGTCTGGCTCTACCAGCTCTGGGCGTTCGTCGCCCCCGGGCTCCACAAGAACGAGAAGAAGTACTCCCTCGGCTTCGTCGCCGCGGGCGTCCCGCTCTTCCTCGCCGGCGGCTTCTTCGCGTACAAGACGCTCCCCACCATGGCGCGGGTGCTGCTCGAATTCTCCCCGGCCGACCTGGACAACCAGCTCCCGCTCGACGACCTCCTCGACCTGATCACACGCATGGTCGTGGTCTTCGGGCTCGCCTTCGAGCTGCCGCTCCTCCTCGTCATGCTCAACCTCGTCGGGATCCTCAGCGGCAAGCGGATGCTCGGCTGGTGGCGCGGGATGATCATGGGCATCACGATCTTCGCCGCCTTCGCCACCCCCAGCACCGACCCGCTCTCCATGCTCGCCCTGGCCGTGCCGATCTGGGTGCTCTACTTCGCCGCCGCGGGGATCTCCCTGATCAACGACCGCCGCAAGGCGCTCCGCCGGGCCGACGGGCTGGGCGACGACGAGGCCTCCGAGCTGGATCTGACCCCCAGCGACATCGGCGAGATCGAGCCCACGGCGAGCCGGCGCGCCCTGCCCGAGCAGGCGGACGGGAACCGGAACAACCGGGTGAACGGGTACGACGACATCACCTGACCGTGGTGGCGCCCGCCCCGCCGGCGCGGGCGCCACCACGGCCGGAGCGGTTCCCCCGCCGGTCTCCAAAGGCGATTAAAGATCGGGCTGACTGTCAGAGGTCCCGGGTAGGCTCGAACGCAAGATGACAGAGGACCTCTCACCCGCCGAGCGCTACGCCGCTGCCCGGACCCGCGCCGCCGACCGGGCGACGGCGCTCGCGCCCTTCCGCGAGATGTACGAATTCGGTCTGGACCCCTTCCAGATCGAGGCCTGCCAGGCCCTGGAGGCGGGCAAGGGCGTACTCGTCGCGGCCCCGACCGGATCGGGCAAGACCATCGTCGGCGAGTTCGCCGTCCACCTCGCCCTCGCCCAGGGCCGCAAGTGCTTCTACACGACCCCGATCAAGGCCCTCTCCAACCAGAAGTACGCCGACCTCGCCAGACGGTACGGGGCCGACAAGGTCGGCCTGCTCACCGGCGACAACAGTGTGAACGCGGAC
The DNA here is from genome assembly GCF_040683935.1 of Streptomyces sp. NPDC093085. Classification (NCBI taxonomy): domain Bacteria; kingdom Bacillati; phylum Actinomycetota; class Actinomycetes; order Kitasatosporales; family Streptomycetaceae; genus Streptomyces; species Streptomyces sp. NPDC093085. Next base: position 9,549 of record NZ_JBFBFB010000014.1, on the reverse strand, counting down.
GCGCCGGTGGTCGTCATGACCACCGAGGTCCTGCGGAACATGCTCTACGCGAACTCCCAGGCCCTCGTCGGCCTCGGCCATGTCGTGATGGACGAGGTCCACTACCTCTCCGACCGCTTCCGGGGCGCCGTCTGGGAAGAGGTGATCATCCACCTGCCCGCCTCGGTCACCCTGGTCTCGCTCTCGGCGACCGTCTCCAACGCCGAGGAGTTCGGCGACTGGCTGGACACCGTCCGGGGCGACACGGAGGTGATCGTCTCCGAGCAGCGGCCCGTGCCACTCTGGCAGCACGTGATGGCGGGCCGCCGGATGTACGACCTCTTCGAGGAGGAGAGCGACCACGGCGGCCGGGGCGTCGCCAAACGCGAGGTCAGCCCGGACCTCGTCCGGCTGGCCCGGATGGAGAACCAGCGCACGTACAACCCGCGCGAGCGGCGCCGGGGCAAGATGGTCCGCGAGGCCGACCGGGAGCGCGAGCGCCGTCAGCGGAGCCGGATCTGGACCCCGGGGCGCCCCGAGGTCATCGAGCGGCTGGACGCGGAGGGGCTCCTTCCGGCGATCACCTTCATCTTCAGCAGGGCCGGCTGCGAGGCCGCCGTCCAGCAGTGCCTCTACGCGGGGCTGCGGCTCAACAACGACGCGGCGCGGCTGCGGGTCCGGGAGCTCGTCGAGGAGCGTACGGCCGCGATCCCCCGCGAGGACCTGCACGTGCTCGGCTACTACGAGTTCCTGGAGGGCCTGGAGCGGGGCATCGCCGCGCACCACGCGGGCATGCTGCCCACCTTCAAGGAGATCGTGGAGGAACTCTTCGTCCGGGGCCTGGTGAAGGCGGTCTTCGCCACCGAGACGCTCGCCCTCGGCATCAACATGCCCGCCAGGTCGGTGGTGCTGGAGAAGCTCGTCAAGTGGAACGGCGAGCAGCACGCCGACATCACCCCCGGCGAGTACACGCAGCTCACCGGGCGGGCCGGGCGGCGGGGCATCGATGTCGAGGGGCACGCCGTGGTGCTCTGGCAGCGCGGCATGGACCCGGGGGCGCTCGCCGGGCTCGCCGGGACGCGTACGTATCCCCTCCGGTCCAGCTTCAAACCCTCGTACAACATGGCCGTCAACCTCGTCCACCAGTTCGGGCGGCACCGTTCGCGTGAGCTGCTGGAGACCTCCTTCGCCCAGTTCCAGGCCGACCGCTCGGTCGTCGGGATCTCCCGGCAGGTCCAGCGGAACGAGGAGGGGCTGGCGGGGTACCGCTCGGGCATGACCTGCCACCTCGGGGACTTCGAGGAGTACGCGCGGCTCCGCCGCGACCTCAAGGACCGCGAGACGGAGCTGGCCAAGCAGGGCGCGGCCCAGCGGAGGGCCGCCGCCGCCTCCTCGCTGGAGCGGCTGAAGCCGGGCGACGTCATCCACGTACCGACCGGGAAGTTCGCCGGGCTCGCCCTCGTCCTGGAGCCGGGGCTGCCGGCCGGCCGGGCCAACGGGCACCGGGGCTTCGACTACCAGGAGGGCCCGCGTCCGCTCGTCCTCACCGCGGAGCGCCAGGTCAAGCGGCTGGCCGCGATGGACTTCCCGGTGCCGGTGGAGGCGCTGGAGCGGATGCGGATCCCCAAGTCGTTCAACGCGCGCTCCCCGCAGTCGCGCCGCGACCTGGCCTCCGCGCTCCGCACCAAGGCCGGGCACATCGTGCCCGAGCGGCACCGCAAGGGGCGGGCGGCGGCCGCCGACGACCGGGAGATCGCCCGGCTCCGTACCGCGCTGCGCGCCCACCCCTGCCACGGCTGCGACGAGCGCGAGGACCACGCCCGCTGGGCGGAGCGCTACCAGCGGCTTCAGCGGGACACCCGCCAGTTGGAGCGCAGGATCGAGGGCCGGACCAACACCATCGCCCGCACCTTCGACCGGATCGTGGCGCTCCTGACCGAGCTGGACTACCTGCGCGGCGACGAGGTCACCGAGCACGGCAAGCGGCTGGCCCGGCTCTACGGCGAGCTGGACCTGCTGGCCAGCGAGTGTCTGCGGGACGGGGTCTGGGAGGGGCTCTCCCCGGCGGAGCTGGCGGCCTGTGTCTCGGCGCTGGTCTACGAGGCCCGGCAGGCCGATGACGCGGTGGCGCCCAAGCTCCCGGCGGGCGCGGCGAAGACCGCGCTGGGCGCGATGGTCCGGATCTGGGGGCGGCTCGACGCCCTGGAGGAGGAGCTGAAGATCAGCCAGACCGAGGGCGTGGGCCAGCGCGAGCCGGACCTGGGCTTCGCCTGGCCGGTCCATATGTGGGCCTCCGGCAAGGGGCTCGACGAGGTGCTGCGCGAGGCGGAGATGCCGGCCGGCGACTTCGTGCGCTGGTGCAAGCAGGTCATCGATGTGCTGGGGCAGATCGCGGCGGCGGCCCCCCGGGAGAACAGCACGGTCGCCAAGAACGCCCGCAAGGCGGTCGACGCGGTCCGGCGCGGCGTGGTGGCGTACAGCTCGGTCGGCTGAGACCGCCCGAGCCGCACCGCCGACTTCGGGGTGGCTCGCCGGCCCTTTCGGGGTGCCCCCGGTCGGGGCCGGCGAGTGAGCAGAAGGGCGCGCCGGTGTGGTGAGGCCGAGCACGGCCGCCCTCACCACACCGGCATGGAGCGCCCGGAGGCGAACCGGGCCCCGAAAAAGAGTGGCGCGTCCTGCCGGGGCGTCACATCTTCGGCATCAGGACCGTGTCGATGATGTAGACGGTGGCGTTGGCGGTCGGGACATTGCCGCAGACGACCTTCGCCGCGTCGTTGACCTTGTACTCCTCGCCCGAGCCCGCCGTGGTGATCTCCGACTTCTCCAGGGTCGGGAAGGTGCCCTTCTCCAGGGACTTCGGGGTCAGCTTCTCGCCCACGACGTGGTACGTGAGGATCTTGGTCAGGGTGTCCTTGTCGGCCAGGACCTTGTCCAGGTCGGCCTGGGGGATCTTGGCGAACGCCTCGTTGGTCGGGGCGAAGACGGTGATGTCCTTCGCGTTGTTCAGCGTGTCGACCAGACCGGCCTTCTGCACCGCGGTGACCAGGGTGGAGAGGTCCGGGTTGTTCGAGGCGGCGGTCGCCACCGGGTCCTTCGACATGCCGTCGAAGGACCCGGCACCCGTCTTCGGCACCGAGGCACAGGCCGGGCCGAAGGGCTGGTCGCCCATACCGGCGGGGGCCTCGGTCGACGCGGTCGTCTCCGGGGCCCCGGCGGCGGAGGACGAGGTGTCCTTCGCGTCCTTGCTCTCGCCGGAGCAGGCGGTCAGCGCGAGCGGCAGTACGGCGGCAGCGGCGAGGGCGACGGCGGCACGGTGGAAACGGGTGGTGTTCATGGTGAATCTCCTTGGGAAAGGTGTGCCCGCCCGAATGCGGGCACAGGGGGGTAGGGAAAGGTCGAATGGGTGGACGCGCGGGGCGTTTTCGTGCCCGGCGGGTCCGGGAGGTTCCGGGTCCGGCGCGGTGCGGCGCGGTGGCGACGGTCAGGTCACCGAGACCACCACCGAGTGCCAGCCGGTCGCCCCGTCCGGGACGGTGCCGACCCGGTCGCCGGTCTGGGTGTAGCCGTCCCGGTCGGTGGCGCGGACCTCCAGCGTGTGGTTGCCGGTGGTGGCGGGCCACTCCCAGACCCACTGGCGCCAGGTGTCACGGGTGTCCTCGGCGGCCAGCCGCGCCGTCTGCCAGGGGCCGCCGTCCACCCGTACCTCCACCCGGGCGATGCCCCGGTGCTGGGCCCAGGCGACCCCGGCCACCGGCACCGTGCCGGGCTTCGGAGTGGCGAACGGACGGGGGGTGTCGATCCGGGACTCGGTCTTGATGGGCGCCTTCCGGGACCAGCTCCGCTTCACCCAGTAGGCGTCGTACGTGTCGAAGGTGGTCAGCTCCAGCTCCTGGATCCATTTGCAGGCCGATACGTAGCCGTAGAGCCCCGGCACCACCATCCGCACCGGGAAGCCGTGGTCGAAGGGGAGCGGAGCCCCGTTCATCCCCACGGCCAGCAGCGCGTCCCGGCCGTCCATGACGGTCTCGACCGGGGAACCGATGGTCATGCCGTCCACCGAGCGGGCGACGAGCTGGTCGGCGGGTCCGCCCCGCGAGGGCGGCTCGACACCGGCCTCCCGCAGCAGCTCCGCCAGGCGTACCCCGATCCAGCGCGCGTTGCCGACATACGGGCCGCCCACCTCGTTGGAGACACAGGTGAGGGTGATGTCCCGTTCGATCAGCTCGCGCCGGAGCAGGTCGTCGAAGCCCAGGGTGAGCGGGCGGGTGACGCCCTCACCGTGGATCCGCAGCCGCCACCGGGAGGCGTCGATACGGGGCACCGTCAGCGCGGTGTCCACCCGGTAGAACTCCTTGACCGGGGTGATGAAGGAGCTGAGCCCGCGGATCCCCAGCTCCGCCCCGGCGGGTACGGGCCGGGCCGGGGAGGCGGGGGAGGGCAGGACGAGAGCGCGGCGGGAGGCTTCGGCGCCGGCCGCCCCTGACGCGTTGAGCCGGCGCCCGAGGAGACCCGCTCCGGCCGAGGCCGCCACGGCGGCCGTCGCGGCGATCACGAAGCCGCGCCGGTCGAACCCGGCCCCGTCCGGGTGCCCGGCCCCGTCCGTCCCCCCAGCCGCGGGGGGCGGACGGAGCGCGAGCCGGCCGGAGAGCACATGGAGCACCGCTCCGGCGGCCACGGCCCCCACCAGGGAGGGGAGGGCGTCGAGGGGACCGGCGCCGGGACGGCTCACCGCCGCCACCGCCCCGACCGCACCGAAGACCAGCACGGCGGCCGACCCGGCGCGCCGGTGACGCAGGGCCGCCACCCCGACCGCCAGGGCGAAGAGCGCCAGGACGGCCAGGATGCCGAGCCGCAGCACCAGCTTGTCGTCGGTGCCGAAGTTCCGTACCGCGAACTCCTTGAGCCACGGGGGAGTGCGGTCGATGAACGCGCTGCCCACCGCCGTCACCGGGCTCGCCTCGGGCCGTACCGGGACCGCCGCGAGTTCGGCGACGGCGAGCGCCGAGAAACCCGCGACCAGCCCGCTCAGCGCGGCGAGGCCACGGCGCTCCAGGCGCGCCGTCGGGCCCTCGTGCCGAGGGGGCAGTGGTGTCGGGACTCTCCGGTCTGTGCTCACACCGGCCATTCGGAGCCGTGGCCCGAGCGGATGGGTCACTCACTCGAATGGGCGAAAAGAAGTCTTGTGGAGCGCCCACCAATCCGTCCGCGGTTCCGCCCCGAACCACAGGTGACGGAGGACGGTACAGAAGTGAGGGAGCAGCATGAGCGGGGAACGTCCGCGGACCGCCGTGGTGGGCGGCGGAGTGGCGGGGCTGACGGCCGCGTATGTACTACGGCGCGCGCACGACGTGTCGCTGTACGAGGCGGACGACCGGCTCGGCGGTCATGCCCACACCCATGAGCTGATGTCGGCCGACGGGCGGATCCGCCAGGTGGACTCCGGCTTCATCGTCCACAACGAGCGCACCTACCCCTACCTGCTCAGGCTCTTCGCCGAACTGGGCGTGGAGACACGGGAATCCGAGATGAGCATGTCCGTGCGGTGCGACGGGTGCGGACTGGAGTACGCGGGGGCGCGCGGCGCCGCCGGGCTCTTCGCCCGGCCGGGCAACGCGCTCAGCCCGCGCTATCTGCGGCTCCTCGCCGACGTCCCCCGCTTCCACCGGGCGGCGCGCCGGCTGCTGGCCGACGGGGAGGGGGCGCCGGACGGGCGGTGCGACGGGCGGGACGAACGGACCCTGGGCGAGTTCCTCGACGCGGGGCGCTTCTCGCCGTACTTCCGCTCCCACTTCATGAGCCCGCTGGTGGCCTGCGTCTGGTCCTGCGACACCCGGACCGCGCTGCGCTACCCGGCCCGCTACCTGTTCCGGTTCATGGCGCACCACGGCATGCTCACGATCAAGGGCTCGCCGGTCTGGCGGACGGTCACCGGCGGGTCGCGCTCCTATGTCGACCTCATCGGCAAGCAGCTCGACACCGTGTACACCGGCACCCCGGTCCGCTCGGTGCGCCGCGACCCGGACGGCGTGGAGATCACCGCCGCCGACGGCACCGTACGCCGGTACGACGCGGTGGTCCTCGCCGTCCACCCGGACCAGGCGCTGCGGCTGCTCGCCGACCCCACCGAAGCGGAGCGCCGGGTGCTCGGCGCGATCCCGTACTCCCGCAACGAGACATGGCTGCACACCGACGCCCGGGTGCTGCCGCGTGCCGCCGGGGCCCGTGCCTCCTGGAACTTCTCGCTGCCCGCCTGCGACGCGGGCGCCGGCGCCGTGCGGGTCAGTTACGACATGAACCGCCTCCAGGGGCTCGACGCCCCCGAGTCCTACGTGGTCACGCTGAACGGGGCCGACCGTGTCGACCCCGGGCGGGTGCTCGCCCGGATGGTCTACGAACACCCCGTCTACACCCCGGAGTCGGTCGCGGCGCAGCGGGAACTCCCCGCGCTCAGCGGGCCCGTCACCGCGTACGCCGGTGCCTACCACGGGTGGGGGTTCCACGAGGACGGCTGCCGCTCCGGGGTGGCGGCGGCCCAGGCACTGGGGGTGCGCTGGTGACCGCACCCGGAGCCGGTACGACCGACGGCGCCCCGGCCGACGGCGCCCCGGACGCCACGGCCGTGCCCGCCCTCTACGTCTGCGACGTCCGCCATGTCCGGACCGCGCCGCTCCGGCACACCGTGGGCCTGCGCACCTACCTGTGGCTGATCGACCCGGACCGGCCACCGCGGCTGCCCCGGCCGCTGCGGCCCCTCGCCCGCTTCGACGCCCGCGACCACTTCGGCGGTACCCGGCCCACCATCCGCGCCGGGCTCACCGCCTTCCTGGCCGCCGAGGGCATCGACCTGGCCGACGGCCGGGTGACCATGCTCGCCCACGCGCGCGTCCTCGGCCATGTCTTCAACCCGCTCAGCCTCTTCTGGTGCCACCGCCCGGACGGCACCCCGCTCTGCGTGGTCGCCGAGGTCCACAACACCTACGGGGAGCGGCACTGCTATCTGCTCCACCCCGACGAGACCGGCCGGGCCACCGTCGCCAAGGACTTCTACGTCTCGCCGTTCTTCCCCGTCGACGGCGGCTACACCATGCGGCTGCCCGAGCCCGGCGAGCGGCTCTCCCTGACGGTCCGGCTCGAACGCCCCGGGGGCAGCCCGTTCACCGCCACGGTCCGGGGCCGCCGCCGCCCCGCCACCCCGGGGACGGTGCTGCGCACCGCGCTGCGCCACCCCTGGTCCACCGCCGTCGTATCGGCCGGCATCCGGCTCCACGGGATCCGCCTCTACCTGCGCGGACTGCCCGTCCAGCCCCGTCCCCGTCATGAGCCCCAGGAGGGTCTTCAGTGAGTGTCTCCGTGTCCCCCAAGTCCCCCACGCCCTCCGCGTCCCCCACGCCCTCCGGCTACCCGGTCTCCCCGGCGTCCGGGGCCCCCGATCCGGAGCGCTGGCCCGATATCGTCCGGCTGCCGGACGCCTCCTGGCTCCGTACGGCCATCACCCGCCGGCTGGTCCGGCACGCCTTCGGCCGGCTTCCGCTGCGGGTGCGGTTCGAGGGCGGCGAGACCATCGGCCTCGGCGGCCCGCTGATGGAGATCCACGACACCGCGGCCTTCCACCGCCGGATCGGCGCCGGCGGCCTCATCGGCTTCGGCGAGTCCTACATGGCCGGTGAGTGGGAGGCCCGCGATCTGGTCGGGGTGCTGACCGTCCTGGCCGAACGCCTCGCCGACCTGGTGCCCCGGCCGCTCCAGCGGCTCCGCCCGCTCTGGGCGCCCCGGCAGCCCGCGGCCCAGCGCAACACCCCCGAGGGCTCGCAGGACAACATCAGCCGCCACTACGACCTCTCCAACGACCTCTTCGCGCTCTTCCTCGACGAGACGCTCTCGTACTCCTCGGCCCTCTTCCGCGGCTTCCCCGCCGACCGCTCGCTGCTCGCCGCCGCCCAGCACCGCAAGATCGACCGGCTGCTGGACCAGGCCGGGGTGGGTCCCGGCACCCGGCTGCTGGAGATCGGCACCGGGTGGGGCGAACTCGCCCTGCGCGCCGCCGCCCGGGGCGCCACCGTACGGACCGTCACCCTCTCGCGGGAACAGCTCGAACTGGCCGTCGAGCGGATCCGTGCCGCCGGGTACGAGGACCGGGTCTCCGTCGAACTCCTCGACTACCGGCGGGTGGAGGGCGTCTTCGACGCGATCGTCAGCGTCGAGATGATCGAGGCGGTCGGCGCGGAGTTCTGGCCCGCGTACTTCACGACGCTGGACCGGCTCCTCGTCCCCGGCGGCCGGATCGCCCTCCAGGCCATCACGATGCCGCACGACCGGATGCTCGCCACCCGGCACACCTTCACCTGGATCCAGAAGTACATCTTCCCCGGCGGCTTCCTCCCCTCGGTCGAGGCGATCGAGGAGATCACGGCCGCCCGCACCGCCCTCCGTGTCGTGGAGAGCGACGGTTTCGGGCCGCACTACGCGGAGACGCTGCGGCTCTGGCGCGAGCGTTTCACCGAGCGGGCCGAGGAGGCCGACGCGCTCGGCTTCGACGCGGTCTTCCGCCGCCTGTGGACCTTCTACCTCGCCTATTCGGAGGCCGGGTTCCGCTCCGGCTACCTGGACGTGCGGCAGATGACGCTGACCAAGGAGACCCCCCGGTGATGACGGCGAACGGTTTTCCGTGGGCGGCGTTCGGCCAGGGGATTCCGGCCGCGGCGGCGGCGGCGCTCGGCGTCATGCTGGTCACCTTCGCGGTCGCCCTCGTCAAGGGCGTGCACCGGGTGGTCGACATCGCCTGGGGGCTCGCCTTCGCCGCCGTCGCGGTCGTCTCGTACGCCGTGTCGGCCGGGCACGGGGACGACACGCGGCGGCTGCTGATCACCGTGCTGACCGTGGTGTGGGGGGTGCGTCTGGCCGGCCATATCGCGCTGCGCGGGTGGGGGCACGGCGAGGACGCGCGGTACGAGGCGATGCTGGCCAGGGCGCCCGGTGACCGGAACCTGTACGCCCTGCGGATGGTGTACCTGCTCCAGGGCGTACTGGTGGTGGTGATCTCGCTCCCCGTACAGGCCGCGTCCTATCTGCCGGGCCCGCTCGGGCCGGTCGCGTACGCGGGGTGCGCGGTGTGGCTGGTCGGGCTGGTCTTCGAGGCGGTGGGGGACTTCCAGCTCGCCCGGTTCCGGGCGGATCCGGCCCACCGCGGCCGGGTCATGGACCGGGGGCTGTGGAGCTGGACCCGCCACCCCAACTACTTCGGTGACTTCTGCGTCTGGTGGGGGCTCTTCCTCATCGTCTGCGACGCCCCGGTGGTCGCCGCGGCGACCGTGGTCAGCCCGCTGGTGATGAGTCTGCTGCTTATCTTCGGGAGCGGGAAGCGGCTGCTGGAACGCCATATGGCGGACCGTCCAGGCTTCGCCGAATACACCGCCCGTACGAGTGGTTTCTTCCCGCTGCCGCCCAAGAAGGCGACCTGAGCGGGGCGGTGGGCCCGGAACCCGAGAGGGGCGGTGGGCCCGGAACCTGAACGGGGCGGTGGGCCCGGAACCCCACCGGGGTGGGGCGCCCCCCCCCCCAGAGCCCCCCGCC
>NZ_JBFBFB010000013.1:0-235302 GCF_040683935.1 Streptomyces sp. NPDC093085 | reverse complement strand
GCCCCCCCGCGGGGGGGGGGGGGGGGGCCCCCCCCCCCCCCCCCCCCCCCCCGCTCCCCACCCCCCGCTCCCCACCCCCCGCTCCCCGCTCCCCCGCCCCACCATCACTTCATGAGGAGAGACAGATGGCTTCCTTCAATGTGAACGCGGCGCGCGCGCAGCGCCTCGAAACGCTCGGCCGGACCTGGTCGTTCGAGCTGGACGGCGAGACCTTCGAGCTCCCGACCGAGCTGGGCCGCGCCACCGCCAAGGCGCTGCGCGGCCTGGACGACAACGACGTCGACGGGCTGCTCGAACTGCTCCTGGGCGAGCAGCAGTTCGCCCGCTTCACGCAGCACGACATCACCGTCCAGGACATCGCCGCGATCCTGGAGGCGTACGGCAAGGAGACCGGGCTCGGCCTGGGGGAAGGCTGAGCCTCGTCGCGTTCGTGGACGAACACGCCGAGGCCCTCGAAGCGGACCTCCTCCGGCACTACGGCGTGGACCTGCTCGACTGGCACCGCGGCCGGCTCTCCAGCCGCCGGCTCGCGGTGCTGGTCAAGCACATGCCACGGGACAGTGCCCTCACCCACGAACTCCACGGCGAGGAAGCCGACTGGTCGGTCACCGACCATCTCCTCGCCGCCGCGGTGGACCATCTGGCGGCCGCGAACTGGATGTTCGCCACGGTCAACACCGACGAGAACGCCGACCCCCCGGACCCGCCCGTCCCGGTCCCCCGCCCCACGGACCCACTCCCCGGCCACCCCGCCGAACTCACGGAACCCCCCGCTCCACCGGCCTCCGCCGCCTCCGCCGCCTCCGCCGTCTCCCCGCAACGGGACCACCCCGCCCCGGACAACCCGTCCCGCGCCGACCTGGTCCGCTTCTTCACCTGACGGCGGCGGGAACGCGGCCCCGAAAGCCGGCCCGTCGGCTTCAGAACGGCATGAACAGAAGGCGGATCACCAATGCCGAGAGCAACACGGCCATCACCACATAGACATAACCCTCGGAAGCCGCGACAGGCGGGCGGCTGACGTTCCCCGGCCGTCGCGGGTCACAGACAAGCCGAACCTCTTGCCCAAGGCTCGCGATACGGCCTGATTTTCCACCGCCGATGGTTCGCTCGTAGGTCTTTCCATCGGGCCCTTTGTAGCGGATGACGGAGGATGTGGGCTTCTCCGCCACACAGGTGCCGGTTATTTCCGTGCCCCGACGCCTCAAGGAAAACAAATTCCTGGCCAGCACAACGAAAAACACCACGGCGGAAATGAGGACAGCCGTCCCTAAGAACCAGTAGATGAATTCGACCAGCCCGAAGTCTTCTCGCATGCGCGCGACAGTACCACGCGACAGCATGGAGAGAAAGGGGAAGCGGATGACGGACAGCCCCACCACGAAGGAGCTCGAAGAGAAGCTCAAGGAATCGTTTTCCTTGATCACCGGCCAGATTCAGCACCTGGCAGCGGAACAGAATTCCATCACGCTCGGCATCATCGATACACTCAAGCCGCTGCAAAAAGAGGTGGCCAACCTCAGGACGGAGGTGGCCAACCTCACGGCCAACCCTGAATGGCTGGCCAGCCATCTGCTTGAAGGAAAGCCTTTCAGTGCCTCCAACCAATTCGAGTACTTCAGCAATCAGGTATTCAAATGGGACCTGGAGGCCGTCGCTTTCACTCCCACCGGTCTCACGCTTTTCGGGGCGGAAGTGGTCAAGTTCCCCTGGGTGGAGAGACTCCGCCAATCCGGACTCGTCTCCTGGATCCAGGAGAAGCTGCCAGGCTGGCTGCATGCCCCCGACACCCAGGCGACCCACGAAGCCGAAATAGAGCAGTTGGCGCAACGCGCGCATACACGCATCGACAACATGCTTCAGATGCAGGAAACACAGCAGCAAAAAATCACGCAAACGTCCACCTCCATGGGACGGCAATTGGGTATCCTCCGCGGCTCGATCTCACAGACCAGAGGCGTTGCCGAAACCGCCAAATCCCTCGCGAAGAGCGCCCACACCCGTATCGACGGCATCAACCGTGCCCAGCAGGGGCGGCAGCAGCGCGCGGAGGCCGCGGCGGGCCGGCCGAGTGTGGCCGCGCAGGACCCGAAGAAGCTGAAGGACGCCGCCGAACAGATCCGGGCCCTTGAGTCGCGGGTCAACGAACTCGCGCGAGCGCTGGCGTGAGCCGCGAGCCGCGAGCCGCGAGCCCTGGGCCGTTCCGGCCCGCCCGCACCGCACCGCCCCGCCCCCCTTCGATTGGTGAGTGAACCATGTCCCTCGCAAGCTCTCTGGGGAGAGTTTCCACCTCGCTGAGAGGCTTCAAGACCCAGGCCGACGCGGCCGGCGCGGCGACCGGGAGCCTTCAGAGCAAGGCCCAGGCCGGCAGCCGGGAGATCGGCAGGATCAAGAGTTCCGCCCAGACCTCCGCACGCGAGCTGAGCGGCCTCAAGTCCAAGGCCGACAGCGCCGCGTCCTCGCTCACCAAGGCCGGGCAGGCCGGTCAGAAGGGCGGGACGCAGGTCGGAAAGTTCAAGTCCGGGGCCGACAAGGCGTCCAAAGGCATGAACGGGCTGAACAAGTCGATGAAGGGCAACCTCGTCGGCGTCCTGCTCGCCCTGCTCGCGCCGCTGATCGAGAAGGTGGTCGAGATGGCCACCCGGTCGAAGACCATGCAGAAGGTGATGAAGACCGCCTTCGACGCGATCAAGAAGGTGATCAGCGCGGTCATGAGCGCGATCGGCCCGATCATGAAGAAGGCCGGCTCGCTCATCAAGTCCGTCTGGAACGGCATCAAGTCGGCCGTCACCGCCGTCGTCAAGGCGGTCGCCACGGTCATCAAGACATACTTCAACGCCTGGAAGACGGTCATCACCACGGCGATGAACGCCGTGAAGAGCGTGATCTCCAGCGTCTGGAACGGCGTCAAGAAGATCATCTCGCCGGTCGTCTCCTGGATCAGGAACGTCGTCCCGCAGGCGTTCAGCACCGTCAAGAACAAGCTCTCCTCCATCTGGGGCGGCCTCAAGGGGATCGCCTCACGGGCCTTCAACTCCGTGAAGAGCGCGGTGAAATCGCCGCTCAACGGGGTCATCGACCTGATCAACTCCGCGATCGGGAAGCTCAACGGCATCAAGGTGTCGATCCCCGGCTGGGTCCCCGGCGTCGGCGGGAAGACCTTCGGGGTCAACCTGCCGACCATCCCCCGGCTCGCCGAGGGCGGCATCGTCACCCCCCGGCGCGGCGGCGTCGCCGCCCTGGTAGCGGAGGCAGGGGAGGCGGAGGCGGTGCTGCCGCTCTCCAAGCTCGACCGGCTGCTGCGGCACACCGCACGCCAGGGCCGGGCCCAGGCGCTCGCCGCCGGGGCGGGCGGCGGCGGGCTGCTCATCGAGAACTACCACGAGGCCGCCGGCAGTGACCTCCGCGAGACCGCGATGGCCCTGATGTTCCTCTCCAAGGCCCGCGGATGAGCGCCGCCACCGCCGGAGCCACCACCGGAGCCGGCCCCCTGCGGGATCCCCTCGCCGGGGTCGCCACCGCCCTAGCCTCCTTCCGTACCTGGACCGGCCAGAGCGGCTCCGCCCTCCGCTCCCTGCGCGACCGCGCCCAGCGGGCCGCCACAGCGGCGGGCCGGATCGCCTCCGCCGCCGACCCGGCGGCGAGCGGCCTCCGCCAGGTCAGGACCGGGGCGGACGCCGCCGGACAGGCGGTCGCCAAGGCCGGCCGGTCCGCCGGGAGCGCGGCCACCCAGATCCGTACCGGCGGCAACAAGGCCAGGTCCGCCACCGGCGCGCTCTCCCCGCTGGCCACCGGCGCCGGGCTCTTCGGCGGCCTGGCGGAGAAGCTCGGCTCGGGCGCGGGGGCCGTCGGCAAGATCATGGGACCGCTCTCGACCGGGCTCACCGTCGCCACCGGTGCCATGACCGCCGTCAACGTCGCCCTCCGCGCCAACCCCCTGGGCTTTGTGATCGGCCTGGTCACCCCGCTCGCCGCCTATCTGATCGACCTCGCCGTCAACTCCGACACCGGCCGCCGCATCCTGAAGCAGGTCTTCGACCAGGCCCTCAAGGTGGTCCAGGGGATCTGGAGCTTCCTGAGCCCGGTCGTGAAGCTGTACGCGAAGACCGTCACCACCGCCTTCACCACCGTCCGTACGGTCATCGGCGCCGTCCTCAAGGTGCTCGGCCCCGCGCTCACCCAGGGCTTCAACGGCGCCCGTAACGCGCTCTCCACCGCGACCCGCGCCCTCAGCGCGCTCTTCCGCTCGCCGTGGAACGCCCTCAAGGCCGCCGTCCGGCCGGCCGTCGACTGGATCCGCGAGGACATCCCGCGCGGCTTCCAGCGGGTGAAGGACGCCATGTCCCGCACCCTGGACGGGCTGAGCGGCTTCCTCACCACCGCCTTCCAGAACCTGCTCGCTGTCGTGAAGGGCCCGCTCAACGGCCTGATCTCGTTCGCCAACTGGGTCATCGACGGCCTCAACAGCCTCAGCTTCTCGGTCCTCGGAAAGAAGTTCGGGATCGACCTCCCGAAGATCCCCGAGCTGGCCGAGGGCGGCATCGTGCTCCCCGCGGCCTCGGCCACCGGCGCCGCGCACCCCGCCGTACTCCCGCTCTCCGCGCTCGGCCGGCTCCGGCCCGCCGAACCGGGCCACCGGGCCCCGGCGGGACGCCCCGGGCACCGCACCGTCCTGCCCTGCTACGAGGAGCCCGCGGGGCGCAGCGCGCTCTTCATCGCCGAGGACCTGCTCTTCCTCCACCGGACCGCCGCGTGACCACGGCCCTGACCACGGCCCTGACAACAACGGCTCCACCACGAAGCTCCGCTACGAAAACGAGGTGACGGCCCATGGCCGAGACCACCGCATACCAGGAAGACCTCTCCCCCGGCTCACTGATCACCCGCGACGGGCAGATCCAGTGGGCCGGACTGCTGCTCGGCCCCGGTACCCCCTTCCCGGTCGACCGCGCGGGGATCAGCGGCTGGGACGACCTCCCCGGCATCGATGTGGGCGATGTCCCCCGCCCCGACCAGCACGGCTCCTGGCCCGGTTCGCGCTGGGCGCAGCCCCGGCTGATCGACGCGACCGTCTGGCTGCTGCCCCCGTCCCGCGACGAGGCCCGCGCCACGCTCCGCGAGTTCCGGGCCGGCACCGGCCTGGACGGGGCCGAGCGGTGGCTCGCGGTCCGGCTGCACGGGGAGACCCTGGCGGTACGGGCCCGGATCAGCCGCCGTGTCGTACCGCAGGACCGTTCGTTCGTCCTGAGCGGCACCTCGAAGACCAGCCTCCAGTGGACCGCCACCGACCCGCGCCGCTTCGGCGCCGACGAACAGCGGGCCCGCACCGGGCTGCCCGCCCCCGAGCCGGGCCTCGACTGGCACCCCGGAGCCTCGGAGGACGGCCCCGGCGACGGACCCGACGGTCCCGGCAGCGGTCTCGGCTGGCCGCTCGACTGGGGTACGGCCGGGACGAACGGCTCCCTCACCGCCGTCAACTCCGGTGATACGGCGGCCCATCCGCTGATCGAGTTCCGCGGGCCCGTCCGCCGCCCCTCGCTGACCCGGCTCTCCGACGGCCGCCGGCTCCAGTACGACATCACGCTCGCCGCCGACGACGTCCTGACCGTGGACACCTGGACCGGGACGGTGGTCCTCAACGACACCGCCTCACGCCTCTACACGGCCACCGCCGCCTCCGCCCCCGAGCAGCTCTTCCTCCTGGAACCCGGCGAGACCGCGCTGGCCTTCCGCTCCGAGGACACCGCGCCCGACCCGGCGGCGCGGGCGACCGTGCGCTGGCGCCACTCGCACTGGTGACACGGGCGCCCTGTCCCGCCCTCCCGTCACCTCCGCCCCTCCCAAACCACCCTTCCGACGGACGACTTACGGAGATCCCATGCCCATCCGTTCCGCCTGGCTCCTCAACCGCACCGACGACGCCACCGGCACCCCCACCGGCCAGTCCCGTACCGACACCCGCCTCGCCCCCCTCGGCACCATGGCCCCCACCGGCCGCCTCACCACCCGGAGCGGCGTCGTCCCCGGCTCCCCCGACGGCAAGTACGTGCTCTCCGGGCTCTACGTGTTCGGCGAGGCCGCCGGCATGACCCTGACCGTCGCCTCCGGCCGCGCCGTCGTCCAGGGCGCCGAGGCGGCCGGCGCGTACCCCGTCGCCGTCACCGAGTACACCTCCCTCCTCCTCGACGACGGCGACCCGGCCAACCCCCGGATCGACCTCGTCGTGCTCCGCGTGTACGACGGGACGCAGGACGGCGGCGAGCGCACCGAGGCCGCGCTGGAGGTCCTCGTCGGCGAGGCGAGGGCCACCCCCGAGCCCCCGGAGATCCCGGCCGGCGCCCTGCCGCTCGCCTCCGTCCTCGTCCCGGCCGGCGCCTCGGCCGGCAACGGCGGGATCAACTGGGCCTCCGCCGTCTCCGACCTGCGCCGTACCACCGTCGCGGTCGGCGGGATCATGCCCGAGGAGTGGGCCAGGGCGACCCCCGGCGCCTACCCGGGCCAGTACCGGGACGCCGGCGCGGCCGGCCTCCAGCGCTGGGACGGCGCCGCCTGGCAGCCGTACCCGCCGGTGCCGCGCTGGCGGGACTGGACCCCGGCCTGGACGACCTCCAACGGCCAGGCGACCCCGGCCTACGGCAACGCGACGGTGAACTGCCGCTACGTCCAGCTCGGGACCGTGGTGCACGGGACCTTCGACATCCTCTTCGGCTCGACCACGAACTTCGGCAACGGCGCCACGTCCAGCACCAACTGGCGCTTCAGCCTGCCGGTGGCGGCCGCGGCGGCCACCCAGGCCGCGGGCTTCGCCGGGCTCGTGGGCACCAGCAGCAACAACAAGGACCGGTACGCCACCCGGGTCCGGCTCACCACCGTCAGGACCCTGGAACTGGAGCTGGCCTCGGGCTCCAACGGCCCGCTGGAGGGCCCGTACGGCGGCATCGTCGACGCCCTCACCCCCTGGACCTGGGTCGCCGGTATGCGGATCTCCGGCACCTTCACCTACGAGGCGGCGGAGGCCGCCCTGTGACGCCGGTGCTCCAGGAGTCGCTGCGGACCCCCGGCACCGCCGTCTACCGGGCCCTCTTCTGCGATCTGCGGACCGACCGGGTGCTCGACGTCCTCCCGCTCACCGACGCGAAGTTCGACGACTTCATCGGGAAGGCGGGCTCGCTCTCCGCGACCGTCCCGCTCCCCGACGCCGCCCTCGCCGAGCGGGCCCGCGCCGCCCTCGTGCCCGGCCGTACGGCGGTCTGGCTGGAGCGGAACGGGGACATCTGGTGGGGCGGGGTGCTCTGGACCCGCACCCCGCAGATGGACGAACAGGGGCGGCTCACCGTCCAGTTCCAGGCCGGCACCTTCGACTCGTACCTCGACCACCGGATCCTCTCCGCCGACCTGGCCGGGACGGGCGTCGAGCAGCTCGACATCGTCCGGCTCCTCATCGACCACGTACAGGAGCAGCCCGGCGGCGACATCGGGCTGCGGTACGGGTCCGAGGCGTCCGGGGTCCGCAGGGACTTCGCGTACGGCTACACCGCGCTGGCCCGGGTACGGGAACTGATCGACAAGCTCGGCCAGTTCGACGACGGCTTCGAGTGGCGGATCCACTGCTACCGCGACGCGGAGGGAAACCGCGTCAAAATGCTCCAGCTCGGCCATCCGGCGATCACCACCGGCCGGACGGAGATCGTCCTCGACCATCCCGGTCCCGTACAGACCTACAGTCTGCCGTCCGACTCCACCGTGCAGGCCAATGTGTGGGTGGCCCGCGGCGAGTCGGACAACAGCGACCAGTCGCAGGAGTCCGAGCCGCTGACCGTCCGCGTGATCAGCGACGAGGACCTCGCGGGCGGCTGGCCCCGGCTGGAGCAGACCTCGGACCACACCTCGGTGAACGACGCGGCCGCCCTCGGCTCCCTCGCCCGCGCCGAGCTGGCCCGCCACCGCGCCCCGGAGACCATCCCGGAGCTGACGGTGTGGATGGACGGCCGGATCACCCCCGCCCTCATGGGCGCCCGGATCCGGCTGCGCGTCCACGACCTGTGGCACCCCGGCGGCTCCGACACCCGGTTCCGGGTCGTCGGGCTCGCCGTCAGTCCGCCGCAGCGGGCCAGGCCCGAGACGGCCACGCTCTATCTGGAAGGGGTGTGAGAGGCCATGGCGATCATCCCCGTCGACCTGCTCGACCGGATCCGGACGCTGGAACGGCAGGTGCGCGACCTCATGGGCAGCGCCAACACCCGCCCGGCGATGAACCGGATCACCAGCGGCGATGTCGTCATCGGCGACGGCGGCCGGCTGCGGGTGCGCACCGGCGACGGCGACGACCTGCTCTATCTCGGGCGGGTCCAGCCCGACCGCGCCGATGAGACCCCCCAGCAGGGCCTGCTGGTACGGCGCGACGACGGCTCCCTCGCCCTGACCGTCTGGACCGGCGCCCCCGACACGCTGCCGGTCCAGGCGGTCCAGATCCTCGACCGCAAGGGCCATGTGGTCGTCGCCGACGACGCCGTACGCCAGGGCCTGGCCCGGCCGTACGTGCCGTATCCGCTGCCCCAGCCGGTCGCCGCCGAGCGGTGGGAGTCCACCGGCGCGACCGGCTGGACCACGCTCCACCGGGGCGCGGGCCTCGTCCAGCACGCGCGGGTGCACTGCCGGATCGCCACCGAGACGACGGGGGGCGAGGCCGAGGTGCGGCTGCTGGCCAACGGCGTCCCGGTGGTCCCGGCGGGCTCGGAGGGGCCGGTGCGGCTGGTGGCCGGCGCGCGGGACGTGGCGTTCACGGAGGTCCTGAACGTGGCGTACGACACGGCCGTCACCTTCGAGGTGCAGGCCCACGTCCTGACAACGGGCGCCACCGTACGCTGCCGCCCCCTCGCCCTGTACGGCGTGGAGTCCTGACGGACGGGGCGGCACGGGGCGGCACGGGGCATACGGGACAGGCGTACGAGGCGTACGGGGCAGGCGTGGCAGGCGTGGCAGGCGTACGCGGCGTACGCGGCGTACGCGGCAGGCGTACGGCACGGACGTGCGCCCACCGCCGCCACCCCGCCGCCCGCGCCGCCCCGCCACCCGCGCCACTCCACCACCCGCGCCACCCCGCCGCCCCGCCGCCACCCCTCCACCCACTCTGCCCCGCCGCCTCCGTCACCCCCACCACCCCGTCTCCCACCTCCACCCCCACCTCCACCACCCCTCTCCAGGAGGCCACCCCGTGCTGCCCGAATCCATCCCCACGGTGACCGTCACCGCGCGCTATCTGACGCCGGACGGCACCCCCATGACCGGCCAGGTCGAGTTCCGGCCGCCGACCGTGCTCACCCACGCCGAGGCCGATCTCTTCCTCGGCGGGCCGACCCGGGCGCCCCTCGACAGCGAGGGCGCGATCTCCGTGGTGCTGCCCGCCACGGACGCCCCCGGCTGGAACCCGGAGGAGTGGGCCTACACGGTCACCGAGAAGCTGGGCGGCCTCACCCGGCCGCGCGCCTACCGGATCGTCCTCGCCGCCGGCCAGGAGCGCGTCGACCTCGCCGACCTGGCGCCCGCCGACCCGGCCACCCCGAACTACGTGGCGGTACGCGGACCGGCCGGGCCCGCCGGGGAACCGGGCGAGCAGGGGCCACCGGGCGAGCCCGGAGCCGTACGTTCCGTCAACGGGCATACCGTGGCGGACATCGCCCTCACCGCCGCCGACGTGGCCGCGCTCCCCGCCGCCTCGGCCGGCGCCCGGGGCGGGGTCGCCACCCTGGGCGCGGACGGGCTCGTACCGGCGGGCCAGTTGCCGGCCGGCACCGGCGGCGGGGTCGCCTCCGTCAACGGCAGGACCGGTACGGTCGTCCTCGCCGCCGCCGATCTCGGCGCCCTGGACCCCGCCGCCGCCGACCTGCGGTATCTCCGGCTCGGCGGCGCGCCGGTCACCTCCGTCAACGAACAGACCGGAGAGGTCGCGCTCACCGCCGCCGACGTGGGCGCCGTACGGGCCGGGGACGCGCTGCTGCTCGACGGGGACCAGACGGTACGCGGCACGAAGAGCTTCGCCGCCCCGCCCGCCACCACCGTCAACCCCACCACCGCCGACCAGCTCACGCGGCGCGGATACGTCGACGCGGTCACCCCGGCGGGCACCTGGTCACCGGCCTCGGTCGGCTTCTCCGGGTGGGCGTTCGACCCGGCGGCGGGCTCCGGCTCCACCGTGCAGTACTGCGTCAACGGATGGGTCTATCTGATCGGCATACCGCTGCACGCGGCCACCACCGTACGGAACGTGGTCTTCTACGTCCCCGGGTACGCGGGCACCGGCCTCGGCGCCACCTCGTTCGCCGGCCTCTACACCGCCGCCGGGGCCCGCATCGGGCTGACCGCCGCCCTGCCCAACCTGATCAAGGGCACCTCGGGCGAGACCGTGGTCTGCCCGCTGACCAGCGCGTACAGCGCCGCCCCCGGCAACTACTGGGTGGCCCTGCTGATCAACGGGCCGAGCCCGAGCACCAACGGCCCCGCCTTCCTGCGCGGCTCCAGCATGGGCGAAACGCCCGGTGGGAGCGCCCGGATGCCGGGGTCCTTCATCCGCCACGGCCGGCTGAGCGTCACCGGCCAGACCTCGCTGCCGGCCTCCTTCACCCCGTCGACCGTGGTCGCCGACTCCAACGCCGTCTGGGCCGCGCTCTCCTGACCGTAAGGCCCGGACCGTACGGCCCCGACCACCACACACCCCCGGCCACACGCCCCTGACCACACGCCCTCTGACCGTAAGCCTCCGCCCCACCCCCCCTCCCACCCCCGCACAGAAAGCAGACCCCCATGGCCACCCCGCTCACCGCCGACGCCCTCGTCGCCGCCCTGCGCGCCGAGGGCGTCACCGTCGTCGAACACCCCGGCTGGCGCACCCACAACCGCGATCACATCGGCCCCTGGGGCCCCGTCAACGGCGTGATCGTCCACCACACCGTGTCCAGCGGAACCGAAGCCTCCGTAGAACTCTGCTACAACGGCTACGCCGCCCTGCCCGGCCCGCTCTGCCACGGCGTCATCGCCAAGGACGGCACCGTCCACCTGGTCGGAAACGGCCGCGCCAACCACGCCGGCGGCGGCGACCCGGACGTCCTGGCCCACGTCATCGCGGAGGACTACGGCGAGCGCCCGCCCGCGCCCCGCTACCACGAGGGCTCGGCCGGCGCCGTCGACGGCAACGCCCGCTTCTACGGCTTCGAGTGCGTCAACCTCGGCGACGGCAAGGACCCCTGGCCCGCCGCCCAGCTCGACGCGATCGAACGCGCCTCCGCCGCCGTCTGCCGGGCCCACGGCTGGACCGCCCGCTCCGTCATCGGCCACCTGGAGTGGTCCGACTGGAAGGTCGACCCGCGCGGCTTCACGATGCCCGCGATGCGCACCCGGATCGCCGCCCGGCTCGGCGCCGCGCCCGTACCCCCGGCGTCCAGCCCGCCCGCCACCCCGCGTCACCAGCCCTTCCCCGGCGCCGCGTTCTTCGCCGTCGGCCGTAACTCGCCGGTGATCACCGCGATGGGGCGGCGGCTGGTCGCCGAGGGGTGCTCGGCGTACGCGGTCGGGCCTGGCCCCCGGTGGACCGAGGCCGACCGGCGCTCGTACGCCGCCTGGCAGCGCAAGCTCGGCTACCGGGGCGCCGACGCCGACGGCATCCCGGGCCCCGTCTCGTGGGCCGCGCTGAACGTCCCGTACACCGCCTGAAGGAGGGCGCCCATGACAGAGACAGAACCGCGGAACCCGGTCACCGTCGCCGTGGAGCTGGAACGCCTGCGCGGCACGCTGGAGGCCGGGTTCGCCCGTACCGACGGCTCGCTCGCCCTGCTCGTCCAGCGCAGCGACCAGACCGACCGCCAGCTCGCCGAGCACGAGGAGCGGCTGGACTCCCTGGAGCGCGCCCGCTGGCCGCTGGCGAACATCGCCGCGCTCACCGCCGTCTGCGGCCTCGCCGTCGCGACCTGGGAGCTGGCCGTACGGTGACGGCCGCGCCCCCGTCCGTACCGGAACGCCGGAGGGCGGCCACCCCCTCGGGGATGGCCGCCCTCCGTATCACCGTCTACCGGTGGTCACCGCGCACGGCGGTCACCGCTCACTGGTTGTACGGACCGTAGTCGTAGTCCTCCAGCGGAACGGCCTGGCCGGAGCCCGTGCCGAACGGCGAGTAGTCGATGTCGTCGTAGCCGACGGCCGAGTACATCGCGGCCTTGGCCTCCTCGGTCGGCTCGACCCGGATGTTGCGGTAGCGGGAGAGACCCGTACCGGCCGGGATGAGCTTACCGATGATGACGTTCTCCTTGAGGCCGATCAGGGAGTCCGACTTGGCGTTGATCGCCGCGTCGGTCAGGACCCTGGTCGTCTCCTGGAAGGACGCCGCCGACAGCCACGACTCGGTGGCCAGCGACGCCTTGGTGATACCCATGAGCTGCGGACGGCCGGAGGCCGGGTGGCCGCCTTCCGTCACCACACGCCGGTTCTCGGTCTCGAACTTCGACCGCTCCACCAGCTCGCCCGGGAGCAGCTCGGCGTCGCCCGACTCGATGATCGTCACCCGGCGGAGCATCTGCCGGATGATGATCTCGATGTGCTTGTCGTGGATCGACACACCCTGCGAGTTGTAGACCTTCTGGACCTCGCCGACCAGGTGGACCTGGACCGCGCGCTGACCGAGGATCCGCAGCACGTCGTGCGGGTTGGTGGCGCCGACGGTGAGCTTCTGGCCGACCTGGACCGCGTCGCCCTCGCCGACCAGGAGCCGGGCGCGCTTCGAGATCGGGAACGCCGTCTCGTCGCTGCCGTCGTCCGGGGTGACGATGAGCTTCTTGGTCTTCTCGGTCTCCTCGATCCGGACCCGGCCCGCCGCCTCCGAGATCGGGGCGACACCCTTGGGCGTACGGGCCTCGAAGAGCTCGACGACACGGGGCAGACCCTGCGTGATGTCGTCACCGGCCACACCACCGGTGTGGAAGGTACGCATCGTGAGCTGGGTGCCGGGCTCACCGATGGACTGGGCGGCGATGATGCCGACCGCCTCACCGATGTCGACCAGCTTGCCGGTGGCCAGCGAGCGGCCGTAGCAGAAGGCACAGGTACCGACCGCGGACTCGCAGGTCAGGACCGAGCGGGTCTTGACCTCCTCGACCCCGGCGGCGACGACCGCGTCGATCAGGACATCGCCCAGGTCGACATTTGCCGGCGCGATGACCTTGCCGTCCACGACGACGTCCTCGGCGAGCATCCGCGCGTACACGGACGTCTCGACGTCCTCCGCCTTGCGCAGGACGCCGTCGGCGCCGCGCTCGGCGATCCGCAGCTTGAGGCCGCGGTCGGTGCCGCAGTCCTCCTCGCGGATGATGACGTCCTGCGAGACGTCCACCAGACGACGGGTGAGGTAACCCGAGTCGGCGGTCCGCAGGGCGGTGTCGGCGAGACCCTTACGGGCACCGTGCGTGGAGATGAAGTACTCCAGCACGGAGAGGCCCTCGCGGAAGGACGCCTTGATGGGACGCGGGATCGTCTCGTTCTTGGCGTTCGACACCAGACCACGCATACCGGCGATCTGACGCATCTGCATCATGTTTCCGCGCGCGCCCGAGTTGACCATCATGAAGATCGGGTTGGTCTTCGGGAAGTTCGCGTTCATCGCCTCGGCGACCTCGTTGGTCGCCTTGGTCCAGATCGCGATGAGCTCCTGGGTGCGCTCGTCCTTGGTGATCAGACCGCGCTCGTACTGCTTCTGGACCTTCTCGTCCTGCGCCTCGTACCCCTGGACGATCGCCTTCTTCGCCTCGGGCACGACGACATCGGAGATGGCGACGGTGACGCCGGAGCGGGTCGCCCAGAAGAAGCCGGCCGCCTTCAGGTTGTCGAGCGTCGCCGCCACGATGACCTTGGGGTAGCGCTCGGCGAGGTCGTTGACGATCTCGGAGAGCTGCTTCTTGCCGACCGAGTAGTCGACGAACGGGTAGTCCTCGGGCAGCAGCTCGTTGAAGAGCGCACGGCCCAGGGTGGTCCGCAGCCGGAACGGGTCGCCCTGCTGCCACGGCACGGCGGTGCCGTCCGTGTCGGCCTCCTCGGAGACCGGCGGGGTCCAGCCGCGCGGCGGGATGGTGCCCACCGGGAAGCGGATGTCGACCTTGGCCTGGAGCGACAGCTCGCGGTTGTCGAAGGCCATGGTGGCCTCGGCGGTGGAGCCGAAGGACCGGCCCGCGCCCTTGACCTCGCGCTCTTCTTCGTCCGTGGTGAGGAAGAAGAGGCCGAGCACCATGTCCTGGGTGGGCATGGTGACCGGACGGCCGTCGGCCGGCTTGAGGATGTTGTTCGAGGAGAGCATCAGGATGCGCGCCTCGGCCTGCGCCTCCGCGGAGAGCGGCAGGTGGACGGCCATCTGGTCACCGTCGAAGTCCGCGTTGAACGCGGTGCAGACGAGCGGGTGGATCTGGATGGCCTTGCCCTCGACGAGCTGCGGCTCGAACGCCTGGATGCCCAGACGGTGCAGGGTGGGCGCACGGTTGAGCAGCACCGGGTGCTCGGCGATGACCTCTTCGAGCACGTCGTACACGACCGTACGGCCGCGCTCGACCATGCGCTTGGCCGACTTGATGTTCTGCGCGTGGTTGAGGTCCACCAGGCGCTTCATCACGAACGGCTTGAAGAGCTCCAGCGCCATGGCCTTGGGCAGGCCGCACTGGTGCAGCTTGAGCTGCGGGCCGACGACGATCACGGAACGGGCCGAGTAGTCGACGCGCTTGCCGAGCAGGTTCTGGCGGAACCGGCCCTGCTTCCCCTTGAGCATGTCGCTCAGGGACTTCAGGGGGCGGTTGCCGGGACCGGTGACCGGACGGCCGCGGCGGCCGTTGTCGAAGAGCGCGTCGACGGCCTCCTGGAGCATCCGCTTCTCGTTGTTCACGATGATCTCGGGGGCACCGAGGTCGAGGAGACGCTTGAGGCGGTTGTTCCGGTTGATGACCCGGCGGTACAGGTCGTTCAGGTCGGAGGTGGCGAAGCGGCCACCGTCGAGCTGGACCATGGGGCGCAGGTCCGGCGGGATCACCGGGACGCAGTCCAGCACCATGCCCTTGGGGCTGTTGCTGGTCTGGAGGAAGGCGGAGACGACCTTGAGGCGCTTGAGCGCACGGGTCTTCTTCTGGCCCTTGCCGGTCCGGATGATCTCGCGGAGGCGCTCGGCCTCCTCGTCGAGGTCGAAGGACTCCAGGCGCTTCTGGAGCGCGGCGGCGCCCATCGAGCCGTCGAAGTAGGTGCCGAAGCGGTCGCGCAGCTCGCGGTAGAGCAGCTCGTCGCCCTCCAGGTCCTGGACCTTGAGGTTCTTGAAGCGGTTCCACACCTCGTCGAGACGGTCGATCTCGCGCTGGGCGCGGTCCCGGAGCTGCTTCATCTCGCGCTCGGCGCCTTCGCGCACCTTGCGGCGCACGTCGGCCTTGGCGCCCTCGGCCTCCAGCTCGGCGAGGTCGGTCTCCAGCTTCTTGGCGCGGGCTTCGAGGTCGGAGTCGCGGCGGTTCTCGGTCTGCTGGCGCTCGACGGAGACATGCGCCTCCAGCGACGGGAGGTCGCGGGTGCGGCGCTCCTCGTCCACGAACGTGATCATGTACGCGGCGAAGTAGATGACCTTCTCCAGGTCCTTCGGCGCAAGGTCGAGCAGGTACCCGAGGCGCGAGGGCACGCCCTTGAAGTACCAGATGTGGGTGACGGGCGCGGCCAGTTCGATGTGGCCCATCCGCTCACGGCGCACCTTGGCGCGGGTGACCTCGACGCCACAGCGCTCACAGATGATGCCCTTGAAGCGGACACGCTTGTACTTGCCGCAGTAGCACTCCCAGTCCCGGGTGGGGCCGAAGATCTTCTCGCAGAAGAGTCCGTCCTTCTCGGGCTTGAGGGTGCGGTAGTTGATGGTCTCCGGCTTCTTCACTTCGCCGTGCGACCAGGTCCGGATGTCGTCCGCGGTGGCAAGGCCGATCCGCAGCTCGTCGAAGAAGTTGACGTCGAGCACTTGTCGTCAATCCCTCTTTCGGGGGTTCGAGCCCCTCGCGTCAGCGAGTAGATGGGGCACTTCAGCAATGGTCTGAACGGGTCCGGGGAGAGCCGGCCGGATACGGGATCCGGCCGGCGAACCCGTCAGACCTCTTCGACGCTGCTCGGCTCGCGCCGGGACAGGTCGATACCGAGCTCCTCCGCCGCGCGGAAGACGTCCTCGTCCGTGTCACGCATCTCGATGGACATGCCGTCCGAGGAGAGCACCTCCACGTTGAGGCAGAGCGACTGCATTTCCTTGATGAGCACCTTGAAGGACTCGGGAATGCCGGGCTCGGGGATGTTCTCGCCCTTGACGATGGCCTCGTAGACCTTCACGCGGCCGGTCACGTCGTCGGACTTGATCGTCAGCAGCTCCTGGAGGGCGTACGCGGCGCCGTACGCCTCCAGCGCCCACACCTCCATCTCACCGAAGCGCTGGCCACCGAACTGGGCCTTACCACCCAGCGGCTGCTGGGTGATCATCGAGTACGGACCGGTCGACCGGGCGTGCAGCTTGTCGTCGACCAGGTGGTGGAGCTTGAGGATGTACATGTACCCGACCGAGATCGGGTCCGGGAACGGCTCTCCGGAGCGGCCGTCGAAGAGCTGGGCCTTTCCGGAGCCCTTGACCATCCGCTCGCCGTCGCGGTTGGGGATCGTGGACTCGAAGAGACCGGAGATCTCGTCCTCGCGGGCGCCGTCGAAGACCGGGGTGGCGACATTGGTGCCGGGCGCGACGTCGTCGGCGCCGATGCCCTTCAGCCGCTCCATCCACTCCTCGCTGCCCTCGACCTTCCAGCCCTGGCTGGCGAGCCAGCCGAGGTGGATCTCCAGGACCTGTCCCGGGTTCATGCGGGACGGGACGCCGAGGGGGTTGAGGATGATGTCGACCGGGGTGCCGTCCTCCAGGAACGGCATGTCCTCGATCGGCAGGATCTTCGAGATGACGCCCTTGTTGCCGTGGCGTCCGGCGAGCTTGTCGCCGTCGGTGATCTTGCGCTTCTGGGCGACGTAGACGCGGACGAGCTGGTTGACGCCGGGCGGCAGCTCGTCGCCCTCCTCGCGGTCGAAGACGCGGACGCCGATGACCTTGCCGACCTCGCCGTGCGGCACCTTCAGCGAGGTGTCGCGGACCTCACGGGCCTTCTCGCCGAAGATCGCGCGGAGCAGGCGCTCCTCCGGGGTCAGCTCGGTCTCGCCCTTGGGCGTGACCTTGCCGACCAGGATGTCCCCGGCGACGACCTCGGCACCGATCCGGATGATGCCGCGCTCGTCGAGGTCCGCGAGGACCTCCTCGGAGACGTTGGGGATGTCCCGGGTGATCTCCTCGGGGCCGAGCTTGGTGTCCCGGGCGTCGACCTCGTGCTCCTCGATGTGGATCGAGGAGAGGACGTCGTCCTGGACCAGCCGCTGGCTGAGGATGATCGCGTCTTCGTAGTTGTGGCCCTCCCACGGCATGAACGCCACCAGGAGGTTCTTGCCGAGCGCCATCTCACCCTGCTGGGTGGCGGGCCCGTCGGCGAGGACCTGGCTCTCGATTACCCGGTCGCCCTCGTTGACGACGACCTTCTGGTTGACCGAGGTGCCCTGGTTGGAGCGGGAGAACTTGGCGATGCGGTACGTGGTGTACGTACCGTCGTCGTTGGCCACCGTGATGTAGTCGGCGGAGACCTCCTGGACCACACCCGGCTTCTCCGCCTTGACGACGTCACCGGCGTCGACCGCGCAGCGGTACTCCATGCCGGTGCCGACGAGCGGCGCCTCGGAGGTGATCAGGGGCACGGCCTGGCGCATCATGTTCGCGCCCATGAGGGCACGGTTGGCGTCGTCGTGCTCCAGGAACGGGATCATCGCGGTCGCGACCGACACCATCTGGCGCGGCGAGACGTCCATGTAGTCGACGTCGTCGCCGGGGATGTAGTCGACCTCGCCGCCACGGCGGCGGACCAGCACGCGGGGCTCGATGAAGCGCATCTCCTCGGAGAGCGTCGCGTTGGCCTGCGCGATGACGAAGCGGTCTTCCTCGTCGGCGGTCAGGTAGTCGACCTCGTCGGTGACGACACCGTCGACGACCTTGCGGTACGGCGTCTCGACGAAGCCGAACGCGTTGACCCGGCCGTAGGAGGCGAGCGAGCCGATCAGACCGATGTTCGGACCTTCGGGGGTCTCGATCGGGCACATGCGGCCGTAGTGCGAGGGGTGCACGTCACGGACCTCGAAGCCGGCCCGCTCACGGGAGAGACCACCCGGGCCGAGCGCCGAGAGACGGCGCTTGTGGGTGAGCCCCGAGAGCGGGTTGTTCTGGTCCATGAACTGCGAGAGCTGGCTGGTGCCGAAGAACTCCTTGATGGAGGCGACGACCGGCCGGATGTTGATCAGGGTCTGCGGCGTGATCGCCTCGACGTCCTGGGTGGTCATGCGCTCGCGCACGACGCGCTCCATCCTCGCCAGACCCGTACGGACCTGGTTCTGGATGAGCTCGCCGACGTTGCGCAGCCGGCGGTTGCCGAAGTGGTCGATGTCGTCGGTCTCGACAACGATCTGCGTGCCGTTCTCGCCGACCGTCTCGGTCTCGCCGGCGTGCAGCTTGACCAGGTACTTGATGGTGGCGATGACGTCGTCGGTGGTGAGCACGCCGGCGTCCAGCGGCTCGTCGGCGCCGAGCTTCTTGTTGACCTTGTAGCGGCCGACCTTCGCGAGGTCGTAGCGCTTCGGGTTGAAGTAGAGGTTCTCCAGCAGCGTCTGGGCGGCCTCACGCGTCGGCGGCTCGCCCGGACGGAGCTTGCGGTAGATGTCGAGCAGCGCGTCGTCCTGGCCCTGGGTGTGGTCCTTCTCCAGGGTGGCGCGCATGGACTCGTACTCGCCGAACTCCTCCAGGATCTGCTCGGTCGTCCAGCCGAGCGCCTTGAGGAGGACGGTGACGGACTGCTTGCGCTTGCGGTCGATACGGACACCGACCATGTCGCGCTTGTCGATCTCCATCTCCAGCCAGGCACCCCGGGAGGGGATGATCTTGGCGGAGAAGATGTCCTTGTCGGACGTCTTGTCGATGGAGGAGTCGAAGTAGACGCCCGGCGAGCGGACGAGCTGCGACACCACGACACGCTCGGTGCCGTTGATGACGAAGGTGCCCTTGTTCGTCATGAGCGGGAAGTCGCCCATGAAGACCGTCTGGGACTTGATCTCGCCGGTCTCGTTGTTGGTGAACTCGGCGGTCACGAAGAGCGGGGCCGCGTACGTGAAGTCACGGTCCTTGCACTCGTCGATCGAATTCTTCGAGGGCTCGAAGCGGTGGTCGCGGAAGGTCAGCGACATCGACCCGGAGAAGTCCTCGATCGGGGAGATCTCCTCGAAGATCTCCTCCAGACCGGACTTCCTGGGGACGTCCTGCCCACTCTCGACAGCCGCCTCGACACGAGCCTTCCAGGCGGGGTTGCCGAGCAGCCAGTCAAAGCTCTCGGTCTGGAGCGCCAGGAGGTTCGGAACCTCAAGCGGCTCCTTGATCTTTGCAAAGGAGATGCGCAGCGGGGCAGTGCTTGCGCCGTTGTTCGTATTCGTGGTCGAGGCGTTGCGCGAGGCGGCCAAGAGGGGGTCCTTCCGAGGGCTCGGACTCACTACGCGCGTACCGGTGTCCCACGATGGACATCGAGAGAGAAAGCCCAGTTCAGAGCCGTTCAGTCGCCGATGCTCATGCGAGGGGGTGCCCCTGGTGACGGGCAGGGAGCAGCTAACAGGCAGCGCAAAGGGACAGTGTAGCCACTTGGCACACTGATGTCCAGAGCGGGTTTTCCGACACCCTCGTTGTTCTCAACACCCTGTCTCAACCGCTGCTGTTTTCGACCGCTGCACGCCTCGCGCGGCGGGCGCACACCATTACTGCCCTCTTCGTCACCGATCCATGCCTCGGATCCCGGATCGATTGTGACGACGCGTCCTGAGAATTGCGCGCTCCGTGCGGTTCGTCAAGGCCCCCCACCCCATGCGGAAGGTCACTGGGCGGGCGTCGGCACGGCGATGATCACCATACTCGTCGGCGGCTGAAGAGCAAGGCAGCCCCTGCGGGGACGCGAAAGGGCGACCACCCGACTGGGTGATCGCCCTTTGTGTCAACGCCGCACCGTGAGACTCCCCACATGGGGTGAGTCACGGCACCGGGACTGCCGCCGGTCGCAGGGAAGCCCTCGCGGGCCCCTCAGCGGCCGGTGGCGGACCCGGAGGGGGTCACTTGACCTCGACGGAGGCGCCGGCGCCCTTGAGGGACTCGGCAGCCTTCTCGGCGGCCTCCTTGGCGACCTTCTCCAGGACGGGCTTGGGGGCGCCGTCCACGAGGTCCTTGGCCTCCTTCAGGCCCAGCGAGGTCAGCTCGCGCACGACCTTGATGACCTGGATCTTCTTCTCGCCGGCACCCGTGAGGATGACGTCGAACTCGTCCTGCTCGGCCTCGGCCTCGACCGGGGCACCCGGAACGGCGACACCGGCGGCGGCGACCGGGGCGGCGGCGGTGACGTCGAACTTCTCCTCGAAGGCCTTCACGAAGCCGGAGAGCTCGATGAGGGTCATGTCCTCGAACTGCGCGAGCAGCTCGTCCTGGGTGAGCTTCGCCATGATGGCGGTCCTTCCACTAATCGGCTGGTGCCGTATGTACAGTTCCGCGGGCATAACCGGCCCGCTGCGACCTCCCGGGTGGGCTCACCCGGGACCGAGCGTGATTACTCGGAAGCGGCCTCGACGGGGGCCGGCGTACCGGCACCGCCCTGCTCTTCCTTCTGGGCGCGAAGCGCTTCCGCGGTGCGGACGAACTTCGAAGGAAGCGCCTGGAAGAGCGCGGCAGCCTGGGACTGCTTGCCCTTCATGGCACCCGCCAGCTTGGCGAGCAGGACCTCACGGGACTCAAGGTCCGCGAGCTTCTTGATCTCGTCGGCGCTGAGCGCCTTGCCGTCAAGGACGCCGCCCTTGATGACGAGATTCGGGTTCTCCTTGGCGAAGTCACGAAGACCCTTCGCCGACTCCACCGGGTCACCGGTGACGAAGGCAACCGCCGTCGGACCCGCGAAGAGGTCGTCCAGCGCGTTGATCCCGGCCTCGTTGGCCGCGATCTTGGTCAGCGTGTTCTTCACCACGGCGTACTGGGCGTTCTCACCGAGAGAACGGCGCAGCTCCTTGAGCTGCGCCACGGTGAGACCCCGGTACTCGGTCAGCACGGCGGCGTTCGAGCTGCGGAACTGGTCCGCCAGCTCGGCTACCGCGGCAGCCTTGTCGGGCCTTGCCATGAGCGTCGGCCTCCTTCCGGGTGATGAGGACCGCTCAGAAGGGGCTGGGCAAAACGAAACGCCCCGGCGCAGGCGCACGGGGCGTAGCTCGACCGGATGGAACCCGGGAGCTGTCCACAGTCACCTGCGCGGGTCGTCCGCAGCTAGCGGATCCTTCGGCCACCGCACCCTCTTACGAGCACACGGCAACGACCAGCGGTCTTTGGCTTCTGGGGAAGAGTACGTGAGTACGGGCACGCCGGGCAAATCAGTGGGCCGCGCCCGGCCGGCTCAGCTCGCCGCGCCCGCGCCGTCGTCGGCGCCCAGGCCCGCCAGCATCTCGGCCATGTCGAAGGTCTCGCCCGCCGGCGGGGCCTGGACCTGGGCCTTCGCCCCGTAGTCGGAGTAGTGCGAGGAGATCTTCATCTCACCCTCCGAGGTCTTCATCCCGATGTCCATCCGCACCGGGTAGCTGTCCTTGTTGACCCAGACCTCGGTGTCGTACCCCTCCATGCCCGCCTTCTTCATGGAGTCGATCAGGGCCTTGCGGTCCTTCTCCTCCAGCACGGAGAGCGAGCCGTTGGACTTCGCCATCTCCTCGATGGTGAGCGTGCCCTTGTAGTGCTCCGCGTCCACCCCGTCGACCTTCTCCGAGCCGACGTGCTTGAGCTGCGGGGACTCCAGCAGCAGGGCGAGCTGCTGGGCCGGGTCCTGGTTCATCTCCTCCAGGCCGCCGGTGAGCTGCTTCTGGAGCTCCTTGTCGCCGGACGCCTCGGCCATGGCGCCCATGTCCAGCTTCATCCACCGCTTGCCCTCGGTCTCCTTGGCCGCGGCCTCGCCCAGGTCCATGTATATGGCGTCGTCGATCCAGAGCATCCGGACCTCCTGGAGGCCGGTGGTCTCCGCGCTCAGCGCGGAGCCCTTCATCGTCATGTCCATCACGGTCGGGTCCCACCCCATGACCCCGGACATCTCGATGTCACCGGCGTCCTGGCCGGCCGCCTCCGGCACGGTCATCGTCATCCGCACCTTGGCGGACTTCGCCTCCGAGGTCTTCTTGTACGCCGCCGTGAGCGCCTCGGCGGCGCCGGAGCCCGCCGTGGTCCGCTCGGCCGCCGGGGCGCCCTTCTTGTCCGTGCCGTCGTCCCCCTGGCACCCCGCGACCCCGCCCATGACGGCCATCGCGGCCAGACAGACGCCCCCGCGCTTCCATACGGACATGTTCATGGTCCCCACCCCTTGTTCGCATTTCCGGTCGTACATGCGTCGTTCGTGCACTGCCTGAACGGTAACGCACAGCTCTGACACAGCCGGATACCCCAAAAGCCGGGCCCCGCACCTCCGGAGAGGTGCGGGGCCCGGCTTCGTTCGTACGGTGCGACCCTCGGCTGCCGGTCAGACGGCGGCCGGGTCCTCCTCGACGAGGAGGTTACGGGTGCGGTTGGCGTCCAGCGGGATGCCGGGGCCCATCGTGGTGGCCAGGGTGGCCTTCTTGATGTAGCGGCCCTTGGCGGCGGACGGCTTCAGACGGAGGACTTCCTCCAGCGCCGCGGCGTAGTTCTCGACCAGCTTCTTCTCGTCGAAGGAGACCTTGCCGATGATGAAGTGCAGGTTCGAGTGCTTGTCGACGCGGAACTCGATCTTGCCGCCCTTGATGTCGTTGACAGCCTTCGCGACATCGGGGGTGACCGTACCGGTCTTCGGGTTCGGCATCAGACCACGCGGGCCGAGGACGCGGCCGAGACGGCCGACCTTGCCCATGAGGTCCGGGGTGGCGACGACGGCGTCGAAGTCCAGACGGCCCTTCGAGACCTCGTCGATCAGTTCGTCGGCGCCGACGATGTCGGCGCCCGCGGCGCGCGCCGCTTCGGCACGGTCACCGGTCGCGAAGACCAGGACCCGGGCGGTCTTGCCGGTGCCGTGCGGAAGGTTGACGGTGCCGCGGACCATCTGGTCGGCCTTGCGCGGGTCGACACCCAGTCGCAGGGCCACCTCGACGGTGCCGTCGAACTTGACGGTGGCGGTGTCCTTGGCGAGACGGACGGCTTCGAGCGGGGCGTAGGAGCGCTCCCGGTCGATCTTGGCGTCCGCGCCGCGGAGAGCCTTGCTGCGCTTCACTTCTTCTCCTGGTGTTTCTTCTGGTGTGGAGTGCGTGGTGCGGGCCGCGCTCGGCCCTCCCACTGGGACGTGCCCTGCTGGGTCAGCCCTCGACCGTGACGCCCATGGAACGGGCGGTGCCGGCGATGATCTTCTCGGCGGCGTCCAGGTCGTTGGCGTTCAGGTCGGGCATCTTCGTCGTGGCGATCTCGCGCACCTGGTCGCGGGTGAGCTTCGCGACCTTCTTGACGTGCGGCTCGCCGGAGCCCTTGTCCACACCAGCGGCCTTGAGGATCAGCTTGGCGGCCGGCGGAGTCTTGGTGACGAAGGTGAAGGAGCGGTCCTCGTAGACCGTGATCTCCACCGGCACGACCATGCCACGCTGCGACTCGGTCGCGGCGTTGTAGGCCTTGCAGAACTCCATGATGTTGACGCCGTGCTGACCCAGCGCGGGGCCGACCGGCGGGGCCGGGTTGGCCGCACCGGCACTGATCTGGAGCTTGATGAGCCCCGTGACCTTCTTCTTCTTGGGAGGCATTGCTCTCTCCGGGTCCAGTTGAGAGTTTTCGAGCCCGCCGTCCGGTCATCCGGATGGAGGCATACCGCACAACGATAACGGGTATAGCCGTACGGCCAAAAACCGGCAGGTCGGACCGGGGCGAACCCCGGTCCGACCTGCCGGAAGTGCGTGTTCCGGAAGATTCCGGAGCGTCCTGGCGGCCCGGAGGGTGTTCCGGGCGCGGGGTCAGTTCTTCTGGATCTGGTCGAAGCTCAGCTCGACCGGGGTCTCCCGGCCGAAGATCTCGACAAGGCCCTTGACCTTCTTCGAGTCGGCGTTGATCTCGTTGATCGTCGCCTGGAGCGTGGCGAAGGGGCCGTCGGTGACGGTGACCGAGTCGCCGACCTCGAAGTCCAGCACCTGGACCTCGACCTTGCGGGCCGGCACCGGCTTGCCCTCGGCCTCGGCGGCCTCGCGGGCGGCCTTCTCCTCGGCCTCCGGGGCGAGCATCTTGACGATCTCGTCCAGGGTCAGCGGGTACGGGTCGTACGCGTTGCCCACGAAGCCGGTGACGCCGGGGGTGTTGCGGACGACGCCCCAGGACTCGTTGGTGAGGTCCATACGGACCAGGACGTACCCGGGAAGCTTGTTCTGGCGGACGTTCTTGCGCTCGCCGTTCTTGATCTGGACGATCTCTTCCTCGGGGACTTCCGCCTGGTAGATGAACTCCTCGACGTTGAGCGAGACGGCGCGCTGCTCCAGGTTGGCCTTCACGCGCTTCTCGTAGCCCGCGTAGGTGTGGATCACGTACCACTCGCCCGGCAGGCCGCGCAGCTCGTCGCGGAGCGCGGCGACCGGGTCGGCGGGGGCCTCGGGGGCGCTCTCCGCGCCGTCCTCGTCGGCCTCCTCCGCCGCTTCGGTCTCCTCGGCGCGGGGCGCGTCGGCGTCCGTCTCCGGGGCGTCGGCGGCACTCTCCTCGGCCGGCTCGCCGGCGACGGCGTCAGCGGCTTCGGCCCGGTCTGGCTCGACAGCGTCCGCCGCCGCGGCGATGCCGGTCTGGTCCTCTCGGGACTCCACCGGTTCGCTGGCGTCGTTCAGTTTCGGGTCGGACACGGTGGCTGCTTCTTCCTGGCTCAATGGGTGGAACACGCGAAAGGGGCGCCACACCGGGCGCCGTTCGCGGGATCAGCCGAAGACGTACTTGATTGCTTGCTGGAAGCCATAGTCAACCACGGTCACCAGACCGATCATGACGACCACGAAGACAATCACCACGGTGGTGTACGTCGTGAGCTGATTACGAGTCGGCCAGACGACCTTGCGCAGCTCGGCGACGATCTGTCGGTAGAAGAGCGCGAGACGGCCCAGGGGGCCCTTCTTGCCGCGCTTCCCGCCCTTACGGGGCTTCTTCGACTCGGCGGACTCATCGTCGGCATCAGGCTTGTCGATGGAGCCCACGGCGTCCGCCACTCTCTCTCACCTGATTCCGGGTCGTGACCGTGCCGCGCCCGGGGGAGCCGCACGGCGATGCATTGAATGTACGTACATGCGCACACATCCTGGCGAAGGTGTGTGTAGCAGGGCCGGAGGGACTTGAACCCCCAACCGCTGGTTTTGGAGACCAGTGCTCTACCAATTGAGCTACGACCCTTTGCTGCGTTCCCCTTCAACCTACCGCATCCGACCGGATGCACGGAGTGCCCGGTGCGGCTTCGGAGCTGAAGGCCAACGACGAGTGAGTGTACGTGGTCATGGGCCGTGCGTCGAACAGCTTCTTCCCGGATGCCCGCGGTGGGCCCGTTCACTGGATGAAACCTGTGTGTCATGGATGTGGCGGGTCTGGGAGCATGGGCCGTATGAGCGCTGCAACCCCACCCACCGAGCGCCGGGTCTCCGCCCGCATCGGCGCGATCTCCGAGTCCGCGACCCTCGCCGTGGACGCCAAGGCCAAGGCCCTGAAGGCCGCCGGGCGTCCGGTGATCGGCTTCGGCGCGGGCGAGCCCGACTTCCCGACCCCCGGCTACATCGTCGACGCCGCGGTCGAGGCCTGCCGCAACCCCAAGTACCACCGGTACACCCCGGCCGGCGGGCTGCCCGAGCTGAAGGCCGCCATCGCCGCGAAGACGCTGCGCGACTCCGGTTACGAGGTCGAGCCGTCCCAGGTCCTCGTCACCAACGGCGGCAAGCAGGCCATCTACGAGGCGTTCGCCGCCATCCTCGACCCGGGCGACGAGGTGATCGTCCCGGCTCCGTACTGGACGACGTACCCCGAGTCGATCCGGCTGGCCGGCGGTGTCCCGGTAGAGGTCGTGGCCGACGAGACCACGGGCTACCGGGTCTCCGTCGAGCAGTTGGAGGCCGCGCGGACCGAGCGGACGAAGGTCGTCCTCTTCGTCTCGCCGTCCAACCCGACCGGCGCCGTCTACAGCGCCGCCGACACCGAGGCCATCGGCCGCTGGGCCGTCGAGCACGGCCTGTGGGTGCTCACGGACGAGATCTACGAGCATCTCGTCTACGGCGACGCCGTGTTCACCTCGCTCCCGGCCGCCGTGCCCGAGCTGCGCGACAAGTGCGTCGTCGTCAACGGGGTGGCCAAGACATACGCCATGACCGGCTGGCGGGTCGGCTGGATCGTCGGCCCCAAGGACGTCGTCAAGGCCGCGACCAACCTCCAGTCGCACGCGACGTCCAACGTCTCCAACGTGGCGCAGGTCGCCGCGCTGGCCGCCGTCTCCGGCGACCTGGAGGCCGTCGCCGAGATGCGCACCGCCTTCGACCGGCGCCGCCGCACGATCGTCCGGATGCTCAACGAGATCGACGGTGTGGTCTGCCCGGAGCCCGAGGGCGCGTTCTACGTCTACCCGTCCGTGAAGGCCCTGCTGGGCAAGGAGATCCGGGGCAGCCGCCCGGCGACCTCCGTCGAGCTGGCCGCGCTGATCCTGGACGAGGCCGAGGTCGCGGTCGTCCCGGGCGAGGCGTTCGGCACGCCGGGGTATCTGCGGCTCTCCTACGCGCTCGGTGACGAGGATCTCGCCGAGGGCGTCGGGCGGATCCAGAAGCTGCTGGCCGAGGCGAAGGACTGACCTTCCCGCCCCCGCGCCACCCGCCCCCACCAGGGCATCCCAGCTCCTCGACGGGTCCCCGGCCACCGGCCGGGGACCCGTTCCGCGTTCCGTATCCGCCCGGATCCGTGTTCGGGCAAGATCTCGATCGGGGAAAGTGGCTGTCGGCACCCTTGCGCGTGCGGCAGGATTTCCAGATGGAGAGCACCACCCCCCGCACCAGGGACCTCAGCCTGCTGCCCAAGGCTCATCTGCATCTGCACTTCACCGGTTCGATGCGGCCCTCGACGCTGCTCGACCTCGCCGACAAGTACGGCGTCCACCTTCCCGAGGCGCTGACCAGCGGCGAACCCCCGAAGCTGCGCGCCACCGACGAGCGCGGCTGGTTCCGCTTCCAGCGGCTCTACGACATCGCCCGGTCCTGTCTGCGGGCCCCCGAGGACATCCAGCGGCTGGTGCGCGAGGCCGCCGAGGAAGACGTACGGGACGGCTCGGGGTGGCTGGAGATACAGGTCGACCCCACCTCGTACGCCCCGCATCTGGGCGGGCTGATCCCGGCGCTGGAGATCATCCTGGACGCCGTGGACGCGGCGTCCCGGGAGACCGGGCTCGGGATGCGGGTGCTGGTCGCGGCGAACCGGATGAAGCACCCGCTGGAGGCGCGGACGCTGGCCCGGCTCGCGGTGCGGTACGCGGACCGGGGCGTCGTCGGCTTCGGGCTCTCCAACGACGAGCGGCGCGGCATGGCCAGGGACTTCGACCGGGCCTTCGCGATCGCGCGGGACGGCGGGCTGCTCGCCGCGCCGCACGGGGGCGAGCTGACCGGGCCCGCCTCCGTACGGGACTGCCTGGACGACCTGCGGGCCGCCCGGATCGGGCACGGGGTGCGCGCAGCGGAGGACACCCGGCTGCTGCGCAGGCTCGCGGAGCGCGGGGTGACCTGTGAGGTCTGCCCGGCGTCCAATGTGGCGCTGGGCGTCTACGAGAAGCCCGAGGACGTCCCGCTGCGCACGCTCTTCGAGGCCGGGGTGCCGATGGCGCTGGGCGCCGACGACCCGCTGCTCTTCGGCTCCCGGCTGGCGGCCCAGTACGAACTGGCCCGCCGCCACCAGGGCTTCACCGACGAGGAACTGGCCGAGTTGGCCCGTCAGTCCGTACGGGGTTCGGCCGCGCCGTCCGGGGTGCGGGAGAAGCTGCTCGCGGGGGTCGACGCCTGGCTGGCCGGCTGAACCGCGCCTCTTGGCCTGTTGTGGGCCGCGTCCTCTAAAGGCTGACGCCCACCGTCACCGGTTCGTTGACGAGGGTGATGCCGAAGGCGTCGCGCACCCCGGCGACCACCTCGCGCGCGAGGGCCAGCAGGTCCTCGGTGGTGGCGGCGCCCCGGTTGGTGAGGGCCAGGGTGTGCTTGGTGGAGATACGGGCGGGCCCGGTGCCGTACCCCTTGGTGAAGCCCGCCCGGTCGATCAGCCAGGCGGCGGAGGTCTTGGTGTGGCCGGCGCCCTCCGGGAAGCCGGGGGGCGTCACCCCGTCGCCGAGGCGCTCCCTGACGCGGGCCGTGAACGCCGCGTACTCCTCGTCGGTGAGGACCGGGTTGGTGAAGAAGGACCCCGCGGACCAGGTGTCGTGGTCCTCCGGGTCGAGCACCATGCCCTTGCCGGCACGCAGCTTGAGGACGGTGTCCCTGGCCAGCTCGGCGGGGACCCGGTCGCCGGGCCCGACGCCGAGCGCCCGTGCGGTCTCGGCGTACTTGAGCGGCGCGGAGAGGCCGCCCGCGTCCTCCAGGCCGAAGCGGACCCGGAGCACCACCCAGCGGCCGGGGTGCGCCTTGAAGCGGCTGTGGCGGTACGAGAAGCCGCAGTCGGCCCCGGCGAGCGTCACCGTCTCGCGGGCCTCGCGGTCGTAGGCGACGACCTCGGTGATGGTGGCCGAGACCTCCTGGCCGTACGCGCCGACGTTCTGGATCGGGGTGGCGCCGGCCGATCCTGGGATGCCGGCCAGGCACTCGATGCCCGCGAGCCCCGCCTCGACGGTGCGGGCGACGGCGTCGCTCCAGACCTCCCCGGCGGCGAGTTCCAGCGCCGTGCCGTCGAGCGTGAAGCCCCGGGTGGCGATGCGCAGCGCGGTGCCGTCGAAGCCCCGGTCGCCGATGACCAGGTTGGAGCCGCCTCCGATGACCAGGAGCGGGGTGCCCGCGTCGTCCGCCTCGCGTACGGCGGCGATCACCTCGTCGTCGGTGACGGCGGTGACCAGCCGGGTCGCCGGGCCGCCGAGGCGGAAGGTGGTCAGGGGGGCGAGGGGCGCGTCGTGGAGTTCCTGCACGGGACAAGAGTACGGGCGCGACCTGGGCGGGGCGTGGTCCGGCACCCGTACGCGGAGGGCCCCGGCCAGGACGCGGTAAGGGGCGCCCGACAAG
Organism: Streptomyces sp. NPDC093085; assembly: GCF_040683935.1. Lineage (NCBI taxonomy): Bacteria > Bacillati > Actinomycetota > Actinomycetes > Kitasatosporales > Streptomycetaceae > Streptomyces > Streptomyces sp. NPDC093085. Next base: position 205,953 of record NZ_JBFBFB010000013.1, on the reverse strand, counting down.
TGCGGGCGCCCCTTACGGTGCTGCGTGGTGCGTGGTGCCGGGCCGGCGTCAGGCGAGGCGGACGACGGCGCGGGACATGCCCAGCACCTTCTGGCCCGCGCTGGTGGCCGTCAGGTCGACCCGGACCCGGCCGTCGTCCAGCTTGGCGGCGACCTTGGCGGTGACCTCGACCACGGCGCCCGTCTCGTCGTTGGGGACGACGACGGGCTTGGTGAAGCGGACGCCGTACTCGACGACGGCGCCCGGGTCGCCCACCCAGTCGGTCACGACGCGGATCGCCTCGGCCATGGTGAACATGCCGTGGGCGATGACGTCGGGGAGGCCGACCTCCTTGGCGAACTTCTCGTTCCAGTGGATCGGGTTGAAGTCGCCGGAGGCGCCCGCGTACCGCACCAGGGTGGCGCGGGTGACGGGGAAGCTCCGGGCGGGCAGCTCCGTACCGACCTCGACGTCGTCGTACGCGATCTTCGCGGCCATCACCCTCACGCCCCCTCGGCGGCGCGCGCCACCAGCTTGGTCCAGGCGGTCACCACATGCTCGCCGGCCTCGTCGTGCACCTCGCCGCGTACGTCGATGATGTCGTTCCCGGCGAGGGACTTGATCGTCTCGATGGTGGAGGTCACGGTCAGCCGGTCGCCCGCGCGGACCGGGCGGGAGTAGGTGAACCGCTGGTCGCCGTGGACCACGCGGCTGTAGTCGAGGCCGAGCCTCGGGTCCGCGACGACCTCGCCCGCCGCCTTGAACGTGATCGCGAACACGAAGGTCGGCGGGGCGATCACATCGGTGTGCCCGAGCGCCTTGGCGGCGTCGGGGTCGGTGTACGCGGGGTGGGGGTCACCGATGGCCTCGGCGAACTCGCGGATCTTCTCCCGGCCGACCTCGTACGGCGGGGTGGGCGGATAGCTCCGCCCCACAAAGGACTGATCGAGCGCCACGGACTCGCTCCCTCCCTGATGTAGCTGATGTACCTGAGCTGCGTGACCACTACATGGCCGCCGCATCACTGCATGATCACTGCGTCACTGCATGATCACCGCATCATGATCACTGCATAACGACACGAGGCCGTCCCCCAGTGGGGACGGCCTCGCATGCGAGCCTGATTCAGCGCGTTTCGCGGTGCGCGGTGTGCGAGTTGCAGCGCGGGCAGTGCTTCTTCATCTCAAGACGGTCCGGGTTGTTGCGCCGGTTCTTCTTGGTGATGTAGTTCCGCTCCTTGCACTCCACGCAGGCCAGCGTGATCTTCGGGCGGACGTCGGTGGCAGCCACGTGAGTGCTCCTTGGACGGACAACGGATGAAAGGATGAACGCATAAAAGAGTAGCCGATCGAAGGACCGACCCCACAATCGGCTACTTTTTGTGTAGCGGTGACCGGACTTGAACCGGTGACACAGCGATTATGAGCCGCTTGCTCTACCGACTGAGCTACACCGCTGCGATGCCGGATCTCCTCGCCCGGAGGCGAGGAGCACCGAACATCTGAGCCCCAATACGGAATCGAACCGTAGACCTTCTCCTTACCATGGAGACGCTCTGCCGACTGAGCTATTGGGGCGAGCGATGAAGACATTACACGGTCGCCCGCCGATCGCCCAAATCCGTTTCCTGACCGGTCGCCCCAGGTGTCCCGCCCGTGTCAGCCACCGCTTACGGCCCGCTCGCGCCTAGGCTCGGCACGCGCTCCGTGATCTTGGGCGCCGGGATCGCGGGCGCCGAGCCGCCGGGGTCCCGCCCACGAGCGGACCCCCCAGGAGCCTGATGCCCGACAGCCAGCCGCAGCCTCCCGACGGGGCCACGGCCGACCCCACCGCGCTCGTGCTCCGCGGCGCCCGGCTCGCCGACGGCCGCACCGTCGACGTACGGCTCCGCGGGCCCCGGATCGAGGCGGTGTCCACGGCGGGTGCCCTCCCGCCGGCCCCCGGCACCGCCCGGGTGGACCTCGGCGGCTATCTGCTGCTCCCCGCCCCCGCCGAGCCGCATGCCCACGGTGACACCGCGCTCACCGCGGACCCGGCCACGGAGGGCCCCGTTCCGTACACCCCGGAGGATGTCCGGCGGCGCGCCACCGAGGCCGCGCTCCTCCAGCTCGGGCACGGGGCGACGGCGCTGCGCGCGCATGTGCGGATCGGGGACGCCCAGGGGCTCGGCCGGCTCACCGGGATCCTCCAGGCGCGGCGCTCGCTGCACGGTCTCGCCGAGCTGACGGCCGTCGCCGTGCCCCGGCTGCTGACCGGGGTGGCGGGCGCGGACGGGCTGGCGATGCTGCGGGACGCGGTGAAGATGGGCGCGGCCGTGGTGGGCGGCTGTCCGGACCTGGACCCCGACCCGACCGGGTACGCGGAGGCGGTGCTGGAGGTGGCGGCCGAGCACGGCTGCCCCGTCGACCTCCATACGGAGGCAGCGGATCCGGCCCGGCTCGCGCGGCTCGCGGCGCTGGCGGGCGGGGTGCCCGCGGGGGTGGCGCTCGGGCCGTGCGCGGGGCTCGGGGAGCTGCCGCCCGAGGTGGCGGCGCGGGCGGCGGACCAGTTGGCGGCGGGCGGCGTGACGGTGGTCTGTCTGCCGCAGGGCGGCTGCGGCGGCGTGGCGGGGTCCGCGTCCAGCCGGCCGGACGGGGGGCGCCGGGTGGCCCCCGTACGGCTGCTGCGGGCGGCCGGGGTGCGGGTCGCGGCGGGCGGCGGGGCGCTGCGGGACGTGGCGAACCCGGTGGGGCGCGGGGATCCGCTGGAGGCGGCGTATCTGCTCGCCTCCCAGGGCGGGGTGCGGGCGGCGGCGGCGTACGGCGCGGTGAGCGGGGCGGCGCGGGCGGTGATGGGGCTGCCGGAGGTGCGGGTGGAGGCGGGGTTCCCGGCGGAGCTGCTGGCGGTGCGCGGGGAGCGGATCGAGGGGGCGCTGTCGCTAGCGTACAGCAGGATCGTGATCCACCGGGGGCGGGTGGTGGCGCGGACCAGCGCCGTACGGGAGTACTGCGACTCGGCCGTGGCTGCGCTGCCGGAACTGCCGCGCCAGGGGCGGTCGAACGCGGGCCCGTGAGCGGCACGTACGGCGGCGTACGACTGACTGCGGGGAGCCGCGGCGACGTACGGTCGGACCATGCGAATCGTGATTGCCGGAGGACATGGTCAGATCGCGCTGCGGCTGGAGCGGCTGCTCACCGCGCGCGGGGACGAGGTGGCGGGCATCGTCCGCGACCCGGGGCAGGCGGCCGACCTGCGCGAGGCGGGGGCGGAACCGGTCGTCCTGGACCTGGAGTCGGCCTCCGTGGCGGAGGTGGCCGAGGTGCTGGCGGGCGCGGACGCGGCGGTGTTCGCGGCGGGCGCCGGGCCGGGCAGCGGGGCGGCGCGGAAGGAGACGGTGGACCGGGGCGCGGCGGTGCTCTTCGCGGACGCGGCGGAGCGCGCGGGGGTGCGCCGCCATGTGGTGGTCTCGTCGATGGGCGCGGACCCGCACCACACGGGCGACGAAGTGTTCGACGCGTACCAGCGGGCGAAGGGCGAGGCGGACGAGTCCGTACGGTCGCGGCCGGGCCTGGAGTGGACGATCCTGCGGCCGGGCGCGCTGACGAACGACGCGGGGACGGGGCTGGTCGCGCTGGCGCCGCGGACCGGGCGGGGCGCGGTCACGCGTGACGATGTGGCGGCGGTCCTGGCGGAGCTGCTGGTGACGCCGGGGACGGCGGGCCGGACGCTGGAGCTGATCGGCGGGGCGGTCCCGGTGGCGGAGGCGGTACGGGCGGCGGCGGCAGCGTAGAGACGCGGAGTCAGCGATGGAGAGATAACGACGACAACGACAAGATGGCCCCCTCCGTACGGAGGGGGCCATCTCGCTCGCGTGGCGGCGCCAGGATTCGAACCTGGGAAGGCTAAGCCGGCGGATTTACAGTCCGCTCCCATTGGCCACTCGGGCACACCGCCATGGGATGTCGTCACCGTCCGGAGCTGCCTTTGCGGGGCGGTGCTCCGTGGCGACGTCGTAAACGATACCCGATGTCAGGGGGTGCTCCGCCACCGGTTTTTTCCGCGCTCAGGGGCGTCCCGGGTGACTAGGCTTTACGGCGACGCCCGGGACACCCCGTACGGACAGACCGATCCACAGACTGATACAAGGAGCCACAGGACATGGCCGACTCCAGTTTCGACATCGTCTCGAAGGTCGAGCGGCAGGAGATCGACAACGCGCTCAACCAGGCGGCGAAGGAGATCTCCCAGCGCTACGACTTCAAGAACGTGGGGGCCTCGATCGGTTGGTCCGGCGAGAAGATCCTGCTCCAGGCGAACTCCGAGGAGCGGGTCAACGCGATCCTCGACGTCTTCCAGTCCAAGCTGGTCAAGCGCGGTATCTCGCTGAAGGCCCTGGACGCCGGCGAACCGCAGCTCTCCGGCAAGGAGTACAAGATCTTCGCCTCCATCGAGGAGGGCATCTCCCAGGACAACGCGAAGAAGGTCGCGAAGCTCATCCGCGACGAGGGCCCCAAGGGCGTCAAGGCGCAGGTGCAGGGGGACGAGCTGCGGGTGAGCTCGAAGAGCCGGGACGACCTCCAGGCCGTGATCGCGCTGCTGAAGGGGCACGACTTCGACTTCGCGCTCCAGTTCGTGAACTACCGGTGAGAACGGCGGTTCGGGGCCGCGCCTCCTAGGCGGGCGCGGTGTCCGGATGCCGGGAGACGGGGGACGGGAGACGGGGGACGGAGTGTTTCCGGGCGACGAGTTGTCTCCGGGGGACGGATTGTTTCCGGAGCCCGGGGCGGCCGGACGGGAGCCGGTGGTCGTGGCGCCGGGGGCCGTTCATGTGCCGGGGTGGCTCCCGCTCGCGCGGCAGCGGGAGTTGGTGGCGGTCTGCCGGGGGTGGGCGCGGGGGCCGGTGCCGATCCGGCACACCACGCTGCCGAACGGCGGAGTGATGTCCGTACAGACGGTGTGTGTGGGATGGCACTGGCAGCCGTACAAGTACACGCGGACCGCCGGGGACGTGAACGGGGCGCGGGTCGCGGAGTTCCCCCGGTGGCTGGTGGAGCTGGGGCGGGCGGCGCTGGCGGAGGCGTACGGGGATCCGGTGGCTGCGGCCGCGTACGCGCCGGACACGGCGCTGGTCAACTTCTACGACGGCGACGCGCGCATGGGGATGCACCAGGACAAGGACGAGAGGTCGGCGGCGCCGGTGGTCTCGCTGTCGATCGGGGACAGTTGTGTCTTCCGCTTCGGCAATCCGGAGCGGCGGGGGCGCCCGTACACGGATGTCCGGCTCGCCTCCGGTGACCTCTTCGTCTTCGGCGGGGAGTCGCGTTTCGCGTACCACGGGGTGCCCGCGGTGCGGCCGGGGACGGCGGTGCCCGGGACGGGGATGCGCGGCGGGCGGCTCAACATCACCCTGCGCGAGACGGGTTTGACGGAGGACTGAGGAAGCCGGGAGACCGGTGGACGGTGTGCCTCGTGAGGCGCCGGGATTCGGCCGTCTTGGACACCTTGGGGCGTTTTCACCGGAAGGCGCGGGGGGCGGCCATAGACTTCCCGGATGGATTCCGGCGCGGTACTGCTGTGGAACCCGGGCGGCGGCCAGGGGGTGCGGCAACTGGTCGAACTCGGCCTGGCCCTGGTGCTGTCCACCCTGATCGGCCTGGAGCGTGCCTTCCAGCAGAAGAGCGCGGGGCTGCGGACGCACGCGCTGGTGGGGGTCGGCTCGGCGCTCTTCATGGAGGTCTCGCAGCACGGCTTCGCCGATGTGCTGGGGATGCCGAACGTGGCGCTGGACCCGTCCCGGGTGGCGGCGCAGATCGTCTCGGGGATCGGCTTCATCGGCGGCGGTCTGATCTTCGTACGGCGCGATATCGTCCACGGGCTCACCACCGCGGCCACGATCTGGCTCACCGCGGCGGTCGGCATGGCCTGCGGCGGCGGGCTGTGGCTGCTGGCGCTCGGCGTCTCGGCGGCGTACTTCCTGATCGTGCGCGGCTATCCGCTGCTCACACGCCGCTTCCCGGCCGTCTCCGCCCCGGAGCGGAACGATCTGCGGCTGACCTACCGGCCGGCCCGGGGGGTGCTCTCCCGGGTCCTGGAGCGGTGTACGGAGCGGGGGTTCCGGGTCGTCAGCGTACGGGTCGAGCAGGCGCCGTGGCAGAACGCGGCGGAGGAGACCGGCGGGGGTGCCGGGGCCACCGAGGTACGGCTCTCCGTGGAGGGCACCGGCGACATACACCGTCTGGTGGCCGAGCTGACCGAGCTCGACGGGATCCTGGGCCTGTCGGGGCCGACGGCCGAGGATCCCGCCTGAGGGGAGGTCCGGATCCCGCCCGAGGCGGACGGTGCTCCGACGGGCGGCCGCTCAGCGCGAGGCGAAGGGCTGGTCCGTGGGGACGATCTCCTTGCCGAACGGCATCAGGGAGAGCGGGATCAACTTGAAGTTGGCGAGGCCCAGGGGGATCCCGATGATCGTGACGCACTGGGCGATCCCGGTGACGATGTGGCCCAGGGCGAGCCACCACCCCGCGAGGACGAGCCAGATGACATTGCCCGCGCAGGACGGGGCGCCCGCGTCGCGGCGGTCGACGGCGGTGTAGCCGAACGGCCACAGGGCGTACACCCCGATCCGGAACGCCGCTATGCCGAAGGGGATCCCGATGATCGTGATGCACATCAGGACGCCGGCGAGCATATAGCCCAGAAAGAGCCAGAACCCGCTCAGGACGAGCCAGATGATGTTCAGAATGGTCTTCATGCTCGCGGTCCTGCCATCTGTTCGAGTCGGGCGATGCGCTCCGCCATCGGCGGGTGCGTGGAGAACAGTCTGGAGAATCCCTGACCTGGACGGAAGGGGTTCGCGATCATCATGTGGCTGGCTGTCTCGATCCGCGGTTCGGCCGGCAGCGGGAGCTGCTGTGTTCCGCTCTCCAGCTTACGCAACGCGCTGGCCAGGGCGAGCGGATCGCCGGTGAGCTGGGCGCCGGACGCGTCGGCCTCGTACTCCCGGGAACGGCTCACCGCGAGCTGGATCACGGAGGCCGCGAGCGGGCCCAGGAGCATGACCAGAAGCATGCCGACGAGGCCGGGTCCCTCGTCGTCGTCCGAACGGCCTATGGGGATCAGCCAGGCGAAGTTCACCAGGAACATCACCACGGAGGCGAGGGTGCCGGCGACGGAGGAGATGAGGATGTCCCGGTTGTAGACATGGCTCAGCTCGTGCCCGAGGACGCCGCGCAGCTCGCGCTCGTCCAGGATGCGCAGGATGCCGTCCGTGCAGCAGACGGCGGCGTTGCGCGGGTTGCGGCCGGTGGCGAAGGCGTTGGGCGCCTGGGTAGGCGAGATGTAGAGGCGCGGCATGGGCTGGCGGGCGGCCGTCGACAGCTCGCGGACGGTGCGGTAGAGCCCCGGCGCCTCGAATTCGCTGACGGGGCGGGCGCGCATCGCGCGTAGAGCCAGCTTGTCGCTGTTCCAGTACGCGTACGCGTTGGTGCCGACCGCCACGACGAGCGCGATGATCAGCCCCGGCCTGCCGAAGAGACTGCCGATCGCGATGATGAGGGCGGACAGTCCGCCGAGGAGTACGGCGGTCCTGAGCCCGTTGTGCCGGCGGTGCACGGTACGCCCTCCAAGTGATGTGGCAGGGGAACCCTTTTGCCTGTGCTGTTCCACTTCTCACAAGTGGACCCTTCCGTACTGGTCAACGCCAGGCGGACGGTCCGGGTTCCCCGGCGCGCCCGGACGGGGGCGTGCGCCGTCCGGGTGGCCGTGAACGTCAGAAGAGGTTGACGCCGGCGAAGCGCAGGACCAGTTGCGGGGCGCCGGAGAGGGCGAGGCCCGCGACGGCGGCGAGCGCGACGGCCACCGTGAGCGCGGGGGCGGGCGCGAGGGCCGGGGCGGGTACGGCGGGGGCGGGGGCGGGGGCGGTTTCGGGGCTCGCCTGCTCGGTGCTCCCCTTCGGGGAGCGGAAGAGCACGGCCGTCCACCGGAGGTAGTAGTAGAGCGCCACGACGACGTTGAGGGCCATGACGACCGCCAGCCAGCCGAGCCCCGCGTCGACCGCCGCCGAGAAGACGGTGACCTTGGCGAAGAGGCCGATGATGCCCGGCGGCAGCCCGGCCAGGCAGAGCAGGAAGAAGGCGAGGGCGAGCGCGGCGAGCGGGCGGCGGGCCGAGAGTCCCTGGTGGTCGGCGATGCGGTTCAGCGGCTCCGTACGGGCCACCAGGGCGACGACACCGAACGCGCCGAGGTTGACGACGGCGTACATCAGGGCGTACGCGATGGTGGAGCCGACGCGCTCCGTGCCCCCGCCGTACCCGGCGGCGGCGATCGGCACCAGGAGGTAGCCGGCCTGGGCCACGGACGACCAGGCCAGCAGCCGTACGGCGCTCCATGGACGGGTCGCGGACTGACGCAGGGCGGCCACATTGCCGAGTGTCATCGTCAACGCGGCGAGGACGGCCAGGGCCGGCCCCCATACGGCGTGGTACGAGGGGAACGCGACCACGGTCACCAGGATGAGGCCCGAGAAGCCGACGGCCTTGCCGACCACGGAGAGGTAGGCGGCGATGGGCAGCGGGGCGCCCACATAGGTGTCGGGCACCCAGAAGTGGAAGGGCGCGGCGGCCGTCTTGAAGGCGAAGCCGACGAGGGTGAGGGCGACGCCCGCCTTGGCGAGGGTGGCGAGCTGCCCGGGGACGTTGTCCAGGGCGCCGGCGATCTCGGTGAGGTGCAGGGTGCCGGTGGCCGCGTACACGAAGCTGACGCCGAGGAGCATCACGGCGGTCGCGGTGACGGAGGAGAGGAAGAACTTGAGCGCGGCCTCGGAGGAGAGCCGGTCGCCGCGCCGGAGCCCGACCAGGGCGAAGGCGGGCAGGGAGGCCACTTCGAGGGCGACGACGAGGGTGGCCAGGTCACGGGCCGCGGGCAGCAGGGCGGCGCCGGCCGCCGAGGCGAGCAGCAGGAACCAGAACTCGCCGGCCGGGAGGGGGGCCGGGCCGGTGCGTGTGCCACGGGTGTCGTGGAGCGAGAGCAGCGCGGTGAGCAGCGCCCCGCCGAGCACCAGGAGCTGGATGACGAGGGCGAAGTGATCGGCGGTGTAGCTGCATACGCCGGGCTCGGTGGTGAGGCAGAAGGTGGCCCGGTCGCCGTGGCGCAGCGGCAGGAGCGTGCCGAGCGCGGCGAGGAGTCCGGCGACCGCGACCCCGCCGAAGAGGTGTTTGCGGTGGTCGGGGACGAAGAGGTCGGCGACCAGGATGATCAGGGCGAGCGCGGCCGCGAGGGTGGGCGGCGCGATGGCGAGCCAGTCGACGGACTGGACGAGGCCGGTGGCGGCTCCGGCGCTCTCGGCGGCCACGGTCATCACGACTTGCCTCCTGCGAGGAGCTTCTGCACGGCGGGGTCGGTGAGGCCGAGGAGGACCGCGGGCCAGAGACCGGCGAGGACGGTCAGGGCGACGAGCGGGGTCCAGGCGGCGAACTCGTAGGTCTGTACGTCGGGGACGCGCGCCGGGAGCGCGCTCTCCGGTCCGGCGCCCGGCGCTCCGGGGGTGCCGGGTTCCGGGGTGGTTCCCGGGGGGTGCGGGGGGACGCCCATGCAGACGCGGCGTACGACGAGGAGGAGGTACGCGGCGGTGAGCAGGGTGCCGAAGGCGGCGACGGCCATGAAGGTGAGGAAGGCGGGGCGGCTCAGCCCCTCGGCCGGGTCGAACGCGCCGAACAGGGCGAGCATCTCGCCCCAGAACCCGGCGAGCCCGGGGAGGCCGAGGGAGGCGACGGCGGCGAAGGCGAGCAGTCCGCCGAGGCGGGGGGCGCGGCCGTAGAGGGCGGCGCCGGTGGCCCCGGCGAGGGTGTCGAGGTCGGCGGTGCCGTACCGGTCCTTGAGGGCTCCGACCAGGAAGAAGAGGAGGCCGGTGATGAGGCCGTGGGCGATGTTGGCGAAGAGGGCGCCGTTCACGCCGGTGGGGGTCATCGTGGCAATGCCGAGGAGCACGAAGCCCATGTGGCCGACGGAGGAGTAGGCGATCAGGCGCTTGAGGTCGCCGCCGGCGCCCCGCCGGGCGAGGGCGAGGCAGGCGAGGGAGCCGTAGATGATCCCGGCGACGGCGAACGCGGCGAGGTACGGGGCGAAGACCCGCATTCCGTCGGGGGCGATGGGCAGGACGATACGGACGAACCCGTACGTACCCATCTTGAGGAGGACGCCGGCCAGGAGGACGGAGCCGACGGTCGGGGCGGCGGTGTGGGCGTCGGGCAGCCAGCTGTGCAGCGGCCACATCGGGGTCTTCACCGCGAGCCCGACGCCGATCGCCAGAACGGCGGTGACCTGCACGAACCTGCTGAGACCTGACCCGTTGTCAGTGGCGAGTGCCATCATGTCGAAGGTGCCGGCCTTGGCCCCGATCAGGAGCAGGCCGAGCAGCATGAGCACGGACCCGAGCAGGGTGTAGAGGATGAATTTGAGGGCGGCGGCCTCCCGGCCGCCGGTGACGCCTTCCGAACCGCCCCAGCGGGCGATGAGGAAGTACATCGGGATGAGGACCATCTCGAAGGCCAGGAAGAACAGGATGAGGTCGAGCACGGCGAAGGTCGCCAGCGTGCCCGATTCGAGGACGAGCAGGAGGGCGACGAAGGCCTTGGGCGAGGGGCCCTGGGGCATCTTGAAGTAGCTGTAGAGCGCGCAGAGGAAGGTCAGCAGCGCGGTCAGGACCAGGAGGGGGAGGGAAATGCCGTCGACACCGAGGTGGATGCGGACGTCCAGTGCCGCGATCCAGCTGATGTCCGTGGTCGCCTGCATCCTCGACGCGTGGGCGTGGTCGAAGCCGAGCGCGAGGACGATCGCGGCGATGAGGACGGCGCCGGTCACGGTCACGCCGTGGCGCAGGACGGCCTGGTCGGGACTGCTTCCCCGGAGCCCGGGCGGGGCGGGGAGCAGGGCCGCGACGGCGCCGGCGAGCGGGCCGAGGATGATCAACGCGAGAAGGAACTGCATCACGGACTCACTGATATCGATCACGGCTCACGCTCCGGCGGCGACGAGGACGGCGGCGATCGCCAGGACGACGGAGCCGGCCAGCAGGGCGCTGACGTAGGTCTGCACATTGCCGGTCTGCGCCCGGCGTACGGCGGTGCCCAGCCAGCGGGTGCCGGTGGCCGCGCCGCGTACATAGGTGTCGATCACCGCCCGGTCCAGGAAGCGGACCAGTTCGGCGGCGGCGAGGGCCGGGCGGACGAAGAGGCGGTGGTAGACGGCGTCGAGGTGGAAGCCCGAGGCCGCGTGGCGGTGGAGCGGACCCAGCAGGAGCCGCCCGGGGTCGGCCGGGTCGTCGGCGGCGGAGATCGAGCCGTAGGTGGCGGTGTGGGTCTCGATGGCCTCGGCCTCGGTGAGCGCGGGCTCGGTGTGCGGATGGGCGGTGACGGCGCCGATCGGCGTACGGGCGGCAAGCGGCCTGGTGTGGCGCCAGCAGCCGTAGGTGACCAGTCCGCCGACGAGTCCGGCGCCGGTGCCCAGGACGGAGGTGGTGAGGTTCGGGGCGAGGCTGTGGCCGTCGAACCACTGGGCGAAGTAGCCGACGCCCAGGCCGAGTGCGAGGGAGGGGACGGCGAGCACCCAGAGGACGGCGGTCATGGCCACGGGCTCCTTGCCGTCGGGGGCAGTCGGAAGGGGCGCCGCGAAGCTGCTCGTTGAGGGGCGGTGGTCGGGTGACGGGCGGGCACCCTGGCCGCGGAAGGCGAGGAGCCAGAGGCGGGTGGCGTACGCGGCGGTGAGGAGGGCGGTGAGGAGTCCGGCCGCCAGCACGGTCCAGCCCGCTGCGCCGGGGGCCGCGGAGTCGTCGAGGGCCGCGTGCTCGGCGGCGACCAGGACGGACTCCTTGGAGAAGAACCCGGCGAAGGGGGGGATGGCGGCGAGGGCGAGCAGACCGACGGTCATCGTCCAGTAGGCGTCGGGGATGCGGGCGGGCAGGCCGCGCATCCGGGACATGGTGGCGAGCGAGTTGGTGCCGGCGGCGTGGATGACGACACCGGCGCCGAGGAAGAGGAGGGCCTTGAAGGCGCCGTGCGAGACGAGGTGGAAGACGGCGGCGCTCCGGTCGCCCACGGCCAGGGCGCCCGACATGTAGCCGAGCTGGCCGATGGTCGAGTAGGCGAGGACGCGTTTGATGTCGTCCTGGGCGAGGGCGGCGAGCGCCGAGCCGACCATCGTGACGGCGGCCATCACGGCGAGCACGATCAGGGCCGCCTCCGAGGCGGCGAAGACCGGAAGGAGCCGGGCGATGAAGTAGATGCCGGCCGCGACCATGGTGGCGGCGTGGATCAGCGCGGAGACGGGTGTGGGGCCCGCCATCGCGTCGGGCAGCCAGGTGTGGAGCGGGAACTGGGCGGACTTGCCGGCCACTCCGGCGAGCAGCAGCAGCGCGACGAGGGTGGGGTGGCTCAGGCCGCCGTCGGCGACGGTCCGCAGGATGCCGGTGATCCGGAACGTACCGGCGTCGGCGGCGAGGGCGAAGAGGCCGATCAGGAAGGGGACATCGCCGAGTTTGGTGACCAGGAACGCCTTGAGGGAGGCGGCGCGCGCCTCGGGCGTCTCCCAGTAGTGGCCGACGAGGAAGTACGAGCAGATGCCCATGATCTCCCAGCCGACCAGCAGCACCATCAGGTCGCCGGAGTAGACGACGAGCAGCATCGCGGAGGTGAAGAGCGAGACCAGGGCGGCGTAGGAGGGGTAGCGGGCGTCCCCGCGCAGGTACCCCGTGGAGTAGATCTGCACGCACGAGGCGACGACGCCGACGAGGACGGCGACCAGGGCGGCGAAGCCGTCGATGTGCAGGGCGAGGTCGATGGGGACCGAGCCGGTGGGGGTGAGCTGGGTGGCGGCGTCCAGCGGGGCCTTGCCCGCGCCCGCGCCGCCGCCCTGGCGTACGGCCACGGTCACCGCGAGCGCGGCGGCGGCCAGGGTCGGCAGGACGGCCAGGGGGCGGACGAAGCCGGGGGCGGTCCGGCCGAGCAGCAGTCCGGCGACGGCGCCCAGGAACGGCAGGAGGGGGACGAGGACCGCGAGGGTCGTGGTGGTCACGCGGTGGCCTCGGCCTTCTGCGTCGGAGCCTGGTCGGCCGGGTCGGTCGCGCCGTCGGGTGTGCCGGGTCCTTCGCCGTCGGGGTGCTCGGCGGTGTCGCGGAGCCGGTCGATGTCCGAGGAGCCCCGGTTCCGGTAGACCATCAGCACGATGGCGAGCCCGATACCGATCTCGGCGGCGGCGATGGCGATGACGAAGAGGGTGAGCGACTGGCCGGCGTGGAGGGTGTCGCGGAGCCAGACGTCGAAGGCGACCAGGTTGAGGTTGACGGCGTTGAGCATCAGCTCGACGGACATCAGGACGAGGATCGCGTTGCGGCGGGCGAGGACGCCGTACAGGCCGACGGAGAAGAGGAGGGCCGCGAGTACGGCGGGGTAGGCGAGATGCATCAGCGCCGCTCCTTGCGGGAGAGGACGATCGCGCCGACCAGGGCGGCCAGCAGGAGGACGGAGAGCGCCTCGAAGGGGAGCACCCAGTTCCGGAAGAGGAAGGCGCCGGTGGCCTCGGTGGAGCCCTGGGCCGCGCCCCGCAGGTCGATCCAGGTCGTACGGAACGCGTCGACGACGACCCAGACCAGGCAGACGGCGGCGACGGCGGCCACGCCGATGGCGACCGGGCGGTTGCCCGAATCGGCGTCCGGGGAGCGGCCGATGGGCGCCTTGGTGAGCATCAGACCGAAGAGGAGGAGGACCACGACGGAACCGAGGTAGATCAGGACCTGCACCCAGGCGATGAACTCCGCCGTGAGCAGCAGGTACTCGACGGCGAGGCCGCCGAGCGCGACGACCAGCCAGAGGGCGGCGTGCACCAGCTGCCGGGTGGTGACGGTGATCAGGGCGGCGCCCAGGGTGACCAGGCCGACGAGGACGAAGGCGATCTCGACGCCGGACGGGGAGAGGAAGGCGTGTCCGGCGGCGGAGAGGGAGGAGGTCATGCGCCCGCCTCCGGCCCCTGCTGGTCGCGCTGTTCCCGCTGGTTCTGCTGTTCCTGCTGTTCCTGCTGGGCGGCGGCGGCGAGTTTCTCGGCGGTCTTGCGGGCGGCGCCGACTTCCTTCGGCTCCTCGGCGGCGGGGTCGAGGGCGGGCGGTGCCGGGACCGTCCACATCCACTCGCGGAGTTTGTCCCGCTCGTGGGTGAGTTCGCGGATGTCGGTCTCCGCGTACTCGAACTCGGGTGACCAGAAGAGCGCGTCGAAAGGACAGACCTCGATACAGATACCGCAGTACATGCAGAGCGAGAAGTCGATGGCGAACCGGTCGAGGACGTTACGGCTGCGCTCCCGGCCACCGGGGGCGGCCGCCGGGACGGTCTCCTTGTGGGAGTCGATGTAGATGCACCAGTCGGGGCACTCACGGGCGCAGAGCATGCAGACCGTGCAGTTCTCCTCGAAGAGGCCGATCACGCCCCGGGAGCGGGGCGGCAGTTCGGGCTGGGTCTCGGGGTACTGCGCGGTGACGGTCTTCTTCGTCATCGTCCGCAGGGTGACGGCGAGGCCCTTGGCCAGGCCGGATCCGGGGATCGGGGACATGGTTAGCTGATCGCCACCTTCACGATGCCGGTGAGCGCGATCTGCGCGAGAGCGAGGGGGATGAGGACGGTCCAGGCGAGTTTCTGGAGCTGGTCCTCGCGGAGCCGCGGGTAGCTGACGCGGAGCCAGATCACGACGAAGGCGAGGACGGCCGTCTTGAGGAGGGTCCAGACCCAGCCGAGTCCGTCGTCGCCGAGCGGGCCGTGCCAGCCGCCGAGGAAGAGAACGGTGGTCAGCCCGCAGAGGACGACGATGCCCGCGTACTCGGCGAGGAGGAAGAGGGCGAAGCGGAGACCGGTGTACTCGGTGTACGCGCCGAAGATGATCTCGGAGTCGGCGACCGGCATGTCGAACGGCGGGCGCTGGAGTTCCGCGAGCCCGGCGACGAAGAAGACCAGGGCGCCCACGATCTGCCAGGGCAGCCACCACCACTGGAAGGAGTCGAGGATCCCGGTGAGCGAGACGGTGCCGGCGGCCATCGCGACGGAGGCGGCGGCGAGCAGCATCGGCAGTTCGTAGGCGAGGAGCTGGGCGGCGGTGCGCAGACCGCCGAGGAGGGAGAACTTGTTGGCCGAGGCCCACCCCGCCATCAGCGAGCCGAGCACACCGACGCCCATGACGGCGAGCACGAAGAAGATGCCCGCGTCGATCGCCTGCCCGACGGCGCCCTCGCCGGGCCCGACCGGGATGGCCAGCACGACGAGGAGGTACGGGAGGAGCGAGACGGCGGGGGCGAGCTGGAAGATCTTGCGGTCGGCCCCGGCCGGGACGACGTCCTCCTTCTGGACGAACTTCACCCCGTCCGCGACGAGTTGCGCCCAGCCGTGGAAGCCGCCCGCGTGCATGGGGCCGAGGCGGCCCTGCATATGGGCCATGACCTTGTGCTCGGCCTGGCCGACCACGAGGGGGACGACCATGAACACGGCGAAGACGATGGCCAGCCGGAGGGCGATGCCGAGTACGTCCACGTCGTTCATGCGTCTCCTTCCGTGGGGTCGGGGCGTCCCTGGGGCTCTTGGGGCTCTTGGGGTTTCCGGGGTGCCGCCGGCGCTTCGGGCGCCTCGGGTTCCGGGGCGGGTTTCGGCTCGGGGGCCGGCTCGGGTTTGGCTTCCGGGCTCGGGGCGGGCTGGTGCCAGGGGGCGTCCGGGGTGGCGGGGCGCGCCGGGCGCTCGGGCCGTTCCGGCTGTTCCGGGCGCTCGGGGCGGTGCTGGGAGGCGGAGCCCTCGGATACGGAGCGGGATCTGCGGGGGCGGGCCGGGGCGGCGCCCGGGGTGCCCTCCGTGCCCGTACCGGCTCCGCCCGTGCCCGTACCGGCGCCAGGTCCCGTACCACTGCCCGTACCGGCGGATTCGGCTGCCGCGCCGGGGCGGGGGCGGCGGGCCGGACGGTCGGCGGCGGCCCCGGCCCGGGCGCCGCGTGCGGGGCGGGCCGGGGCGGGCGGGAGCTGGCCCTTGAGGGGGCCCCACTCGTTCGGGTCGGGGACGCCCGGCGGGAGCATCTGGCGGCGCTTGGGGCCGCCGTGCTCCGGCTCGCCCGGCTCCTTCGCCCCCGGCCACGCCTTGGCGACCCGGGCGGCGAGGACGAAGTCCTTGCGCAGCGGGTGCCCCTCGAACTCCTCGGGGAGGAGCAGCGGGACGAGGTTCGGGTGGCCGGTGAAGGCGACACCGAACATCTCGTACGTCTCGCGCTCGTGCCACCCCGCGCCCGCGTAGATCCCGACGGCGGTGGGCAGGGCGGGGGCGTCGTGCGGGACTGTCGTACGGACGAGGAGGCGCCGGACCGCGCCCGGGACGAGGGCGGCGACATGGGCGCAGACCCGGAAGCCGGTGCCCGGTTCGTCGACGGCGCTCAGCCAGTCGAAGTAGTCGCAGCCCAGCGTGGTCCTGGCGGTCTCCAGGGCGGTGAGCCAGGAGGCGGCGGGGACGTCGACGGTGAGGAGGTCGTACGCGGCCTCGGCGGTGGCGCCCTCGCCGAAGAGTTCGGCGGCGGCCTCGGGCAGCCGGCCGTACACGGCGGCGGACTCCGGGGCCGGGGTGTCCGGGGCGGAGGTGTCCGGGGCGGAGTTCCCGGAGGCGGGCGTCCCGGGGGTGGCCGGGTCCTGGTCGGGGGTGGTCACGAGGCGGACTCCCCCTGCGTACCGGCGCCGGAAGCGTCCGTACCCGGCGTGCCCGGGGCCGGGCGGGCCGGGACCAGGCCGCTGGTGAGGGCGGCGGCGGACGGGCGGCCTCCGGTCGCGTACCGCTCCTTGAGCGATTCGCGGGCGATCTTCTCCTGGAGCTTCAGGATGCCCTGGAGCAGCGCCTCGGGGCGCGGCGGGCACCCCGGCACATAGACGTCGACCGGGATGATCTGGTCGACGCCCTTCGTCACCGAGTACGAGTCCCAGTACGGGCCGCCGCAGTTGGAGCAGGCGCCGAAGGAGATCACGTACTTGGGCTCGGGCATCTGCTCGTACAGCCGCTTGACGGCGGGCGCCATCTTGTCCGTGACGGTGCCGGAGACCACCATCAGGTCGGCCTGGCGCGGCCCCGGCGCGAACGGGATCACGCCGAGCCGGATGAAGTCGTGCCGGGACATGGAAGCGGCGATGAACTCGATGGCGCAGCAGGCGAGCCCGAAGTTGAAGACCCAGAGGCTGTAGCGGCGCCCCCAGTTGAGGACGACCTTCATCGGCTCGGGCGCCAGCCGGGAGAGCACCCCGAGGCGCTTCGGCTCCGGCAGCGGTACGGCGGTGGCGCCGGGGGCCGGCGCGGTGCCGGGGGCGGCCTCACCGGGGGCGGTGGCGCCGGGGGCGGCGGGGGTCACGTCCATTCCAGGACGCCCTTCTTCCATGCGTAGAGCAGTCCCACGGCCAGGAAACCGAGGAACACGAACATCTCGACCAGCGTCGTGGCGCCGTACCCGGGCGCGGCGAACACGGTCGCCCACGGGAAGAGGAAGATCGAGTCGACCGCGAAGATCACGTAGAGGAACGCGTAGACGTAGTAGCGGACCTGGGTGTGCGCCCACCCCTCGCCCACCGGGTCCACTCCGCATTCGTACGTGAGCAGTTTCTCCGGCGTCGGCACCACAGGGCGCAGCAGTCGTCCGGCGGCGAAGGCGACGGCGACGAACACCACGCCCACCACCGCGAGCAGCCCGACGACCGCATAGCTCTGGAAGTACGCCGACGCGAGAACGGTCGGTTGCGACACGTCCGTCCCTCGCTCCCTCATGGCCTCGTCCGCGACGACGCACACGCTCCGTCCGCGTGCACGATCTGTCTGGGTGTCTGTACGCACGGGAGTCTAGGCCCTGTTAAAGGAACGGTAAGAGGCGCGTCTCGATACGCGTCCGGATATGCGTCCGGACAAGCGCCCCGATGCCCCTCGCGATACCCGTACGCGAGGGGCGCCGCATTCCTCGCCGCCGGTCCGCCCGTCGCAATGGTGGGGTTATCCCCCGCGTCGACTCCCCCAGCCACCCCATGGCGTCCGGCGCGCGCCCCGGGCACCCTTGGTTCCCATGAGCGCGAGCCCGACCGCCTACCGCGGTCTCCCGGACGACGACCGGCTGCCCCCGGTGCGCCTGGCGTACGACCGGCACACCTGGAAGGAGATCGCCCACCTCCTCGGCAACCTGCCGATGACGATCTTCGGATTTGTTTACACAGCGTTCATGATTCTCACCGGTGTGGGGCTCTCGGTGACCGTCATCGGGCTTCCGTGGCTGGTCACCGGGTTGGCCGGGGCGCGCGGCATCGGCCGTCTCGAACGGGCGCGGGCGCGCCGGCTGCTGGGGGTGCGGATCGACGAGCCGAGCCCGCTGTACGGCTCCCTCGGGCGCCGGGCCTTCCAGGAGCGCCAGGAGCGCCGGAGGAGCCAGGGGGGCCGGGGCGGGGCGGGCTCCGAGGGGTACTTCGGGCGGGTGCTGACCGGGCTGCGCGACCCGGTGGCCTGGCGGACGGTGCTGTACTCGTTCCTCCGGCTGCCCTGGGGCGCGCTGACGTTCGGCATCACGCTGGTCGGGTGCGTCGTGCTCTGGCCCGTCCTGCCGTATCTGGCGCGCGGGATGGCCAACGCCGACCGGGCCATGGTGCGCTCGCTGCTCGCCCCTTCCGACGAGCTGGAGCGCCGGATCGCGGAGCTGGAGTCGGACCGGGGGGTGGTCGTGGACACGGCCGCCGCCGATCTGCGCCGTATCGAACGCGACCTGCACGACGGCGCCCAGGCCCGGCTCGTCGCGCTCGCGATGGGGCTCGGGCTCGCCAAGGAGAAGCTGCTGGAGGACCCGGAGGCGGCGGCCGCCATGGTGGACGAGGCGCACGGAGAGGTGAAGCTCGCGCTCCAGGAGCTGCGGGACCTGGCGCGCGGGATCCATCCGGCCGTCCTCACCGACCGGGGGCTCGACGCCGCGCTCTCCTCCGTCGCCTCCCGCTGCACCGTCCCGGTCACGGTCACCGTCGAGCTGGGCGAGCGTCCGGCCGAGGCCATCGAGGGGATCACCTACTTCACCGTCTCCGAGCTGCTCCAGAACGTCAGCAAGCACAGCGGGGCGCGCTCGGCCGCCGTCGACGTCTGGCGTACGGAGGACCGGCTGCTGCTCCAGGTCACGGACGACGGGCGGGGCGGCGCCCGGCTGGACGGCGGTACGGGGATGGCGGGGCTGGCGGAGCGGCTCGGCGCGGTCGACGGGCTCTTCGTCCTCGACTCGCCGGTGGGCGGGCCCACGGTCGTCACAGCGGAGCTGCCGTGGCGCAAGCGCGCGCCTTCGTAGCCCCGGCCTTCCCGACCGCCGGTGCTTTCTGCCCCCTGGCCCTTCCTGGCCACCGGCCCTTCCTGACCCCTGGCCCTTCCTGACCACCGGCCCTCGCGCCTCTCCTGGCCCTCGCGCCTCTCCTGGCGCACTCCCCCGCCGTACGACACCCCGGTCCTGCCGGCCCTCGGCCGACCCTGCCCTCAGACCCCGCTGCCCTCAGACCCCGCTGTCCTCAGACCCCACTGCCTTCACACACCGCCGCCTCCCCACACCCGGGCCCTCGAACGCCCCTGCCCTCAGCCGACCCTGCCCTCCGACTCCCAGGACGGATCACGCCCATGGCCACCGCCCATGCCCACGAGCCGCGCCCCGGCTCGCGCCCCTTTCTCGTCCCCGAGCCCCTGCGTGCCCCCGTCGCGCCCCGGATGTGGCGCGAGTTCGCCTATCTGGTGCTGAGTCTGCCGATCAGTGTGCTGCTCTTCGGTTACGCGGTGGCCATGACCGCCGCCGGGGCCGGGCTGCTCGTCACCTTCCTCGGTGTCCCCGTGCTCGCCGCCGCGCTGGCCGGCTGCCGGGGCTTCGGGATCCTGGAGCGGCACCGCGCTCGGGCCCTGCTCGGGCTCGACGTGGCGGAGCCCGCGCCGGCCAGGGGGGCGAAGCCCGGGGTGTTCTCCTGGATGGGCGCGGTCCTGAAGAGCGGGGTGTCCTGGCGCCATCTGCTCTACGCGCTGCTGCATTTCCCGTGGGCGGTGTTCGCGTTCGTGACCTCGGTCACGTTCTGGTGTGTGAGCTGGTCGTTCTTCCTCTATCCGCTCTGGCGGTGGGTGTTCGTCGAGATCTCGGGGGACCCGCGCGGCATCTCCGTCTACAGCGACAGCCGGGGCGGCGCCTTCTATCTGGACACGCCGTTCGAGACGGCCGTCACCTGCGCGGTCGGCCTCCTGCTGGTGCTGGTCTCGCCGTGGCTGATCCGCGCCCTGACCACCATGGACCGGCTGCTCGTCCGCGGGCTGCTCGGCCCGTCGCGGCTGGCCACCCGGGTGGACGAGCTGGAGTCGGACCGGGGCGCTGTCGTGGACACCGCCGCCGCCGATCTGCGCCGTATCGAACGCGAGCTCCACGACGGCGCCCAGGCCCGCCTGGTCGCCCTCGCCATGGACCTGGGCACGGCGAAGGAGACGCTGGCCAAGGACCCGGTGGCCGCCGCGGCCCTGGTCGACGAGGCCCACGGCGAGGTGAAGACGGCCCTCCAGGAGCTGCGGAACCTGGCCCGCGACATCCACCCGGCCGTCCTCACCGACCGGGGCCTGGACGCCGCGCTCTCCTCCGTCGCCTCCCGCTGCGCCGTCCCGGTCACCGTGGAGGTCCATCTGCCGGCCAGGCCCGCCGCCGCGATCGAGGGCATCGCGTACGCCACCGTCTCCGAGCTGCTCCGTAACGTCAGCGAGCACTCCGGGGCCCGGCGCGCCTCGGTGGACGTCTGGCGTTCGGAGGACCGGCTGCTGCTCCATGTCGCCGACGACGGCGTGGGCGGCGCGCACGCCGGCGGCTCCGGCGGACTCGCCGGGCTGACCGGGCGGCTGGCGGCGGTGGACGGCCTGCTGGCGATCGACTCCCCGGCCAGCGGCCCGACCGCGATCACGGCGGAGCTGCCCTGGCGCGACCGGCCCCTGGGGGATCCCCTGGGGGATCGGCTCTGATCCCTGGGCGAGGTCGTCAGGTCCGCCGTGTCTTCCGCATACTGAGATCCCGGCCACGGAAGGCCGGGATCCCGGAGCGGGCTGTATCGACATGGGGGCGGAAGGTTGCCGAACGGCGTGGGAGACAGAGTGCGCGTGGTCATCGCCGAGGACTCGGTGCTGCTCAGGGAGGGCCTGACCCGGCTGCTGACCGACCGGGGGCACGAGGTCGTCGCGGGGGTCGGCGACGCGGAGGCGCTGCTCGGCACCGTGGACGGACTGGTGGCCGAGGGCAGCCCGCCGGACGTGGTGGTGGCGGACGTACGGATGCCGCCGACCCACACCGACGAGGGGGTACGGGCGGCCGTACGGCTGCGCAGGGACCACCCGGAGATCGGCGTGCTGGTGCTGTCGCAGTACGTCGAGGAGCAGTACGCGACCGAGCTGCTGGCCGGCAGCAGCCAGGGCGTGGGCTATCTGCTCAAGGACCGGGTGGCCGAGGTACGGGAGTTCGTGGACGCCGTCGTACGGGTGGCCAGGGGCGGGACCGCGCTCGACCCCGAGGTGGTGGCACAGCTCCTGGGGCGGAGCCGGAAGCAGGACGTGCTGGCCGGGCTGACCCCGAGGGAGCGCGAGGTGCTGGGGCTGATGGCCGAGGGGCGCACGAATTCGGCCGTCGCGAAGCAGCTCGTGGTGAGCGACGGGGCGGTGGAGAAGCATGTGAGCAACATCTTCCTGAAGCTCGGGCTCTCGCCGAGTGAGGGGGATCACCGCCGGGTGCTCGCCGTCCTGACGTACCTCAGGAACTGATGGCATCGGACACCGGCCGGATCCCGGGGCCGACCGGCCTCGGACACCGGCCGGCCCCGGGATCCGGCCGGCCCCGGGATCCGGTCTGCTGGCCGCCTCGGGAACAGCTCCCGGGAACGGCTCGCGGGAACGGCTCCCGGGAGCCGTTCCCGTGACTGACCGAAAACGACCGGCCCTGATGGCGTCTTAGGTCTCGGGCCCTACGCCCAAAGAACGAGCGCCGTCGGCCTCGACGGCCG
This sequence comes from Streptomyces sp. NPDC093085, assembly GCF_040683935.1. Lineage (NCBI taxonomy): Bacteria > Bacillati > Actinomycetota > Actinomycetes > Kitasatosporales > Streptomycetaceae > Streptomyces > Streptomyces sp. NPDC093085. The sequence goes on along the minus strand of NZ_JBFBFB010000013.1, from coordinate 183,938 downwards.
GATTCCGGCCCATCCAAACCGGGACAAATTCATACATCCTGACGTCTCAAAAGTGCGTCCACCATATGGCCTTCCCGAGGAAGGCGACCCTTACCGACGTAGGGTGGTATCTCGGGACCGCCGGGTGTCCGGCCGGTCCCGAGCCGCCGCCTGTAGGGAGGTCCAGTTCCGTGACCAGCCAGGTCAGTAGCCCAGCCGAACAGGCCGATGAGGCCAACGACGCGAGCGATCCCGGCGATTCGGAGAACACGTCCGACGGCGTGCGCGCGGAGAGCGCCGCGCCCGGCGCGAAGGAGGTCCGCCGACTGGAACGGGTCATCATCCGTTTCGCGGGGGACTCCGGTGACGGCATGCAGCTCACCGGCGACCGCTTCACCTCCGAGACCGCTTCCTTCGGCAACGACCTGTCCACCCTGCCGAACTTCCCCGCCGAGATCCGGGCCCCCGCGGGCACCCTCCCCGGCGTCTCCTCCTTCCAGCTCCACTTCGCCGACCACGACATCCTCACCCCGGGCGACGCGCCCAACGTGCTGGTCGCGATGAACCCGGCGGCGCTGAAGGCGAACATCGGGGACGTGCCGCGCGGCGCGGACATCATCGTCAACACGGACGAGTTCACCAAGCGCCCCATGGCCAAGGTCGGCTACGCGGTCTCGCCGCTCGAAGACGGCTCGCTCGACGCGTACCAGGTCCACCCGGTGCCGCTGACGACCCTCACGATCGAGGCGCTGAAGGAGTTCGGGCTCTCCCGCAAGGAGGCGGAGCGCTCGAAGAACATGTTCGCGCTCGGTCTGCTCTCCTGGATGTACCACCGGCCGACCGAGGGTACGGAGCGCTTCCTTCGCGCCAAGTTCGCGAAGAAGCCCCAGATCGCCGAGGCGAACGTGGCGGCCTTCCGGGCCGGCTGGAACTTCGGCGAGACGACCGAGGACTTCGGGGTCAGTTACGAGGTGGCCCCGGCGGACGCCGCGTTCCCGGCCGGCACGTACCGCAACATCTCGGGGAACCTGGCGCTCTCGTACGGTCTGGTCGCCGCCGGCCACCAGGCGGAGCTGCCGCTCTACCTCGGCTCGTACCCGATCACCCCGGCCTCGGACATCCTCCACGAGCTCTCCAAGCACAAGAACTTCGGCGTCCGGACCTTCCAGGCCGAGGACGAGATCGCGGCCATCGGCGCGGCGCTCGGCGCGGCCTTCGGCGGCTCGCTCGCCGTGACCACCACCTCGGGCCCCGGCGTGGCGCTCAAGTCGGAGACCATCGGGCTGGCGGTCTCGCTGGAGCTGCCGCTGCTGGTGGTCGGGATCCAGCGCGGCGGCCCCTCCACCGGGCTGCCCACCAAGACCGAGCAGGCCGACCTCCTCCAGGCGATGTACGGGCGGAACGGCGAGGCCCCGGTGCCGGTGGTGGCGCCCCGCACCCCGGCGGACTGCTTCGACGCGGCGCTGGAGGCGGCCCGGATCGCGCTGGTCTACCGGACGCCCGTCTTCCTTCTCTCCGACGGCTACCTGGCCAACGGCTCGGAGCCCTGGCGGATCCCGGAGCCGGACGAACTCCCCGACCTGCGGGTGGCGTTCGCGACCGGACCCAACCACGAGCTGGCGGACGGTACGGAGGTCTTCTGGCCGTACAAGCGCGACCCGGAGACCCTGGCCCGCCCGTGGGCGGTGCCCGGCACCCCGGGGCTCGAACACCGGATCGGCGGCATCGAGAAGCAGGACGGCACGGGGAACATCTCGTACGACCCGGCCAACCACGACTTCATGGTCCGCACCCGGCAGGCCAAGGTGGACGGCATCGCGGTGCCGGACATCGAGGTCGACGACCCGGACGGGGCGCGCACGCTGGTCCTCGGGTGGGGCTCCACATACGGTCCGATCACGGCGGCCGTACGGCGGCTGCGCAAGGCGGGCGACCCGATCGCACAGGCGCATCTGCGCCACCTCAACCCGTTCCCCCGGAACCTGGGCGAGGTCCTCGCGCGGTACGACAAGGTCGTGGTCCCGGAGATGAACCTCGGTCAGCTCGCGACGCTGCTGAGGGCGAAGTACCTGGTCGACGCCCACTCGTACAACCAGGTCAACGGCATGCCGTTCAAGGCGGAGCAGCTCGCCACGGCGCTGAAGGAGGCCATCGATGTCTGACACGACGATGTCCGGGACCACCTCCCGGGGAGCCGCGTCCCCGGCCCTGGGCACCCCGTCCCTCGCCAATGAACTGCTGACGCTGGTCCCCAAGGCCACCGGCAAGCAGGCCATGAAGGACTTCAAGTCGGACCAGGAAGTGCGCTGGTGCCCCGGCTGCGGCGACTACGCGGTGCTCGCCGCGGTCCAGGGCTTCATGCCGCAGTTGGGCCTGGCGAAGGAGAACATCGTCTTCGTCTCCGGCATCGGCTGCTCCTCCCGCTTCCCGTACTACATGAACACGTACGGGATGCACTCCATCCACGGCCGCGCCCCGGCCATCGCCACCGGCCTCGCGACCTCGCGCCGGGATCTGTCGGTGTGGGTGGTCACGGGGGACGGCGACGCGCTCTCCATCGGCGGCAACCACCTCATCCACGCGCTGCGCCGGAACGTCAATCTGAAGATCCTTCTGTTCAACAACCGGATCTACGGACTGACCAAGGGTCAGTACTCCCCCACCTCCGAGGTCGGGAAGATCACCAAGTCGACGCCGATGGGCTCGCTGGACGCGCCCTTCAACCCGGTGTCGCTGGCGATCGGCGCGGAGGCGTCGTTCGTGGCCCGTACGGTCGACTCGGACCGCAAGCACCTCACGGAGGTGCTGAGACAGGCGGCGGACCACCCCGGCACCGCGCTGGTCGAGATCTACCAGAACTGCAACATCTTCAACGACGGCGCCTTCGAGGTCCTGAAGGACAAGGAGCGGGCCGAGGAGGCGGTGATCCGGCTGGAGCACGGGCAGCCGATCCGCTTCGGCGCGGAGGGCGCGAAGGGCGTCGTACGGGACCCGGCCACCGGCGACCTCCAGGTCGTGGCGGTCACCCCTGAGAACGAGTCGCGGATCCTGGTCCACGACGCGCACGCGGCCTCCCCGACGACGGCGTTCGCGCTCTCGCGGCTGGCGGACGCGGACACGCTGCACCACACGCCGATCGGGGTGCTGCGGAGCGTGCAGCGGCCGGTGTACGACACGCTCATGTCGGACCAGCTCGACGCGGCGGTCGAGAAGCACGGCAAGGGCGACCTGACGAAGATGCTGGCGGGCGGGGACACCTGGACGGTGGTCGGCTGAGGCCCTTCGTCCCCGGCCCGCGCGGTCACGTACGACGAGGCGTCGTCACGAGGCCGCCGCAGGATCGCGTATGACGAGGCGTCGTCACGAGGCCCGGATCCCCTGGTACGCCCCGGGGGTCCGGGCCTCGTCGTACGCCGAGCGGGTTCCGCTGCCGCCGTCGGCCTCGCGAGTTCCGCTGCCGCCGTCGGCCTCGCGGGTTCCGTCGTACGCCTCGCGCGCGGCGAAGACCTCGTCCGCGCACCCCCGCGTTCAGAGCGCGAGCCCCCGCACCCGCTCGGCCGCCGCCCGCCCCAGCGGGGTCAGGGTGTAGTCGACGCGGGGCGGGATGACGGGCTTGGCGTCGCGGTGGACGAAGCCGTCCCGCTCCAGCGTCCGGAGGGTCTGGGTCAGCATCTTCTCGCTGACGTCGCCGACCTCGCGGCGCAGCTCGCTGAAGCGGTACGAGCGCTCCAGCAGCGCGATGAGGACGAGCACGCCCCAGCGGCTGGTCACGTGCTCCAGGATCAGCCGTGAGGGACAGTTCCGCTGATGAGCACCGAACTCTTCACCGGACTCCGCACCGGACTTTTCACTGACTCTCATGCCAGTACCTTACTTCAAAGTGGGTACTTCCCCACAGTTAGCGCCCCTCCTAAGGTGAGTGCCAAAGAGAAGCGCCACCGCACCTCGCACGAAGCACAGACTTGGAGCCCCCCATGAGCATCGTCGTCACCGGAGCCACCGGACATCTCGGCCGACTGGTGGTGGACGCCCTGCTGGCGCGCGGCGTCCCGGCGGACGGGATCACCGCCGTCGTACGGAACAAGGAGAAGGCCGCGGAGGTCCTGCCGGCCGGTGTCGAGGTGCGGGTCGCCGACTACGACGACCCCGCCTCCCTGAAGGACGTCTTCCGCTCGGGCGACCGGGTGCTGCTGATCTCCGGCAGCGACGTCGGCAAGCGGGTGCCCCAGCACACCGCGGTGATCGAGGCGGCGAAGACGGCGGGCGTGGCCCAGCTCGCGTACACCGGGGTCCTCGGCGGCCCGGACGCCGACTTCGACCTGGCGGCCGACCACAAGACGACCGAGGAGCTGATCCTCGCCTCCGGACTGCCGTACACCTTCCTCCGCCACGGCTGGTACTCGGAGGTCTACACGGAGAACCTGGGGCCCGTCCTGGAGCACGAGGCCGTCGTCGCCGCGGCGGGCGAGGGCCGGCTGGCCTCCGCGAGCCGCGCGGACTACGCCGCCGCCGACGCCGTCGTCCTGACCACCGACGGTCACCTGAACAAGGCGTACGAGCTGAGCGGCGACACGGCGTGGTCCTTCGCCGAGTACGCGGCCGAACTCTCCCGCCAGACGGGCCGCACCATCGCGTACCGCTCCGTGGACGCCGCGACGCTGGAGGGCATCCTCACCGGCGCGGGCCTGCCCGGACCGTTCGCGGCGATCCTCGCCGATGTCGACCTCGCGGTCGGGCGCGGGCTGCTCTCCGCCACGCCGGGCGAGCTGGCGCGGCTGATCGGCCGGCCGACGACGCCGCTGGCGGACTCGGTGGCGGCGGCCCTGAAGGCGTGACGCCGAGGGCGTGACGCCCGACGAGGCGACGCCGAGGGCGTGACGACACCCTGAACGCTCTCCCCCACGCCCCGCACCCCACAACCCACCCTCCCCACACCCCCCGCCCTCGAATGTCATGACCGTATTCCGATACGAACATGACACCGCGCCCCGCGCCCCGCTACCTTCGACAGGCAGGGCGCGGGATGCGCGGGATGGTGCGGGATGGTGCGGGGGAGGCCCAGTGAAGTCATCGCCGGAGGCCGGACAGCCGGAGGGCGAGCAGCGGTCAGGGCTGCTGTACGGGATCGGCGCGTACGGGCTCTGGGGCCTGGTCCCGATGTACTGGCCGCTGCTCCAGCCGGCCGGGTCGACGGAGATGCTGGCCCACCGCATGGTCTGGTCGCTGGGCTTCGTCCTGATCACGCTGCTGGCGCTGCGCCGCTGGTCCTGGATACCCGGGCTGCTGCGCAGCCCCCGCAAGCTGGCGCTGATCACGGTGGCCGCGTCCACGATCACCGTCAACTGGGGCCTCTACATCTGGGCGGTCAACACCGGCCATGTGGTGGAGGCGTCGCTGGGGTACTTCATCAACCCGCTGGTGACCATCGCGATGGGCGTCCTGCTCCTCAAGGAGCGGCTGCGCCCCGTCCAGTGGGCGGCGGTCCTGGTGGGCGGCGCCGCGGTGGTGGTGCTCGCGGTGGGGTACGGCCGCCCGCCGTGGATCTCCCTGACGCTGGCCGCCTCCTTCGCGACGTACGGCCTGATCAAGAAGAAGATCAACCTGGGCGGGCTGGAGTCGCTGACGGCGGAGACGGCGGTGCTCTTCCTGCCCGCCCTCGGCTATCTGCTCTGGCTGGGCGCGACCGGCGCCTCCACCTTCGGCACCGAGGGCCCGGCGCATGTGGCGCTGCTGGTGTCGACGGGGCTGGTGACGGCCGTACCGCTGGTGTTCTTCGGCGCGGCGGCGATCCGCGTACCGCTGTCGACGCTGGGGCTGCTCCAGTACCTGGCCCCGGTCTTCCAGTTCCTGCTGGGCATCTTCTACTTCCACGAGGCGATGCCGCCGGAGCGCTGGGCGGGCTTCTCCCTGGTGTGGCTGGCGCTGGCCCTGCTGACCTGGGACGCCCTGCGGACGGCGCGCCGGACCCGGGCCGAGGCGGCGCGCCTGAGGACCATGGCGCGCCAGAAGCCCGCGCAGGAAGCCCCACAGCCACAGCAGCCACAGCAGCCACCGGCTCTGCCCCTCAGTGACACTCCCCCGTCCGCCCAAGGCTCTCGACAGGGGTAGCGCCGGGCCGGGACCACTGCGGTACGGGCCGGGAGGTCGGCCCCCAGGTGGCGGCCCCGTCGGCGTCCGTACGCCAGTACCAGCAGGGGGCCCGCGTCTCCGCCGGCCGCCCCTCCGGCTGCTCCTCCCAGGCCTCGCCGCGCCCGTACGGCGTCATGTCGAGCAGCCCGAAGGCCCCGCTGAACACCTCGCTGCCCCGGCCGGTCGTGGAATACGTGACGAACGTACGGTCGCCGTCCCGCAGGAAACTGGTGAGGTGCCCCATCCCCCCGCCGACCGGCTCCGCGAGCCCCCGCACCGAGTACCAGGGCTGCGTGTACCCCATGAACGCGGTGTACGGCGCGACCTCCTCCCAGGCCCCGGTCGTCAGAAAAGCGAAGGAGACCCCCCGGGCGTTCAGATACCCGACGGCGTCCTCCAGATGCCAGGCCGCCATGGTGCACCCCTCGCACTGCCCCTGGTGCGGCGCCCCGTCCCACCACATGTGCTGGTAGGTGAGCAGCTCGTCGCGCCCCTGGAACAGATCCAGGAACGGCACGCTCCCCTCGGCCCCCACCACCTCGACGGTCCCGTCGAACTCCACCATGGGCAGCCGCCGCCGGGCCGCCGCGATCGCGTCCCCCTCCCGCGTATGCGCCTTCTCCCGGACCAGCAACTCCGCCCGCGCCGCCCGCCAGGTCTCCGGATCGACGACGGGCGGCCTGCCGGGAAGCTCTCCGCTCACGGTGTCGCTCATGATGTCCCTCCAGCTCTCGTACGTACGTACCGACCGGCCCCCCGAAGCCCCCGCCACCAGCCTCACCACAACAGACCCGGCCCGCACCCGGAACTCATCGCGCCCCCGGCATCCCGCCGACGCCCACCGCCCGGTCCGGCCCCCCGAGCCAGACCTGTTGACCGCCGCCATCTCCCCCCACGGTGAGCCCGAAGCACTCCACTCCGGGCCTGCCCCGCTCCTCCCACCAGCGGTACGCCGCCTCCGTCTCGTCCCAGAGCCTGCGCGGCCCCGACTGGACCACGGCGTACTCGCTCGCCCCGGGTTCGTGGTCGGCCGTCGCCCAGGACCGGGTGTCGGTGCTGTAGGTCCAGAGGGTGTACGACCCGTCGCCGTACCGCTCGGCACGCCAGAAGGCGCCAGGAACCTGGACCCCGATCACGAACTGTTCGAGCCACCCTCCGATGGCGGCGGGGTCCAGCGTGCTCGTCCCCACTGACCCCGTCCGCAGGCCACGTCCGCCCCTTGAGGTAGGCGGCGAACGGCGGGCGCTCCGTACGCTGCTGCCGCAGGCGCATGAAGGCGCTGGACCGGGTGAACGGCCCGGATGCCGTACCGTCCTCCCCGACCACCAGCCGCACGATGTACTCACCGCCGTACTCGGTGCCCCACGGGGCCACGATCACCCCGCCCGGCCGGGTCTGCTCCACCCAGGCACGGGGCACTTCCCCGATCGAACAGGTGGCGACGACCCGGTCGTACGGTGCTCCTTCGGCGTACCCCGAGCGGCCGTCCCCGACGACGACCAGCGGGGATTCCGCTGCCCGCCGGAGGTTCCCGGCGGCGGCCCGGGCCACGCCCTCGTCGTACTCGACGCTGACCACGTTCGCGCCGCCCAGCCGGTGGGCGAGGAGTGCGGCGTTCCAGCCGGTGCCCGTGCCGATCTCAAGGACGCGGTGGCCCTCCCGTACGTCCAGGTCGGCGAGCATGGAGAAGACCATGCGCGGCATGGAGCCGGAGCTGGTGGGCGTGGCGCCCAGGCCGTCCCCACTGTGCGCGCCGTCGTCCCACTGCGTCGTGAGCGGAATATCGGAGTACACCGCCTCGGCCCACGCCCGGGGATCCCGGGCCCGGTCCACCAGCCCACCCTGCCGCGCGCCATCCGCCGTGCCCGGCCAGACCCGGTCGGGCACGAACCACTCCCGCGGCACCGCCTCGAACGCCGGCCCCCAGTCCGCGCCGATCGCCCCCCGCCGCCGCCAACGCGGAGGCGAGCCCCGAAGGCCCCGCCCCCTCTGCGCGTGTCGTCACCGGCACCTACCTGCCCGTCGCAGGACCGGAACCGTCGGACGTGTTCCCGCCCTCGTCGGATCCCCCGCCCCCGTGCTTGGCACCGCTGACCTTGGTCTGGGACATATTGCAGTGGCGAGCGAGCCAGGTCTGCGTCTTCCCGGCTCGCTTGCGCCGGCCTCTCAGCTCATGAGCCAAGTCCGATCGGAACCGGCCCAGCTTTTCGGGTTCAAAGCTCAAGGCCCTTCACGTACTCCTCGAAGGGCACCGACTCGGCTACCGCGATGCGCTGATATTCGATGAACCGAGCCGGGTCGCCCTCGTGAACCTCACGGTTGATCTGACGCCCGTCCGGGTGATAGTTCATCAGCACCACTTCAGAACGGTCGAAGAGCCAGAAGTCCTGAACCCCTTCCAGAGGGTTCACCTGGTCGGTCACATCCAGGATCCGGATCTGCTCACCCGCCAGCGCATGGGGCACGTAGTAGCGGGAGAACTCGAATCGCAGGTAATCCGAGAGCGGTTGAGTCACGACGTGCACGCGCCCCTGGGAACGCCCTTCCGTCACCTGCCGACGCAGCCGGTCCGTGTACTCGTCGGACACGGCCAAGGGGTCCACCCGGGCTCCGCCCTTGAACGCGGCGAACTCCTCTTCCTCCTGCGGCATGAGGTATTGCGGCAGCGTCTCCAGACGCCACGCCTCCCGCCGGAAACCTTCAAACCGCGCCGCCCACTCCTCACCAGCCAAGAGCACGTACGGCCTCCCTCAGCACGCTCTCGGGGATCTCCACGAGCTCTTCCCCTCGGGGCGGCTCGAAAGCCATGGAGACCTTCCCCTGAACAACTGACGAACCACTGGCGGAGCGATAGACGTTCGGGCAGTCGTCCTCCCCGCACTCCCCGTTGCCGTTTCCGGTGAGCCGGGTAAGTTCCTCACACCCCATATCGAACCCCCTTACATACAGGTCCGGTTGGACCCATTAGGCCAACGGTAGGGTGGCCGACCAGCGCCGTCTATCCGATACCGCCGGTATTCGCGTCATCGGGTAAATCCCGCCGCCACCAAGGTCGGAGCCGGAGCCGGAGCCGTTCGAACCAGCGGGGCTTCCGGTGGCCCGGGGCGCCGGAGCCGCGCGTCGGGAGGGAGCTGTATGCGGGCAGAGGTACGTACGCGGGCACGGGCAGCGCCCTGAGGAGGTAGAGCCCGCTGTCGTCAATGGCGCCGAGCACGAACTCCCCGCCGGCGGCAAGCCGCTCCCGGGCCGCCTTCTGCGCGGCGGGGTTGTGGCACCAGAACCGGAGCCCGGTGGAGGCGTCGGGGGTGCGCGCCGCCACCAGGGTCAAGGTGCCGTCGGGGATCCACCCCGAATGCGGCTGAGGGTCGAGGCCGTTGGCGATACGCCGGGCCTGGGCGCGGAGGAAGGTCAGGGCGTGCTCCGGCGACGTGGTCTGCCGGGCGGCGAGGAGGACCCGTACCCACGTACCGTTGATGGGCCCCTCGCACACTACGGTCACGTTGTAGTGCCGCCCGTTCACCTCTGCCTCCGGACGGGGGGCCGCTGCCTGCGGTGCAGTTCGGCGAGGGCCCGGAGCTGGGCCCGTTCCCGTTCGGAGGCCGGGCGCACGGAGATCAGCGCGGCCTGCCAGGTGTGCCCCGAGGGCCGGACCAGCCAGACCGTGTTCCCGGCGAACGACCTGATCACCCCGGGCATCTCCGTCCTGCGGTCGAACACCGCCGTGCCCAGGCCGAGTCCGGCCGGCGGAGCTGCGGCCTCCGTGGGGCGCCGCGGTCCTCGCCACGGCTCCGGAACGCGCGGCACGGCCGTCACCCCGCCACCCCCGCCCGGCGGTGCGGGTGCGCCGCGATCTGCCGGGCACAGTCGAGCGGGCTCACCGAACCGATCCCGCGCCGGGCATTGCCCCTGCGCGCATCCCACCAGGCACACAGATCACACCCGGGCACCGGAACAAGGTCGACCGGCGGACACACCTCGGCGGGCGAAACCCCCGGCCGACTCGGCTCGTCGGGGGGCGGCTCATGGCGGGTGGGGGTGCGCGGGGGTTTCTGCGGCTCGGCGGTGACGCTGTCACTGGACATGACCGTTCCTCTCCGTAGCGAATCCACTACTCAGGGCGGCCAGCGTCGCGTAGAGTCCAGATGTCTTCAACTTACTGAAATAGGTGGGAGAGTCGGGTACCCAATGGCGAATCGAAAGGAACTGGACCCCGAGCAGTCGCCGAGCGCTGCCTTCGGGGCACGTCTCCGCAGCTTGCGGGATGAACGCGGTTGGACTCAGGTGGAGCTGGCCGAGCGGATGGGGTGCTCCGGTGCGCACATTTCTGCCGTGGAAACTGGGCAGAGAAAACCAACTCAACAGTTCGCGGCAAGTGCCGACAGGGCCTTGGGAACAGGAGATCGACTCCAGCGCCAATGCCAGGCCGTCAGGTACAGGGCGTTACTGGAGGGCTTTCCGGAGTACATCGCCCATGAGGCACGAGCAACAGAGATCAGGCTCTACGAGGTTGGTGTCATACATGGCCTGCTCCAGACACATGAGTACGCGTCAGCGATCGGAGACAGCGCCGTCAAACGGGGCGTCGCTACACGGGAACAGGCCGATGAACGGATTGCGCTGATTGCCCAGCGCCAAGCGTCACTCACCCGAACTCCACCCCCGCTGGTCTTTGTCGTGCTCGACGAAAGCTGCCTCCGCCGCCCGATCGGGGACAGCACTCTCATGGATGCTCAGTTCGCTCGACTCATCGAGTTCGCCGAGCGGCCGAACACCGTGTTTCAGATCGCCCCCTTCGACCTCGGGGTTCGCCGCCCGTTGACTCTGCCGGTAACCCTGCTCACCTTGCCGGACCGCTCGCTCATGTCGTACGCGGAGTCCGCTCATCGGGGCCACCTGGAGCGGGACACCACAACGGTCCTTCCCCTCCTGACGGATTACCATCAACTACAGGCCGAGGCGCTGCCACGTGCGGCGTCCGTGGACATGATCCGCCAGTTGCGAAAGGGCAGCCCATGACGACCGAATCCCCCCTCTGGTTCACGTCCTCCTACAGCGAGAACGGCGGTCAGTGCATCGAGGTCGCCACCAACCTCGCGGCGACACACGGCACCGTCCCGGTCCGGGACTCCAAGAACCCCCACGGCCCCACCCTCGCCCTCACCCCGAACACCTGGACAGCATTCGTCAGCGGCGTCCGGCAGGGTGGTTTCTCCGGGGTCTGACGTGTCGGTCAGGGCATGGCGCAGTGCCGTCGGGGAACCGTTGCGGGCTGTTTCGCGTGACTTGTTGGTGTGATTTCGGCCAACGGTAGGGGGAACCGGGTGAGGGCTCGGGCGATGGTGACGGCGGCGATGTCCGTCTGCGTGGCGCTGGGCGTGGGGGGCTGCGGGCCGGAGAAGGGTGGGGCGGGTGGAGCCGGTGACGGGGCTTCGCCGTCCGGGGACGTTTCGGCGTCGGCCGCGCCGTCCGCTGCCGCCAGTAGCGAGGCGCCGCCCGCGGAGCCGACCGGTGAGCAGCCCGGGGTCCAGAGCAAGGAGGGCGCGATCAAGCGGTACGAGGAGTATCTGCGCGCCCTGGGGCACGAGGACATCGACACGGTCTGCGATATCGCCGGGCCCGCCGCGAAGAAGGCGGAGGACCAGGGGTTCGGGCCGTGTACGTCGACCTTCCGCTTCACGTTCCAGATGATCTCGCCCGCGCAGAAGACCGCTCTGAAGACGGCGACGGTGGATCCGGGACAGGTCGTCGAGGGGGCGTCCGGCAAGATCGACATCCCGAAGGAGGCGATCAAGGCACCCGCGACGTTCGGGGAGGACGAACTCGGGGACAGCACCCTGGAGTACCTCAAGAACAACTGGTACATCACGGGCTGAGAGGCTGCGTCGGTGCGTCGGTGGCGCGGTGGGCCGGTGGGTACGGAGAGGCGTGTGGGAGGGGGAGATGACGGCAGCGCAGGTGGCCGGAGCTGAGCGGGGCATGGAGCGGGGCTCCGGGCCGGCTGTCCGGATCGGGGTGCTCGCTCCGCTGAGCCGGCCCGGCTGGGTCGAGGCGGGGCGGCATCTGCTCGCCGGGTTCGAGCTCGCCGTACGTGAGGTCGGCGACGCGGGCGGCGTCGGAGGAAAGCCGCTCGAACTGGTCGTCCGGGACACCGCGGCCGACCCGGAGCGGGCCTCGGCGGCCGTCGAGGAGCTGGCGCGCCTCGGGGTCGCCTCGCTGGCCGGGGAGTATCACAGCGTCGTCGCGCGCGCCGTCGCCGCCCGGGCCGACGCGCTCGGCCTGCCGTACCTCTGCTCCTCGGCGGTGCTCGACGCGCTCACCGAGCGGCCGGCGGACCGGGTCGCGCGGCTCGCCCCGGCACAGTCCCACGGCTGGCGGATCTACGCGGACTTCCTGCTCGGAGCGGGCCACCGGGACATCGCCGTGGCGGCCCAGCCAAGTCTCTACTGGGCGACCGGGATCCGTATCCTGCGCGAGCACCTCGCCCCGCGCGGCGGCAGCGTCACCGAACTCGGCACGCTCGACCCCGCCGCCGTCTGCGACGAACTGGCCGGCCACCGCGCCACCGCCCTCCTGTTGCTGACCGGCCATCCGGAGCCGGCCGTGCCGATCGTCACGTCCGTACGCCGTGATCCGCGCCTCGCGGAGACCCTGATCGGGGCGCCGGCCGGGCAGCCGGAGTTCGCCTCATGGGCGGAGCTGCTGGGCCCCGACGGCGCCGCGATCCCGTTCCTGCGCTATCTGCCCGAGCGGTTGGGGCCTCTCGGTGTACGGGTCGGGGCGGCCCTGCGGGAACGGCTCGGCGAGGCGGCCTCCTTCGTCGCCTTCGAGGGGTACGACACGGTCACCGTCCTCGCCGAGGCGCTCCGCTCCCCGGGCGGGGTGTCGTGGGAGGGCGTCTCGGCCGAAGGCACCCGTGGGCGCGTCGCGTTCTCCCGTACGCCGGGTAGCGGCGTCTGGCAGTGGGCCGGGGCGCCCGTCCAGGTCGTCGACCGGGACCCGGCGGAACCCGGGCGTTTCCGCGTCCTCCACACGGGGTGAGCCGGTCGGCATCGGAGGGCGACCAGGGGCTGTCCGAGCCGTCAGAGGGTGGCGAGCAGGGCGTTGAGCGGGGGCGGGGTCCGGTCGGGGGCCAGGGCCTCGGTCAGGACGCGGCCGTACTGGATCTTGCGGCCCTTCTTCGTGCCGAGGAACCGCCTGAGCCGCTGGTGCGGGGTGCGGCCCCGCTGGGCGGGCTGGCGCAGAAAGGTCCGGACGGGGCGCAGGTCGCCTTCCGCCTCGATCAGCTCCATCACCCTGGGCACGCCCAGTGCCCGGATCAGCTCGTCCTCCAGGTCCGCCGTGCAGACGAAGAAGGCCGACCGCGCCGCGCCGGTCTGCTCGAAGCCGCGTACGTAGTAAGGGCGTTCCGCCTCGTCGCACAGGCCCGTGAGGCGCAGACCCAAGCCGGGTGAGCCGAGGAGCCCGGCGTAGCGCCCGACGCTCATCGCCCCGCCCATCGGGAGGACGCAGATCCCCTCGGCCGCCAGGTCCCGGCCGCGCCGTTCGGCCAGGGCCTCGACCGCCGCCGCGTCGCTCGGCCCTTCGAGCAGGACCGCCGTACGGACAGAGAGCCGTACGGCCGACTCCCGTACCAGATCCTCAAGGCCGCGCGGGTCGCCTGGGGCGCCCGCGTCGTTCGCCGCCCACGCGGTGACCATGTCCCGGAACGCTCCCATGCCGGCCATGCGACGAGTCTCGGTCCGTACCGGCCGCCGCGCGAGGGGATTTCCAGGAGGCGAGGGGATTTCCGGGGGCGCGCGGGCCGGGGGCGAGGGCGGGCGGCTGGTCCGGCCTGTCGTGTCCGCTGAGCGGACATCGACGCCCGGTTCGCGCTCTTGACGGTGGGTCACGCTCTCACCCACCATTCAGCACGCACAGCGCCCCACGTTCCTCATGACGTGGGGCGTCTTGCGCGTTTCGTCCTGTTGTTCCCGTCGTCCTTCGGAATTCGGAGCCCCCCACATGACGTTCATGACGTTCTCCGTTCCTCGAATACGCCGTACCACCGCCACCCTGACCGCCGCCGCCACCGGGCTCGCGCTCGTCGGGCTGCTCGGCGCCGCCACCCCGGCTCCGGCCGCCACCACCGCGCCGGCCGCCGCCGCGCCGGCCGCCGCCGCGCCGGCCGGTGCGCTCGCCGCGCCGGACATTCCGCTCGCCAACGTCAAGGCGCACCTGACGCAGCTCTCCTCCATCGCCGCCGCCAACGGCGGCAACCGCGCCCACGGCCGCGCCGGTTATCTCGCCTCGGTCAACTACGTGAAGGGCAAACTGGACGCCGCCGGGTTCACCACCACCGTCCAGCAGTTCACCTCCAACGGCGCCACCGGCTACAACCTGATCGCCGACTGGCCCGGCGGGGACCCGAACCAGGTCGTCATGTCCGGCTCGCACCTCGACTCCGTCACCGCGGGCGCCGGCATCAACGACAACGGCTCCGGCTCCGCGGCCGTCCTGGAGACCGCGCTCGCCGTATCCCGCGCGCAGCTCACCCCGGCGAAGCATCTGCGGTTCGCCTGGTGGGGCGCGGAGGAGCTGGGGCTGGTCGGCTCGCGGTACTACGTGAACAACCTGCCCACCGCCGAACGCGCCAAGATCAGCGGCTATCTGAACTTCGACATGATCGGCAGCCCGAACCCGGGCTACTTCGTCTACGACGACGACCCGGTCATCGAGCAGACCTTCAAGAACTACTACGCGGGCCTCGGCATCCCCACCGAGATCGAGACCGAGGGCGACGGCCGCTCCGACCACGCGCCGTTCAAGAACGTGGGCATCCCGGTCGGCGGGCTCTTCAGCGGCGCCGACTACATCAAGACCGCCGCACAGGCGCAGAAGTGGGGCGGCATCTCCGGGCGGGCCTTCGACACCTGCTACCACCGGTCGTGCGACACCCTGGCGAACATCGACGACACCGCGCTCGACCGGAACAGTGACGCCATCGCGTACGCCGTCTGGGCGCTCTCCGGAGCCTGACCCCGCCCTCACCGGCCTGACCGGCCCTGGGTGATCCGGGCCGGCCCTGGGTGATCCGGGCCGGCCGACCCGGTCCGGTGACCGACCCGGGCCGGGCCGGCCGACCCCGGGCCGGGCCTGGCCGACGCCGGCCGGGCCGGCTGGCCCGGGCCAGTCGGGCTCCGGCCCGGGTCAGCTCGTGATATCGCGGGTCGTGAGGCGCGCCCACGCCGCCGAGCCGAACACCGCCGCGTACACCGCCTGGAGCCCCAGGTTCCTCGCGATGCCGTCGCCCAGGACGGGCTCGCGGAGCAGGTCCGCGAAGGAGAGCCAGTCGTGGGTGAAGAGATACGGCTGTACGGCGTGGAGCTGCGGGATCGCGTCCAGGATCTGCACCGTGATCAGCAGCCCGACCGTCGCCGCCATCGCGGCTATCCCGCTGTTGGTCAGGGTGGATATGAAGAGGCCCAGCGCCGCGAACCCGATCAGCGAGCCCGCCACCACCAGGGCGATCAGCGCCGCCCGCGCCATGCCCTCGCCGAAGGAGATCCGGACGCCGGAGATCGTGGTGACGTCACCGAGCGGGAAGAGCAGCGCGCCGACGGCGAGTGCCGAGGCGGCCACGACCGCCGTGGCGACCAGGCAGAACGCCAGGGTGGTGGCGTACTTGACCAGCAGCAGGCGGGTCCGGCCCGCCGGGGCGACCAGCAGATAGCGCAGCGTCCCGCCGTTCGCCTCGCCCGCGATCGCGTCGCCCGCTATGACGCCGACCGCCATCGGGAGGAAGATCGGCAGCGTCGCCGCGAGCGCGGCGAAGACCAGGAACAGCCCGTTGTTGGTGACCTGCCCGATAAAGGGAGGCCCGCCTCCCGGGCCGCCCCCGCCCCCGCCGTCCCCCGTCTCGATCTTCACCGCGATGCCGATGAGGACCGGGAAGGAGGCGAGCACGCCCAGCAGTGCCAGGGTCCGCCACCGCCGGAAGGTGACGCTCAGCTCGGAGCGGAGCAGCCCGAAGGTCCAGAGCGGCCGGGGCCGCGCCGCCTCGGGGCGCCGGGCCTCAGGATCCTGAGGCGCCGCGTCCGGATTTCGGGGCGCCTCCTCGGGATCCTGGTGCGCCGTGCCCGTATCAGCCCGCGACATCGAAACCCTCCCCCGTCAGCGCGACAAACGCGTCCTCCAGCGAGGCGCGCTCCTGGCCGAAGGCCCGTACCCGGACGCCGGCGCCGACCAGCGCCGCGTTCAGCTCGGCCGGGTCCACCGCCGTGCCCTCGGCCGTCGGCAGCTCCCCGGTGACCCGGTCCTCCACCACGGCCACGCCCGTGACCCCGTGTTCCTTGAGCACCCGGGCCGCCTCGGCCGGGTCCGGGGTGGTGACGGCGAGTCTGCCCCGGGTGCCGGCCGCCAGCTCGGCGACCGTGCCCTGGGTGATCAGCCTGCCCTGGGTCATCACGGCGGCATGGGTGCAGACCTGCTCGATCTCGTCGAGGAGGTGGGAGGAGAGGAAGACCGTCGTACCGTCCGCCGCCAGCTCCCGCACCAGCGTCCTGATCTCCCGCATGCCCTGCGGGTCGAGCCCGTTCGTCGGCTCGTCCAGCACCAGCAGGGCGCGGGGCCGCAGCAGCGCCGAGGCGAGTCCGAGCCGCTGCTTCATCCCCAGGGAGTACGCCTTCGCCTTCTTGCCCCCGGCCGCCGTCAGCCCGACGCGCTCCAGCGCCCCGTCCACCCGCGCGGCACGGGTCCGGGGATCGGCCGTCGGGTCGGCGCTGTCGTACCGTACGAGATTCTCCCGGCCGCTCAGATGTCCGTACAGCGCGGGCCCCTCGATCAGCGCGCCCACCCGGGGCAGCACCGTCCGCGCGGCGCGCGGCATCCGGTGGCCCAGGAGGGCGGCCGAACCCGCCGTCGGTTCAATCAGGCCCATCAGCATCCGGATGGTGGTGGTCTTGCCGGAGCCATTGGGCCCGAGGAAGCCGAAGACGCTGCCTGCGGGCACCGTCAGGTCGAGGCGGTCGACGGCGAGCTGCCCGCCTCCGTACCGCTTGGTCAGGCCGCGCGTCTCGATGACGGCGCCGGTCCCCTCGGTCATCCTGTCCCCCTCCCGGGCCCTGGGCTCTCCGGTCCTGTCACGGAAACGGACCGGCTCCGGGCAGCGTTCCGCCCCGCCGCGCAGTTCACGCGACGGGGCGGTTCCGCATAGCGTCAGTTGTCCTGGTTGGCTGCCTTGAGCAGGGCGTCCTTCGTGACCGTGCCCACGTAGACCGTGCCGTCGTCAGTTGTCAGCGCGTTGACGATACGGGTCTGGAAGACCGTCCCCGTGCCGAACTTTCCGGTGACCTTGTCGCCGAGCGCGTCCACGAACTGCTGCGCCTCCGCCGGCAGCTCGCCCGACGCCTTCGCGTCCGAGCCGCCCTTGGCCGCGCCGTTCTTCGCCGCGTCGCCCTTCGCCTCGCCGGCCAGGCCCTCGCCCTCCGACGAGCTCAGCACGTACACCGCGTTCCAGCCCTTGCCGATGACCTTCGCGCCGTCCTTGCCCTCGCCGATGCCGCCGGCGAAGAAGCCCAGGCCGTCAGGGGTGCCGGCGGCGCCGGGCAGCGCCTCCTTCTCCTGCTGTCCGGACTTCCCGGCCTTCCCGGAGTGTTCGGAGTGCTCGGAGTACTCGGCCTTGATGTCGCTCTCCTCCGTGACCTTCGCGCCCTTGGGCGGCGTGAAGTCGAAGGTGCTCGCGGCCGGCTTGCCGAAGTCGACCTTGGTGAAGCCCGCGTCGACCACGGCCTTGCCGCCGCTGCTCGGCGAGAGCGTGAACTTGAGCGGCGTGCCCGTCTTCGCGTCCACCGCGATCGCGATGGAGCCGACCGTGGAGCCGGACTGCTTCGGCTTGATCAGCAGCCGGTACGCATCGCGTCCGGCCACCCGCGCCGTGCCGTCGACGGTCACCGAGGTCGTCTCGTCCGCGGCCTTCAGCACCTCCTCGGCGAACGCCTTGGGGGTGGCCGCGGAACCGTCGGGCAGGGTCCCCTCCTTGCCGTGGGTCCCCTCCTCGTCCTCGGACCCCTGCGAGCGGTGGGTGCCGTCCGTCGGCTCCGTCGCGTGGTACGCGGTGTTGGAGCCGCTGTCGTACGCCCAGACCTCGCCGCCGTTGTGGATGACGCTGTACTCGGCCGTCTTGTCGAGGATCGAGAGGCGCTGCTTGTCGGGGCCGTCCACCGCCACCCGCAGGGTGTGCGAGCCGGCGGCCAGCTCCATCAGCTTCTCGGACGGGTCCACGGCGGCGGCGCCTTCCCCGCCCCTGCCGCTCTCCTTCTGCTGCTTCACGAACGAGTCCGCGAGGCTGCCGAGCTGGTCGAGACCGGGGATGCCCAGGTCCGTGGTGATCTTCACCGTGCCGGAGAGCTGCTCGGTGTCCGACGCCGCGATCTTCTCGATGAGCTGCTGGGCGCTCACCTTCGGCAGATCCGGGTCACCGGTCGCCGCGAGCGCCGGGACGAGACCGATGGTCGCCGCGGCCACTCCCGCCACCGCGACGGGGAGCGCGTAACGTGCCGCCTTGCGGCGGACGGTGCCGGGCCCCGTCTCCTCCTCGGTCGCCGGTCCGTTGTCGTTCGGTGCCATGTGTGCCCTACCTCCGTGGTCGGCGGCCTTCCGTCCTCTGCGCGTGTCCACTCCTCGCCGCCATTCTCACCCGAATTGGTCAGGAGTGGTCTTCCTCCATGGGACCAAATCGGGGGCGCGGAAGCGTCAGCCCCCGGGCGCACCTTGTCGTACTGCTGTGGGATGACATACGGAGGAGCGACGCCCCCGGTCCCGTAGGGGGAGGTAGGGGAAGGGAGACAACGGAGAAGCAGGGCAGGGAAAAGAGGGGGAAGGGGAGCCTGAGGAGGAGGGGGCGTCGGCGTCTGCGCCGGGCGGGTGATCACGCCGTACGGGCCTACCGGCCGTACGAGTGCCCAGGGCCGTACGGGGAACGGGAGCCACGGCCGTGCGGGGCGTACGGGCCGTACGCGCGCCACCGGCCGTGCGGGGAGTACGGGTCATACGAGCGCCCCGCGCCGTACGGGAATACCAGCCGTACGAGCGCCACCGGCCGTACGGGGAGTACCGGACGTACGAGCGCCACAGGCCGTACCAGCGCCACCGGCCGTACGGGGTGGTGCGGGTGCCCTCCCGTCAGTTCGCGCGGTGGACCACCGCGTCGCAGAGCTCCACCAGGGCCGACTTCGCGTACCCCTCGGGGAGCGGTGCCAGGGTGGCGCGGGCCTCCTCCGCGTAGCGGACGGTGTCCTGGCGCGCCTGCTCCAGGGCCGGGTGGGCGCGGAGCAGCCGCAGGGCCTCGGCGAGCTTCGTGTCGTCCGCGAGGTCGCCGCTCAACAGCTCGACCAGCGCGAGGTCGTCCGGTCTGCGGTGCTCCTCCGCCTGGGCGCGCAGCAGCAGCACCGGCAGGGTCGGGATGCCCTCGCGCAGGTCGGTGCCGGGGGTCTTGCCGGATTCGTGGGAGTCGCTGGCGATGTCGAGGTAGTCGTCGGCGAGCTGGAAGGCGATGCCCAGCCGCTCCCCGTACTGGGTGAGGATGTCGACCACCGTCTCGTCGGCGCCGGACATCATCGCGCCGAACCGGCCCGCGACCGCGATCAGCGAGCCGGTCTTGCCCCGTACGACATCGAGGTAGTGGCTCACCGGGTCGGCGCCCCCGCGCGGGCCGGCGGTCTCCAGGATCTGCCCGGTGACCAGCCGCTCGAACGCCTCGGCCTGGACGCGGACCGCCTCCGGGCCCAGGTCGGCCAGGATGTACGAGGCGCGGGAGAAGAGGAAGTCGCCGGTGAGGACGGCGACGGAGTTGTCCCACCGGGCGTTGGCGCTCTCCACCCCGCGGCGGACCTCGGCCTCGTCCATCACGTCGTCGTGGTAGAGCGTCGCCAGGTGCGTCAGCTCCACGACGACGGCCGCCGGCACCACTCCGGGCGCGTACGGGTCCCCAAAACGTGACGCGAGCATGACCAACAACGGCCGGAATCGTTTGCCGCCCGCCCGCACCAGATGCTGGGCGGCCTCCGTGATGAACGGCACCTCGCTCTTGGTGGCGTCGAGCAGCCCCGCCTCGACAGCGGCCAATCCGTTCTGGACATCGGCCTCAAGAGCCTGGTCATGCACGCTCAGCCCGAACGGCCCGACGACGGTCACGAGAGGTACTCCTGTCTGCTGACGATCACACGGAATGTCGATGTGTCGCTGCCATCACTCAAGTCAGCGTATCCGGTCGGCTTTCGATCACCATGGGCGCCTTCCCGGCTCCGCCGGTATGTTCGGGATCGGCGATTCCACCAGGAGAGACCCATATGTCCGGAACGCGGGTCGACCCCGGAGTGAACGACGGGCAACCCCTCCCTTCGCGCGGCCTTCACGGAACCTCCCGGGGAGATCTCCCCGGCTCCCCCAGAGACTTCCCTCGGACCCCACACGCAACTCCCGGAGACCCCCCTGGGATTTCCCGGGCCCGTTTCCCCGACATCCCCCCGACATCCCCCTGACGGTCCCCCCGGCCGTCCCCCTGACACATGCCAGGGGCTACCGCCGGTACACCCGGAGATCCTCCCCCATTCCGCCCCGTCCCCGCCCCCATCCCGTCCCGGTCGCGTCCCGTCCTCGCCCCGCCCGCACGCCGTACCGGGCCCCGACCTCCGGCCCCACCTCGCGTTTTCCGGTCAACGCTCGGTCACTGCGCGCTTTTTATTTCCGCCTGCGCTGGGCAACACCGACGTAACGTGTCCCGTATCGATCCGGAAAGCGAGGCAGCACCGATGCCCGAGCAGAGCCCGCTCGAACCGGCCGAGGACGATCTCTTCGGCCCGCACAATCTGCCGTACGGAGTCTTCTCGACCGCCGACGAGCCCGACCGCCGGCGGCTCGGTGTCCGTATCGGCGATCACGTGCTCGACGCGGGGGCCGCCGCGCACGCGCTGGGCTCCCCGTACGCGGCGCTGCTGGCCAGGTCCAGCCTCAACCCCCTGATGGCGGCGGGGCGCACCACCTGGCGCGATGTCCGCCGGGCGCTCACCGCCTGGGTGACGGTGCCCGCGCACCGCCCCGCCATAGAGCCCCTGCTCCACCCGCTGGGCGCGGTGACGCTCCATCTGCCGTACGAGATCGGCGACTACGTCGACTTCTACGCGAGCGAGCACCACGCCACCAACGTGGGCCACGTCTTCCGCCCGGACGGCGAGCCGCTGACCCCCAACTGGAAGCATCTGCCGATCGGTTACCACGGCCGCTCCGGCACGGTCGTCGTCTCCGGTACGCCGGTGACGCGCCCGTCGGGCCAGCGCAAGGCGCCCGCCGACCCGGCGCCGCTCTTCGGGCCCTCCACGAAGCTGGACATCGAGGCGGAGGTGGCCTTCGTCGTCGGCACCCCGTCCCGCCAGGGCACCCCGGTGGAGCTGGCCTCGTTCCGGGACCATGTCTTCGGCCTCTCCCTCCTCAACGACTGGTCGGCGCGGGACATCCAGGCCTGGGAGTACGTGCCGCTCGGCCCCTTCCTCGGCAAGTCCTTCGCCACCTCGGTCGCCGCGTGGGTGACCCCGCTGGAGGCGCTGGACGCGGCCCGGGTCGCGCCGCCGCTCCGTACCGTCCCCCTTCTCCCCTATCTGGATGACGCGGAGGAAGAGGAGCCGGGCGGATTCGATCTGCGGATCTCGGTCGCCCTCAACGGCGAGGTGATCTCCGAGCCCCCCTTCTCCACGATGTACTGGACGGCGGCGCAGCAGCTCGCCCATCTCACGGTCAACGGGGCCTCCGTACGCACCGGGGACCTCTTCGCCTCCGGCACGGTCAGCGGCCCCGAGCGCGCCCAGCGCGGCTCCCTGCTGGAGCTGGCGTGGAACGGTACGGAGCCCATCGAGCTGCCCGGCGGCAAGCGCACCTTCCTGGAGGACGGCGACGAGATCACCCTGACCGCCTGGGCCCCGGGCCCGGACGGCACCCGGGTGGGCCTGGGCGAGGTGCGGGGACGGGTCCAGGCACAGGGGCAGGCTTAGGGGCAGGGGCGAGGACAGACTCAGGGGCGGGGCGGGGGCGGATCCAGGTACCGGGGCAGGAGCAGTGGCCGACGGGTGGGAGCGGTGGCGGATCCGGTCGTACGGGCGGGGGCGGTGGAGGTGCTGCGGGCGCTGCGGCTGGGGGACGCGGCGCTGTACGCCCGTACGCTCGACGCCCCGGACACCGGGGTCAGGCAGCAGACGGTCCGTGCCCTGATCTCGGTGGACGCGCTCCCGGAGCTGGTACGGGCCGGGGCGGACCCCTCGCGCGAGGTGCGGGCCTACGCGTCCCGCGTCAGCACGACGTGACCCGCCGACGCGACCGGGCCCGGCGCCTCCCCCGAGGAGGTGCCGGGCCCGGTCGTTTCCGCCTGCGCGCCGGCCCTACCGGACGAAGCCGCTCGCCTGGCCCGCCAGGTCCAGGAAGTACTGGGGTGCCAGGCCGAGGACGAGGGTGACCAGGACGCCTACGGCGATGGCCGTGGTGGTGAGGGGGGAGGGGACGGCGACCGTGGGGCCTTCCGGGGTGGGGTCGCTGAAGAACATCAGGACGATGACCCGCAGGTAGAAGAAGGCCGCGATGGCCGAGGCGATCACACCGATCACCACCAGGACCCCCGCGCCGCTCTCCGCCGCCGCCTTGAAGACCGCGAACTTGCCGGAGAAGCCGGAGGTCAGCGGGATACCGGCGAAGGCGAGGAGGAAGACCGCGAAGACCGCGGCGACCAGGGGGGAACGGCGGCCCAGGCCGGCCCACTTGGAGAGGTGGGTGGCCTCGCCGCCCGCGTCGCGGACCAGGGTGACCACGGCGAACGCGCCGATCGTCACGAAGGAGTACGCCGCCAGGTAGAAGAGGACCGACGAGATCCCGGCGCCGGTGCCCGCGATCACACCGGCCAGGATGAACCCGGCGTGTGCGATCGAGGAGTACGCGAGGAGCCGCTTGATGTCGGTCTGGGTGATGGCGACGATCGCGCCGCCCAGCATCGTGACGATGACGACGCCCCACATCACCGGCCGCCAGTCCCAGCGCAGGCCCGGGAGGACCACGTACAGCAGGCGGAGCAGCGCGCCGAACGCGGCGACCTTCGTGGCCGCCGCCATGAAGCCGGTGACCGGGGTGGGCGCGCCCTGGTAGACGTCCGGGGTCCACATGTGGAACGGGACAGCGCCGACCTTGAAGAGCAGCCCCATCAGGACCATCGCGCCGCCGATGAGCAGCAGGGCGTCGTTGCCCATGGTGTCGGCGAGCGCCGGGTTCACGCTCTGGACCGTGCCGTCGACGACCTCCGCGATCCGGGCGTACGCGACGGAGCCCGCGTACCCGTAGAGCAGGGCGATCCCGAAGAGCAGGAACGCCGAGGAGAACGCGCCGAGGAGGAAGTACTTGACGGCGGCCTCCTGCGACATGAGGCGCTTGCGGCGGGCCAGGGCGCAGAGCAGATAGAGCGGGAGGGAGAAGACCTCCAGCGCGATGAAGAGGGTCAGCAGATCGTTGGCGGCCGGGAAGACCAGCATCCCGGCGACCGCGAAGAGCAGCAGCGGGAAGACCTCGGTGGTGGTGAACCCGGCCTTGACGGCGGCCTTCTCGCTCGCGCCGCCGGGGACGGCTGCGGCCTGCGCGACGAAGGAGTCGACGCGGTTGCCGTGCGCCTCCGGGTCGAGCCTGCGCTCGGCGAAGGTGAAGACGGCGACGACCGAGGCGAGCAGGATCGTGCCCTGGAGGAAGAGCGTGGGGCCGTCGACGGCGATGGCGCCCATGGCGGCGATGTGCTTCTTCGTCGTGCCGTACCCGCCCGCCGCGAGCGCGACCACCGCGGCGAAGGAGGCGGCCAGCGCGACGAAGGAGAGGAAGAGCTGGGTGTGGTACCGCGCCTTGCGGGGCACGAACGCCTCGGCCAGGATGCCCAGCACCCCGGCGGCCACCACGATCAGTACGGGCGAGAGCTGCGCGTACTCGATCTTCGGAGCCGGGATCTTGGTGAATCCGTCGGCCGCCGTCGTTGTCCACAGGTTGTGGACGGCAGTCGCACTCATCGGGCGGCCTCCACCTCGGGCTGGGGATCGGTCTGCTGTACGTCGGACATCGTGTGCTCCACCGCCGGGTTGACGATCTGGGTCAGCGGCTTGGGATAGACGCCCAGGAAGAGGAGGAGCGCGATCAGCGGGGTGACCACCACCAGCTCCCGGACCCGCAGGTCCGGCATGGCCCTGACCTCGTCCTTGACCGCGCCGGTCATGGTGCGCTGGTAGAGGACGAGGACATAGAGCGCGGCGAGCACGATGCCGAAGGTGGCGATGATGCCGATCACCGGATACCGGCTGAACGTGCCGACGAGGACCAGGAACTCGCTGACGAACGGGGAGAGTCCGGGCAGCGAGAGGGTGGCGAGCCCGCCGATCAGGAACGTCCCGGCGAGGACCGGGGCGACCTTCTGGACCCCGCCGTAGTCGGCGATGAGGCGCGAGCCGCGCCGCGAGATCAGGAAGCCGGCCACCAGCATCAGCGCGGCCGTGGAGATCCCGTGGTTGACCATGTAGAGCGTGGCGCCCGACTGGCCCTGGCTGGTCATGGCGAAGATGCCCATGATGATGAAGCCGAAGTGGGAGATCGACGCATAGGCGATCAGCCGCTTCATGTCGCGCTGGCCGACCGCGAGCAGCGCCCCGTAGACGATGCTGACCAGCGCCAGCACCAGGATCACCGGCGTGGCCCACTTCGACGCCTCGGGGAAGAGCTGGAGGCAGAAGCGGAGCATCGCGAAGGTGCCGACCTTGTCGACGACCGCGGTGATGAGGACGGCGACGGGCGCGGTGGCCTCGCCCATGGCGTTGGGCAGCCAGGTGTGCAGCGGCCAGAGCGGGGCCTTCACCGCGAAGGCGAAGAAGAAGCCGAGGAAGAGCAGGCGCTCCGTGTTCGTCGCCATGGTGAGCGAACCACTCGCCCGCGCCTCGGCGATCTCGGCGAGCGAGAAGGAGCCCGCGACCACATAGAGGCCGATGACGGCGGCCAGCATGATCAGGCCGCCGACCAGGTTGTAGAGGAGGAACTTGACGGCCGCGTACGAGCGCTGGGTGGCCGCCGCCTCGTCGCCGCCCGCATGGGCGCGGTCGCCGAAGCCGCCGATGAGGAAGTACATCGGGATGAGCATGGCTTCGAAGAGGACATAGAAGAGGAAGACATCGGTGGCCTCGAAGGAGAGGATCACCATCGCCTCGACCATGAGGATCAGCGCGAAGAACCCCTGGGTGGGCCGCCAGCGGCGGTTGGGGGCGGCCTCCTCCAGAGGGTCGGCGTCGTGCCAGCCGGCCAGGATCACGAAGGGGACGAGCAGCGCGGTGAGCGCGAGGAGCGCCACCCCGATGCCGTCCACGCCCAGCTCGTACCGGACCCCGAAGTCGGCGATCCAGGCGTGCGATTCCGTGAGCTGGTAGCGGGCGCCGCCGGGCTCGAAGCGGACCACCACGATGGCGGCGAGGACGGCCGTGGCGAGCGAGAAGAGCAGCGCCAGCCACTTGGCGGCGGTGCGCCGGGCGGCCGGGACGGCCGCCGTGGCGACCGCCCCGATCGCGGGCAGCGCCGCCGTCGCGGTCAGAAGAGGGAACGACATATCGGTCACACCGCCCTCATCAGCAGGGTCGCGGCGATGAGCACTGCCGTACCTCCGAACATCGAGACCGCGTAGGTGCGGGCGTAGCCGTTCTGGAGCTTGCGGAGCCGTCCGGAGAGTCCGCCGAACGACGCCGCCGTGCCGTTGACCACCCCGTCGACCAGGGTGTGGTCCACGTAGACCAGCGAGCGGGTGAGGTGTTCGCCGCCCCGGACCAGGACCACATGGTTGAAGTCGTCCTGGAGGAGGTCGCGCCGGGCGGCCCGGGTGGCGAGCGAGCCGCGCGGGGCGACCACGGGGACGGGCTTGCGGCCGTACATGAACCAGGCGAGGGCGACCCCGAGGACCAGGACGACCATGGTGGCCCCGGTGACGACGCCCGCGCTGACCGGCGCGTGCCCGTGGTCGTGTCCGGTGACCGGCTCCAGCCAGTGCAGGAAGCGGTCGCCGATGGAGAAGAAGCCACCGGCGAAGACCGAGCCGACCGCCAGGACGATCATGGGGATGGTCATGGACTTCGGGGACTCGTGCGGATGCGGCGCGTTGCCCTTGGCGTCGGGCTGCCAGCGCTTCTCGCCGAAGAAGGTCATCAGCATCACGCGCGTCATATAGAACGCGGTGATCGCGGCGCCCAGCAGGGTCACGGCGCCGAGGATCCACCCCTCGGTGCCGCCCTTGGCGAAGGCCGCCTCGATGATCTTGTCCTTGGAGAAGAAGCCGGAGAGGCCGGGGAAGCCGATGATCGCCAGATAGCCGAGGCCGAAGGTGACGAAGGTGACCGGCATGTAGGTCCGCAGGCCGCCGTACTTCCTCATGTCGACCTCGTCGTTCATGCCGTGCATGACCGAACCGGCGCCGAGGAAGAGCCCGGCCTTGAAGAAGCCGTGCGTCACCAGGTGCATGATGGCGAAGACATAGCCGATCGGGCCGAGGCCGGCCGCCAGGATCATGTAGCCGATCTGCGACATGGTCGACCCGGCGAGGGCCTTCTTGATGTCGTCCTTGGCGCAACCGACGATCGCCCCGAAGAGGAGCGTGACAGCGCCGACCACCACGACGACCAGTTGGGCGTCGGGGGCCGCGTTGAAGATCGCGGAGGAGCGGGTGATCAGATAGACGCCGGCGGTGACCATGGTCGCCGCGTGGATCAGGGCCGAGACCGGGGTCGGGCCCTCCATGGCGTCACCGAGCCAGGACTGGAGCGGCACCTGGGCCGACTTGCCGCAGGCGGCGAGCAGCAGCATCAGGCCGATCGCCGTCAGCTTGCCCTCGGTAGCGTCGCCGGTGGCGGCGAAGACGGGGCCGAAGGCGAAGGTCCCGAACGTCGTGAACAGCAGCATGATGGCGATGGAGAGCCCCATGTCGCCCACGCGGTTGACGAGGAACGCCTTCTTCGCCGCCGTCGCCGCGCTCGGCTTGTGCTGCCAGAACCCGATGAGCAGGTACGAGGCGAGGCCCACGCCCTCCCAGCCGACGTACAGCAGCAGGTAGTTGTCGGCGAGGACGAGCAGCAGCATGGCCGCCAGGAACAGGTTCAGATAGCCGAAGAAGCGGCGGCGCCGCTCGTCGTGCTCCATGTACCCGATCGAGTAGATGTGGATCAGGGTGCCCACACCGGTGATCAGCAGGACGAACGTCATCGACAACTGGTCGAGCCGGAACGCCACATCGGCCTGGAAGCCCTCGACGGGGATCCAGGAGAAGAGGTGCTGGAGCAGGGTCCGGTCGTCGGTGGCCCGGCCGAGCATCGCCCCGAAGAGCACCACACCGATCACGAAGGAGGCGGCGGCGAGCAGTGTGCCGAGCCAGTGGCCCGTGCGGTCGAGCCGGCGGCCGCCGCAGAGCAGCACCGCCGCTCCGAGCAGAGGCGCCGCGACGAGCAGCGCAATCAAGTTCTCCACGATTCAGCGACCCCTCAGAGCTTCATCAGGCTGGCGTCGTCGACCGAGGCCGAGTGGCGCGAACGGAACAGCGAGACGATGATCGCGAGCCCGACCACGACCTCGGCGGCGGCGACGACCATCGTGAAGAACGCGATGATCTGGCCGTCGAGGTTGCCGTGCATCCGGGAGAAGGCGACGAACGCCAGGTTGCAGGCGTTGAGCATCAGCTCGACGCACATGAAGACCACGATCGCGTTCCGCCGGATCAGCACCCCGGCGGCGCCGATGGTGAAGAGCAGCGAGGCGAGATACAGGTAGTAGACCGGATTCACCGCCGGGCCCCCTTCTCCGCACTGTCGAGATCCGCGCCGTCGACATCCGCGCCCTCGGGATCCGGGCGGCCCAGCCGCTCGGCCGAGCGCTGCTCCAGTGCCCGCAGGTCCGCGATGGCCTCGTCCGATACGTCGCGGATCTGGCCCCGGTCCTTCAGCGTCCGGCTGACCGTCAGCTCGGACGGGGTGCCGTCGGGCAGCAGGCCCGCGATGTCCACCGCGTTGTGCCGGGCGTAGACCCCCGGCGCGGGAAGCGGCGGGAGCTGGCCGCTGCGCACCCGGGCCTCGGCCAGCTCGCGCTGGGTCCTGGCCCGTTCGGTGCGCTCCCGGTGGGTGAGGACCATCGCGCCGACCGCCGCCGTGATCAGCAGCGCGCCGGTGATCTCGAAGGCGAACACGTACTTGGTGAAGATCAGCGCGGCCAGGCCCTCGACATTGCCGCCCGCGTTGGCCTGGGCGAGCCCCGTGAAGGAGTGCAGCGAGGCGTTGCCGATCCCGGTGATGAGCAGGACGCCGAAGCCGAGCCCGCAGAGCGCGGCCCACCAGCGCTGGCCCTTCAGGGTCTCCTTCAGCGAGTCCGCCGCCGTGACCCCGACGAGCATGACCACGAAGAGGAAGAGCATCATGATCGCGCCGGTGTAGACGACGATCTGGACGACGCCCAGGAAGTAGGCGCCGTTCGCGAGGTAGAAGACCGCGAGGACGATCATGGTCGCGGCGAGGCAGAGGGCGCTGTGCACGGCCTTCTTCATGAGGATCGTGCAGAGCGCGCCGACCACGGCGACCGTGCCGAGGATCCAGAACTGGACGGCCTCGCCGGTCGATGTGGTGGATCCGGCGGCGAGCGCCGGCATCAGGCCGCCGACGGGCGGCGCGGCCAACGGGCCGGTCAGGGGGCTCATGCGCCGACCCCTTCGTCGTGCGGCTTCTCGCCCTTGCTGACGGCCACTTGCGGAACGGTGCCGGGCGCGGCCTCGGTGACCAGCCCCCGGTAGTAGTCCTGCTCGTCCATGCCGGGGAAGATCGAGTGCGGTGTCTCGACCATGCCCTCCTGGAGCCCGGCGAGCAGCTCTTCCTTCGTATAGATGAGGCTCTCGCGGGTGCGGTCGGCGAGCTCGAACTCGTTGGTCATCGTGAGCGCCCGGGTGGGGCACGCCTCGATGCAGAGCCCGCAGAGGATGCACCGGGCGTAGTTGATCTGGTAGACGCGGCCGTACCGCTCGCCCGGCGAGTAGCGCTCCTCGTCCGTGTTGTCCGCGCCCTCCACATAGATGGCGTCGGCGGGACAGGCCCAGGCGCACAGCTCGCAGCCGATGCACTTCTCCAGGCCGTCCGGGTGGCGGTTGAGCTGGTGCCGGCCGTGGAAGCGCGGCGCCGTCACCTTCGGCGTCTCCGGATACTGCTCCGTGAGCCGCTTCTTGAACATGGCCTTGAAGGTCAGCCCGAAGCCGGCCACCGGGTTCCACGGCAAGCCCGGTCCCTGCTCTCCCCCGGGCTGGGAGTCTTTCCCTCCGCGATCCTCCGTCGAAGATTCAGACACCGCCGGCCTCCTTTCCGTCACTCTCCGTACCGTCACTCACAGTATTGCCCCCGCCACTGACAATCAGCTCCCGCTCGCGTCGCGGCTGCCTGCGCGGGACCGGCGGCAGCGTCTGTCCGGGCAGCGGCGGTACGGGGAAACCGCCCGCCATCGGGTCGAAGGCCGGTGGCTCGGGCTCGTTCTCCGCCTCGGCCCGCTCCTTGCGGTCGCGGAACATGTCCACGACGAACGAGAGCAGCAGGAGGGTGAGGATCGCGCCGACCGCGTACAGCAGGATCGTCTGGAAGGGGTAGTTCTCGTTCCGCAGCGCCCGCGCGGTCGCCGCCAGCATCAGCCAGACCACCGAGACGGGGATCAGGACCTTCCAGCCGAGCTTCATCAACTGGTCGTAACGGACGCGGGGCAGCGTGCCGCGCAGCCAGATGAAGAAGAACAGCAGGAGTTGGACCTTGAGGACGAACCAGAGCATCGGCCACCAGCCCTGGTTGGCGCCCTCCCAGAAGGTGGAGATGGGCCACGGGGCGCGCCAGCCGCCGAGGAAGAGCGTGGTGGCGACGGCCGAGACGGTGACCATGTTGACGTACTCGGCGAGCATGAACATCGCGAACTTGATGGACGAGTACTCGGTGTTGAAGCCGCCGACCAGGTCGCCTTCGGACTCCGGCATGTCGAACGGGTTGCGGTTGGTCTCCGCGACCATCGTGATGATGTAGAGGACGAAGGAGACCGGCAGCAGCAGGATGAACCAGCGGTCCTGCTGCGCCTCCACGATCGCCGAGGTCGACATCGACCCGGAGTAGAGGAAGACCGACGCGAACGCGGCGCCCATGGCGATCTCGTACGAGATCATCTGCGCGCACGAGCGCAACCCGCCGAGCAGCGGATACGTCGACCCGGACGACCACCCCGCGAGGACGATCCCGTAGATGCCGACCGAGGCGACCGCGAGGATGTAGAGCATCGCGATGGGCAGGTCGGTCAGTTGCATCGTGGTGCGCTGGCCGAAGATCGAGACCTGGTTGTCGGCGGGGCCGAAGGGGATCACCGCGATCGCCATGAAGGCCGGGATCGCCGCGATGATCGGCGCCAGGATGTAGACGACCTTGTCGGCGCGCTTGACGATGATGTCTTCCTTGAACATCAGCTTCACGCCGTCGGCGAGCGACTGGAGCATGCCCCAGGGGCCGTGCCGGTTGGGGCCGATGCGCAGTTGCATCCAGGCGACGACCTTGCGCTCCCACACGATGGAGAAGAGGACCGTCACCATCAGGAAGGCGAAACAGAACACCGCCTTGACGACCACGAGCCACCAGGGGTCGCGGCCGAACATCGACAGGTCCTCGGCCGCCAGCACGCTCCCCGGCGCCGCGGTGAGCGGGGCGGCGAGCGGGGCGAGGGCGATCATGAGCGCACCTCCGGTGCTTCGTCGGCGGAGCCGCCCCGCGACGGGCCGTTCTCCGGCGGGGTGTCCTGCGGCGGCGCGTCCTGCGGCGAGCCGTCCGCCGCCGTACGTACCGTCTCCGCCGGGCCGATCCGGACCAGCGTCCCGGGCTGCGAGCCGGTGTCCGAGAGGACGCCGCCGCCCGTGGAGTTCATCGGCAGCCAGACCACCCGGTCGGGCATCTCCGTCACCGCGAGCGGCAGGGTGACCGTCCCGGCGGGCCCGGTCACGGCGAGGTCGTCGCCGTTCTTGACGCCCGTCTCGGCGGCCGTCGCGGCCGAGAGCCGGGCCACCGCGGCGTGCCGGGTGCCGGCCAGCGCCGTGTCGCCCTCCTGGAGCAGCCCCTGGTCGAGGAGCATCCGGTGGCCCCCGAGGACCGCCTCGCCCTCGCCGGCCCTGGGCAGCGGACGGGAGGGTTCCAGCGGCTCCGTGGCGCGCGGCCCCGACCAGCCGCCGAGCCGGTCGAGTTCGTTCCGTACGGCCCGCAGATCCGGCAGCCCCAGGTCACGTGATCCATCAGCGGCCATCGCGTCCGCCAGCATGTGGAGCACCCGGGCGTCGGTCGGGGCGAGCCGCCGGGTCATCTGGTCCGGCTTCAGCGCCGCCTCGAACGGCCGCGCCCTGCCCTCCCAGTTGAGGAAGGTCCCGGGCTTCTCGGCGACCGCCGCGACCGGCAGCACCACATCGGCCCGTTCGGTGACCTCGCTCGGCCGCAGCTCCAGCGAGACCAGGAAGCCCACCGCGTCCAGCGCCGCCCGCGCGCCCGCCGGGTCCGGCAGGTCCGCCACCTCGACGCCCGCGACCAGCAGCGCGCCCAGCTCGCCGGTGGCGGCGGCCCGGACGATCTGCCCGGTGTCGCGGCCGTACGCGTGCGGGAGCTGCCGTACGCCCCACACCGCCGCCGTCTCCTCGCGCGCCCGCGCGTCGGTGGCGGGCCGGCCGCCGGGCAGCAGCGAGGGCAGCGCGCCCGCCTCCACCGCGCCGCGCTCCCCGGCCCGGCGCGGGATCCACACCAGCCGGGCGCCGGTCGCTGTGGCGGTGCGCGCGGCGGCGGTCAGCCCGCCGGGGACCCCCGCGAGCCGCTCGCCGACGACGATCACCGCCCCGGCCTCGCGCAGGGCCCGCGCGGCGGCCGTACCGTCCTCGTCGAGACCGGTCTCGGAGGCGAGTGCGTCGAGCCACTCGGTCTCGGTGCCGGGCGCGGCGGGCAGCAGCGTGCCGCCCGCCTTCGTCAGCCCCCGGGTGGCGTGCGTGGCCAGCGCGTACGTCCGCTGCCCGTGCTTGCGGCGCGCCTTGCGCAGCCGCAGGAAGACGCCGGGCGCCTCCTCCTCCGACTCGAACCCCGCCAGCAGCACCGCCGGGGCGGCCTCCAGGGCGCTGTACGTGATCCCCGTACCGTCGAGGTCATGGCCCCGGCCCGCGACATACGCGGCGAGGAAGTCGGCCTCCTCGGCGCTGTGCGTCCGGGCCCGGAAGTCGATGTCGTTGGTGTCGAGGGCGACCCGCGCGAACTTGGCGTACGCGTAGGAGTCCTCGACGGTGAGCCGCCCGCCGGTGAGCACGCCGACACCGGTGCCTCCGGTGCGGGCGGTCCTGTCCCGGGCGCCCGCGAGCCCGCGCGCCGCCGCCTCCAGCGCCTCGGGCCAGCTCGCCGGCTCCAGGACGCCGTCCGCGTTCCGTACCAGCGGGGTGGTGAGCCGGTCGCGCTGCTGTGCGTACCGGAAGCCGAAGCGGCCCTTGTCGCAGAGCCATTCCTCGTTGACCTGGGGGTCGTTCGCCGCCATCCGCCGCATGACCTTGCCGCGCCGGTGGTCGGTGCGGGTCGCGCAGCCGCCCGCGCAGTGCTCGCAGACGCTGGGCGAGGAGACCAGGTCGAAGGGGCGGGAGCGGAAGCGGTACGCGGCCGAGGTGAGCGCGCCGACCGGGCAGATCTGGATGGTGTTCCCGGAGAAGTACGACTCGAACGGGTCGCCCTCCCCCGTGCCGACCTGCTGGAGCGCGCCCCGCTCGATCAGCTCGATCATCGGGTCGCCCGCGATCTGGTTGGAGAAGCGGGTGCAGCGGGCGCAGAGCACGCACCGTTCGCGGTCGAGGAGCACCTGGGTGGAGATGGGGACCGGCTTCTGGAAGGTCCGCTTCTTGCCCTCGAAGCGGGTGTCCGGGTCGCCGACCTGCATGGCCTGGTTCTGGAGCGGGCACTCGCCGCCCTTGTCGCAGACCGGGCAGTCCAGCGGGTGGTTGATGAGCAGCAGCTCCATCACCCCGCGCTGCGCCTTCTCGGCGACCGGTGACGTCAACTGCGACTTGACGACCATGCCGTCGGTGCAGGTGATCGTGCAGGACGCCATGGGCTTGCGCTGGCCCTCCACCTCCACGATGCACTGCCGGCAGGCGCCGGCCGGGTCGAGCAGCGGGTGGTCGCAGAAGCGCGGGATCTCGATGCCGAGCTGTTCGGCGGCGCGGATGACGAGGGTCCCCTTGGGGACGGAGATCTCCAGGCCGTCGATGGTCAGCGAGACGAGATCTTCCGGCGGAACCGCGGCGTCACCGCCCCCGGAGGGGGCGTTTGTCGTCACCGTCACGCGTTCACCTCCAGGTGCGGGTTCCGGTCGGCCCACACGGTGGACCTGGCGGGGTCGAAGGGGCAGCCCTTGCCGGTGATGTGCTGCTCGTACTCGGCGCGGAAGTACTTGAGCGAGGAGAAGATCGGGGAGGCGGCGCCGTCGCCGAGCGCGCAGAACGACTTGCCGTTGATGTTGTCGGCGATGTCGTTCAGCTTGTCCAGGTCGGAGAGTTCGCCCTTGCCGTCCTCGATGTCGCGGAGCAACTGGACGAGCCAGTACGTGCCTTCGCGGCAGGGGGTGCACTTGCCGCAGGACTCGTGCGCGTAGAACTCGGTCCAGCGGGTGACGGCCCGGACGACACAGGTGGTCTCGTCGAAGCACTGGAGCGCCTTGGTGCCGAGCATGGATCCGGCGGCGCCGACGCCTTCGTAGTCGAGCGGTACGTCGAGGTGTTCCTCGGTGAACATCGGGGTCGAGGAGCCGCCGGGGGTCCAGAACTTGAGGCGGTGGCCGGCCCGCATGCCGCCGCTCATGTCGAGGAGCTGGCGGAGGGTGATGCCGAGCGGGGCCTCGTACTGGCCGGGTCCCGCGACATGGCCGCTGAGCGAGTAGAGCGTGAAGCCCGGGGACTTCTCGCTGCCCATCGACCGGAACCACTCCTTGCCCCGGTTGAGGATCGCGGGAACCGACGCGATGGACTCGACGTTGTTCACCACAGTGGGGCAGGCGTACAGGCCGGCCACCGCCGGGAAGGGAGGCCGGAGCCGGGGCTGTCCGCGGCGCCCCTCCAGGGAGTCGAGCAGCGCGGTCTCCTCGCCGCAGATGTACGCGCCCGCGCCCGCGTGTACGACGATGTCGAGGTCGAGCCCGCTGCCCAGGATGTCCGTGCCGAGGTATCCGGCCTCGTACGCCTCGCGCACGGCCTCGTGGAGGCGGCGGAGTACGGGGACGACCTCGCCGCGGAGATAGATGAAGGCCTGCCGGGAGCGGATGGCGTAGCAGGCGATCACGATGCCCTCGATGAGGGCGTGCGGGTTGGCGAAGAGGAGGGGGATGTCCTTGCAGGTGCCGGGTTCCGACTCGTCCGCGTTGACGACGAGATAGTGCGGCTTGCCGTCGCCCTGGGGGATGAACTGCCACTTCATCCCGGTGGGGAAGCCGGCCCCGCCGCGTCCGCGCAGGCCCGCGTCCTTGACGTACGCGATGAGGTCGTCGGGCGTCATGGCCAGGGCCTTCTTGAGCCCCTCGTACCCGTCGTGGCGCTGGTAGGTGGCGAGTGTCCAGGATTCGGGCTGGTCCCAGAAGGCGGACAGTACGGGCGCGAGCAGCTTCTCGGGGCTGGTCCCGTTCTCGTCGAGCTCGGCCGCCATGGTCATCACTCCCCCTCCTCTGCTTCGGGTACGTCGCGGGGCGCGTCCTGCGGGGCGGCGTCGCGGGGTACGTCGCGGGGCGCGTCCTGCGGGGCGGCGTCGCGGGGCGCGTCCTGCGGGGGTTCGCCGTCCCGGGGCCGTACGACCACGTGCTGCGGGGCCTCGCCCTTGGCGAGCCGGAGCCCGGCGAGCGAGGCGGGGCCGGCGCCGCCGGTGGCCGCGACGGCACCCGGGCGCTCGTCGGGGAAGCCCGCGAGGATCCGGGCGGTCTCCTTGTACGTGCAGAGCGGGGCGCCCCGGGTGGGCTCGACGGTGCGGCCCTCGCGCAGGTCGTCGACGAGGCGGAGCGCGGTGTCCGGGGTCTGGTTGTCGAAGAACTCCCAGTTGACCATCACCACGGGCGCGAAGTCGCAGGCCGCGTTGCACTCGATGTGTTCGAGCGTGATCTTGCCGTCGGGGGTGGTGCCGCTGTTGCCGACCCCGAGGTGGCGCTTGAGCTCGTCGAAGATGGCGTCGCCGCCGAGCACCGCGCAGAGCGTGTTGGTGCAGACGCCGACCTGGTACTCGCCGCCGGGCTCGCGCCGGTACATGGAGTAGAAGGTGGCGACGGCGGTGACCTCGGCGGTGGTCAGTTCGAGGAGTTCGGCACAGAAGGCCATACCGGTCCGGGAGACGTACCCCTCCTCGGACTGGACGAGGTGGAGCAGCGGCAGCAGCGCGGAGCGGGAGTCGGGGTAGCGGGCGATGATCTCGCGGGCGTCCGGCTCCAGCCTGGCCCGTACCTCGTCCGGGTAGGCGGGGGCGGGGAGTTGCGGCATCCCGAGGCTGACCTCGGCGTTGGGGGGTGTGGCGGTCACCGGTCGACGCCTCCCATCACGGGGTCGATGGACGCGACGGCGACGATGACGTCGGCGACCTGGCCGCCTTCGCACATCGCCGCCATGGCCTGGAGATTGGTGAAGGACGGATCGCGGAAGTGCACGCGGTACGGGCGGGTGCCCCCGTCGGAGACGACATGCGCGCCGAGTTCGCCCTTGGGTGACTCGACGGCGGCGTACGCCTGTCCCGGCGGGACCCGGAAGCCCTCCGTCACCAGCTTGAAGTGGTGGATCAGAGCCTCCATGGAGGTGCCCATGATGTTCTTGATGTGGTCGAGGGAGTTGCCGAGTCCGTCCGGGCCGAGCGCGAGCTGCGCGGGCCAGGCGATCTTCTTGTCGGCGACCATCACCGGGCCCGGCTCCAGCCGGTCCAGGCACTGTTCGACGATCCGGAGCGACTGGCGCATCTCCTCCAGGCGGATGAGGAAGCGGCCGTACGCGTCGCAGGTGTCGGCGGTCGGGATGTCGAAGTCGAAGGTCTCGTAGCCGCAGTACGGGTCGCTCCTGCGCAGGTCGTGCGGGAGCCCGGCGGAGCGCAGGATCGGCCCGGTGGCGCCCAGCGCCATGCAGCCGGTCAGGTCGAGATAGCCGACGTCGCGCATGCGCGCCTTGAAGATCGGGTTGCCGGTGGCGAGCTTGTCGTACTCCGGCAGGTTGGCGCGGAGCTTCTTCACCAGTTCCCGCAGTTGTCCGACGGCGCCCGGGGGGAGGTCCTGGGCGAGGCCGCCGGGGCGGATGAACGCGTGGTTCATCCGGAGTCCGGTGATCATCTCGTAGGCATCGAGAATGAGTTCACGATCGCGGAATCCGTAGATCATGATGGTGGTGGCGCCGAGCTCCATACCGCCGGTGGCGATGCACACGAAGTGCGAGGAGAGCCGGTTCAGCTCCATCAGCAGGACCCGGATGAGGGTGGCGCGGTCCGGGATGTCGTCCTCGATGCCGAGCAGCTTCTCCACGCCGAGGCAGTACGCCGTCTCGTTGAAGAACGACGTCAGGTAGTCCATGCGCGTGACGAAGGTGGTGCCCTGCGTCCAGTTGCGGAATTCGAGGTTCTTCTCGATGCCGGTGTGGAGGTAGCCGATGCCGCAGCGGGCCTCGGTGACGGTCTCGCCCTCGATCTCCAGGATCAGCCGGAGCACCCCGTGGGTGGAGGGGTGCTGGGGGCCCATGTTGACGACGATGCGCTCGTCGTCGGCCTGGGCGGCGGAGTGGACGACCTCGTCCCAGTCGCCGCCGGTGACCGTGTAGACCGTGCCCTCGGTGGTCTCCCGTCCCGAGCCGAGCGAGCCGAAGGCGTCGGGGGCTTCGGTGGCGTCGGCCTCCCCGGCCGCGCCTGCGGCGGCGGAGGCGTGTGAAGTGGTCATCAGGAGTACGACCTCCGCTGGTCCGGAGCCGGGATCTGGGCGCCCTTGTACTCGACGGGGATGCCGCCGAGCGGGTAGTCCTTGCGCTGCGGGAAGCCCTGCCAGTCGTCCGGCATCATGATCCGGGTGAGGGCGGGGTGGCCGTCGAAGATCAGGCCGAAGAAGTCGTACGTCTCGCGCTCGTGCCAGTCGTTGGTCGGATAGACGGTGACCAGGGACGGTACGTGCGGATCCGCGTCCGGCGCGGAGACTTCGAGCCGGATCAGCCGGCCGTGGGTGAGCGAGCGCAGGTGGTAGACGGCGTGCAGCTCGCGGCCCTTGTCGGTCGGGTAGTGGACGCCGGAGACCCCGGTGCAGAGCTCGAACCGGAGCGCGGGGTCGTCGCGGAGGGTGCGGGCCACCTGGAGCAGGTGTTCGCGGGCGACGTGGAAGGTGAGTTCGCCCCGGTCGACGACGGTCTTCTCGATGGCGTACGAGGGGACGAGGTCCTGCTCCTCCAGAGCGCCCTCCAGCTCGTCGGCGATCTCGTCGAAGACGCCGTCGGGGCCGCCGTACGGGCGGGAGGAGGCGCCGGGGAGGTTCACGGTCCGTACGAGACCGCCGTAACCGGAGGTGTCACCGCCGTTGTTGGCGCCGAACATGCCGCGCTGGACGCGGATGGGCTCCTCGGCCCTGCCCCGCTCGGAGGGGAGCCCTTCCGGGGTGGACGCCCCGTCGGCGGGGGCGGTCCGCCCGTCGCCGGGGGCGGGTCGCCGGTCCTCGGGGGCGGGTCGCCGGTCCTCGGGTCGCCGGTCCTCGGGTCGCTGGTCGTCGCTCACCGCAGCAGCCCCTTCATCTCGATCAACGGGAGCGCCTTGAGGGCCGCCTCCTCCGCCTCGCGGGCCGCCTCCTCCGCGTTGACCCCGAGCTTGGAGCTCTGGATCTTCTGGTGGAGCTTGAGAATGGCGTCCATCAGCATCTCGGGACGGGGTGGGCAGCCGGGCAGATAGATGTCCACGGGCACGATGTGGTCGACGCCCTGCACGATCGCGTAGTTGTTGAACATCCCGCCCGACGAGGCGCAGACCCCCATGGAGATCACCCACTTGGGGTTGGGCATCTGGTCGTAGACCTGCCGCAGCACGGGCGCCATCTTCTGGCTCACCCGCCCGGCCACGATCATCAGGTCGGCCTGGCGCGGCGAGCCGCGGAAGACCTCCATGCCGAACCGCGCCAGGTCGTACCGTCCGGCGCCGGTCGTCATCATCTCGATGGCGCAGCAGGCGAGGCCGAAGGTGGCGGGAAAGACGGAGGACTTCCGCACCCAGCCCGATGCCTGTTCGACGGTGGTCAGCAGGAAACCGCTCGGCAGCTTCTCTTCGAGTCCCATTGGTGGCCCCTCAGCCCCTTTAGTCCCATTCCAGGCCGCCGCGCCGCCATACGTATGCGTAGGCGACGAAGACGGTGAGCACGAAGAGCAGCATCTCCACGAGCCCGAAAATCCCGAGCGCGTCGAAGGTGACCGCCCAGGGGTAAAGGAAGACGACCTCAATATCGAAAATGATGAAGAGCATCGCCGTCAGGTAGTACTTGATCGGGAATCGGCCGCCCCCGGCCGGCGTCGGTGTGGGCTCGATGCCGCACTCGTACGCCTCGACTTTCGCCCGGTTGTAGCGCTTTGGGCCGATCAGCGTGGCCATGACCACGGAGAAGATCGCAAACCCGGCCCCGAGGGCGCCGAGCACGAGGATGGGTGCGTAGGCATTCACGCCCCTCAGCTCCTTCCAGTCGTCGTTGACCGTTGGATCGCACCGGGCGGACCACCCCACCGCCACGCCGCGGATCGCTGAAGATCGCGTACATGTGAGGCAGTTCACAAGCCCGGCTGCCCCGCATCTTATGCCCGGCGGCCTGTGATCTGCGACACGGGGTACAGCGGTGAGTTTGTGATCTCCACCACCTGACGAAGGATCATGAAGCCGGATGAGGGGTGATCTTCGTACGCGAAGCGGCCAGGCGATCACCAGACGTGACATTCGCGCCCGTCGACGCTGGTCGGAGGGGGTCCGACTACCAAAAAATGGCCCCTACAAGCAAATTCGCGATGAGACACTTTCGAGTGATATGCAGCCGGGCTTCACTCGCGCGAGGGAGCCGGCGGTCACGGAGTGGACCGGGGGACACGTGCACACATTCACGAGCAACCGGACGGGGCGCGGAAGCGTCGGTACGGATACCCGGCCCGCACACCGGCGCGGTCGTCCGGGAATCGCCCATGACCGCCCCACACCCGGCGTGACCAACTCGACAGCCGAACGGTGACCGAGCCGTTATCAGCCAGCCCGGAATGTGACCTGCACCACCTGATCACCACCCACGAAGAAGGGGGCTTGGCCATCCGTGTGAAGCGGTGGTAAGCGACAGGCAATTCGGACGTTTATCAAAAAGCCCGTGATCACGGCCATGATCGCCCATGCCCGGTTTGCCCGTTACGGCGTCAATAAAGGCCGAAGCCAAGCGGATTCACAGGTTCCGCCCGCAACTGTGGCGCACCCCACGTTTCTTGACGTGGGCCCGGGCCCACCTGATAGCCGTTGGTCTCATGTCCCACACCGCTCAGATAACCAGCCACCGGAAACCCCGCCGGAGCACCCCGCGCGTCACGCTTCGCGCCGGTGTCGCCGGTGGCGTTCTCAGCACCATCGCGGTCGCCGGTGCCGCCGCGCCGGCCAACGCCGAGCCGGTGACCGACACCATCGAAATGCCCACGCTCACCGCCGGTCTGGCCGGTGACTTCGCCCGGTCCGCCGAGGCGACCCAGCAGGTCGCCAACACCATGGACCTCCAGGCCCAGCAGGACGCCGCCGCCGCGAAGGCGGTCAAGGCCGCCAAGACCGCGAAGGCGGAGGCGGAGCGGAAGGCCGAGGCCGAACGGAAGGCGGAGGCCAAGCGGAAGGCCGAGGCCCGCGCGAAGGCGGAGGCCGCGGAGCGCGCCTCCCGCGACGCCGAGCGCACCACGCTCACCGGCGCCTCGAACTCCAACTCCGGTT
The DNA here is from genome assembly GCF_040683935.1 of Streptomyces sp. NPDC093085. NCBI lineage: Bacteria > Bacillati > Actinomycetota > Actinomycetes > Kitasatosporales > Streptomycetaceae > Streptomyces > Streptomyces sp. NPDC093085. The sequence goes on along the minus strand of NZ_JBFBFB010000013.1, from coordinate 143,796 downwards.
CCTCCACCGGGACCAGCGCGTCGACGGCGACCAGCACGGCCGCCAAGGTCAGCTCGCAGGCGACCGGCTCGGCCGCGGCCGTCGTCGCGTTCGTCCAGTCCCATGTCGGCGACGCCTACATCATGGGCTCCACCGGCCCCAACGCCTGGGACTGCTCCGGCCTCGTCCAGGCCGCGTACAGCCAGATCGGTGTCGACCTCCCCCGCGTCTCCCAGGACCAGTCGGTGGCGGGCACGCAGGTCTCCCTGAGCAACCTCCAGCCGGGCGACATCCTCTACTGGGGCGGTGCGGGCAGCGCGTACCACACGGCGATCTACATCGGCGACGGCCAGTTCGTGGGCGCCCAGAACCCCGGCAAGGGCGTGGTCCAGGCGTCCCTCGACTACGACCCGCCGAGCGGCGCGGTCCGCGTGCTCTGACGCGGTCCGGCGGGTCACCCGGCCCATGGCGGTTACGCGAACACGTGGCGGCCCGCACAGAGAAGACCCCGCTCCCCGAGAGCGGGGTCTTTTACTATTCTTTTAATTTTGGCATCATGTCCCCTTGTCCTGCCTGTCCGTCCGACTGTCCGTCGGACCGGCTTCGCAGGATGCTTTCTCAGCGCATCACCAGGGGGATAAGTGATCGAGACGGTGTTCAGAAGCGAGGATTTTCCGCAAGCGGACAGATTCGACCGCTGGCGGGATCTGATGCATCAGTGCACTGCACCGCTGGAACTCGACAGCGAGTACCGCGATGATTTCAGAGCCACCCAGCGTCTGCTGGATCTCGACGGCATTTCCGTATGGCCCACAAAATTCCAGCCCGCCCGGTTCCAGCGGACTGCGAGACTGATCCGCCAGTCCGATCCGGAGCAAGTGCACATTTCCATTCCACTGGCCGGAACATTGTATTCCGTACGCGCCGGCCAAGAAATGACCTTCGGCCCTCGCACACTGTGCGTCGTCGACAGCTCGCGAGAAACCGAGGTACGGACGACGGCCCGCCAGACAGGTATCGGAGTGGATGTCCCCAAGGCTCTGCTGCCGTTATCCGGGGACGGGCTCGAAAAACTCTGCCGCTACCGGCTCTCCGGGCGGGAGGGCTTCGGTGCCCTGCTGACCTCGTTCCTCGTCCAACTCGCCAAGGACACCGCCTCCTACCAGGAGTCCGACGGGCCACGCCTCGCCGCGATCACAGTCGACCTGCTCTCCGCGCTGATCGCGCAGTACCTCGGCACCGAGGACGCCCTCTCCCCCGGCACACACCGCCGCACCCTGACCCTGCGGGTGCGGGAGTTCATCCGGCTGAACGCGCGTGACCCGGATCTGACACCCGGTGCGATCGCCGCGGCACATCACATCTCGCTCAGCCAACTGCACCGGATATTCCGGGACCAGGGAACCACGGTCGCCGCCCACATCCGCCGTACGAGGCTGGCGGGCGCACGCAGGGATCTCGCCGATCCGGCCCTGCGCGACGTGGCCGTTCATACCATCGCGACCCGCTGGGGTTTCACCCATCACGCGACCTTCACCCGCGCATTTCACACCGTTTACGGCCTGCCGCCACGTGAATTCCGCCATCAGGGAACCGTGAGCGTACTGCACCATTGACCGCCGTCTCCGCGACCACGGCGTCGTGGCCGCCCGGCCCGGGAGGACCCGGTGACCGGTCCCGGTGCGGGGTTCGCCCGGTGGACCGCCCGACGCGTCCCATCGTCAAAAACTGTGGTCGCTGCGTCAAATAAGTCCGGTGGTTCCCAGGCATGCTTGGCGAAGAATTCCGATTCGTCCGGACCAACGTGAAGCAACTCGTCGACAACAACGTGAACGAGCGCAATCGGCATCACAAGACACCAGGAAAGGGATTGTGCGATGGCTGATGAGATGGTGAGACAGGCGCAGCGCTTCGTGAACGAAGTGTACGGCGGATTCATCGGAATGCGGGTCGCCGAAGACGGGCAGACCGGGTGGAACACCATGTACGCCCTGACGCGCGCCCTGCAATACGAACTCCGTCTGCCGGAATTGTCGAACAGTTTCGGCCCCGGCACCCTGGCGGCCCTCGGCGAGCAGTACGGAAAGCTCGACGCCTCCAACGTTCCGAATGCGAACTTCTGCCGGATCCTCCAGTCCGCCCTCTACTGCAAGGGCTATGACGGCGGCGGCATCGACGGTCTGTACAACGACCGCGTCAAGCAGTCCGTCACCAAACTCAACGCCGATATGGGGCTGAGTGTGGTCTACCCGGGGAGCGCTCTGTGGCCGAAGGTCGTCAAGGGGCTGCTCACCATGGACGCGTATGTCACCGTCAACAGCGGCTCCGAGCAGATCAGGGCCGTCCAGCAGTGGATGAACGGCCAATTCATCCTCCGCAAGGACTTCTATGTCATCCCCTGTGACGGCCACCATTCCAGGACCGTCGCCACGGCCATGCTCTACGCGGTCCAGTACACGATCGGCATGGCCGACGGCGTCGCCAACGGAAACTTCGGCCCCGGCACGAAGGCCGGCATCAAGGACCACCCGCTCTCGGTGGGATCGTCCGGAACCTGGGTGCAGTTGTTCACCGCCGGCATGCTGCTCAACCAGCGGTCGGTGTCGTTCACCAGCACCTTCACCTCCGCCCTGGCCGACGCCGTCCGTTCGTTCCAGTCGTTCGCCATGCTGCCGTCGACGGGGCAGGGCGACTTCTCCACCTGGGCCTCGCTCCTGGTCTCCTACGGCGACCAGGACCGTAAGGGATCCGCCTGCGACGGCGTCACCCGGATCACCCCCGACCGGGCCCGGGCCCTCAAGGCCGAGGGAATCACCGTCGTGGGGCGCTACCTCACCAACCCGGTCCCCGGCGGCGGCGCCGTCCCCGAGAAGGAGATCCAGTCCGGGGAACTCCAGACCCTCGCCGACCAGGGCATGCGCTGTTTCCCCATCTACCAGACCTTCGGCCGCGGCGCCGACGACTTCAGCTACCCCCTGGGCCGCGCCGCGGGCCAGGCCGCGATCAACGCCGCCCTCGACCACGGGTTCAAGTCCGGGGCGAGAATCTTCTTCGCCGTCGACTTCGACGCGTACGACTACGAGATCACCGACAGCATCCTCCCGCACTTCAAGGGCATCGAGGACGCGATGAGGGACGACGGCGGGCGCTACACGGTCGGCGTCTACGGACCGCGCAACGTCTGCACCCGCGTCTCGAACGCCGGCCACGCCTCCGCGTCGTTCGTCTCCGACATGTCCTCCGGCTTCTCCGGCAACTTCGGCTATCCGCTGCCGACGAACTGGGCCTACGACCAGATCGTCACCAAGACCGTGGGCTCCGGAAGCGGATCGATCAACATCGACGTCAACATCGCCTCCGGGAGGGACACCGGACAGGGCTCCTTCAACGCGCCGCGCGGCGTCAAGTCCGACACCCGTCTCAGCCCCGATGTCACCATGGCCATGGAGACCGATGTCGGCAAGTACATGGAGTCCCTCGGCTATCCCCTCGACGGCGGGCTCCGCTCCTACCAGCACTGGAAGTGCTTCGAGCGGACCGTCACCGCGCACGACGACCTGATCACCGAACTGTCGCTGCGGCACAACATGCGCAAGGCGCTCATACAGACCACCGCCTACTGGGAGATGCGGCACATCGCCCCGGACGACGAAGCGGCCTGGGCCGCGGTCATCCTGGCCTTCAACACGACCAGGCAGTACATCAGGGACACCTCCACCGGCATCGCCAAACAGCGGGCGGTCACCCTCATCGGCGCCTGGAACCACGCACTCGACAAGGGGTACGGCTCGGGGCAGCCCCGCCGGAACGTCGCCGTCGACGAGGACAAGTACAACGCGTGGAAGCAGGCGTACGACAGCGAGACCTACGCCCTCACCAGCGTCGCGCTGATCCACCGCTGGGACATCGACGGCAAGCCCGGCGGCGACGACAACTCACCGGCGCTGCGCCAGCCGACACTGGGCTACACCGACCAGGAGATCTACGAGGTCCTCCGCCGCTACCAGGGCCCCGGGGAGCCGGCGTTCAGCGAGGCGAAGAAGCGGATGGGTCTCTACTACGTGATGGAGAAGTACAACTCCATCTCCCGCAACCTGTAACCCACAACCGGTAACTCACCACCGGTACCGCACACCCAATAACTCACCACCGGTGCTGCACACCCGATAACTCACCACCGGTACCGCACAACCAGTGACTCACCACCTGCAACGCACAACCCGTAACTCACAACCTGTCACCAGGAGAACCACTCATGTCCGGAGACGAGCCCTACGCCGGCCACAACGGCGCGCTGCTGGTCCTGCTGATCCTGACCGGCCTCGTCGCCGTCATAACCCTCACGATCTACGGGATCAGGGGGCTGACGCGCGCCGGCCGTACGGGCGGGACCCTCTACGCGCCCGCCGCCGCGCTGGCGTGGGACGCGACGGCCGGCATGTACACCTGGGGGCTCCTCCGCCTGCTGTTCCACGACGACTACGCCCAGGCCCAGGCCTGCCGCGACGCCGTAGGGGCACGCCTCAGCGGGTACGACGCGACCTTCGTACCGCTGCGCTTCGGCTGCCGGACCGCTGACGGACAGGTGGTCGAGGCGATCATCCCCTCCTACCTCAATCCGGTGACCGCCGTGCTCGCCGTCTGTGCGCTCGTCCTGACCGGACTCGTCATCGCTCACCACAAGAAGGGCATCCACACGTGAGTACACCTCTCTCCCGCCGGCTGGTCATGCGCCGCGCGGTCTTCCTGGCCGCGGGCGCCGCCGTCGGCAGTCAACTGCTCGCCTCCCCCGCCGTCGCGCGCTCCGAAGGCCCGGACCCCGCACAGCTCCGCGAGTCGGTACGCAAGGCACAGGAACGCGAGAAGCGCGTCCTGAGCGGTATCCCCTCGAAAAACGGCTGGGAGATGGAGAAGGCCGTGGACGCCTTCGGCCACGTCTACACCAGACCCGTGCCGGGCATCCCGGTGAAGGACGTCCAGGTCCGGATGGGCGACGTCGAGACCGTACTCGTCCACGTGGTGCGCCGCTTCCACTACGAGGTCGACGAGCTGCGCGCCGGCGACGTGGTCGGCTGGCGCGCCCCGTCGACGGTCCGCAAGGGCCTGGCCGAGTCCAACCAGGCGTCCGGTACGGCGGTCCAGATCCGCCCCGGCTCCTACCCGTCCGGCGCGCGCGGGGGCTTCTTCCCGCAGCAGTTGACGGCGATCCGCGCCATAGTCGACGAGTGCGCCGGCGTGGTCCGCTGGGGCGGCGACGACAAGCACCCCGACGAGGCCCTGTTCTACGTCGACGTCAACCCCGACGACGAGCGGCTGCCGCGCCTCGCCGAGCAGATCACGACCTGGGAGTGGACCCCCGGCAAGGGCGCCGGATCCGGCACCGTCTGACGCCCGGCGCGCTCCGCGTCCTCCGGCCCCTCTGATGGCCCCTCTGACGCACCGTCCCGTTCCCGCCGTACGGCGAAGGCCCGCATCCCCCGCCCAGGGTGCGGGCCTTCGCCGTACGGCCGCGCCTCTTCAGCGTCCGGCCCGGCGCCTGCGGCGGCAGACGCCGCACTCCCGGGTGCCGACCACCGTCGGCGCGCCGGTCCACGCCGCAGGGCGGCTGTCGGTGCCGACGAGGGCATGGCGGGAGGTGGACGCCTGCGGCCACGTGACCGTCACATCGCCCGCGTCCCAAAACCTGATCAAGCCCACGCGTGACCCCTTCGAGTGATGACAAGCTCACTCCTCCTGGGTAGAAGAACACCTAAGGCACGTACGTCACTTCTCACCACGCCGCCGGACGGCTCCCCACACCGTCCGGCCAGGAGGAAGCTCCCCCCATGACCATAAAAGGCATCGACGTCTCGTCGTATCAGAGTTCTGCCTACACCACCTCCGGCTTCGACTTCGTCTTCGTCAAGGCGACGGAAGGCACCTCGTACATCAACCCGAAGATGACCGCCCAGGCCGCGCACGGCCGGGCGGCCGGGCTGGTCGTCGGCTTCTATCACTTCCTGCGGCCCGGGGACATGAAGGCCCAGGCCGCGTACTTCGTGGAGGAGTGCGCCAGCATCGTCTACGACCCGCTCTTCGCCGACTGGGAGGACAGCGGCGTCTCCAACGCGCAGAAGGACGCCTTCCTCGCCGAGGTGAAGCGGCTGCGCGGCACCACGCACCGCGTGGGTCTCTACTGCAACCGGGACTACTGGCTGAACCGCGACACCACCAGCAACGCGGGCGACGCCCTGTGGATCGCGGACTACGTCACCGCCGGGCAGCCCCGGATCCAGGCCGCGTGGAAGTTCCACCAGTACACGGACTCGCCCCTGGACACCAACGTGGGCCAGTTCGCCGACCGGGCCGCGCTGAAGACCTGGGCGAGAAAGGGCTGAGGGCGCGGGCGGGAGAGGGCCGAGGCCCCCCGGCCACGACCCCGGCCATGACCCGGTTTCCGGTTCCCCCGGCCGGAGCCCGGGCGCGGGTACGGGAGGAAAGCCCCTGGCACCGCTGCCTGGCTACGCCTTCGGGGTCACCTTCGAGAGCCCGTTGATGATGCGGTCCATCGCGTCGCCGCCCGTCGGGTCCGTCAGGTTCGCCATCATCTTGACGGTGAACTTCATCAGCAGCGGATGCGTCAGCCCGCGCTCCGTCGCCAGCTTCATGATCTTCGGGTTACCGATGAGCTTCACGAACGCCCGGCCCATCGTGTAATAGCCGCCGTAGGTCTCCTTGAGCACCTTCGGGTAGTGCAGCAGCGCCAGTTCGCGCTGGGCCGGGGTCGCCCGCGCCACCGCCTGGACGATGACGTCCGCCGCGATCTGCCCGGACTCCATGGCGTACGCGATGCCCTCGCCGTTGAACGGGTTGACCATCCCGCCCGCGTCACCCACCAGCAGCAGCCCCTTGGTGTAGTGCGGCTGCCGGTTGAACGCCATCGGCAGCGCCGCGCCCCGGATCGGCCCCGTCATGTTCTCCGGGGTGTACCCCCAGTCCTCCGGCATCGAGGCGCACCACGCCTTCAGGACCTCGCGCCAGTCCAGCTCCTTGTAGGCGGAGGAGGAGTTGAGGATCCCGAGCCCGACATTCGACGTACCGTCGCCCATGCCGAAGATCCAGCCGTACCCCGGCAGCAGCTTGTCCGGTCCCGGGCCGCGCCGGTCCCACAGCTCCAGCCACGCCTCCAGGTAGTCGTCATCATGGCGCGGGGAGGTGAAGTACGTCCGTACCGCCACGCCCATCGGACGGTCCTCGCGGCGGTGCAGCCCCATCGCGAGCGAGAGCCGCGTCGAGTTGCCGTCGGCGGCGACGACGAGCGGCGCGTGGAAGGTGACCGGGGTCTTCTCCTCGCCCAGCCTGGCGTGGACGCCGGTGATACGGCCGGTGCGCGCGTCCAGGATGGGAGCGCCGACGTTGCACCGCTCGTGGAGCCGGGCGCCCGCCTTCTGCGCCTGCCGCGCGAGCTGTTCGTCGAAGTCGTCGCGCTTGCGGACCAGTCCGTAATCCGGGTACGAGGCCAGGTCCGGCCAGTCGAGCTGGAGACGGACACCGCCGCCGATGATCCGGAGCCCCTTGTTCCGGAGCCAGCCGGCCTCTTCCGAGATGTCGATGCCCATCGCCACGAGCTGCTTGGTGGCGCGCGGGGTGAGCCCGTCCCCGCAGACCTTCTCGCGCGGGAAGGCGGTCTTCTCCAGCAACAGGACGTCGAGGCCCGCCTTGGCGAGGTGGTACGCGGCGGTGGAACCGGCCGGACCGGCGCCGACGACGATGACGTCCGCGGTGTTCTCGGAGAGGGGCTCGGTCACAGCGGGGTCTCCCGAAGACTCGAAATCGTGTACCGGACGGCACTGGTCACGTGCAGTCTATGGGTGCGCACCATCCCCCCAGCGAAGGGCTGCCGCCGTGACCTCTGTGACCGACCCCCGCCCCGTGGTACGGCTCCGCGTCCCCACCGAGGAGGACGCCTTCGCCTGGCACCGGGTCTTCGCCCACCCCGAGGTGATGGAGTTCCACGGCGGCGCGCCGGCCGAATTGTCCGTGTACGAGGAGCTGACGGCCCGCCAGCGCCGCCATGACGCGGAGCGCGGCTTCTGCCTCTGGACGCTGCTGGACGCGTCCGGCGAGGTGATCGGGTTCACCGGCGCCCAGCCCTGGCCGCACACCTCGTTCGGCCCGGTGGGCGAGATCGAGATCGGGTGGCGGCTGGGCCGGGACCACTGGGGCCGGGGGTACGCGACGGCCGCCGCCAGGACCACGCTGGAGCGGGTACGGGCGGCGGGCGTCGGCCGGGTGGTCGCCATGGTCAACGCGGAGAACGCGCGGTCGATGGCGGTGACGCGGCGGCTGGGGATGGAGCGGGCGGAGACGTACGAGACGCCGGTGTCGCGGCAGACGGCGTACTGCTACCGGCTGGAGCTGTGACGGGGGGCGCGTCGGGGGGAGGCGGGGCGCGTCGGGGGCGGTACGGCCTGTACCGCCCCCTGGGTCCGTGCTGTACCGCCCCCTGGGGCCGGGGCCGTTCAGCCGAGGTGGAACGTCTTCAGCGCCGTGCTGAAGACCACGTCCTTCTCCGCGTTCCAGAACTCCGCCCGGCCCGCGAAGAGGATCGCGTACTCCGTCCCGTCGTCGGCCACGAACGCCTGGTCGATGACGTGCGAACGGACCGGTGACTTCCGGGGCTGGTTGTAGTGCTCGAACTCCCAGAGCGCGCCCGGCCGCCCCTGGTAGGTGTTGGCGGTGAGCCGGAGCCGCTGGTATTCGGCGCCGGGCTGCCCGCTCCGTACCTTCTCCAGGCCGAGGAAGTTCTCGTACGAGGAGGACGGGGCGTCGGGGAGGACGCCGACCTGGAGGTACTCGCCGCCGGTCGGCGCCTCGTAGTAGACCTGGCCGTTCTCCTCGCGGCGCGCCCAGCCGTCCATCACGCCGATGGAGAACCCGGCGGGGTCCTGGCGGAGGCTGAACCCGACGGGCACCTCGGAGCCGGCGGCGTCCCCGGTGGGCGCGTCGGAGGTGGTCTCCTCGGACGTGGGTGTGGCGGTGGCGCCGGGGCCGGGGCCGGATGTCCCCGCCGGAGACGTCTCCGGGGGCGTCCCCTCGGAGGTCCCCTCGGGCGCCTTCGGAGTCGTCTGTACGGCGGAGGGCTTGTCGTCCGCCGGGGTGACGGCCTGGTCGGAGCTGCCGCCGGTGAGCAGCATGGCCCCGGCGGTGGCGCCCCCGCCGGCCAGGATCGCGGCGGCGAGCGTACCCGCCCAGAGCAGCACCGGCCGCCTCCGCCGCACCTCGGGCCCGGGGGCCGGGGGCGGTGGTGCCGGAGGCCGGGGCGACGGCACGTTGGTGACGGTGGCGTACGCGTCCGGGGCCACCGGGGCCGGGTGCTGGGCCAGGGCCGGGTGCTGCGGCTGGGGCTGCGGCTGCGGCTGCGGCTGCGGCTGCGGCTGCGGCTGCGGCTGCGGGGCCTGAACTCCCGGGCCCTGTACCGGATACGGTGCCACCGCGCCGCCCGGTCCCACCCCCGGGCGGGGCATCCCCGGCCCGAGCCCCGCGCCCACCGCCGGGGCGGGACCGGACCCCGCGCCCGAGCCGGGCCCCCGCCCCATGACCCGCAGCAGATACGGCCCCGCGTACGTCGCCGCCGCCAGCCACGGCAGGCCGAACGCCAGCAGGAAGCCGACGCCCGGCGCGACCTCGGCCCGGCCGCTCGCCCCGAACTCCGCGAAGTCGCTCGACAGGAAGACCATGCCCCCGCTGACCCCCGCGACCAGCAGGAGCAGCACCAGGAACGCGCCCGCCGCCAGCGCCCGTTCCCGCCCGTCAGCCGACCGCCGGGCGATCCCCGCACCGACCACCAGCGCGCCCACCACCCCCAGCGCGACCAGCCCGGTGACCGTCCCGCCGCCCACCGTGTCGCCGATCTCCGGGAGCCCGAAGGTGCCCTGTTCGCGGCCCGAGCCGAACATCCACAGGCTGCCCTGGATGTCGTACTCCATCGGCGCGCCCCAGCTCAGCCCGAGCAGGCTCACCCCGATGTTGGGCAGCACCGGCAGCGCGAAGAGCAGGTCCTTGCCGCTCACCCCGTCGGTGGCCGCCAGCCTGACGAAGCCGGCCAGGGCAGAGAGCGCGACGACCGCGCCGAGCACCCGTACCGCCGTACCGAGCGCATGGACCAGGCCCCCGGCCGCCGGACGCGCGGCGAGCCACCCCGCCAGGTCGGTACGGTGCAGGACCGCGCCCGTCACCACCAGCGAGAGCACCAGCGCGCCCAGCGCCGCGAGCAGCGGGGCCGAGGAGAGCGCGATGCCCTCCAGCTCGGGCTGGGCACAGAGCCCGAGGACCAGCACGACACCGCCGAGCAGCGCGGAGACCCGTACGGCCGCGTCAAGCCCCGCACCCCGGGCCCGGAGCCGGCGCGCGCCGGCGTACAGCGCGGCGATCCACAGGACGGTGACCGTCAGCGGGACAAGGGCGAGGACCGCGCCGGGACCGGCGGGGCCGGAGGGTCCGGCGGTTCCCGGGCCGCCCCCGAAGCCGTACCCGTCCCCCGGGCCGTACGGTGAACCGCCGCCCGCCCAGGAGAGTTCGAGGCCGCCGCCGAGCGCCTGGAGCAGCAGCGCCAGCGCGATCCGGAGCCGCAGCCCCCAGCCGATGACGATGTCGTCCCCGCCCCCGTGCCCCTGCCCGTACGACGGGGTCGCCAGCGCGAAGGCGAGCGCGAGCAGCATTCCGGCGGGCCAGGCGGCAGCGGCGGCGGCGGAACGCCAGTCGCCGCGCACCGTCCGGGAGAGGAAGAGCCCGACCGGCGACGGCTGTGGTACGACGCCACCCGGCGCCCCGGTGGGCGGAGGCGGCACCGACGGGGGTACGGATGGCGGTACGGGCGGGGGCGGCGGGCCCGCGGGAGACCCGGCCGGTGGGGGCGCGGACTGTTGGCGTCCGCACTTCATGCAGAAGAGGGCCTCATCCGGAGAAGAGGCCCCGCAGTGCGGGCAGTTCGACGGCACAGCAGACTCCGTGGGAGCGGTGAGGGACGAGGTCCGGCCAAGTGGCTCGAACAGTACGGACACATACTGCGTCCGTACGGTTCCCCTCAGCTATCCGATTTCCCGGAGCCGCCGCCCCGCCGGAGCCGTATCCCCGCCGGTTCCGTACGTCCGCCGGACCCGTACGCCCGTCAGGCCCGTACGCCCGTCAGGGCCGTACCCCCCGGTGCAGCGCCACGATCCCGCCCGACAGGTTCCGCCACGCCACCTTCGACCAGCCCGCCGCCTGGAGCCGGGCCGCCAGCGCGGGCTGGTCGGGCCAGTCGCGGATCGACTCGGCGAGGTAGACGTAGGCGTCCGGGTTGGAGGCGACGGCGCGCGCGACCGGCGGGAGGGCGCGCATCAGGTACTCCGTGTACACGGTCCGGAACGGCGCCCAGGTCGGGTGCGAGAACTCGCAGATCACCACCCGGCCGCCCGGCTTCGTCACCCGGTACAGCTCGCGCAGCGCCGTGTCCGTGTCCTGGACGTTGCGGAGCCCGAAGGAGATCGTCACCGCGTCGAAGACCTCGTCGGCGAAGGGCAGCCGCGTCGCGTCGCCCGCCGTGAACGGCATCCAGGCGTGCCGCTTCTTGCCTTCGCGCAGCATCCCCAGCGAGAAGTCGCAGGGCACGACGTACGCGCCGGTCGCGGCGAAGGGCTGGGAGGAGGTGGCGGTGCCCGCCGCCAGGTCGAGGATCTTCTGCGCCGGGCGGGCGTCGACCGCCCTGGCGACCTCCTTGCGCCACCGCCGGTCCTGGCCGAGGGAGAGCACATCGTTGGTGAGGTCGTAGTTCTCCGCCACGCCGTCGAACATGGAGGCGACTTCGTGCGGCTGCTTGTCCAGGGAGGCTCGGGTCACGCCCTCCATTGTGGCAGGGCGTGACCGGCGGCCCCCGAAGCCCCCGCCGTCCCCGGAGCCCCCGCCACCACCGAAGCCCCCGCCGTCCCCGGAGCCCCTCACCGCTCAGCGGTCGGCGAACGCCGGTTCAGGGCAGCAGCCTCGGCCGCCGCTTCGCCGCGACGTCCTCCACCCACCCGAAGAGCCCCACCGCCACCGCGATCAGCACCCACGCCACCCCGAACTGGAACCACGGGCTGTCGAGCGGCAGATCCCGCTCGAAGGCCGGGATGTCCCAGAGCATGTCGATCAGCGGCACGCTCACCATCAGCGCGACCTCGTGCCAGAGGTAGAGCGTCACCGCCCGCGCGTTGAACACCTTCACCACCCGGTCCGCCGCCGGCCGCCGCGCCAGCCACCCGAAGTCCGGCCGGAAGCGCAGGAGCAGCAGGACGAACCCGGCGGACCAGAGCGCCTGCGCGAGCGGGATGTCGTCCAGGTCGTACGTCCCGTCCACCTGGTGGTGGAACGCCCACCACGCGCCGGCCGCCAGCGCGGGCACCGCCGCCGCGACGACGGCCCCCGGACGGAGCCGGTCGAGCACCCCGTCGCGGTGCGCGAAGCCGAGCAGCCAGCAGAAGAGGAAGACCGACAGATCGCTGAGCGCGGAGCCGAACCGCCCGTCCGGCAGGGGCCGTACGGTCGCGAAGACGACGACCGGGACGAGCGAGGCGAGCAGCACCGGGAGCGGCGCCCGCCGGAAGGCCCGGAGCAGCAGGGGCGAGAGGAGGACGAACCAGAGGTACGTACGGAGGTACCAGAGCACCGCCCACGCCTGCTCGCCCCAGGCGTTCCCGGGCGGGTCGCCGACCGGCAGCACCCAGTAGAGGGCGTCGGCCCCCGGCAGCCAGCCGTGGCGCGCCATGGCCACGCCGAGGACCGCCCCGAAGACCCACAGCGGCACCAGCAGCCGCCGCAGCCGGCTCCGGATCACGGCCCCCGCCGGGCGCTCCAGGGAGCGCGCCATCAGGGAGCCGGCGAGCGCGAACATCACCCCCATGGAGGGGAAGAGGAGCCCGAGCCAGGGCCACTCGAAGGTGTGGTACGTGACGACGCGGACCAGCGCGACGGCGCGCAGCGCGTCGAAGTACCGGTCCCGGCCCCCGGGGGAGGCCGGCCCGGGGGCAGGCAGCGGGGTGTCCCCCAGGGCGTCCCGCGCGGTGTCCCCCGGGCGGGGCGGCACGGGAGCCCCCCGCCGGTGCGCGCCCCCCATCAGGCGGCCCCCGTCCCGGGGCGGGGCGCGCCGACCTCGCCGGTGCGCTTGAGCTTCTGCCAGCGCAGCCGACCGCCGGTGAGCGCGGTGACCGTGGAGTGGATCAGGACCAGATACATCAACTGGCGGTAGGCGATCTGCTGGAGCGGCATCATCAGCAGATAGCGGTACTTCTCCTTGTCGAGCCGGAACGCGTAGGCCGCGCAGAGGAGTTGCACCAGGAGCACCGCCAGCCAGGCGAGCAGCGACGCCTTGAGGTCCACGAAGATCATCGCGTAGACGGTGAACACGTCGATGAGAGGGGCGAAGACCGGTGTGACGATCTGGAAGAGCACGACCAGCGGCATCCCGACCCGGCCGAACCGGCCCGAGGGTCCCTTGTCCACCACCGACCCGCGGTGCTTCCACAGCGCCTGCATCGTGCCGTAACTCCACCGGTACCGCTGGCGCCAGAGCTGGCCGACGCTCGCCGGTGCCTCGGTCCAGGCGCGCGCGTGCTCCGCGTACACGACCCGCCACCCGGCGCGGTGCAGGGCGATGGTGATGTCGGTGTCCTCGGCGAGGGTGTCCTCGCTCATGCCGCCGACGTCGAGCACGGCCCGCCGGCGGAACGCCCCGATCGCGCCGGGGATGGTGGGCATGCAGCGCAGCAGGTCGTACATGCGGCGGTCGAGGTTGAAGCCCATGACGTACTCGATGTGCTGCCAGGCCCCGATGACGGTGTTCCGGTTGCCGACCTTGGCGTTCCCGGCGACCGCGCCGACCCGCTCGTCCCCGAAGGGCTGCACGAGCTGCCGTACGGTGTCGGGCTCGAAGACGGTGTCGCCGTCCATCATCACGACGATGTCGTGGGTGGCCTGCCGTACCCCGTTGTTGAGGGCGGCGGACTTGCCCGCGTTCTCCTGGCGGACGACCCGGACGTTGGGGAGCCCCAGGGACTCCGCGATCTCGGCGGTGCCGTCGGTGGAGCCGTCGTCGACCACGACGATCTCGATGGGGTGGGTGCTCGCCGCGAGGGAGTTGAGGGTGTTGGCGATGCACTCCTTCTCGTTGTACGCGGGGACGATGACGCTGACCGGCTCGTAGACCGGTGGCCCCCAGGCGAAGCGGCGGCGGTTGCGCTGCCGGTGGTGGCGGCGGGCGAGGACGAGCATCAGCGCGAACCGCCCCATGACGGCGACGCCGACGACCGCGAGCCCGGTAGCGAGCCCGGGGACGGACCACTCGGCGACGGCGACGGCGGCGATCAGGGCCCGCCCCTCCCAGAGGGTGGCGCCGGTGGCCTGGCGGTGGGCCATCTGCTCGACGTTCCCGCCGGGGCCGGTGGCACCGCCGGCCCCGGGGGTGCCACCGGGAGGGCCGCCGGCTCCCCCGCCGGCGGCACCGGCGACCGCTCCGGCCTCCTGGTCGACCGCCTGACCGCCCTCCGCCTCAGCGGCCTGACCGTCGGCCTGGGCGCCGCTGACCGTGGTGAAGGTGTACCCCTTGGCCTTCATCTTCTTGATGTACGCCGGGAGCGCCTTCAGCGTGTCCGTACGGTCGCCGCCCGCGTCGTGGAAGAGCACGGCGGCGCCCTCGCCGTCCTTCGGCGTGGCCCACTTGATGATCTTGCTGACGCCCGGCTCCTGCCAGTCCTCGCTGTCGGTGTCGATGAAGACGCTCGTGTACCCCATCGCGCCGAGGCGCTGGTAGACCGGCCAGCTCTCGTTGTCGATGGCGTTGTTGGTGGAGGAGTACGGGGCCCGGAAGAGCGTCGTCGTGATCCCGGCGGCGCCCGCCAGGGCGAGCTGGGTCTGGGCGATTTCGCGTTTGACGCGGGCCGCGCTCTGGTACGAGAGATCGACGTGCGTGAAGGTGTGGACGCCGACCTCGTTTCCCTGGTCGACCATGTTCTTCACGATGCCGGGATAGCGCGAGACCATCGATCCGATGAGAAAGAACGTGCCGGGCACGTCCTGCTGTTTGAGGATCTTGAGTACTTTCTCGGTGTACTCGGGATCGGGTCCGTCGTCGAATGTCAGAACGATGGTCTTGTCGGCGACGGACTGGGTACGTGCCCGTCCGTTCACAAAACTCAGAATGGGCCCGCCGTCGACAATGCTGTCGGGGACTTCGCTGTTGCTCGCGTCGGAACGGACCCGCTGGTCGCCGCCGACTTCGGAGCGGAGATAGCCGTCCAGCAGCAGCACGCTGACGAGGCCGAGCAGCAGGAGCAGGGCGAAGATCACCCGGGGTTTGGGGATCGCCTGCCGGCCGACGCGCTCGATACGGCCGGGGGTGGCGTGGCGGCGCCTGCGCACGCGGTCGGCGGTCTTCTCGGTCATCGGCTCAGCCACCCGAAGACGCGGAGGCCGAAGCCGAGGCGGACGCGGAGGCGGAGGCGGAGGCGGAGGCGGAGGCGGAGGCGGAGGCGGAGGCGGAGGCGGAGGCGGAGGCGGACACCTGCGGACTTCCGGGCGCCCCGCCCGGCGGCGGCGCCCCGCCCGGCGGACCGTATCCGCTCCCCTGCTCACCCGCCGGGCCGCCGCCGAACGGCAGGACCTGGGACGGGGTCAGGGAGATCCCGCCCATGAAGGCGAGCCCCAGCACGGCGACATACCCGAGGGTGAGCACCCCCAGCATCATCCCGGCCCGGCGCAACAGACGGGCCCGGCGCCCGGAGGCGTCCACGAAGACGGGGCCCTCCTGGGGCCGGACGGCACCTCGTTTACGGCGCCGGTCCGGCCGTACCGGGCGTTCCTCAAGGGTGGGGTCAGAATGCATGCGAGCAGATTGGCCACCCTTTATGTGCGAAACCTGTGCCTGCCGGGACGCGTTCCTATGAATTCCCTCATTTCCTGTCAGCGAGCTGAGAGCCGGCACCCCGGATGATCACTCGCCCCGCTCTCCTCATCTCTCAAACGCACTGCTGGCAAAGGCGGGTTGACCGATATCCCGCCGCCCCCCGCCCCGAATCGTGACCTCCGTCACGACATTGACCTGTGGGAGGCTCCCCCTTGTCGAGCGAATTCCTTCAACTTCCGGAAAGCGGGTGCGTTTTCGCCATGCCGAGTTCACCGAGTAACGGGCCGCACCGCAGGCGGGCGTACGGTCGTCCGACGGCCTGGGCGGCAGGACTGACCGCCCTCGCACTAGCCCTCGCCTGTTCGGCATGCTCCACCGGTACGGCCGCCGACGCGGACGGCGCCCGCGGCACCGGCAAACCGCCCGGCCAGGCCCCCGCGGGAGAAGACGGCGGTAAGGAGCCGGACTTCGCCCCGTACGTCAGCGCCACCACCGCCTCCGCCCTGGACACGGCGGGCTCGCCCGGCACGTACAACCTGGCCTTCGTCATCACCGGCGGCACCGGGAGCTGCACCCCGGTCTGGGGCGGTACGGCGGCGTACGACAGCGCGGCGGTGAAGGCGCGGGTGGCGGAGCTGACGGCCTCGGGCGGTTCGGTACGGGTCTCCTTCGGCGGCGCCTCGGGCACCGAACCGGCGCTGGGGTGCGACGGCGTGGACGCCCTGGTGGCCGCGTACGGGAAGGCGCTGGACGCGGTGGGCGCGACGAAGGCGGACTTCGACATCGAGGGCGACGCGCTCACCGACACCGCCTCCATCGCCCTGCGGAACAAGGCGATCGCCCGGCTCCAGCAGGACCGGGACCTGGACGTCACCTACACGCTGCCGGTGATGCCGGACGGCCTGGAGAAGTCCGGCCGGGCGATTCTCGCGGACGCGGCCGAACGCGGCGTGAAGCTCTCCGCCGTCAACATCATGGCGATGAACTACGGCTCCACCTACACCGGCGACATGGCCGACTACGCCGAACAGGCCGCCACAGCCGCCCACACCCAGCTCACCGAGATCCTGGGCCTCTCGTCACCGGCGGCGTGGAAGGCCCTGCACATCACCCCCATGGCCGGCGTCAACGACGTGACCGGCGAGACCTTCACCCTGGCCGACGCGGCCCGGCTCCGCCGCTTCGCCCGCCAGAAGGGCGTGGGCGCCCTCTCCCTGTGGGCGACTTTCCGCGACCAGGCGTGCGCGGAAGGCGTATCCACGACGAAGGCCTCCGACACATGCAGCGGCGTGGACCAGTCGGCCGGCGCCTTCGCGAAGGCCCTGTCGTCGGACTCCGGCTCCGCCACAGACTCCGAATCCGCCACTGACTCCGGCTCCGGTTCCGGCTGAGCAGGCCGGAGGTGCCGTACGTACGGAATCAGGCGCGCCGGTGGACCAGGCGGCCCGCGCAGACCGTCGCCACGCAGCGGCCGTCCGCGTCGAGGACGGCGAGGTCCGCGCGGCCCGACGCGGTGAGTACGGGACGGAGGGGGCCCGGCAGGACGGTGACGCCGACGCGGGCGGCGGCCTCGCGCAGGGCCGGGTCCTCCGCCGCGTACGTGTCGAGTACCGCGACCGCGCCCAGTTTGAGGACGGCGTGGATACGTTCCCTCGGGCTCGGGGCTGCGGGCAGGGGGCCTTCGTGGACGCGCCCGGGGCCGAGCGTGCCGGACCAGCGCCGTACCCGCGCGCCGGGGAACCGTTCCCGCAGCTCCTCGGCGGGCCCGGCGGCGAGGATCCGGTCCCGGCCGACCACCACCGCGCCGTCCGGGACACCCTCGTCGTCGTCCCACGCGTAACGGAGCACGTCGGCCATGTGCAGGGTCTCCACTCAGCGCCTCACAAGTACCGTACGGACCACGTCAGTCGCGTCAGCCGCGTCAGTTGGTGGCGATGAGCTTCAGCTCGGGGTGGGCCGTGCCGCCCTCGATCGCCGTCGACGAGATATGCGAGGCGACCCGCTCGTCGACCGGGTCGTTCGCCGGGTCGTCGTGGACGACGAGGTGCTCGTACGTCGTCGCGCGCTGCGCGGGGACCCGGCCCGCCTTGCGGATGAGGTCGATGATCTCCAGCCGGTTGGAGCGGTGCTTCGCGCCGGCCGAGGAGACCACGTTCTCCTCCAGCATGATCGAGCCGAGGTCGTCCGCGCCGTAGTGCAGCGAGAGCTGGCCGACCTCCTTGCCGGTGGTCAGCCAGGAGCCCTGGATGTGCGCGACGTTGTCGAGGAAGATCCGGGCGATCGCGATCATCCGCAGGTACTCGAAGAGGGTGGCCTGCGTCCGGCCCTTCAGGTGGTTGTTCTCGGGCTGGTAGGTGTACGGGATGAACGCGCGGAAGCCGCCCGTCCGGTCCTGCGTGTCCCTGATCATGCGCAGGTGCTCGATGCGCTCGGCGTTGGTCTCGCCGGTGCCCATGAGCATGGTGGACGTGGACTCGACGCCGAGCCCGTGGGCGATCTCCATGATCTCCAGCCACCGCTCGCCGGACTCCTTGAGCGGCGCGATCGCCGTGCGGGGCCGTGCGGGCAGCAGTTCGGCGCCCGCGCCGGCGAAGGAGTCGAGACCGGCGGCGTGGATCCGCGCGATGGCCTCCTCGACGGGGACCTTCGAGATCCGGGCCATGTGCTCGACCTCGGAGGCGCCGAGCGAGTGGATCACGAGCTGCGGGTACGCCTCCTTGATCGCGGCGAAGTGCTTCTCGTAGTACTCGACGCCGTAATCCGGGTGGTGGCCGCCCTGGAACATGATCTGCGTACCGCCGAGTTCGACGGTCTCCGCGCAGCGGCGCAGGATGTCGTCGAGGTCGCGGCTCCACCCCTTGGCGGTGTCCTTGGGCGCGGCGTAGAAGGCGCAGAACTTGCAGGCCGTCACGCACACGTTGGTGTAGTTGATGTTCCGTTCGATGATGTACGTCGCGATGTGCTCCGTACCGGCGTACCGGCGGCGGCGTACGGCGTCGGCGGCGGCGCCCAGCGCGTGCAGCGGCGCGGAGCGGTAGAGGTCGAGGGCCTCCTCGGGGGTGATGCGCCCACCGGCGGCGGCACGGGCCAGAACGGACGTGAGGTCGGCCTTCTCGGTCACCGGGGCGGGTCCTTCCCAAGGGGGTGTCACGACCGATTCAGCCTACGCCAGTCCCGTTCAGCGCCGGGTGAGGGTGCCGGTCACCGCTTGGTGAGGGTGCCCTTGGGGGTGCCGGCGGCCTCCTCGTCGGAGGCGTAGTCGAGGGTGGTGGCGGAGGTGCGCTTGAAGGTCAGCCCGGCCACGCCGCCCGTCGTGCACAGGTTCCCGCTGGAGCGCCGGCTGTCGTCCGTACGCTCCTCGATCTCCACCAGATCGCCCTTGGCGGAGACCAGCTTGCCGATGCCGAAGCACTCCACGGTGGTGCCGAGGACGGTGATCCGGGTCGTCGTACGGACGACGTCCTCGCCCTTCGCGCCCGCGCTGAACGCGGCGGTGAACGTGCCGTGCGGCAGCCCGCTCCGCTCGGTCACCGGGCCGCTCCAGGTGCCCACGAAGGAGGCGGGCAGCTCCCCGGCCGACGCGCTCGCCGAGCCGCTCGGCGCCCCGCCCTCGGAGCCGCCCGGGAGGCTGTCCGTGGGCTCGCGGGTGGCGGGGGTGGTCCCGGAGGGGCGCTCCGCCCCGGTGTCCCCGTCGGCGCTGTCGTTGGTTCCGCCGCCGAAGAAGTCCGGGCCGAAGGTCTGCACGGCGAACCCCGCGAAGGCCACGGCGACGGTCACGGCGAGCGCGACGGTGCATCCCCGCCGCCGGGCGGGCCGCTGCCCGGGGCCGGGGGCGGGAGCGGTACCGGGGGCGCCGGGGACCGCGCCCGGGACGCCCGGGGTCCCCGTACCACCGGCGCCGGTGGTCGCGACGCCCGTACCGGCGCCCGTACCGGAGCCGCCGCCGGGGTCCGAGGCGGTGGCGGTGTACGTGTGCACGTCGGCGGAGACCGAGAAGAGCCGGGGCCGTCCTGGACGCTCCGGGTCCTGCTCCGGTGACAGGGCCGGGGGTATGGGCGCCCCCGGCGGCGGTACGGGCGGCCCGAACACCCCCAGGGGTGCCCCGCCGCCGAGCGAGGCGCTGCTGAACGGCACCGGACCGCTGGGCGCGTCGGGCGGGAACGGCGCGGGGACCGGTACGGAGGGCGGCGTGGCGGGTCCGCCGGGCGCGGGCGCCTCGGGGAACGACGGCGCGAACGGCGGGGGCGTGGCGGGCGCCCCCGCCGTGTCCAGGTCCAGCAGGCGTACGACGGACCGGCTGACCTCCTCCACCAGGGGCCCCGGCAGCCACCCCGCCGCGACCAGCGCGCCCGCGCCCGCCCCGTCGGCGGCGAGCAGCCGGGCCGCCTCGGCCGGGGCCGGGCGGGCCGCCGGGTCCTTGGCCAGGCAGCTCACCACGATCTCCCGCAACTCACCGCTCAGCCCGTCGAGTTCGGGCTCCTCGTGGACCACCTTGTAGAGCAGGGAGGCCGACGAGTCGCCGGGGAAGGGGCTCGCGCCCGTCGCCGCGTACGTCAGCACCGAGCCCATCGAGAAGACGTCGGCCGCCCCGTCCACCGGCCCCCTGCCGAGGATCTGCTCCGGCGCCATATATCCCGGCGAGCCGACCGAGACGCCCGTGGAGGTGAGCGAGGAGGTGCCGTCGGTGGCGCGGGCGATGCCGAAGTCGATCAGGCGCGGGCCGTCGAGGGCGAGGAGCACGTTCGACGGCTTGACGTCCCGGTGCACCAGGCCGAGGGCGTGCACCGCCGTCAGCGCCTCCGCGAGACCCGCGCCGAGCGCCCGTACGGTCCGCTCGGGCAGCGGGCCCTGGTCCGCGACGGCCCGGGTCAGCGAGGGGCCCGCCACATACGCGGTCACCACCCACGGAACCTCCGCCTCCGGGTCGGCGTCGAGAACGGGCGCGGTCCAGCGCAGCCCGCCGGGCCCGGTGCCGACCCGGCGCACCGCGGCCACCTCGCGCCGGAAGCGGGCCCGGAACTCCTCGTCCGTCGCGAAGTGCGGGTGGACGGCCTTGACCGCGACCGTACGGCCACCCGCCGAGCGCCCGAGATAGACCCGGCCCATCCCACCGGCGCCCAGCCGCCCCAGCAACCGGTACGGGCCGATGGCCGACGGATCTCCGGTGTCGAGCGGCTGCATGCCCCGTCCTCTTCTCCCCAGTACGACCGCGGTACGGGCGCGGTACGGCCACGCTTACCCCGCTACGGCTTCCGGGAGCAGCCTAGGAGTTGAGGAGCTCCACAGGGACATCGGCGGGGAACCCGGTCGTGGGACCGACCCGGCGCGCGAACTCGGCGACCCCGGCGAGCTGGTCGGGGCCGAAGCGGAAGTCGAGCGTCGTGAAGTACCGCTCCAGCAGCTCCGCGTCGAACGCCTCCCAGCGCGCGGCCTGCTTGGCGACCGTGGCGACCTCCACCAGGGAGAGGTCGCGGGAGGCCAGGAAGGTCCGGTGCACCTCGTGGACGACCTCGGGCTCGCGGGCCAGATACTCCTTGCGCGCCGCCCAGACCGCGAAGACGAACGGCAGCCCCGTCCACTCCTTCCACATCCGGCCCAGGTCGTGGACCTGGAGGCCGAGCCGGGGCGCGTCGTGGAGCGAGGCGCGCAGGGCGGCGTCGCCGATGAGGACGGCGGCCTCGGCCTCCTGCATCATCAGGCCGAGGTCGGGCGGGCACGTGAAGTAGTCGGGCCGTACGCCGTACTCGTCGCTCAGCAGGAGCTGGGCGAGGCGTACGGAGGTACGGGAGGTGGAGCCCAGGGCGACCCTGGCCCCGTCGAGCTGGTCCAGCGGCACCTGGGAGACGATCACGCAGGACATGACGGGGCCGTCGCAGCCGACCGCGAGATCGGGGAAGGCGACGAGATCGTCGGCGTGGCGGAGGAATTCGACGAGGGTGACCGGGGCGATATCCAGCTCGCCGCGGACCAGTCGTTCGCTGAGCTTCTCCGGGGTGTCCTTGGTCAGTTCCAGATCGAGAAGGGTGCCGGTCCTGGCGAGGCCCCAATAGAGGGGCAGGCAGTTCAGGAACTGGATATGGCCGACGCGCGGCCGGACGGGGCGCGCGGAGTGCCCGGCCCCGGCCCCTGCCCCGGGCTCCTGTCCGGTGGTGCCGGCGCCGTCGCCGTCGCCCGCCGCGCTGCCCGCGCCGCCCGGGGCCGCCGTACGACCTGGCGCGCGGGGCGCGTCCGGGGCCGCCCCCGGCACCGCCGCCGCCGCTTCCGGGGCTTCCGCCGCTACCGCCGTCGCCGCCGCTGACATTTCCTCTGCGCTGTCACTGTCCACAGCGCGAGGCTAGACCTGTGCCGTACCAGGAAGCGCTCCGGGGGCCTCGACGCGTCAGCGCGTCAGGGCCTTATACAAACGTCCGGGTGAAGTGATCTTTCCCTCTACCGCTGCACACATGGTGCGTGCTAGGCTCGCCGCAAGTTGCAGTTTGGTTTCCCTTGCAGTACAGAGCCTGCGGAGCATGTGACCCGCAGGCTTTTGTAGTTTTCAGACTTCTTTGCAGGTTCTGGAGCAGGGCAACCCTTTGGCCCAAGGAGGGCTTATGGCTACCGGAACCGTCAAGTGGTTCAACGCTGAAAAGGGCTTCGGCTTCATCGCCCAGGACGGCGGCGGCCCGGATGTCTTCGTCCACTACTCCGCGATCAACGCAAGCGGCTTCCGTGCCCTTGAGGAGAACCAGGTAGTGACCTTCGACGTCACTCAGGGCCCGAAGGGCCCGCAGGCGGAGAACGTCACCCCTTCTTAAGTAAGGGGTCCGGCGCTCTCTCGCGGACATCTTGAACGCAGTACCCAAGGAGCCTCGCTTCTCTCACTCGGTCGGGTGAGCGGAGACGGGGCTCCTGCCTTTCCGCCCCCTCTACTCCTCCCCCACTCCCTCCTGCCCCTCCCTCACTCCCCTAACACCCCTTAACGCTCCCCCTACGCCCCTGTTCTTATTTATCTCTTATCTGATTCTTAAAATTCCCCAAATTTGTCCGAAGTTCTCCGGGGATTCAGCGGGACAGCGCGCGCCGTATACAAGATCGCCGGTCCGATCACTTCGTGTCACTCCGCATACAGTTCGTCGATCTCGGCCGCGAAGTCCTCGGCGATCGCCGCCCGCCGGAGCTTCAGGGTGGGGGTCAGATGGCCCTTCCCCTCCGTGAAGTCCTCCGCGAGCACACGGAAGCGGCGGATCGATTCGGCACGCGAGACCAGCCGGTTCGCCTCGTTCACGGCCCGCTGGAGCGAGGCGCGCAGGTCCTTGTCGTGGACGAGGGCGGCGGGCGGGACGTCCTGCTTGCTCCGCATCTGCCGCCAGTGCGCCAGGCCCTCCGGATCCAGGGTGATCAGGGCGGCGGCGTACGGCCGGTTGTCGCCGACCACCAGACAGTGGCTGACCAGCGGATGCGCGCGCAGCCACTCCTCCAGCGGGGCCGGGACGATGTTCTTGCCGCTGGACGTGATGAGGACGTCCTTCTTCCGCCCGGTGATCGTCAGATAGCCGTCCTCGTCCAGCGCCCCCAGGTCTCCGGTGGCGTACCAGCCGTCCGCCGAGCCGGGGCCCGGGACGGCGACAGGCCCCGGTACCGGTACCAGCCCCGGCACCAGCGTCCGGACGGCCTCGCCGCGCTCGGCGTCCCAGTACCCCGCGAAGAGCTGGCCGCCGCGCACCAGGATCTCCCCGTCGTCCGCGATCCGTACGGCGGTGCCCGGCAGCGGCCGGCCGACCGTGCCGAAGCGGGGCCGGAGCGGCGGGGTGACGGTGGAGGCGGCGGTGGTCTCCGTCAGGCCGTACCCCTCGAAGGTGACCACCCCGGCGCCCGAGTAGAACGCCGCGAGCCGCCGCCCCAGCGGGGAGCCGCCGCAGATGACGTACGTGACCCGGCCGCCCAGGGCCGCCCGGATCCGCCGGTACACCAGCGGCTCGTACAGCGCCCGCAGCGCCCGGAGCCCGAAGGAAGGGCCGGGGCCCGCGCCGCGCCCCGCCGCCTCGACCGCGCCCCCGTACGCCTGGGCGACCCGCGCGGCCCGGTCGAAGGAGGCGCCGCGGCCCTTGCGCTCGGCGGTGGCGCGGCCGGTGTTGTAGACCTTCTCCAGGACGTACGGGATGGCGAGGAGGAAGGTCGGCCGAAAGGCCGCGAGGTCCGCGAGCAGCTCCTCGGTCCTGATGGAGGGCGCGTGGCCGAGCCGTACCCGGGCGCGCAGGCAGGCGATGGAGACCATCCGCCCGAAGATGTGCGAGAGCGGCAGGAAGAGGAGGGTGGAGAGCCCTCCGGAGTCGTCGGTGGCGGGGGCGGCGGAGGTGGCGGGGGTGGCCGCCGCCGCGCCGGCCTCCTGGGGCGGGGCGTACGCCTGCTGCCCCGGTGCCTTGAAGACGGGGTGGAGGAGTTCGATGGCGTTGTCGGTCTCGGCGAAGAAGTTGCCGTGGGTGAGCACGCACCCCTTGGGGCGCCCCGTGGTCCCCGACGTATAGCCGATGGTCGCGACGGAGCCGGGGCCGAGCGCCGCGCGCCGTACGGTGACCTCGTCGTCCGGGATCTCCCGGCCGGCCGCGCGGAGGGCGTCGACCGCGCCCCGCTCGACCGTCCACACCGGCCCGAGCCCGGGGAGCCGGTCCCGCTCCTGGCCGATCAGCCGGGCCTGGACGCCGTCCTCGACGACGCAGGCGGCGGCGGCCGAGTCCTGGAGGATCCAGCGGACCTGGAAGGCGGAGGAGGTCGGGTAGATGGGGACGGTGACCAGCCCGGCGGCCCAGGCCGCGAAGTCGAGGAGGGTCCACTCGTAGGTCGTACGGGACATGATGGCGAGCCGGTCCCCGGGGCGCAGCCCCTCCGCGATCAGCCCCTTGGCGACGGCGAGCACATCGGCGGCGAAGGCGGCGGCGGTGATGTCCTGCCACCCGCCGCCGGGCCCGTGTCCGCGCCGGGGGCCCCGCGCCGCCGCCCGCGCGTCCGTCGGCTCGGCCGGCTTCCGGCTGATGACCACGGCGTCCGGCGCCTCGCGGGCGTTGTCGAACGGGATCTGGGCGAGCGAGCCGCGCCGTACGGCCGGGGCGAGCGGCGGTACGTACGCCTCCCGCACCACCCCGTCCTCCCGGACCAGCTCCACGGCTTCCGCGTGCGCTCCGGGCGTTCCGGACACTCCGGGCGCTCCGGCCCCGTACGGGGCGACGGCGGACGGCAGGGCTTCGGACTCGGACACGGCGGGCTCCTCGCTCGTCCTCGCAGTACTGACGGCGCGTGCGCCGCCCGGACGCGTCCGAGGACCGCCGTTCAGTAACCTCTTTGCATATTCAAGTTACGGGCGCCCGCAGACCCCGGAGCCCCGAGCCCGCCGATCTGCACGCCACCGGCACACCCGCCCGGCGGTTTCCTCACACAACTACCGGCCGCCGCCGTCCTCTTGGGCGCGGGCGGCCTCCAGGCGGGCCTTGGCTCCGTCGACCTTCTCCACGATCTGCTCGGACATCGCTTCGCGCTGCTTGCGCAGGAGGACGAAGCTGAGGGGCGCCGAGACGACGATCGCGAGCACCACCACCCACAGGAAGTTCGAGTCGCCGAGCCCCTTGGGCAGCACGCCGATCTGGACGAGTCCGGCGACGACGGCGAAGCTCGCGACGAAGATACCCAGCCGCATCGCGGTGTAGCGGAGCGTGGCGCCTGTTCTCACAGCGGGCCTCCCTTCCTCTTCTGTGGGCGAATGCGGTGGCCGGATCCGCGGGCGGCTCCGGGGGCGGCTCCGCGGGCGAAAAGCGTACGAAGCGCGTGAACAGTGAAGCACCAGTGAAGCACGCGCCCGTCAGCGCGGTTCCAGCGGGAGCAGCAGGGTGATGTCGTCGCGGTCGTCGCCCGGGGCGACCCGGATCGCGTCGGGGACCCGTCCGACCTCCTTGTAGCCGCACGCCGCGTAGAACGCGTCGACGCCCAGGCCGCCCCGGCAGGAGAGCCGGATCGCCTCGATGCCCTCGATGGTGCGGGCGCTGTCGGCCGCCGCGGCCATCAGATCGCGGCCGTACCCCTTGCCCTGGTGGCGGGGGTGGACCATCACCGTGTAGAGCCAGAGCCAGTGGCGCATCAGGCGGTGGGTGTTGAGGGTGAGGAAGGCCGCCGCGGCGACGGCGCCCTCCTCGTCGTACCCGACCAGCAGCCGGGTGCGCCCCTCGGCCATCGCCGCGAGGTGCTTGACCAGCTCGGGGCGGATGTCATCGGCCGTCACCGGCGGTACGAAGCCGACCGCGCCGCCCGCGTTGGTGACGTCCGTCCACAGCGCGAGGACGCCGTCGCGCAGCGCGCCGTCCACCGCCGGGTCCAGCTCGAATATGAGCGCCACGGTCTTCCTCGTGCTTTCTTGCTGCCGTGCTGTCGTGCCGTCGTGCCGTCGTGCCGTCGTACTGGCTGGGGTCAGACCCGCATCGCCTGCGGCGACTCGCGGCGGTCCGGGTCCGGGCCCGGGTACTCGCGGATGATCTCGTACCGCGTGTTGCGCTCCACCGGGCGGAAGCCCGCGTCGCGGATGAGGTCGAGCAGGTCGTCCCGGCCGAGCTTGCTGGGCGTGCCGTAGTTGTCGGCGTCGTGGGTGATCTTGTACTCGACGACCGAGCCGTCCATGTCGTCCGCGCCGTGCTGGAGCGCGAGCTGCGCCGTCTGCACGCCGTGCATCACCCAGAAGACCTTGACGTGCGGGACGTTGTCGAAGAGCAGCCGGGAGACCGCGAAGGTCTTCAGCGCCTCGGCGCCGGTCGCCATCGTCGTCCGCGCCTGGAGCCGGTTGCGGACCTTGCCGTCCTTCATGTCCACGAAGTCGTGCTGGTAGCGCAGCGGGATGAAGACCTGGAAGCCGCCCGTCTCGTCCTGGAGCTCACGCAAACGCAGCACGTGGTCCACGCGGTGGCGGGGCTCCTCGATGTGCCCGTACAGCATCGTGCACGGGGTCTTGAGCCCCTTCTCGTGCGCGAGGCGGTGGATGCGCGACCAGTCCTCCCAGTGGGTGCGGTGGTCGACGATGTGCTGGCGGACCTCCCAGTCGAAGATCTCGGCGCCGCCGCCGGTCAGCGACTCCAGGCCGGCCTCGATCAGCTCGTCCAGGATCTCGGAGGCGGAGAGCCCGGAGATCGTCTCGAAGTGGTGGATCTCGGTGGCGGTGAACGCCTTGAGGGAGACCTCGGGGAGGGCCTCCTTCAGCGCGCTGAGCGAGCGCGGGTAGTAGCGCCACGGGAGGTTCGGGTGGAGGCCGTTGACGATGTGCAGCTCGGTGAGGCTCTCGTTCTCCATCGCCTTGGCGAGGCGGACGGCCTCCTCGATGCGCATGGTGTACGCGTCCTTCTCGCCCGGCTTCCGCTGGAACGAGCAGTACGCGCAGGACGCGGTGCACACGTTCGTCATGTTGAGGTGCCGGTTGACGTTGAAGTGGACCACGTCGCCGTTCTTACGGGTCCGCACCTCGTGGGCGAGCCCGCCGAGCCAGGCGAGGTCGTCCGAGTCGTACAGGGCGATGCCGTCCTCACGGGACAGCCGCTCCCCGGCCAGGACCTTGGCCTCCAGCTCGCGCCGGAAACCCGCGTCGTGGACAGATGCGGTCATCAGGCCGCCTCCCCTACCTCTGCCGAACGTCTGCCAAATCGGTCAGACGAGCCTACGCCCCCGCACCGACAATCCCGGAGGCGGCCCTCCGCGCCCCGCCCCCGCCCCCGGTCCCTGCTCCTTGCCCCCCGCTCCCCGGTCCCGTCAGTCCTCGGGGAGTTCGCCCACCCGGTTCTCCCACTTCGTGGAGAGAACGATGGTCGTACGGGTCCGGGAGACGCCCTTGGTGCCGCTCAGCCGCCTGATGGTCCGCTCCAGCCCGTCGACGTCGCTCGCGCGCACCTTGAGCATGAACGAGTCGTCGCCCGCGATGAACCAGCAGTCCTCGATCTCCCCGAGGTCCCGCATCCGGCGCGCCACGTCCTCGTGGTCGGCGGCGTCGGAGAGCGAGATCCCGATCAGCGCGGTGACCCCGAGGCCGAGCGAGGCGGAGTCGACGGTGGCGCGGTAGCCGGTGATGACGCCCGCCGCTTCGAGGCGGTTGATGCGGTCGGTGACGCTGGGGCCGGAGAGCCCGACGAGGCGGCCCAGCTCGGCGTACGACGCCCTGCCGTTCTCCCGGAGGGCCTGGATGAGCTGCCTGTCCACGGCGTCCATATGCCTGAAACCTTCCATTATTCAGTAATCCCGCAAAGATCTAGAAAGAATCTAAGGCATCAAGAGCTGGTTTCCTGCGACCCGCCGCCCAGCTCCCCTGTCCACCTTCGGTATAGGCCATGATCCACTCCGGCCGCGTCCAGCACCCGCCCGGCGACGAAGTCGACCAGGTCCTGGATGTGTGTGGCCCCCGCGTAGAAGGCCGGGGAGGCGGGGAGCACCACGGCGCCCGCCCGGTCGAGGGTCACCAGATGGGCCAGGGTCTGCCCGTTCAGCGGGGTCTCGCGGACGGCGACGACCAGCGGGCGCCGCTCCTTGAGGGTGACGCTCGCCGCCCGCTGGAGCAGGTCCTTGGAGAGCCCGAGCGCCACCCCGGCCACGCACGCCGTGGAGGCCGGGACGATCAGCATCCCCTTCGTACGGTACGAGCCGGAGGAGGGCCCCGCGGCGAGGTCCCCGGGGGCCCAGTACCGTACGTCCGCCAGGTCGCCGGGCTCCCCGGTGAACGTGTCCGGTTTGCCGTCAGCGCCCCGCGCCAGCCACCCGGCCAGGTCGTCCGGCGCGTGCGCGTCACGGAAGGCGAGCCCCGTCTCGTCGAGCAGGGTGAGCCGCGCCGCCCGGCTGACGACGAGGTCGACGCTCTCGCCCGCGGCGAGCAGACCACGGAGCACGGCGGCGGCGTACGGGGTACCCGAGGCGCCGGAGACGCCGACGAGCCAGGGCCGTCTGCCCCGCTGGGGGCCGTGCTGGGGGGAAGGGGAGCCGGGCTTCACGGAACCGAGCCTATCCGGCGGGCCCGGTCAGGAACCGGGGGCCGGGTCCCGGACGTTCTCCGTACGGGGCTTGCCGCATGCCCGAGGCCGCACGAGGCCGGCTGCGCTGCCCGTCGCACTGCTGTTGTGTTACCCGATGCACCGCTCGATGCGTTGCCTGATCCGTTGGACCGGCGTGGACCACAGGGGGGCCGCGATGCCGTACTCGCCCATCCGACCGACTCCGTCGCCCTACCGCACCCGGGGCGACCGCGTGAAGCCCGCCATCCTGCTGATGGGCGGCTGGGTGGCGCTGCTGTGGGTGCTGGAGGTGTTCAACACCGCGACGGGCGCGCTCACCACGTACGGGCTGAGCCCCCGGGACGTCGGCGAGCTGCGCGACATCATCCCGATGGCCTTCCTCCACCACGGCTTCGACCATCTGGCGTCGAACACCGTGCCGCTGCTGGTGCTCGGCTTCCTCGCCGCGCTGAACGGGCTGCGGAGGTTCGCCGCCGTGGTCCTCACCATCATGGTCGTGGGCGGCCTCGGCGTCTGGCTGACGGCGCCCGAGCACTCGGTCACGGCGGGCGCCTCGGGGGTGATCTTCGGGCTCCTCGGCTATCTGCTGATCCGCGGGTTCGTGGACCACAGCGCGGTCGACATGGTCGTCGGCCTCCTGGTGCTCGCGGTCTACGGCTCGGCGCTCTGGGGCGTCCTGCCGTCCAACCCGGCGGTGAGCTGGCAGGGCCATCTCTTCGGGCTGATAGCCGGGGTGCTGGCGGCGTTCCTGTTCCGCAAGCCGGCACCCCACAACGAACGGATGGGTTGACGGACGGGCCAGTGCCCCTCCCGGCAAGCTTTGCCCCGTCGCGGCACTAGACGAAGGCGAGGCCCCGTACCGCCAGGTCGAGGACGGCGCAGACGAAGAGCGCTATCCCGATGAAGCCGTTGACCGAGAAGAACGCCCGGTTCAGGCGGGAGAGGTCGTGCGGGCGGACGATGGTGTGCTCGTACAGGAACGCGCCGACGACGATCACGAGCCCGGCCCAGAAGAACGCCCCGGCGCCGGTGGCCAGGGCGTACCAGACCAGCAGCGCCGTCGTCACGGCGTGCGAGGCGCGCGCCCCGTACAGCGCGGCGGGGATGCCGAAGCGGGCGGGGACGGAGAGCACGCCGTGCGCGCGGTCCGCCTGGACGTCCTGGCAGGCGAAGATCAGGTCGAAGCCGCCGATCCAGATCCCGACGGCGAGGCCGAGGATCACCGCGTCCCAGGACCAGCTCCCGGTGACGGCGAGCCAGGCGCCGACCGGGCCGATGGCCTGCGCGAGGCCGAGGATGGCGTGCGGGTAGTGGGTGAACCGCTTCCCGTACGGATAGACGACCATCGGGATCACGGCGACCGGGGCGAGCGCCAGGCAGAGCGGGTTGAGCGCGGCGGCGGCGCCGAGGAAGACGGCGAGGGCGATCAGCGCGCCGGTCCACGCGGAGCGCACGGAGACGGCGCCGGTGACCAGTTCGCGCCCGGCGGTGCGCGGATTGCGGGCGTCGATCTCGCGGTCGATGATCCGGTTGCACGCCATCGCGAACGTACGGAGCCCGACCATGGCGAGGGTGACCAGCAGCAGGGTGCCCCAGTGGACGGCCCCGTCGAGCTGGAACATCGCGGTGAGCGTGGCGATGTACGCGAAGGGCAGCGCGAACACCGAGTGTTCGATCATCACCAGGCGGAGGAAGGCCGCCACCCGGCCGCGCGAGGGCAGCGGCGCCATGCCGCCCTCCATCGGAACCGCCTCGCCGCTCACAGTCCGTACTCCTTCCAGCGCCGGGTCACCTGCTGTGCGGTGGCCGGGTCGGACGCGACCATCTCCGGCCAGCCGCCGTCCCGCGTGTACCCCTCCTCGGGGAGTTTGCGGGTCGCGTCGATGCCCGCCTTGCCGCCCCAGAACTGCTGGTAGGAGGAGTGGTCGAGATGGTCGACCGGGCCCTCGACGACGGTGAGGTCGCGCGCGTAGTCGGTGTTGCCCAGCGCCCGCCAGGAGACCTCGTGGAGGTCGTGGACGTCGCAGTCGGCGTCCACGACCACGATGAGCTTGGTCAGCGACATCATGTGGGCGCCCCAGATGGCGTGCATGACCTTCTGGGCGTGCTTGGGATACTTCTTGTCGATCGAGACGATCGCGCAGTTGTGGAAGCCGCCCGACTCGGGCAGGTGGTAGTCGACGATGTCCGGCACGATGATCTTCAGCAGCGGCAGGAAGAACCGTTCCGTCGCGCGGCCCAGTGGTCCGTCCTCGGTCGGCGGCCGCCCGACCACGATCGACTGGAGCAGCGGGCGCTCCCGCATCGTCACACAGTCGATGGTGAGCGCGGGGAACTCCTCCTGCGGGGTGTAGAAGCCGGTGTGGTCCCCGAACGGGCCCTCGGGCAGCGTCTTCCCGGGCTCCAGCCACCCCTCGATGACGACCTCGGCGTGGGCGGGGACCTGGAGCGGCACGGTCTTGCAGTCGACCATCTCGATCCGCCGCCCCTGCACGAACCCGGCGAACAGGTATTCGTCGATGTCGCCGGGGAGCGGCGCGGTGGACGCGTAGGTCACGGCGGGCGGGCAGCCGAACGCGATGGCGACGGGGAGGCGTTCGCCGCGCCGGGCGGCCACCTGGTAGTGGTTGCGGCTGTCCTTGTGGATCTGCCAGTGCATCCCGATGGTGCGCCGGTCGTGGCGCTGGAGCCGGTAGAGGCCGAGGTTGCGGATGCCGGTCTCGGGGTGCTTGGTGTGGGTCAGCCCGAGGTTGAAGAAGGAGCCGCCGTCGTGGGGCCAGGTGAAGAGCGCGGGCAGTTGGTCGAGGTCGACCTCGTCGCCGGTGAGGACGACCTCCTGGACGGGCGCGTGCTTGATCTTCTTCGGCGGTACATGGGCGACGGAGCCGAGCTTGCCGAACGCCTCGCGCACCCCGATGAAGCCCTGCGGCAGTTCGGGCTTGAGGAGCCCGCCGATCTTGTCGCTGATGTCGCTGTACGAGGTGAGCCCGAGCGCCTTGAGGAGCCGCCGGTCCGTCCCGTACACGTTCATGGCCAGCGGCATGGCGGAGCCGCGCACGTTCTCGAAGAGCAGCGCGGGCCCGCCGGCCTTGTTCACCCGGTCGACGATCTCCCCGACTTCCAGATACGGGTCGACCTCGACCTTGATCCGCTTGAGGTCGCCGTCGCGCTCCAGCGCCCTGAGAAACGAGCGAAGATCGTCATAAGCCATGCGGTCCAGTGTGTCACTCCCCCTGCCGCGCCCGGCCCGGGGCATCCCGTCACCGCGCGGTCCTGAGCTGTTCGCCGCGGGGCGACGCCGAGTTGTCCACAGGCCGGTAGTGGCCCGGTGCGTACTCGGTACCCTGGGACAGTCACAGGGGGCCGCGATCCGGTTCCGAACTCCACTTCCAGGGGGAGCTTCATGCTTCGGGTGCTGATGATTCTGGTGCCGCTGGCTCTCAGCATCTACGCGTTCATCGACTGCATCACGACCGAGGAGCAGGAGATCAAGTATCTCCCGAAGCCCATATGGGCCATCCTCGTGCTGCTCTTCCCGCTGGTCGGCTCGATTTCGTGGCTGATCGTGGGACGCGAGCGCACCATGCCGGGGCGGGGCGCGAGCTGGGTGGCGCCCGATGACAACCCGGAGTTCCTGAAGTCGCTCAAGGAGCCGAAGGACGGGCGGCCGGCCCCGGAGGCCGCCCCGGAGATCAAGGACGACGCCGCCGGCCATCTGGAGAAGTGGGAGGCGGACCTGCGGCGCCGCGAGGAGGAGATGAAGCGGCGTGAGAAGGGCGGCGGCGCCGACGACACGCCGCCCGCGTCCTGAACCGCTGCTGACCGATGGCGGCGGCGCCCCGCTCGGGGAGTTCCGTGCGGGGCGCCGGGCGACGGGGGCCGGGAGAGGTCAGACGCCGGCGTAGGAGTGCTTACCGGTGACGAAGATGTTGACGCCGTAGTAGTTGAAGAGCCAGCAGCCGAAGGCGATCAGGGCCAGATAGGCGGCCTTGCGGCCCTTCCAGCCGGCGGTGGCGCGGGCGTGCAGGTAGGCGGCGTACGCGACCCAGGTGATGAAGGACCAGACCTCCTTGGGGTCCCAGCCCCAGTAGCGGCCCCAGGCGTCGCCCGCCCAGATCGCGCCCGCGATGATCGTGAAGGTCCAGAGCGGGAAGACGGCGGCGTTCACCCGGTAGCCGAACTTGTCGAGCGTCGCCGATGCGGGCAGCCGCTCCATCACGGAGGTGGCGAAGGCGCCCGGCTTGACCCCGGCGATCAGCTTGGCCTCGTACCGCTCGCGGAAGAGGTAGAGCAGGGTGGCGACCCCGCCGACGTAGAAGACCGCGCCGCAGAAGATCGCGGTGGAGACATGGATCCAGAGCCAGTACGAGTGCAGGGCGGGCACGAGCTGGTCGCTGGCGGTGTAGAGGACGGTCACCGCGAGGCCGAGGTCGAGCAGGACCGTGGTGATCAGCGGCAGTCCGAGCCAACGGACGTTCCGCTTCGTCAGCAGGAGGCCGAGATAGACGCCGACCGCGACCGTGGAGAAGGTGATGTTGAACTCGTACATGTTGCCCCACGGCGCCCGCTGCACGGAGAGCGCGCGGGTGACCACCCCGGCCGCCTCGACGGCCCAGGCGAGCACGGTGAGGGAGACGGCGATCCGGCCGTACAGATCGCCCTGTTCGTCGCCGCCGGCCGCGCCGGGGCCGTCCGGGAGGTCGCGGGCGCCGGAGGCGGAGCGCGTGACGATCTTCGGGCGTTCCAGGACGGCCGTGGCGCGGCCCGTCCCGCCGGACTCGGCCTGGGCCGGTGCCGGGACGGTGCCCTTGGCGCCCCGGGCGTCGCCGGTGAGCGCGGCGGCCGTACGGGCCACCTTGCTGCGGCTGCCGAGGAGCCACTCCGCGATATGGGCGAAGAAGGCCAGCATGTAGACGGCCATGGCCGAATAGATCAGGACGTTGCTGGTCTGCGCCAGGCTTTCGTTGGTTGCTGCGGCGGCGAGATTCACTTCTCAGCCCCTTCGACAGTCTCTGCGGTCTGTGCGGTGTCTGCGGTCTCTGCTGCGGGCGCGGGGCCGGACTCGTGCTCGGACTCGGTTTCGGGCTCGGGCTCGGGCTCGGTTTTTGGCTCGCGCTCGGGTGCGGTGGGTGCCTCGGCGTGGAGGGTGCCGGCCAGGTCGGCCAGTTCCTCCGGGAGTCTGGCGGACTCACTGCGGCCGAGGCCCGCCATCTCGACGACGGTGACGCCGTCGGCGCCCCGCACGGCGCGGACCCAGACCCGGCGCCGCTGGATGAAGAGCGAGGCGGCGAGCCCCGCGATGGCGGCGATCGCGCCGGTGAGCGCCCAGCCGTTGCCGGGCTGCTGGGCGATCTGGAAGGTCGCCCACTCCTTGACCTCCTTCTCGAAGGTGATCGAGCCGGCGCCGTCCGGCAGGTCCAGCTTCTCGCCCGGCAGCAGGGTCTTCTTCAGGACATCGCCCTTGGCGTCCTTGAAGGGCTTCATCTTCCGGGTGTCGAGCTGGTACACGTTCTGCGGCACGCCCGCGTCGACGCCGAGGCTCCCGTGGTACGCGCCCACGTTGAGCACCGGGAAGTCGAGCGCGGGGAAGCGCGAGAACATCCTGTTGGCGCCGCCCTCGCCGCCGCCGTAGGTGGGCACGAAGAACGCGGCGAAGCCGAGCTGTTCCTTCTTGCCGTTCTTGTCGCGGTAGCCGTCCATCACCTTGATGGCGCCCGTGGAGGAGACGTTGTTGTCGATGGGCAGCAGCGGCACCGCGCCCTGGAAGACCACCGCGCCGCGGCCGTCCCTGACGGTGACGACGGGCGCGTACCCGTGGCCGTTCAGGAAGACCTTCGTACCGCCGACCACCAGCGGCTCGTTGACCTTGATGACCTTCGAGCGCTCCTTCCCGCCGGCGCCCTCGGTGTAGTGGACGTCCGCCTGGTACGTACGGGGCGTGCCGAGCTGGGGGCCGCTCCGCTCGTACGTACCGGTGAACTTGTCGAGCCGGAAGTGGAAGGGCTCCAGGTCGTCCGCGTCGAAGAGCGAGCCGGACCTGAAGTCGTCGTACTGGGTGAGGGTGTTGGCGAAGCCGTCGCCCTCGACGATCAGCTTGCCGCCCTCGGACTTGTAGAGGGTGCCGACGGCGAAGGCGAGCAGCAGCACGATCAGGGAGAGGTGGAAGACCAGGTTCCCGGCCTCGCGCAGATACCCCTTCTCGGCGGCGACCGCGTCCCCGGCGGTGTGGACGCGGAAGCGGCGCTTCTTCAGGATCGCGAGCGCGGCGGCGCGTACGTCCTCCGGCTCGGCCGCCGTGCGCCAGGTGGTGTACGCGGGAAGGCGGGTGAGGCGCTTGGGGGCGGCCGGCGGGCGGCTCCGCAGTTGGCCGACGAACTGCCAGGTGCGCGGGACGATGCAGCCGATGAGGGAGATGAAGAGCAGGATGTAGATCGCGGAGAACCACACCGAGCTGTAGACGTGGAAGAACTGGAGCTTCTCGAAGACGGGCGTGAGCGTCTCGTGCCGCGCCTTGAAGTCCTGGACCTTGAGTTCGTCGACGCTGGCCTGCGGGATCAGGGAGCCGGGGATGGCGCCGAGGGAGAGCAGGAAGAGCAGGATCAGCGCGACGCGCATGGAGGTGAGCTGGCGCCAGAACCAGCGGATCCAGCCGATGATCCCGAGGGCGGGGCCGCCGAGCGGGGCCTCGTCGCGCTCCTCGCGGGGCGCGGTGGAGAGCCGGGAGGCGTCGGCCGCGTCCTGGTCCGGGGGCTCGGGGGTGTCCGGGGCGGCCGGGGTGTCCGGGGCGTCCCCTTCCGGGGCCGGGGTGGCCGGGGGCGTTCCCGTGCCGGGGCCGGTGGTGTCCGTGTCGCTCATCGCACTTCCGCTCGTGGACGCCTTGGTTGTGGACGCCTTGTCCGTCGGTGACTCGCTCGCCGGGGACCCGTTCGTCGGGGACTCGCTCGTCGGGGACTCGCTCGTCGGTGGCGTGCTCCTCGGGGGCTTGCTCATGGCACTAGATCCCCACCGTGAAGCTGTTGGACCAGGTCTGCGTGGCCTGCACGATGCCGTCCCACACGCCGGTCAGCAGCAGCAGACCGGTGACGATCATCATGCCGCCGCCGATCCGCATCACCCACGCGTAGTGGCGCTTGATCCAGGCGAAGGCGCCCAGCGCCCTGCGGAAGGCCACCGCGCCGAGCACGAACGGGACGCCGAGGCCGAAGCAGTACGCGACGGTCAGGATCGCCCCGCGCCCCGCGCTCGCCTCCTGGAACGCCAGCGCGTTGACGGAGGAGAGCGTAGGACCGAGACAGGGCGTCCAGCCGATCCCGAAGAGCGCGCCCAGCAGCGGGGCGCCGGTGAGGCCGGTCACCGGGCGCTGGTGGATACGGAATTCGCGCTGGGTGAGCCAGGGCATCAGCCCCATGAAGAAGAGGCCCATGAGGACCATGAGCACGCCGAGCACCTTGGCCAGGATGTCCCGGTACTCCTGGAGCGTCTGGCCGAAGTAGCCGAAGAGGGCGCCGCCCGAGACGAAGACGGCGGTGAAGCCGACGACGAAGAGGGAGGCCCCGGCGACCATCCGGCCGCGCCGGGCGTCCGCCAGGTCGGTGCCGCTGACCCCGGTGACGTACGAGAGGTACCCCGGCACGAGGGGCAGCACGCACGGGGAGAAGAAGGAGACCAGGCCCGCGAGGAGCGCGATCGGCAGGGCGATCAGCAGCGCGCCGCCGAGGACGGTCTCGTTCCCGCCGGTCGCCTCGGCGAGGAAGTGACCAGGGGCCTGGCCGGGGGCATGGAGAGCCTGGAGGGCCTGGAACCGCTGCACAGGATCACTTCTCCGCGATCAGCGGGTCGATCATCTTGCGCAGTTTGTCCTCGTTGAGGGCCATCAGCGAGCGCGCCGCGATCTTCCCCTCGCGGTCGAGGACGATCGTGGAGGGGATCGACTGCGGGTTGAGGCTGCCCTTGGGGAAGCCGCTGACGATCAGCTTGCCCGTCGGGTCGTACAGGCTCGGGTACGTGACCCCGTAGTCCTTCTCGAAGGCGAGCGCGGGGCCCTTGTTGGCGTCCCGGGTGTTGATCCCGACGAAGGCCACGCCCTTCGCCTCGGTCTCCTTGGCGACCTTCGCGAAGTGCGGGGCCTCGGCGCGGCAGGGCGGGCACCAGGAGCCCCAGACATTGAGGACGACGATCTTGCCCTTGAGGTCGGCGATGTCGAGCCGCTTGCCTTCGAGGGTCTCGCCCGCGATCTCGTTGACGGGCCTGCGCTCCCCCGCGGCGACGGTGGAGATGCCCCCCGTGTTGGTCACGAAGTTGGTGTCACCGCCGCCGCCGGACTTGCCGCCGTTGCCGCAGGCCGTGAGCGCCAGCGCCGAGGCGACGGCGGTCAGGGGCAGGATCACGCGTCGGAGCCGGCGGGGCGAACGGCGTCGTGGGACGAGGCCTGAGTTCATGTGAAAAGTTTCGCATGGGCGTTTCGGGGATCTTGGGCACCCCCCTGCGTGCCCGTAAAGCCCGAAGTAAAGATTTCCCGCCCCGGCCCTGCCCCCGCCCCGGCGCCGTACGGCCGCCGGGTCAGCTCCTCGGCTCCTCAGCCTTCGGTGCCGTTTCCGGTGCCGCTTCCGGTGGCCGCGCCGGCCGGCTTGAGGAACTCGCTCCAGCCGCCGGTGGGCTCCTGGCCGACCCCGAGGGTGCGGAGCCTGTCGAGCACGGCGGGGTCCTGGACGTCGAGCCAGTCGGTGAACTGCCGGAAGGAGACCAGCCGTACGTCCTTCTTGCCCGCCATGCCCTTCAGGGCCTCCTCCACGGCGTCCATGTAGAGCCCGCCGTTCCACTGCTCGAAGTGGTTTCCGATGAAGAAGGGGGCGCGGTTCGTCTCGTAGGCCCGGTTGAATCCGGCGAGATACGCGTCGGTGGCCTGCTTGCGCCATTCCGGATAACGGGACGTCATTCCGTTCGTCGAATTCTGCGACTGATTGGCGAGCATGTTGTAGTCCATGGAGAGGACTTCGAAGGAATGCCCGGGGAACGGTACGGCCTGGAGCGGGAAATTCCATATCCCCTGGAGCTTGTCCGGCCAGACCTGGGTGCCGCCGGGCGAGCTCGCGTCGTACCGCCACCCCAGCTTCTTCGCCGTCGGCAGCAGGTTCTCCTGGCCGAGCAGGCACGGCGTGCGGCCGCCGATCAGCTCCTTGTGGTAGTCGAACGGCAGCGGGTCGAGGTCCTTCCAGCCGGTGTTCGTACGCCACTGGGTGACGAAGTCGACGGCCTGGTCGATCTCGTCGCGCCACTGCTCGGAGGTCCAGTTGGCGACCGTGCCGGAGCCGCCGCAGAAGTGGCCGTTGAAGT
Organism: Streptomyces sp. NPDC093085; assembly: GCF_040683935.1. Taxonomy (NCBI): domain Bacteria; kingdom Bacillati; phylum Actinomycetota; class Actinomycetes; order Kitasatosporales; family Streptomycetaceae; genus Streptomyces; species Streptomyces sp. NPDC093085. The sequence continues at coordinate 105,588 of NZ_JBFBFB010000013.1, read as the reverse complement.
GGGTGCCGATCTCGTGGCCGTCGAGCCAGGCCTGCCGGACGTTGGTCAGCGTGGCCTTGACGTGGTCGTCGGTGAGGTAGCCGATGTCGGAGGCGCCGATGGGGTTGTTCGGCGGGCGGTAGAGGGTCTTCTTCGACTCGGGCAGCAGGTAGAGCCCGGAGAGGAAGAAGGTCATCGCGGCGCCGTGGTCCTTGGCGAGCTTGAGGAAGCGCGGGAAGAGCCCGTTGCCGACCTCGCCCGCGCCGTCCCAGGAGAAGATCACGAACTGCGGAGGGGTCTGGCCGGGCTCCAGCGGGACCGGCTTCTCGGGCTGGTGCGGCTGCTTGCCGGTGTCCGCGGTGGAGCCGTCGCCGATGAGGCGGACGTTCTTGGCCGCGGGGGTGCCGTTGGCGTCGCCGCCGCCGGCCTGGTCCGCGCCGCCGCCACTCCCCTTCGACGCGGGCGTTCCGTTCGAGCAGGCCGCGACGCCGATCGCGGCGGCGGCGCCCATTCCGGCGCCGAGCAGACTCCTCCGACTGATGTGCCGCATGCTGATCCCATCCGCACTCGTTCGTCCGTACATATGCTGGTCGTATAAATTGCGCGAGCAGCAATGGTTAGGAGCCGACGACGAACGCGGGGGTTCCTTATGCGGTCAGATTTTTACGCACGTAACAGCCGCTGTGACAAAAACGCACGGGCAGCGAGCAGGCGGTGACGGAGAGGCCGGTGGGCGGTAATCGATACCCGCGTACGAGGGGTGACCGGGCGCCCACTGTCGGCGCCCGGTTTTCCTTCCTCGGTCCGGGTCCGGGCTCGGCTCCTTCGCCGAGTCCCTCCCTCGGGGGGCTCAGGCGCCGAACGCCTTCGCGCCGCCCTTCACCGGGCGCGCCCCGGCGAGCAGATGCGCCGGTACGAGGTCACGGGCCGGCTCGGAATACCCCACCGAGACAATCCTGTCGCCCTGATAGGTGAAGCTCGTCAGCGAGGCCAGGGTGCACTGCCGGCGGCGCGGGTCGTGCCAGAGGCGGCGGCGCTCCACGAAGCTCCGTACCACCCAGATCGGGAGCTGGTGGCTGACGCAGACCGCCTCGTGCCCCCGGGCCGCGTCGCGCGCCGCGGTCAGGGCGCCCATCATCCGGACGACCTGGTCGACGTAGGGCTCGCCCCAGGACGGCCGGAACGGGTTGGTGAGGTGCTTCCAGTTCTCCGGGCGGCGCAGCGCGCCGTCGCCGACGCCGAAGGTCTTGCCCTCGAAGACGTTCGCGGCCTCGATCAGCCGGCGGTCGGTGTCGAGGCTCAGCCCGTGCGTCTTGGCGATCGGGGCGGCGGTCTCCTGGGCGCGCTCCAGCGGCGAGGCGACGACATGGGTGATGTCGCGCTCCGCGAGGTGCTCGGCGACCCGGTCGGCCATCCGCCGCCCGAGCTCGGAGAGGTGGTAGCCGGGGCGGCGCCCGTACAGCACCCCCTCCGGGTTGTGCACCTCGCCGTGGCGCATGAGGTGGACGACGGTGATGGGGTCCCCGTTCTCCGCGGTCTTTCCTTCGCGCTGCTGGCTCATGCGGCACTCTCCGTCGTGTCGGTTGCGGGGTCGGTGCCCGGGGCGGTGTCCGGGGGTGTGGCTTCGGCGGCGGCGCGGGCGGCGGCGGGCAGCGCGGCGGCGATCCGCTCGACGGCGCGGTCGTCGTGGGCGGTGGAGACGAACCAGGACTCGAAGGACGACGGCGGCAGATAGACCCCGTCGGCGAGGAGCGAGTGGAAGAACGGGGTGAAGCGGAAGGACTCCTGCCGCTTGGCCCCCTCGTAGTCGCGGACCTCGTCGGCCGTGAAGAAGACGGAGAACATGTTGCTCGCGTTCTGCACCCGGTGCGCGACGCCCTCCTTGCTCAGCGCCTCCGTCACCAGCGCCTGGATCTGCGCGGAGACCGCGTCGACCTTCGCGTACGCGGCGTCGTCGAGCAGCCGGAGCTGGGCGAGGCCGGCGGCGGTGGCGACCGGGTTCCCGGAGAGCGTGCCGGCCTGGTAGACGGGCCCGGCCGGGGCGAGCCGCCCCATCACGTCGGCGCGCCCGCCGAACGCGGCGGCCGGGAAGCCGCCGCCCATGACCTTGCCGAAGGTCATCAGGTCGGGCACGACGCCGTCGACGCCGTACCAGCCGGCCCTGGAGGTACGGAACCCGGTCATCACCTCGTCGGAGATGTAGAGCGCCCCGTCGGCGGCGCAGAGCTCCTTGAGCCCGGCGTTGAACCCGTCGCGCGGCGGTACGACGCCCATGTTGCCCGGCGACGCCTCGGTGATCACGCAGGCGATCTCGCCGGGGTGCGCGGCGAAGGCGGCCCGTACGGCGTCGAGGTCGTTGTACGGCAGGACGATGGTGTCCCCGGCGGTCGCGCCGGTCACCCCCGGGGTGTCCGGCAGCCCGAACGTGGCCACGCCGGAGCCGGCGGCGGCGAGAAGCGCGTCCACATGCCCGTGGTAGCACCCGGCGAACTTCACCACCTTCGCCCGCCCGGTGAAGCCGCGGGCGAGCCGGATGGCCGACATCGTCGCCTCCGTACCGGACGATACGAGCCGTACCTGCTCGACGGGGGCGATCCGGGCCACGATCTCCTCGGCGAGCGCGACCTCCCCCTCACCGGGCGTACCGAACGACGTACCCCGCGCGACCGCGTCCTGTACGGCGGCGGTCACCTCCGGGTGGGCATGACCGAGAATCATCGGCCCCCAGGAACAAACGAGGTCGACATATTCGCGGCCGTCCGCGTCGACGAGGTAGGGACCATGACCGGACACCATGAAACGGGGCGTACCCCCCACGGCGCGGAAGGCGCGGACGGGAGAGTTCACGCCTCCGGGCGTCACGAGGGCCGCACGGTCAAAAAGTGTCTGCGAAACTGGGGCACTATTGGGAAAGCTCACGCAATCCATGGTGGCAGAGGCTCGGACGGATCCGCGGACAGGTGTTTCACCGGCCGTTCGTGGGGGAGGTCACTGTCACGATGATCGGGTTGCGCGGCCGGGGCTGCGAGTGGTCGGGTGGAGATATGCATCGCGGTGGCGGAGTGGGCGAGGGGACCGATGACCTGGGTCCCGAGCCTGCCCGGCGAGGGAAGCACCGACGCGGCGAGCGCCAGGAGCGCGACGCGCACGAGGCGCACGAGGCGGCTCCGGAAATCAGGAGTGGTGGCCGGGTGGGGGTGACGTACAAGTACTTCGGCGCGCCCGACGGCGCCACGGCGGCCCGCGTCCCCATCTCGATGCGCCCGGAGGAACTGGGCGGCGACGAGCTGGGCATGGGCGGCATGTTCACGAAGATCAAGCCCGAGACGATAGCGGCGATGGTCCTGACCGGCATTCAGGGCATGCCCCTGAACAAGGTCCCCCCGCTCGAACTGGTCGTCCTCCACCCGGACTACGCGGTCGTCAAACTCCCCATGACGGTGGTCGACCCCCTGCGCGGCATCGGCGAGGAGTCGGTCGGCGCGGCGGCCTTCATCTGGTCGACGGTCCCGGACCGGGGCGGCCCGAAGGACGCGTTCAACGTCTACCAACTCCTCCACGAATGGCAGGACTTCAGCCACCGACTGCACGAGGCGGGGCATCAGCCTTACTGCCTGGTGTGGCCCTGAGCCGGGGCCCCGTAGGTGGCGGATGGGCCGTCACCTCCCGCTTCCTACCGCAGGAGAGCCCCCTTCCCCCAGCCAACCAGCACCGCCAACGCGGCCCCTGCCGAGCTGATGAGAAGCTGCACCGAGACGGGGTGCCTGGGCGGATGTCGCAGGCGTTGCGGACCCTCCTGGGCTGATGAGGACTGCACAACACGGTCGCGAAGAAGCCCGCCCGGCCGCGTTGCGACCCCTCCTGGGCTGATGAGGACAGGTGATGGGCTCGTTGTCCGCCGTCATGTACTCACGTTGCGACCCCGCCTGGGCTGATGAGGATCCGTCACCGGCCTGTGCGGGGGCCTGTGGTGGCTCATGTTGCGAACCCTCCTGGGCTGATGAGGACCCGGGGCGCGGGGTGAAGGTTCCCCACCGCATGGCGTTGCGACCCCTCCCGGGCTGATGAGGACCTGGTGACCGCGCTCTACGAGGCGGACGGCGTCACCCGTTGCGACCCCTCCCGGGCTGATGAGGACGCGGAGCCAGGCCGCGCGAGCGCGGCCCCGGTGAGCGTTGCGACCCCTCCCGGGCTGATGAGGACCCGGAGCCGGAAGGCGGAGGCCCCACCACGAGCGGAGGTTGCGACCCCTCCCGGGCTGATGAGGACCCGACGGTAAAACCACAGTTCATCGCCCCTCCGCTGCCACCTTTCAAGGGCGCTTCTACAGCAGTCCGTCGGTAGTGCATCGGTGCAGGTCAAAGCGGTTCATAAAATGTCGCCGGGGCCACCCAGATCAACGCCGAGGGTGTTGGATTCGATCATGTCGGGGGATCGGGCGGCATAGGTGACGATGCTGTCGTAGTCCGGGTCGATCGTCGTCTTCAGGGCAGCCATCAGTGCTCGGTACTGGGCTGTGGTGAGTTCGCCCTGGAAGACACTGCGTTGCGTCCAGTGGAGGTATTTGCGGCAGGTCTTGAGGACCTTGGGGTTTCGTTCGACGGCGGTGTCGTAGACGAGGATCACGAAGATGGCCGCTCACCACCAGGGGCGGAAAGGCTTGTAGGGCTTGTGCTCCAGACACATGCGGACGATCTTGAGGGCCTCCAGGTGGATGAGTTCCTCGTAGCTGACCTTGCGCTTGAGGGTGCGGTGATGGACCGTCGTCGCCAGTTCTTCCTTGACCAGGGCTGCGATCTTTTTGCGGCCGTCCTTGCTGAGGGACGCGCGGGCGACGTCTGTTTCGAAGTCGGAGGGTTTCAGCTTCTTCTGGGCGGCGGCTCGTTTGAGGAGCCGCTCGGTGAAGAGGGGCTTGAAGGGTTCGGCCAGGTCCAGGGCGAGGGTGTTGCGGCGGCGGTCCGTGTCCGCGTGGAGGAAGCCGATCGCCGGGTGCAGGGGCGTGGTGCGCAGAGCGGTGAGGACGCGGGCGTAGACGAGGGTGTTGAGGTAGCTGACGAAGGCGTTGCCGGCGTTGGTCGGCGGGCGGCGGGAACGGCCGTTGAGACGGAGCCAGGCCGGTAACCGGGTGTCGAGGACGGCCCAGGCGGTCCGGCGGAAGTTGCCCTCCTGCCCCATGATCGCGTCGCTGTCGCCGCAGTCGGGCAGGGCGGTGCGCAGGGACTGGAGGGCCGGGTCGAGGAGGTCGGTGTCCAGTGCCCACCGCAGGTTTTCCGCCGTGGCGAGTACGAGCGCGCGGCCGGTCGCGGCACGGTGCTCCGGGTCGGCGGTGATTTCCACCTGCCGGCGGACCACGGTGGCCGACGACATGGATTCCGAGGGGCTGAAGTGTCCGGCGTGGTTGCCGTAGTGGTCCAGGACGTGGAGGGCGACGCCGTTGCGGCTCAGGAGTGAGAGGGCCGAGGTGTTGATGTCGACGTGGTCGAAGGTGACCAGGTCGCGGATGTCGGTGATGGGGATACGGACCGGGTTGCCGTCGGCGCGCTCGATGCGGACGCTGTTGTCCTCGCGGCGGATGCGGCAGGGTTCGGTCAGCCAGTAGGTACGGCCGACGGCGGGCATCAGTCTCCCCAGCAGTAGTCGAGGTAGGAGCAGCCGCGGCAGTTGGCGCGGGTGAGGCGAGGTGGTGGTTCATCGGCGGCGATGGTGGCGCGGGCCCGGGCCTCGGACGCTTCGGCTTCGGCGCGGGCCTCGCTGTCCCAGGGGACGTCGGTGGTGCGGCGGATCAGGGGGTAGTGGATCGTGCCGCCGCGTACGGCTACGCCCCGGCGTTCGAGCAGGAGGCAGTAGTGGCGTACCTGTGCGGCGTGAGCGGGTGAGGGCGCGCGCGAGGACTTGGTCTCGTGGACGACGGCTCCGGTGGTGATCCAGTCGATCTTCGCTTCGCCGAGATCGATGTCGCGGCGGCGCGTGAAGGTCGTGTCGTCGACGACCTCGCCGAAGGCGACCAGATCGCTGCGCTGCTCGGCCCGGTAACCACGGGTGTAGAGCCAGAGCTGACGTGGGCAGTGGTGGAGGTACTTGATGTGGACGCCGCCGAGTTGGGCGTCCTCGTCGTCCGGCCCGTCACCGGGGCCTGCGGAGGGGTTCACAGGATGGTGTCCGGTTCCGTCGGTGGCTTCAGCCCGATGGCCTCGTCGTAGGCGCCGTCGATCACATGGACTCCCAGATTCCGGTCGTACTGCGGCTTGTATGAACTGAGTTGGCCGTAGCGGAGAGGGATGAGGAGGCCGGCCGCGCGGAGGAGGTGGCCTTCCGGGCCGGTGGTGAGGGCGCGGTATTCGTCTACGTCCTCGTGGAGCAGCACCTCGACGCTGTCGAACTGTTCGCTCAGCGTGTCGGCGAACTCGGAGCGGTCGCGAAACGGGTCGGTGAAGGTGAGGAAGGTGGCCGCGAAGTCGTCCCGGGCCCGGCGGGCCTTCGCTTCCCACGCCCTGCCCCAGTCGGTGTCGTAGGCGAGGTGGAGAAGCCGTTCGATGTCCTCTTCGCCGAGGGTTTCGCGGCCCTCCGCGACGAGCATGGTCAGGGCTCCCCAGGAGGCGGCGACCGCGTCGTCCTCGTACGGTCGGCCGGCTTCCGTACGGTGAACTCGGAACTCGACGGGCCCTGCGGGGTGGCGGCCCCGGCGGTTGACGCGGCCCGCTCGCTGGGCCACCGCTTCGAAGGGGGCGTTCTCCACCGCCCCTCGGTCGAAGTCCAGTTGCAGCGAGACTTCGACCGTCTGCGTCGCGACGGTGAGTCCGCCCCGGCGGGAACGGCTGCCCGCGGCGCGTTCGGGGTGGCGTCGCAGCAGGTTCTTCTCGATGGAGTCGCGGTCGCGGTTCTTGAAGCGGGAGTGCAGCAGCAGGGCGGCGTGCGGGTCTTCGGGCAGGCGGGCACGGGCGTTGTCGGCCAGTTCCTCGTACAGGGCCTGCGCGGTGGCCACCCTATTGACGACGACCAGGACGCTGTGGCCTTCGTCGAGCCAGGTACGCAGGCGTTCGACGCTCTCCGGGGCGGTTAGGGGGTTCTCGTCCAGGACGAGGCGGTGACGGACCGGGCTGGTGCCCTGGGGGGCGTGGTGGCGGGTCACCGGCTGGGTCAGGCTCTCCTCGATGAGGGTGGTCATCGGTGGGGCCAGCGTGGCGGAGAGGACGGCGACGCGGCTGCCGAGCCGCTCCCACAGTCCCATGGCGGCGCAGAGGCGGCCGAAGGTCTCGGGTTCGTAAGCGTGAAGTTCATCCAGCACGAAGAGCGAGTTCGTCTGTTCCAGGAGTACGGAAGAGTAGACGGGGCCGGCGATGGCGCCCCGGAGCAGTTGGTGCGGGGTGGCGACGCGCAGGCGCTGGGTGAACAGGCGCATGGCTCCGGCACGAGCCCGCGCCTGGCGGGCCATCTCGGCGGTCGGTTCGGCTCTTCGGCTCCCGTCGGCATCAGTGTCGGCATCAGTGTCGGTATCGGTGCCGGTATCGGTGCCGGTATCGGTGCCGGTGCCGGTGCCGGCGCATTCGGCCTCCGCCGCCTCGCCGAGAAGCGTGTGGGCGACGGTGCCGTGGAGGAGGCCGATGTCCGCCGTGTCCTCCCCAGGGGCCGGAGTCAGGTCGCGTTGCAGCCTTCGTCGTGCGGCGTTGAGGGAGGCGCGGTACGGCAGGGTCCAGACGACGCGGGGCAGGCCGGGCATCGTACGCAACTGCCGCCCGGCCCAGGACAGTCCGGCCTCCGTCTTGCCGCTGCCGGTGGGGGCGATGAGGACCAGGTGCCCTTCGGTGTCGGCGGCCTGCCGCTGATGCGGGTGGGGCGGGTACGGGAGGCGGCGGATGTAGTCGGCGGGCAGTGGCATATGGGTCTGGAGGCGCTCATGCGCGGACCCTGCGTGGTCGGCGAGGGTGAGCGCGCCTTGGGCGAGGACGGCGAGCAGTCCTCGGTCGGCTGCGACCGGCTGCCGCCAGGCTTCGAGCAGTTCGTCGAGAACGAGCCGTGCGCGGTCGGCGACTGTGGGCCCGCCACTGGGCGGGGAGGGCGGGTCCGTGTGCAGGGCGCCGGAGAACCAGGCGAGGAGTTCCCGGTGGAGCCCCCGGGTGACCTGAATCTGCGGGTCGCCGTTCGGGCGTGGTGTGCGAGTGAAGGCTTCGTCCCACCGCGTACGGAAGTTGTACTGCTGAGAGAGGCTCGGTTTGCCCTTGGCCGCGCCGGAGGCCGCCGCGTGCAGAGCCCGGTGATGGGTCGCGACGAGCGTGGCGATCATCAGCCGGTCCTCGTCCGTCCAGCCGGTGGCCGTTGCCAGAAGGTCGACGTAGGCCAGGGAGAGCACTTCATGGCGCTGCCCCCAGAACGTGCCGCCCGGCAGCAACTGCTGCTGGAAGCCTTCGGCGGCCTTGCCGGCGTCGTGGAGGAGGGCAGCAGCCCGTACACGGGTCCAGAACGCGGGTTCCGTCGCGAGCGGCCCGGCCGTGGCCACGCGGTGTTCGATCTGTGCCACCGTGTCGTGGACGATGCGCGAGTGCGTCGTCAGCCGTTCGGGGTCATGCTTCGGTACGGACTTGGCACGGACATCGCAGAGGGCACGCGGCACAGGCTTCGGCTTGGGCTTGGGCTTCGGGGTCAGGGGGCGAGCAGCCATACCGCCTGCCCCCAGTCGTCCTCGTACGCGTCGCGCACGGGGCGCACTCCGGTGGGGGCGTCGCACCACAGGTAGTCGGACCACACGGTGGAGAGCCGGTCGACGGATACGCTCGCCGCCATACGGTGCACGGTCGCCTGAGGCACGTCGTGTCCGCTCACCGGCGCCAGTGCGTGATCGACGATGGCCGTCGTCACCGGACGCAGTGTGGTCCGCAGCAGTCGCAGCGGGTGGACGAGGTCCTGGGACCGGCCCAGACGCAGGGGCCAACGGGGGCGGCGGAGTGCTCGCGCGATGCGGTCGCCGTCGGTGCCGGGCAGCCAGACCGTCAGGCGTACCTGCACGAGGAAGGGACGGTCGCGGATCGTCATGCCTCCCTTGACGGCGCGCACCCGGCCGCCGACCGCCGGGTTGGAGCCGTCGGTGGAGATGGGGTGATACGTCTCGGCGTCCACGCCACCGCCTTCGGCACGGGCGGCCATGCCGAAGGCCAGGGGTTCACTCCGCTCCCCCGTGGCGGCGGCCAGCAGGCCACGTACGGTCGAGGGCGGAGGCAGGGGCAGGCAGCGGTCGAGCCTCGGGAAGAGCGGATCGCGGAACGAGGCGACGGGTGCCAGGAAATCCGCCCGCCACGCTGTACGGCGCCCTTCATGGAGCGCTGTGGGAAGTGCCGCTCGGGATGTGTCCGGCACGGAGATCACCGGGCGGGGTCGTCGAACCAGCCGTCCAGCCGGCCGTCCCGCAGTTCGGCCGCCAGATCGCGCAGGATCGTTCGGGGGTGCTCGATGACGATGGTCCCGTCCTCGATCTCCCGGGCGCACTCCTTCTCGAAGTCCTCCCGGAGGAGGTCACGGAAGCCGGGACGCCAGCCGATCCGCACCGGGGCCTCCCACTCCCCGTCCCACGCCTTCAGTTCAGCGCGCAGCACCTCGCCGCGTACCCGCAGGCCGGTCCCTTCCAGACCGTCCACGCAGTGGGCCAGTGGGTTGACGCCCCCTTTGAAGGGCACCGTCACCAGCAGGTCGGGGACGCGGTCCCCGTAGTGGAGGGCCTGTTTGGCACCGCCGCTCAGGTGCGCGAGCGCCTCCAGGAGGAGCGCCGCCCGGTTGCGGCGCTCCTCGATCGGCAGCCGTACGGCCGGCTGACCGCGGAAGGTGAGAGAGGAGGCACCGGCCTGCGCCGCTTCGGCTACCTGCATGGCCTCGTCCTGGCTGAGGTAGTTCGGGCGGCCGGCGCCCGTGGCGTCGGGGAGGGTGAAGGTGCCGATCCTCGGCAGGTCCAGGAGGAACGGGGCGGCCAGATCGGCGGTGTAGAACTCGTGCCCGTGCAGGACCGGCTCGGACACCCCGCGCGACATGACGCCGAAGTCCTCGGTCGGATAGGCGGGTTCGACCGACATGAGGGTGCCCAGCATGAACGGGCTGTCCCGCAAGGTGGTGGCCGCGCCGTCCTTCTTCGCGCCGGCCTTCATGTAACCGAACAGGTCGTCGTCCGCGTAACGCACCGGGTTCGCCTCGGTGTTGCCCTTCTGTGCTTTGTTCTGCGCCTTGCCGATCCGGCTCACGGGCGAGGGTACGGAGCCGAGCTCGACCATCCCGTCGCGGGTCCAGCGCCGTACCGCCTGGGCGGAGATGTACGGGTAGTGCCTGCCCCGGATCCGGGCGTACTTGACCCGGGCCCTGGTGTCCTCACCCTTGCCGTTGTTGGGCGCTCCCGCTTCGACGGCCAGCACCATCTTCCCTGCCAGATAGGCCATTACGCCGCTCCCCTGTCGTCGTCATCGTCTTCGTCGCCGAGGATCGGCCGCTCCACGAGCAGTTCCGTACGGGCCTCGTCATCCGGGTCGACCGGTCGCTCGTTCACTGCCACGCCCCGTTCCTGAAGGAGCTGAAGCACGGTGGCGGACAGCAGCATGCGCTGCTCCCACGCGCGGGGGCGCTGCTGGATCAGCGGCCGCCAGTCCTCGGGCGTGGCCGCCACCGCACGCCCGTCGAAGGTCAGCCGGAAATGCGCCTGCATCAGCAGGGCTCCCAGCTTGTAGTCGCTCAGCGCCACGTTCCGGTACTCCGCGAGGCGCCCCCGGGGTGCGCCGCCGCCATGCTCGATCCAGTCGGCGATCACTGTTGCCACCGGCTTCAGGTCCGGGTTCATGCCCAGAATCTCCTCGGCGTAGATGAAGGCGAGCCGCGTCAGAGCCGCCCGGTTCCGCAGGCTCCAGGATTTCTCCGGCTTGTCCAGGAGCTGGTGGAGCTGTGCCGGCAGCGACCGGCTACGGCCGTCCTCGGCCTCGAACAGCAGCCGGGCGGCTTCGGCGGGCCCGCTCGTGACCGGCCGTCCCGCCTTGTCGCGACGGGTGAGGGCCAGTTCCAGCAGCCGCCATCCGCGTCGTGGTTCGGCGTTGCCCTCCACCGTCGCCAGGAAGCGGGGCACGGCACGGCGGGTCTGTGTGACCCGCAGCCACGGATGCTGGTTGTCGTTCTTGAAGCTCCACAGCGTGGCGGCGGCCGGCAGATCCGGGCCGAGCGCCTTCAGCGCCCGCAGGACCACCGGCTCGGGCCGGGCCCCTGTTCCGGCCTTGCCGAAACCGAGCTGCATGACCCGCTCGGCCCGCAGTACATTGCGGGCCGAGAACTCACGCTCGGCCGCGTCCTGCTCGCAGGAGAGCACCGTCGCCGACCCGGTGGTGACCCACGCTCCGTATGGCAGAGCCCAGGCCGCGATACGGCAACCACGGCAGATCGGCCAGCCCGCGACACCTGGCGGCAGCGTGTTGAGCATCTTGTCGGTGTCGTACAGCGGCAGATTCTTCTTCGTCCACAGCACGGCAGCGGGCACTCCGCAGAAGGTGCACGGCCAGGCCGGGGAGCCCGGGGCATCGGGTACGAAGAGCGCCAGGATCTCCGGCAGCAGGGCGGCGTGATCGCGAGGTCGCTTGTTGTGCGTCGCCTTGGAGTTGGGGTAGAGCGCGAGAAGGACCTTCCACCAGCCGTACGCGGCCGAGTCCGGGTCCTTCGGCGCCAGGGCGGCGGCCATCACGTCCTCGACCAGCCGGGCGGCCACCGCGTCCAGGTCGGCGTGGGTGACGTCCTGCGGAGTCGTCCGGCCGGCCAGCACCGCGACCGCCCAAGCTCCCGCGCGCTGGATCGGGTGACTCGTCGCGATCAGCCACGTCGAGTCGGTGGCGAGAGGGCTCACCGGATCCACCCGAAGCCCTGCACCGTGTCCAGTCCGAGGCCCCAGGACCGTAACGCGTCCACGAACCGGGCGTCGGCCTCCATGCCCACCCGCACCTGCGCCCCGATGCGCGGCGCCCCCCGCACCGTGAACCGCCGTCGGGGTCCCGCCTCCAGCACGCGCAACCCGCTCGGCGCCGGAAGCCCCAGGATGTCCGCCTTGTGAGCCAGGTTGTGCTGGAGCCGCGCGGCGTAATGAGGCTCCCCGGGAAGGAGATAGCGCCCCTCGTGCTTCACGACGACCGGAGTCGCACTCTCCATCTCCACCGGACCGTCCGCCACCGGAGCCCCGACGTCGATGGTGAAGCCCCGCATCGTCAACCGCGCCGGTCCCCACACGATCTCGGTACGGGAAGCGAGGGCCGCCACGAGAACCGCTGCGATCTCCGGTACCGGCGACCCCAGCCAGACCGACCCCTCGGTCGATGTCGTGTACACACCGCGCTTCCTCGGCGCGCCCTTGAACTGAGGCGCGGTCAAGCCCAGGGGCTTGAGCGGCTGCCCCTTCCAGCCCTCGTCGTGCAACGACCGTGCGAGAGCGGCGTCCTGGCTTCCGAGCAACTCGTACATGACAGCGCGCGCCGGCCCGTGCACGTGCTCCCAGCCCATGCTCGGAACATCGGCATCGATGTCCACCCTGACCCGCACAGCACCCCCAAGGACGCTACAGAACAACGGCGTTACGCCCCCCGATTGGCTGAGGGGGCGACAACAGGAAGGTAGCGGACCAGGCGGATGAAAGTGGCAGTAGCCCATAAAAAGCCCTGAAGCATTACCAAATATGCTATGGGGGACTTCCGTCGCGACTCAGTGGCCGCCCTGCGCAACTCGGACACTCAGAGCCGTAAGCTAGCGGGCAGCACTGACAGCCTCCCTGCGGCAAGTTCCATACCGATGGTTCGCGACGCCCCGACCTGCACTGATGCATTACCGTCGGGTCGCTGCAAAATGAGCAGCGCAACGCCGGACGAAGGCACTGGTGACCAGCGGCTTTACCGTCGGGTCGTCATCACCCCTGGAGGGGTCGCAACCCGGAGTTTCCCTCATCGCCCGTGACCCGATCATGTCGTCATCACCCCTGGAGGGGTCGCAACATCTTCTTGCCGAGGATCCACGCGACGCTGGAGCCCGTCGTCATCACCCCTGGAGGGGTCGCAACGCTGGACCCAGAGCAGGGCCACCAACCGGCGGTCCGAGTCGTCATCACCCCTGGAGGGGTCGCAACTCCAGGAGCCCGCCTCCTGGGTGCAGTCCACCGTGGTCGTCATCACCCCTGGAGGGGTCGCAACGCCAGCTCCACGGCGAGCGCGATGGCGGACACCTCCACGTCGTCATCACCCCTGGAGGGGTCGCAACCGGACATGACCAGCGTGGTCCGGGGCGCGAACGTGTCGTCATCACCCCTGGAGGGGTCGCAACGAGCGGGGCGCGCAGACCCGTACGAGCCGCGCCCCGGGTCGTCATCACCCCTGGAGGGGTCGCAACATGACGTCATGGGGGACACCGTCGAGGAGTGGGCGGGTCGTCATCACCCCTGGAGGGGTCGCAACCTGATCATGCGACCAGGCGCGACAGCCGCGCACGCGAGTCGTCATCACCCCTGGAGGGGTCGCAACGGGCGCAGCGTGCGGCGGAGGTTCCTGTTGTGCCCGGTCGTCATCACCCCTGGAGGGGTCGCAACGGATTCCCCCCGCACAGACCACAGTGTCCGTGACAGGTCGTCATCACCCCTGGAGGGGTCGCAACGGAGCGTGGGCGCGGACCGGAGGCGACCATGAGCGGGTCGTCATCACCCCTAGAGGGGTCGCAACACGCGACGATCCAGGCCGCGGACGCCGCCTACGCCAGTCGTCATCACCCCTGGAGGGGTCGCAACACGCGTGCCGGACACTGGTCCCGACCGCACTCGCAGGTCGTCATCACCTCTGGAGGGGTCGCAACGATGTCGCGGCGGGCCGATTTGGCGGCGGTGCCGAGGGTCGTCATCACCCCTGGAGGGGTCGCAACCCGGGCTCCCCGGGCGCGGTCGGCGGCAGGGGCCAGCCGGGTCGTCATCACCCCTGGAGGGGTCGCAACCGGAGGCCCTGCTGCGCCTGTGGCGCCCGCCCGCGCGTCGTCATCACCCCTGGAGGGGTCGCAACACGCGGACGGGCGGCCGGCCGAAGCCGGGCACCGGGGTCGTCATCACCCCTGGAGGGGTCGCAACCACGCCGCCAGGGCGCAGCCCCCGGGCGCGAGGGCGAGTCGTCATCACCCTGGAGGGGTCGCAACCCGAGGCGCAGCAGCAGAAGTGGTGGAAGGCCCGCCGTCGTCATCACCCCTGGAGGGGTCGCAACTGGCGCAGTCCGCGCAGCCGGTCGGTGACGTCCCAAGTCGTCATCACCCCTGGAGGGGTCGCAACGGCAGCCGATGCCAGATGGGACGCAGCGCCCGCTGGTCGTCATCACCCCTGGAGGGGTCGCAACCCCTGCCAGTGCCCGTTCGCCGCGATGATCCGCGCCGGTCGTCATCACACCTTGAGGGGTCGCAACCCGAAGCGGATGACCTCGGCGCCGACGCGGCTGCCCCGGTGCCGAATCCGGTCTCGTCGGGCAGGGTGGCCGCCCGCTCGGCGCGTATGACGGCGCACTCCGCAGCAGTGCCGGTCGGTCGGACGGTCGTCGACGGGAACAACCGGGCCCTCCCCCGGCCCCGCGCGAACTCGCCGGTGGCGGTCGTGCGGGGCCGGGTTCGTGGTGTCGGGTCAGATCTTGACCCACAGGTCGACGTACCTGCCCGTCTTGGCGGGGGAGGTCTCGCAGGTGTAGCTCCGCCACTTCTTCGCCTTCACCCCGGCGGTCCCGACGTCGTGGCAGTTGTTGAGGCCCTTCTTCAGGCCTGCGTCCGTGGTGAAGGGTCCCCAGGACTTCGCCGGTCCTGCCGTGATGGAGATCGGCGTCCCCGTCCCGTAGTTGTCGCCCGCCGCCGCCGGGGCCGCCATGGTGAGGCCCGCCGCTCCGAGGGCGGCGAGTGCGGCGATACCGGTGGCGGTCTTCTTCCAACGTGTCACGTTTCCCCCTGAGTTGGTGTCTGTACGGGAGACGACCGGGCGGGTGCGCGTGGTTCCCCGGAGGTACCGGAAGGGGTTGGGGAGGGCGTCCCGAGGCGGGGAAAATTGGTGTGTACAGGCGGGCCAGGTCTGTACACGCGCCGTCTCGCGCGGCGTTCCCGGCGGGCCGAGTGGAGGGGAACGGGAAGGGGCGGGAGAGGGGTCGGCGGGGGCGCGGGGGATGGGTGGACGGGGGCGCGGATGGGGGCGCGAGGGGGCGGAGGTGAGGGTTCCGGGGGGTGTTACGTGGCTGCGATCGCCGTGTAAAGGTGAGGGGGCGGGGACGTGCGGCGGGGGTTTGGTGGAGCGGTATTGCCGCTCTTAACTGGGGGTTTTCGGGGATGGGGGCACATATGTCGGGGCGGGGCGGAGATGTCGCCTCCGCCCCGCCCCGCCCCCCTCCCCCTCTTCCCCCGGCCTCAGTGGCTCGTGGCGCCCGTGGTTCCCCGTACGTTCATACGGTCATCCCACATGACACCGTGGCTATAAGCGTCAACCTTCTCACACGCTCCGTCAACAGGGCGTCGCCCCATGTGATCGTTCCCGGGTGATCGCCGACTCCACCGCGGCCACCCGGTCCGCCAGGACGCCCAGCGCCGCGACCGCCCGCGTGAGGGGGTCGGCCGCCGGGCCGCCCAGGGCCGCCGAGCGGACGTACGCCTTTTTGACCTCCGCCCAGCGCAGCGTCTGGGGTGGAGTCAACTCTCCTCGGATTTCGGCTAGTTTGAGGAGGTTCGCCTCGGCGCCGGATGTGAGCGTCTGGGCCTCGCCCGCGTAGTGGTCGGTCACGACCGCGGCGGCCTCGGCGTCGTTCATCACCGCGTCCAGCCGGGCCACGATCTTGTTCATGTTCCGGTACGAGCCCTGGAGCAGGAACGGCGGCTCCGTACGGGAGACTTCGGCCTGCGCCGCCGAGGCGATATACGCCTCGTTCACCGCCAGGACCGTCGCCCGCGCCGTCAGGACATGGCGGAGGACGGCGAGGATCCGGGCCGTCTCGGCCGGTGGGTAGGGGTGGCTCAGCCGGTCGGTGCGGGCTGTCGGGTCGTCGGATGCCAGGCGTACGAAGAGGTCCAGGTCCGAGCGGTCGCGGGCGGCCAGCGGGGCCAGTACCGGGTGCGCGGTCAGGGCGTTCTCCACGAAGCTCAGCGCGAAGGCCTCCTCCTTGCCGGTCAGCACCTCCCCCAGGTTCCAGACGTCGGCCCGGTTCGCGAGCATGTCCGGGATCCGGAAGCGGTGGCCGGATTCGGTGTACGGATTGCCCGCCATGCACACCGCGAACCGCTTCCCGCGCAGGTCGTACGTGCGCGGCTCGCCGTCCCGCACCCCCTCGATCCGGCGCTGCGCGTCGCACAGCGGGATGAACTGCTGGAGGAGTTCGGCCGAGGTGTGCTGGATGTCGTCCAGGTAGAGGAGGGTGTTGTTGCCGGCCGCCAGCGCGAAGTTGATCTTCTCCACCTCCTGGCGCGCGGTCGCGTTCGGCGCCTGCTCCGGGTCGAGCGAGGTCACCGCGTGGCCCAGCGCCGGGCCGTTGATCTTGACCAGGGCGAGCCCGAGCCGGTCGGCGACGTACTCCATCAGGGTCGTCTTGCCGTACCCCGGCGGCGAGACGAGCAGCAGGAGTCCGTGCGAGTCGGTCCGCTTCGTATCGCCCGCCGTGCCGAGCTGCTTGGCCAGGTTGTCGCCGATCAGCGGCAGGTAGACCTCGTCGATCAGCCGGTTCCGTACGAACGACGACATCACGCGCGGCCGGTGGTCGTCGAGCCGCAGCCGGGCCCGCTCGGCGGCGACCAGGGCGGCGCGCCGGCGCTGGTACGCCCGGAAGCCGGGGGCCACCCGGTCGCGGAAGTCGGCCGTACGGGCGAGGAGTTCGTCGATACGGACGGTCATACGGCGGCGCTCGATACGGGGGTGGCCGCCGAGCAGGCCCTCGACGGTCTCGCCGAGCGGCGCCCCGGAGTCGTGGCGTACCAGGTCGGGGCAGAGTTCCACGGCCACCGCCTCGGCCAGGTCGCCCTGGAGCCCGGAGTCGTCGCGGTCGGCGTGAGCGCCCGAACGGACGTATGCCGTCAGCCAGTTCTCGACAATCTGGCGCCTTGTGTCAAGGTCGTCGCCGAGGCCGGTGAGGCCGGTGAGATCGTCGTCGTATGCCGACGTCCCCACCGCCCGGCGGAACTTCTCCAGCAGGGTCCGCGCCCCCGCGCCGGTGACGAACCCCTCGGGGCCGCTGGTCAGTTCCTCGAAGAGATACGCGGCACTCGCCTCGCCCCCGCCGAACGGGGCCATGACGCCCGCCAGTTCGCTCCGGAGCGCGTCGATCGCGGGGGCGAGGCCGAAGGTCTCCCGGGCGCGCGCCATCGACACCGCCCGCCGGGTCCACGCGGCCCGCGCCTCCTCCGTCGTGCCGTGCGCCCAGAAGAGCTGGGCGGCGGCGCGGACTTGGGGCGGGAAGCGGAGCAGTCCCGCGTCCGCGTGGAGCCGGAGCAGGGCGCCGAGGATCAGCGCCGCGTCGTGGTCGTGGACGCCGCGCTCGTACCCCTCGTCGTAGGCCGACTCCGCCGACTCCCGTACGAGCTGGGCGAGTTCGGGGGAGCCCGGGGCCGGCAGGGCGGCGGGGCCGTGTTCGGCGAGCAGCCGGGCCGCCAGGTACTCGCCCCGGTAGACGTCCGCCGACTCCGAGGGCAGGCTCTGCCCCCAGTAGGCGCGCGTCGCCGCGAACTCCGGGTCCCTGACCGGGGACCGGTAGTCCGTTCCGGTGAGGGCGAAGGAGAGCCCGGGGGCGCCGTGGTCGCCGGGGGCGCCAAGAGCGCCTTGGCCGCCGGGGGCGCCTGCGCCACCCGCGCCGTTTCCGTCCCCCGTCGGTACGAGCGTCAGCTCCAGCGGCTGGGTGTTGACCGCGAAGCGGTGGCGGCCGAGCCGGATCAGGGCGCCGCCGTCCGTGTAGAGGTCGGCCCGGTCGCGCAGCGAGCGCGCGGCCTCCTGGCGGGCGGACTTCAGCCGGCCCTCCAGCTCCTCCGCCCGTACCGTGTCGCCGAGTTCGCGCAGCTCCGTCACCGTACGGCGGACCTTCGCCGTCATCGGGTCGGAGGCGAAGTACGTGCTGATCGCGTCCGCCGAGCCGAGTGCCGCCGCGCGCCGCGCGATGGTCTCCAGCACCCGGTCCGCCGAGCCGCCCAGCCGCTCCGCGCGCCGGGCCCGCGCGTCCTGGAGGCTCTGCTTGCGGGCGGCGAAGGCGTCGTAGATCTCCGTGCGCCGGGCGGCGAGTTCGGTGAGGCAGTCGTCCGACTCCGCGAACCGCGCCTCCAGGTCCTCCAACCGCAGCAGTACGGCGGCGACTTGCTCGTCACAGGCGTCCGGGGTGTCGGAGACGGCCAGCGCGCCCGTCACCGCCTGCCGCAACAGGGCCGTCTCGGCCGCGAATTCGGCCCGGCCCTCGTGGTCGAGGAGTTCGCGGCGGCGCGCTTCGAGCGTGGCGCGGGCGGTGTTGACCTTGGCCAGCACCTCCGCGATCCGCTCCAGGATGGCGGTACGGACGGTGGCGTCGCCGATGTCCAGGCCGGCCACCACCTCGGTCACCGTCCGCAGCCCGGCGGCGAGTTCGTCCAGCCGCGCGGTGACGGGCGCCGCCTCGGCGACGGTGGCCAGGGCCTCGCCCTCGGCCGTCAGCCCCGCGATGTCCTCGTGGTATCCGGCGAAGGCGTCCGCGCCCCGCAGGAAGCCGACCGCGCGCTGGGCGAACGAGGTGAGATCCCCCGCCACCTCCTCCGCCAGCGCGTCGATCGCCCCCGTGTCCGCGTACCGCCGCTCCTTCAGCGTGAGCACATGCCCGTGCGCCTGCCGGAGTCCGGTGAGCCGGTCCACCCACCCGGCGGCGGTGCGCGGCGTCTCCCCCCGGGCCCTGCGCACCAGCGCGGCGGCCTCGGCGGCGGCCTCCTCGAACGCCTCGGCCGCCTGCCGCGTCAGCGTCTGTACGGTCTCGAACTCGGCCAGCACCTGCCCGGCCGTCTCCCGCACCCCGGCCAGCGGGGTCCGCAGGTCGCCCACGTCCGGGTCGCCCAGCCAGTGGTACGTGTCGGCGGCGCGCACACAGGCGGCGAGCAGCGCGCCGTACGCCTCCGTGGTGGCGGCCGAGGAGTCGGTGGCGGCGGGGGCGTCGGTCACGGAGCGGGCCAGCGAAAGGCACTCCGAGATCCCGCGCACCAGATCGGCGTTGCCGATCCGGGCCAGCGGCCCCTCCCCGGCGGGCACGGCGGCGGCGTACGTGTCGGAGACGAACGGCGAGCGCCAGAGCTGCACTTGGTGTACGCGTACGGGCTCCTCGGCCTGCCCCGCCGCCCCCGCGGCCCCCGCCGCTCCCGCCGCCCCGGCGGCCGTCGGGGCGGTGCGCAGCGCGACGAGGGTGCCGTCCGCGAGGAGCGCGTACCCCCGGCAGGGCAGCGGGGCCGCGGCCTCCTCCCGGATCAGGTTGTACGGCAGGAGCAGGGTGCGGCCCCGGGCCCGGTCGTGGAACGCGTACAGCACGTCCTCGCCGTTCGGGGAGCGCAGCTCGCGCTCGAACTCCAGCCCCTCCGTGTCGAGTTCGAAGGTCTTGTGGGCGCCGGTGGCGAGGAAGTAGCCGCCGGGGAAGATGATCCCCTGCTCCTCGGGCAGCCGCCGGCACGCCTGCCCGATACCGTCCAGCCGGACGACGCGCCGGGTGGCGGCGTGGAAGACCAGATGGCGCCGGGCCTCCTCCTTGTACGGGCGTACGCGCAGCAGGATCAGGGCGCCGACCCGGGCGTACTCGATCTCCGCGTCGGCCAGCGACTGGAGCGGCTCGGTGACCGGCTCGGCGTACATCCCCTCCGGGGACTCCGTGTTGTCGTCCGTGGTGACGGTGAGGGCGCCGCCGACCGTGGAGACGTACAGCGACCCGCCGTCGACCCGGACGAGCGGGTGGCGGCCGGGGACATGGTCCTCGCGGGTGGTGGCGGTCCAGGTGAAGTCGTGGGCGGGCGGCAGGACATGGTCGCGCTCGCCGCGCGCGTCGAGGAACTCGACGGGGGTGGCGGGGGCAGTCGGGGTGAGGGCGCCGGGGCCGGAGGCGGGGCCGGGAGCGCCCTCCGCGTGTACCGCCCAGCGCAGGACGCGGACGTCGTCGGCGCTCTCACCGGTCTGGAAGACCGCGAGCAGCCGGCCCTCGCTCCGGACGAGGCGGCGGAGGCGCGCGTCCCGGAAGTACCGGTACAGGTCCGCGAACTCCCTGACGAAGCGCGGGTCGTCGAGGAGGCCGGGCACGGCGTCCTGCGGCAGGGGGTTCAACTCCCGGTCGTACAGGGCGAAGACGTCCTCGACCGCCACCGGGGCGCCCGCCCCGCCGGCCGGCCGCCCGTGGTGCGCCAGGAGCAGCGCGCCGCCGATGTCGACCAGGTCGCGGGCGACGCTGGGCCGCTCGGTGCGCAGCCGCTCGGTGCCGGTGAGCGCCAGCTCGGTGGAGCCGAACGCCGCCACCCGGCGGGAGTTGAGCTCCCCGGCCCGGCGGGCCAGCTCCCGCGCCTGGGCGGTGAGCCGGTCCCGCAGCACCTCGTACGTACCGACATCGACCCCGCCGAGGGGGCCCGCGCCGGGGGCCACGCCCGCACCCGTACCGGAACCGGGGGCCGCAGCCGTACCGGAGCCGGAGGCCGCGCTCGTCCCCGTACCGGAGCCGGAGGCCGCGCTCGTCCCCGTACCGGAGCCGGAGGCCGCGCTCGCACCCGTACCGACGCCGTCCACCACCCCGGTCCCCGCCGCCCCGGCCCCCATTGCCCCGTTCCCCGTCACCGTCCCGCTTCCCATCCGTCTTCTCGCTTCCCCTGCGCCTCAAGCCCACATCTGTCACACATGTCCGCGCACCGCCACGCACCTCCGCGCATCCCCGCGCACCACCGCACATCCCCGAACATCCCCGCGCCGTGACGCGCGGGCCCGGACTCGCCGACCCCCGTACGGCAGTTCCGGGCCCACGCGCCCCCGAGACCGGAGTCTCAGGCGGTGACCGCGCCGTTCAGCGCACCGCTCTTCGCGGTGCCGCCCAGCGCGGCGATCGGGGTGTCGGAGAGGCCCAACCGCTCGACCTGCTCCAGGAGTTGGGCGAGCTGCCCGGAGGGGACGCCGCTGCCGCCGGAGTTCATCAGCTTCATCAGCAGCGCCGACACGGTCAGGTTCGCCACATCGCCCGTGGAGACCGACCCGAGGATCCGGGTCAGGTCCTCCGGGAAGCTGGCCGTCCCGTCCAGCCAGGGCTTGCCGAGCGCCTGCGCCGTCTCCGAGTGCTGGACGAAGCCGTCCACGCTCTTGCCCAGCGAGATCGAGGAGACCAGCCGGTCGAAGAAGACCGAGTCGCCGCCGACGATGTTGATGTCGGAGTTCTCCAGACCGGTGGCGAGCACCGTGGCCTGCGCCTCGGCCACCTGCCGCTGCACATCGAGCCCGGCGAGCCGGATCTCCTTGTCGGCGGCGAGCCGCAGCCGGTACTCCTCGTGCGTACGGGACGCCTCGTCCAGCGCGGCCATCGCCGCCGCCTTCTCGGTGAGCCCGGCCGCCTCCGCCTTCAGCTTCTCGCCGATCATCGCGGCGTCCGCCGTGGCCTGCGCCTGGGTGCCCTCGGCGAGCGCGAGCGCCTTGAGCCTGGCGCCCTCCGCCTCGGCGCGCAGCCGGGCCTCGGTGGCACCGGCCTCCGCGAGTCCGGCCTTCTCGATGACGTCCGCCTCCTTGTCGCGGACCTGGACCTCGGCGAGTCCGGGCGCCGCCGACTCGGCCTGGATGCCCTCCGCGAGCCGCAGCTTGGCCTGCGAGTCGAGGTCGGCCGCCTTCAATCGCGCCTCGGCCAGCGTGAGTTGCTCGGCCGCGTGGTGCCGGGCCGCGACCTCCGCCGCCTCGGCCGCCTTGATGTCCTTGACCAGCTTCTCCTGGGCCTCCGCCTCGGCGGCGATGATCACCGACTGGCGGGTGCGCTCGGCCTCCTCGACGATCCGGAGCTTCTTGATCGACTCTTCCTGCTCGGCGACCGTACGGTCCACCGCGATCCGCTCACGGATGACGTCGGCCACCTCGCGCCGCTCCGCCTCGACCTCCTTGTCCTTGGAGATCCGGCTCAGCTCCGTCTCGCGCTCGCGCCCGATGACTTCGAGGACCCGGTCCTTCTCGATGCGCTCGTTCTCGACGGCGATGACCCGCTCGCGGTTCTTCTGCGCCACGGCGATCTCGCGCGCCTGGTTCTCGCGCTGGACGCCGAGCTGCTCCTCGGTGCGGAGGAACGCGGTCTGCGCCCCGAGCCGCTCCTCCTCCCGCACCTTGGCCGTCGCCGCCTCCTCACGGGCCCGCAACGTCTCGACCTCGCGCTGCTGCTTGATCTCGGCCTCGGCCTGCCGGCGCTCCAGCTCCAGGATGGTCTCCCGGGCGTCGACGTTCTGCCGGGTGATCTCCTTCTGCTCCGTACGCTGGAACTCGTTGGTCCGTACGTGCTCGACGGCGGTCAGCTCGGTGATCTTGCGGATGCCCTGGGCGTCGAGGATGTTGGCGCCGTCGAGCTGCGACATCGGGGTCTGCTCAAGGAAGTCGATGGCGGCGTCGTCGAGGTGGTAGCCGTTGAGGTCGGTGCCGATGACCCGGATGATGCGGTCCCGGAACTCCTCGCGCTTGGTGTAGAGGTCGACGAAGTCGAGCTGCTTGCCGACCGTCTTCAGCGCCTCGGAGAACTTCGCGCCGAAGAACTCCTGGATGGCGGTCTCGTCGCTGGCGCGCTCGGTGCCGATCGCCTGGGCGACCTTGATGACGTCCTCGACCGTCTTGTTGACGCGGACGAAGAACGAGATGTGGATGTCGGCGCGGATGTTGTCCTGGCAGATCAGACCCTCGCGGCCGGTCCTGCGGATCTCGATGATCTTCACCGAGATGTCCATGTACTCGGCCTTGTGGAGCACCGGCAGGACGACGGCGCCGGTGAAGGTCACATCGACCTTCTTGGTCTTGGAGATGATCAGCGCACGGCCCTGCTCGACCTTGCGGAAGAGCCGGCTGATCACCAGGAAGAGGGCGAGGGCGATGAGGAGGGCGACGGCGACGAGCACGCCGAGGCCCAAGGAGATGGCATCCATGGAGGTCCTTGTGTCCTTGTGACAGGTGACGGGAAGTTCAGGTGGCCCGGGCCGGGTGGGACGGTGGCGGTGGCCGGAGGCGGGCGTGGCGGGGCGCGCCGGGTGCGGACATCGGGCAGTGAGTCGAGTCGTACGGGTAAGGCGGTACGGGTACGGGTGCGGGTCGGCGGACCCGTATGCGGTACGGGGCGGACACGCGGCAGAGCAGGAGGTACCGGCTCACGCCAGGCGGAGCACCGGCCCCCCGCGCAGGACTCCACGGGCGCACGGGGCCCAGGGACTCCACGGACTCCCGGACTCCACGGCGCAAGCGGAACCCCGTCCCGCGAGACCGCGAGCCCCCGTCCGCCCCGCGAGCCCCGTCCGGTACCGGTGGCGCTCCCTCAGGTGGCCGAACGCGGGTCCAGCGCCGGGTCGTACGGCGAGACCCAGAAGAACTCGCCCTCGACGTCGAACGCGTACAGCAGCCCCGTGGACCCGGCGGTGAATCGTTCCGCCCCGCCCGTCCGGTCAGCCCGGCCCGTCCGGTCCGTGCCGTCCGTGTCCGGCCGCCGGACCTGGACCAGCGCGGTCGAGCCGTCGGCCGCCGTGACCTCGGCCTGACCGAAGTCGGCGGAGACGGAGCCGGTACGGATCACACAGGTCAGCCCGATGAAGTCCAGCCGCGACGGCGGCGTCTGTTCAGGAACGAGGTCGCGCAGCCGGCGTACGAGCAACCGGGTCACCCCCCAGGCCACCAGCGCGGCCCCGGCGAGCACGGCGCCCGACCAGAGCGTACGGACACCCCCCGGCTCCACCCACCGGCGCACCGGCACCGACCCGGCGAGGCTGGTGAACCACGCCGTGACGGTGAAGACCGACACCGGCACGGCGACCGGGACTCCCCAGAGCCCGGCCGACCCCGCCCCCTCGGTCAGATGCGTGAAGTCCGGGGAGAAGGAGTCGTGCTCGGCGGCGCCGATGGCCACCAGCAGCCAGAAGCCGATGACGACGAGGAGGGCGGCACCGAAGAGGACGGCGGGAAAGCCGAGCGCCGCGTCGAAGAACTCCGCGAATCCTCCGGATCCCCCCGGTCCTCCGGATCCCCCGGATGCGCTGAATCCTCCGGATCCCCCGGATCCGCCGACCGCGTCGAGCCCGCCCATCGTCCACACCCCCCAGGTGTCCCGCTCCCGCACGTCACCACCCCGACGCCGGAACACGCTTCCGTGTCCCGGCATCCGGGCGGTTCCCCCGTCTGCGCTGCACCCATTCTGACCGCCCGGGGCATGTGCGCGCATTGCCGGATCCCGGCAGTCTTAACGCGTCCTTAATGCCGGGCGCGAACCCGGAGCCCCGGCACCGGCGGCCTCCCGACACCCCTCCCGACACCCCTCGCGAACCCCGCCGGACACCTTGACGAGCAGTCACCCACAAGTTCTAAAGTACTAGCTAACTAGATAACTGGAGGACCGAGTGATCGAGTTCCATCTGGACGGCGGGTCCGGGCTCTCCCCGTACCAGCAACTGGTCCAGCAGGTACGGCACGCGCTGCGGCTGGGGCTGCTCGCGGAGGGGGACCGGCTGCCCACCGTCAAGGAGGTCGCGGGGCGGCTCGCGATCAATCCGAACACCGTGCTCAAGGCGTACCGGGAGCTGGAGCACGACGGGCTGGTGGCCGCCCGGCAGGGCGTGGGGACCTTCGTCACGCGGACGCTGCCGGGGGCTTCGCCCGCCGCGCTCGGGCCGCTCCGCAAGGACCTGCGGCGCTGGCTGACGAAGGCGCGGCTGACCGGGCTGGACGACGAGTCGATCGAGGCGCTGTTCCTGGACACCTTCCGGAACGCCGCCGGGGAGGGCGTGGCATGACCGGCACCGTGCTGCGCGCCCACGGCCTGGGCAAGAGATACCGGCGGCGGTGGGCGCTGTCGGAGTGCACCCTGGACGTCCCCGCCGGGCGGGTCGTCGGCCTCGTCGGCCCCAACGGGGCGGGCAAGTCGACCCTGCTGAACCTGGCGTCCGGGTCGCTCGCCCCGACCACCGGCACGATCGAGGTGTGCGGCGGCCGGCCCGCCGGCGGTACGGGGCAGCTCGCGAAGGTCGGCTTCGTCGCCCAGGACGCCCCGACCTACGCCGGGCTGAGCGTCGCCGACCACCTCAGGCTCGGCGCCCGCCTCAACCCCGGGTGGGACGACGCGCTCGCCCAGGAGCGGATCCGGCGGCTCGGGCTCGACCCGGCGCGGCGGACGGGGAAGCTCTCCGGCGGCCAGCGCGCCCAGATCGCCCTCACCCTGGGCATCGCCAAGCGGCCCGAACTCCTCATCCTGGACGAGCCGGTCGCCGCCCTCGACCCCCTCGCCAGACGGGAGTTCATGCGGGACCTGATGGAGTCCGTCGCCGAGCAGGAGCTCAGCGTCATCCTCTCCTCCCATCTCGTCTCCGATGTGGAACGCGCCTGCGACCATCTGATCGTGCTGGTCGACTCCCGGGTACGGCTCTCCGGCGACATCGACGACCTGCTCGCCACCCATCACCGGCTCACCGGGCCCCGGCGCGACCCGGCCACGCTCCCGGCCGGCCAGGAGGTCGTCTCGGTGAGCCATACGGAACGGCAGACGACCCTCCTCGTACGCACCGACGCCCCGGTCCTCGACCCCGCCTGGACCGTGAGCCGGCTGACCCTGGAGGACCTCGTCCTGGCCTACCTGGGCGGCCCGTCCGACGAGCGCCGCCCCGACGGACGCCGCCCCGGCGGAAGCTCCCGAGCCACCCTGGAGGCCCTGCGGTGATCTGGCTGACCTGGCGCCAACTGCGCCTCAACGTCCTGGTGGTGGGTGCCGCCGCCGCCGTACTCCTCGCCGTGCTCGCGGCGACGGCCCCCGCCCTCCCGGACCTGTCCGTCCCCGCCCCCGGCGGCACGGAGCCCGCCCCTCTCTCCTCGGCCGAGCAGGCCCTCTACTACACCGGCCTGATCGCCGTCCTCGTCCTGCCCGGGGTGATCGGCGCGTTCTGGGGCGCGCCCCTGATCACCCGGGAACTGGAGACCGGCACCCACCGGCTGGTGTGGAACCAGAGCGTCACCCGTACCCGCTGGCTCCTCACCAAGCTCGGCCTCACCGCGTTCGCCGCGATGGCCCTCGCCGGGGTGACGGGTGCGGCGGTGAGCTGGTGGAGCCGCCCC
This sequence comes from Streptomyces sp. NPDC093085, assembly GCF_040683935.1. Taxonomy (NCBI): domain Bacteria; kingdom Bacillati; phylum Actinomycetota; class Actinomycetes; order Kitasatosporales; family Streptomycetaceae; genus Streptomyces; species Streptomyces sp. NPDC093085. The sequence continues at coordinate 79,355 of NZ_JBFBFB010000013.1, read as the reverse complement.
GTCGACCGGGCGGCCGAACGCGTGGGGAGCCTCGACCTCTTCGCCCGGCTCGAACCGCTGGTCTTCGGCTCGCGCGGCATCGTCCCCGTCGCGTACGCCGCGTTCGCCTTCGCGCTCGGCGTCACGCTGGGGCTCTTCATCCGCCGTACGGTGCCCGCGATGGGCGCGGTGCTGGCCCTCTTCCTCGCCGTGCAGCTCGCGGTCCCCCTGTGGGTACGCCCCCACCTGGCGACGCCCGCCGAGAAGACCGTCCCGATCACGGCCACCACGCACCTCTCCCTCCTCCAGGAGGGCCGGGAGATCGCCGTCGACTTCGAGGAACCGGGCGGCTGGCTCATCGCCCAGCAGACCCTGGACGCCACCGGCCGCCCGGCCCCCGTACCGGCGTCCTTCACCACCTGCCTCCACGAGGCCCCCTCCCCCACGGCCTCGGACGCCTGCTTCCGCGACCTGGTGACCCACCACTACGCCCAGCGCCTGACCTACCAGCCGGCCAAGAACTTCTGGCCCCTACAGTGGACCGAGTCGGCGCTCTATCTCACCCTCACGGTGACACTGGGCGGCCTCTGCGTCTGGCGCATACGCCGCCTGTCATGACCCACCGGTTGCCGTGGCCCCCGAAGGCCGTCGGAATGGCGCGTTCGGCGATGGCGGCGCGCCGCACGGCCAGGGGCGTGGTCCTGCCGAGTCCGGCCGCGTCGTAGTCGAGGGGCCAGCGGCCCGTGACGCAGGTCCACAGGGTTCCGGCGAGGCCGTCCGGGACCATGCCCGTACCGCCTTCCCGTACGGCTCGCCCCCCGCGCGCTTCCGATGCGACGGCACAGGGGCGGCCGGGTCGGGTCAACTCAAGGCGTGGGCGATGCGCTGCCGGAGGGGCTGATCGCCGATTTCGCCGGCGTCGCGCCAGGCGGCACCGGTCACTTCTTCGGCCTGGAGCCGACCGATATCGGCCGTGGTGCGGAAGAGGAAACGGAAGTCGATGTGCTGGTGGTCCGGTTCCCCCTTGGTGTCGTTGGCGGGGATGGGATGGACATCGATGTGAAGGGGCCGGTGCGTCACTGCGGTGACGGCCTCTGCGGGAATGCCTGTCTCCTCGGTGAGTTCGCGCAGAGCCGCGTCCAGCAACGTGTCGTCAACGGTTTCGAGGTGGCCGCCGGGCAGGAGCCAGGTGTCCAGGGCGAGATGACGGATGTGCAGTACGCGCCCGTCAGGGCCGACGAGGATCGCACCGGCGGTGGCATGTCCGCGGAATTCACTGCGGACGGTGAGGTCGGCGCCGGAGTCCAAGAGGTCCAGGACCGGCGCGAGGCCGGGCTTCTCCTGGGGGTGTTCGTCCAGGTAGGCAGTGAGGGTGGAGCGGAGGTGGGCTTCAGTGATGGGCACATCGATCACCTGTTGAAGTAGGAGAGCCACGTCGCCGCGACAGCGGCCCGATCGGCCGCGCTGACCTCGTACATACCAGGGTCGAGGTCACCACGGGTGAGCATCCTGATCCCGGCGAGGATTTCCGCCTGGACCAGGAAGATGAACGGTCCAACGCCTGCGCCGTGCAGAAAGTTGACGGCATTCCCGCCGTTCGCCAGATAGAAGTAATGGCCCGTGGTCTGGTAGCGCGTGATGTGGTCACCGGCCATGGTGCGGGTGTAGACGTTCGGCAGCCCGGCGAGGTCCAGTTCGTCCTCGCTGCTGGTGACGGTGGCGACGTAGGCGCCGTTACGAAGGTGCGGGAAGTCCTCGCCGTGGAGGGAGACCGCACCGGTCGCGCAGAGCACCAGCCCCGCCCCGGTCAGCGCGCTCTCACGGTCGCGGGCGACGGCGAAGCCCTGGGAGAGGGCTTGTGTGCGGCGTACGGGGTCGATGTCGAAGACGGTGACCTGGACCCCCTTCGCGTGCAGCAGCCGGGCGATGCTGGAGCCGAGTTTGCCGAAGCCGATGACCAGGGCGGGCCGTCCGTGCAGGATGTCGCCGCGTCCGCGCATGACGGCTTCGACGGAGAAGACCACGGACTGGCCGACGAGAAAGTCTTCGGGGTCTTTCAGTGGCGAGCGGGCCACCGAGACAACCGGACAGGGCGGCTTGCCAAGGTCCTCGTAACGGCGGTGCCCGTTCCCGGTGTCCTCGATCACCCCCGCGATCCTGCCGGAGAAGCGTCCGTGCAGGGCATCGAGGGTGGGGGCGAAGTAGCCGCCGACGTCCAACAGTACGACCGGCTCGCCGGCGGCCCGGGATTCGAAGTACTCCAGCGCGGTGTCAGCCCCGGCGAACAGTTCACGGGTCAGGGCATCGACCGGGAAAGTGCGCTCGACCTCGCGCCGTGCTTCCGGGCTGATGGATTTCGGCTTGGGCAGCACCGCCCGCAGGCTGGAGACGGAGTCGACCGCACGGACGAAGCCGGGCCGCTCGGGCAGCAGGTGGGTGACCAGGAACGACGTGGCCTGCTCGGCGGGGGCGAAGTGGGCCGCGATCTTGGCGAAGTAGGAGTCCAGTCGGGCACGTTCGAACGATTCCATGGCGGTTCCCTCTCAGGGGGCGGCGGTGCCCGCGAAGCCTGAGGCTCTCTGGCGAAAGCTGCTGTTGTCTGGTGGTACCGCACTGTTCTCGCCAGTGGCGCTCGGGGCGTTGACGAGGACCGTAGGTGACCGCCTCGACCGCGATCCAGGAGTTTGCGCGTATTTGCTCTCCATTCCCCGAAGCGGGTGAATGTCTGTACTGAGGTGGTACGGGGAGCACCCGAGGCCGCAAACTGAAGCAACACCGACCACGGGAGTGCGGCTATGCGGTTACGGTTCCTCGGCAAGGAGTCCAACCCCACGGAGTCACCCACCTTGTACGCCACGGACCAGCCCTCCGTACGTTGTGCAGGGGTGGAAGGTCACAGACGCGGAAGTCCTCGCCAAGTTCGATATCCCCGACGATGAGACGATCGTGGAGGTACCGGCGTCGCTGTTCCGGCACCTGGCCAAGGACGGACTGTCCGGCGTAGTGACGACCTGGGCCCCTCCCATCGTCCACGTCACACCGGAAGGCACCTGCATCGTCCAGGGCAAACGGGTCGCAGACGCCGCGACCTTGGGACAGATGAACCTCTCCGGCCACGAGGACTGCGTCGTGGTGAGCAAGGAAGCGATGCTGGCTCTACTGGAGGAGAACGATGGCGGACCTGGTCACGGGTGAGCAGCGTGACAAGCTGTTCCAGACCTTCCACCAGGAGGCATTCCACCTGGAGTTGAAGGACACCTACCGCACCACCATTGAGGACGGTCCCTACGCGAAGTGGCGGAGAGGGGAAGCCGACGACTACGCCTGGTTCACACCGTGGCTGGACCAGACCCGGGCGCTTACGGCAACGGGCAAGAAGATACGGCGCGTCCGTGTGGTATCCGAGCCGTTCACGGACTACATCCGGTGGGAGCACTCGCTGACGCCCCTCAACCTGGAGGCAGGGGAGGATATCCGCTGGCTTCCGAGACGCCTCCTGCCCGCCCAGATCTCCTTTCCGGTGAACGGCCACGACTGGTGGCTCTTCGACCGTAAGGTCCTCGCCGTCACACACTTCCGCGCGGATGGCCGCTACGAGGGTTCCGAGCTGATCGAGAACCCTGAGGTCGTGGGGGAATGCGTACGGTTTCGGAACCGGCTCTGGGACCTCGCCCTTCCCTACGACCAGTACCAGAGCAACTGACCCGGTTCCCGTGACCAACCAAGCTCAACAAGCCCGTGAGGCACTGGGCGCCCGGCTGCGTGAACTCCGTAAGGACGCGGAACTCACCGGCCGCGCGCTGGCCCAACAGGCGGGCTGGCAGCTTTCGAAAGTCTCCCGCATCGAACACGGCAAGCAGAACGCCAGCGAGAACGACCTTCGCGTCTGGTGCCGGATCACCGACTCCGAGGTCCAGCTCCCGGACCTGGTCGCCACGGTCCGCCACATCGAGGCCATGTGGTCGGAGTGGCGGCGTACGTTCCAGGCCGGTGCCGGACGGGCGAACCGACGTTCCCTCCCGCTGTACGAGAAGACCCGGACATTCCGCATCTGGCACCCCACCGTCATATGGGGCACCCTCCAGACCGCCGATTACGCGGCCGCGACCTTCCGGCAGGTCATCGACTTCCTCGATCTCCCGGACGACCTCGATGCCGCCGTCGCGGCCCGCATGGAGCGCCAGCGGTACCTCTACGGCGGCCGCCGCCGCTTCACCGTTGTCCTCGGGGAGCAGGCTCTCTACACGAACTACGGCGGCCCCGAGGTGATGCGCGGCCAGCTCGACCGCCTCCTCGCGGTGATCTCGCTGCCGAGCCTGAGCCTCGGCATCATCCCCTCCACAGCGGCGATGGAGATCTGGCCCGGCAATTCGTTCTCCCTCTTCGACGACCGCGTGGTCATCGTGGAGACGTATTCGGCCGAGATGACCGTCACCCAGCCCCGGGAGATCGCCCTCTACGCCAAGGCGTTCTCCCTCCTCCAGCGTGCCGCCGTGCATGGGGAACCCGCTCGCCGGCTCATCGCCCACGCCCTCGACCACTACCGGGACGAGTAGAGCGGCGCCCCGCACAGCGGGACCCGGGGCTCGCGCCCCCTCCGGGCTTGTGACGTCACGCCCTGGAGACGCCGCCCTTGGCCACCACCAGGAAGGCGCCCCACGGGGCGGGGGTGAAGCGCAGGGGCGGGCGGCGCGGGTCCTTGCTGTCACGGACGGCACGGCCACCGGTGGGGGTGGGGGCGACCTCGACGCAGTTGTTGTCGTGGCCCGAGTACGAGGACTTACGGTACGGGCCCACGCCTCCCGAGGTCATACGGCACCTTCCTTTGCGTGCGCCAGGAACGTACGCCACTGGACGGGACCGAAGCCGAGAGGCGCCCTGGTGACGTCCTTGCTGTCGCGGACAGCACGACCGCCGTTGGCGGTGGCAGCCACCTCGACGCAGTTGTTCTCCGCTCCGGAGTACGAGGACTTCCGGTATGGACCTATGACGTCATCGGTCACGATGTGTCTTCCTTGCCGCTCCGCAGTACGCCCCGAAGGAGCCGAGCGCTCGCCTCGGGTGTCAGTGCTGCCGATCGTAGTTGGTCAAACGCGTTGGTGTAAGCGGTCAAATCGTCAACCGCCTCAAGGATGGACGTACCCCTGAGGTTGTCCAGCGTCACGGCTTCCACTGTCGGTTCAGAGTCGAAGCTGAAGGAAGCGAAGGCCGACGTCACGCCAGCCTTCAACCCCGAGGTAAATGGCAAGACTTGGACGGTCACGTTCTTCCGTTTGCCCACTTCAAGCACGTGAGCCAACTGTTCTTGGTGAGCATCGGCGCTCACCAAGGGGTGCCTGATGACCGGCTCCCAGATAATGGCCGTATACGTGGCTCCGCCATCGCCGATTTTCGCCTGCCGCGCCTTCCCAACTTCGATCAGCTTCTCAGCTCGCTCAGGGGCGATGTAGCCGAGGGACGCCTCGATAACCGCTTCCGCGTAGGCAGAGGTTTGCAGCAGGCCCGGGAACATCACCGGCTGCCACTCGCGGATATACGTGGCGTCATCCTCCAACGAGATGTGTTCGAGGTAGTCCGCACGAAGGTGCGCGGCGTGTTCAAGCCACCAGCCGCGGCGATTCGACCTCTTGGCCAACTCCTCCAGCCGAGCCACCTTCGCACGGTCAGACACTCCGTACGACCCCAGGAGCAAGCGCACGTCGATCACCCGACACGACACGTGGCCGCTCTCCATGCGGCTGATCTTGGCCACAGACGCGGCAATCACCTCGGCAGCCTGAGCCTGATCCATCTTCGCGGCTTGCCGGTACTGCTTGAGCGCCGTACCAAGCCGCCTGCTACGCACCGTCGGTTTCCCACCTGCGGGCATCAACCTTCCCCTTTCTGTCCTGTCGCAAGTCTGCAACTTTCCCAGCAGCCAGACCAGTCACTCGATAGGGTGACTCAAGTAAATTTGCATGAAACGGGGTTGCGTCGAGCGGAAGCGTCACCCTAGCTTTTGGAGCGCGCCGTCAGCAATTCGCTACGCAGCGCGACATCGACCAGCGTCAGCTTGGGGGTACGACCATGCCCACAGCCCTTTTCGCCGAGCCGTATCGCGACACCTTCCGCATCCCGAGACGAAAGAAGCACGTACCGGCCGTACGGGCCCGCGTCCGGGAGACCCTGGAGAAGTGGGGGTACGAACAGCTCGCCCCGGATGTCGAGTTGGTCGCCTCCGAACTCGTCACCAACGCCGTGCGGCACTGCCGGGTGAGCTTCGCCGAGGTCGAGGTGACCGTCCTGCTCGACTGGGGGGACGTGGTGCTGGAGGTCTCCGACCCCGATCGCGTCAGGGTGCCCCGGATCCGCGAGGACTGCCCCGGGGAACAGGAGGGCGGGCTCGGGCTGTTGCTCGTCGCCGGGCTCGCCGACTCCTGGGGGTGCCGGGAGTTGGCGTACGGGAAGTGCGTGTGGGCGCGGTTCGGTGCGGTCGGGCGGACGGGGTGACCCGGGGGTCGCGGGGGAGGCGTCGGCAGTTCCGGTGGCGCCGCGTCGGGGTGCTCGCGCCCGCGTCGGTATCCGGGGCGACCGTACCCGTATCCGTACGCCCGTACGTGGCTGATGCCGGGCCCGGGGCCGTTACCTCGCCCGAGATGTGGGACGCGCTGCTCACCCTCGCGCGGCACCGGCGGGCCCGTCGGGCGCGGGAGGGGCAGAGGCAGGGGCAGAGACAGGGGCAGGACGGGAAAGGAGGGCAGCGGTCATGGGCGCTGTGACGATCGGGATGGCCGTGTACGACCCCGCGCTCCAGATGCCGGGCCGCGTGACCGGGTTCGCCGGGGAGCTGGTCTGCCTCGAACGGCCCACCGGGCTCACCTGGAACGCGCGCCGGGGGTCCGTTCGGCCCGCGACCGCGTGGGAGGAGCGGCAGCTCAAGGCCCTGGCCCGGCTCCATCGGCAGAAGCGGCTGCCGAGATCGTCACCGTCACCGTGACGGGGTCGCCCGGACCGGGGCCGGGACGGACCGGGACGGCGGAGGGCGGCGGCCCGTGGGGTAGGCCGCCGCCCGGCTGTGTGTGTGGGTGGTTGGGGGAAGGTCAGGGGCTCTCGATGGTGATGAAGGGGTCCCACTGGAAGTACCCCTGCAACTGGCGGTGGCGGTCCAGGATCTGGAAGTAGAAGTGGTACACGACGTTGCCGGCCCGCCTGACGGTGGTCCGCCAGTAATGGTCCTCGTAGTTCTGCGTGGTGAATTCCGGGGAGCCCTCGGTCCCTTCCTTCGGCATCGGATAGACGCCGTCGATCACCTCGATCTCCGGCGTCCTGATCAGCTCGTGCTGGCTGTCGCTGCTCACGTACCGGTAGAGCAACGCCTTGTAGTCGCTGCTGAGCGACAGCGTCGTCTCGCGCCACCTGATGCTGTCCCCGGGCTCGGCCCGGAGGTTCAGTTCGGCTCCCGACGTACCGATGATGTGGTCGTGGCGCGTCGTCATGTAGATCAGGCTCTGGTCGGCGTACGTCGGGGCGTTGGGGTCGCGCGACGCGTTGGGGTTCTGCTCGACGATGGTCGCCGCGTCGAACGCGATCAGTACGTTGAGATCAGCCATTTCCGCCCTTTCGGATTTCGGGTACGCGAATTCCCCGCCGGTGAATTTCCCACCGGGTTTCTCCGACGATCGTAGAGAGGGCGGAACATTTCATCGACCCCTCCGAAGACAACGTCCTAAAATCCGCCGAGGCCATTGATCCATGGATTCCCGGGGTGGCTGTCGGGGCGTCGGACGTGTCAACACCCTGTCCTCCGGCGGGCGTTCCGGCAGGGGCGGGAGAGGCGTGGGGCGGCGGCCGGGGCGCTCATTCCGCGCGGAATGAGAGAGTCCGGTGGGGCTTTCGCGGCCGTCGCGGCGGATTTATTCGTTCCGCAACTGCCACTGTCGGGCGGGCCGAAAATTCGTTCCTTTTTTCGCTGGTGATTTTCAGCCGGACGGGTGAGGAATTCCCCTGGAGGGGGGTGTGGGAGGGGCGCGGGAGGGGGCGTGGCAGGGGTCGCGGACCGGCGTCCCGGCCCCGGTGAGACAGCCAGGACGCGCGAGCAACCAGCGGGGGATGCCCGGCGTCCTTGGGGGTGTTCGAGGCTTGAATGAACCTTCGTTCAGTTTCGGCGGAGGCTCAAGCGAAGACCGCCCGGGGCCCACCCGGGGCTCACCCGGGGCTCACCCCGGGCCCGAACGTCAGCGAAGACACGCAGGAAGGCAAGGAACCAACCACCATGGCGAAGATCATCGTCGCGGCCCCGCCCATCACCGGCGAACTGGCACCCCTGCTCCAGCTCGCCCGCGGGCTCGCCGAGCGCGGCCACCGGATCACCGTGCTCACCGGCAGCCGCTTCCGCGAGCGGGTCGAGGGCGCCGGGCTCGCCTTCAAGGCGGTCACCGGCGTGGCCGACTTCGACGACCGCCTCGTCTCCGAGGACCCCGAGCGCCTGAAGCTCGCCCCCGGTCCCGACCAGCTCAACTACGACTGGACCACCTTCTTTGCCGCGCCCGTGCCCGACCTGCACGCGGCCCTCCAGGAGTTGCTGGCGGAGGACCCCGACCAGTACCTGATCTCCAACGCCGTCTGGCTCGGCGCCTTCCCGACCGCCCTGGGCGCGCCGGGGCTCCGGCCGCGCCGCTGGGTCGCGGTGACGGCCGTACCGCTCCCCCTCAGCAGCGACGACACGACCTTCTTCGGACCCGTGCCGGTCGGCCCCGGCGAGGACCAGGCGGCGGCCAACCGCGCCGGCAACGAGCAGTTCGCCCAGATGATGGCGCCGACCCAGGCCCGTCTCGTCGAGATCCTCAACTCCCTCGGCGCCACCCAGGAGTTCCCGCCGTTCGTGGACGCCACGGTCCGCCTCCCCGACGCGACCGCCGCGCTCACCGTGCCCGGCTTCGAGTTCGAGCGGAGCGACGCGCCCGACTCGCTCCACCTGGTCGGCATCCTCCCCACCCGCAGCGCCCCCGACTGGGAGCCGCCGTCGTGGTGGCCGGAGCTGGACGGCTCGCGCCCGGTCGTGGTCGTGACCCAGGGCACCATCGCCAACGCCGACCTGTCCCAGCTCGTCGAGCCCACCCTCACCGGCCTCGCCGACCAGGACGTCACCGTGGTGGCCGCGCTCGGCCGCGAGCCCGACGCGCTCTCCGTCCCGGTCCCGGAGAACGCGCGGGTCGCCGAGTTCATCCCGTTCGACGTCCTGCTCCCGAAGGCGGACCTGTTCATCACGAACGGCGGCATGGGCGGCACCCAGCAGGCCATCGCGGCCGGCGTCCCGGCCATCGTCGCGGGCCTCACGGAGGACAAGCCAGCCAACGCCGCGCGGGTCGCGTACCACGGCCTCGGCATCAACATGCAGACCGCCACACCGACCCCGGAGGCCGTCGCCGCCGCGGTCCAACTGGCCCTCAAGGACGCCGACATACGCGAGAACGTACAGAAGCTCGTGCCGGTGTATGCGGCGCACGACGCCCTCGGGGAGATCGAGCGGCTGACCGTCGGGGAGCCGTCGGCCTAGCCTCCCCGGTCCCCTGGCCCCCCGGCCCCCTGCTCCGGTCCCGGTCCCGATCCCCGGCCGAGGAGTGGTTCACCCCCGTACCGTCCTCGGTGTCAGGGTCGCGGGTCAGTGGTTACGGGCCCGAGCGCCCCAGCGGTTCACCGCTGGGGCGCTCTTCGTTGCGCCCGCCCGTCGCGCCCACCCGTCGCGCCCGCTCGTTTCCCCCGGGGATGCCAGGTTTCGCCCCGCCTCCTCCTGACTCATGATGACGGGAGGGGGCGGCGACCTCCGTACGGCCGAAACCGTCTCCACACGGGGGTTCCCGATGAGCACGCCGAACGAGCCGAACGCGTCGAACAAAACGAACAAGCCGAGCACGCCGAGCACGCCGAACGAACCGAGCGCGTCGAACAAGCCCGGTGAGTCACCCGGGGACCCGGAAGAGGCCGACGTCATCGTCGTGGGCGCGGGCCCGGCCGGCTCCTCCGCCGCGTACCACCTCGCCAGGGCGGGCGTCGACGTACTGCTCCTGGAGAAGGCCCACTTCCCCCGCGAGAAGGTCTGCGGCGACGGCCTGACCCCGCGCGCGGTGCACCAGCTCATCCGGATGGGCGTCGACATCAACGCCCCCGGCTGGATGCGGTCGCGCGGCATGCGCTGGGTCATCGGGGACCGCCAGGTCCATATCGACTGGCCCAGCATGGGGAGCTTCCCCGACTTCGGGCTGGCGCGCAGCCGCCACGACTTCGACGACATCCTGGCCCACCACGCGGCGGCGGCCGGGGCGCGGCTGCGGAACGGGGTGAAGGTGACCCATCCGCTCCTGGACCCCAGGGGCCGCGTCACCGGCGTACAAGCGGTACACACGCCCGCCCCCACCACCCGGAAATCTTCCGGGACCCCCGTCACCTACCGCGCCCCGGTCGTCATCGCCGCCGACGGCGCCTCGGCCCGCCTCGCCCTGGCGCTGGGGCTCCAGCGGGACACGAACCGCCAGATCGCGACGGCCGCCCGCCGCTACTACCGCAGCCCGGAGCGCTCCCAGGAGGAGTATCTGGAGCTCTGGGCCGACCTCCGCTTCCCCGGGACCGACCGCTATCTGCCCGGGTACGGCTGGATCTTCCCCATGGGTGACGGCCGCGTCAACGTGGGCCTCGGCGCCCTGCCGCACCGCCGGTACGGTACGGCCGAGCTGCGCACCGCCCTGGACGAGTGGCTGGCCCGTACCCCCGAGGCGTGGGGCCTGCGCGAGGAGAACGCCGAGGGGCCGGTACGGAGCGCCGCGCTGCCCATGGGCTTCAACCGCCGTCCGCTGTACGCCCGGGGGCTGCTGCTGGTGGGCGACTCGGGCGGCATGGTCTCCCCCTGGAACGGCGAGGGCATCGCCCAGGCCCTGGAGTCCGGCGAGGTCGCGGCCGGCAGCGCGGCGCTCGCCCTGGCCCTCCCGCCGGGCCCGAAGCGTGAACGCGTCCTCCTCAACTACCCCGTGGAGATGAACCGCCGCTGGGGCAGCTACTACCGCCTCGGCAACGCCGCCGCCGACCTCGTCTTCAGCCGCTCGGGCTTCCAGCCCCTGCTCAACCGGTACGTCCTGGGCTCGCCGTTCCTCCTCAAGGCCCTGGCCCGGCTCCTCACCGACCTCACCGACAAGCCCTCCCGCGACACGATCGACCACCTGATCAACACGGCGGTCCGCCTCGTCCCGGCCCCGCAGGTACGGCCGGTGCGGCCGACTCGACGCGGGTCCCGGTGACCGGGGCGGCGACGGATGCCGGGTGATCGGAGCCCGTGATCTGGGCCGGATCACTCAAACCTGCACCACGTGGACGTCCTGAGCCTTCAGCGCCTTCAGGTAGGTACCGACGGCGGCCGGATCGCTGGTGAAGACCACGGCGCTGCCGTGCCGCGCCGCCGTCAGCGCGACGAGGGCGTCCACCGCGTCCGGGCGCTTCTTCGGCGGCAGGTCCGCCGTACCGAGCGCGCCGCCGACGCGTTGCCACTCGATGAGGTCGGGGCTGGTCGCACACACGATGCACATCGTCTGTCCCGCACCGGTGGGGCGCATAGCCGGAGCGGCGCTTCGAGCCTGCGGCACGGTGCACTCCTTCAGCACACCGGCGAGGGCGTGCACCGTGGCCGGGGTAGGCCGCCAGACCTGTGCGAGCACCGGACCGAGCACCACCACACGGTGCGGCTCGTTCCTGACACCCGCGTGCAGAGCCAGCGCCTTCGCCTTGCGGTCCGTGAGCGCGATAAGCATGCCGGTGTCGTACACCGGAACGCGGACCGTCACGCGGCGTCGCTCCGACGGTCGGACAGGCCGTTCGCGACATCCGCTCCGTGGACGAGGTCCATGGCCGCGCGGACCTCGCGCCGCTCCTCCTCCGTCAGGTCCCCCTCGGCGGGCTCCGGCAGCGGCGGAAGCGCCCCTGCCTCCTCCTCGGCCGCCGCGATCAGGGCATCGATTTCGGCGAACTGGGCCTCGGCGGCCTCCACCTCGGCCATCTGCCGAGTCGCGGCGTTGACGAGGTACGCCGAGACATCCATACCCGCGCGCTCCGCGTGCGCCCGAATCCGCTCGGCGTGCTCGCTCTCCAGACTGATGCTGATTCTCGTCTTGGCCATACCTGGAGCGTAAGACGCGTATTACGATTCTCCAAGCGCACCCCGGGACTGTGGGGAGCCGACCGACGGCAACGGCCCCCGTCCCTCAGCACGCCCGCGTCGAGGACGACGGAATCACCCACCCGCGCCACGGTGCCGGACTGAGCGGGCCTCGATGACGCTCAGCAGACGCCGCCCGGACTCCTCGTCGGACTCGGTGAGTTCCACGCCCATGTGGTCACGCAGGTACGCGCGCGCGTTTTCACCGCGCTCCGCCAGCTCGGCTCTGGTGAACCGCTCGGCGGCCAGCTCCTCGACCAGAGCGCGGACGGTCGTGCTCTGCTCTTGGGCCAGCAGTTCCAGACGCTCCCCGGCCACCTTGGACACCTTGATGCTCGTCTCGCCCTCGCCCATGCCCTCGCCCATGCCGCGACTCTACTTGCGCCAGTCCCACGGCATGGGCAAGCCTCCTCACCCGTCCCCCTCGTCCCCCTCCAGCTCCCCCTCCGTCTCCAGGAACACCGCGCGCAGCGCCGCCAGGACCTCCGGGTCCGGCTTCTCCCAGAGGCCGCGGGACTCGGCCTCCAGGAGGCGTTCCGCGATGCCGTGGAGGGCCCAGGGGTTGGCCTCCTGGAGGAACTGGCGGTTCTCCGGGTCCAGGACATAGGTCTCGGTCAGCTTGTCGTACATCCAGTCGGCGACCACGCCCGTCGTGGCGTCGTAGCCGAAGAGATAGTCGACCGTCGCCGCCAGTTCGAACGCGCCCTTGTAGCCGTGGCGGCGCATCGCCTCGATCCAGCGCGGGTTGACCACCCGGGCGCGGAAGACACGGGAGGTCTCCTCGACCAGGGTGCGGGTGCGGACGGTCTCCGGGCGGGTGGAGTCGCCGATGTACGCCTCGGGGGCGGTGCCCTTCAGAGCACGTACGGTGGCGACCATGCCGCCGTGGTACTGGAAGTAGTCGTCCGAGTCCGCGATGTCGTGCTCGCGCGTGTCCGTGTTCTTCGCGGCCACCGCGATCCGCCGGTACGCCGTCTCCATCTCGGTGCGCGCCGGGCGCCCGTCGAGCTCGCGGCCGTACGCGTACCCGCCCCACACCGTGTAGACCTCGGCGAGATCCGCGTCCGTACGCCAGTCGCGGCTGTCGATGAGCTGGAGGATCCCCGCTCCGTACGTACCGGGCCGGGAGCCGAAGATACGGGTGGTGGCGCGGCGTTCGTCGCCGTGTTCCGCCAGGTCCGCCTGGGCGTGGGCGCGTACGTAATTGGACTCGGCCGGTTCGTCCAGCCCGGCCACGAGGCGTACCGCGTCGTCCAGCAGCCCGATCGCGTGCGGGAACGCGTCGCGGAAGAAGCCGCTGATGCGGAGGGTGACGTCGATACGGGGGCGGCCCAGCTCCGCGAGGTCCACCGGCTCCAGGCCGGTGACCCGGCGCGAGGCGTCGTCCCAGACGGGCCGTACGCCCAGCAGCGCCAGCGCCTCCGCGATGTCGTCGCCCGAGGTGCGCATCGCGCTGGTGCCCCAGAGGGAGAGCCCGACCGAGGTCGGCCAGTCGCCGTTGTCGGCGCGGTAGCGGGTGAGGAGGGAGTCCGCGAGGGCCTGCCCGGTCTCCCAGGCGAGCCGGCTCGGGACGGCCTTCGGGTCGACGGAGTAGAAGTTACGGCCGGTCGGCAGGACGTTGACCAGCCCGCGCAGCGGCGAGCCGGACGGGCCCGCCGGGACGAAGCCGCCGCTCAGGGCGTGGACGACATGCTCGATCTCGTCGGTCGTGCCGGCCAGGCGGGGGACGACCTCGGTGGCCGCGAAGGCCAGGACGGCGGAGACGGGCCCGGCCAGGGCGGACGGCAGCCCCGCCGTGACGGACGCCACCGCCGCGGGGTCCCACCCCGCGTCCTCCATCGCCTGGACCAGCGCGCGGGCCCGCTCCTCGGTGTCGTCGGCGGCGGTGCGGGTCGCGGCCGACTCGTCGAGGCCGAGCGCCTCGCGCAGGCCGGGCAGGGAGGCCGTACCGCCCCAGATCTGGCGGGCGCGCAGGATCGCCAGGACCAGGTTGACGCGGGCCTCGCCGGCCGGCGCGCCGCCCAGCACATGGAGGCCGTCCCGGATCTGCGCGTCCTTGACCTCGCAGAGCCAGCCGTCGACATGGAGCAGGAAGTCGTCGAACCCGTCGTCGTCCGGGCGCGCTTCGAGCCCGAGGTCGTGGTCGAGCTTGGCGGCCTGGATCAGCGTCCAGATCTGCGCCCGGATCGCGGGCAGCTTCGCCGGGTCCATGGCGGAGATCGCCGCGTACTCGTCCAGGAGCTGTTCGAGCCGGGCGATGTCGCCGTACGACTCGGCGCGCGCCATCGGCGGTACGAGGTGGTCCACCAGCGTGGCGTGCACCCGCCGCTTCGCCTGGGTCCCCTCGCCCGGGTCGTTGACGAGGAACGGGTAGATCAGCGGCAGATCCCCCAGCGCGGCGTCCGGCGCGCAGGACGCCGACATCCCGGCGTTCTTGCCGGGCAGCCACTCCAGGTTGCCGTGCTTGCCCAGGTGGATCATGGCGTCCGCGCCGAACCCGCCGTCCTCGGCGGGGGCCTGGATCCAGCGGTACGCGGCCAGGTAGTGGTGCGAGGGCGGCAGATCGGGGTCGTGGTAGATCGCGATCGGGTTCTCGCCGAAGCCCCGGGGCGGCTGGATCAGGATCAGCAGATTGCCGCGCCGCAGCGCGGCGAGCACGATGTCCCCGTCCGGGTCGCCGCCCGCGCCCACCCGGCTCCGGTCGAGGAACATCTCGCCGGGCGGCGGCCCCCAGTGGCGCTCGACGGCCTCCCGCAGGTCGGCGGGGAGTTCCCCGTACCAGCGCCGGTAGTCGGCGGCGGGGATACGGACCGGGTTACGGGCGAGCTGCTCCTCGGTCAGCCACTCCTGGTCGTGGCCGCCGGCGTCGATGAGCGCGCGGATCAGCTCGTCACCGTCGCCGGACTCCAGGCCGGGGACGGGGACGGGGGCGGGGACGGAGGCGGCGACGGACCCGGCGTCGCGGTCGCGGTCGTCGCGGTCACGGTCGTCGCGGTCGCGGTCGTCGCGGTCGCGGTCACGGGCGTCGTTGCCACCGCCGTCGTTGCCACCGCCGTCGTACCCGTCGCCGAAGTCGTACCCCTCGTCGCGCAGCCGCCGCAGCAGCGCCACCGCGCTGGCCGGGGTGTCGAGGCCCACCGCGTTGCCGATACGGGAGTGCTTGGTGGGGTACGCGGAGAGGACCAGCGCGATCCGCTTCTCCGCGTTCGTACGGAACGCCAGCATCGCGTGGCGTACGGCGATCCCCGCGACGCGCGCGGCCCGCTCCGGGTCGGGTACGTACGCGGGCAGCCCGTCCTCGTCGATCTCCTTGAAGGAGAACGGCACGGTGATCAGCCGCCCGTCGAACTCCGGCACCGCCACCTGCGAGGCCGCGTCCAGCGGCGTCAGCCCCTCGTCGTTCTCCGCCCAGGCTGCGCGGTCGCTGGTGAGGCAGAGGGCCTGGAGGATCGGCACGTCGAGCGCGGCGAGCGCGCCCGCGTCCCAGGCCTCCTCGTCGCCGCCCGCCGAGGCCTGCGCGGGCCTGGTGCCCCCGGCGGCGAGCACGGTGGTGACGATCGCGTCGGCCTCCCGAAGCGCCTCCAGCAGCTCCGGCTCGGGCGCGCGGAGGGAGGAGACGAAGAGCGGCAGAGGGCGGGCGTCGGCGTCCTCGACGGCCGAGCAGAGGCTCTCCACGAAGGCGGTGTTGCCGCTCATGTGGTGGGCGCGGTAGTAGAGGACCGCGACGGTCGGGTCGGGCGAGCCCACCGGCCGGCCGGGACGGCCGAGACGGGCCGGCCTGACCTTACGCTCCAGCCGCCCCCAGGTCGGCGCGGCGGCCGGCGGCTCGAAGCCGTGGCCGGTCAGCAGCACGGTGTCGGAGAGGAAGCGGGCGAGCTGCGCCAGGTTGGCGGGCCCGCCGTGCGCAAGATAGGCGTGCGCCTCGGCGGCGATCCCGATGGGGACGGTGGACGCCTCCATGAGCTGCGCGTCCGGCGCCTGTTCACCGGTGAGGACGATGACCGGGAGGCCCCCGGCGAGGAGCGCGTCGATCCCCTCCTGCCAGGCGCGCAGGCCGCCGAGAAGGCGTACGACGACGAGGTCGACGCCCTCCAGCAGCGCGGGCAGTCCGTCGAGCGCGAGCCGGGCGGGGTTGGCGAACCGGTACGGGACCGGGCCCCCCGCCGCGTTGGCGGCGCGGGCGCTGAGCAGATCGGTGTCGGACGTCGACAGGAGCAGCAGCATGCGGCGTCTGGCCTTCCTCGGGGTCCGCGCCCCGGGCGGGTGGTGAGGACGGCGGGAGTTCCTGGCTCATCCGGCTGCCGGGGCGGCCGGACTCACAGTGGCGGGACCGCGCCGGGTTCGCACCGGGCTTCCTCCCCATGACGCCGTCACATGACGTGTGGCGGCCCCCCGTCTCTGTCGGAGGGCCGTCTGCATAGTAAGTGCTGAGGTCACGGGCGGGGAGGGCGCCTGGGGAAGGGCCCGGGGGAAGGACACCCGGGGGAGGGGGCGGGCGGGTCCCCCGTGGGTATGCTCGCGCCCATGCCTCCCAAGTCGCCCATCCCCCTCAACCGGGACGAAGCCACCCCGCACGGCCCTCTCGGGGGCGATGCTCGGGGTGGCGTCCGGGCCGGTGCTCGGGGTGCGGCGAGCGGTGCGGCCGGGGATGCCGTGAGGGATGGCGTATGGGGTGCCGTAGAAGGTTCCGTACGGGTTTCCCTGCCGGATGCCGTGAGGGAGCCCGTACGGGTACGGGGTGACGCGTGCCCCGGGGCGCTGCGCCTGCACCCCGCCGACGACGGCGCGCTGGCCCGGCTCCGGCTCCCCGGCGGGCTGCTGACGCACGCTCAGGCGGCGGTGCTCGCCGACGCGGCCGAGCGGCTGGGCGACGGCCACCTCGACCTCACCTCCCGGGGCAACGTCCAGCTCCGGGGCCTCGACGCGGGGTGCGGCACCGAACTGGCCGGCCTGCTCGAAGGGGCCGGCCTGCTGCCGTCACGCACCCACGAGCGCGTACGGAACATCGTCGCCTCCCCCCTGGCCGGCCTCGACGGACTCGGCGCGGGCGACGTCCAGTCGTGGGCCAGGCGGCTGGACACCCTGCTCTGCGCGAGCGCACGCGCGGCAGGGCTCTCCGGCCGCTTCCTCTTCGCGCTGGACGACGGCCGGGGCGACATGGCGGCCCTGGGCGCCGATGTGACGTTGCTCGCACAGCGGGACGGCACGGCGCTCGTACGAACCCTAGGAGCCCTAGGGGACCCAGGGGACCCAGGGGATCTAGGGGACCTAGGGGACCTAGGGGACCTAGGGGACCCAGGGGCCCTAGGGAACCTGGGGGCCGCCCTACGGGTTCCCGCCGAGGACGCCCCGCGTGCCGCCCTGCTCGCCGCCGAGGCCTTTCTCACGGTGGCCGGCGAGACCGGTTCCGGCGCCTGGCGGATACGCGACCTCCCGCCCGAGGCCACCCGGCCGGGCGGGCCGCTGGCGGCCGCGGTGACCGAACGCCTCAGGTCCGCCGGGATCGGGATCCTGCCCGGGGAGGCGCCGGACGGAGAGAACCCTCCCGCGCCCCCGGCCACCGCGCCCGCCCCCGGCCCGCTCCCCTCCCCCGACGGAACGGTGGCCCTCTCCGTCTACCCCCGGCTCGGCCGGCTGAGCGTGGCCCAGTGGCGGCAACTGCTCAGCGAGGGCAGCGCCCTGCGGCTCACCCCCTGGCGCGGGGTGATCGTCCCCGCCCTGCCCCCCGGCACCGCGCCCCGGCTGCTCGCCCGGCTCCGTACCGCCGGACTGGTCACCGACCCCGCCTCCCCCTGGTACGGCGTCGGCGCCTGCACCGGGCGCCCCGGGTGCGCGAAGGCGCTGGCGGACGTACGGGCCGACGCCGCCGCTTCCGTGGCCTCGGAGACCTCCGTGCCCTCGGGCGGGCCGAAGGACACCCTGCCCGTGTACTGGTCCGGCTGCGCCCGCCGCTGCGGCCACCCGCAGGGGGCGTGGGTGGACCGGGTGGCGACGGCCGAGGGCGAGTACACCGTCTCCGTACAGACTTCCTGACCAGCAGCCAAACACCCCCATAGCCGCAGAGAACCCAGTAGTGACGAGATGAGCGAGACCACAGTGTTCGAGTACGAGAAGGACGGCGCGGCGATATACCGCCAGTCGTTCGCCACCATCCGCGCCGAGGCGGACCTCGCCGGGCTGCCCGCCGACGTCTCCCAGGTCGCGGTGCGGATGATCCACGCCTGCGGCATGGTCGACCTCGTACGCGACCTGGCCTTCACCCCCGGCGTGGTGGCCCGCGCCCGCGAGGCGCTGCGCGCGGGCGCGCCGGTCCTGTGCGATGTGCAGATGGTCGCGAGCGGGGTCACGCGGAAGCGGCTGCCCGCAGGCAACGACGTCGTCTGCACCCTCTCCGACCCGGCGGTCCCCGCCCTCGCCGCCGAGCTGGGCACGACGCGGAGCGCCGCCGCGCTGGAGCTGTGGCGGGACCGGCTGGACGGCGCGGTGGTGGCCGTCGGCAACGCGCCGACCGCGCTCTTCCGGCTGCTGGAGATGGTCGAGGAGGGCGCGCCGCGCCCGGCGGCGGTCATCGGCGTCCCGGTCGGCTTCATCGGCGCCGCCGAGTCCAAGGACGCGCTGGCCGCCCACCCTTCGGGGCTGGAACACCTGGTCGTACGGGGGCGGCGCGGCGGCAGCGCGCTCGCCGCGGCGGCCATCAACGCGATCGCGAGCGAAGCGGAATGACAACCCAGAGCACCCCCGCCACCCCCGACACCGCCCCTGCCCCTGACGGGCCCGGCACCCCTGGCACCCCCGGCCGCCTCTACGGTGTCGGCCTCGGCCCCGGCGACCCCTCCCTGATGACCGTGCGGGCCGTCCAGGTCATCGCGGAGGCGGATGTCGTCGCGTACCACAGCGCGCGCCACGGGCGTTCCATCGCCCGCTCCATAGCCGCCGGCCACCTCCGCCCCGACCACATCGAGGAACCCCTGGTCTATCCGGTCACCACCGGCACCACCGACCACCCGGGCGGCTATCAGGGCGCCATGGACGACTTCTACGCGGAGTCCGCGGCCCGGCTCGCCGCCCATCTCGACGCGGGGCGCACGGTCGCCGTCCTCGCCGAGGGCGACCCGCTCTTCTACGGCTCGTACATGCACATGCACAAGCGGCTGGCCGACCGCTACCCGACCGAGGTCGTCCCCGGGGTGACCTCCGTGAGCGCCGCCGCCGCGCGGCTCGGCACCCCGCTCGTCGAGGGCGAGGAGGTGCTGACCGTGCTGCCCGGCACGCTGCCGGAGGAGGAGCTGACGGCGCGCCTCGCCTCGGCGGACTCGGCGGTGGTGATGAAGCTGGGCCGGACGTTCCCGGCCGTACGGCGGGCGGTCGAACGAGCCGGGCGGCTCGCGGACGCGCGGTACGTGGAGCGCGCGACGATGCCCGGGGAGCGTACGGGGCCGCTCGCCGCGACGGACCCGGAGTCGGTGCCGTACTTCTCGGTGGCGGTACTGCCCAGCCGTGTGGCGGCGCTGCCGCCCCGAGCGGCGGAGCGGTCCGAGCACACGGACCCGCCCCCCGCTCCGTCCGCCGACACCCCCGACACCCCGGGCGAGGTCGTCGTCGGCACCGGCGGCGAGGTCGTCGTCGTCGGCACCGGCCCGGCCGGACCCCTCTGGCTCACGCCCGAGACGCGCGGCGCGCTCGCCGCCGCCGACGACCTGGTCGGCTACACCACCTACCTGGACCGGGTCCCCGCCCGCCCCGGGCAGCGGCGGCACGGCTCCGACAACAAGGTGGAGTCCGAACGCGCCGAGTTCGCGCTCGACCTGGCCCGCCGGGGCCGCCGCGTCGCGGTCGTCTCCGGCGGCGACCCGGGCGTCTTCGCGATGGCCACCGCCGTTCTGGAGGCCGCCTCGGCCGACCCGTACCGGGGTGTTCCCGTACGGGTCCTCCCGGGCGTGACCGCCGCCAACGCCGCCGCCGCGCGCGCCGGTGCGCCCCTGGGGCACGACTACGCCGTGGTGTCGCTCTCCGACCGGCTCAAGCCGTGGGAGGTCATCGCGGAGCGGCTGCGCGCTGCGGCCGGCGCCGATCTGGTCCTCGCCCTCTACAACCCGGGCTCCCGCAGCCGCCAGTGGCAGGTGGGCAGGGCCCGCGACCTCCTCCTGGAGTACCGCGCCCCGGACACCCCGGTCGTGGTCGCGCGCGACGTGGGCGGCGCGGAGGAGCGCGTCCGGATCGTACGGCTGGCCGAACTCGACCCGGCCGAGGTCGACATGCGGACCATCCTGATCGTCGGCTCCTCGCAGACGGTGACGGTACGACGCGGAGAACCCACCGACGGCGAGGGCGGCGTGGGCGGCCGGGACGGCGAAGGCGGCCAGGACGGTGAAGGCGGCCGGCGGATCGTCTGGACGCCGCGCCGCTACCCCGAGCCCTCCTCAGGGGCGGCGGCCGAGAGGCCCACCCCGGCCGAGAGCTCCGCCCCGGCCGAGAGGCCCGCCTCCCCCGACCGGCCCGGCCCTCCCGCCACATAGTCCAGCCACGCCACCGCCTCCCCGACGCTCTCCGCGACGGCCACCCCCTCCGGTACGGGTGGCCGTCGCACGACCACGACCGGGATCCCCGCCTCCCGCGCGGCGGTGAGCTTGGGGGCGGTGGCGGCCCCGCCGCTGTCCTTCGTCACGAGGACATCCACCCCGTACCGGCGCAGGATCTCCCGCTCCCCTTCGAGCGTGAACGGCCCCCGGTCGAGCAGGGTCTCCATGCGGGCGGGGTACGGCGGCTCCGGCGCGTCCACGGACCGTACGAGAAACCAGTGCGCGCCCAGCTCCGCCCCTGAGAAGACCCCGAGCCCGCTCCGCCCGGTGGTGAGAAACACCCTGCGCCCCGGACCGAGCCCGCCCAGCACCTCCGCCGCCTCCCCCAGCGACCCGGCCGTCCGCCAGTCGTCCCCCGCCACCGGCGCCCAGGACGGCCGCCGCACCGCGAGCAGCGGAACGCCCGCCAGCGCGGCGGCGCGGGCCGCGTTCCCGCTGATGGTCGCGGCGAACGGATGCGTGGCGTCGACCAGCGCGTCCGTACGGTGCTCCCGCAGCCACCGCGCCAGCCCCTCCGCCCCGCCGAACCCCCCGACCCGTACCTCCCCCGGCACCGCCCCGGGCCGTGCGACGCGCCCCGCGAGCGACGTCGTCACGTCGTACGGCCTCGGGCCGCGCGCGTGCAGCTCCTCCGCGAGGCGGCGCGACTCGGTGGTCCCGCCGAGAATCAGGACACGCATGGACAACAGCGTCAACGGGGCTCCCTGACGGACGTGCGGGTCACTCCCCACCCAAGCACACCGGCAGAACACCGGACACAGGGGTGCGGTACACGAAACCCCCCTCAAATGATCATTTATTGACTGTTTATTGAATGTTTCTTTGCCTTGTTGAGGATGACGCACAGATGGCTGCTCGTGAGGCCGTCAAAGTGAACACGTCAAGGGGGATTTGACATGGCCACGATTGACTTCGATCACGTGAAGTACGGGAAGAAAGACGCTTGCGTCAAGACCTTCCAGAAGGCCCTCATCGCCAAGGGCCACAAGATCCCGGACGGTCCGACCGAGAACTTCGGCAAGCAGACCAAAGACGCCTGCACCGCGTTCCAGAAGAAGCAGGGCTGGACGGGTGCCGGCGCCGACGGGGTGCCGGGCCCCCAGACCTTCGCCCTTCTCGGGCTCAAGGACGGCGGCCACAAGAAGTCCAGTACGGACACCGGATCGGGCTCGGGCGGGAAGATAGCCTCGCCCGTCCCCGGCCACGGGATCAACACGGGCAACCCCTACGGGGCGAAGGGCAGTTACTCGGCCGGATTCCACACGGGCGACGACTACCCCGCGCTCCAGGGCACCAAGGTCGTGGCCGTACGCGCCGGGACCATCGCCACCTCGGACGACAACGGGGGCTCGTACGGGAAGTGGGTCGTCCTGCGCGCCGACAACGGCCGTGACTACTACTACTGCCACCTCTCCAAGCGGAGCGTCGCCAAGGGCGCCAAGGTCAAGGCGGGCGACAAGCTCGGCGAGGTCGGCTCCACGGGCAACTCCACCGGACCGCACCTGCACTTCGAGGACCGGCCCGAGGGCGGCGGCTACGGGAACGTGCGGAAACCGAAGTGGTGAACACGACGCGGTGAACACGACCCGATGAGCACAGGGCGATGAACACGGGGCGATGAACACGGGGCGGTGGACACGGAGCGGTGAACACGGCTCCGCACCGCCCCGTACATCACACCCATCACCACGTATCACGCACCACGCACCACGCACCACGGAAGGAACGATTCCCATGGCCGCACCACTCTCCGCCTCCGCGCTCCTCACGGCCCTGCGCGCCGAGGGCGTGAAGGTCGTCGAGGTCGGCGACTGGCGTACGCACAACCGCAATCACAAGGGTCCCTGGGGCCCGGTGAACGGCGTGATCGTCCATCACACCGTCACCTCCGGCACGGAGGCGTCCGTACGGATCTGCCGCGACGGCTACGCCGCCCTGCCCGGCCCGCTCTGCCACGGCGTCATCGCCAAGGACGGCACCGTCCACCTCGTCGGCCACGGCCGCGCCAACCACGCGGGCGGCGGCGACCCGAAGGTCCTGGCCCGTGTCGTCGCGGAGGACTACGGCGAGCGCCCGCCCAAGCCCACCCAGGGCAACACGGGCGGCGAGGACGGCAACGCCCGCTTCTACGGCTTCGAGTGCGTCAACCTCGGCGACGGCAAGGACCCCTGGCCCGCCGCCCAGCTCGACGCCGTCGAACGCGCCTCCGCCGCGATCTGCCGGGCCCACGGCTGGAGCGCCCGCTCCGTCATCGGCCACCTGGAGTGGTCGAGCGACAAGATCGACCCCAAGGGCTTCGGGATGCCCGACATGCGCGACCGGATCGCGCGACGGCTCAAGACGACACCCGGGAAGAAGTAGGGAGCAGCGCACGGAACGAGGCGGGGCACGGGGTGGGGCACGGGCGAACAGGCCCGTGCCCCGCCCCCGTTCCGCCGATGGTCACGGCTCGGGCCCCCGGTCGATATCGACATCCCGGTCGCGGTGCGCCGAGTACAGGTGGCTGTCCCGGAACTGCTCCGCGCCCAGCGTCCTGCCGACCATGATCACCGCCGTCCGTACCACCCCGGCCGCCTTCACCTGCGCGGCGATGGAGTCCAGCGGCCCGCGCAGCACCAGTTCGTCGGGGCGGCTCGCCATCGCCACCACCGCGGCCGGGCAGTCCGCACCGTAATGCGGCAGGAGTTCGGCCACGACCCGGTCCACATACCGCGCCGCCAGGTGCAGCACCAGCAGCGCGCCGCTGCGCCCCAGCGTCGCCAGGTCCTCGCCCTCCGGCATGGGCGTGGCGCGCTGGGCGACCCGGGTCAGGATGACCGTCTGGCCGACCGTCGGCACCGTCAGCTCCCGCTTGAGCGCGGCTGCCGCCGCCGCGAACGCCGGTACGCCCGGGACCACTTCGTACGGCACCCCGGCCGCGTCCAGCCGCCGCATCTGCTCGGCCACGGCGCTGAAGACGGACGGGTCGCCGGAGTGCAGCCGGGCCACGTCCTGGCCCTCGGCGTGCGCCCCGACCAGTTCGGCGGTGATGGCGTCGAGGTCCATCCTGGCGGTGTCGACCAGGCGGGCCCCCGGCGGGCACTCGGCGAGCAGCTCACGCGGGACAAGGCTCCCCGCGTACAGGCAGACCCGGCACTCGGCGAGCCTGCGGGCGCCGCGCACCGTGATCAGATCGGCGGCGCCGGGTCCCGCGCCGATGAAGTACACGGTCATGGCCGCTCCTCAACTCCTGTTCCCGAACCGGGTTCCGTTTCCGGTTCCCGCACTGCTTCCGCTACCGCTTCCGCCACTGCTTCCGCGTCCGCCGCCTTGGTCACCGCCCACTGCGTGACCGGCATCGCCTGCCGCCACCCCGTGAAACCGCCCACCGGCACCGCGTGCGCCACCGCCAGCCGTACGAGCTCACCGCCGTACCGCCGGTACCAGGCGGCCAGCAGCGCCTCGGACTCCAGGGTCACCGTGTTCGCGACCAGACGGCCGCCCGCCGGGAGCGCCGCCCAGCAGGCGTCGAGCAGCCCCGGCGCGGTCAGCCCGCCGCCGATGAAGACCGCGTCCGGCGTGGGCAGTCCGGCCAGCGCGGCGGGCGCGGCGCCGAGGACGACGCGCAGCCCGGGGACGCCGAGTGCCCGCGCGTTACGGCCGATGCGCTCGGCGCGCGCCGGGTCGCGTTCGACGGAGACCGCCCGGCAGGAGGGGTGCGTCCGCATCCACTCCACCCCGATCGAACCGGACCCCCCGCCCACGTCCCAGAGCAGTTCCCCCGGCGCGGGCGCCAGCGCGCCCAGGGTGGCGGCGCGGACCTGGCGCTTGGTGAGCTGCCCGTCGTGCTCGTACGCGGTGTCCGGCAGCCCGGGTACGGCGCCCACGCGCGGCGCGCCGGGGGCCCGGCGGCACTCGATCGCGACGACGTTCAGCGGATCGCAGGCCGGCCCGTCCCGCTCGCCCCGCTCCCCTCGCGCCGCCCGCTCGCCCCACTCCTCGGCGGTGGACTCGTGCCGCCGCTCCCGGTCCGATCCGAGCTGTTCGAGTACGTACATCCGGCTCGGCCCGAAGCCACGCGCCCTGAGCAGCGCGGCCACCTCGCCGGGGGTCGCGGCGCCCGCGCTGAGCACGAGGACGCGGCGCCCGTCGTGGAGGGCGGCGGTGAGGCGGTCGGTGGGGCGGCCGACGAGGGTGACGACCTCCGTCGCCTCCACCGCCCAGCCGAGCCGGGCGCAGGCGTACGAGACGGAGGACGGATGCGGCAGGACGTGCAGCCCGGCCGGGCCGACGGTCTCGGCGAGGGCCCGGCCGATCCCGTAGAACATCGGATCCCCGCTGGCCAGTACGGCGATCCGGCGCCCGGCGTGCGCGGCGAGCAGCCCGGGGACGGCGGGCCGGAGCGGTGAGGGCCAGGCGACCCGCTCCCCCGCACACCCGCGCCCGCGCTCTCCCCCGTCCCCGTCCGCCCCCTCGGCGCCGGGGAGGAGGGCGAGCTGCCGGGGCCCGCCGATGACCACCTCGGCGCCGCGCAGGGCGTCCCGGGCCGCGGCGGAGAGCCCGGCCCAGCCGTCCGCGCCGATCCCGACCACGCTGATGGGCACGGCACTCACTCTCCTGACCGATCTGACCTGCGAAAACCAGCTCCGAACTCTACTGGCCCGGGTCCCCGGCCCCCGCGACGGGTACCTCCCGCGCCTCCCCCGCCCCCTGAGGCGCGATCCCGGCCAGCAGCGCCCGTACCGTCTCGCGCGCGAAGTCCGCCTCGTCCGCCGGGCGCACCACACCCTCGGGCGGATCCGGCGCGAAGAAGAGATCGAGGAACGCCCGGTGGAAGCACGCCCCGATCAGCAGCATCGCCGCCGCGTCCGGGTCGATCGCCGCCGACACCCTGCCCCGCCCCTGCTCGGCCCGGAGATAGGCGGCCAGGCAGTGGGTGACCTCCTGCGGCCCCGCGACGGCGAGGTCGAGCTTGCTCCGGTGGGCCACCAGCAGCTCGGGGCTGGCGAAGATCGAGGCCGCCATGGGGAACGACCGCCGGTAGAAGAGCACCCCGATCCGGACGACCTCCTCCAGATGCCCGGCGACCTCCCCCTCCCCGACCCGGCCGGGCAGCCGCGCCAGCGCGTCCGTGAAGCGGGGGGCGCGCTCGTGGAGGACCCGGACGAAGATCTCCTCCTGGTCCCGGAAGTGCTTGTAGAGCGCCGCTTCCGAGCAGCCGGCCTCGCGGGCTATCTGCTTGGTCGTCGTACGGGTCAGTCCGACGCTGGACATCAGATGCGCGGCGGCGTCGAGGATGCGCGAACGCGTCAGGGCACCGCCGGTGAGGGGCGGCAGGTCCGGCGCCGGTGTGGGGAAGAACTCCGCGGACTCTTCTTTCATGGGGAAATCCTACTGACCCTTTGACAGGTGAGTGAGCACTCACCCACCATAGAGGGACGGGGGGTGAGTGAGCACCCACTCACCATGGTGCTCGCTTGCTCACCCCCCGCACCCACCACGCACTCACGGGGAGAAAAAGGATCATGAACATCGCGGTACTGGGCGCCACCGGCGGCATCGGCAGGCAGATCGTCGTACAGGCGCTCGCGGACGGACACAAGGTGACGGCCGGGGTACGGGGGGACCCGGCGCGGCTCGGGCTGGAGGACGACGGCCTCACCGTCGTACGCGCCGACGCGCTCGACCCCGCCTCCGTACGGGAGGTCGTGGACGGCGCCGACGCCGTGCTCTCCGGCATGGGACCGGCCGCCCGCCACGACCCGCGCAAGCCCGCTTCCACCTCGGCGCGGGCGGCGGTCGAGGCGATGCGCGCGACCGGGGTGCGACGGCTGCTCGTGGTGAGCGCCGCGCCGCTGAACCGTACGGGCGTCGGCCAGTCGGTGCTCGGGCGCCGGGTGGTCACGCCCATGATGTGGGCGTTCCTCAAGGAGCTGTACACCGATCTCGAACTGATGGAGCGGATCCTGGCGGACTCGCCCCTGGAGTGGACCTCCGTGCGTCCGCCCAAGCTGACGGACGGCGCGGGCAGGCACTCCTACCGGCACGCCGTCGAGGCGGGCCCGCCCGGAGACAGCATCGCGCGGGCCGATGTGGCCCGCGCGATGCTCGACTTCGTACCGGCGACGGAGACGTTCCGCCACGCGGTGGGCGTCAGCGGCTAGTGCCCCTCCCGGCAAGCTCTGCCCCGTCGGGGCGGACATTGCCGGTCGCGGCACTGGCTCTCCGGCCGTTCCAGGTCACTGCTCTCCGCCCTGGCCGGCGCTGCCGACCGGGCCGACCTGCACGCCGCCGCCGTTCGAGGAACCGTCGGTGACGGGCAGCGAGGGCTGGCCCGGCCAGGCGATGGTGACCGACTTCGTCTCGTCCGGCGGGGTCACGACCAGGCCGGTGATGCGGATGCCGCTGCCGCCGGTGTCGTTGGCCGGGTAGCTGAGAGCGATCCCGACCTCCCTGCCGTTCTTGAGGGTGGCGTTGTTGACGACGGCTTCCCTGCTCGTGCGCTCGGCCGAGATGTTCCCCGAGTTGGTCTTCAGGTCGACGCCCGCGTACCCGGAGATCGAGCAGTCCTTGCCGCTGATGTTCTTCAGCCCGATCGCGACGGAAGGCCCTTCGTCGCCGTCGATGGTGCTGTCGATCGCCGTGATCTTCAGGTCGTCGGTACGGCACTTGGCGAGCCCGCCGCCCCCGCCGGAGCCCGAGGCACCGCCCTTGTCCGCGCTGCCGGAGCCCGAGCCGGTGGCGCCGCCCTTGTCCGAACCACTCGCGTCGGAACCACTGGAACCCGAACCACTGGAGCCCGAACCGCTCGAACCCGAACCGCTGGAGCCCGAACCGCCGGTGGACGCCTCGGCGGCGGCGGTCGCCTTGTCGTTCTCCGCCATCGCGTTGTCGTCGTTCTGGCAGGCGGTGAGCGAGAGGCTGGCAGCGACGGCCAGAGCGGCGAAGGTGAGCTTGTGAACGCGCATCGTGTCTTCCCTCAGTATCGGTTGGCGTGCGGCCGCTCGGTACTTGGTCGGTACGAGCGAGCAGTTACGCCCTCCAAGAGCGGCCGGTCCGGCACCGCGTTCCTGACGGACCCCCGCCAAGACACTCCTGTTACACACGCATCCGGGATCCCCCCGGGAACAGCCCGAACCCCGGCCGGTTCCCGGCCGGGAACCGGCCCCGCTGAGACACAGCTATGACACAGAAGATCTTGACGGCGGCCCGGCCGACGTGGACGACCCGACGGGCGACGTCACAGGGGAGCCCGGCAGCCGCTCGGCCAGCGCCCCGAAGATCACCCCGAAGGCCGTCCAGAGCAGCGCCTGCACACTGATCGACGCGATCCGGAACTCCCAGAGCAGCGCGGCGGGGAAGGAGGCGGGGACGCGGTCCGTGTTGCCGGGCAGCACCAGACAGAGAAGCGCGACGACCACGACATACCCGCCGCCCGCCACGAGCGACGCGTTCCAGTTGCCCAGCCGGGGCGCCAGCCGCTTGCCCGCGATGACGGCGGCGACCGCCAGCAACACGCTGAGCAGGATCATCAGGAAGAAGAGGGCGGTGCGCCTGCCGATGGTGTCGGGGTCACCGACGGCCGGCGGGTTCGCCGGATACTTCAGGAACGGCACCAGATACACGGTGACGAACGCCGCCCCCGCCACCAGAGCCGCGGTCCCCCGAGGCCCGAACCGCCCGATCCTCCCCAGGCCCACCGCGAAGACCAGCGACGCGATCCCGCCCACCGCCACGCCGTACACCAGCACCCCGGTGGCGAGCCCGAAGGTCGACTGAACGGACCGGCTGACCAGTTCCCCTTCCTCCTCCGGGACCGCCTCCCCTCCCCCGTGCGCGTGCTGATGGGCGGGCGCGGACCGGGCCTCCTCCTGGGCGATGGAGTCCCGTACGGAGGGCTCCCCCACGACGTAGGCCAGCACGAAGGCGAGCACCCCGGCGAGAAGGCCCGCGACCATGCCGCGGACAAGGATGTTTCTGACCCTGGAGGCATGCACGCGGAAACAACTCCGTCAGTCGTCGGCAAAAGAGAGGTGGGGAACGCGAGAGAGGTGAGAAACGCGAGGGGGGTGAGAAACGCGAGGGGGGGAGGAACGCGGCAGGAGCCGGCCCAGCGCCCCCAAGTCCCCTCAGTGGCAGGGGAACCCGAGCAGATGACGCCCGTCATGCACCCACTCATGCACCCCGGCACCGGATATCACCGAGGTCGCGCCCTGTTCGGCGCCGACGAAGTAGAGCAGCACCAGCATCAGGGTGCCGACGAAGACAGCCCACGGAAGAACGGCCCGCAGCGGGAGCGGGGCCGGTACCGGAACCGGGGGAGCAACCGGGGCAGTCCCGGCGTTGGGCACGATGGACTGGGCCATGACACACACTCCTCAGGGGGAACTCGCGTCCCGTCACACGGATGCATGGAGCCTTGAACACGACGACGCCCGGGTCTGACTCACCGGACCCCCACCACGCACCGCGCGGCCGGTCCCCGGCATACAGTGGCGCGACCGTGCCGGAATCTCACCGGACTTCCGTCTCGCCGTCGTGGATATCCATCGGCGCTGGTTCTGCTTCTGCTTCCGGATATCGACGTGAAGGTACCGCGAACCGGAGGACGGGCCAAGAGGGCGACCAGGGACCGGACAGCGACCGACCAGAACCACCGACCAGGACCGACCAGGAACCGACCGGGGGGCGACCGCCGTGACCGTACGCGTACTACTGATCTCCCCGGCCATGGGCCCGGCCTTCCGCGCCGCCCGCTTCGGCGAAGCGGCAGCCGCCCAGGACGCGACGGCCCCGGTGGCCTCCCTGGACCCCGTGGCCCCCGTGGACCCCGTGGACGAAGCCGGGGCGCGTCAGGCGCGGGCCGTGCGGGAGGAGTTCCCCCGTACCGACACCGTGTACGTCTCCCCCTCGCCCCGCTGCCTCCGCACCGCCGACCTGCTCGGCCTGGGCCCGGCGGCGCGGCCCACGGCGGGCCTCGCGCCCTGGGCGATGGGCCGCTGGCAGGGCAGGACCCTGGACGAGGTGGCCGCCGAGGACCCCGGGGCGGTGACGGCCTGGCTCACCGACCCCGCCGCCGCTCCCCACGGCGGCGAGCCCCTGACCGCCCTGCTCGCCCGGACGGGCGCCTGGCTCGACGCGCTGGACCCCGCCACCCCCGGCGTACTCGCCGTGGCCGAACCGGATCTCGTCCGCGCCGCCGCCGTACACGCCCTGGGCGCGCCCGCCGCGTCCTTCTGGCGGTTCGACGTGCGGCCCCTGACCGCCACCGCCCTCACGGGCCGGTCCGGCCGCTGGAACCTCCAGGGCGGTCGCCCCCTGTAACCGGGACCGGCCGGCAGGTCAGCCGCGCGCCTTCGCCCGGTCCAGCGCGGCGACACCGACCGCCGCCAGGCCGACCTGGATTATCAGCTCGATCCAGTCGAAGCCCCTGGTGTCCGCGACCCCGAACGCCGCCGCGATGAACGTGCCGACCAGCGCCGCGACGATACCGACGCCGATCGTGAGCAGCACCCCGATGTTCTGGCGCCCGGGCACGACGAGCCGCCCCAGGACGCCGATGATGACGCCCACGACAATCGCCATGAAAAAGCCGGAAATCTCCATGTCCCCTCCTCCTCGTCCGCTTGCTGTCGAAAGTGACCTCGCTAGGACGTGTGCCCGCCCCGCCCTCGTTCAGTCCCGAAGCGAACCCGGAAGAGACCCGTAGGGGCTCTCTCAGGGCCGACCCGCACCTCCCCCCGCGCCTCCCCCCGCTCCCCGCCCCGGCGCCCACTCCGGATCGCGCCCCGTCAGCCCCAGCAGCGCGTCGAACGGAGGGGCGTCCGCCGCGACCGCCACCGGCTCCCCGAACACCCCCGCCTCCCGGCCCATCGGGGCCAGCGCCGCCCACCCCTCCGCCAGCGTCTCCACGACCGCCGCGGCCGGCTCGTACGGCTGCCCGGTGGCCCGCGCCAGGTCCCACGCGTGCAGGGCCAGATCGCCGAGCACCATCGAACCGACCGTCCTGGCCGGCAGCCCCAGCGCCCCCGCCGTCCCCTCCTCGGCCCCGGGCGCCTCCCACGCCGCGATCAGCCGCGCCGTCTCCACGGCGAACCGCTCGCGCCACTCCCCCGCCAGATGCTCGGGCGGCGCGCCGAAGTCGGCGTCCCGCTTCGCGGCGAGGGCCTGGAAGTTGACGACGACCTGGAAGAGGTGGTCGAGGAGGGCGTGCACGTCGTACGCGGCGCACGGCGTCGGCGCGCCGAGCTGGTCGTCCCCGACGCCCTGGACGACGGGGAGCGCCCGCTCCGCCACCACCGCCAGAAGCTCACTGATCCTGCTCACGCTCGTGTCGTGCGGGTTCGTGTCGCGCGCATTCGTGTCGTGCGCATTCGTGTCGTTCATGGCGCCGACCGTAGATCCGGCGCCGCCGCGCGTCTTGAACAAACGCGACACCCGGGCCCGCCATAGAATGCGGTCATGCCTGGTCCGCGGCGTGATACCCGGGGCATCGTCGACGCCCCCGGGCTCTTCGCGCGCGTACGGTTCCGCCGCCGCGCACCCGCCCCGGCCCTCCAGCCGTACCTGGAGCACTACTGGCTGATCGACTGGGACCTGGCGGAGCCGTACGTCTCCCACGTCGTGCCGCACCCCTCCGTGAACGTCGTGTTCCAGCGGTACGACACTCCTGCCTCCCACCGCTCCTTCGGCGAGGTCGCGGGCGTCGGCCTGGAACTGTTCACGCAGCGGCTGGAAGGGCGGGGGAGGGTCTGCGGGGTGCAGTTCCGCCCGGGCGGCTTCCGGCCGTTCGCGCCGGGGTGGCCCGTGGCCGAGTGGACGGGACGGAGGGTGCCCGTCGGGGACGTACTGGGGACGACGGAGGCGGACGTCGCGGCGGTCCTGGACCCGGCGGACGAGGACGCCCGGGTGGCCGCGCTCGACACCCACCTGCTCGCGCGCGGCCCGCGCCCCGACCCGGGCGCGACGCACGCCATGGCCCTGGTGGACCGGATCAGAACGGACCGTACGATCCGGCGGGTCGCCCGCCTCACGGCGGAGGAGGGGGTGTCGGCGCGCTCACTACAGCGGCTCTTCGCCACGTACGTGGGGGTGGGCCCCAAGTGGGTCATCCTGCGCTACCGCATCCACGAGGCCCTGGAACGCGCCGAGCACGGCGCCGTCGACTGGCCCGCGCTCGCCGCCGACCTCGGCTACAGCGACCAGGCCCACCTGGTCCGCGACTTCACCGCGACGGTAGGCGTCCCGCCCACGGCCTACGCCCCCTGACGCCCCTCCCCGCCTCTTCTCCGCACCGTCCGGAATTCCCTGGCCGAGGCGGGCGCGCGGTGACATCCTGGCGGCGTGAACGGACCGGAGATCCACCTCACCGTCGCCCCCGAACTGCGTCTCTTCGTCCCCGCCGAACGGCGCGCCGGCCGTACCCTCCTGCGCACCGACGGCTGCTCCACCCTCGGCCACGCCGTCGAATCCCTCGGCATCCCGCTCACCGAGGCGGGCCCGCCGCTGGTCGACGGCCGCGAGGTGCCCTTCGCGCACATCCCGGCGGCCGGCGAGTCGGTGGAGGTACGCGCCGTACCGCGCCCGCAGCACGTACCCGGCGCGCCCCTGCGCTTCCTCCTCGACGTCCACCTGGGCACCCTGGCGCGCCGGCTCCGGCTGCTGGGCGTCGACGCGGCGTACGAGAGCGAGGACCTGGGCGATCCGGCGCTCGCCGCCCTCTCCGCCGCCGAGCGCCGCGTGCTGCTCTCCCGCGACCGGGGGCTGCTGCGCCGCCGGGAGCTCTGGGCCGGTGCGTACATCTACAGCGACCGCCCGGACGACCAGCTCAGGGACGTCCTCCAGCGCTTCGCCCCGGCCCTCGCCCCCTGGACCCGCTGCACCGCCTGCAACGGCGCGCTCGGCCCGGCGGACAAGGAGTCCGTACGGGAGGAGCTCCAGCACGGCACCCAGCGCGGTTACGACGTCTTCGCCCGCTGCGGGTCCTGCGGCCGGATCTACTGGCGCGGCGCCCACCACGCCCGGCTGGCGGCGATCGTGGACGACGCGGTACGCGAATTCGGCGACACCGGCCACCCCCGCGAAGCCGACCGCGCCGGCGACTTCGGCGACGCGGCGTAACAAACAATCGGCCACTGGCCGGTGGCGATAGCCTGCGTCACCATGATGCGCGCTTGGATCCTGCCGACTCTGCTCGTGCTCCTCGGCTCAGCCGTCGCGGCGGAGCTGATCCGGAAGGGGAGCCCCGGCACCGCCGTCGCGTTCCTGCTGGCGTTCCTGGCGCTCGCGGGCGTGAACTCGACCCTGGTCTTCCCGAAGTCGATCGGCGCGCGGGAGGCGGAACGCCGCAGCGCGGCCGACGGCCGCCCGGTCGTCTTCTGGCGTCCCGGCTGTACGTACTGCATGCGGCTGCGCATGAGGCTGGGCGGCAGGGCCCGCCAGGCGCACTGGGTCAACATCTGGCGTGACCCGGAAGGAGCGGCGGCGGTACGGGCCGCGAACGGCGGCGACGAGACGGTGCCGACCGTCGTCGTGGCGGGCCGCCCGCACACCAACCCCGATCCCGCGTGGGTACGCGAACAGCTCTCCCGTTCCCCTTCCGCCTGATCAGAAGACGTACGGATCCCCCGTGTCCGGGGCGAGCACACGGTGCCGGTGGTTCTCGGGGTCGAGGTCACCGGCGCCGCCGTTCCAGGCGGTGTCGACCCGTACGACGACCTCGTGCGGCGCCCCGGCCGTCCGCAGGTCGAGCCTCGTCTCCTCGCCGCGCCCGCCCGGCCGGAGCGCCCCCGTACGGCAGAGCACCGTACGCTCGCCGCCCCGCAGACACCCCGCCGGCAGCGCCTGCCCGGCGCCGGCCGCCCCGTCCTGGGCGAGCGGGGCGAGCGGGGCCGAGAAGTCGAACCGTACGGTGGCGTCGGCGACCCCGGAGGGCCCGTGGTTCTCGGAGGTGAACCGGACGGTGAGATGCCCGGCCGAGAGCAGGACACGCCCGTGGTGCGCGAGATCGGCCTCGAACGCGTCCAGATCCCGCGCCACACCCCCCGCGCGAACCCCCGCCCCTGCCCCCGCCCCCATACGAGCCGACTCCTCCGCACGAGCCGACTCCCCCGAACCAGGCACCGCCCCCAGCCCCACCGCCACCACGGCGAAGGCCACCCCCACCCACAGAACCTTCCGCACCCCACCCGAGACACCCGAGACACCCACGGCTCTCACCACTCTCACCGCTCTCACAGCTCTCACGTCACCCATAGGCGGAAGGTAATGATCATCAGACTGTCGTCCTGGTCACGCCCTCCCGCGACGCGCACCCGATCACCCACATGGCAGGCTGGCCCCATGCTCGTGCTGCGCTCCGCCGTCCTCTTCCTGATCGCCGCCCTCTTCGAGATCGGCGGCGCCTGGCTCGTCTGGCAAGGCGTACGCGGCGACGGTACGGCCACGGGCGGTGGCGGGCGCGGCTGGATCTGGATCGGGGCCGGGGTCATCGCCCTGGGGCTCTACGGCTTCGTCGCGACGCTCCAGCCCGACGGCGAGTTCGGCCGGATCCTGGCCGCGTACGGCGGGGTCTTCGTCGCCGGATCGATCGCCTGGGGCATGGTCGCCGACGGCTACCGCCCCGACCGCTGGGACATCACGGGCGCGCTGATCTGCCTGGCGGGGATGGCCGTGATCATGTACGCCCCCCGAGGCCACTAGCCCCCTCCCCAACCCTCCGGAGCACCCCCATGCCCACCCCCTCCACCCCCTCCGCTTCCTCCGCTTCCTCCACTCCCGCCCCCTCCACCCCACCCGCCCCGATAGCCGTCATCACCGGCGCCAGCAGCGGCATCGGCGCGGCGACCGCCCGCCACCTCGCCGCCGCTGGCCACCACGTGATCCTCACGGCCCGCCGCAAGGACCGCGTCGAGGCGCTGGCCGCGCGGCTCACCGAGGCGGGCCACCAGGCCACCGCGTACGCCCTCGATGTCACCGACCGCGCGGCGGTCGACGCGTTCGCCGCCGAACTGGACCGCTTCCCGGCCGTGAACGTCCTGGTCAACAACGCGGGCGGGGCCCTGGGCGCCGACCCGGTGGCCACCGGCGACCCGGCCGAGTGGCGCCAGATGTACGAGACGAACGTCATCGGCACCCTCAACGTCACCCAGGCGCTGCTCCCCGCGCTCACCGCGAGCGGCGACGGCACCGTCGTGGTCGTCTCCTCGACGGCGGGCCACGGCACATACGAGGGCGGAGCGGGTTACGTGGCCGCGAAGCACGGCGCCCACGTCCTCGCCGAGACCCTCCGCCTGGAGATCGTCGGCACCCCGGTCCGGGTCGTCGAGATCGCCCCCGGCATGGTCAAGACGGAGGAGTTCGCCACCACCCGCTTCCACGGCGACCAGGAGAAGGCGGCCCGCGTCTACGAGGGCGTGGCGGCCCCCCTCACCGCCGAGGACGTGGCGGACACGATCACCTGGACCATCACCCGCCCCAGCCACGTCAACATCGACCTGGTACTCCTCCGCCCCCGCGCCCAGGCCTCCAACACCAAAATCCACCGCACCCCCTGACCCGGAGCGCCACCGGGCCCCGGCGCGCCCCGGCGCCGGGTCAACCGGTCACCGCGCGGCCTGGCCAGGCCGCCGGGCGGTTCTCGTTCGGGTGAACGAACCATGTTCGGCCACACGGACAGGCAGGGGCACCTACCGTCGGTCTCGTCATAGACCCCGGAGCGGCTCTTGGCCGGGAGGGCAATCCCTGCCAAGAGCCTGACCATCAGGAAGCGAGACCTTCCCATGGCTGAACGTGAGCCTAGCGCGCACCAATTCACCCTCGATGACGCGATCGGCGCTCTTGACCCGTCCGACGCCGCCAGTGCCTCGGAATTCATGACCCTGGAGAACCCTGACTACGCCTACATGTTCGGCTTCCTACAGGCCGACGGACACCTCGCCCAGGGAACCGGGCGAAAAGGAAGCCTCACAGTCGAGATCAACATCCGCGACATCGCCATTCTGCGGGAGTTCCAACGGCTGACCCCGTATCGCAGTTCCATCGGAGAACGCACACGATCGACGAACTTCGCGGAGAAACACCACTCGGCGACATGGACCTTGTGCTCCCTGGAAGCCAGGACCACCCTCCATCGACTCGGATTGCCCTACGGCCGTAAGTCCAGGAAGATCACGCCGCCCCGTGTCCCGTTCGTCCGGCGTGATTATCTCCGAGGGGTCATCGACGCGGACGGCTCCATCGGATTCACCGGACAGGGCTACCCGTTCGTCTCGCTCACGACAGCGAGTACGGCCGTCGGCGCCTACCTCTGCCGCTACGCGCGGCAACTCACCGGCGTGGAGCGCGTCATCAAACGCAACAGCCGCGACGGAATCTACAACGTCAGTTACACGAAGGAAGCCGCCGTACAACTGGCCCAGCACCTTTACTACCCGGGCTGCTTGGCCCTGGACCGCAAGCGAGCCGCAGCCGCCTCAACCGCGGCCTGGGAGCGCCCCGCCGAGATGAAGATCGCACCGCCTCGTCGACGCTGGAAGGCTGCGGAGGACCGCGTTCTGCTGGCGGTCGGCGCGCCCGAGGACGCCGCCCGGGAACTCGGTCGAACGGTGGCCAGTTGCGCCGTTCGGCTCTGGCGCCTGCGAACGGGCCAGGTCGCGCCGCCACCCCGGGCACCGCTCGAATGACGGCAGCCGGAGAACATCGGGCCCCGGCGCGCCCCGCCCGGCCCGGGGCACGCCGGGACACGCCGGGACATGCCGGGGCCGGCCCGGGGCGCGCCAGGCCCGTCCACGGGCTCAGCCCTTGACGCAGACCACCTGCTTCAGCTTCTCCACCACCTCGACCAGGTCCCGCTGCTGGTCGATGACCTGTTCGATCGGCTTGTACGCCGCCGGGATCTCGTCCACGACACCGGAGTCCTTGCGGCACTCCACGCCCCGCGTCTGCTCCTCCAGATCCCGTGTCGAGAACCGCCGCTTCGCCGCGTTACGGCTCAGCCGCCGACCCGCGCCGTGCGAGGCGGAGTTGAAGGCCGCGGCGTTCCCGAGCCCCTTCACGATGTACGTACCGGTCGCCATGGAGCCCGGGATGATCCCGAAGTCCCCGCTGCCCGCTCGGATCGCGCCCTTCCGGGTGACCAGCAGGTCCATGCCGTCGTACCGCTCCTCCGCCACGTAGTTGTGGTGGCAGGAGATCTCCTGCTCGAACGTGACCCGGGCCTTCTTGAACTCCTTCCGGATCACGTCCTTGAGCAGCCCCATCATGATGGCGCGATTGTGCTTCGCGTACTCCTGCGCCCAGAAGAGATCGTTCCGGTACGCCCCCATCTGCGGCGTGTCCGTGACGAAGACGGCCAGGTCCCGGTCGACCAGCCCCTGGTTGTGCGGCAGCTTCTGCGCCACGCCGATGTGGTGCTCCGCCAGCTCCTTGCCGATGTTCCGCGAACCGGAGTGCAGGGTGAGCCACAGCGCGCCCTGGGAATCGAGACTGACCTCGATGTGGTGGTTGCCCGCGCCCAGCGTCCCCATCTGCTTCACCGCGCGCTCCTCGCGGAACCTGACCTGCTCGGCGACTCCCCCGAAGCGCTCCCAGAAGTCCGCCCACCCCGCCGTCGGGAACCCGTGCAGCCGGCCCGGGTCCACCGGGTCGTCGTGCATCCCCCGGCCCACCGGGATGGCCTGCTCGATCCTGGAGCGGAGCCGGGACAGGTCGCCCGGGAGGTCGTTCGCGGTCAGGGACGTCTTCACGGCCGACATGCCGCAGCCGATGTCCACACCCACCGCCGCCGGGCAGACCGCGCCGTGCATCGCGATCACGGAGCCGACCGTCGCGCCCTTGCCGTAATGCACGTCCGGCATGACGGCCAGGCCCTTGATCCAGGGCAGCGTGGCCACGTTCTGGAGCTGCCGCAGCGCGCCGTCCTCGACCGTCGCCGGGTCCGCCCACATCCGGATGGGCACCCGCGCGCCCGGCATCTCTACGTACGACATAACCCCTCAATTCCCCCGAAAGTCAGAAAACGCAAAAACCGGAGCCAAAGCGGCCAGAAAGGGAGGCCGACCGGCGTCGACGGCATCGCGTGCGATAGACATTGTGTCCATCGACCGCCATCCGGCGGCAAACAGTTTTGGCGAGAAGGGAGCCCGGGACCGTGCAGTTCAAGGCGCGACGCGCGTACGTACCCGGCCTGGCGGCGCTCCTCGTGGCGGCCGTCGCCGGCTGCTCGGCCGGCGGCGGTGACGGCGGCGCGGCCGGTGACTCCAAGACCGGCGAGACCGCCGGGGCGACCGTGGCGCAGCCCGGCAAGTACCGCACCCTGCGCGAGGCCTGCGGCACCGTACCGCGCGCCACGCTCAAGGACCTGCTGCCGGGGGCCGCCACGCTCACCGCGGACCAGCAGGAGAAGACGTACCGGGGCACCGCGGCCGTGACGTACGACACGGACCGCCGCGTGGGGTGCAGTTGGCGCGCCGACTCGCCGGCCGCCTCGAACACGCTCGTGATCGACGTCGAGCGCGTCGTCTCGTACGACCCGGCGGTGAGCGACGACGACCGCGCGCAGGAGGTCTACGAGAAGAAGCAGGCGGACGCCCACCTCGCCCCCGCCGACCCCACCCCGACCGGGTCCGGGTCCGGGTCCGGCGGATCCCCCAGTGCCACCGGGCCGGCCGGTCCCTCCGGCAACTCCGGCGGCTCCGGAAACTCCGGTACGCAGACGGTCTCGCCCTCCGACGCCCCCTCCGACGCCCCTTCCGGCTCCGCCTCCGGGTCG
The DNA here is from genome assembly GCF_040683935.1 of Streptomyces sp. NPDC093085. Taxonomy (NCBI): domain Bacteria; kingdom Bacillati; phylum Actinomycetota; class Actinomycetes; order Kitasatosporales; family Streptomycetaceae; genus Streptomyces; species Streptomyces sp. NPDC093085. Next base: position 40,870 of record NZ_JBFBFB010000013.1, on the reverse strand, counting down.
CCCTCGCCCTCCGGTTCCGGCTCCCCCTCGGACGCCCCCTCCGGCTCCGCGCCCGGCTCCGACGGCCTCGAACCCCGCGTCCTCACCTCCATCGGCGACGCCGCCTTCCTCGACGACGTCCTCGCCCGCTCCGGTTCCGCCGCCCAGCGCCGCACCGTGAGCGTGGTGTTCCGCACATCGAACGTGATCGTCACCATCCGGTACGCCGAGCAGCCCGCCCTCGCCACCGAGGTCCCCGACAGCAAGGAACTCCAGGACAAGGCCCAGGGACTGGCCCGTACGCTCGTCGACGAGCTCAACGACTAGCACCGGCCGACGACCGGCCTGCGACCGGCCGGACCCGCCCCGGAGGCGGGGTCCGACCGGACCGACTCGCCCCACCGGAGGCGCCGCGCCGGTTACGGTGGCCGCGCAACCGACCGCGAACCGTCCCCACCGACCGCGAATCGTCCCCACCGACCACGAACCGTCCCCGTGGACTCAAGGAACTCTGAAGGAACCATGCACCGATCAGCCTCGCGACTCTCCCGCATACTCGCCGCCTGCGCCGCCGTCCCGGTGCTGCTCGCGGCAGCCGGCTGCTCGTCCGGCTCCGACGACAAGGGCGACGCGGACTCCTCCGGCACCACCCCCACCAGCGCCCCGTCCCCCACCGTCATCCCCGCGAAGTACGCCGAGCTGCCCGACGCGTGCAAGACCGTCTCCGCCAAGACGGTCGACGCCCTCGTCCCGAAGGCCAAGAGCAAGAGCGGTACGGCCGGCAAGTCCAGCGACCTCGCCACCCGCGCCAACTGCTCCTGGAACGGCCTGGACGACAAGGGCGTCAAGGGCTCGCAGTACCGCTGGCTCGACGTCTCCCTCCTGCGGTACGACTCCGACGCCTCCCTCGGCAGCGGCGCCAAGCGCGCCGGGGAGTACTACGCGAAGGAGCTCGCGGGCGCCCAGGGCACCGAGGAGGCCAAGGACGTCAGGACGGCCCCCGGCTCGGGCATCGGCGACGAGGCGAGCACCGTCACGTACACGCTCAAGAAGACCGGCGAGGACTTCTCGTACGCGACCGTCGTGGCCCGCACCGAGAACATCGTCCTCACCCTCACCTACAACGGCGCGGGGTACGCGGGCGCCAAGTCCCCCGGCACCGCCGACATGGCGAAGGACGCCGTGACCGCGGCCAAGGAGGTCGTGGCCGCCATCTCCGGCGGCGCGGCTGGTGGCGCCGACGGCACCGGCGCCGGTTCCTCCACCCCCTCCTCCGGCAGCTCCACGGGCTCCGGCGCCACGAAGGACCCCGAGGCGAGCCCGTCCGAGGGATCCTCCGGCTCCGGGGGCTCCGACGGGAAGGACTCCTCCGGCGCGCCCGTCGCGTCGGACGGCAAGGCGGACTCCGAGTAATCCCCCTCACACCCCGCACGCCCCGCGCTCCCCGCACGCCCCGTCGACCTCGGGAGAAGCAGGGGCGACCACCGGCCATTCCTCCCTTTTCGCGTGGAACGCGGCCCTCCGCCGAGGGCCGCTCCCCGCGCCCCGCACCGCACCCCCCGCACGCATGTGCGAGGCTGTGCCCGCCAGATGACGTCAGGACAGCACGTACCTGACGCCGAAAAGGGGGAGGGGATCGCGGGTGGCCGCGATGGAGCTGACACGTACGCACCGGATACTCATCGGGGTCGTGGTCACGGGAGCGGTGATCATCGCCGCGATCGGCTTCGCCGGTTCCTACACCGCCGTACGCGAACTCGCCGAGGCGAAGGGCTTCGGCCAGTTCTCGCTGGTCTTCCCGATCGGCATCGACGCGGGCATCTGCGTCCTGCTCTCCCTCGATCTGCTCCTGACCTGGATGCGGATCCCGTTCCCGCTGCTGCGCCAGTCGGCATGGCTGCTGACGGCGGCGACGATCGCCTTCAACGGCGCGGCGGCCTGGCCGGACCCGCTGGGCGTCGGCATGCACGCGGTGATCCCGGTCCTCTTCATCGTCTCGGTCGAGGCGGCGCGCCACGCGGTGGGCCGGATCGCGGACATCACCGCGGACAAGCACATGGAGGGCGTACGGCTGACCCGCTGGCTGCTCTCGCCCGTCCCCACGTTCATGCTGTGGCGCCGGATGAAGCTGTGGGAGCTGCGCTCGTACGAACAGGTCATCAAGCTCGAACAGGACCGGCTGATCTACCAGTCCCGCCTCCAGGCCCGGTTCGGCCGCAACTGGAAGCGCAAGGCGCCCATCGAGGCGCTGATGCCGCTGCGGCTCGCCAAGTTCGGCGTCCCGCTCGCCGATACGGCCCCCTCGGGTCTCGCGGCGGCCGGGATCGAACCCGTACTGCTCCCCCCGGCCCCGCCGGCGGAGACGGAGGCCGGGCAGACGGCGTCCGGGCAGCGGACCGACCTCTCCGAACGCCCCGAACTCCCCCAGGGCCAGGGCGGGATACCGGCCGTGGAAGCACCGCAGGCCGAACTCCCCGCCGGGCAGCCGCCCTTGCTCCAGAAGCAGGACCAGAAGCAGGACCAGCAGCAGGGCCATCAGCAGGACCTGGGACAGGACCAGCAGCAGAACCAGCAACAGGCACCGCAGGACGAATCGCGGCAGGGCCAACGGCAGGAGCAGCCGGCGCCCCTCCCCCACGTCCCGCAGGACCAGGGGCAGAACCAGGGACAGGAGCCCCAGCACCAGGACCAGCAGCCCCAGGGGGGCCAGGTGAGCCCCCCGGTGGTGAGCCCCTGGTTCGCCGCCCCGCAGGCCCCTCAGGGCGCGTACGAGGGCGCGTACAACCCGACGTACGTCGAGGGGCTTGAGTCCACCCCCGTACGGGTCCCCTCCGGCCCCGAGGACGCCCTCGACGGCGCCCCGGCCCCCGCCCCGGCCCGTAACCGCCGCCCCCTGGGAGGCATCCCGGGCCAGTCCCCCCAGCACCTCCCCCAGGACCAGCTCGCGGGCCAGGAGCAGCCCGAGGAGCCGGCGGAGGACCAGCCGGTCTCGGGCCTCCCGGACGACATCTCGCGCGAGGAGGCGTACTTCAGCGCCTTCCGCAAGTACTCCAACGAGTACGGCGGTTTCCCGACGCCCCGCCAGTTCGGCATCTACCTGATGGACCTGTACGGCATCACGGGCCGCGGCGGAAACCCCCTGAGCGAGAACTCCCTCAAGCCGTACCTCAAGGACTTCGGCGCCCGCTACCAGGCGGAGCTGGACAGCAGCGAGTACATCGCCTGACCGCTCCCCGGCCCCGCACCCCCGCTCCCGCCTGCCCCGTTCACCGCTCGGCCGCGCCGCGCCGTATGCCGCCCCGGAGTCCGAGGAGGACACCGGTGAGGACCAGCACGGAGCCCGTGATCTGGCCGGGGGTGGCGGTCGCCGTGCCGGTCACGGACAGCGCCAGGAGGGAGGCCGTCGGGACGAGGCCGTTGAAGAGACCGGTCCGGCCGGCTCCGAGCCGCTCGACGGCGCCGTACCACATCAGGAAGACGACGGTGGTCACGCCGAGGGCGAGGAAGACCAGTGCCGCTGACTCGATGCCGCTGGGCCGCCGCAGCACGGGGCCCCCGGTGACCGAACCCGTGATCACGGCGGTCAGGAAGAGCAGCCCCGAGGCGAGTGCGCACGCGTAGGTGGTGGCGGTCAGCGGTCCGAGCGCCTGGGTGGCGGGCGCACCGAGCAGCGTGACCGCGCACACGCCGGCGAGCGCCAGGCCCGACCACCCGAACCCCCGCGCACTCCACTCCACCCCGCCCCCCATGGAGAGCTGCGCCACGGCGGACCCGCACGCCACCAGGAGCGCCCCGGCCACCAGCCCCCGGGAGGGGCGGACCCGGGCGAGCAGGGACCGGACCAGGACGATGACCAGGGGCGCGGCGCCCAGCGCGACACCGACCGTGCCGGGGGAGGCCGTCGAAGTGGCATGGACGAGCACGACCCCGTACCCCGCCATCCCGGTCGCGGCCAGCAGAAAGACCCACGCCCACTGGCCGGGGGAGGGCCGTACGAAGGTGTGCCGGCGGATACGGGCCCAGAGCAGCAGGAAGACGGTCGCCAGCCCGTAGCGGACGGCCTGCCCGCCGATGAGCGGATAGCCGTGCAGGTGGGGGGCGGCCGCGACGGACCCTCCGATGAGGCAGACCGCCCCGAGAGCCAGAGCGCCCCCGGAGCGTTCACGCGGATCGAAGTCCCGCAGCCCTCGTACGCCGGACCCTCGTACGCCGGACCCTCGTATGTCGGACATCATGCGGCCAGGCTGGCAGCGCCGAACGGTAAGCAGAAGTACGGTATTGCTCATCGCACGGTAAGGAGAGCTGATGATCGAGGTGCAGCGGCTCGCCCTGTTGCGCGAAGTGGCCCACCGGGGAAGCTTCGCCCGCGCGGCCCAGGCACTGCGTATGACCCCCTCGGCGGTCTCCCAGCAGATGGCGGCCCTCGAACGCGCCGCCGGGCTGCGGCTCTTCGAACGGAGCACCCGGGGCGTCACCCTCACCCCCGCGGGCCAGGTCCTCGCGCGTACCGCCGACGCTGTCCACGGTGAACTGCACCGGGCCCACCGGACGCTGGCCCACCTCCGTGACCAGGGCCCGTCCTCGCTGACCGTCGCCACCTTCCCCAGTGCGGGCACCTTCCTGCTCGCGCCCGCCCTCGCCGCCCTGGCCACGCCGAGGGCGCACCACGCCACGGACGGAGACCTCCACAACGGCCTGCCCGGCGACACCGATCTGCTCGGCAGCAGCCCGCCCGGCGGCACGACGGTGATCGAGTCAGAGCCCGCCCAGGCGCTCGCCGCCCTCGGCGACGGCCGCGCCGACATGGCCCTCGTCTATCACTTCAACACCAAGCGCCCCCCGGCGAGCTGGCAGGACGCCGTGCTCCGCGCCACGTATCACCCACTCGTCCACGACGAGCTCCGCCTGCTCGTACCGGCCGGCCACCGGCTCGCCTCGCGCCGGGCGGCCCGGCTCGAAGACGTCGCCGGTGAACCCTGGATTCACGGATGGGACCTGCCGGGGGACGCGATCGACGCGCTCACCTCCGCGAACGGCCTCACACCCCAAGTGGTCTGCCGGGCCGGCGACTTCCGCTTCATGCAGGCCCTTGTCGCGGCAGGGGTCGGAATCGCCTTCATCCCTTCCCTGGCCGTCGAGGACCGGGACGACACCCGCGCGCTGCCCGTCACGCCCACCGCCACGCGGTACATCGGCGCCTACACCGCGCCAGGCACGCCGGGCACGCCCTCCACATCGCCCACGCCCCCCGTACGCGCCCTGCTCGAAGCCCTCCAGGAGCGCGCCGCCGCCCTGCGGACCCGACCAGGGCAAGGCGCCCCCGAAAAGCACCCGCACCCGTGACAGCGCGCCACCCCGCCCCACCCGCCGGCCCACCGACAGCCGGAAGGGCCCCGCTCCAAGGAGCAGGGCCCTTCCGCGTACCTCTCGGACGTCCCGGACAGCCGGGATGTCCCGGACGCCTCAGGCGCCTCAGGCGCCCAGCAGCTTCCGCACCCGGTCCGCCCCCACCGCCAGCAGCAGCGTGGGCAGCCGGGGCCCGGTCTCCCGGCTCACCAGCAGCCGGTAGAGCAGCGCGAAGAACGCCCGCTGGGCCACCTTCAGCTCCGGTGTCGGCTTGGCGTCCGGCTCCAGGCCCGCCATCACCTTCGGCACCCCGTAGACCAGGGTCGTCAGCCCGTCCAGCGACCAGTGACTGTCCAGCCCGTCGAGCAGCCGCCGCAGCGACTCGCGCCCCTCGTCGTCCAGCGAGGCGAGCAGCTCCGTGTCCGGCTCCTCGCGCACGATGGTGCGCGCCTCGGCCGGGACCTGGCTGGTGATCCAGTTCTCCGCGCGGTCGAGCCGGGGCCGCGCCTCCGCCAGCGAGGCGAGCGGGTGCTCGGGGTCCAGCTCGCTGAGGATGCGCAGGGTCTGCTCCTCGGCGCCGGCCGTGATGTCCACGACGGAGGCGAGCGTCCGGTACGGCAGCGGGCGCGCCGTCCGGGGCAGCTCCCCGGCCGCCGTGGTGGTGGCCCGGGCGTACGCGGCGGCGTCGGCGGGCAGGACGGTGCCGTCGGCGACCTTGCGCTCCAGGGCGTCCCACTCGTCGTACAGCCGCTGGATCTCCTGGTCGAAGGCGATCTTGAAGGACTGGTTGGGGCGGCGGCGCGCGTAGAGCCAGCGGAGCAGCGGCGCCTCCATGATCTTCAGCGCGTCGGCCGGGGTGGGCACACCGCCCTTGCTGGACGACATCTTCGCCATCCCGGAGATGCCGACGAACGCGTACATCGGTCCGATCGGCTGCACCCCGCCGAAGACCTCGCGGACGATCTGCCCGCCGACCACGAACGACGACCCGGGCGAGGAGTGGTCCACGCCGGAGGGCTCGAAGACCACGCCCTCGTACGCCCAGCGCATCGGCCAGTCGACCTTCCAGACCAGCTTGCCCCGGTTGAACTCGCTCAGCGCGACCGTCTCGGAGAAGCCGCACGCGGTGCAGGTGTACGTGAGCTCCGTCGTCGCGTCGTCGTACGCCGTGACGGTGGTCAGGTCCTTGCCGCAGCCGCCGCAGTAGGGCTTGTACGGGAAGTACCCGCCGGCCCCGCCGCTCCCGTCGTCCTCGGCGGCGGCCCCGGACCCCTCGGCGGCCTCCAGCTCCCCTTCTTCGGGCTTCTTCTGCCCCTGCTTCTGGCCCTGGCCCTGGCCCTTCTGAGGAGCCTTGCCGTTCCCGGCGCCCTTCTCCTTGCCCTCCCCCTTGTCCTTGTCCTTGGTGCGATACCGGTCGAGGATCGCGTCGATCTCCGCCCGGTGCTTCATCGCATGCAGGATCTGGTCCCGGTAGACCCCGGAGGTGTACTGCTCGGTCTGGCTGATCCCGTCGTACTCCACGCCCAGCTCGGCCAGCGACGCGCTCATCGCGGCCTTGAAGTGCTCGGCCCAGCTCGGGTACGGCGAGCCGGCCGGGGCCGGCACCGAGGTCAGGGGCTTGCCGATGTGCTCGGCCCAGGAGGCGTCCGTACCCGGGACGCCGGCCGGGACCTTGCGGTACCGGTCGTAGTCGTCCCAGGAGAGCACGTGCCGCACCGCGTACCCGCGCCGCCGGATCTCGTCCGCGACCAGGTGCGGGGTCATGACCTCGCGCAGGTTGCCCAGGTGGATGGGGCCGGAGGGGGAGAGTCCGGACGCGACGACCACTGTTTTCGTACCGGGTGCACGTCGCTCCGCCTCGGCGATGACCTCGTCCGCGAAACGGGAGACCCAGTCGGTCTCGTTGCTCTGAGCCACGATCGGCACGTCCTTCTTTCTCGTACGCTCGCCCAAACAGCCTGGCGTCCGCCATTCTCCCAGGTACCACCGACAGAGCGAAAACGGCTTGTTCCCCCATGGGATACTGGGAAAACTTACTTTCCCCGACAGGAACGGCACCCAGCCCATGGCCCCGGTCACTTCCCTCGCCTCGACCGTCGATCAGCGCCTCGCGGACGCCCTTTCGGCCGCTCTGCCGGAGGCGGGCTCCGCGGACCCGTTGCTGCGACGGAGCGACCGTGCGGACTACCAGGCCAACGGCATCCTGGCGCTCGCCAAGAAGCTCAAGGGCAACCCGCGCGAGCTGGCCACCCAGGTCGTCTCGGCGCTCACGGCGCCCGGCCTGATCGAGGAGATCGAGGTGTCGGGCCCCGGCTTCCTCAACATCACCGTCACGGACCGGGCGATCACCGAGACGCTGGCGGCCCGCGCGGCGGACGCCCGGCTCGGCGTGGCGCCCGCGGCGGCGCCCGGCACGACGGTGATCGACTACGCGCAGCCGAATGTCGCGAAGGAGATGCACGTCGGGCATCTGCGCTCGGCGGTGATCGGCGCGGCGATGGTCGAGATCCTGGAGTTCACCGGCGAGAAGGTGGTACGGCGCCACCACATCGGGGACTGGGGCACCCAGTTCGGCATGCTCATCCAGTACCTGATCGAGCACCCGCACGAACTCGACCACGAGGCCGCCGCGAGTACCGCTGCCGGTTCGGACGGTGGGGCCGGTTCGGACGGTGGGGCCGATTCCGACGGTGGGGCCGGTTCGGACGGCGAAACCGCCATGTCCAACCTGAACCGCCTCTACAAGGCGGCGCGGGCGCTCTTCGACTCCGACGAGGAGTTCAAGGCCCGCTCCCGGGACCGGGTGGTGGACCTCCAGGCGGGCGACGAGGAGACCCTGGCCCTCTGGCAGCGCTTCGTCGACGAGTCGAAGATCTACTTCTACTCGGTCTTCGACCAGCTCGGCATGGAGATCCGGGACGCCGACATCGTCGGCGAGTCCGGCTACAACGACATGCTGGAGGAGACCTGCCGGATCCTGGAGGAGTCCGGGGTGGCGGTCCGCTCCGAGGGCGCGCTCTGTGTCTTCTTCGAGGACGTCAAGGGCCCGGACGGCAACCAGGTCCCGCTGATCGTCAAGAAGACGAACGGCGGCTACGGCTACGCGGCCACCGACCTCTCCGCGATCCGCGACCGGGTCGGGAACCTGGACGCGACGACGCTCCTGTACGTCGTGGACGCGCGCCAGTCGCTGCACTTCAAGATGGTCTTCGAGACGGCGCGGCGGGCCGGCTGGCTGAACGACGAGGTCACGGCGGTCCAGCTCGCCTTCGGTACGGTCCTGGGCAAGGACGGCAAGCCCTTCAAGACCCGCGAGGGCGAGACCGTGCGCCTGGTCGACCTGCTGGACGAGGCGGTCGAGCGGGCGACGGCGGTCGTGCGGGAGAAGTCGGAGAAGATCGGCCTCTCCGAGGACGAGATCGTCACGAACGGCGAGCAGGTCGGCATCGGCGCGGTGAAGTACGCCGACCTGTCGACGTCGGCGGCCCGGGACTACAAGTTCGACCTGGACCAGATGGTCTCGCTGAACGGCGACACGTCCGTGTACATCCAGTACGCGCACGCCCGGATCCGCTCCATCCTCCGCAAGGCGGGCACCGTCGCCCCCGTACCCCACCCGGAACTCGCCCTGGCTCCCGCCGAGCGGGCGCTCGGACTCCATGTGGACCAGTTCGGCGAGGTCCTGGCCGAGGTCGCCGCGTCGTACGAGCCGCACAAGCTGGCCGCGTATCTGTACCAGCTCGCGTCGCTGTTCACGACGTTCTACGACCAGTGCCATGTCCTGAGCGAGGAGAACCCGGCCAAGGTGGTGGAGAACCGCCTCTTCCTCTGCGACATCACGGCCCGCACCCTGAAGCAGGGCCTGGCGCTCCTGGGCATCGAGGCCCCGGAACGCCTCTGAAGGCGAGGCAAAAGTGCCCTCCACCCCCACCCCTCCTTCTCCCTCCTCCCCCTCCAGACGAAAAGACGCCCGCCGCAACCAGCAGACCCTGCTGGACGCGGCGGCGGCCGTCTTCATCACGTCGGGCGTGGAGGCCCCGGTACGGGACATCGCGGCCAGGGCGGGCGTCGGCATGGGCACGATCTACCGCCACTTCCCGACCAGGGCCGACCTGATCATCGCGGTCTACCGCCACCAGGTGGACGCCTGCGCCGAAGCCGGCCCGGCCCTTCTCGCCGCCTCCCCGACCCCCTACACGGCCCTGACCGAGTGGATCGACCTCTTCGTGGACTTCCTGGTCACGAAGCACGGCCTGGCGGCGGTCCTCCAGGCGGACAACGCGGGCTTCGCGACGCTGCACACATACTTCCTGGACCGCCTGCTCCCGGTCTGCGAAACCCTCCTGACCGCCGCCAAGGCCTCCGGAGAAATCCACCTGGCCCACCCCGCCCACCCCGGCCTTCCCGACCACCCCGATCTCCCCGACCTGACGGCCTACGCCCTGCTCCGAGGCGTGGGCAACCTCTGCATCGGCGCCGACTCCACCCCCGGCTACGACGCCCGCCGCCTGGTGACCCTCCTGATCGCGGGCCTGCGCACGCCACCGACGTAACGGAGACCAGGCGGCCCGCGCCGGAGATTCGGGCAGGCCGGAGGGGGCGGTACGCGCCCCCGTCACCACCCCGCGCAACCATCGCCCCCCCGGCACCCTCTCCCCCGATCCGACACTCTCCGATATGTTCCATCACGCTAGGTGATTCGCTACGTGAAGGAGGCACGGATGGCCGGCAAGCACAGCGGAAAGCCCGACACCGCGGAAAGCGACGGCCACAAGCCCGAGAGGCCCATCCCCCCGGCCGATCCGAAGCGCCCGGAGACACCGAAGCGGTGAACGGAGACGGCTCCCCCGGCTCCGCCGCCGCCCTCGCCGCCCAGTTGACCCGAGAGGGCCACCTCGCCCCCGCGTGGCGTGACGCCTTCGCCCAGGTCGACCGCGCGCGGTTCCTCCCGGACCGGATCTGGGTCCGGGGCGGGAGCCGGGGCGAGGCCCCTGGCGAGGGCGGCTACCACCCGGTGGACCGCGCCGCCGACCCCGCCCGGTGGCACACCCTGGCGTACGAGGACCGTGCCCTCGTGACCCACGTCGAGGACCCGCACCTCACGGACGACGGCACCGAAACCGCCCGCGTCCCCGTCAGCTCCGCCAGCATGCCCCGCATCGTCGCCCGGATGCTGGACGCCCTCGACATCGACAGGGACGTCGCCGGTACGGACAGCGTGAGCGCGGGCGGCACCGGCACGAACGGCATACGCGTCCTGGAGATCGGCACCGGCACCGGCTACAACGCCGCGCTCCTCTCCCACCGCCTGGGCGACCGCAACGTCGTCTCCGTCGAGGTGGACCCCCGCATCGCGGACACCGCCCGCGCGAACCTCAAAGCCGCCGGACACGCCCCCACCGTCCACACCGGGGACGGCACCCAGGGCGCGAGCGCATACGCACCGTACGACCGTACGATCGTGACCTGCGCCCTCCATACGGTGCCGCACGCCCTGGTCGAGCAGACCGCCCCCGGCGGGGTCATCGTCCTGCCCTGGGGCACGGGCCTGTACAACGGCGTCCTCCTACGCCTCACCCGGACCACCGATCCCGCCACCACCGATCCCGCCACCGCGAGCGGCCCGGTCATCGGGGACTCCGCGTTCATGTGGAACCGGGGCGAGATCCCCCACCGCGACGTCATGGCCACCGTGCGCGCCCACCCCGCCACGGGGACCGCCCCCGCCGCCACCGGCCTCGACCCCCGCGCCGTCTTCGGCGACGAGGACGCCACGTTCACGGCGGGGGTCCTCGTCCCGGGCTGCCGGTACAGCGTCGGCCACGGCCCGGAGGGCGAGTTCACCCTCTGGCTGGCCGACCACGCCACGGGATCCTGGGCCGGCGTCGACTACGTACCGGGTGCCGGGACCCACCCCCTCCAGCAGCACGGCCCCCGCGCCCTCTGGGACGAGGTGCGGGAGGCGTACGGCTGGTGGCGGCGCGCCGGGTCGCCCGCCCGCACCCGTTACGGCCTCACGGTCACCCCCACGCACCAGTACGTCTGGCTCGACACCCCGAACCACCCCGTATCGCGGCCAATGGACCGCACTGCCCCGGTATGTGACGGACACTAGGGTCGCCCGAGCGCATGAGCACGTGACGGCGCGAGCGCGTAACGGCACAGCCCACCCCTCCCCGAGACGGAGACACCCCCATGTCCGAGCCGCAGCCGCAGCCACAGAAGCCGACACATCCGCAGCCGCAACCGCAACCACAGACGGCAGGCGTCCAGCTCAACCACACCATCGTCTACGCGAGCGACCGCCGCCGCTCCGCCGATTTCCTCGCCTCGGTCCTGGGCCTGGAGGTCGGCGCCCCCTTCGGGCCGTTCCTGCCGATCGACCTCGGCAACGGCGTGACGCTCGACTACTACGAGATGAAGGACCGCCCGATCCAGTCGCAGCACTACGCCTTCCTCGTCCCCGACGAACGCTTCGACGCCGCTGTCGCCCGCCTGGAGGCGACCGGGATCACCTACTTCGCCGACCCCGGCCACACCGAACCCGACCGTACGAACACCCTGTTCGGGGGCCGGGGCGCCTACTTCAACGACCCGGACGGCCACAACATGGAGGTCATGACCCGGCCGTACGTACGATCCTGACGCCCCGCCCCCCCTACGCCCGTACGCCCCTGCACCCCGGGCGGCCCGTCGGCTCACCCGGGCGGGCGACCGGCCGACTCAGGCGGGCAGCTTCGTGTCGACGATGAAGCTGATCTCGATGAACTGCCCGGGGAAGGTCAGCTCACTCACCCCGAGGACCGTACTGACCGGGCGGTGCTCACCGAAGTACCCCCGGTTCCCCTCCGTCGTCGCCGTGGCGTTCCGCAGCAGGTCCACCACGTACAGGGTCTGCGAGACGATCTGGTTCCGGGTCGCCCCGTAGTGGTCCAGGACCTTGTCCATGGTGACGTACGTCTGCTTGAGCTGCGCCGCGAAGTCGCCCGCGTGCAGCAGCTCACCGGCCTCGGAGAACGAGAGCTGCCCGGAGACATGGATCAGATCGCCGGACCTGATCGCCTGCGAATAGCCGAAGTCGCTCTCGGCCGGCACGTTGTGATGGAAGACGTCGGTGGCTGTCTCAGCAGTTGTCACGGTACTTACCTCTCCCGGTTCGCTCCGAGCGACCTTGGCCGCTCTCTTGTGGTTACCCAGGAACCATAGGAGAGTAAGTCCTGACCTGGAAGAACGCACTTTTTCGTGACTAAGGAACCTCATGGTGACCAAGCAGCAGCTCAAGGGCCTCCCCGAGGACGCGGACCTGCGGCGCGCGGACTCCCTGGCGCGGGAGATCTTCTCGGACGTCGCCAACAAGTGGGCGCTCCTGATCATCGAGACGCTGGGCGAACGCACCCTGCGCTTCGGCGAACTGCGGAACGAGGTCGAGGGCATCAGCCACAAGATGCTCACCCAGAACCTGCGCATGCTGGAGCGCAACGGCCTGGTCGCCCGGAAGGTGCACCCCACCGTGCCGCCAAAGGTCGAGTACACCCTCACCGAACCGGGCCTCGCCCTGCGCACCACGGTCGACGCCATCTGCGGCTGGACCCACCAGTACCTCGGCCACATCGAAACCGCACGCGACCGCTTCGGCGAGTAACGCGCCCGCTTCGGCGAGCAAGCCGGGGCTCAGGCCCCGCTGGTCACTGTTCGTCGTGCGGCGAGCGGTTCCGGCCGAGAGGTATCCGTGGTGATCCCGAGTACGGGGCATCAGCTCTGAAAAGAAAGGGCCGAAGGCTCCGTCTGGTTGTCGCTTTTCGCGCACGTGCCCCCGCAGCCGATCCCGGCCCACCCCGCCAACCCCGGGGCACCAGATGGGCGGGCCCGTACGCGACAAGCGACAAGCCAAAGCCAGACGGAGCCTTCGGCCCACCTTTTTCAGAGCCGAGCCTCCGCACCCGGGATCACCCTGGCTACCTCTCGGCCGTAGCCGGGGTGGGCGACAACGGCGGGTGATCAGCGGGGCCTGAGTCCCAGCCAGCAGGCTCAGCCCGCCCCCGCCCCCGCCCCCGCGAAGATTCGGTTCAGGTGGTAGGTGAGGGTTTCCCTCGCGGAGTGCTCGGTCCGCTGGCCCACCAGGATGCTCGTGCCCAGGCCCGCCGACATCGCCAGGAGGCCGACCGCCTCCGCCCCCGGGTCCACCCCCGGGCGCAGCGATCCCTCCGCCTCCGCCCTGGTGAGCAGGTCGGTCACGGCCAGCTCCGCCGCATCCGGGTCCCGGATGAACGGCTGGGCCGCCAGCGTTTCATCGGTCATCGCCAGGACCGCGTACGCGGTGTACAGGTGGTGGAAAACCCTGCTCTCCTCGTCCACGGGCAGCGCCGCCCACAGCAGCGCCTCCACCACCGCTCGCGGACCCGGGTCCGCCCCGGCCGCCCGGACCCGTTCGGCCACCCTCTGCCCGAACCTCTCCGTCACATGCCGCAGCCCGAACAGCAGCAACTTCTCCTTGGACTCGAAGTAGTACTGCACCAGCCGGAGCGACACCCCCGCCTCCGCCGCCACATCCCGCATCCCCACCGCATGCAGGCCCAGCCGCCCCGACGCCCGGACCAGCGCCTCCGCGATCTCGGTCCGCCGTTCCGCATGGTCCACCCGCTTCGGCACCATCAGCTCCTCGCCCACTTCCGCGCCCCGCGCCCCACACCCCCGCACCCCTTATTGGTACGGGCGTACCACCATCGTGATACGTTCGTATCATAAAGGAGCCGCCCCGTACCCGGAGGTGCCCGTGCCCAAGTCCGTGAACCCGCATGTCGGCCGCTACGTCAGCGACGCCCGCCGCGACCACTACTTCGCCGCCTGCGACGCCGTCTACGCCCTCGGGGCGCCCCCCTCCCAGGAATGGGACGTGGAAACCTCCTTCGGGACCACCCACGTCTACCGTTACGACCCCGCAGACACCAGGGACAGCACAGACACCACAGGCACCACCGCCCTCACCGCCCCCACCGACTCGAACGACCCCACCCCCATCGTCCTCATCCACGGCGCCGGCTCCTGCTCCGCCATGTGGTACCCCAACACCCCCGCCCTCAGCGCCGCCCGCACCGTCTACGCCCTCGACACCCCCGGCGACCCCGGCCGCAGCGTCCAGCGCGCCCCCATCCACCAGCCCGAGCGCGCCGCCCAGTGGATGGACGAAGCCCTCGCCGCGCTCCACCTCGACCAGGTGCACCTCGTCGGCTCCTCGTACGGCGGCTGGCTCGCCCTCAACCAAGCCCACCGCAGGCCCGAACGCCTCGCCTCCGTCACCCTCCTCGACCCCGGCGGCCTGGAGAAAGTCGGGCTGCGCTTCTTCGCCTGGATCTTCGTCAGCCTCTTCGCGACCTTCGCCCCGGCCCCGCTGCGCCCCCGGCTCGCCGCCTGGCTCGGCCAGCCCGTCCTGGTCGTCCCCGAACTCCGCGCCATGATCCGGGCCGGCACCCGCGCCTTCCGCATCCGCCGCCCCGCACCCCTCCCCCTCACCGACGCCGAACTCTCCGGCATACGCACCCCGATGCACCTCGTCCTCGGAAAGCGCAGCCTGCTCCTCCACCCCCACCGCCAAGTCGAACGCGTCCCCCGCCTCGCCCCCACCGCCCGCGCCGTCATCGTCGGCGACACCGGCCACGGCCCCCAGATCGACCACGCCGACCAGGTCAACCACCTCATGCTGGACTTCATGGAAGGCACGGACGGCTCGGACGGCTCGGACGGCACGGATGGTACGGACGGCACAGACCTCACGGACTCCCCCGCCCCGCACTCCCTACGATGAGGCGTCGCTCAATTGCTCTCCATATGAATGAGGTTGACGTGCTCAAGGCACTACGGGGGATCACCATCGGAATCGCCCTGCTCACAGCCCTCACCGCCTGCGGCAGCAGCAACGGAGGAAGCGGCAGCGGCGGCAGCGGCGGCAGCGGTGGAGGAGGAAGCGACACGAGCGGCGGCAATACGACAGGGACCGTCGACGGCCTGCCAGAGGCACCCATCACCTTCACCTCCGACCAGATCAGCACGGCCCTGATGAGCAAGCCAGGCGCGCCCGAAGGGTGGACGGGCTCCGACCCCAAGATCGACCTCGACAACGGCCTGATGAACTGCCAGCAGGACACCAAGGCGGCCTGCGGCAGGTTCGTCGCCCTGGGCACCTCCCACATCAGCCCGGACAAGTTCCCCGCGTACGAGAGCAGGTCCCCCGAGGTCAAGTTCCGGATCTACTCCTTCCGTACCTCGGACGACGCCAAGGCCGCCCTGAAGGGACTGGCCGCCGAAGAACGCCGCTCGGCCACCGCCAACGGCGCCGAACCGAAGCCGCTGAAGCTCACCCTGAACGCGGACGAAACAGACGCCTTCACCGGCGACCGGACCAGGATCATGATGCGGGTCGGAGGACTCCTCGTCGCCGTCGAGAGCCAGGACCTCCGCGAGGAGCAGCCCTACGGCGATCTCGCCGAACTCCAGCTCGACCGGATCAAGAAGACCGCCGAGGGCAAGAACCCCGACGCCTGAACGGGCTCGCCCACCCGCGCGACGAGGCGCGGCGCGGGGCGACGAGGCGTGGTGCGGCGAGGCGCGGCGCGGCCCGACACCGTACGGATACGGCCGGACCGCGCCCCCGCCCCTTTCAGCGAGCCCCGGGAGAACCCACTCTCACTCCCCGGGCGTCAACTGCGTCCACACCTTGGCCCGTTCACGGAACGCGGGGTGCAGCGGATCCACCCGCTCCTCGGGCCGTACGTCGAATTCGCACCAGACCACCTTGCCGGGGTTACGTTCACTCACCCCCCACCGGTCCGCGAACGCCGCCACCAGAAGCAGCCCGCGCCCGCCTTCCCCGTCCTCCGCGTCCACAATGCGCGGCACCCCGGGCCCACTGTCGTGAACCTCGGCGCGGACGACGTCACCGCCGTAACGCAGGAACAACCGGAAACCCCTCCCGAGCGGAACGCCGTGCAGCAGGGCGTTAGTCGAAAGCTCGCTTACGCAGAGCAATACGTCTGCGGAGCGGAAGCCCTCGACCAACTCCCAGTCAGCCAAGGCCCGGTGCGTGAACTTCCTGGCTGCGGGGACGGACTGCCGGTCACGACGGAAGAATCGTTCTCTTATCACACAATGGTGGCTTGTCGCATTCACCTTCCGAATGTCACGGAGGGTGATTACTCTTGAACAGTGTGTGGCGCGGTACGGATTACGCGTACCTGTCCACAAGGATCACGTACCGAACACCGTGGGAAGTTGGGCAACATGAACCCCCGGAGCCGTCCGAAAAAGAAGAACACATCCGCGATGCAGATGCTTGGCGCGCAGTTGGCGGTGTACCGCCGGGCCGCTGGGCACACACAGAGGGAACTCGCCGCACTCGTCAACCTTGACGAGGAGACTATCCGTTCGATCGAAGCCGGAAGGCGACCTCTCAAGACAGACCTTGCCGCACTTCTTGACGAGCTGCTCGACACCAAAGGCGCATTGTCGGCAGGGCTCGCCAAACTGCCGGAGATCGACCTGTTCCCGCTCTGGGCCGAGCAGTTGGTGGACCACGAACGCGAAGCGATCACCCTATCCTCGTATCAGAATCAGGTGTTGCCTGGACTGCTCCAGAGCGAGCCTTACGCACGAGCGGTCTTCCGTAGCCGCGTTCCAGTGTTCGACGACGATGAGATCGAAACCAAGACCATCGCCCGTATGCAGCGCCAGAAGATCCTGCACCAGAAGTTCCCGCCGACAGCCAGCTTTGTCATTTGGGAACCGGTCCTCCGACAGCCCCTCGGAGGACCGCAGGTCTTCGCCGAGCAATTGGATCACCTGCGCGCCTGCGCCGAACTGCCGGACGTCTCGATCCAGTTCCTGCCGCTGAACCGTACATCTCATGCCGGCCTCAACGGTCCTTTCATCCTCCTGGAGACCCCCGACCACCAGCACCTCGCCTACCACGAGACTCAGCGCGGCAGTCAGTGGGTTGCCGACCCCGACGAGGTGTCCATCCTGGCCCGTAAATATGCAATGCTGCGAGCACAGGCCCTCACCCCCGAAGACTCCCTGGACCTGCTGGACCGTATCCGAGGAGAGCAATGAACACCGCGCTTGAGTGGTTCAAGTCGAGCTACAGCGGCGATGAAGGCGGCGACTGCCTCGAAGTCGCCTACGCCTGGCGGAAGTCCAGCCACAGCGGCAGCGAAGGCGGCGACTGCGTCGAGGTCTCCCCCTGCCCCCACGCCATCCACATCCGCGACTCCAAGAACCCCACCGGCCCCGTCCTCACCCTCGCCCCCGGCGCCTGGGCCGCCTTCACCCCGTACGCGGCGAACTGAGCTGAACTGAACTGAGCGGCGCCCCGCGCCAACCTTTCCGCCCCCGGCGGCGACATCCGGCTGACGACGGCAACACCCCCCACCCCGTCAGGAGTTCCGGATGCCTCCCGCCTTCCGTAACAGCCATGCCCGTCACAGCGCCGACCGCCGGCGGTTCCTCCTCGGGACCGCCGCCGCCCTCGGCGCCGCCGGTGCCGCCGCCTTCGGGCTGCCCGGTACCGCCTCCGCCCGTACCGCACAGACACCCCGTGCCTCCGCCACCGGCACGCTCTACATCGCCAGTGACTCCACCGCGCAGACGTACAACTCCGGCTACTACCCGCAGGCCGGGTGGGGGCAGACGCTGCCCGGGTTCTTCTCGTCCAGCGTCACCGTGGCCAACCGGGCCATCGGCGGGCGCAGTTCGCGGTCGTTCATCGAGCAGGGGCGGCTTGCCGCCATCCATCAGGTGATCGCGCCCGGCGACTACCTCTTCGTGCAGTTCGGGCACAACGACGCCACCGTCGGGAACGCCGAGCGCTACACCTCGCCCGCCGACTACAAGGAGTACCTCCGCAACGACTACATCCGGGGTACGCGGGCCCGGGGCGCCACCCCCGTCATCGTGACCCCCGTGTCGCGGCGGTCGTACAACGCGTCCACCGGGCAGTTCAACGTGTCGTTCCCCGCGTACGTGGACGCCGCCAAGGCCGTCGCCGCCGAGGAGGGGGCGCCGCTGGTGGACCTGTCGGCGCTCAGCAGGGCGTACCTCAACAGCATCGGGATCGAGGCGTCGAAGAACGTCTTCCTCTGGCTCAACCCGGGGCAGTACCCGAACTTCCCCAACGGGATCTCGGACGACACCCACTTCCAGGAGTACGGCGCCACCCAGATGTCCCGGCTGGTCGCCCAGGCCGTGGCGCGGCTCGGGCTGCCGATCTCCGGGGAGGTCAGGAACACCGCCGTCTGAAGCCCCGCTGTCCGGTATGCCACTGTCCGGGGCGCCGCTGTCTGAGACGGGGCTCCCGCGCCTCGCTCCTGCCGTGCTTCCATGGCGCGATGGATCACACCCCTGATCACACCGCCGCTCCCGCCCCCGTCCAACTGCCCGTGCTCCACTGGGGGCAGCAGGACGCGCCCCGGCGTGTCCTGCTGCTCCACGGGCTCACCTCCGCCGCCGCCTGCTGGTGGCGCGTGGCCGACGCGCTCGCCTCGGCCGGGTGCTCGGTGACCGCTCCCGACCTGCGCGGGCACGGGCTCGCGCCCCGGACCGTGCGCTACGACATCGGCGGGTTCGTCGCCGACGTACTGGCCCTGAGGCCGCCCGGCCACGGGGCCCCGGAGTGGGATCTCGTCGTCGGGCACTCGCTCGGCGGGCTGGTCGCCACCGCCGCCGCCACGGCTCCGCACGCCGACCCCGGCTGGGCACGGCGGCTCCTGCTGCTCGATCCGCCCATCGCGGTACGGGAAGAGGTGGTCGAGGCGTTCGTCGGCTCGGTCTCCGCCGAGGTGCGCGACGCCGACCCCGAGCAGATGCTGAGGCAGAACCCCACCTGGCACCCCGAGGACGCCTTCCTCAAGGCGCAGGCCGCGCGGCGGACCACGCCGTACGTCGTGGACAGCTTCCTGCGGGGCAACGCACCCTGGTCGTACGAGAAGGAACTGGCCGCCTATCCGCACCCCGTCACCCTCCTCGCCGCCGACCCGGCCCGGCACGGGGTCTTCGGCCCGGACCTGGGGCGCCGTATCGAGCAGGCCGGCGGTGGCACCTTCCGGTGGTCGGTCGTGGAGGGGGCGGGGCATTCCCTGTACCGGGACGCCCCGGACACGGTGATCGCGGCGGCGCTGGAGGCCCTGGAGGAGGCACCGCCGGTCCGATGAGTTCCCGGCGCGGCGGGGGTCTTCCTCACCGAAGGTCCCCGCCGCCCGGAGAAGGTGTCCCGTATGAACCGACCCGCTGCCACCACCACCCTGCACGATGTCCTCGCCCCGCACGTCACCAGGGGAGCCGTCCCGGGGGCCGTCGCCCTCGTGGCCCCCGGGGGCAGGAACAGGCGGGAGCCCGAGGCGGAGGTCGCGGCCGTCGGGGCGATGGATACGGAGGGGTCGGCTCCGATGGCCCGGGACACGATCTTCCGGGTCGCCTCCGTCAGCAAGCCCCTCGTCGCCGCCGCCGTCATGGCGCTGGTGGACGAGGGCCGAATCGGGCTGTACGACCCGGTCGCGCCCTGGCTGCCGGAGCTGGCGGCGCCGCGTGTGGTCCGTACCCCCGAGGCGGCGGTGGACGACACCGTACCGGCCGCCGCGCCGGTCACCGTCTTCGACCTGCTGACCTTCCGCGCCGGGTACGGCTTCCCCACCGACTTCTCGCTGCCCGCCGTCCAGCTCCTGATGTCGGAGCTGAACCAGGGCACGCCCCAGCCGCAGCACACGGTGACGCCGGACGAGTGGATGGCGAAGCTCGCCCGGGTGCCGATGGTGCACCAGCCGGGCGAGGGGTGGCTGTACAACACCTGCTCGGACATCCAGGGCGTCCTGATCGCCCGCGCCTCGGGGCGCCCGCTGCCGGAGTTCCTGGCCGAGCGGCTCTTCGGGCCGCTCGGGATGGCGGACACCGGGTTCTCCGTACCGGCCGCGAAGCTCCACCGCTTCCCCAGCTACTACCACCGCACCAACGGCGACGACGGCACCGGCGAGGGGCTCGCCCTGTCCGACCCGCCCGGCGGGCAGTGGGCCACCCCGCCGTCCTTCCCCTCGGGCGCGGGCGGGCTGGTCTCCACCGCCGACGACCTGCTGGCCTTCGCCCGCATGCTGCTCGCCAAGGGGGTCTCCGCGCGCGGCGAGACCCTGCTCTCGCCGGAGTCCGTGGCCCTGATGACCACCGACCACCTCACCCCGGCGCAGCGCACGGCCAGCGGGCTCTTCACCGAGGGGCAGGGGTGGGGGTTCGGCGGCTCGGTGGATGTCGCGGAGTCGTCGCCCTGGAGCGTACCGGGGCGGTACGGGTGGATCGGCGGCACCGGGACCGCGCTCCACCTCACCCCGTCCACCGGCGCGGTCACGGTCCTGCTCAGCCAGGTCGCGATGACCAGCCCGGTCCCGCCCGTCCTGATGCGCGACTTCTGGCGGTACGCGGCGGACGCGGGCCGGCGGGCCTGATCCCACCCCCGAACGCCCCCTGACGCCCCCGGACGCCCCCGGACGCCCCCGCCCGTACGTCACCTCCGTACGTACGCCCCCGCGCGTGCCGCGACCGCCGCCGCCTCCGCCGCACGGTCCGCCGCCGCCTCGTCCAGGGGCTCGCCGCTGATCAGCAGCCGGTAGTAGAGCGGCGCCGATACGGCGCGTATCACCTCGGCGGCGTCGGTGCCCTCGGGGACCTCGCCCCGGGCGGCGGCCTGCTCGACGCAGGGGGACCACTCGGCGACCCGGACGGCGTAGAAGCGGCGCAGGGCCCCGGCCGTCTCCGCCTCGTAGGTGGCCGCCGCGATCGCCGCGCGGAACAGCGCGCCCTGACGCGGATCGGCCAGGGTGCGCCGGACCAGCCGGGCGTTGGCCGTGAGGTCGCCCAGCAGCGAGCCGGTCTCGGCGCGCGGCAGCGACTGCTCGGCCATGTCCGCCAGCAGGTCGGCGACGAGGCCGGTCACGGTTCCCCAGCGGCGGTAGACGGTCGTCTTGCCCACGCCGGCGCGGCGCGCGACATCGGCCAGGTCCAGGTTTCCGAAGCCCTGCTCGGCCAGGCTGTCCCCGGCCGCCCGCAGCACGGCCTCCCGCACCCGCGCCGTACGCCCTCCGGGCCGGACGGTCCCCGGGTCCGCATCCGTACCACCCTCGCGGCCTTCGCGACCTTCGCGACCCTCACGCTCCATAACGGGACTCCGGTTTCGTTAATCGCCTGCACCTGTTACGTTGACTCCACCCTAACGGAACCACGGAACCGTTAACCGAGCGGAACCGTTAACCGAGCGCACCAACCGCTCCTGCAAGAAGAAGAAAAGAAGGAGGAGGACCCCATGGAATACCGCCGCCTCGGCGCATCCGGCCTCAAAGTCCCCGCCCTGAGCTTCGGCGCCGGCACCTTCGGCGGCCGGGGGCCGCTCTTCGGCGCCTGGGGCACCACCGATGTCCGGGAGGCGCGCCGTCTGGTGGACATCTGCCTGGACGCCGGGGTCACGATGTTCGACACCGCCGACGTCTACTCCGACGGCGCCTCCGAGGAGGTGCTCGGGCAGGCCGTCAAGGGGCGCAGGGACCAGGTGATCATCTCCACCAAGACCGGGCTGCCCACGGGAGAGGGGCCCGGGGACGCGGGCACCTCGCGGTCCCGGCTGATCGCCGCGTGCGAGAGCGCCCTGCGGCGGCTCGGCACCGATCACATCGACCTGTTCCAGATGCACGCCTTCGACGCCGCCACCCCGGTCGAGGAGGTCGTCGCCACGCTCGACGACCTCGTCCGGGCGGGCAAGGTCCGGTACGTCGGGGCCTCGAACTTCTCCGGCTGGCAGGCGATGAAGTCCCTCGCGGCCGCCGAGCGGTACGGCAGGACGCGCTATGTCGCGCACCAGGTCTACTACTCCCTCGTCGGCCGCGACTACGAATGGGAGCTGATGCCGCTCGCCGTCGACCAGGGCCTCGGAGCGCTGGTCTGGAGCCCCCTCGGCTGGGGGCGGCTCACCGGGCGGATCCGCCGTGGCCAACCGCTGCCGGCCACCAGCCGGCTGCACCGCACCGCCGACTTCGGGCCGCCGGTCGAGGACGAACACCTCTACCGCGTGGTCGACGCCCTCAACGAGGTGGCCGAGGAGACGGGCCGGAGCGTTCCGCAGATCGCCCTCAACTGGCTGCTGGGGCGGCCCACCGTCGCCTCCGTCATCATCGGCGCCCGCGACGAGGAGCAGCTCCGCCAGAACCTCGGCGCCATCGGCTGGAGCCTCACCCCCGGCCAGACGGCGCGCCTCGACGCCGCGAGCGCCAGGACGGCGCCGTACCCGTACTTCCCGTACGAGCGCCAGGAGGGCTTCACCCGCCTCAACCCGGGCCCGCTCGCCAGGTCCGAGGTCGATGCCTCCTAGAGCCTGCGCGCCGCCTCCGTCGCCCAGTACGTGAGGATCATCGAAGCGCCCGCGCGCTTGATGGCCGTCAGGGTCTCCAGGATCGCCGCGTCCCGGTCGATCCAGCCCTTCTCGGCCGCCGCCTCGACCATCGCGTACTCCCCGGAGATCTGGTACGCGGCGACCGGCACGTCCGACGCGGCGGCGACCTTGGCCACGATGTCGAGGTAGGGCAGCGCGGGCTTGACCATGACCATGTCGGCGCCCTCCGCGAGGTCGAGGGCGAGTTCGCGGAGGGCCTCGCGGGAGTTGGCCTGGTCCTGCTGGTACGTCTTGCGGTCGCCCGTGAGGGAGGAGCCGACGGCCTCGCGGAACGGGCCGTAGAACGCCGACGCGTACTTCGCCGTGTAGGCGAGGACGGCGACGTCCTCCCTGCCGATGGTGTCGAGCGCGTCGCGGACCACGCCGATCTGACCGTCCATCATGCCGCTGGGGCCCACCACATGGGCGCCCGCGTCGGCCTGGACCTGGGCCATCTCGGCGTACCGCTCCAGCGTGGCGTCGTTGTCGACGCGGCCCCGGGCGTCCAGCACCCCGCAGTGGCCGTGGTCGGTGAACTCGTCGAGGCAGAGGTCGGACATGACGAGCAGGTCGTCGCCGACCTCGGCCCGTACCGCGCGCAGGGCCACCTGGAGGATGCCGTCCGGGTCGGTGCCCGCGGTGCCCGCCGCGTCCTTCTTCGCCTCCTCCGGGACGCCGAAGAGCATGATCCCGGAGACCCCGGCGGCGACCGCCTCCGCCGCCGCCTTCCGGAGCGTGTCCAGGGTGTGCTGGACGACGCCGGGCATGGCGGCGATCGGCACCGGCGCTTCGACGCCCTCGCGGACGAACGCGGGGAGGATCAGGTCGGCCGGGTGCACCCGGGTCTCCGCGACCATCCGGCGCATCACCGGGTTGACGCGGAGCCGACGCGGGCGCGCGGCGGGGAAGGAACCGTACTCAGTCATCGTCAGTCGCCTCTTCAGGCCCCTCTGGGGTTGTCATTGCCGGTGCTGTACGCGCACGGGGGCCGCCTTCGACCATAGCCCCGGGCGCCTGGTGCCCTTGCCGACACCGCGACCGGGAAACCGCGCCGCCCGAGGCTCTCCGACGGCGCGGATACGGCGCGGATACGGGTACGGGGTGCCCCGGCCGCCTCCGCGACCAGGGCACCCCGTACCCGTACACCTGTCTCCGTACCGGCTCCGGCCCTCAGGTCGTCGTCCGCCGCCTGCGGCTCCCCGGACGCCGCTCGCTCGGGCGGGTGACCGTTTCGCCGGCCTCCTTGGCGGCCTCCCGGCGCTGCGTGCCGAAGTTCGCCAGCGCCTCCGCGAGCTTGTGCACCGAGGGCTCGGGGGCGAGGACGTCGACGCGCAGGCCGTGCTCCTCCGCCGTCTTCGCCGTGGCGGGGCCGATACAGGCGATCACCGTCACGTTGTGCGGCTTGCCCGCGATCCCGACCAGGTTGCGGACCGTGGAGGACGAGGTGAAGAGCACCGCGTCGAAGCCGCCGCCCTTGATCGCCTCCCTCGTCTCGGCGGGCGGCGGCGAGGCGCGCACGGTGCGGTACGCCGTGACGTCGTCGACCTCCCAGCCCAGCTCGATCAGGCCCGCGACCAGGGTCTCGGTGGCGATGTCGGCGCGCGGCAGGAAGACCCGGTCGATCGGGTCGAAGACCGGGTCGTACGGCGGCCAGTCCTCCAGCAGCCCGGCGGCGGACTGCTCGCCGGAGGGGACGAGGTCGGGCTTGACGCCGAAGTCGACCAGGGCCGCGGCGGTCTGCTCGCCCACCGCGGCCACCTTGATCCCGGCGAAGGCCCGCGCGTCGAGCCCGTACTCCTCGAACTTCTCGCGGACCGCCTTGACCGCGTTGACCGAGGTGAACGCGATCCACTCGTACCGGCCGGTGACCAGGCCCTTGACGGCGCGCTCCATCTGCTGGGGCGTGCGCGGCGGCTCGACCGCGATGGTCGGCACCTCGTGCGGGACCGCGCCGTACGACCTGAGCTGGTCGGAGAGCGAGGCGGCCTGCTCCTTGGTGCGCGGCACGAGGACCTTCCAGCCGAAGAGCGGCTTGGACTCGAACCACGCGAGCTGGTCGCGCTGGGCCGGCGCGCTGCGCTCGCCGACCACGGCTATGACCGGACGGTGTCCCTCCGGGGAGGGCAGCGCCTTGGTCTGCTTGAGGATCTGGGCGATCGTCCCCAGCGTGGCGTTCCAGGTGCGCTGGCGGGTGGTGGTGCCGGCGACGGTGACGGTCATCGGGGTGTCCGGCTTGCGGCCGGCCGCGACCAGCTCGCCCGCGGCGGCGGCGACGGTCTCCAGGGTGGCGGAGACGACGACGGTGCCGTCGCTGGCGCCCAGCTCGGTCCAGCAGCGCTCGCCGGCGGTCCGCGCGTCGACCATGCGGACGTCGGTGCCGTGGGCGTCGCGCAGCGGCACCCCGGCGTACGCCGGCACACCGACCGCGGCGGCGACGCCGGGGACGACCTCGAAGGGGATGCCGGCGGCGGCGCAGGCGAGCATCTCGGCGCCCGCGTCGGCGTCGAGCCCCGGGTCGCCCGTGACCGCACGGACCACCCGCCTGCCGCCCCGCGCGGCCTCCATGACAAGATTGGCCGCATCCCGGATCGCGGGAATCCCGGCGGCTGCTGACACATCGTCAACGACCGTCAGCGCGGGGGTGTGCACACCCGCCCTCGCATGGCCGCGTACGACGTCGAGCACCTCGGGCTCGGCGATCAGTACGTCGGCTCCCGCGAGCGCCTCGACGGCGCGGAGTGTCAGCAGACCCGGATCTCCGGGTCCGGCACCTAGGAAGGTGACGTGCCCCGATGCGGAGCAGGCCGGAAGGTCAGAGGTGGTGGGGCTCACTGTGCTCGCTCCCCCATAAGACCGGCCGCACCCTTGGCGAGCATCCGCGACGCGAGTTCGCGCCCGAGCGCGAGGGCGTCGTCGAGCGACGTGGGTACGGGACCGGTGATGGACTGCTGCACCAGCGTCGAGCCGTCGGCCGTGCCGACGACGCCGCGCAGGCGCATTTCGTTGACAACCTGTCCGTCGGCCAGCAGGTCGGCCAGCGCGCCCACAGGGGCGTCGCAGCCGGCCTCCAGGGCGGCGAGCAGGGAGCGCTCGGCGGTCACGGCGAACCGGGTGTACGGGTCGTCGAGTCCGGCGAGCGCGGCGGCGAGCTCCACGTTGACCGTGGCGCACTCCACTGCGAGGGCCCCCTGGCCGGGGGCCGGCAGAACGGTGTCGAGCGGGAGGAGGTCGGTGATCTCCTCGCTCCTGCCGACGCGGTGGAGTCCGGCGGCGGCGAGCACGACGGCGTCGAGCTCCCCGCTCCGGACGTAGCCGATCCGGGTGTCTATGTTGCCGCGGATGGGCACGGTCCTTATGGCCAGGCCGTGTTCGCGGGCGTACGCGTTGAGCTGGGCGGCGCGGCGCGGCGACCCGGTGCCGACGCGGGCCGCGTCGGGCAGCCCCTTGAAGACCAGCCCGTCGCGGGCGATCAGCGCGTCCCTGGGGTCCTCGCGGCGCGGTACGGCGGCGAGGGTCAGCCCGTCGGCGGGCGCGGTCGGCAGGTCCTTGAGCGAGTGCACGGCGAAGTCGACCTCGCCGCGCAGCAGCGCCTCGCGGAGCGCGGTGGCGAAGACACCGGTGCCGCCGATCTCGGTGAGCTGGGCGCGCGAGGTGTCGCCGTACGTGGTGATCTCGACCAGTTCGACGGGGCGCCCGGTGAGCCGGCGCACCTCCTCGGCGACCAGCCCGGACTGCGCCATCGCGAGGGCGCTCCGCCGCGTCCCCAGCCGCAGGGGCGGGCCGGCCGCCGGGGCCGGGCCGACGCCCGGATCCCGGTCGGGACGCAGTGGCTTCTGCGGCGGTGAGGCCGTCCGCGGCCCCCGTGCCTTCTCGGTCATACTCGCCCTCTGCCTACACCGTCGGTGTCATTCAGGTCGGCCCGGCTGACGGCGGCGACCGTCTGCGGGTCGAGGTCGAAGAGTTCGCGGAGCGCGTCCGCGTATCCGGCGCCGCCGGGCTCACCGGCGAGCTGCTTGACCCGCACGGTGGGCGCGTGCAGGAGTTTGTCGACGACGCGGCGCACGGTATTGGTGACCTCGGCACGCTGCCGGTCGTCGAGGTCGGGGACCCTGCTGTCCAGGCGGGCGACCTCGGTGGCGACCACGTCGGCGGCCATGGCGCGCAGGGCGACCACGGTCGGGGTGATGGTGGCGGCGCGCTGGGCGGCGCCGAAGGCGGCGACCTCGTCGGAAACGATGGTGCGGACCTGGTCGACGTCGGCGGCCATGGGCGCGTCGGCGGAGGCCTCGGCGAGCGTCTCGATGTCGACCAGCCGGACACCGTCGAGGCCGTGGACGGCGGCGTCGATGTCGCGGGGCATGGCGAGGTCGAGAAGGGCGAGCGGCACCGGGCAGGTACGGGCGGCGAGCGCGTCCCGTACGGCCCCGGCGGTGAGGACGAGGCCGGTGGCTCCGGTACAGGAGACCGCTATGTCCGTACGGGCCAGCTCGGCGGGGACCGCGCCCATCTCGACGGCGCGGGCGGTGAAGCCGGTGCCGGGCCGCTCCTGCCCCGGCTGATTCAAGATGTGCACGAGGCGGTCGGCGCGGCCCGTGGTGCGGTTGGCGACGACGACCTCGGCGACCCCGGCGCGGGCGAGGGTGGCGGCGGCCAGCGAGGACATCGAGCCCGCGCCGATGACCAGGGCGCGCTTGCCCCGGGCCCAGGCGGCCGGGTCGGCCCCGGCGGCGAGCTGTTCGAGGCCGAAGGTGACGAGGGACTGGCCCGCCCGGTCGATCCCGGTCTCGCTGTGGGCCCGCTTGCCGACCCGCAGGGCCTGCTGGAAGAGGTCGTTGAGGAGCCGCCCGGCGGTGTGCAGCTCCTGGCCGAGGGCGAGGGTGTCCTTGATCTGGCCGAGGATCTGGCCCTCGCCGACGACCATCGAGTCGAGGCCGCAGGCCACCGAGAAGAGGTGGTGGACGGCGCGGTCCTCGTAGTGGACGTAGAGGTGGGGGGTGAGCTCCTCCAGGCCGACACCGCTGTGCTGGGCGAGGAGGGTGGAGAGCTCGGCGACCCCGGCGTGGAACTTGTCGACATCGGCGTAGAGCTCGATGCGGTTGCAGGTGGCCAGCACGGTGGCCTCGGCGGCGGGCTCCGCGGCGAGGGTGTCCTGAAGGAGCTTGACCTGCGCGTCCGGGGAGAGCGACGCCTTTTCGAGGACGCTCACCGGGGCGCTGCGGTGGCTCACTCCGACGACCAGGAGACTCATGCCGGCATCACCGCGGGGACGTCCCCGTCGGGTCCCTTCCGGCCGGAGGTTCCGTTGACCGCGCCGTCGGCGCCGCCCGGCGCGTCCGGCGCGCCGTCGGCGGCCGGTCCCGCCGAGGTGGTCTCGGCGACTCCGGCGGTGGAGGCGCGCTCGGCGGGCGCCATCGCGGCGAGGGCGGCCTCGGCGGCGGCGCCCTCCCCGGCCTTGCGCTGCTCGTGGAAGGCGAGGATCTGGAGTTCGATGGAGAGGTCGACCTTGCGGACGTCGACGCCCTCGGGCACGGAGAGCACGGTGGGCGCGAAGTTGAGGATCGAGGTGACCCCGGCGGCGACCAGGCGGTCGCAGACCTGCTGGGCCGCGCCGGCGGGTGTCGCGATGACCCCGATCGACACCCCGTTGTCGCTGATGATCGTCTCCAGCTCGTCCGTGTGCTGGACGGGGATGCCGGCGACGGGCTTGCCCGCCATCGCGGGGTCGGCGTCGATCAGCGCGGCGACCCGGAAGCCACGGGAGGCGAACCCGCCGTAGTTGGCGAGCGCGGCCCCGAGGTTGCCTATCCCGACGATGACGACCGGCCAGTCCTGGGTCAGCCCGAGCTCGCGCGAGATCTGGTAGACGAGGTACTCGACGTCGTACCCGACACCGCGGGTGCCGTAGGAGCCGAGGTACGAGAAGTCCTTGCGCAGCTTCGCGGAGTTGACCCCGGCGGCGGTGGCCAGCTCCTCGGAGGAGACCGTGGGCACGGAGCGCTCGGAGAGAGCGGTCAGCGCCCGCAGATACAGCGGAAGCCGGGCGACGGTGGCCTCGGGGATTCCTCGGCTACGGGTCGCCGGTCGGTGAGTTCGGCCAGTTGCCACGGTGCTCCATCGGGATGAGCTGGGCTGGCGGCCGTATGTCCCAGGACCGCCCCGTCGAATGCAGGCTATGTCTTTGTGAACGCGTGCACAAAGATTGTGTCCGAATTGTCCCAGCAAAGTGATCGGGGTCACGCGTCCTGATCCGGCCATCCCGGAACCGGGGACCGGTTCAGCCCGTTGCACACACGAAGGGGGCAAAACCGCACACACTCCTCACGAAAACACCCCCGCGGCCCGCTCTCCACGCCCCCTCCGGCACCGGTCCCGCACCGGATCCCACCCCGGCGCGCATCAGCCCCACCGCACGCCCCGGCCGCACCCGGGGCACCTGTCGGAACGACGGAGCGGATCGCGCGAGGAAGTACGGGGGAGACCCCCAACAGATCCATACACGCCCGCGCACATCCGCACGGCGCCGGGAACACGGCCGGATCACGCCCCGTACGCGCACATGTCACGCACGGACAAGCCCGATGATCACCGGAGAGAAGCCTGCAAAGCGCCCACGATGGTAGCCGTCTTCGGCTCACGCTCCCAGTTCGCGCCGGAGCCGCTTGGGGTCGACCCGCCAGAACGTGTGCTGCTCACCGTCGATCAGGACCACCGGGATCTGCTCCCAGTACGCCTGGTGCAGCGCCACGTCCCGCGATATGTCTTTCTCCTCCCAGGAAGCACCGGTCTCGGCGCACACGGCCGCCACGACCTCGCGGGCGTCGTCGCAGAGATGGCAGCCGGGTTTCGAGACAAGTGTCACCACCCGGTCCTCCGGCTTCTTCTTCGGCTTGCGTCTCAACAAAGGACTCATGGCCTCATTCTCCGTCCCCGCGCCACCACGACCGCTCAGGTGTCCACAACGAGCCTCTGTTGGCATGATCACCGCATTAACACACCGGTCGCCGAGCGTTCATCCGCCGTCGTCCCCGCGCGTGCCGGACGGCCCGGCGCAATGACTATGCTCACGCTATGGCCGCACTGGGATGGCTCACCCCCCGCAAGCGCTCCGCCACCGCGAGGAGCGTCCTGGCAGGCGAGGCCGCCGCCGAGGCGGGGCTCAAGTCCACACAGGAATCACAGAGCGAAGAAGCCGCCTCGGACCTGACCGACGACACGCCGGATTTCCCCGTCCACGGGGACGTCCGCGCCGCCGCCTTCTTCGATCTCGACAACACCGTGATGCAGGGCGCCGCGATCTTCCACCTCGGGCGCGGCCTCTACAAGAGGAAGTTCTTCCACCGCCGGGACCTCGTGCGCTTCGCCTGGCAGCAGACCTGGTTCCGGCTGGCCGGCGTCGAGGACCCCGGCCATATGCAGGACGCCCGCGAGAGCGCGCTCTCCATCGTCAAGGGCCACCGCGTCTCCGAGCTGATGTCCATCGGGGAAGAGGTATACGACGAGTACATGGCCGACCGCATCTGGCCCGGCACCCGCGCCCTCGCCCAGGCCCACCTCGACGCCGGCCAGCAGGTCTGGCTGGTCACCGCGGCGCCCGTGGAGACGGCCACGATCATCGCCCGCCGCCTCGGCCTGACCGGCGCCCTCGGCACCGTCGCCGAGTCCGTCGACGGCGTCTACACCGGGCGGCTCGTCGGCGAGCCCCTGCACGGCCCCGCCAAGGCCGAGGCGGTACGGGCGCTCGCCGCCGCCGAGAACTTCGACCTGGAGCGGTGCGCCGCGTACAGCGACTCGCACAACGACATCCCGATGCTCTCGCTGGTCGGACACCCGTACGCGATCAACCCGGACGCCAAGCTCCGCAAGCACGCGCGCAAGCTCGACTGGCGGCTGCGCGACTACCGCACCGGCCGCAAGGCGGCCAAGGTCGGCATCCCCGCGGCGGCCGGCGTCGGCGCCCTCGCGGGCGGCACCGCAGCCGCCGTCGCCCTGCACCGCCGCAGCAAGCGCTGACCCCGGGGCGGCCCACAGGGCACTCCCCCGGACATCACACAGAGCGACGAAACGCCTGGCACGACAGACGGCCCCGTGGGAACACCCACGGGGCCGTCCGCACATCCGCACGCCCTCCGCATGCCGTCACTCAGCCACAACCCATCACGAGAGCAAGCAGATCTTGACGCAATCTGATCAATAAATGGTCACCATGTGCTACTAGATCCGCCTCCGACACGGCACGGAAGCGACGTAATCGATGATTTGAGCAACTGGGTGTAGCGCTGCCTGTACGAAGCGTTATTCTCCTCAGACGCATACCGGACCCCACTCGCCGACACGGCGTGTGCACGGTCCCGCACTGCACGTGATGGAAGCTCTGCCTCTGGGAGTCCCGTGTACCCACACGTCGGGGTTGACGCCTCGGGCCTGGCTACGCTGCGCGCAACGGTCATCGACCACTTGCGCGGCTTCGTCCCCACCGCGTACGCCGTCCCCACCCTCGCCGCACCGGCCCCTGCCGCCAGCGGCCCGATCGGACCTGTTTACGCCCTGGCGAGCGGCGGTGCGGCCGTCGGCAGACGGGGCGCCCGCAGCGGCTCCGCCACCACCTCGACCCCCGCCCGCCGGCCCAGCGCCGACAGCGACAGCGCCCGCATGATGGAGCTGGTCGAACGCGCCCAGGCCGGCGAGGCCGAGGCCTTCGGCCGGCTGTACGACCAGTACAGCGACACCGTCTACCGCTACATCTACTACCGCGTGGGCGGAAAGGCGACCGCCGAGGATCTCACCAGCGAGACGTTTCTGCGCGCCCTGCGCCGTATCTCCACCTTCACCTGGCAGGGCCGCGACTTCGGCGCCTGGCTGGTCACGATCGCCAGGAACCTGGTCGCGGACCACTTCAAGTCGAGCCGCTTCCGGCTCGAAGTGACCACCGGCGAAATGCTCGACGCCAACGAGGTCGAACGCAGCCCGGAAGAATCGGTCCTGGAGTCCCTCTCCAACGCGGCGCTGCTGGAGGCCGTACGGAAACTCAACCCCCAGCAGCAGGAGTGCGTCACCCTGCGCTTCCTCCAGGGCCTCTCGGTCGCCGAGACCGCCCGGGTCATGGGCAAGAACGAAGGAGCGATCAAAACCTTGCAGTACCGAGCGGTCCGCACCCTGGCCCGGCTGCTCCCCGAAGACGCCCGCTGATCACACCCGGCGCCCTCCCGTCCCCCTCGGCTCCGCCCTCCCGTACCGTCCCCGTACGCGGCCACTCCTCACGGCCTCAACCCGCCGACGCGCATCACGGACCCAACTCACCCACGGTGACCCGGTGATGACACCCTGCTGAAGCACTGGTCGGATCATCCTCCGTCCGTAACCCAAGTGCCGCGCCGCTCGTTGTGCGGGTGATGACGAGAGGAGGTGCCGCCAGTGATCGCGAACGTTTCGGCACACCGGCGGGCGAACGCCTTCGCCCAGGCCCTGGCAGACCGGACGCTCCAGGGCTCGGCGGAACAGCCCGCCGATCCGGCCGAACCGGCCGAACAGGGGCGGCTGTTGGCCCTGGCGAGTGGTCTCGGCGAACTGCCGACCCCCACGCTGGATCCCGAGGTCAAAGTGGTGCAGCGGGCGACGCTCGTGGCCGCCATGGAGGCCATGCTGCTGGAGGGCACGGCCGCCGGGGAGGGGAAGCCGGCCCCCGCGGTGCCCGAGCAGCGCAGGTCCGGGCGCGGCGCCCACCGCGCCTCCCGGCTCCGCAAGCTGCGCCCGAGATCCCGCTGGTCCAAGGGGCTCGCGGCCGGCGGGCTCACCGTGGGCGTGGCGGCGGGCGCCTTCGGCGGAGTGGCCGCCGCCAGCTCCGACGCGCTGCCCGGCGACTCGCTGTACGGGCTGAAGCGCGGCATGGAGGACATCAAGCTCAACCTCGCGGGCGACGAGTCGGCCCGGGGCGAGCTCTACCTCGACCACGCCTCGACCCGCCTCAACGAGGCCCGCCGGCTGATGGAGCGGGGCCGCTCCGGCCATCTGGACCACGAGTCCCTCGCCGAGATCCGGCGCGCCCTCGGCGGCATGCGGCACGACGCGGCCGAGGGCCACCGGCTCCTCCACGAGGCGTACGAACGGGACGGCTCGCTCGGCCCGATGGCCACCCTCTCCTCGTTCTCCGCCTCACACCGCGAGACCTGGAACGGCGTCCGCGACCGGCTGCCCGTCCAGCTCACGGACGTCGGCGACCAGGTGAGTTCGGTCTTCGACGCCATAGACCAAGAGGTCGCCCCGCTCAAGTCGCTCCTGCCCCCGGGCCCGGAGAAGCACCAGAACACCACCCACCCCGGCGTCACCCGCTCCCACCCGGGCGGCGGCCCGGGCACGGCGCAGGACCACTCGGCCCCGGCCACCCCGCACGAGAGCGGCGGTACGGGTCCCGGCGCCTCCCGGGGCGACGACAAGCCCTCCCCGTCCGCCCCCGGTTCGGCCCCCGCGCCCGCCGAGGGGCTGCTCGGCGGCGGTACGGGCGGCCTCCTCGACCCGCCGTCGAACAGCGCCACCCCGTCCCCGTCCGAGAACAAGGACAGCACCGACCGCCCGGGACCGGACGTCACCATCCCGCCCCTCCTGCCCGACCTGCTCCCGGGCCTCGGCATCAAGGCGGAGGACGCGGGCTGAGCGGGCGCGGGCCTTCGGGCGCGCAGGGCCGCGTAAGGCCGCATAGGGCCGTGTGAGGGCGGGCGGGCCGTGGAGGGCCCGCCCGCCCTCTCTCGTACCTCTCGTACCGCCCCCGCCCCAGGGACGGTCAGCGGAAGACCGTCAGAAGAAGACCGACCTGCGCCGCACCAGCAGCTTGTACAGCGTGTGCTGGATCTGCTCGCGCACCTGGTCCGTCAGGTTGAACATCAGCATCGGGTCCTCCGCCGCCTCCGGCGGATACCCGTCCGTCGGGATCGGCTCCCCGAACTGGATCGTCCACTTTGTCGGCAGCGGCACCGCCCCCAGCGGCCCCAGCCACGGGAAGGTCGGCGTCAGCGGGAAGTACGGGAGCCCCAGCAGCCGCGCCAGCGTCCGCGCGTTGCCGAGCATCGGATAGATCTCCTCGGCGCCCACGATCGAGCACGGCACGATCGGCACCCCGGCCCGCAGCGCCGTCGACACGAACCCGCCCCGCCCGAAGCGCTGGAGCTTGTACCGGTCGGCGAACGGCTTCCCGATGCCCTTGAACCCCTCCGGCATCACCCCGACGACCTCGCCGCCCCGCAGCAGCCGCTCCGCGTCCTCCGCGCACGCCAGCGTGTGCCCGGCCTTCCTGGCCAGTTCGTTGACGACCGGCAGGACGAAGACGAGGTCCGCGGCGAGCAGCCGCAGATGCCGCCCCGCCGGATGGTTGTCGTGGACGGCGACCTGCATCATCAGCCCGTCCAGCGGCAGCGTGCCCGAGTGGTTGGCCACCACCAGCGCCCCGCCCTCCGACGGGATGTTCTCGATGCCCTTCACCTCGACACGGAAGTACTTTTCGTACAGCGGCCGGATCAGTGACATCAGGACCTGGTCGGTCAGCTCCTTGTCGTAGCCGAACTCGTCGACCTCGTACTCCCCGGTGACCCGGCGCCGCAGAAACGCCAGCCCGCCCGCGAGCCGCCGCTCCCACTCGGCCCGCTCCCCCTCCTCCGGGCCCGCCGCCCCGGGCCCGGAGGCCCCGCCCCGTACGCCCTCCTCGGCCGTCCGGGGCGTCTCCGGCACCGCGGCCTCCCTCGGCTCCGGTACGGGCGTCAGCGGCCCCTTGGCGCGCTTGGCGGCCCGGCCGCCGCGCCGGGGCCGGGGCTCCTCTCCGAAGGGGATGACCTTGGCATCAGCCATGTCCGGGGCGCTCCTTGCTGACGAGGGTGGAGAGTCGGTCGACGGCCAGGCCCGCCGTCTCCGGCGGCAGCAGCCCGGCCTCCCTGCTCCGCGCGAAGTCCGCGAAGGCCTCCGCCGTGGTGTACGACGGTTCGAACCCCAGTGTCTCGCGCATCTGGTCGGTGCTGACGACCCGGCCGTGGGTCAGCAGCCGGATCTGCTCGGGCGAGAAATCCGTCACCCCGACCGTGCGCAGCGCCGTCCCCACCCAGTTGACGGCGGGCAGCGGTACGGGGACGGTGGGCCGCCCGAGCCGCCGCGAGCACTGCGAAAGGGTGAGCACCCCGTCCCCGGCCACGTTGAAGGTGCCGCTGTTGAGGGTCCCGCGCCGGGGGGTGTCCGACGCGATCCGCAGGACGTCGAGGACATCGTCCTCGTGGACGAACTGGAGGCGCGGGTCGTACCCGAAGACGGTCGGCAGGACCGGCAGGGAGAGGTACTCGGCGAGCGGGGAGTCGGCGGTGGGGCCCAGGATGTTCGCGAAGCGCAGCACGCAGACGGCCACATCGGGCCGGCGGCGCGCGAAGCCCCGTACGTACCCCTCGACCTCCACGGCGTCCTTCGCGAAGCCGCCGCTCGGCAGCGACTTGGGCGGGGTGGTCTCCAGGAAGACCGCGGGGTCACGGGGGGCCGAGCCGTAGACGCTCGTACTGGACTTCACCACCAGCCGCCGTACAGCCGGCGATTTCTGACAAGCGCCGAGGAGCTGCATCGTCCCGATGACGTTGGTCTCCTTGACGGTGGGCCGGCCGCCCGCGCCCAGTGGTGTCCCCGTCACGGCGAGATGGACGACGGTGTCGACCGCGTGCTCGGCCAGCACCCGGGCGATGGCGGGCCGGCGGATGTCCGCGCGGACGAATTCCGCGTCGCCCAGGGGGTGCGGGGGCTCCACCGCGTCCACGGCGATCACCCGGTCCACCCCGGACTCCCGTTGCACACGCCGGACGAAACGGCCGCCGAGCCGGCGGGCCGCTCCGGTCACGAGCACGACCTTGCCCAAGATCAGCGCCTTCCCCTGGATCCGCCCAGGTCCCGGGGTCTCCCCCTGGGCCTGCCCCGTCCCGGCCTGCCATGGCCGGACCTGCCACGTCACGGTAGCGGGTCGCCGTACGGATGTGACGACCCCGGGAACGTCATGCGCCACTTTGGCCGACAAAGGTGACCGGCGGGTGCCCCGGAAAACAACCGTGGCCCTTTCACCAGGTGCGGTGAAAGGGCCACGAATGCGCGTTACTAACGTGCGCCTCGCGCGTACAGCTGTCGCACTTACTTCTTGTTGCGACGCTGAACGCGGGTGCGCTTGAGCAGCTTGCGGTGCTTCTTCTTGGCCATCCGCTTGCGCCGCTTCTTGATAACAGAGCCCACGACTACCCTCGCTCACTTCTCTTCACTCGGTGCGGGGCGTCTGGGCCCACACGACCTACGTCGGCCTAGCCTACCCGCCGCCGAGTGAGGGACGTAATCCGAGGGAAAGACCAGTACCTCTCGCTCCCGGCGACGCCCGTCCTCCGGCACTCCGGAACACTCTTGGAGGACGGAACGCCGCCGGTCACGGGCTTACGCGGACTCGACCCCCACAAAGGACTCGCGGAGGTACTCGTGAACCGCTTGCTCCGGAACCCGGAAGGACCTGCCCACCCGGATCGCCGGCAGATGACCGCTGTGCACCAAGCGGTACACGGTCATCTTCGACACTCGCATCACCGCGGCGACCTCCGCCACGGTAAGGAACTTGACCTCGTTGAGAGGCCTCTCGGCAGCAGCCATGATCCACCTGTACCTTCCGCACCCGACGGCCACCGGCTTCCCCTCCGGTAACTCTTCGTCGTTGTGCGCTCACATCCCAGAGTAGGGGCGGGTGATGCGAGTGGGGAAGAGGAGCAGCCTCCGGCCGCCTACTGTGACAGACACGCCCGATTGAGTACATAGCGAGTCAGCGGGAGGTAGTAATCCGACCGCGCGGCATCGTCGACCGGTACGGCCACCGACACCCGTCCCTCCGCCTCGCCGACGAAGAGCGCGGGGTCGTCCGTGTCCCCCACCCCGATGGCCTCGATACCGAGTTGACCTGCGCCGCAGACCCATCCGTGATCCCCGACGACCAGTCCGGGAAGCGCTTGCCCGGCCTCCGCGAGAGCCTCCAGAACGGCCCGGACCGGGAGCGGGGAATGGGTGTGCGCGCCGGTCGCACGACCCGCGCATCGCGCGCCGGGCTCCCGCACCAGCGCGACGCCCCGTACGTAGTCGAGGTTGTACGTGCGTACGCCGAACCGGGTCGTTATGTCGATACATCGCCCCTGCGCCGGGGTGAGGACGAGACATCCCGCCGCCGACAAAGCGTCTGCCAACTCCGCGTAGAAGCCGAGCAGCCGGTGCGGATGCCCGGTCCCCAGCAACACCGGGACACGGCGCGCGGCGGCCTCACGGACACGTTCGGCGAAGGCGTCGAGCGCCGCGAGGGTCAGCTCCGGATCGATGACATCGGGCCCCGCCACATGACCGGAATCGCTCGACACCCCGCACTTGTCGGCCATGAGACGGAGCAGGTCCCGCTCGTCCCATGCCCATTCGGGATCGATTCCGATCGTCACCCGAGGATCGCGCGCGGCGAAGAGCCGATAGCTGCGCAGGCTCTCCTCCCGCGATGTCGCGACAGGGCCGGCCAGCCTGGCCGCCAGAAGATGCGCCCGCAGGGCACCGGTACTCAACACCCCACCGATGGTGCCGCCTTGCCCCCGGCACCGGGCCGGAACCCGGGAGAGACCGCACGGTTGGCGTAACGACCGCTACGCGGAGCCCCTGACGCCCCACCCGCGCCTCCTGCCCCGTACCCCCGCGGTCCCGCCAACCAGCGGCCGTCAACCGGCAATCGGCACCCCGGCACCCCAGCACCCGCGACCGCCCTACGCCAGCAGCCCCCGCAGCGGGAACACCGCCCGCCGCGTCGCCAGCACCGCCTGGTCCAGCCGGTCCGCCGGGTCGTACCCGGCGTCCCACCCCCGCCAGACCGGCGACCGCCCGTCCGTCATCCGCCCGGGACCCCGCTGCCGGGTCCGCGCGTACGCCTCGTGCCGCCAGGAATCCGGCAGCTCCGCCAGCGGGTCGACCGGCGCGTGCCCCGCGATCCCCACCAGATGCGTCCAGGACCTCGGCACCACGTCGACCACCGCGTACCCGCCCCCGCCGAGCGCCAGCCACCGCCCGCCCTCCGCGTACTCGTGCGCCAGCTCGTGGCAGGCCTCCTGCACCGCCCGCTGCGCGTCCAGCGAGACCGCGAGATGGGCGAGCGGGTCCTCGAAGTGCGTGTCCGCGCCGTGCTGCGTCACCAGCACCTGCGGCCGGAACTCCGCCAGCAGCTCGGGCACCACCGCGTGGAACGCCCGCAGCCACCCCTCGTCCCCGGTCCCGGCCGGCAGCGCCACATTGACCGCACCGCCCTCACCCGCCCCGGCGCCGGTCTCCTCGGGCCGCCCGGTCCCCGGGAAGAGCGTCCGGGGGTCCTCGTGGAGCGATACGGTCAGCACCCTCGGGTCCGTCCAGAACGCGGCCTGGACCCCGTCCCCGTGGTGCACGTCGACATCCACGTAAGCGACCCGCTCGGCGCCCAGCTCCAGGAGCCGCGCGATCGCGAGCGCCGCGTCGTTGTAGACACAGAACCCGGCCGCGGCCCCCGGCATCGCGTGGTGCAGCCCGCCCGCGAAGTTCACCGCGTGCGCGCACTCCCCGCGCCACAGCGCCTCCGCCGCGCCCACCGACTGCCCGGCGATCAGCGCCGACGCCTCGTGCATCCCGGGGAACGCCGGGTCGTCCGCCGTCCCCAGCCCGTACGCCGCCTCGGCGGCCCGGGGTTCGGCCGAGGCCCGCCGTACCGCCTCCACATAGTCCTGCCGGTGGACGAGCCGCAGCGTCGAGTCCCCGGCGGCCGGCGCCGCGACGACGTCCACCGCCTTCTCCAGCCCGAAGGCCCGCACCATCCCCAGCGTCAGGGAGAGCCGCACCGGGTCCATCGGGTGGCCGGGCCCGAAGTCGTACGCCGTGACCGCGTCATCCCACATCAACCGCGCGCGCCCGCTCATGCCCGCCACCGTACCGGTCCCCCTCCGTACCGAACGACCGGGCGTACACCAGCGTCACCAGCACCATGACCATCGGCACGAGCATGGCGCCCCGATAACTCCAGACGTCCCCCAGAACCCCCACCAGCGGCGACCCGACGAGAAACCCCACATAGTTGAAGACATTGAGCCGCGCGACCGCCGCGTCGCTCGCCCCCGGGAAGAGCCGCCCGGCCGCCGCGAAGGTCTGCGGCACGATCACACAGAGCCCCAGCCCCAGCAGCGTGAACCCGAGCACCCCCACCCACGCCCCCGGCGCCACCGCCACCACCCCGAACCCGGCCCCCGCCACCACCGCCCCGCACCGCACGACGGCCACGGACCCGAACCGCCGCACCCCGAGATCCCCGACAGCCCGCCCCAGCAGGGTGGTGACCATATAGGCGTTGTACGGAACGGTCGCCAGCTCCTCCGAGCCGCCCAGCACGTCCTGGAGATACTTGGCGCTCCAGTTGGAGACGGTGGAGTCCCCGATGTACGCGAAGCACATGACCAGGCAGAGCGGCAGCAACACCCGGAACGCCACCCCGGAGCCGGCCACGGCACCGGACGCGGAACCGGACGCGCCCTCCTCGCCCTGATCCGCCGGGGACTTGGCATCCGCATACCACCAGGACCCGACGAACGCGGCCGGCAGCAGCACCACGACGACCGGCAGATACGACAGGAACAGCGGCACCTGCCAGTGCGCCCCCGCCCAGGCCAGCGAGGCCCCGGCGATCCCGCCGAGACTGAAGGCGGCATGGAAGCCGAGCATGATGCTGCGCCCGTACGCTCGCTGGAGGCTGACCCCGAGCATGTTCATGGACGCGTCCAACGCCCCCACGGCCAGCCCGAACGCCCCCAGAGCCACGCCGAGCTGCCCCATGGCGTCCCCGCCCCCGACCCCGAGCAGCGCGAGCATGACAACAGGCTGCGCCCACCGCAGCACCAGCCCCGGCCGTACCCGCGTGACCAGCCGCTCCGTGGCGACACTCCCGACCCCGGCGAGCACGGGAACGGCGGCCAGGAAGAGCGGCAGGAGGGCATCGGACACCCCGTACCGCCCCTGGATGGCGGGGATACGCGTCACCAGGAGAGCGAAACTCACCCCCTGGACGAAGAAGCTGAGCGCCAGGGAGACCCGTCCGTGCCGCATCCGCGCGTCTGTCATGGCCGGACAGCGTAGAACGCTCACCTACCCATGGGTAGATGGATCACCCCACGGATTAGCCGAGTTCGGCTTCCCCGGGCGCGGATTCCCCGAGCAGCGCGAGGAGTTCGTCCATCGTGGCGAAGTACCCGGTGGCCCCGGCGAGCTTGGCGGCCGGGGTCATGGCGGTGAACGCGAAGACATCCATCCCGGCGGCCACAGCGGCCTGAACCCCGAGCGGACTGTCCTCGACCACCACGCACCGCTCCGGGGCGACCCCCATCCGCGCGGCGGCATGCAGAAACAGATCGGGCGCCGGCTTCCCCCGCCCGACATCCTGAGCACTGAACACGACGTTGGCCACCCCGTCTCCCCCGCTCTCCCCGCCCTCGCTGCTCTCGCGGTGCGGGAAGAGCCGGTCGAGCCCGGTCTTCCGGTGCCCGACGCGGATGCGCTCATGGCTCCCGGAGGAGGCGAGGCAGTACGGCACCCCGTCGGCGGCCAGCTTCTCGACCACGTCGACCACCCCGTCGACGGGCGTCAACTCCCGCTCGAAGGCGGCGAAGATCCGGGAGTGCAGCACCTCGTCGAACTCGTCGGGCAGCCGCTGCCCGGTCCGCTCCGCGACGAGGTCGTGGACGCGGTGCAGCGCGGCCCCCATGAAGTCCCGCACGCACTCCTCGTACGTGGCGGGGTGGCCCAGCTCGGTGAGGTAGCCGGCCAGGATCGTGTTGGAGAGCCGCTCGCTGTCCACGAGGACACCGTCGTTGTCGAAGATCACCAGTTCGTAGCGCATACCACCGAGCCTAAACGGCTCTGGAACGCAGAAATGCCCCGTATCAACAGTCGAAACCATTGATACGGGGCATTCCCGCATTCAAAAATTGTTCGGCGGCGTCCTACTCTCCCACAGGGTCCCCCCTGCAGTACCATCGGCGCTGTAAGGCTTAGCTTCCGGGTTCGGAATGTAACCGGGCG
>NZ_JBFBFB010000012.1:0-248888 GCF_040683935.1 Streptomyces sp. NPDC093085 | reverse complement strand
CGCACACCCGGGTCTTCGGGTACGGCGCGGGGGGAACCCGGTTCTTCGCCGTCCGCCGTGCGCGGGGCAGGGGCGGTGGTCAGCACGACCTGGCCTAGTCCGTGCCCGATCGGGTACAGCACCCGCGCCGGGTCGTCCGCCCGCTGCACCGGTACGGGCAGCAGCCCCCGGGGTCTGACCCGGCCCGCGATCACGCGGGCGGCGGCCCGCAGCTCGACATCGGTCCAGGAGTACGTGGCCAGCGCGGCGCCCACCCCGGAGAGATGGGCGATGTCGTACGGGTTGCGCGTCGCGACGGCCACCACCGGCACCCCGGTCGCGGCGAGCGCGCTCACCAGGGTGCGCTGGGCGCTGCCCGCGGAGACGTTGTACGTGGCCACGACGACCGCGTCGGCGCCCCGCGCGGCGGCCACCGCCTCCGCGATCCGGGCGGCGTTCGGCGCCGTACCGGTGGAGAGCGCGGTGGCGCGGAACCCCAGCTCGGTCAGGGCGGTGGCGAGAACCGTCACGGGCGGCCCGGTGGTCCCGCTGGGCGAGGCCGGGTCGGCGCCGACGACCAGCAGGTTCCGCTCCCGGCGGCGGCTGAGCGGGAGCAGCCCCCGCTCGTTGGCGAGAAGCGTGGTGGTGGTGTCGGCGATCCGGTCGGCGGCGGCGAGATGGGCGCGGGTGCCGACCGTACGGTCCACGGCGCGCGTGTCCGGGAACGGGTCGCGCAGCAGCCCCAGCCGCTCCTTCAGCCCGAGGATCCGCAGAACCGATTCCTCGATCCGGCCGACGGTCAGTTCACCCTCCCGGACGGCCGTCAGGACCGCGTTCCAGGCGAGCCTGAGGTCGGGCGGGTTGAGGAGCTGGTCCACGCCCGCCTTGAGTGCGAGGACCGGGACGCGGTCGTCGCCGTACTTCTGCCGGACCCCCGCCATGCCGAGCGCGTCCGTGACCACCACGCCCTGGTAGCCGAGTTGTTCGCGGAGCACACCGGTGACGATGGGGCGCGAGAGAGTGGCCGGGTCCTCGCTCGGGTCGAGGGCGGGCACGACGATGTGCGCGGTCATGATCGAGGTGACCCCGGCGGAGATCGCGGCGCGGAACGGCGGGGCGTCCAGCTCCGACCACTGCTCGCGGGTGTGGTGGATCGTGGGGAGCGCGTAGTGGCTGTCGTCGGTCGTGTCGCCGTGGCCGGGGAAGTGCTTGGCGGCGGTGGCGATCCCGGCGCTCTGATACCCCGCCACCTGGGCGGCGACCATCGCGGCCACGGCGCGCGGGTCGGCGCCGAAGGAGCGTACGCCGATCACCGGGTTGGCCGGGTTGACATTGACGTCGGCGTCGGGCGCGTAGTTCTGGTTGATGCCCATCGCGGCCAGCTCGGCCCCGGCGATCCGGGCGGCCTCGCGGGCCCCGGGGAGCGAACGGGAGGCGCCGAGCGCCATCGCGCCCGGCAGCAGCGTGGCGGGCCTGCCGACCCGGGCGACGGCGCCGTGTTCCTGGTCGGTGGCGATCAGCAGCGGCAGGGG
Organism: Streptomyces sp. NPDC093085; assembly: GCF_040683935.1. Taxonomy (NCBI): domain Bacteria; kingdom Bacillati; phylum Actinomycetota; class Actinomycetes; order Kitasatosporales; family Streptomycetaceae; genus Streptomyces; species Streptomyces sp. NPDC093085. The sequence goes on along the minus strand of NZ_JBFBFB010000012.1, from coordinate 247,377 downwards.
GGTGCGCCCGGCGAGCCCCGCCCGCTGGATGCCCCGGGAGAGCGCGGCGATCTGGTGCGGGTCACGGGTGTTGTGCGCCCAGGCGAAGTAGATGACCCCGCCGAGGTGGTACGTGGAGATCAGCTCGGCGGCGGTACGGACCCCCAGTTCGGCGAGGTTGGCGTCGATGTCGGCCTGGTCGGGGGCGGTGGCGGAGTGCCCGTACACCCGTGACACGAAGAGCTGACCGACCTTCTCCTCCAGGCTCATCCGGGCGACGAGGCGGCGCAGCCGCGCGCGGACGGGTCCGGGGAGGGGGCCGGAGCCGGGGGCGGGGACCGGGCCGCCACCGGCGGTGACCGGTGCGGCGGTGGCCGGTCCCGCGAGAGCCGGCCCGGCGGTGGCGCCGGTGGCGACGGTGGCGGCGACGACGGTGGTCGCGGTGAGGAGGGCGCGTCGGGAAATGGTCCGGTCGTGCACGGGTGCCCCTTCCGGCCGAGGAACGCGGAGAGATGACGCGGGGGATGAAGAGAACTTCCAGCCACTCACGGTTATCCGGAAAGTTACTGCCGGTCAAGACAGCGCGCGCCGCGCCGTTCAGCCCACCGTTCAGCGCGCCGGGGACGGGCCCTGTCGGATAGGCCCCGCCGGGCGGCCCCGCCGGGTCGGCCCCGCCGGGTCGGGCCCCGTCAGCTCGCCGCGACGGCCGGCCAGTGCCGCCGCAGCGCCTCCACTGTGACCGTGACGGCCGGGCGGCGCGCCGCACCGGTGCGCCACAGGGCGTGGACGCGGCGCAGCGGCACCGGATCCAGGGGCACCTCCCGCACCTGCTCGGGGAGCGGCCCGCGCCCCAGCCGGGGCATCAGGGCGACCCCGAGCCCGGCCGCCACGAGGGCGATCTGTGTGTGGTTCTCCTCCGCCTGGTGCGCGAGATCCGGCTCGCACCCGGCCGTGCGCAACGTACGGACCAGCCAGTCGTGGCAGACCGTCCCGGGCGGCTGGCAGATCCACCGCTCGCCCGACAGCTCCTCCCTGCGGACGGAGGCGCGCGCCGCCAGCGGGTGCGTGGCGGGGACGAGGAGATCGCACGGGTCCTCCCCGAGGAACGCCTGCTCCACCCCCTCGGGCGCGGGCAGCGGCGCGATGTCCCAGTCGTGGGCGACGGCGAGGTCGAGGGCGCCGCGTGCGACCAGGTCGACGGAGAGATGCGGATCGACCTCCCGCAGCCGGATGTCGAGGGACGGATGGTCCCGGGCCAGCTCCGCCAGTACGGGTGGGAGCAGCCCGCGCGCCGAGGTGGCGAACGCCCCCACGGCAAGCTGCCCCGTCGGGCGCCCCCGGCGCTCCTCCAGCGTGGTCTCGGCCCGTTCGACGAGGGCGAGCACCTCCTCGGCGGTGGCGGCGAGATGCCGGGCCTCGTCCGTCAGCGCGACCCCGCGCCCCCGCCGCTCCAGCAGGGTCGTCCTGGTCTCCCGCTCCAACTTGGTGATCTGCTGCGACACGGCCGAGGGGGTGAACCCGAGCGCGGCGGCGGCCGCCGCGACGGAACCGTGCACGGAGACGGCGTGCAGTGCCCGCATCCGGGCCAGATCGAGCATGAACCCTCCCATCCATAAGCAACTCTCAATTCAACCACGCACAAATGTTCATGGTAGCTACGCGGTCGGCTGGGGTGACCGCCGGAACGCCTGCCGGTAGGCCCGGGGGCTCGTCCCCACCAGACGCTTGAAGCGGTCCCGGAAGGCGGTCGGGGAGCCGAAGCCGACCCGCTCCGCGATCCGGTCGACGGGCTGCCCGGTCGTCTCCAGGAGGTGCTGCGCCTCCCGGATCCGGGCCCGGTGCAGCCACTGGAGCGGGGTGGTCCCGGTCTGCTCCCGGAAACGCCGGTTGAGGGTACGGGTGCTCATCCCGGCGCGGTCCGCGATGTCGTCCAGCGTCAGATCTCGCTCCGCGTTCTCCTCCAGCCACCGCAGCAGCGGCTCCAGTACCGACCCCTGGGGCGCGGGCGGCCGGGGGTGGACGATGAACTGCGCCTGGCCCCCCTCCCGTTCGAGCGGCATCACGGAGAGCCGCGCCGCGTCGGCGGCCACCGCCGAGCCATGATCCCGCCGGATCAGATGGAGGCAGAGGTCGAGCCCGGCGGCGGCCCCGGCCGAGGTCAGGACCTGCCCGTTGTCGACGTACAGCACCGTGGCGTCCACCTCGACCGCCGGATATCTCCTGGCCAGCAGCGGCGCCGCGACCCAGTGCGTGGTGGCCCGCAGCCCGTCCAGCAGCCCGGCGGCGGCGAGCGTGAAGGCCCCGGCGCAGAGGGAGACGATACGGGTCCCCCCGGCCGCCGCCCGCCGCAGCGCGTCCAGCACCTCCTCCGGAACGGCCGGATCCGGCTCCGCGACCCCGGGGACCACGATCGTGTCCGCCTCGGCCAGCGCCTCCAGCCCCCACGGCGCCCGCAGCGTGAAGACCCCCGCGTCCACCTCCTCGCTCGCGGCGCAGATCCGCACCTCGTAGGGGGCGCTGCCGTCGGGCAGCCGGGTCCGTGAGAAGACCTCGACGGGGGTGGCGAGGTCGAAGGCGATGACCCCGTCGAGCGCGAGTACGGCCAAGGTGTGCATGGCACGAAGGTAGAGGCCCACCGAACGACACCCGGCGCCGGGCATCACCCGCCACCCCCGCCTCCCCTGGCGGGACCGACTGCCCCGCTGGGCGAGGCTGCCCCGGCGGGTGTGACTGGCCTGGCCGGTCCGATTGCCCCGGCGAGTGGGACTGGCCAGGCGGGTGCGGCTGCCCCGGCGAGTGGGACTGCCCCGGCGGGTGCGGCTGTCCCGGCGGGACCGACTGCCCCGGAGGGCGAGGCCGTCCGCGCGAGTGCGAACGCGCCGCCCGACCGCTCTCCCCGTCGGCCCGGGGGACCCGTGGGCCGGGTCCCCCGGAGCCCTCGCGGGCGTGGCGAGAATCTGTTGGGACCTGGCAGTCGTACCCCTGTTCGCCCTTCCGGCCCCTCACTAGCGTCGACGGCATCCGCCCCCGCACCCACCGACCAGAACTGACGGGCCTTCACCTGTGACCAAGCTCCTCCTCTCCCTGCATGTCATCGCCGCGATCGTCGCCATCGGTCCGGTGACCGTGGCGGCCAGCGTGTTTCCCCCGGCCGTCCGCCGCGCGAGCGCCGCCTCCGAGGACCCGGACGCCTGGGCCCATGTCGCCGTTCTGCACCGGATCTGCCGCGTCTACGCGGTGGTCGGGGTCGCGGTCCCCGTCTTCGGTATCGCCACCGCGAAGAACATGGGGGTCCTGGGAGACACCTGGCTGATCGTCTCCCTCGCCCTGACCCTCGTGGCGGCGGTGGTCCTGGGCGCCCTGGTGCTCCCCCGCCAGAGCACCCTGCTGGAAGCTGCCACCGCCGGCCCGGCGGACGGCACCCGGGCCGGGGACGGCACCCGGGCCGGAGCCGGGTCCGGGCCCGGGGTCCCTCGGGCCGCGACGGTTCAACTGGCCATGTTCACCGGTGTCTTCAACCTGCTCTGGGCCACCGTCACCATCCTGATGATCGTCAGGCCGGGATCGACGACCGGCGCATGAACGCCACCCCTCAGCGGCGCCCGTAGAGGAGGCCCTCCAGATGGGCCCGGCCCGGGGTCAGCAGTCCGGGCAGGTCCGCCGCCTCCGGGTACCAGCGCTTCTCGTACTCCCAGCAGACCCAGGTGTCGTCGTCGAGCAGGGCCAGGCACTCGCCCAGCGGCAGCACCCCCGCCCCCAGCGCCAGCGGGGTCGTGTCCTCGGCCGAGGCGATGTCCTTCACCTGCACATAGCCGAGGTGCGGGGCGAGTATGCGGTGCGTGGTGACCGGGTCCTCGCCGCCCAGCCAGGTGTGCATCACATCCCAGAGCGCCCCCACCTTCGGGTGCCCGACCGGGCCCAGCACCCGGGCCGCAGCCTGCCCCGTGCGGTGCGAGTCGTGGGTCTCCAGCAGGATCCGGACACCGAAGTCCGTGGCCATCTCCGCCGCCGAGGCCAGCCGCCGCGCCGCGAGCGCGTCCGCCTCCTCGGCGGGCAGCTCCCCGCCCCCGGGGAAGACCCGGATGAACGGGGCGCGGAGATCCCGTGCCAGCGAGAGCAACTCCTCCAGCTCCTGGCGCAGATGGTCCTCGTCCACCGTCGGACTGGCCACCCGGGCGTACCCGGCGAGGCCCACTATCTCGATACCCGCCCGCTCGAACTCCTCGACCACCAGGGCGCGGTCGCGCCGCCCCATGCCCCGGTGCACCGGCTCCTCGGGGTGGGTTCTCAACTCGACGCCGTCGAACCGGGCTTCGGAGGCGAGCGTGACGACATCACGGATGGGCAGACCCGGGATTCCCAGGGTGGAGAAGGCGAACTTCACTACGCTGTTCCTTTCTGCGGTGCGGTCACTCCCTCCTGGAGAGGGAGCCACCAGTCCTGGCCGGTCAGGTCCACCCCGTACGAGTGGTGCGCGTTCTCCGCGACGAGGGTGAACCCCGCGCGCTGATAGAGCACACGCGCGGCGCCGAGGATGTCATTGGTCCAGAGCGTCAGGTCTTCGTACCCCGCGCCACGGGCGAAGTCCACCACCGCGCCGATCAGCAGCTTCCCCAGGCCGTACCCCCGGGCGGAGGGCTCGACCAGGAGCAGGCGGAGCCGGGCGGTGACGGGCCCGCCGCCGCTCTTCCGTATCTCCGGTCCGTCGTCCCGGACGCACATCACCGTGCCCACCGGTATCCCGTCCAGCTCCGCGATCCAGGTCCGCTCCAGAGCCGGGTCGTGGTCCTCCGCGTACTCCGCGACGATCCGGGCGACGAGCCCTTCGAACTCCGTGTCGAACCCGTACTCCGCCGCGTAGAGCGCGCCGTGGCGCTGGACGATCCAGCCCAGCTCGCCCGGCATCGGATCGCGCAGCACGGGCGTGCTCCGCCGGTCCCGGTCGGCCGTCCCCTCCGCGCCGAGTATGTCCCGCACCGTGCGCATCGCCTCCGCGAGCCGGGTCCGCTCCGCCGGCTCGACCCGGTCGAGCAGCGAGGAGACCGCGGTCCGTGACCGCTCGTCCAGCAGCGCCGCCGCCTCACGCCCCTGCGGGGTGAGGGTGATCCGCTGCCGCCGCGCGTCCTCCTCGGACGGCGCCCGGCCCACCAGGCCGTCCCGCTCGAACCTGGCCAGCAGGCGGCTCAGATATCCGGCGTCGAGCGACAGCTCCATCCGCAGATCGGCCGCATCGGTCCGGGGCGCGTGGGCCAGCTCGTACAGCACCCGCGACTCGGTGAGGGTGTACGGGGTGTACAGGTGCTTCCCGTAGTCGAGCGCGCCAATCAGATTGGTGTAAAAGCGGTTGAACGCGCGCATTTCTTGAACGGCCATGACCGACCTCCGGACCTTTCGCCAGCCCAAAATCTTTGACTGGGTCAACGGTATGCCGGGCCGCCGATGCCCGGCAAGCCCCTTTTCGCACTTGGCGTCGACTCGCCAAACCGGCGCCGGCCCTTCCGCTGCACGCCCCCCGCCCCGCCCGACTCTCCCCGTCCTCTGCCTCTCCGCCCCCGTCCTCCGCCTCTCTCCGCCCGCGCCCCCCTTCACCGCCCGGCTTACGTCCCGCCCGCCGCCCCGCGTCCGCCCCTCACACCGCGCGCGGGGGCGCCGTGGACGCCCGCGCCATCAGCTCGGCGCTGATCGTCGCGATCCCGCCCGGCGGCGGCGTCTCCGTCCCCATCGCCAGCCGGCCGGCCCGCGCCCCCGCCTCGTGCAGCGGCAGCCGTACCGTCGTCAGCGCCGGGGTCGCGTCCACCGAGAACGGCAGATCGTCGAAGCCCGCCACCGAGATGTCCTCCGGGATCCGCAGCCCGCGCTCGCGCACCGCCGCGCACGCGCCCAGCGCCACCGTGTCGTTCGCCGCGACCACCGCCGTCAGATCCGGCGCGCGCCGCAGCAGTTCGAGCGTCGCCTCGTACCCCGACCCGCGGGTGTACGGTCCGTGCACCGTCAGCGGGTCCTGCGCGTCGGCCCCGCCCCCGGCCCCCGCGGCCTCCAGGGCCGCCCGGTGCCCCTCCAGGCGGTGCCGGGTCGTCGTGCGCTCGCGCGGCCCGGCGACGTATCCGATCCTCCGGTGCCCCAGTGCCAGCAGGTGCTCGGTCAGCCGCCGCCCGCCGCCCCGGTTGTCGAAGACCAGCGAGGCGACGGCCGCGTCGCCGCCGGGGAGCGGCGGGCGCCCGCAGAGCACCACACGGGTCCCCGCGTCCGCGAGCTTCGCCAGCTTCGCGGCCATCGCCGCGATGTGCCCGGGGTCTTCGAGCGACCCGCCGGTGAGCACGACGGCGGCGGCGCGCTGGCGCTGGAGCAGGGTCAGATAGGTCAGCTCGCGCTCGGGGGAGCCGCCCGTGTTGCAGACGACGGCCAGCTTCTCGCCGCCCGCGCGCCCGGCCCCCTCCTGGCCGCCGATCTCGGTCTGCGCGGCGCCCGCCATGATCCCGAAGAACGGGTCCGCGATGTCGTTGACGAGGATGCCGACCAGGTCGGAGGTGGCGGCGGCGAGTGAGCTGGCGGGGCCGTTCAGTACGTAATCCAGGTCGTCCACCGCGCGCAGCACCCGCTCCCGGGTGGCGGCGGCGACCGGATAGTTGCCGTTCAGCACGCGCGAGACGGTGGCGGGTGACACCCGGGCGCGGGCCGCCACATCCGCCAGCGTGACTGTCATCGCTTTCCTCCGAGGGGTACGGGGTGGGTTGGGGTGGTGATCGGCCCGGGCACTTGTCCGGACCGCTGTCGCAGGCTAGCGTTTTACCGAATAGAAAGCGCTTGCTACGGCCGGTCGAACATCCGGCCCCCCGCAGGCGCCACGGCTGCCACGGCCCAATGGAGGGAACTTCGTGACACGCAGGACAGTGCGGATCGCCATGAACGGCGTCACCGGGCGGATGGGATACCGGCAGCATCTGCTGCGCTCCCTCCTCGCCATCCGGGAACAGGGCGGGCTCGACCTCGGGAACGGCGAGACGCTCTGGCCCGAGCCCGTGCTCATCGGCCGCCGTGACCACGCCCTCAGGGAGATCGCCGAACGCCACGGCCTCACGGAGTGGTCGACCGATCTGGACGCCGTCCTCGCGGACGAGACGATCGACATCTACTTCGACGCCCAGGTCACCTCCGCCCGGGTGGAGGCGCTCAAGAAGGCGATCGACGCGGGCGTCCACATCTACGCCGAGAAGCCGACCGCCACGGACCTCGAAGGCGCCATGGAGCTGACGCGGCTCGCCCGTATCGCGGGCATCAAGCACGGCGTCGTCCAGGACAAGATCTTCCTGCCGGGACTGCGCAAACTGAAGCGCCTCATCGACGGCGGCTTCTTCGGCGAGATCCTCTCCATCAGGGGAGAGTTCGGCTACTGGGTCTTCGAGGGCGACTGGCAGGACGCCCAGCGCCCCTCCTGGAACTACCGCTCCGAGGACGGCGGCGGCATCACCGTCGACATGTTCCCCCACTGGGAGTACGTCCTGCACGAGCTGTTCGGGCGCGTCGTCAGCGTCCAGGCGCATGTCACCACGCACATCCCGCAGCGCTGGGACGAGCGGGGCAAGCCGTACGCCGCCACCGCCGACGACGCCGCGTACGGCATCTTCGAACTGGAGAGCGGCGCCGTCGCCCAGATCAACTCCTCGTGGGCCGTCCGCGTCAACCGCGACGAACTCGTCGAGTTCCAGGTGGACGGCGTCGAGGGCTCCGCCGTCGCCGGACTGCGCCGCTGCCGCGTCCAGCACCGCAGCGCCACCCCCAAGCCGGTCTGGAACCCGGACCTCCCCGCCACCGAGTCCTTCCGCGACCAGTGGCAGGAAGTGCCCGACAACGAGGTCTTCGACAACGGGTTCAAGGCGCAGTGGGAGCTGTTCCTGCGCCATGTCTTCCTCGACGAGCCCTACCACTGGGACCTGCTGGCGGGCGCGCGCGGTGTGCAACTCGCCGAACTGGGGCTCCGTTCCTCGGCCGAGGGCCGCCGTATCGACGTACCGGAGCTGACGCTGTGACCGCGCTACGACTGCCCTCCCCCGACGGTGGCACGCACCTCTATGTGCCCCGTACGCAACCTGCCCCCTCCATAGCGGCCGGTACGGAGCCCCCGGGCGCCCTCCGCTCCCGTACGGTCTACTCCGCCGCCCATGTCGTCGCCGACCCGTACGCGGACGCCGGCCCCGGCGACCCCGCCGCCGTCGACTGGGACGCCACCCTCGCCTTCCGCCGCCACCTCTGGGCGCACGGGCTGGGCGTCGCCGAGGCCATGGACACCGCGCAGCGCGGCATGGGCCTGGACTGGGCGGGCGCGGCCGAGCTGATCCGCCGCTCCGCCGCCGAGGCGAGGACGGCCGGCGGCCGGATCGTCTGCGGGGTCGGCACCGACCAGCTCGCGCCGGGCCCCCGCTCGCTCGACGAGGTCCGGGCCGCGTACGAGGAGCAGTTGGCGCTGGTCGAGGAGACGGGTGCGCGGGCCGTCCTGATGGCCTCGCGGGCCCTCGCCGCCGCCGCGACCACCCCCGACGACTACCTGGACCTCTACGCGCATCTGCTGCGCCAGGCGTCGGAGCCGGTCGTCCTGCACTGGCTCGGGCCGATGTTCGACCCCGCGCTGGAGGGGTACTGGGGCAGCGCCGGCCTCGACGCGGCCACCGAAACCTTCCTCCAGGTGATCCGGGACCACCCCGACAAGGTCGACGGCATCAAGATCTCGCTGCTGGACGCCGAGCGCGAGATCGAACTGCGCCGCAGGCTGCCGGAGGGCGTGCGCTGCTACACGGGCGACGACTTCAACTACCCGGAGCTGATCGCCGGTGACGACCAGGGCTTCAGCCACGCCCTGCTCGGCATCTTCGACCCGCTGGCGCCGCTGGCGGCGGCGGCCGTGCGCGTCCTGGACACCGGGGACACCAAGGGGTTCCGGGAACTCCTCGACCCCACGGTCGAGCTCTCCCGCCACCTCTTCAGGACGCCGACCCGGTTCTACAAGACCGGTGTGGTCCTGCTCGCCTGGCTCGCCGGACATCAGGACCACTTCACGATGGTCGGCGGCCTCCAGTCGGCGCGCTCCCTGCCGCACCTGGCGCGCGCGTACGAACTCGCCGACGGGCTTGGGCTCTTCCCCGACCCCGCGCTGGCCGAGGCCCGGATGCGCTCCCTCCTCGCCGTGTACGGGGCGGACCGGTGAACCCGGCCGTGGACGAGCCGCCGGCCGACCTGACGCGTTTCAGCATCAACCAGATGACGGTCAAACAGCTCGGCCTGCCCGAGCTGACCGAGGCCTGTGTACGCCTCGGCGTGCCCGGCGTAGGACTCTGGCGCGAGCCCGTCCAGGCGTACGGGACCGAGGCCGCCGCCCGGCTCGTACGGGACGCCGGACTCGCGGTCACCACACTCTGCCGGGGTGGCTTCCTCACCGCCGTGGACCCGGCGCTGCGGGCCGCCGCGCTGGCCGACAACCGGGCCGCCGTCGACGAGGCGGCGGCGCTGGGCACCGACACCCTGGTGCTGGTCTCCGGCGGCCTCCCGGACGGCGAGAAGGACCTCCACGCGGCCCGCGAGCGCATCGCGGACGCGCTGGCGGAGCTCGCGCCGTACGGGGCGGAACGCGGCGTCCGGCTCGCCATCGAGCCGCTGCACCCGATGTTCGCCTCCGACCGCTGTGTGGTCTCCACCCTCGACCAGGCGCTCGACCTGGCCGAACGGTTCCCCGCCGACCAGGTCGGGGTGGCCGTGGACACGTACCACATCTGGTGGGACGACCGTGCCCCCACGGCGGTCGCCCGCGCGGCGGAACGGATCTTCACCTTCCAGCTCGCCGACTGGACGACGCCCCTGCCCGCCGGGGTGCTGAACGGGCGCGGCCAGCTCGGCGACGGCGCGGTCGATCTGCGCGGCTGGCGGGAACGGGTCGACGCGGCGGGGTACACGGGCCCCATCGAGGTCGAACTGTTCAACGACGACCTCTGGCGGGGCGACGGCGTCGCGCTGCTCACGGAGGTCGCGCGGCGGTACGTACGGCACGCGCTGTAGGCGGAGGGGGCGCGCGCGGGGCCCGGTCCGCCGGACCGGGCCCCGCGCGCGCCGCCCGGCAGGGGCCGTGGTCGCCACGGTTGACGCGGTTATCCACAGGCGTCGCGCGCTGTCGGCGGTCGGCGGTAGCGTCGGATCATGTCCAGTCCCGCTGTGCTCGAAGCCGTGCTCGAACGGATCACGTACGCCAACGAGGAGAACGGCTACACCATCGCCCGCGTCGACACCGGCCGCGGCGGCGATCTCCTCACCGTGGTCGGTTCGCTGCTCGGCGCGCAGCCCGGCGAGTCCCTGCGCATGGAGGGCCGCTGGTCCTCGCACCCCCAGTACGGCAAGCAGTTCCTGTGCGACAACTACACAACGGTCCTGCCCGCCACGATCCAGGGCATCCGCCGCTATCTCGGCTCCGGTCTCATCAAGGGCATCGGGCCCGTCTTCGCCGACCGGATCGTCGAGCACTTCGGCCTGGAGACACTGGACATCATCGAGGAGGAGCCCAAGCGGCTCGTCGAGGTCCCCGGCCTCGGCCCCAAGCGGACGAAGGCGATCGCGGCCGCGTGGGAGGAGCAGAAGGCCATCAAGGAGGTCATGGTCTTCCTCCAGGGTGTCGGCGTCTCGACCTCCATCGCCGTGCGCATCTACAAGAAGTACGCGGACGCGTCGATCTCGGTGGTACGGAACGAGCCGTACCGCCTGGCGGCCGACGTCTGGGGGATCGGCTTCCTCACCGCGGACCGGATCGCGCGATCCGTCGGCATACCGCACGACAGCCCGGAGCGCGTCAAGGCCGGCATCCAGTACGCGCTCTCCCAATCCACCGACCAGGGACACTGTTTCCTCCCCGAGGACCAGCTCATCTCCGACGCGGCCAAGCTCCTCACCGTCGACACCGGCCTGATCATCGAGTGCCTCGCCGAACTGGCCGCCGAGGAGGAGGGCGTCGTACGGGAGCGGGTGCCGGGGCCCGAGGGCGGCGAGGAGGAGATCAACGCCGTCTATCTGGTCCCCTTCCACCGGGCCGAACTCTCGCTCTCCGCCCAGGTGCTGCGGCTGCTGCGGACGGACGAGGACCGGATGCCCGCCTTCCGGGACGTGGCCTGGGACCGGGCGCTGAGCTGGCTGGCCGGGCGTACGGGGGCCGAACTCGCCCCGGAGCAGCGGCAGGCGGTACGGCTCGCCCTCACCGAGAAGGTCGCGGTGCTGACCGGCGGCCCCGGCTGCGGAAAGTCGTTCACGGTCCGTTCGATCGTGGAGCTGGCGCGGGCGAAGAAGGCCAAGGTGGTGCTGGCGGCGCCCACCGGCCGGGCGGCCAAGCGGCTGGCCGAGCTGACCGGGGCGGAGGCGTCCACGGTCCACCGGCTGCTGGAACTCCGTCCCGGCGGGGACGCCGCGTACGACAGGGACCGGCCGCTCGACGCCGACCTGGTGGTGGTCGACGAGGCGTCGATGCTCGATCTGCTGCTCGCCAACAAGCTGGTCAAGGCGGTGGCCCCGGGGGCGCATCTGCTGCTGGTCGGGGACGTGGACCAACTGCCGTCGGTGGGCGCTGGGGAGGTGCTGCGCGATCTGCTCGCCGGGGGCGGACCGGTGCCGAACGTCCGGCTCACCCGGATCTTCCGGCAGGCCCAGCAGTCCGGGGTGGTCACCAACGCCCACCGGATCAACTCCGGGACGCATCCCGTCACGGAGGGGCTGCCGGACTTCTTCCTCTTCGTTGAGGAGGAGACCGAGGACGCGGGGCGGGTGACGGTCGATGTGGCGGCGCGCCGGATCCCCGCCCGCTTCGGCCTCGACCCGCGCCGGGACGTCCAGGTCCTGGCGCCGATGCACCGCGGCCCGGCCGGCGCGGGCAACCTCAACGGGCTGCTCCAGCAGGCCATCACCCCCGGCCGGCCGGATCTGCCGGAGAAACGGGCGGGCGGCCGGGTCTTCCGGGTGGGGGACAAGGTGACGCAGATCCGCAACAACTATGAGAAAGGGGAGAACGGAGTATTCAACGGCACGGTCGGGGTGGTCACCTCGCTCAGCGTGGAGGAGCAGCGGCTCACCGTCCGCACGGACGAGGACGAGGAGGTGCCGTACGACTTCGACGAACTGGACGAGCTGTCGCACGCGTACGCCGTGACGATCCACCGCTCCCAGGGCAGTGAGTATCCGGCCGTAGTCATTCCGGTCACCATGGGTGCCTGGATGATGCTCCAGCGCAATCTCCTCTACACGGCGGTGACCCGGGCCAAGAAGCTGGTCGTCCTGGTCGGCTCGCGCCGGGCCATAGGGCAGGCGGTGCGCACGGTCTCCGCGGGCAGAAGATTCACGGGCCTCGGCCACCGGCTGGCGGTGCGGGGCTGAGCGCGGACTTCATACGCCGACTTTATAAACGTGGGCGGAGCGGGCAGGATAAGCGGGTTGGCGGCACTCAGTGCCGCCAATAGGCCCAATGGTCGACCCCGAGTGCACTCTCCTGAGCCAAATGGGGGATGGTAGAGACAGTCAGGGCACCTCGAAGAAGAGGCACTACGTCGGTGAGGGATGACGTGAGCGAGAAACGCGACAACGCGGTAGTACTGCGGTACGGCGACGGCGAGTACACCTACCCGGTGATCGACAGCACCGTCGGCGATACGGGCTTCGACATCGGGAAGCTTCGTTCTCAGACCGGTCTGGTCACCCTGGACAGCGGCTACGGCAACACCGCCGCCTACAAGTCCGCGATCACCTATCTCGACGGCGAACAGGGCATCCTGCGCTACCGCGGCTACCCGATCGAGCAGCTCGCCGAGCGCTCGACCTTTGTCGAGGTGGCGTACCTGCTGATCAACGGCGAGCTGCCGACGGTCGACGAGCTGGCCTCGTTCAAGAACGAGATCACCCAGCACACCCTGCTGCACGAGGACGTCAAGCGCTTCTACGACGGCTTCCCCCGGGACGCCCACCCGATGGCGATGCTGTCGTCGGTCGTCAGCGCGCTGTCGACGTTCTACCAGGACAGCCACAACCCGTTCGACGAGAAGCAGCGTCATCTCTCCACGATCCGCCTGCTCGCCAAGTTGCCGACCATCGCGGCGTACGCGTACAAGAAGTCGATCGGCCACCCCTTCGTCTACCCGCGCAACGACCTCGGGTACGTCGAGAACTTCCTCCGGATGACCTTCTCGGTCCCGGCGCAGGAGTACGAGCTCGACCCCGTCGTGGTCGCCGCGCTCGACAAGCTGCTGATCCTGCACGCGGACCACGAGCAGAACTGTTCGACCTCCACCGTGCGGCTGGTCGGCTCCTCGCAGGCGAACATGTTCGCCTCGATCTCCGCCGGCATCAGCGCCCTGTGGGGTCCGCTGCACGGTGGCGCCAACCAGTCGGTGCTGGAGATGCTCGAAGGCATCCAGGCCTCCGGCGGCGATGTCGACACCTTCATCCGCAAGGTGAAGAACAAGGAAGACGGCGTGAAGCTCATGGGCTTCGGGCACCGCGTCTACAAGAACTTCGACCCCCGGGCGAAGATCATCAAGGCGGCGGCGCACGATGTCCTCTCGGCGCTCGGCAAGTCCGACGAGCTGCTCGACATCGCGCTCAAGCTGGAGGAGCACGCGCTGGCCGACGAGTACTTCGTCGAGCGCAAGCTTTACCCGAACGTGGACTTCTACACCGGTCTGATCTACCGGGCCATGGGCTTCCCGACCGAGATGTTCACCGTGCTCTTCGCGCTCGGCCGGCTCCCCGGCTGGATCGCCCAGTGGCACGAAATGATCAAGGAGCCCGGTTCGCGCATCGGCCGGCCGCGGCAGATCTACACCGGCGAGGTCCTGCGCGACTTCGTGCCGGTCGAGGCCCGCTGACACCGCACCGCCCGCACCGCCCGCACCGCCCGCCCGCGCCGCGCGCCTTCGACGCGCGGCCGGGCCCCCGTGCGTCACGCGCACGGCACGCACGGCGCGCACGGAAAAGCGCCCCGCCAGCCGATCCCCCCACGGGTCGGCGAGCGGGGCGCTTTCCATATCCCCGGTGCGGATTCCCCCCACGGGATCCGGGCCGGGCGTCTGACGCAACCATCGGTCACTCGGGCGGTCGGACCGGGGTACGTACGGGAGGGCCGCTCAAAGCTCCCCTGTGCACGTGCCCCGGCCAATCGCTTGCACGGGACGTCCCCCAAGACATCCCCTGCGATCCCGTCGAACGTCCCCCAAGACGTTCTTCCGGCATCGTCCTCTTAGACTCGCGAGCAGGCCCGATGGTTACCTCATAATCTATGTGATCTAGATCTCTTTGTGAAGGTCCTGTGGTTCATGTGAAGGACCTTGGGCGCCGAGACCTGGACGACCACATACCTGGAGGGTACGCCCAGGACGCGGGTGCGGTGTGGCCGGATCAGACCTGACCCGTCAGTTCGTACCCCGCCTCGTCCACGGCGGCGCGTACGGCGGACTCGTCCAGCGGGGTCCGCGAGACGACGGTGACCTCTCCCGTTGCCGCCTTGGCCTGCACGGATGTGACGCCCTCGATCCCGGAGACCTCCTCGGTGACGGCGCTTTCGCAGTGCCCGCAGGTCATGCCGGTGACCTGGTAGACGGTGGTGACCTGGCTGTCGGTCTCGGCGGTCATGGCGTTCTTCCCTTCGAGGGCTCGGATACTGCTCCGAACTGTACCCCTAGGGGGTATCCGGGGCCCACCCTCGGGTGCCGGGGTGCTCACCCCGCCGGTCTTCCGGCCGGTCTCCCGGTGGCCGGTCTCGCGCCGGCCGGGCGGCAGGAGCCCGACGGGTCCTCGACGAGCGGCTGTACGTAGCGGAGGAGGACCCGCTTCAGCTCGGTCGTGTACGCGTCGCGCTCCTCGGGCTCGGCGGAGAGGATCAGGTCCAGGCCCGCCTTGAACACGGTGAAGAGCATCTGGGCGACCCGGGCGATCTCGGCCTTCGGGACGCTCGGCAGGTACTCGCCGAGGATCTCCTCGACACGCGCCAGCATCGAGGTGTGCAGCGCGTCGTGCTCCTGGGTGACCTTGCCGGGGATGTCGGGGCCGTGCATCAGGACCGCGAAGGCCGGGTTCTCGCGGTTGAACTGGATCAGCGGGTCGACCACCGCGTCCATCAGGTCGTCGAGCGGCAGCCCGAGGTGGTCCGGGACGAGCGCCTGGCCGTACGTCTCGCGCCAGCGCGTCAGAAGCTGGTCGCCCAGCTCCACCGCGATGGCCTCCTTGTTCGGGAAGAACTGGTAGAGCGTCCCGGGCGAGACGCCCGCCTCCCGCGCGATGGAGTTGGTGCTCGCCGCCGTGTAGCCGCTGGTGCAGAAGACACGGGCCGCCGCGGCGAGGAGCTGGGCGATACGGCGCTCCCCGCGGGCCTGCCGGCGGCGCGGGCGCTCCTGTGCCGCGGCTCCCGCCGCCGGGTCCGGAGTGGGGGCCGAGGTCGGCTCCGGCATGACTGTCCACAGCCTTCCAGGGTCGGTTGACAGATGCGAGTGCCGACTCGCATTCTTGACTCAATGCGAGCGAGGACTCGTGTTTGCCAATTCTATGGCAAAGGCTGACCTGCGCCACAGGTCACGGTGAAGGGGACACCGCACCATGTCCGAAGTCAATACCGGCGTTCGCCTGGGGGGATGGACCCGGTTCGTCACCGCGCGCCCCCGGCTCTCGCTGCTGATCGCGCTGGTGATCACGGCCCTCGCCGTGGTCGGCGGCAGCGGCGTCGCCGACCGGATGAGCAACGGGGGCTGGGAGGACCCGAACGCCGAGTCCACCTATGCGACCAAGGCGCTGGAGCGGGAGTTCCCCGCCTCCCAGCCCAATCTCCTGCTGCTGGTCGACAGTGGCAGCCGGAGCGTCGACGAGCCGGCCGTCGCCGAGGAGGCCAAGCGGCTCACCGCGCGTCTTGAGGCGGAGAAGGGGCTGGTGGGCGTCAGTTCCTACTGGCAGACCGGATCGCCCGGGCTCCGCTCCGAGGACGGCCACGAAGCGCTGGTCGCCGCGCGGATCGAGGGCGACGACACGGCCGCCTTCAAGGTCCTGGACCGGATAGAGAGGGAGTTCGGCGGTGACCAGAGCGGGCTGAAGGTCACCGTCGGCGGGCCCGTCGCCGTGCGGAACGACATCCAGAGCACCATCCAGGAGGACCTGCTGCGGGCCGAGCTGATCGCCCTGCCGGTCACCCTCGTCCTCCTCGTCATGGTCTTCGGCAGCGCGGTCGCCGCCCTGCTGCCGCTGGGTCTCGGCCTTGTCGCCATCGTCGGCACCAACGCGGTGCTGCGCGGGCTCACCGAACTGACCGATGTCTCGGTCTTCGCCCAGAACCTCACCACGGCACTCGGGCTCGGACTCGCCATCGACTACGCCCTCTTCATCGTCCGCCGCTTCCGGGAGGAGCTGGCGGACGGCGCCGAGGTGCGGGACGCGGTGGGCGCCACGCTGCGGACCGCCGGGCGCACGGTGCTCTTCTCGGCGCTCACCGTGGCCGTCTCCCTGGCCGCCATGATGGTCTTCCCGCAGTACTTCCTGCGCTCCTTCGCCTATGCGGGCATCGCCGTCGTCCTGCTCGCCGCTGCCGCCGCCCTGATCCTGTTGCCCGCCGCCCTGATGCTGCTCGGCCACCGGGTCAACGCGCTGGACCTCGGGAAGGCGCTGCGCCGCGGGCGCGGCAAGGCGGCGGGGGAGAAGGGGGAAAAGGGGGAGAAGGACACGGAGCCGGGGGCCGGCTGGGCGCGGACGGCCTCGCTGGTGATGCGGCGGGCCCCGTTCTTCGCCGCCGCCACCGCCGCCGGGCTCGTCCTGCTCGGACTCCCCTTCCTGGGGGTCAAGCTGGGGACCGCCGACTACCGGCAGCTCCCCGCCGAGGCCTCCTCGCGCGTGATGCAGGAGGAGATCCAGCGCGCCTTCCCGGCCAGCCCCGGCGGTGGTCTGGAGGTACTGGCGGAGGGCACCGCCACGCAGGCCCAGTACGCGGAGTACAAGGCCAGGATCGAGGCGCTGCCCGGGGTGAAGCGGGTCGACGGCCCCATCCCCTCCGACACCGGCGGCCACGCGTACTTCGCGGTCACGCCGAAGGGCGAGGCCGTCGGGGAGACCGCCCAGGACCTGGTGCGGGACATCCGCGCCGAACCCGCCTCCTTCGACGCGTCGGTGACCGGGATCGCCGCCGTCCTGGTCGACTCCAAGGACGCCATCACCGACCGGCTGCCGTGGGCCCTGGCCATCATCGTGGTGGTGACCCTGGTCCTGGTCTTCCTGCTCACCGGGAGCGTGCTGGTGCCGGTCCAGGCGGTCGTGCTCAACGGGCTCAGCCTCACGGCGATGTTCGGGGCGACGGTCTGGATATTCCAGGACGGGCACCTCTCCGGGCTGCTCCGCTTCACCTCGACCGGGGACATCGAGACGAGCCTGCCGGTCATCATGTTCTGCGTCGCCTTCGGGCTCTCCATGGACTACGGGGTCTTCCTGCTCTCCCGGATCAAGGAGGAGTACGACCGGACGGGCGACCACGAGCACGCGGTCTCCTTCGGGCTGCGCAGGACCGGCGGGCTGATCACCGCCGCCGCCGTGATCCTCGCGGTGGTGATGGTGGCGATAGGCACCTCGCGGGTCACCAACACCAAGATGCTGGGGCTCGGCCTCGCGCTCGCCGTCCTGATGGACGCGATGGTGGTCCGCAGTCTGCTGGTGCCCGCGGTGATGAAGCTGACGGGGAAGGCCACCTGGTGGGCCCCCGGCCCGCTGCGCCGCTTCCACGACCGGTTCGGGGTGAGCGAGGGCGGCGAGTCCAGGCCGGCCGTCGAGGAGCCACCGGCGCCGCCCGTCCGCGACCGGGACACGGCGGGGGTCTGAGGACACGGCCAGAGGGGCCGGCCCGCGCCGCTCCGTCCGTACGCGGGCCGGCCCCTCGCCGTACACGGATACGCGCGGGCCGACCTCTCGCCGTACGCGGGTACGCGGGTACGGCGAGGCCGACTCCTGCCGTACGCGGGGCGGTGTGGCCCCGTATCACCGGGGCTGCCGGACAGGTCGGGGGGGCCTGTCCGGCGTCCGGGGTCAGGCGCCGCAGCTCCGGAGGAAGCGGCGGGTGCGGGTGGCGATCGGCAGGGGCTTGTCGGGCGGGCACGGGTACATGTCCTGCTCGACGATGGCGAACAGGTCCACGTCCAGCCTCTGGGCCGCAGCCAGGACCGGCTCCAGCGCGGGCACCCCGTGGGGCGGCTCGCACATCACACCGCGCCCGACGGCCGGTCCGAACGGCACCTCCTCGGCGACGACGCCCGCGAGGATCTCCGGGTCCACCTGCTTGAGATGGAGGTAGCCGATCCGCTCGCCGTACGTCTCGATCAGCTTGACGCTGTCACCGCCGCAGTACGCGTAGTGCCCGGTGTCCAGACAGAGCGAGACCAGGGCCGGATCGGTCGCGTCGAGGAAGCGGGCGACGTTCTCCTCGGTGTCGATATGGGTGTCGGCGTGCGGGTGGACGACGATCTTCAGGCCGTAGCGGTCCTGGACCTCGCGCCCCAGCCGCTCGGTCTGGGCCGTCAGATCCCGCCACTGCCCGGCGGTGAGCGTGCTGTCCTCCAGCGTCTCGCCCGTCTTGTCGTCCCGCCAGAACGACGGGATGACCACGAGGTGGTCCGCCCCCATCGCCCGGGTGAGCGCGGCGATGTCGGCGACATGCGCCCAGGTCTTCTCCCAGACGGCCGGGCCGTGGTGCAGCCCGGTGAAGACGGTCCCGGCCGAGACCTTCAGACCGCGCCGGGCGGTCTCCTCGGTCAGCCGGCCGGGGTCGGAGGGCAGATAACCGTACGGGCCCAGCTCGATCCACTCGTAGCCGGCTTCGGCCACTTCGTCGAGGAAGCGCTGCCAGGGCACCTGCTGGGGGTCGTCGGGAAACCAGACCCCCCAGGAGTCGGGGGCGGACCCCACTCGGATGCGGCTCAACGTGGGTACGGAGGCGGTCATGCGGGTCAGCTTTCAGCTCGTGAGGAAGGAGTGTCAAGACCTTGGTCCGAATGTAATGACAAAACATTGACAGCGCCCGGGAGGGACCGTTAGACCTTGCTGTGACCGCCTCCGGTGCGGAGGCCCGACCCGCTTTGGCAGGAGCGGGGCGCGGGCGACGTTCCCCGTCCGTCACGGCCCCCGTGCCGGAGGTTCGCGGTCGCCCGACGGGACGGGCCGGGCCCCGGGGCCCGGCATGGTGGGATGGTCCCGCCTGCCGTGACCGCATATGTGAAGGGGACCCCATGAAGACAGTCAGCCACTGGATCGGCGGCAAGAGCGTCGAGGGCGCTTCGGGCGCCTGGGGCCCGGTCACCGACCCGGCGACCGGTGCCGTCACCACCCAGGTCGCGCTCGCCTCCGCCGAGGAGGTCGACAGCGCCGTCGCCGCCGCGAAGGCCGCGTACGCCACCTGGGGGACCTCCTCCCTCGCGCAGCGCACCGCGATCCTCTTCCGCTACCGCGCGCTCCTCGACGCCCGCCGCGACGACCTCGCCGCGCTGATCACCGCCGAGCACGGCAAGGTGCACTCCGACGCGCTCGGCGAGGTGGCGCGCGGACTGGAGATCGTCGAGCTGGCCTGCGGGATCACCACCCAGCTCAAGGGCGAGCTCTCCACCCAGGTCTCCAGCCGGGTCGATGTCGCCGCCATCCGCCAGCCGCTCGGGGTCGTCGCGGGCATCACCCCGTTCAACTTCCCGGCCATGGTGCCGATGTGGATGTTCCCGCTCGCCATCGCCTGCGGTAACACCTTCGTCCTCAAGCCCAGCGAGAAGGACCCGTCGGCCGCCGTGCTCCTCGCCGAACTCGCCTCGGAGGCAGGGCTTCCGGACGGGGTGCTCAATGTCGTGCACGGGGACAAGGCCGCCGTGGACGCGCTCCTCGCCCACCCGGACATCGCCGCCGTCTCCTTCGTCGGCTCCACCCCGATCGCCCGCCATATCCACGCCACCGCCTCCGCCCACGGCAAGCGCGTCCAGGCACTCGGCGGCGCCAAGAACCACATGCTGGTCCTCCCCGACGCCGATCTGGACGCCGCCGCCGACGCGGCCGTCTCCGCCGCCTACGGCTCGGCGGGCGAGCGGTGCATGGCCATCTCGGCGGTGGTCGCCGTCGGCGCGACCGGCGACGCGCTCGTCGACAAGATCCGCGAGCGCGCCGAGAAGATCACCATCGGCCCCGGCACCGACCCCGCCTCCGAGATGGGCCCGCTGATCACCCGGGCCCACCGCGACAAGGTGGCCTCCTATGTCACCGGCGCGGCGGCCCAGGGCGCCGAAGTCGTCCTCGACGGCACCGGATTCACCGTGGAGGGGTACGAGGACGGGCACTGGATCGGCCTCTCCCTGCTCGACAAGGTCGCCACCGACTCCGACGCGTACCGGGACGAGATCTTCGGCCCCGTCCTCGTCGTGCTCCGCGCCGAGACGTACGAGGAGGGCCTCGCCCTCATCAACGCCTCGCCGTTCGGCAACGGCACGGCGATCTTCACCCGGGACGGCGGCGCCGCCCGCCGCTTCCAACTGGAGGTCCAGGCCGGCATGGTCGGGGTGAACGTGCCGATCCCGGTCCCCGTCGGCTACCACTCCTTCGGCGGCTGGAAGGACTCGCTCTTCGGCGACCACCACATCTACGGCAACGACGGCGTGCACTTCTACACGCGCGGCAAGGTGGTCACCACCCGCTGGCCCGACCCGGCCGACGCCCCTTCCGGAGTGGACCTGGGCTTCCCCCGGAATCACTGACCGGGCCCGTAACCCGCCCGCGCACGCTTCGTTGGACGACTCGGATGACCGCGGCCCGTACGGCGTTCCCCGCCGTACGGGCCGCGCTCGCTTTCCCCAGTCGCCCTTCCACGGTGCGCGGAGCAGGAGGACACGTGTGCGGCATCACCGGCTGGATCTCCTTCGACCGAGACGGCCGGGACGCCCCCGATCCAGTCGATCCGGGTGATCCGGGCCCCCCGTCCGCCGTCTCCGCCGCCCTCGACGCGATGACGGAGACGATGGCCTGCCGGGGCCCCGACGCCCGGGGCACCTGGATCGAGGGCCCCGCCGCGCTCGGCCACCGCCGGCTCGCCGTCATCGACCTCCCCGGCGGACGCCAGCCGATGACGCTCACCACCGACCGGGGCACCCTCGCCCTCGTCTACTCCGGCGAGACGTACAACTTCACCGAACTCCGCGCGGAGCTGACCGCCCGGGGCCACCGCTTCACCACCGACTCCGACACCGAGGTCGTCCTCCACGCCTACCAGGAGTGGGGCGAGGGGATGGCCGCCCGCCTCAACGGCATGTACGCCTTCGCGATCTGGGACGGCCCCCGGCGCACCCTCGTCCTGGTCCGCGACCGCATGGGCATCAAGCCCCTCTACTACGCCCCCACCCCCGACGGCGTGCTCTTCGGCTCCGAGCCCAAGGCGATCCTCGCCCACCCGCTCGCCCGCCCCCGCGTCCGCCTCGACGGGCTCCGGGAGCTCTTCGCCTTCGTCAAGACCCCCGGCCACGCCGTATGGGACGGGATGTACGAGGTCGAGCCGGGCACCCTGGTCACCGTGGACGCGAGCGGAGTGGGCCACCACCGCTACTGGTCCCTGGAGACCCGCCCGCACACCGACGACCGGGCCACCGCGATCGCCCGCGTACGCGCCCTCCTCGACGACACGGTGCGGCGTCAGCTCGTCGCCGACGTCCCCCTCTGCACCCTGCTCTCCGGCGGACTCGACTCCTCCGCCATGACCGCGATCGCCGCCCGCCGTCTCGCCGCGGACGGCGAGACCGTCCGCAGCTTCGCCGTCGACTTCGTCGGCCGTACGGAACACTTCGTCGCCGACGCCTTCCGCGCCACGCCCGACACGCCGTTCGTCCACGACGCCGTCCGCGCCGCCGGCACCGTCCACCAGGACATCGTGCTCGACTCGCGCACCCTCGCCGACCCCGCCGTACGGGCCCATATGATCCGGGCCAGGGACCTCCCCATGGGCTTCGGCGACATGGACTCCTCCCTCTACCTGCTCTTCAAGGCGATCCGGGAGCGCTCGACGGTCGCGCTCTCCGGGGAGTCCGCCGACGAGGTCTTCGGCGGCTACCCCCAGTTCTTCGACGAGAAGGCCCGTACGACGGACATGTTCCCCTGGCTGGTCCGCCTCGGCGAACACTTCGGGGAGGACACCGGGGTGCTCCGCCCCGAGATCGACACGGCGCTCGGGCTGCCGTCGTTCGCCCGCGACAGCTACGCCACCGCCGTCGCCGGGATCGAACGCGCCGCCGGCGAGAGCGACTTCGAGTACCGGATGCGGAAGATCTGCTACCTGCACCTGACGCGCTTCGTGCAGATCCTGCTCGACCGCAAGGACCGGGCCAGCATGGCGGTCGGCCTGGAGGTCCGGGTGCCCTACTGCGACCACCGGCTCGTCGAGTACGTCTACAACACGCCCTGGTCCCTCAAGTCCTTCGACGGCCGCGAGAAGAGCCTGCTCCGCGAGGCCACCGCCGACCTGCTCCCCAGGTCGGTCTACGACCGGGAGAAGTCCCCGTACCCCTCCACCCAGGACCCCCGGTACGCCGTGGCCCTCCAGAACCAGGCCAGGGAACTCCTCGCCGACCCGACCCACCGGGTCTTCGACCTGGTCGACATCGCGCGCGTACGGAAGGCGGCGGAGCGGAAGACTCCGCAGGTCACGACGGCGGGTCGGCGCGGTCTCGAACGGACCCTGGATCTGGCGCTCTGGCTGGACCTCTACCGCCCGGAGATCACCCTCTCCTGAGCGGCGCCGCACCGTCGGGACGCCGCACCGCCGGTGGCGCCTCATCGCCGGTGGCGCCGCACCGCCGGTGGCGCCTCATCGCCGGTGGCGCCGCACCGCCGGTGGCGCCTCATCGCCAGGGGCGCCGCACCGCCGGTGGCGCCTCATCGCCAGGGACGCCCCACCGCCAGCGGCGCCTCACTGCCAGCGGCGCCTCACTGCCGGGCAGGCGTCTCACTACAGGGGAGAAAAGGGGTGAAGCGGTAGAAAGGGGTGCTGTACCGGCTCACCCGGAGATCTCAGGGATCTCGGAGACCTCAGGACCCAGGACCTCACATGCCCCGCTACTTCGCCGACTCCCCGGAGTCGCTCGTCCCCGACGCGCTCAAGGGGTTCGCCGCCGCCCACGCCGACCTGGTCGAACACCACCCCGAGCACGGCTACTTCCGCACCCGCCGCACCGCCACCCCGACCCCCACCACCGCAGGACCCGCCGCCCGCGCCCGCCGGGTCGGCCTGGTCTCCGGCGGCGGCACCGGCCACGAACCGCTGCACGCCGGGTTCCTCGGCGCCGGGCTCCTCGACGCCGTCTGCCCGGGGCAGATCTTCGCCTCCCCGCACAACCGGCAGATCTACGAGGCCAGCCGCGCCGTCGCGGGCCCCGACGGCGTACTGCACATCGTCAAGAACTACACCGGCGACCGGATCAACTTCGGCATCGCCGCCGAACGCCTCGCCCACGAGCACATCCCCTGCGCCCGCGTCCTGGTCGACGACGACCTCGCCACCGACTCCACGGAGATCGCCGTCGGACGGCGCGGCACCGGCGCCACCCTGCTGGTCGAGAAGATCCTCGGCGCCGCCGCCGACGAGGGGCGCGGGCTCGAAGCGCTGGCCGCCCTGGGCGCCGGACTCGCCGCCCGTACCCGCAGCCTCGCCGTCGCCACCGCCGCGCACACCGCGCCGGCCTCCGGCGCGCCCGCCTTCGAACTGCCCCGGGACGTCATGGAGTTCGGCGTCGGCATCCACGGCGAACGGGCCGGCTCCACCGCCCCCCACCCGCCGCTCACCGAACTCGTCGCCACCATGACCGGCCGGCTGCTGGCCGCCCTGCCGCACCCCGGGCCCCCGGGCACCTCCCGCCGGGCCCCCGGCCGCCGCCGGGTACTCGCCCTGGTCAACGGGTTGGGCGGGGTCACGTCCCTGGAGTTGTACGGGGTACGGCATGCGCTCGGCGGCGCGCTGAAGCGCCACGGGGTGACCCTGGACCGCTCGCTGACCGGCACCTTCGTCAGCGCGCTCGACATGCGCGGCTTCTCCCTCACCCTGCTCGCGACCGACGACGAGACCCTGCGGCTCTGGGACGCCCCGGCCCGTACCCCCTCCTGGCCGCTCTGACCACGGCTTTCCCTTACCCGCAGCCCCCTTCCGCACCTCCCACCCCACCAGCAGCAGGAGCCCCCACCGTCATGTCATCCCAGAACCTGACCCCCGCCGCCGCCCCCTCCGCGCCCGCCCCCCAGGGACTCACCTACGAGGACACCGCCGACTGGCTCAGACGCTTCGCCGACGCCGCCCGCGCCGTCGAGGGCGAGCTGACTGAGCTGGACCAGCGGGCCGGGGACGGCGACTTCGGCGCCAACCTGGTCTCCGGTACGGAGGGGGTACGGAGCGCCCTCGACGCCCCGGCGAGCGGGCCCCGTACCCCCGCCGCCCCGCTGGCCACGGCGGCCCGGGTCTTCCTCGACCACGTCGGCGGCACCAGCGGCCCGCTCTTCGGCCTGCTCTTCCAGGAGCTGGCCGCCGCCGTGGCCGCCGGGGGCGGCATGGCGGGACCGGCCGAACTGGCGGCGGGCACGGCGGCCGGCGCCGCCGCCGTCCAGCGCGTCGGCGAGGCGGAGGTGGGGGACAAGACGATGGTCGACGCGCTCGTCCCGGCCGCCGACGCCCTCGCCCGGGCGCTCCTCGCCCACCCCGGGGGCGAGGGCCCCGTAATCGATCCGCTCCGCGCGCTCCACGGCGCGGCGGTCGCCGCCCACCGGGGCGCCCGCGCCACGAGCGCCCTGCGCGCCCGCCGGGGGCGCGCCAGCTACACCGGCGACCACGCGCGGGGCGTTCCGGACCCGGGCGCCCTGGCGGTGGCCCTGCTCTTCGCCTCCGCCTCGGCGCCGCTCACCACGCTGGCCCAGCTCCCCGACGCCTGAACCTCCCCCACGGTCCGCCCCGCCGGACCCCGGACATCTGAACGCCCGTCCACTCGTCCTGTTCTGTGAAGTTCTGTGAAGCTCTGTCAGGGTGCCGTGTACCGCGATCGCGGTACACCGCCGCCCGCCTGTCATCCCGGGGGAGGCCGACCAGTTCCGACCGTCGGCTGCCCGGCGCGGCGGCCCGGCCGTTTAGGGTTCAAGAATGGAGACCCGAACCCCCCGCCGGCCCCGGCCGCGTGCCCGCTGGCTCGCGGGGCTCGCCGCCGCCGCGGTGCTCGTCGGCGCCGGCACCTGGACCGCCGTCGCCTCGGACGGCGCCCCGTCCGTGCACCGCGAGGACCAGGTGCTGGAGATGCCGGGCGCCCGCATCGACACCTCGTACTTCACCGCGGGCAGCGGACGGAGACCCGCCGTGCTCCTGGCGCACGGCTTCGGCGGCAGCAAGGACGACGTACGCGCCCAGGCCGAGCGGCTCGCCGGCGACGGCTACGCCGTGCTGACCTGGTCGGCGCGCGGCTTCGGCAGGTCCACCGGCGACATCGGGCTCAACGACCCCGCGTACGAGGTCAAGGACGTCTCCCGGATGATCGACTGGCTGGCCGCCCGCCCCGAGGTCCAGCTCGACGCCAAGGGCGACCCCCGCGTCGGGGTGACCGGCGCCTCGTACGGCGGGGCCATCTCGCTGCTCGCCGCCGGGTACGACCCGCGCGTCGACGCGATCGCCCCCCAGATCACCTACTGGAACCTCGCCGACTCGCTCTTCCCGGACGGTGTGCTCAAGAAGCTCTGGGCCGGGATCTTCTTCTCCACCGGCGGCGGCTGCGACCACTTCCAGAAGGAACTCTGCGAGATGTACGAGCGGGTCGCCGTCGCCGGGAAGCCGGACGACGCCGCCCGGAAGACGCTGGAGGAACGGAGCCCCTCCGCCGTCGGCGACCGGATCGACGTCCCCACCCTGATCACCCAGGGCCAGACCGACTCGCTCTTCCCGCTCGGCCAGGCCGACGCCATGGCGCAGCGGATCAAGGCCAACGGCGCGCCCGTGGACGTCGACTGGATCGCCGGCGGGCACGACGGCGGCAACGCCGAGACCGACCGGGTCCAGGGCCGGGTCACCGCCTGGTTCGACCGCTACCTCAAGGACGACAAGGGCGCCGACACCGGGCCCGCCTTCCGCGTCACCCGGACCGGAGGCGTGGACTCCACCAACGGCGAGGTCTCGCTGCGCGGCGCGACCGACGACCGCTACCCGGGGCTCTCCAACGCCACCACCTCCGTTCCGCTGACCGGCGGCGAGCAGAGCCTCAGCAACCCGGCGGGCGCCAGCCCGCCCGCCATCTCCGCCGTGCCGGGGGTGGGCGCCGGGGCCTCCCAGCTCACCTCGTTCGGCGTCGGCCTCGCCCTCGACTTCCCGGGCCAGTACGCCCACTTCGACTCCGCGCCGCTCACCCGCGCGGTACGGCTCACCGGCGCCCCGACCGTCAAGGCCACCGTCACCTCCTCCAGCGGCGAGGCCGTCCTCTTCGCCAAGGTGTACGACGTGGGCCCGGACGGCACCAGCCAGGTGCTGCCCTCGCAGCTCGTCGCGCCGGTACGGGTCGAGGACGCCGCCCGGGGCCGCACGGTGGAGCTGACCCTGCCCGCCGTGGACCACCAGTTCGTCGCCGGCCACCGGATGCGCCTCGTGGTCGCCTCCACCGACCTCGGCTACGCCTCACCGGCCGCCCCGGCCACGTACAAGATCGCCGTGGACGGGCCGCTGACCGTGCCGACCGTGCCCGCCCTCGCCACCGGGGTCGCCGCGATGCCGTGGTGGGTCTGGGGCCTGCCGCTCGCCGGGGTCCTGATCGCGGGCGCCCTGCTGCTCACGGCCCGCCGCCGCGCCAGCGCGCCGGATCCGGACCCGGAGCTGGCCGGGGTGCCGCTCCAGATCACCGGGCTCTCGAAGCGGTACGCCAACTCCGCCGACCGGTACGCGGTCAGCGACCTCTCCTTCCGGGTCGAGAAGGGCCAGGTCCTCGGCCTGCTCGGGCCGAACGGCGCGGGCAAGACCACCACCCTGCGCATGCTGATGGGGCTGATCTCCCCGGACGCCGGTGAGATCCGGGTCTTCGGGCAGGCGATCCGGCCGGGCGCCCCGGTGCTCTCCCGGGTCGGCTCGTTCGTCGAGGGCGCCGGCTTCCTGCCGCATCTGTCGGGCCGCGAGAACCTGGAGCTGTACTGGCGCGCCACCGGCCGCCCCGCCGAGGACTCCCATATGGAGGAGGCCCTGGAGATCGCCGGGCTCGGGGACGCGCTCGCCCGCGCCGTACGCACCTACTCGCAGGGCATGCGGCAGCGCCTCGCCATCGCCCAGGCCATGCTCGGCCTGCCGGATCTGCTGATCCTGGACGAACCGACCAACGGCCTCGACCCGCCGCAGATCCGCGAGATGCGCGATGTGATGATCCGGTACGCGGCCGGCGGCCGTACGGTGATCGTCTCCAGCCATCTCCTCTCCGAGGTCGAACAGTCCTGCACCCATCTCGTGGTCATGCACCGGGGGCAGCTCGTCCAGGCGGGCCCCGTCGCGGAGATCACCGGCGAGGGCGACACCCTGCTCGTCACCACCGCCGAGCAGGTCTCCGAACCGGTGGTCGACAAGATCGCGGCGCTGCCCGGGATCGGCTCGGCCGTCCGTACGGACGACGGGGTGCTCGTACGGCTCGACGGCGCGTCCGCGCAGACCCTGGTCACCGAGTTGGTCCGGCTGGACATCCCGGTGACCGGCGTCGGGCCGCACCGCCGCCTGGAGGACGCGTTCCTCGCCCTGATCTCGGGAGGCTCCGCATGAGCACGCTGATCGACGCGGCCCCCGGCTACCGGGCCGGGCGCACGCTGCCCCTGCGGGTGGAGGCGCTGCGCCAGCTCAAGCGCCGGCGCACCCTCGCCATGGGCGTCATCCTGGGGGTCCTGCCGTTCGTGCTGATCGTGGCGTTCTGGATCGGCGGGACCCCGGACGGCGGGCGGAACGGCCGGGTGACCCTGATGGACACCGCGACCGCGTCCGGCGCCAACTTCGCCGCGACCTGTCTCTTTGTCTCGGCGGGTTTTCTGCTGGTCGTACCGGTCGCGCTCTTCCACGGGGACACCGTGGCGTCCGAGGCGAGCTGGTCGTCGCTGCGCTATCTGCTGGCGGCGCCGGTGCCCCGGGCCCGGCTGCTGTGGAGCAAGCTGGCCGTGGCGCTCGGGATGAGCGCCGCCGCGATGGTGCTGCTGCCGCTGGTCGCGCTGGCGGCGGGCACGGTGGCGTACGGCTGGGGACCCCTCCGGCTGCCGACGGGCGGGTCCCTGGACGCGGCGGACACGCTGCCGAGGCTGGCGCTGATCGTCGCGTTCATCTTCGTCTCCCAACTGGTCACCGCGGGGCTCGCGTTCTGGCTCTCCACCAAGACCGACGCGCCGCTGGGCGCGGTCGGTGGCGCGGTCGGTCTGACGATCATCGGCAATGTGCTCGACGCGGTGACCGCGCTCGGCTCCTGGCGGGAGTTCCTGCCGGCGCACTGGCAGTTCGCCTGGGCCGACGCGCTCCAGCCGCAGATGGAGTGGGGCGGCATGGCGAAGGGCGCGGCGGTCTCCTTCACCTACGCCGTGGTGCTCTTCGCGCTGGCCTTCCGGAACTTCTCCCGTAAGGACATCGTGTCGTAGCCGGGGCGGGCACGGGCGGGCACGGGCGGGCGCCCCCGCCCGCATCCGGGGTCCGGCGCGGCGGCCGGCGCCGCGTCAGATCCACCCCTTGCGGACCGCTTCCGCGCCCGCGCGGAAGCGGCTCGTCGTGCCGAGGGCGGCGAGCAGGTCGCCCACCCGGCGGCTGTACGTACGGCTCGACATCCCCAGCCGGGTCGCCGCCGCCTCGTCCGTCGCCCCGGCCACCAGGGCCTCCAGCACCGGGCGCAGCGGGCCCGGCAGGGAGCCGGGGAGCGGGCGGGCGGCCGTCGGCAGCTCCTCGCCCGTCTCCCACCAGATCTCGTGGGTGCGTACCAGCGCCTGCACCACCACCGGATCCCGGATCAGCAGCAGCCCGTGGTAGTGGAGTTCGAGATCGAGGGGGACCGCGGCGACCTCGCGGTCCACCATGATCATCTTGAAGGGGATGGAGTCCGTCTGTCTCGCCTCGCCGGAGAGCTGGTGCGGTAACGGGTACGCCACC
The DNA here is from genome assembly GCF_040683935.1 of Streptomyces sp. NPDC093085. Lineage (NCBI taxonomy): Bacteria > Bacillati > Actinomycetota > Actinomycetes > Kitasatosporales > Streptomycetaceae > Streptomyces > Streptomyces sp. NPDC093085. The sequence goes on along the minus strand of NZ_JBFBFB010000012.1, from coordinate 218,249 downwards.
CCCACCAGCCCGTGCCGGGGCACGATCCGGCGGACCCCGACCGGGGCGCGGCCCCGCTCCCGCTCACCCGCCGCGCGGACGCAGGCGCTCGCGAATTCGAGGAACTCCTCCGGCACGCACTGGCCCAGACAGCTCCCCGGGTCGTCGAAGATCAGCAACTCCCGCCGGGCGGAACGGACCAGCGAGGTCAGCGCGGCCGTCACCTCCCGCACGCCCCGGATCGGGCGCCCGGGCGGGTGCGTCGGCGAGTCCGCGCCCTCCCCTTCCCCGGCGGCCTCGTCCCCCGGCATCGCGCCTGCCGGCAGCGCCGACCGGTTGAACACAGAACCGGGAACAAGCACAGCGTCGGAAACAAGTACAGAACAGGAAACATCCGACACGGCTGACCACCCCCCGCCATCCCCTCGGAGCCGTACGCCACTCCATGTACGCACATCATTGCGCACCGTGACAAGTGCAGTTCAGGGAGTGGCGTATGCATGCCAGTGGTTCAAAAGCGGACCGACTTCTCCGTGCGCCGCAGGTCAGCCGAAGGTGGCCACGTAACGGCGCTGCCAGGGCGTCTCGACGGCGTGCCGGGAGTAGTGCTCGCGCACATACGCGACCGCCTCGCCGGCCGCCACCCCGTCGAGCACGGCGAGGCAGGCGAGCGCCGTACCGGTCCGCCCCCGCCCGCCGCCGCAGGCGATCTCGACGCGCTCCTCACCGGCCCTGGCCAGCGCCTCGCGGAACGCCTCGGCGGTCGCCTCCCGGTCGGTCGGCAGCCGGAAGTCGGGCCAGCGCAGCCAGCGGTTCTCCCAGATCACGGTGGGCGGTCTGCGCCCCAGGAGGTAGAGCCCGTACGTCGGTTCGGGCCCCGGCGGCATCGGGTGGCGCAGCCCGCGCCCCCGGACGAGGACCCCCGACGGGAGCCGCAGGATGCCGGGCGCGGCCGGGTCCCAGAGGTGGTGCGCTGGTGTCGTCACCCGGGCAGGGTAGCCCCGTGACCCCCTTGCCGAGCAGGGATCGGACCGGGCCGGACGGTCGGGAACGGGGGGCCGGGCCGGCGGCCGGGGCCCGGGACTGTCAGTGGTGCCGGATAGCGTGGAGTCCTGGTGGTCCGGGGGGCCGAGAAGGTGAGGGAGGGGCTCATGGGAGCCGAGATGCCGTTCCTGTACGTCGTGGTGTGCGCGTCCGGGATCGCGCGGGAGGTCGGGACGCTCATCGACGGGGCGCGGGAGCGGGGATGGGGCGTCGGGGTGGTCGCCACGCCGCAGGCGCTCGGCTTCATCGACCGGCGCGCCGTCGAGGAGCGGACCGGGTATCCGATCCGCTCGGCCTGGCGGCGGCCGGGGGAGCCCAAGCCCCTGCCGCCGCCGGACGCGATCGCGGTGGCGCCGGCGACGTTCAACACCGTCAACAAGTGGGCCGCCGGGATATCCGACACCCTGGCCCTGGGCATTCTCTGCGAGGCGTACGGCCTCGGTGTGCCCACGGCCGTGCTGCCCTATCTGAACGCGGCCCAGGCCGCCCATCCCGCGTACCGGCAGAGCCTGGACCGGCTGCGGGAGATGGGGGTGCTGATCGGCGGTCAGCGGCCCCATCCGGCCGACCGGCTGGAGAGCGGGGCGGAGACGTTCCGCTGGGAGGAGGCGCTGGAGCTGCTCGGCCCGGCGGTGACGCGGAGACCGGCGGGGGAGGACGGGGGCTGACGGGGGCTGACGGGGCGTCCGGGGAGGGGCGAGGTGTGCGGGGAGGGGTGTGAGGTGCGACGGGGTTACGCCGGCGAGGCGCCCTGGAGCAGACAGCCGGCCGGGAGCGTCAGGTAGCCGTCGGCCGGGGGCGCCGGGGCGGTGCGGGAGCACCGCAGGTGCTCGCCGAGCGCCCGCACCACCGCCGCCGCCAGCAGCGCCTGGCCGCGGGCGTTCGGCGCCACGCCGTCCGCGCCCCAGAACCGGCCGCCCGCGGCCGCCGGGTGGCGGGCCGCCAGGTCCACGAAGAGCGCGCCGTGCCGTAGCGCCAGATTGGCGCACGCGTCCGACTGGGCGCGCTGCCGGGTCCGCAGCACCTTCTCGCCGAGCCGGGCAGCGGCGGGCGAGCGCGTCAGATCGAAAGGGGCCACCAGCACCACGTCACAGCCGTGTTCACGGAGCGGCGCGACGATCCGGACCACCTCCGTCCGGAGCGCGTTCACATCGAACGCGGGGGCGAGCACGTCATGCCCCGCCAGGTGCACCACCGCCAGATCGCCTCCGAACGCCAGCGCCCGGGGGAGCTGCCGGGAGCGTACGGCGGCGGCGTTCTGCTCGCGCCCGGCGAGCAGACTCAGACAGGCCAGCCGGGGGTTGACCGTGCGCAGGGCGTCGGCGACCCGGTCGTACCAGGGCGCGCGGGCGTAGCCGTCGACCCGCTCCACGCGCCGGGACGCCTTGCCGTCACCGAGCACCACGAGCCGGTTCCACCCCGCTCCGAGCAGCAGCCGGGCGGACTCCCCGTCCCGCAGGCACCCGGGCTGGTCCGCTTCGTACGCGTCGTCCGCCTCATGCTCGTCGTTCTCTTCATGGTCGTCGTTCTCGTTCGGAAGCAGGGGCACGGGGCTCTCCTCAGCACCGGATCGCCGCCCGGCGGCGTACGCGGCGCGATCTCAGATCCGTCTCAGCGAAATGTCAGGCGGGAGCGGCAGAATAAAAAGCACAGCGGGACGGAGGAACACTTCTCCGGACACCGCGAGGAGAGGTACCCGAAGCGGCCCAACGGGGTTCCGAGGCAACTCGGATCGGGTGAAAGCCTTCGCAGGTTCGAATCCTGCCCTCTCCGCACCAGGCACCCCTGGTGGCCCGGAAGAGCCACCAGGGGTGCGGGTCAGACCTTCTGACGCCGTACCAGCAGGGCGGCCACCAGCAGCAGTACGAACGCGCCGATGTCGATACGCGCCACGCGCAGCGTCGCGTCGTTGAGTTCCGGCGCGGTGAACGCGATCAGCATGAACGAGCCCATGCTGACCGCCCCCGCCGCGAGGGCGGGCACCCGCAGCGAGGTGAGGAACGCCGCGCAGAGCAGCCCGATGCCGACCAGCCCCAGCAGCACCGCGCGGTGCCGGAGCAGCACCGTCAGATCGGCCTCGTGCGCCCCCGCGATCGAGACTCCGTACGCCGTCGCTATCTGCGAGGGCGCGAGCGCGACGAAGCCGGGCAGCAGGTTCACCGCTCCCACGACGAGGAAGAGCGCCGTGACGAGCCGGCCGGTCCAGATGTCTCGCATGTCGTGTTCTTGTCCGTTCATGAGGCTCAGGGGATACGGCGGGTCTGCCGGTCCATGGAGTTCAGATACGTCTGGAGCACCGCCCTGACCGGCGGGGACGTGAGCGGGGCGCGGGGCGCCCGGTCGCGGTGCCACGGATGGTCACCCGAGCCCAGGCCCGAGCCCAGGCCCGAGCCCGCCCCGGAGCCGATGCCCTCCACCAGCGAGCGCGCCACATGGGCCCCGTGGGCCACCGACATGGCGAGGCCGTGGCCGCAGCAGCCGCCGATGTACCAGACGTCCGGGTGCCCCCCGACCCGTCCGACCACCGGAAGGTCGTCCAGCGTCATCCCGATCTGCCCGTACCAGCGGTGCCGTACCGGCACCTCCGCGAGCGCCGGATGGAGCCGGTGCAGCCGGTCCTCCAGCCATGACCAGGCCGAGGCGTGCTGCGCGGCGGCCCGCTCGGGACTCAGCCCCGGCAGATGGACGGCCCGGCCGCCGCCCAGCACCAGCCGCCCGTCATGGGTGAGCCGCACATACGGGGCGAGCGACGCGCTGTTCACCAGCGCCACCCCGCTCTCCCCGCCCAGCGCCGCCCGCGCCTCCGCGTCCAGCGGTCCGGTGGCGACCGCGTGCACCTGGAGCGGGAGGACGGTGCCGACGGGCAGCCCGAGCGGGCCGGCCGCCGCGTTGACGGCCAGCACGGTCCGCCGGGCCCGCAAGGTGCCGGTGGGGAAGAGCAGTTCGGTGGGGGCCGTACCGCCACCGCCGGGACGGAGCCCCCGCAGCGGGCTCTCCCCGTAGAAGCGGACGCCCTTCGCGGCGCACGCGGCGGCCAGCGCCCCGCTCAGCGCGGCCGGGTCGAGCGTCGCCGCGGTGCGGTAGAGCAGCCCCGCGTGATACGGCAGGTCCAGCCGCTCGCGGATCGCGGCGGCCGACAGCACCGGGACATCCAGGCCCAGCGCCCGGTACGCCGCGGCCTGCCGCGCGAGCGAGGCGAGCCCGGCCGGGTCGCGTGTCGCCACGATCTGCTCCCCGGTGCGCAGCCCGCACGGGGCGCCCAGCTCCTCGCTGAGCGCGATCACCCGCCGTACCGCGGCGACGGACTCCAGATACATGCGGCGCGCCGCCGACGGGCCGAAGCGGCGGGCCGCCCGGTCGATCGACGGGCCGACCCGGGGGCCGAGCAGCCCGGTGCCCCGGCCGCTCGCCCCGGCCGCCGGATGCCGGGCGTCCACGACGGCGACATCGAGCGAGGGGTCGCGTTCGATCAGGTGGTACGCGGTGGAGAGACCGGCGAGACCGGCCCCGACCACCACCACGTCGGCGGTGAGGCCGCCGGAGACCCGGGGGTGCGCGCCGGCCGCCGGGGCCCGCCCGTCCCCGGGACCGCCCTCGGGCGCCCAGCACGGCTCCTCCCGTACGCCGCCCTCGGCGGGCCCGGGAGCGGAAACGGAACCGGTCATCGCGCCGCCGCCCCCTCCGCCAGGGCGCGGAAGCCGCGTCCGTGCCAGATCAGCGGCCGGCCCTCGGTCACCCGTACGGTGGCGACCCGCCCGACGACCAGGCAGTGGTCGCCGTACGCCCGTATCTCCTCGGTCACACAGACCGACCAGGCGTGCGCTTCGGTGAGGACGGGCACCCCGAGCACCTCCTCGTACGGCGTGGCGGCGAACCGCTCGGCGGCGGTGGCGCTCGGCGTGGCGAAGAGCCGGGCCCGGTCGCTCTGTTCCTCGCCCAGCAGGTGCACCGCGAAGGCGGAGCCCGGGGTGAGCGCGGAGAGCGTGCGGGAGGTGTGGGAGAGACAGACGAGCAGCAGCGGCGGGTCGGCCGAGAGCGAGGTGACCGTGGAGACGGTCGTCCCCACGGGACCGTCCGCCGAGGTGGCGGTGACCACGGCGACGCCGGAGGCGAGGCCGGCGTAGAAGTCCAGGCAGAGGGCGGCACCGGGAGAGGACGTCGGGTCCGCTTCCGGGCCACCGGTACGCGTGCCGGCTATGGCATGCGGCATGAGGGGGCTCCTTCCTGTCCGGGGAGTCCGGGGAGTCCGGGGAGTCCAGGCGTCCGGGGGCCGGGTGTCCGGGGGGTGTCCTGGGGTGTCCGGGGCCGGGTGTCCTGGGGTGGTGGTGCGGTGCTGCGGTGGTGCGGACCCGCCTGGGCCGGGGCAGAGCGTGCCGGGAGGGGCACTAGCGCCCGGACTCCAGGGTGTCGCGCAGCGCGAGGAGCGTGGTGCGCATGGTCGACCGGTTGCGGGCCCTGCGGCGGACCACCCCCGTCACCAGCGGGGTGACGGCGGTGAGCGCCATGCCGAACGGCCCCGAACGCCGGTCGCGCCACTCCTCCTCCACCTCGCACCCCTCGGGCAGCGGCGAGAAGCGGTATGTCCACCCCGCGACCTGGATGCCGAGGAAGCTCACATGGAAGGCGAAGACGCGCCCCGGTTCCGCCTCGACCACCCGGCAGAGGGTCGGCCAGGGCAGCCAGCGGGCCCGGTTCCGGCCGATGAACCGCATGCCCGTCCGGGCCGGGCCGCCCCGCCCGAGGATCCACGCCCCCCGGCACTCGGGGCTCCACTCGCCCATCCGCGCCACATCGCTGACCGCCGCGTAGGCGGCCTCCGGGGCCACCCGGATGACGATGGACTCGGATATCCGGGAGGGGGTGCCGGGCCCGCCCGACACGGCGGCGCTCTGGTCGCTCACTGGGGGCCGTCCTCTTCCTTCTGCTGCTGGGGGCGTTGGGCGCGTACGGGATGTACGGGGCGTACTTCGGCGACGTACTTCAGTACGGGGATGTACGGGGCCGCCGGCTCACGCCCGGATCGGGATGCCGTGCTCGCGGTCGTCCGTCAGGATCTCCATCAGCGCCCGGTTGCCCGTGCTGAGCCGCCGGATGGTGCGGGTGGACTTGTTGAGGATCTCCACCTCGCACCGGCCGATCTTGGTGTTGAGGCAGTGCTTGATGCCGCCCGGCGGGTTGTAGTAGTTGAGCCCGACGAAGTCCTCCGGGGTCGCCGTGAAGCGGCCCCTGATGGCGACGGCCTCGTCGGAGCTGTAGAAGTCCCAGTAGAAGTAGCCGAAGTCGCCCTTGGCCCTGAGCGCCTGGCCGAGCGAGGTCAGCGTGTACTCGCGGTCCTCGTGCCGGAGCACCAGGAAGGTGACCTTCGGCGTCATCACCGGGCCCACCAGCCGCGTCGTACCGGTGACGATCTCCAGGAAGCTCTCCGGGGCGTCGTCGAACCCGGCGACCTGGCCGAAGGCGTAGTGGTCGGTGTGCCGGCTGCCCCAGTTGTGGTTCTGGCTGCCGGTCCAGCCGTCGACGTCGATCGTCTCGCCGTCGACCGTCAGCTTCCCGCTGTACGTGGCCAGCGGCAGCCCCACCAGGCTCTTCGCCTTGGGGAAGCCGCCGCTGTAGAGGTTGGGCGGCAGCAGGAGGAGCGGCGGCTCGGAGCCCTCGTAGCTCAGGTCCCAGCCGATCCGCCCGTTGGTCCCGACCGCCTCGCCCTTCAGCGAACCCCCGTCGAGCACGCGGTCGTCGACCCGGGCGCCGAAGGTCTCGCGGTCGAAGTGGCAGTCGGAGATCGGGTACTCCTCCTTGGCCACCACATGCCGGCCGGTCGTCCCGTCGAAGTAGATGGCCCACAGCTCGCCGATGGCGGCGTCGGGCATCCCGGCCGGGCTGAAGATCGTGTACCGGATCCAGAAGGCCCGGGGCTCCGTCGGGTGGTTGCCCCGCTGGTAGAAGCTCTCGTAGTGGCCGGCTTCCTGGCCGGGACGGTACTGCGTCCAGTTCAGGCGCTCCGCGTCCGCTGTGCTCGGGTCGAAGTTCATCGGGTCCGTCTTCCCATTCCCATCCGGTGTCGGTACGTGTATCGGTACGTGCTCTGATCCGTCGCGCTGCGGCTGCGGCTGCGGCTGTGGCAGCGGCTGTCGTGGCACGGGAGCCGCCTCAACGGGCGCCCGCCCCCGCGCCCGTGGCGCCCGCCGCCCCCAGGGCGGTGGTCCGGGAGTGGGCCGTCATGGACATCCCGTAACGCGGCCGCAGGGTGATCGACGCCTGGTTGACGACCCGGTGCGCGGGCACATGGCGGAACTCGTACCGCCGTACCAGCGCCGCGAGCAGCAGATGTGCCTCCGTCAGCGCGAAGTGCTTGCCGATGCAGAGATGCGGCCCGGCGCCGAAGGGCAGGTGCGCGAAGCGGTGCCGGCCCTTCTTCCCCTCGGCGGAGAAGCGGTCCGGGTCGAAGCGTTCGGGGTCGCTCCAGTGCCGCTCGTGGCGGTGGATGTTGTAGAGGTTGACCAGCAGCCGCGACCCGGCCGGCACGGTGTGGCCGCCGAGCACGGTGTCCTTGAGGGCCAGCCGGGGGACGATGGGGGCCGACGGGTAGAGCCGCAGCGCCTCCTCGAAGACCTGGAGGGCGTACGGCATGGCCGCGAGGTCCGCCATGGTGGGCATCCGGTCGCCGAGGACCTCGTCCACCTCCTCCTGGACCCGCCGCAGCACCTTCCTGTTGCCGGAGAGCAGATAGAACGCCCAGGTCAGGGTGATGGCGGTGGTCTCGTGCCCGGCGCCGAAGGTGGTGATGACCTCGTCGCGCACCTCGCGGTCGCTCATGCCCTCGCCGGTGTCGGCGTCCCGTACGTCCAGCAGCATGTCGAGCAGGTCGGGCGGGGTGTCCCCGCGTGAGCCCCCACCCGCCCCCGACGCCGACGCCGAGGCCGAAGCCGAGGCCGAGGCCGACGCCGACGCCGCGCGGCGCTCCGCGATGATCCCGTACGTCATGTCGTCGATGCCCTTCATCACCGCCTGGAAGCGCCGGTTCCGGGGCGTGGGCCAGGCGGTCGGCGGGCTGAAGGGGTTCTGGAGCCGGTCGAAGGCGTAGTTGATGGCGACGTCCACGGCCTCCGGGCTGATGCCGTCCCTGGTCTGCTCGACATCCGTGCTGAACATGCACCGGCTGACGATGTCGAGGGTGACCCGCATCATCTCCGCGTGCACGTCGACCACGTCGCCGCTGCGGTACGCGGTCTCCATGTGCGCGACCTGGTTCGCGGTCGACTCCGCCATGGAGGCGTACATGCGGGCGATGGCCTGCTTGGTGTAGATCGGCTGCATCATGCGCCGGTTGCGCATCCAGCTGTCGTGGTTGTCGCTGGTGAGCAGGCCTTCACCGAGGATCAGCCGGAGCGGGTTGTCCGGGCCGAGCTTGCCGTACGTGGCGCTGTCGGTCAGCACCTCGGCGGCGAGTTCGGGGCTGGAGACGCCGTGCACGACGACCGGGCCGAGCCGGTAGCGCACCAGGTCGCCCTTCTCGCGCCAGCCCTGGTGCAGGGCTTCCAGGATGTCCTTGCGGAAGGCCGGCACGCTGCCCAGCACCGGCAGTCCGCGCGCCTCGGGGGCGGCGGGGACCGACGGGTCGTACGGGTCGGCGGACGCGCCCGATGCCGAAGAGGCACCCGAGGCACCCGAGGCACCCGAGGCCGAGGAGGCCGTGGTGTCACGTGACGCGGTCATGGCGGGTTCCGTCCCCTTCATGGGTTCCGTCCCCCTCACTTCCGCGCCAGGGCGCAGACCCAGCCGAACGAGCGGGTCGGCTCGGAGACGAACCGCGCGTCCCGGAACCCCGCCTTGCCCAGCATCTCCACCAGGTCCGCCCCGGAGAGGATGCGCAGCCCCTCCCGCTCCGAGCGCTCGGTGAACCGCTTCCCCAGATAACGCTGCTTGACCGTGGGGTTCGGGGACGCCTCCCGGCTCATCTCCAGCGTGACGGAGACCTGCCCGCCGGGCCTCAGCACCCGGTACGCCTCGCCGAGCCCGCGCATCGGGTCGGGCCAGAAGTAGAACGTCTCGATGGCGCTGACCTGGTCGAAGGAGGCGTCCTCGTACGGCAGCGCACCCGCGTCGCCCTGCTTGAACTCCATCCGCCCCGCGGCCACCCCGTCGACATTCCGCCGTACGGACTGACGCACCATCTCCGCGGAGTAGTCCACCCCCGCCACGAACCCCGAAGTCGCCCGCTCGGCCAGCAGCTTGGCGGCCATCCCGCCGCCGCAGCCGATGTCCAGCACGCGCTGGGACCGCCGTACCTCCATGTGTTCGATCGCCCACACAGTGAGAGTACGGTGCTGCTTGGTCATCACGTGGCCGATCAGCCGACCGGCGCGTCCGGTGGGCTGTTTGAAGTTGTTCTCGACCAACTCCAGTGGCCCTTTGAGCAGTTTCTCGATCATGCGGAAGCTTCCCTTCCCATCTTCGGTGCCTCTCAGGCGGCGGTGAACAGCAGGACGGCGTTCTGCCCGCCGAATCCGAAGGAGTTGCTCACGGCCACCCGCGGGCGCAGATCGCGTCCGGCCTTGAAGACCATGTCGACCTCCAGCTCCGGGTCGAGGCTCTCCAGGTTGGCGGTCGGCGGTATATGACCCGTTTCGAGGGTGAGCGCCGTCACCACCGCCTCGATGGCGCCGGCGGCGGCCAGCGAGTGGCCCACCACCCCCTTCACGGAGGTGACGGCGGGCCGCTCCCCGAGCACCCGCCGGATCATCCGGGCCTCGGTGGCGTCGTTCAACTGGGTCGCGGTGCCGTGCGCGTTGACATGGTCCACCTCGTCCGCGCCGACCCCGGCGTCCCGCAGCGCGGCGCGTACGGCGAGTTCGGCGCCCCGGCCCTCCGGGTCGGGGGCGGTGGCGTGGTGCGCGTCGGCGGAGGCCCCGTACCCGCTGACCATGGCCCGGATGGCGGCGCCGCGCGCGCGGGCGTGCTCGGGCCGCTCCAGGACGAGCACCGCCGCACCCTCCGCCGGTACGAAGCCGCTGCGGTCCGCGTCGAAGGGGCGGGAGGTCGCCGTGAGGTCGTCCCGGCGCTCGGCCAGGGCCCGCATCTGGCTGAACCCGCTGATCAGCGAGGGCACCAGCGGCGCCTCGGTACCCCCGGTGATCACGATGTCGCAGGTTCCGGCGCGCAGCAGTTCGCGCGCCAGACCCACCGCCGTGGTGCCGGAGGCGCACGCCGTCGCCGTCACCAGGCTGGGGCCGAGGGCGCCCAGCATCATGGAGACGTACCCGGCGCACATGTTGGGCGACAGCATCGGGACGAGCAGCGGGGAGACCTTGCGCGGCCCCCGCTCCAGCAGCACGCTGTGCTGCTTCTCCCAGGTGGCGGCGCCGCCGATGCCGTTGCCGAGGACGACCCCGACCCGGGTGGCGTCCCAGGACCCCCGGTCCAGGCCGGAGTCGGCGACGGCCTCGTGCGCCGCCACCATCGCGAGCTGGCTGCTGCGGTCCAGGCGCCAGATCTGCTTGCGCTCGATGAGCTCGCTCGGGTCGAAGTCGGTGGCAGCGCAGCCGAAGTCGGCGGGGAGCCCGGCGAGCGCGGGCACCTCGGTCGCCGCCGTACCGGCCCCGGCCCGGATCCGCTCCCAGCTCCGCGCCACATCCGCCCCGGCGGCGGTGACCATGCCGACCCCGGTGATCGCGGCGTCGAACGGGGCCCGCTCCGGGCCGCCGCTGTCCTGGCCGCTCATCAGACGGTGGCCAGCTTGCCGGAGATGAGTTCGGCGGCCTGCCCGACGGTCGACTCGGGGCCCAGGTCGCTGTCGTCGATCGGAATGCCGAACTCCTCCTGCGCGGCCACGGAGAGCTCGACCAGGGCGAGCGAGTCGAGTTCGAGGCCGCTGAGGGTGCTGGCCGGGGTGATGGTGCCGGCGTCGAGGCCGAAGGTGCTGGTGAGCAGGGAGACGAGGCGCGGGTAGCTGTCAGCCATGAGGGGGGTCCTTCCCGGCGGAGGTTGCCGTGTGTCGGTGCGCTGATGCGCCGATGAGCTGATGTGCCGAAGAGCTGATGTGGCGGAGTGCTGATGTGGCGGAGTGCGCCGGGCGGCGCGGTGAGGGTGGTACGCGGGTACGCGTGCTCAGCGGCCCACCGGGTCGCCCGCCTCGGCCGGCGCACCCGCCGCAGTGGACGCGGGCGCGGGCGCGGGCGATGGCGCCGACGTGTCGAACTGGCCGGTGAAGCGGGCGTACGCCGGGTGCGTGACCGGCTCGAAGTCGAGCGCGAACGGCTTCAGGAAGTTGCCGAACAGCGCCCGGTCGCCGAAGAGATGGATCGGGACGACCAGCAGCGCCCACTCCGGGCCCCAGAGCCAGATCCACGCCAGCACCACCAGCGTCTGGGTGGCCAGGCTGTGCATCACGTTGTACGCGACGTAGTAACCCCGGTGGATCCGCTTGGTCGTGGAGCGGTGGTACGCGATGGCCCCCGGGATGTACCCGATGAGGTCGATGTAGACGAAGAGCCCGATCGCCGGCAGCCAGCGGACCTCGTCGAGGTGGAGGAAGAAGAAGACCGCGGCGATCACCAGCCCGAGCCCGTACTCCAGCCGGATCAGCCGGTAGGTGGTCTCCGTCTCGAAGAGGTTCTTCCCGTCCATCAGCGGGCCCCCGCCCCGGCCGCCCCGGCCGCCACGGCGGACCCCGAGGACACGGCGGGGTCGTCCGCGGCGGCGACCGCCCGCGCCACCGCCTCGTCCCCGACCACCTCGGCGTTCCCGGCGAAGAGACTGATGACGACCCGGGCGATGGTCTCCTTGAAGACCCGCTCGGCGACCGGGTCGAGGATGCCCGCGAGGCTGGGGATGCCGAAGTCGAACGCGGCGCTGAAGTCGACCAGGCAGTCCGGGCCCTCCGCCGTCAGCCGCCACACCCCGGAGAACTCGGCGAAGTCGCCGTCCGTCTGCTCGAAGGAGATGGTCAGATTCCGCCGGTCGAAGAGATCCGTCTCGGTCCAGCTCAGGATCCCGTTGCGGAAGTAGACGTCCCAGTCGCTCTCCTCCCTGCCCTCGCCGGTCGTCCGCGAGACCACCGAGCGGATGACGGAGGAGAGTTCGGAGTACTGGCCGAAGGCGCCGACCCGCTCGAACGCCGCCGCCGCCTCGACCCCCGGGACCCGGATGGTCACCTGAACATTACGCATGGTTGTCGCCGCCTTCCGCGGTGGGTGCGTACCGGGCGCCCTGCGCGCGGCACGCGCGGTCGACCGCCTCGTAGAAGTAGTCCAGATCGCCCCTGGTCAGCACCGCGGGAGGGGTGAACCGCAGCACCAGGTGCGAGTTGAGCGAGTGGTTGGCGATGACCCCGTTCATGATCAGCTCGATCAGCAGATCGCCCGCGGGCCCCGGCTCGGCGAACTCGATGCCCAGCAGCAGCCCCTGCCCGCGCACCTCCCGTACGGCCGCGCCGTAGTGCGAGCGGACGATACGGTCCAGCTCCGGCAGGATCTCGGCGCCCAGGTCCCGGGAACGGGCCACCAGTTCGTCCTCGCGCAGCGCCGCGAGCGACCCGCGTACGGCGGCCATCGCCAGCGGCGCCCCGGAGAACGTCGAGGTGTGCAGATACGGGTCCTGGTCGAAGGCGCGGAACGCCTCCCGGGTCGCCACCACCGCCGAGACCGGCACGACACCCCCGCTCAGCCCCTTGCCGACCAGCAGGATGTCGGGGGAGACACCCTCCCGGTCCGCGCCCCACCAGGTGCCGAGCCGGCCCAGGCCGGTCTGGATCTCGTCCAGGACCAGATACGCCCCGTACCGGTCGCACAGGTCGCGCACCGCGCGCAGATAGCCGGCCGGCGGGATCACCACCCCGCCCTCGCCCTGCACCGGCTCGATGAAGACACACGCCTCGCCGGGGGTCTCGGCGAGCAGCGGCTCCAGGGCGGCGGCGTCCCCGTACGGGACATGCCGGGTCTCCGGGAGCAGCGGCCGGAACGGGTCCTGGAAGACGCTCTTGCCGGTGAGGCTGAGCGCGCCCATGGTCTTGCCGTGGTAGCCGTTCTCGGTGGCGATCAGGCGGGTGCGGCCCCGCGTGCGGGCCAGTTTGATGGCCGTCTCGACGGCCTCGGCGCCGGATCCCGCGAAGTGCACCCGCTCCAAGCCCTCCGGCGCCACCGCGACCAGCGCGTCGGCGGCGAGCACGACCTGCGGTTCCAGGAAGAGCCGGGTGGCGACCGGGTGGGTGGCGAGCTGCTCGGCCACATGCCGGATGACGGTGGGGTGGCGGGCCCCGGTCAGGAAGACGCCGTACCCCCCGCAGTTGAGGAAGGTCCGGCCCTCCGATGTGGTCACCCAGGCGCCCTGCGAGGCCACCTCGACATGGCCGCCGAAGAGCTCGCCGAGCGTCGCCCGGCCCTTGCTGAGCCGGGACCGGTAGAGCCGGCCCAGCTCGGCCCGGCCCAGGGCGGGCGCGCCGGGCGGGCAGGCCGGGGCCAGCGCCGAGGAGGACACGGCGGGGGTGGTGATCGTCGTAGCCATGGTGTCCGCTCCCGTCAGGTCAGCCGCAGCGGGGCGCCCGCCACGTGGTCCAGATACGGGCGGGTGAAGGCGGCCCGGGACGGCGGGTGGAAGGAGAGCCCGTGCGCGGCGCCCGCCAGATAGGAGATGTCGGAGGAGGACATGAACGCCGTACCGCCGAGGAGTTCGACCGCCTGGTTGAGCGCGTCGCCCAGCGCGTCCTGGGCCGCGTACCGGCCGACGAGCGCGTTGGCGAGCCCCGTGTTCCCGGTGTCGCCGTCCCGGATCATCCGGGCGGTGCCCTCCAGCAGCAGGGCGGCCGTCTCCAGCCGGGTGAGCACCCGGGCGCGGTCGGAGTCGCTGCCCCTGCCGCCGTCCACGACCCGCTCGACCAGCCCGCTGACGATGCCGAGATAGCAGGCGGAGATGAGGAGTTCGAACCAGATGAGCCCCACCGTCTGGAGGTCGTCCAGGTTCCCGGCGTCGCCCGGCTCGGTCCGCATCATGAGCTGCTCGTCGACGAAGACATCGGTGAGCCGGACCTCGTCGCTCTCCGCGCCCGCGAGGGTGCGGCTGCCCCAGAACGGGTGGACGGTGACCCCGTCGGTCTCCCGGGGGATCAGCAGCACCGCCATCCGGGGCTCCCCGCCGTCCTCGGCGGGCAGCGCCACGCTCGCGGTGAGCAGATCCATCGAGTGCGCCAGGCTGCACGGCTTCTTGGCGCCGTTGATCACATAGCCGCCGTCGGCCCGCGCCGCGGACATCATCGGCGAGAGGATGCCCCGGCCGGGCCGGCCCTCGGCGAACCCGGAGGCGACCAGCAGCCGCTGCTCCGCGATCCCTTCGAGCAGCGCCCACTCCATGCCGCTGCTCTGGATGGACTCGGCGAGGGTGAACAGGGTCGCCACCGAGAAGTGGTGCATGGTCGTGGCGATGGCCAGGGACGGCGCCTTCGAGGCGAGCGCCCGTACGACGGCGAGCGCCTCCAGCGGGTCGGCGCCGGCCCCGCCGTACGTCTTCGGGATCACGAGGCCGGGGCCGCCGGCCTTGCGGAAGTGGTCGAGCGCGGGGTTACGGGGGGCCTCCAGCTCCTCCAGCGGGGTGAGCGCGAGCTGGTCGAGCAGACCGGGCAGGAACGACTCGCACGTCGCGCGTGCGGCATCCAACGAGCGCATGGATCCTCCTTCTTCTCGGATTCGGGTGGCGTGTGGGGGCGGGGCAGGGCGGCGCGGCGCGGGCCGAGGCGTCAGGCCCCGGCGGCGGCTTCGGCGGCGGTGTCCCCGGCGGTGGCTCCGGCGGCGGTGGCTCCGGCGGTGGCGGCCTTCAGGGCGCGCCAGGCGCCGAACACCGCCTCGGAGGGGCGGGCGCCGGTGGCGACGCTCACGCCCTGGATGTGCGAGGTGCGCAGGATCGGGTAGTTGGCCTCCCCGAACACGCCCCCGGTGAGCCCGGTCCCGCCGTGCGTCGGCAGATAGGGCAGGAAGCCGATGTGCGAGTCGTTCACCTTGAGCAGCCCGCCCTGGGTGATCCGGGTGACGATCCGGTCGATCACCGCCGGGTCCCGCGCCCAGGCGGAGTTCCGCAGCCCGTACGCGTTGCCGTTGACGAAGTCGAGGAACCGCTCCAGCAGTTCGTCGTCGGCGCCGGGCTCGGCCACGATCACCGGGAGCAGCGGGAAGAACGTCTCGTCCCGGACCGCCGCCACCTCCCGGGCGCCCGCCAGACCCCGTACCTTCACCACGGTCGGCTCCAGGAAGATCCCGGCCGTGTCCCGGACGCCGTCGGCCTGGACCGCGTGCCCGCCGCAGACCACCTCGGCACCGTGCTCGACCGCGTCGCGCAGGCAGGCGAAGAACTTCTCGTTCCGGAGCACGGGGGTGAGCAGGACGCCCTCCTCCGAGGAGCGCCCGGGGCGGATCTCCGCCGCCCGCGCGGCCAGCAGCTCCAGCAGCCGGTCGGCGATCTCGGGGTGCGCCACCACCTGGTTGGGAATCATGCAGAGCTGGCCGGAGCCGTAGAAGCTCTCCGTGATCGCCTCGGCCGCCAGCTCCAGATCGGCGTCCTTCCACACCAGCACGATGTCGTTGCCGGCGAGTTCGAGGATCGGCTTCTTCCCCGCGGCGATGCACCGCTCCTGGAAGCGCATCCCGTTCTCGCTGGAGCCGAAGTACATGATGTCGTCGACGAGCGGGGACTCCAGCCAGGCGTCCAGCATCGGCGCCGGGTCGCCGCAGACCACCCCGAGCGTGCCGGCGGGCGCGCCCAGCTCCGCCAGGACCGGCGCCACGACCTCCTGGAGGACGTACATCACCCCGAGCGGAGCGCTCCGAGGCGCCCGTACGACCAGGGCGTTCCCCGCCATGATCGCGGTCACCCCGAGCAGCGCGCTGGAGAGCGGCGCGTTCTGCGGCGGGTTGAGGCAGACCACCCCGTCCGGGCGGCGCCGTACGGAGATCACCCGCTCCCCGTGGCGGTACTCCTGGAGCATCTGGCTCCGGTAGAACCCCAGCGACTCGGGGCCGAAGACCTCCAGCGCCCCGGAGACCTGCCAGCGGGCCAGCGCCAGCGGATGGCCCTCCTGGACCAGGACCTCCGTGATCCTCTCGGCCTGGTCGGCGAGCCTCCGGTACAGGAGGGTGCCGAACTCCTCGATCCGGGTCTCCGGGTCCACCGTCCCCCAGACCGGGGCCGCCGCGGCCGCGGCCTCCACCGCCAGGTCCGTGGCGGCGCGGTCGGCGCGCGCCACCCGGCCGACGATGGTCGGCGGCAGGTTCTCGGCGGGGAGGCGTCCGCTCTCCAGCTTCCGCTTCAGGGTGAGCGTGGCGAACGCGTCGTCGAGCAGGGCGTCCGAGTCGACCACGTACACCCAGGACCCGCTCGGAACATTCTTTCCGGCAATGAGGGAAAGGTAGGTGGGAATCTCCGGAAGCGGCGCCCCGGATTCTTCTTTTCCTGACACCGAAGGCGTCGCGATATCGCTGCTCACGCAGCCCCTCCGCTCTCCATTTCCCATCGGCGGGACGGGAAAGTTCGCAGTTCCAAGTGGTGTCAACGACCTTCACAGACCCCACTGACATTCCTCGGAGACGGCGCTGAGACGGTGCTGAGACCGCGCTGAGACGGGCGTTTCAGGGAAATGGAAGAGAGCCGGAGGAGAGTCGGGCGACGATGGGCGCCAGACGGCCCGGAACGCGACGCGTCAGCCAACGCATCAGCCAACGCATCAGTCAACGGGAGTGAGATGACCACGCGCGGCGGAGAGGTATCGGGACCGGAAGTGCTCGATGTCCTGGAAAAGCTGAGCAAGAGCGCCGACAACCCCAGCGCCTTCCTCGCGCTGAACTCCGGCAACTCCTACTTCACCGACCCTTCGGCCGACGGGGTCGTCGCCTATCGCGAAGCGGGCTCGTATCTCATCCAGTTCGGCGGTGTCCATGGCCCGGCCGATCAGCGGGAGGCGCTGCTGCGGGCCTTTCTGGCGCATGCGGCAGCCCGGCGCCGTAAAGTGGTGGCCATTCAGGTGCTCACCGAGGATGTCGACCTCTACGCGCGCTGTGGTTTCACGGTCAATCAGGTCGGTTCTTCGTACTCGGTGCACCTGCCGGATTTCGCGCTGCGCGGCACGCGTTTCATGAAACTCCGCAACAAGATATCCCGGGCCCGCCGCAGCGGACTCGATGTGACCGAGGCGCCCTTCGAGGAGTGCGCGGCCGATATCGCCGCCATCGACGGCGCCTGGCTGCGGAGCAAGGGCCGCCATGTCAAGGAGATCGAGTTCCTGGTCGGTGAGATGGGCGGCCCCGCGCAGCACGCGCGCCGGCTGCTGGTGGGCCGGCTCGACGGGGTGCCCATCGCGTACATCTCCTACTCGCCCGCGTACGGCTCGCGCCCCGGCTGGCTCCACGACCTGAGCCGGCGGCTGCCGGACGCGCCGCCCGGTGTGATGGAGGCGATCAATCTGACGGCGGTGGAGACCTTCCGTCAGGAGGGCGCCGCCTGGCTGCACTTCGGCTTCACCCCGTTCACCGGGCTCGCCGACGAACACGACCCGGCGGGGGCCAGCGCGGCCACCCGCCGGATCATGCGGCTGCTCGCCGACCACGGGGAGAAGGTCTATCCCGCCGCCAGTCAGCTCGCCTACAAGGAGAAGTGGGGCCCCCACCTGGTGCTTCCCGAGTATCTCGCCTTCCACGGGCGGGCACGTCTCGGCGCCATCTGGCAGATTCTGCGGGTCACGAAGTCGGTCTGACCGGCCCGTGCGCCGGTCCGGCGCCCTGGGCGGGCAGCACCGGAAAGGGACAGCGAAAGGAACATCGAGAGATACATCGAGAGGTGTGCCGAGAGGTAGGTCGGGAGGTACGCCGGAAGGGCGTCACCGGGTGAGGTGGGGCGCTTGCCGGAGGATGTCCTGGAAGGTGTCGCGCAGTCCGTGTCCGGGCTGGAGCCCCAGATGCTGTGACAGGTACTCACGGGTGCGGTGGTACGTGTTGAGCGCGTCGGCCTGCCGGCCCGCGAGATAGAGCGCGGTGATGAGCTGTTCACAGAACCGCTCGTGCAGGGGATAGCGGGCGTGGAGCTGCTCCAGCCCGGGGATGACGGCCCGGGGGTGGTCGAGGCGCAGCCGTATGTCGAAGAGCCGCTCGTACGCGCCGAGCCGTACCTCTTCGAGCTGGGTGTACGCGACCTGGCAGATCATCCCGTTGCCGGCGTCGATCAGCGCGGGGCCGCGCCAGAGGGACACCGCCTCGTTGAGCAGGTCGACGGCGCCCCGGGGGTTGTGCGCGGCGACCGCGTCGGCGCGGGCCACCAACTGGACCACCTGGGAGGCGTCGACGGCCTCCTCGGCCAGCTCCAGGACATATCCGGTCGGGGAGGTCCTGATGGCATCCCGCAACGAGGCCTTGCCGCCCTGTGCGACCAACTCCCTCCGTAACCGGGCGATATGCCCGTGGAGGGAGTTTTCCGCACTGTTCGGGGGCTCTTCGCCCCAGAGTTCGTCGATCAGCTCGCTCCGGGAGACGGAACGGCCCACCGACAGTGCCAGGGCCGCCATGATGGACCGTAACTTCTCCCCGGGTATACGGACCTGGACCCCATCGTCGGTCACTTCCATCGGTCCGAGAAGTTTAATGTGCAATTTCGCCCGTTGCCTTCCTGATGCGCCCCGATCAGGGTGCGCGAAAGATCACTCCGATGTACCTAGCGATAGTTACCTCTTACTGGTAGGTAGCGTGGTTTTTGGGACCCCCGGCATGGCAACTTGGCTCGTTCTCGACGGTCCATGTCAAATATCGCGCCACTCCGACGACGGTAGTCCGCCAACTTGCGCAAATGTTCTGGTGTTACGCCGGATTTGCCGCGCCGTGCCCGCACGGGCGGCGGGCATGACCGAAGCGGCCCCGTGGAGTGACACGGAATTTTCACGCCATGCCCGTTTGCCGCGAGGGTAATCGCTTTCTGTCGCGGAGTGAAGGGAAGGGCGCGGATGGCCGGGGCGTCGGTCGACGGGTTAACGGTGAATAAAATTCAGCAAAAAGAATCCGCTCCGGCCGGTGTCCCGGCCGAGGGGTGTGGCGAGGCCGACGGCTCGCCCTTCGCCACCGCCGCCCGTGGTGCCGCCGTGGGCGTCGGCGACACGAGCCCCGCGCCGGTGCGCCTGACACCCGCGCGTACCGGAGCGGACGGGGTTGACAGAGGGGGGCGGGGGTGGTGCGGCGGCGGACCTTATGTCATCGCTACAGCGTCCCCGCTAACCTGCGTGGTCTGCGCTACGCGAGGGCCCTCCCTCAGGGGAGGGCCATGCACCGCGCGTAGAAAAGCGCCCCCGGCAGGACTCGAACCTGCGGCCAAGTGCTTAGAAGGCACCTGCTCTATCCACTGAGCTACGGGGGCCGGTGGTGGCCTCGGTGACCTGGAGCCCCCTGTGGGTGGTTCCGTGTGGCCTTGCCGGGACAAGGATAGGGCTCCGATCGCCCTGCCCCGGTTGCATCACGTGCGTGGCACGTTGTGGAGGTTCAGTGAAGCGAACCGATAATCGCAGGCAGATCGGATTCGTGCACCGCTTTTAGGCTCTGGCGCCCCGGGTGTTGTGCACTCGTTATGCCTGCGCCCCACTCGTCCCGTCTGTCCCGAAGTGCGGTCGGCGCGCAGAGATGCCCATACGCTTCAAAAAGGCTCCAAAATTGGGCATTCTTCGCATGTGGTGACCTTGGATGTACGGCCTGAGCTGATCGACGCACTCTCCGCACTGCGCGACCGTGTCGCCGCCGTGCGTCTCCCGCTGCCCCTCCCCGGGGCACCCCGCGCCCGGCAGACCCGGGCCGAACTCCTCGCCCAGCTCGACGACTATCTGCTGCCCCGGCTCAAGGACCCCGAGGCGCCCCTCCTCGTCGTCGTCGGCGGCTCCACGGGGGCCGGGAAGTCCACGCTGGTCAACTCCCTTGTGGGGCGCCGGGTCAGCGAGGCCGGGGTGCTCCGCCCCACCACCCGTACCCCCGTCCTGGTCTGCCACCCCGAGGACCACCACTGGTTCGCGGGCGCCCGGGTCCTGCCCCACCTGCCCCGGGTCTGGCTCCCCCAGCAGGACGACGACCCCGTCCCGGGCCCCGACGGCGCGCCCACCCGTGACCTGAGGGACGCGATGGACGCAAGGGACGGCCGGCACGGCAGAAGCACCAGAGACGCCGGTAAACATTCCCCTCACTCCCCCCTCTCCCTTCACTCCGCCCTCTCCCCTCACTCCGCCGAACCGCAGGCGCTCCGCGTCGAGACCGCCCCCACCCTGCCGCGCGGGCTCGCCCTGCTCGACGCCCCCGACATCGACTCGCTCGTCGTGGAGAACCGGCTGCTCGCCGCCGAGTTGATCTGCGCCGCCGATGTATGGGTGATGGTCACCACCGCCTCGCGGTACGCCGACGCCGTGCCCTGGCATCTGCTCCGTACCGCCAAGGAGTACGACGCCTGCCTCGTCACCGTCCTCGACCGGGTGCCCCACCAGGTCCTCGACGAGGTCTCCCGGCAGTACGGGGCGCTCCTGCGGCGGGCCGGCCTCGGCGAAGTCCCCCGCTTCACCGTCCCCGAACTCCCCGAGTCGGCCGGCGGCGGGCGCGGCCTGCTCCCCCTCTCCGCCGTCGCCCCGCTCCTCGGCTGGCTCGCCCACCGGGTCCAGGACCCCGCCGCCCGCCAGCAGGCCCTGGTCCGTACGGCGGCCGGGGTCATCGACTCGCTCAACGCCCGCATGCCTGAGCTGGCCGGGGCGGTCGCCGCGCAGTACGCCGCCGCGGTACGGCTGACGAGCGCCGTGGAGGACGCGTACGCCGCCGAGGGCGAGCGGGTACGGCGCCAGCTCGGCCAGGGCGCCGTCCTCGCCGGGGACGCCCGCACCCGCTGGCGCGGCTACCCCCGGGACGCCACCGCGCGGGAGCTGCTCGACTCGCTCGTGGAGAGCCTCGGGGCGCTCCTCCAGTGCGCGGTGGCCGCCGCCGACGAGCGGGTCAGCGGGGCCTGGCGCCGCGAACCGGCCGCCAGGACGCTCCCCTCGACCGCACCCGACGGGGAGGCCGCGGAGCGGGTCGGGATGGCCGTACGCCGCTGGCGCCGGGTCCTGGAGGAACTGGCCGAGGAGGAGGTACGGCAGCACGAGCGCACCGCGGCCCCGGACGCCGAGACCGTCGCAGCGCTGCTCGCCGCCGCCCTGCTCGGCGGCCGGCGCGCCCGGCTCGCGGGGGAGCGGCTCGCCGAACGGATCGGGGCCCAGGGGGCGCTGCGGCTGCGCGACCGGGGCGGCGAGCTGGTCACGACGTACATCGACCGCGTCCTGCACGCCGAACGCGACCGCCGGCTGGCCCCCCTGGACGCCCTCGACATCAGCCCCGAGCCGCAGGCCGAACTGATCGCCGCGCTGTCCGTACTCCAGAAGGAAAGGTGAACCACGTGAGCGACGCGAACGCCCGGGACACGGACGTGCCCGAGGGCACGGAGGCCGGAGAGGCCGGAGAGGCCAGGAAGGCCGGGGAGGACGGCGCACCGGGCACGCGGGGCTCCGGGGGCGCGGGGGACGCGCGGGGTACACGGGGCTCCGAGGGCGCGGGGGACGCATGGGGCGCACGGGGCGCCGAGGGTGCGGGGGACGCATGGGGTGCACAGGGCGCGGGGAGCGCGGAGGGCACACGGGGCGCGGGGGGCACCGAGCGGGCCGAGGCCGTCGAGCGGGCCGAGCGAGCCGGGCGGGCGGTGGAGGCACTCGGGGCCCTCGGGGCCGCCGGGGCCGCCGGAGCCACCAGAGCGGCCGGTTCGGCGACCTCCGGCGGTTCGGCGATCTCCGCGACCTCCGGCGGTTCGGCGATCTCCGCGACCTCCGCGGCCTCCGCGGCCTCCGCGACCGGGGCCTCCGCAGGCTCCGCCGCCTCCGTGGGTGCCGTCGATTCCGCCCGTACGGGAGGCGACGCGACCCCCGTCCCCGTCGGCTCCTGGGACGACGGGCTGATCGCGCGTCGGGCCGCCGGGGCGGAGGGTGAGGACGGGCTCGGGGGGCTCGGCGGAGGTGGGGGCGGGGAGGCCGACGAGGACGTGCACCAGCCGATCGGCGGGGCGTACGGGGGCTCCCTGCGGGCCCGGCTCGACGCGCTCGGCGAGCTGGTGGGGCTCTCCCGTACCCGGGTCGAGGGCGGCGTACTCGCCGAGGCGGGGCGGGTGCTGGACGAGGCGGCGGCGCGCCAGCGGCTCTCCGCGCACCACACCGTCGTCGCCATCGCGGGCGCCACCGGCAGCGGCAAGTCGACGCTCTTCAACGCGCTCGCCGAGGTGCCGATCTCGGAGACGGGGCTGCGCAGGCCCACCACCTCCGCGCCCATCGCCTGCACCTGGTCCGACGGCGCCGCCGGGCTGCTCGACCGGCTCGCCATCCCCGGACGGCTGCGCCGCAGACCGCTCGCGGGCGGCGACGGCGACGAGGAGCTGCACGGCCTCGTCCTCGTCGACCTCCCCGACCACGACTCGGCCGTCGTACGCCACCGCGACCAGGTGGACCGGGTGCTCGCCCTGGTCGACGCCGTGATCTGGGTGGTCGACCCCGAGAAGTACGCGGACGCCGCCCTCCACGAGCGGTATCTGCGGCCGCTCGCCGGGCACGCCGAGATCACCTTCGTCGTCCTCAACCAGATCGACCGGCTCCCCGGCGACGCCGCCGACCAGGTCCTGGACGATCTCCGCCGGCTCCTGGACGAGGACGGCATGGCCCTCGGCGAACACGGCGAGCCGGGCGCCACCGTCCTGGCGGTCTCCGCGCTGACCGGGCAGGGCGTGGGCGAACTGCGCGAGCTGCTCGGCCGGTTCGTCCGGGGCCGGGGCGCCGCCGCGCTGCGGCTCACCGCCGATGTGGACGCCGCCGCGCGGTCGCTGCGCTCCGCCTATGTCGCGGAGGGGCGCGCCGGGCTCGGCGAGCGCTCCCGCGAGCAGTTCACCGACCGGCTGGCCTGGGCGGTCGGCGCCGTCGCCGCCGGCGAGGCGGCGGAGCGCGAGTGGCGCAGAAACGCCGGACGCGCCTGCGGTACGCCGTGGCTGCGGCTGTGGCGGTGGTACGAGCGGACCCGCACCCCGGGCGGCGGCGAGGCCCCGGCCGCCCCGGCCGTCGTCGAGGACGAGCTGACGGCGCGCCAGCGCGTCGAACAGGCCGTGCGCACCGTGGTCGAGGAGGCCTCGGCCGGGCTGCCGCGCCCCTGGGCGCAGTCGGTGCGCGAGGCGGCCGTACGGGGTGCGGAGGGGCTGCCCGAGGAGCTGGACCAGCTCGCCGTGGCCGCCGGGCCGCCGCCGGGACGGCCGCCACGCCCGGCCTGGTGGCCCGCCGCGGTCCTGGCCCAGGCGGCCATGACGCTCCTCCAGATCTTCGGCGCGCTCTGGCTGGTGGGCCAGATCCTCGGCGTCCTGGCGCCGGGGCTGCTGCCGCCGGTGCTGGTGATGGTCGCCGGGATCGTCGGCGGCCCGTTCGTCGAGTGGGCGTGCGGCGCGGCGGCCCGGGGCCCGGCACGGCGGTACGGCCAGGACACCGAGCGGCGGCTGCGCGAGGCGGCGGCCGGGTGCGGGCGGGCCAGGGTGCTCGACCCGATCGCCGCGGAGCTGATGCGGTACCGGGAGGTGCGCGAGCAGTACGTCACCGTCTCGCGGCCGGGGCGGTGACGTACGGGTTCCCCGGATCGGGTGACGGAGTTTTACACAACTGACAGGTAATCCACAGGCGCCAGCACATTCTTTCCGCCCGGGCCACCATGGGACCAGTCGAATGCGGCCGTACGGGAGGCGGATTATGAACGACACGCTGGTAACCGTGGTGGGGAATGTCGCCACAGGGGTGGAATTCAGGGAGTCGGAGCGGGGCGGGTCCGCGCGGTTCCGATTCGCGGCGACCGCGCGCCGCTGGGACCGGGAGCGCGGCGCCTGGACGGACGGGCCCACCAGCTTCTACACGGTGTGGGCGCGGCGGACACTCGGAGTCAACCTGGCGGCCTCCGTCGCGGTGGGCGAACCGCTGGTGGTGCACGGCAGGTTGCGGGTCAGGGAAGAGGAGCGGGAGGGGCGGTGGCGCGTCTCGGCGGAGATCGACGCGGTCGCCGTGGGCCATGACCTGAGCCGGGGCACCTCCGCGTTCAGACGGGCGGCCAGGGAGCACGCGCTGACCGGTCGTCAGCCGGAGGCGCCGACTCCGGTGTCCTGACGGGGGGTTGTGAAGATTTCCCGATACTCTCGGTCACCTTCCCTGTGTGTATCGGCCACTGGATAACGATTCCGATTCGGAACGGTGGCCCGAGGGGCCGGGCGTCCTTGAGCGCTTCTCGGCGTCCATAGGATTCCCGGGTACTCACCGGGCACTTGAGTCTCAGGCGAGCGGCCCCCCACGTGTTCCACGCGAAAGGACCTCGCCCGAAGGGGAATTCTGTGTTTTCTGCGATATCTGGGTCATCCGGGCGGCGGCGGGGCGCGGCCCGCCTCGCCGCCGTCTTCCTCGCTTCGGGCCTGGTGGCGCTCGCCTCGCTGACCGGTGCCGGCACCGCCGTGGCCGACGACGGCTCCCACCACCAGGGCGGCGCCGCCGCCACCCTCGATGGGCTCAAGACGTACGGCGATGCGGTGCTCCACGCGGACGGCACGGACCAGAAGGTCCCCGCGGGCCTCTTCGAGATGACCGTGGACGGCGGCGGCAAGCTCAAGACGTACTGCGTCGACCTCCACAACCCCACCCAGGACCAGGCGAAGTACCTGGAGACACCCTGGGACGAGACCTCCCTCGGGGCCAATCCGAACGCGGGCCGGATCCGCTGGATCCTGGAGCACTCCTACCCGCAGGTCGACGACCTCTCCGCGCTCGCCGCCAGCGCGGGCAGCGGGCCGCTCACCGAGAAGACCGCGGCGGCCGGCACCCAGGTCGCGATCTGGCGGTATTCGGACGACGCCGATGTCGAGGCGAGCGACCCCGCCGCCGAGAAGCTCGCCGACTGGCTCCAGAAGAGCGCCCGGAACAGCACCGAGCCCAAGGCGTCGCTCACCCTGGAGCCCGGTGTGGTCTCCGGCCGCCCCGGTGACCGGCTGGGCCCCGTGACCGTACGGACCGACGCCACCGGGGTCTCGGTGACGCCGCCCGCCGACGCCGCCGCCAGCGGCGTCCGGATCACCGACCGGAACGGCACCCCCGTCACCACCGCCACCGACGGCACGGAGCTCTACTTCGACGTGCCCGAGGACGCCACCGACGGCACCGCCTCCCTCGGCGTGCAGGCCACCACCTCCCTGCCGGTGGGCCGCGTCTTCGCCGGGGTGACCAAGAGCCAGACCCAGATCCTCGCCGGTTCCAGCGACTCCACCGTCTCCGCGACGGCGACCGCCACCTGGGCCACCGAGGGCCCGATCCCGGCCGTCTCCGCCCGTAAGAACTGCGACAAGGGCGGCATCGACATCACCGCCGCCAACGAGGGCGACGAGCCGTTCGTCTTCGAGGTGGGCGGCGAGGAGCACTCCGTCGCCCCCGGCGGCTCCACCACGGTCGTCGTCCCGGTCGCCGAGGACGAGGCGTACGCCCTGACCGTCACCGGTACCGGCGGCTTCTCCAAGACCTTCGAAGGCGTCCTGGACTGCGTCACCACCGGCAACCTCGGCACCGTCACCCAGCAGGCCTCCGCCCAGCCCTTCTCCGCCTCCTCGGCGGGCGCCGGCACGGCGGGCGTCCCCACCGGCGACCTCGCCGAGACCGGCTCCTCCGGCGCCACCCCGGTGATCGCGGGCGTCGCCATCGCCCTCGTCGTGGTCGGCGGCGGCGCCGTCTACTTCCTCCGCAAGAAGAACGGCCCCACCGCCGGGGAGTGACCACCGGCGCGTACGGGCGGGTACCGGTGCGTGAGGGCCGGTGAGCGCCGGGTGACCCGGCGACCGGCGGTACGGAAGCGGCCCCCAGGACAGACGGATGTCCTGGGGGCCGCTTCCGTACTGTGGGGCCCTGTCGCGGGGGCCACACCTTTCGGAACGGGTTTCCTTCGGGGGGCGGCCGTCAGGCAAGATGGGTGTATCTGCCCTCACGCGGCGGAGCCGCACATTGGCCCTTCTCGATTGCCGGACGGTTTCTCTTGGCTGAGTACATCTACACGATGCGCAAGACGCGCAAGGCGCACGGCGACAAGGTCATCCTCGATGACGTGACGCTGAGCTTCCTGCCGGGCGCGAAGATCGGTGTGGTGGGTCCGAACGGCGCCGGAAAGTCCACCGTGCTGAAGATCATGGCGGGCCTTGAGCAGCCCTCCAACGGCGACGCGTTCCTCTCCCCGGGGTACACCGTCGGCATGCTCCTCCAGGAGCCGCCGCTCGACGAGTCCAAGACCGTCCTCCAGAACGTCCAGGACGGCGCCGCCGAGATCATGGGCAAGCTCACCCGCTTCAACGAGGTGGCCGAGCTGATGGCGACGGACTACTCCGACGCCCTCATGGAGGAGATGGGCAAGCTCCAGGAGGACCTGGACCACGCCAACGCCTGGGACCTGGACACCCAGCTCGAACAGGCCATGGACGCCCTCGGCTGCCCGCCCGGCGACTGGCCCGTCACCAACCTCTCCGGTGGTGAGCGCCGCCGCGTCGCGCTCTGCAAGCTGCTGCTCGAAGCGCCCGACCTGCTCCTCCTCGACGAGCCCACCAACCACCTGGACGCCGAGTCCGTCCAGTGGCTGGAGCAGCACCTCGCCAAGTACGCCGGCACCGTCGTCGCCGTCACCCACGACCGGTACTTCCTCGACAACGTCGCCGGGTGGATCCTGGAGCTCGACCGGGGCCGCGCCATCGGCTACGAGGGCAACTACTCCACGTACCTGGAGACCAAGCAGACCCGTCTCAAGGTCGAGGGCCAGAAGGACGCCAAGCGCGCCAAGCGGCTCAAGGAAGAGCTGGAGTGGGTCCGCTCCAACGCCAAGGGCCGCCAGGCCAAGTCCAAGGCCCGCCTCGCCCGTTACGAGGAGATGGCCGCCGAGGCCGACAAGATGCGGAAGCTGGACTTCGAGGAGATCCAGATCCCGCCGGGGCCCCGGCTCGGCAATGTCGTCGTCGAGGTGGAGAACCTCTCCAAGGCGTTCGGCGAGAAGGTCCTCATCGACGACCTCTCCTTCTCCCTCCCGCGCAACGGCATCGTCGGGGTCATCGGCCCCAACGGCGCCGGCAAGACCACCCTGTTCAAGATGATCCAGGGCCTGGAGGAGCCGGACTCCGGCACCATCAAGGTCGGCGACACCGTCAAGATCAGCTATGTCGACCAGGGCCGGGGCAACATCGACCCGAAGAAGACCCTCTGGGCGGTCGTCTCCGACGAGCTCGACTACATCAACGTCGGCCAGGTCGAGATGCCCTCGCGCGCCTATGTCTCCGCCTTCGGCTTCAAGGGCCCGGACCAGCAGAAGCCCGCCGGCGTCCTCTCCGGCGGTGAGCGCAACCGCCTCAACCTGGCGCTCACCCTCAAGCAGGGCGGCAACCTGCTCCTCCTCGACGAGCCCACCAACGACCTCGACGTCGAGACGCTCTCCTCGCTGGAGAACGCGCTGCTGGAGTTCCCGGGCGCGGCCGTGGTCGTCTCCCACGACCGGTGGTTCCTGGACCGCGTCGCCACGCACATCCTCGCGTACGAGGGCGACTCCAAGTGGTTCTGGTTCGAGGGCAACTTCGAGTCGTACGAGAAGAACAAGATCGAGCGGCTCGGCGCCGACGCGGCCCGCCCGCACCGCGCCACCTACAAGAAGCTCACGCGGGACTGACACGGACATGGCTCGTCATACCTACAGCTGCCCTCTGCGCTGGTCGGACATGGATGCCTTCGGGCATGTCAACAACGCGGTCTTCATCAGCTATCTGGAGGAGGCCCGGGTCGACTTCATGTTCCGGCTCGCGCCGGGGGACGGCTCGCCGTCGTTCTCCGGCGGGTCCGTCGTGGCCCGGCACGAGATCGACTACAAGCTCCCGCTGGTCCACCGGCACCAGCCGGTCACCATCGAGTCCTGGGTGACGAAGATCACCGCCGCCACCCTGACGATCTCCTGCGAGATCAAGGACGGCGACCAGGTGTATGTACGGGCCTCGACCGTCGTCGTCCCGTACGACCTGGAGGCGGGGCGGCCCCGGCGGATCACCGCCGAGGAGAAGGCGTACCTCCAGGAGTACCTGGACGACGGCCAGGGCGCGCTCGCGGCATGACCATGGCCGTCAGAACCCTGGAGTTCGCCGACCCGAGGGAGGCCGCCGACCTCGGCGCCTTCCTCGCCCGGCTGATCCACTACGACCGCGCCGCCGCCGTCCGTCTCCAGGCGGGCGGCGGGGACGCGGGCGGGGCGCTGGCGGTCTTCGGCCGCCCCGCCTCCTTCGAGGTGCTCGCCATCCGTACGGCCCGGCTCGGCGCCCCGCACCCGGCCGGGGCCGCCGCCGACCCGCTGGACGTCACGGTCTCCGCGGGGCAGCTTCTCGACTCCCTGGACACCCCGGCCGCCGCCGGCTCCGGTCCCGCCGGGCGGACGACACGTACCGCCGCCGTCCCCGCCGCCGTGACCGGGCCGCCCTGGGCCGGGGTGCTCCCGCCGCGCGGCGGCTGGCGCCAGGTCCCCGGACTCCCCGGCTTCGACGCCGTACGGCGCGCGGTGGCGGCGGCCGTCGCGGAGTTCCGCGCCCGGGACGAACAGCTCGCGCCGGGGGAGCGCACCCGCGCCGCGCGCGACCGGATCGGCCGGGAGATCTGGTCCCGCACCCTCGGTGACACCCGGCTCCCGCTGCGCGCCGTGCACGCCGCGCAGTCGCTGGGCTTCCTGCGCCCGGTGCGCGCGCTGGTGCCCGCCGGAGGCGCCCCCGGGGCGCCGGTGACGCCGGAGCCGCTGGCGCTGCTGGAGTCCGGAGGGTGGCTCCGGCTCCGTACCCCGTACGGCTCGATAGCGGTCCGCCTGGCCGGGCTCGGCGGCCTGACGGTCACCCCGGCCTGACCGGTATCAGCCCCGGCCACGCCGCTGCCCCGCTCCCGTACGCGACAGGAGCGGGGCAGCGGCATAAAGGGGTACGGGGGTACGGGCGGGGCGTACGGGGCGTACGGGGCCGGGTCAGCCCGCCGTGTTCACCATCGAGGCGGCGGCGTAGGTGAGGTAGTCCCAGAGCTGCCGCTCGTGCTCCTCCGCGAGCCCCAGCCCATCCAGCGCCACCCGCATGTTCCGCAGCCAGGCGTCGTGCGCCGCGCGGTCGACCGGGAACGGGGCGTGCCGCATCCGCAGCCGGGGGTGGCCCCGGTTCTCGCTGTAGGTGCGCGGGCCGCCCCAGTACTGCATCAGGAAGAGCGCGAACCGCTCCTCGGCCGGACCCAGGTCCTCCTCCGGGTACATCGGCCGGAGCAGCGGGTCCTCGGCGACCCCCTGGTAGAAGCGGTGGACCAGGCGCCGGAAGGTCTCCTCGCCGCCGACCTGCTCGTAGAAGGTCTGCTCCGGCAGCGTGTCGCGCGGAATATCGTTCACCGCTCCATCGTCTCAGACGCGGCGGCGGAGGACCCCGGTCCTAGGACTTCTGTTCGGCCCGTCCGCTGTCCGTCCGCTGCGCGTTCCTTGCCGTCCGTTCGCTTCCCGGGCGCTCAGCCAGGACAGTGGAGAGATGGGCGCACACCGGGCCGGCCCGTACGGCCCCGACGAGGCGGCCGCCCTGGCGGCGCGCGCCGGTCTGCTCCGGGAGATCGCGCTGACCGGGGCGCTGGACGAGCCCGCCTGGCGGGCGGCGTTCGAGGAGGTGCCGCGCCACCTGTTCGTGCCGTACTACTTCGTCAGCAGGCCCGGCGGCTGGGACCGGCTCTGGAGCGGCGACCCGGACCCCGGGCGCCGGAGGCGCTGGCTGCGCGGCGCGTACGCGGACGCCCCGCTCGCCGTCCGGGTCCGGGACGGCGAGCTGATCTCCTCCAGCAGCCAGCCCTCCCTGATGGCCCGCATGCTGGTGGAGCTGGAGGTACGGGACGGTGACGACGTCCTGGAGATCGGCGCGGGCAGCGGCTACAACGCGGCCCTCCTCGCCCACCGGCTCGGCGACTCCCATGTCACCACCATCGACCTGGAGCCGGAGATCACCGAGTCCGCCCGTACCCATCTCGCCGCCGCCGGGTACCGGCCCACCGTCGTCACCGGGGACGGGGCGCGCGGGGTCCCCGAGCGGGCGCCGTACGACCGGGTGATCGCGACCTGCACCCTGCCCGCCATCCCGCACGCCTGGATCGCGCAGTGCCGCCCAGGGGCCCGGATCCTGGCGCCGCTCGCCACCGGCCTGGTCGTGCTCCGGGTGACCGGGACACCGTCCGGCCGGTACGCGGAGGGGCACTTCCTGCACACCGCGGCGTACTTCGTCCCGCTGAGGGGCACCCCGGCCAGGCGCCCCGTACCGTACCGCTCACTGGGCGGACTGCCCCGGCGGGCGGGGGAGAACGAGCTGTTCCGCTTCCTTCTCGCCCTGACGGCGGGCCGGCTCGACCCGCGCGAGGCGCTCTCGCTCTGGGAGCGCGAGCGGCGCCCGGAGCGCGAGCGGTACGGCGTCACCGTCACCGAGGAGGGCGAGTGGGCGTGGCTGGACGACCCGGCGGGCCCGTATGTCTGGCCGCTCGGACCGGACGTACGGTCCTACGGCTCAGGGGCCGCGTCCGGAGAGTCCGGAGGCGGCCCCTGAGCGGGTCCCGAGCAAGTCCCGTGCCGGTCCTGCGCGGGTTCTGAGCGGTGCCGGCAGGACCCGGCAGACCCGGCATGTCGGTCCCGGATGTCAGTCCCGGTGGATGGTGATCGTCGTCCAGGCGCCCACATGCACCCGGTCGCCGTCCGCGAGCGGGACGGGGACGAACGGCTGTATGGGGTCCTCGGCGCCGTTGAGCGTCGTGCCGTTGGTCGAGTTCTGGTCGACGACCGACCAGCTCCCGTCCGGCTGGTGGACCAGGACCGCGTGCTGGTGCGAGACGCCCGGGTCCTCCGGCGGCACCGACAGGTCGATGTCGGGCGACTGTCCCGTGGAGTGCCGGCGGCGGCCGATCGCGATCTGGTTGCCGGTCAGCGAGAGCCGCTGCTCGGGCGAGAACGCGGGCAGGTTCAGCCCGGTGGCCTCCGGGCCGCTGCGCTGCATCATCGCCATGAAGTACTCACGGTCCGGCCCGATGACCGCCGTCCAGGTCGGCTGCGGACCCGGCGGCCGGTACTGCCCCGGATCCTGCGCCCCGGTGGTCCCGGTCCCGGGACCGCCGTGCGGACCCTGCGGCGCCGGGACAGGGGACGAGACCGGTGCCGAGAGCGGCGAAGCGGCCACGGGCGGCGCCAGCGACCAGTCGTCGTCGGCCTTCGGTACGGCCGGAGCGGGCGCGGCGGGCGCGAACGCGGCGGCGGGCGGCGGGACCGGCGCCTCCTCCCGCTGGTACGGCGGGGGCGGCGGCGGGCCCTGGTGGTACGGCGGCGGGGCGGGCGGCCCCGGCTGCGCGAAGTCCGGCCGTGAGTAATCCGGCACCGGGGGCGCCGGCGGACCCCCGTGCGGAGCGCCGGGCGGCACCGACTGCTCCGGGGAGAGGGCCTCGGCGGGACGGTTGAGCTGCGAGGGGCGCGAGCTCTGGTACTCGAACGGATCCGGCGGCCGGGGCGGCTGCTGCTGCGCCTGGAAGCCGGGCGGCAGGTTCAGCCCGGGCACCGGACCGGTGGAGCCGGGCCCCCCGACGGGACCGGAGGGACCCGGGTGCGGCGCGAGCGGGGTGTACGAGGTCGCCGTGTTCGTGAGGAAGTTCCAGCGGCACTCCTCACAGAACGGGGCCATCGCCTCCCGGGGCGTACGGCACTGCGGGCACAGCTCGGGCTGCGCGGCGGCCGGCTCCGGGCCGCCCGGCGGATAGCCGTAGCCGGGCGCGGGCGGCGGCGGGGGAGGGGGCGGGGGAACGGCGCCCGCCGGGGCACCGGGGCCGGCCATGCGGTGTCCGCAGACCTCGCACCAGTCCTCGGAACCCGACTGGTGTCCGTTCGGGCAGGTCGGCATGTCGGCGCTTCCTCCTCTCGTCCGGCCCATGGGCCGCTCTCCAAGCGGTCCGTGGACCGCTCTCGCTTGCTTCGCTGATGTCGCTTACTTCTTGACGCGAACAGTCTTCGTGGAACGCGTTTCGAGGGTCATCTCGTCCGCATCCGCGACTTTCGCCTTCAGTCGCACAGTACCGGTCGCCGCATCGACCACGTCGACCACCTTCGAAAGCAGTTTCGCAGTATCCGCGTTCCCGGAGGACGCGGCCAGTTGAACAGCCCGTCCCAGTTTGGCGGTAGCGCCGTCGAAATCTCCCGATTTGCGGGCGTCCAGCCCCTGTTGGATGACCTGCGCCAGCTCCGCCTGGCCCGTGTAGTGGGCGACCTGGGGGTTGATCGAGGTGGAGGCCGCCATGTCATCCGTCCACACCGCCCGTACCAGCCCTTGGGACAGCACCTCGGGGGCGCCGCCGCCCGGCGCCGGCAGGATCAGCGAGACCCGGGCGGCGAGCATCTCCTGGCCGATGCCCGCCTCGGGGACCCGTACGCACACGTGGTAGTCGCGCGACTCGTCGCCCCAGGAGCCCGTCGGGTAGTCCCCGGAGCGGGGCCCCGACTCGGTACGCCGGCCGGTCAGGTCCTCGACGGTCGGCGCGACCTGCTTGACGAAGACGATCTCCACCCCGACCGGGGTCCAGAGCCGCAGGGCGACATCCGCGACCTCCTTGCCCATCGCTTCGGCCATCATCTCGGTGAAGTCCGCGGCCAGCCCCGCCGGATCCGCGACGATGTCGGCGGTGCCGAGCAGCGCGGAGGCGATCGAGGTGACCTCCTTCACCTCCCAGTCCGTCCCGACGCCCCGGGCGTCACAGGTGAACCGGCCCGCGCAGCTCTCCAGCGTGTCCCGGAGATCCTGCGGGGACTCGTGCTCGTTGCGCCCGTCGGTGAGCAGGATGCCGTGCCGGATCTCCACATCGGCCGAGGCGAGCAGCCGGTCGGTGAGGCGGAGCCAGGTGCCGATCGCCGTACCGCCGCCCGCGCCGAGCCCGCGCAGCGCCTCCTTGGCCGCCGCCCGGGTGCGCGGGTCGGCGACCGCGAGGCGCCCGTCACCGGGGTAGACCTCCTTGGCCACATGCGTACCGGCGACGATCGCGAAGGCGACCCCGTCGCGGAGCGTGTCGACGGCGGCGGCCGTCGCGTCCCGCGCGTTCCGCATCTTCGTCGGCGGGTAGTCCATCGAACCCGAGCAGTCGACCATGATCACCACGGCCGCCTTCGGGTTCGGCCCGGGGACGGCGGAGGCCGTCGCCGTGGGCGCCAGGATCGGTATCCCGCCGGTCGTCCCGCCCCCCGTCGAGGTGACGGTGACAATCGCGTTGACATCGCGCCCGCCCTCGGGCAGGTAGGCGTTCTGGTACACGTCGACGGAGAACTGCGGCACGTTCGACTTGGAGAAGTTCGCCATCTGTATCGGCTCCTTGACGCTCCCCTCGGCGGAGAACTCCCGGGGATGAGTCGGTGGCTTGTAACGGTCGGAAGAACGGGGGAGAGGGGGAACGGGCGGGGGACGGGGCGGAGCGGCGGGCCCGGCCGGTGCGCCGAGGGCGCGGGCGGGGCAGGGCCCGCGCCGTAGAGGCCGCGCGGCCTCGTACTCACGCGGATCCTGCCCCCTGCGGTGGGAGGGCGAACGGCACCACGGCCACTGTTACGTTGTCGTGGCCCCCGCCGTCGAGCGCGTGCCCGACCAGCACCCGCGCCGCGTGCAGCGGGCGCAGGGCCGCGTCGGCGGGGAGCGCCCTCGCCATCTCGTCGGCGCCCTCCGCGTAGTTCCACAGCCCGTCCGTGCAGACCACCACGACGCCGGGGCGGTCCGGTTTGAACGACGCCGTGTGCGGCTCCAGTTCGTACGCGTCGGCGCCGAGCCAGCCGGTGATCGCGTGGGCGCGCTCGTCGGCGTACGCCTCGGCCTCGTTCATCAGCCCCGCCGCGACCATCTGCGCGGCCCACGAGTCGTCCTCGGTGAGCCGGGCGGGCGGGGCGCCCCGGTCGTCCGGGACCCAGTACGCCCTGCTGTCGCCGATCCAGCCGACGACCAGCAGCCCGTTCGCGACGACGGCGCTCACGATGGTGCAGGCGGGCGCGTTCTCCTGGTGATGGTGGTGGTCGCGGGCCGGGGCCGCCGTCGTGGCCAGCGCGTTGACCGCCTCGGCGGCGGCCACGATCGCCTCGTGCATCCCTTGCTGCGGATGCGTACCGCGCTCCAGGGCGGCCAGCAGCGAGGCGTTCGCCGAAGCGGAGGCGGCGGCCGACGCCTCGTCCGGGCGGGTCGCCGAGGAGACGCCGTCACAGACCACCGCCACCACGGCGGGCGAACCGTCCGGCAGGGCGGCGGAGGAGACGGCGAACGCGTCCTCGTTACGGTGATGACGCAGCCCCCGGTCGCTGACGGCGGCCACCGTGTCCAGCTCGCGTTCCATGTGGTCGCGCTCGCGCGGCTGGGCGTGCCCGCAGTTCTCGCAGTAGCCGTCGGTGTCGACCCGGCCGGCGCGGCACGCGACGCAGATCTTCACCTTGGCGGCCGGGGCGCCGCCCCGGGCGGCGCGCGGGTCGGCGGTGGCGGCGGGCGCCTCGGGCGGACAGGGCACGCCCTGGGACGCCGCCGGAGCCGCCGGGGAGGCGGCGGGGGTACGGGTCTGGGCCGGGGCCTGGTGCGACGGTACGGCGGCCACCGGGGCCGGAGCCGGAGCCGGAGCGGGGTGCGGCGCGGCGAGCGGGAAGTCGCCCGCGTGGT
The DNA here is from genome assembly GCF_040683935.1 of Streptomyces sp. NPDC093085. NCBI lineage: Bacteria > Bacillati > Actinomycetota > Actinomycetes > Kitasatosporales > Streptomycetaceae > Streptomyces > Streptomyces sp. NPDC093085. Next base: position 183,458 of record NZ_JBFBFB010000012.1, on the reverse strand, counting down.
CCGGCAGCGGGGTGCCCTGGGAGTCGAGCCCCGGCACGTCCTCCGGTAGCTGGACCGGGGCCGGGGTGCCCGAGCTGTCCACCCCGGAGGCCGAGGGCCATGCGACCCCGCCCGCCGGGGCCGCCGGTACCGGGGGAGCGGCGGGCGGCGCGGGCGGCACCGGCGCCGCCGCCCGCGCCGGTGCGGCCGGTGGTGCCGGTGGGAGGGGCGGTGCGGCCTGGCCGGCCGGGGGAGGAGGCGGTGCGGGCGTGGCGGCCGGTGCGGCCGGTGCGGGGGCGGCGGGCGGGCGCGGGTCGGTCCGGCCCGCACCGTGCATGACCAGCGTGGGGTGATCGTCCGGCTGCTGCCGGGCGGCCGACAGGTCGTGGCCGCACCCGCCGCAGAACAGGTCACCGGACTCCACCGGCTCCTCGCAGCTCGGGCAGGTCGGCAGATCGGCCGACCGGTGCATCTGGGACATCAATCACACCCACGTCCGGGGGCGGAAACGGTTGGCCCGTTCCACCAGTTCGATCCTCTCCTCGCCACCCTGAGCGAGCCGGGCGAGTACCCGGTACGAGCGTTCCAGTCCAAGACGCAGACCACGCTCGTCCAGTTCGCTGCCGAGCAGCACACTCTCGACCGGACGCGCCTCCGGGCCACCGGAGAGTACCCAGTCCAGAGCGGTGCCCAGAACCTCCGTCGACAACTGCTCCCGCCGTACCGCGTCCAGATCGAAGCGCTGGAGCGCGGAGACCTGGTGCGCCGCCGCCGTCAGATCCTCGATCAGCGCGGGCTCCGCACCCCCCGGACCTGACCCCCGCACGGCGGAGCGCTCGCGCAGCCGGGCCCGTACGGCCGCCACCCGCGCCGCCGTGTAGTGGATCGACGCCTCGGGCACCGACTCCAGCGCCGCCACCGCGCCGCCCCTGTCACCGGCGGCGAGCAGCACCCGGGCCAGCCCGAACGCGGCGCTGACATGGCTCGGGTCCGTCGCCCACACCAGCCGGTAGTACTCGGCGGCGTTGTCGAGCTGCCCCAGCACCTCGGCGCAGACCCCCAGCGCCAGCTTGGGGGCGGGTTCGCCGGGGAACGCGTCGTAGATCGCGTCGAAGGAGAGCGCCGCGCTCTCGTGGTCGCCGCTCGCCAGCGAGACGATCCCCCGGTACCAGACCACCCGCCACTCGTCGCCCCGGTCCTCCTCCAGCAGGTCCAGCAGCCCGACGGCGGTGGCCACCTCGCCCAGCTCCAGCCGGGCCCGCACCTCGCGCAGCCCGCGCTCCACGGAGTCGGCCGGGGCGGCGGTCAGCGCCGTGATCAGCTCGGCGGGGGCGGTGGCCATCAGAGCGGCGAGGAACCCCGCGTTCGGATCCGCCGGGTCGACCCGGGGCACGGGCAGCGCCAGCGCGGTCGCCGCCGCGTCGAGCGGCGCCAGCCGGGGCCCCGGCCCGCCGTACCCCGGCTCGTCCCCGCTCCGGGGCGCGGGCAGCGGCGGCAGCGGAGGGAGCGCGGGAAGCGCGGGATCGGCGGCCGGGGGCGGGGGAGCGACGGGGAGCGCACTCCCCGGGAGCGCCCCGGCGGCAGGGAGCGCCCCGGCCAGGGACCCCGTGGCCGGGGCCCCGGCCTTCGCACGCCGCCCGAAAAGGCCGCCCTGCGCCGCCGGACGGGCCCCGAGCCGCGAGACATCCTCCGTCAGCTCCGCGAACAGCTCCGTGTCCGTGACCCGCAGCTCGGGGCCGAAGAGGGTGGAGAGCGCCGGGCGCGGACGCCCCGTCTGGAGCGCGACCACCTCCCGCAGCACCCCCGTGAGCTGCTCCGCCATCTCCTGCGCCGACGAGAACCGCTGGGCCGGATCCGGGTCGGTCGCCCGTACCAGCAGCCGGTAGAACGACTCGTACCGGCGGAAGACGTCGATGTTCTCCGGGTCGGGCAGCGAGTCCACGAACACGTTCGTGTAGCCCTGGAAGTCGAAGGTCAGCACCGCCAGCGTGCGCGCCACCGTGTACAGGTCGGAGGCGACCGAAGGCCCCACCTCGGCCACCTCGGGGGCCTGGTACCCCACCGTGCCGTAGATCGCCGACTCGTCGTCGTCCATCCTGCGGACCGCGCCCATGTCGATCAGCTTGAGCTGGTCCTCGGTCTGTATCGCGTTGTCGACCTTGAAGTCGCAGTACAGCAGGTTCCTGCTGTGCAGATGGCCCAGCGCCTCCAGCGCCTCGATCCCGTACGCGCACGCCTGCTCGACCGGGAGCGGGTCGCGTCTCCCGGCGCTCGTACGCCGCTCGTTGGCGATCTCCTTGAGCGACTTGCCGCCCACGTACTCCATGACGATGTAGCCGTCCAGGGAGCCCGTGCGCTGGTCGAGGTGTTCCACGAAGTTGTAGATGCGGACGATGTTGGCGTGCTCGATCTCGGCGAGGAAGCGCCGCTCCGAGATGGCCGCCTCCATGGCGTCCTGGTCCCCGGTGTCCAGCAGGCCCTTGAGGACCACCCAGCGGTCCGACACGGCGCGGTCGACGGCCAGATAGATCCAGCCGAGCCCGCCGTGGGCCAGACACCCCACGACCTCGTACTGCCCGTGCACCACATGGCCCGGGTGGAGCTTGGGCACGAACGAGTACGGGTGGCCGCACTTCGTGCAGAACCCCTCCGTACGCCCCGGCCGGCCGCCGCGCGCCCGGCCCACCGGAGCACCGCAGTCCGAGCGCGAGCAGTACCGCTTCCGCTCGGGCACCTCCGGGCGCTCCATGACGGCGGAGCGCGGGTCGGGGCGCGGCACGTCCGGTACGGCGACCAGACCGGCGCCGAGCCTGCCCCGCCCCGAGGAGGAGGTGGCGGAGCCGGAGCTGCGCACCGAGACCGAGCGGGCCGAGAGCCGCCCCGACACCGAGCGCGAGAGCCGCCCGGACACCGAGCGTCTTGACGTCGACGAACGCGATGAACGCGACGAGCGCGACGAACCCCCGGACGCGCGGGCCGAGTCCCCGGAGTTCCCGCTCCCCGGCCCCGAGCCCGACCCCTTCGCCGAGCCGCCCCCGGAGCCGCCGTCCACACCGCCGCCGGTGATCCCGGTGGGCGGCGAGTTCAGCGACCCGTTGGGGGAGACGACGGGGGCCAGCCCGCAGGTGTCGCAGTACAGCTCACCGCCGCCCATGTCCTCGTACGAGCCCTCACAGCCGGGGCGCTGGCACGCCGTGTTCCCGCTCATCCGTCCCCCCGCTCCCCTGCTGTCGTTCCGTGCTCCGTCGAACCGCCGCCCGTGGTGGCGACGGCGGTGGTACGGGTGACTCTCATGGCGCACCCCTGCGGTCGGTCGGACCCGGTGGCCCGCCCGGTACGAGCGTGTCCGCGGCGGCCTGCTGGTAGCGGAGCACGGCCTGCTCGGCGACGCGGAGATCGCAGGGCGCGCTCCACAGCATCCGGCGCGCCACGTCGTACCGCTCGATCAGCAGCGGGTCCTCGGCCATGCCGTGCCGGGCCACCTTCGCCTTGTACGCGTCCAGCCTGCCGCGCAGCTCCGCGCGGACCGCGAGCGGCGCCGTGACGGCGGTCAGCGACTCGCGGGCCCGCAGCAGCTCGTCCTCGGCCTCCCGCTCCAGCGACTCCAGGAGCGGCGAGAGCCGGTGCCACTGGGCGTGCCTGCGGTACTCCGCGGCGGCCGAGAGGCGTTCGTGGAGCGCGGTGGGCGGGCCGCTCACCGCGGGCACCTCCGACGCCGCGATCTTCGCCAGCACCTCGCCCCGCGCCGTGCGCGCCTCGGCCAGCGTGCGGTCGGCCCGCGAGAGCACGTCCCGGAGCCGGATCAGCCGCTCCTCGGAGTCCTGGCGCACCCGCAGCACCGCGTCGATCTCACCCCGTACGTCCTCCAGCGCCCGGGCCGCCCGGTCGTACCGCTCGGTGTCGGGCCGGCCGCCCCCCGGGGCCGAACTCCCGGACGCCGGGCGCCAGAAGGAGAGCGGATCGGAGATCACCTGGGCGCGCAGCGCGGTCAGCTCATGGGTGATCGACTCCAGGTCGTCCCCGGCCGGGTGCTCCCCGGGCCGTACGCCCACCGAGTGCGCCAGCGAACGGGTGCGCCGCAACTCGGCGGAGAGCAGGTCGATCCGGGCGGGCAGCGCCGACCAGACGGCGTCGGCGGCCACCACCATGTCCAGCGACCCCGCGTACAACTCGTTCATCCGCGTCACCAGTTCGGCGAGCGTGAAGTGCTCGGAGAGCCGGGCGGGCCCGGTGAACCCGGGCAGCGCGCGGCCGGGCCCCGCGACGGTGACCCCCCGGCCGCGCAGCGTCTCCGTCAGCTCCAGCAGGTCCTCCCGGTTCGGCCAGCGCCGCCGGGCGCGCGCCTCACGGGCGCCGGTGAGCGCGGCGGTGTACGCGTCGAAGTACGACCAGAGCAGCGTGATCGACTCCTCGGCGGTGGCCCACCGGTCCTTGGTGACCCCGGTCAGCTCGGCGCCTTCGAGCAGCCGGCGCCCCGCGTGGTCCTGGAGGGCGAGCAGCGAGGTCTCGATCGCCTCGTGCTCCGCTTCGAGGCGCGCCAGGGCACGGTCCACCTCGTCCCGGTCCAGCACCGGTCCCGGTGTCCCCTCCACCGCGTCGGGAAAGGAGCCCGTACCGCTCATCGATCACCTCTCCGCTCCGCTGTGACCCGCCGTGATCCGTACGTCCTTCGCCCCCGCGGCGCCGGCCCTCGCCCCGGCCGCCTCAGCCGTCCCGGTACTTGGCCTCGGGCGGCGCCGTTATCCCCGGCAGCACCGACTTCAGCCAGATGTCGTACGAGCGCATCCAGGGGCTGTTCGCCCCACCGGCGCGATACCCGTCCAGCACCTTGTTCACCCGGGCCACCAGGTCGTCGTTGCCGAGCTTGGCCGCCACCCCGTAGTACTCCCGGTCGAGCGGCTCGCCGACCAGCTCCACCGCCGGGTCCTGGGCCGCCTGACCGGCCGCCAGCGCGTTGTCCGTCACCACCGCGTCCGCCTGGCCGAGCTGGAGCCTGACCAGGCAGTCGAGCTGGTTGTCCACCGTGAGCTGGTTCTCGTCCTCGTCGGTTCCGTCGTGCTCGTCCTTGAATATCGCCCCGAACGAGTTCTTCTCCAGCGCCTTGTACGCCGTCGAACCGTCCGCCGTGCAGACCCGCTTGCCGGCGAGCGACCGGTTGAACCCGGTGATCGTCGACCCCTTCGGGGCGAGCACCTGCTGGCCCGTCTGGAAGTACGCCGTCGAGAACGCCACCTGCTCGGCCCGGTCACAGGTGATCGTCATCGTCCTGACGACCAGGTCGACCGTGCCGTTCTCCAGCGCCTGGATCCGCTGATTGGTGGGGATGGCGCGGAAGATGACATCGTCCTCGCTCCCGAGGATGTCCTTGGCTATGGCGCGGGCGAGGTCGATGTCGAAGCCCTGGGGCTCCTTGGTGTCCGGGTTGAGATACCCCCACCGGTAGCTGTTCTGGTCCACCCCCACGACCAGCTTCCGGTTGGCGCGGGCCTTGATCTTCTCGATCGACGGGCCGTCCGCGCCGGAGGCACGCACGCTGCGCTCCGGCTCCCGGCACTCGTCGGCCGCCGCGGGCACCGCCGTGGCCGTGCGCTGCGCGGCCTCCTGCGGGGCCCGGGAGACCGAGTGGGAGAGCGGAAGCAGGGTGAGCGAGGCCGTCAGCACACAGGCACCCGCCATCGCCGAGACGCCGCCCCAGCCCCGCAGCCGGCCGAAGAACCGGCCGAGCGGCCGGCGGCCGACCGCCGCCCGGAACACGCCGAGCCTGTCCCTGGACTCCATCTCTCCCCCTCTCACCGGTACTCCGAAAGCCTGCGGCCTATGCCGAGGATCGCGCCCGCCGCCGCCACCAGCGCCAGGACCGCCGCCCCGGCCGCCAGCCCGGTCAGCGCGTTCCGGCCGGCCGAGGCCGCCGCGTCGAACTCCTTCTGCTCCTGCGCCAGCGCGCCGCTCAGAGCCCGGTCCACCTGGTCGAAGGAGTCCCCCGTCGACCCCTTGGCACCGATGGCCCGCTCCACCGCCGCCCCGTAATCACCCGCCTGGTCGGCCTCCCTGACCGACGCGTGCCGCTCGCGCCACTGGGAGACCGCCGACAGCGCCTCGTTCACCGGTCTGCCGCCCGCGCTGTTGTCGGCGAGCTTCTTCGCCTCGCCGAGCGCGGTGGTCAGCTCCTTCATGCCCGTCGCGTAATCCGTCTCGTACTTGTCGTTCTTGCCGTCCGCCGTGAGCACAGCGCCGCGCGCCACCAGGGTCAGGTTCTCGTTCGCACGTGCCTTGAGCGAGCTGATCCGCGCGTCGTTGAGCACCTTCAGCGACCGCTGCCCCTGGGTCTGGGCGTTGTTCAGCTCCGTACGCGCGACGGTCTGGCCGGCGGCGAGCCAGAGCAGCAGGACCGTCGCCCCCGCGGTGGCCGCGAGCAGCCCCTGGTTGAAGACGCGGTTGGTACGGCGGTAGTTGCGCCGCTGTGCCCACCCGAGCACGCCCAGCGCCACCACCCCGACCGCCAGCGAGAGATACGGCCAGAGCCGCGCGTCGTCGTTGTCCCGCGCCAGCCGGTCCGTCTCCGCCGCGTACAACTTCTCGGCGGCGGGCAGCAGTTCCCGGGTCATCTGCTCGTTCGCGTACCGCAGATAGGCGCCGCCCAGCGGCAGCCCCTGCCGGTTGTTGGCCCTGGCCTGCTCGACCAGGCCGGTGTAGCGGGGCAGCCCCTCGTTGATCGTCTGTATCTGCCGGCCCGACTCGCTGTCGACGGCCGTGTGCGTCGCCGCCTTGATCAGCAGCTCCGACGCCTCCTTTATGTCTTCCTCGTACCGCTTCCGCACCTTGGCCGGCTCCTGGCCGCCCGCGAGGAAGCCGCTCGTCGTGGCCGCGTCGGCGTCGGCCAGCGAGCGGTAGATGTCCGCCGCGTCCGCGCTCAGCGGCTGACTGCGGCTCACCACGTCGTCGGCCGCCCCGTGCCGGTCGCTGACCTCCCAGGCCGTGACCGCGCCGAACGCCACCACCAGCAGCGCCAGCGCCGCGCCGATGATCCTCAGCCGGCCCGGCTCGGTCGTCGCCGCGGCCCGCAGCCGGTCCGTCGTCTCCCACCACGCGGCACGGCGCGCGGGCGGCATCGCGGGCCCCGGCCCCGCACCCGGCGGCGCGGGCGGCCGCGCCGGCGCGCTCTCCGGAGCCGACGGTGGCGCGGTGCGCACATTCGGCGGATATGTCACGTGACCTCCCCCTCGGTCATGGACGACGGCGGCCCGCACCCCGCGGGCCGGGGGACAGCTCTCGGCGAGCAGTATGGCCGCAGGTACCGACAACTGCGCAAGAGCTGACTGGATCTTGTCCGGGATCTTGATGATGAAGTCCGGTGGACTCCGCGCCCGGCCGGGATCCGACCTCCCCACCATGAATACGCCCGGAGCCCGGTGGCCGGTTCCCCTTCACGGTGGTTCGTACGCGTTCGAGTGACTCGCCCCCGAGCTAACCCACTTGATCCCCCTGATAACCCTGAGATGTCCCCGATATCCTCTGCATCCCCACCCCCGCCGTACCCGCTCGGCGCCCCGTCATACCTGCGGCGGGACATCCGCCCGGCCCGGGGCCCCGTACTGCCCCGCCAGCCTCGTATACGCGTCCGGTGCCGCGCCCAGCCGGTCGAGCCCCAGCAGCGCCGCCCCCAGCACCGGCGGCGCCGTCACCACCCGTACCACCGCCCGGGGCGCCCGCGCCGCCAGCAGCTCGGCGATCCGCGCGTCCAACCGCGGGTGCCGGGCCGCCAGTACGCTGCCGCCCAGCACCACCGGCACCTCCTCACCCAGCAGCCCCAGCCGCCCCAGCGCCACCGCCGCCAGCGTCACGACCTCCTCGGCCAGCCGGTCGACCAGCGCCCCCGCCACCGCGTCGCCCGCCGCCGCCGTCGCGAAGAGCACCGGCGACAACTCGTGGCGCCGCGCCGCCGGGATCCGCCCCCGGTGCACCGCCTCGATCAGCTCGTACACCGTGGCGAGACCGAAGTGGCCCGGCACCGTGCGCGCCAGCTCCGTCGGCTCGCCCCGGCCGTCCTCGGCCCGCGCCGCGTACCACAGCGCCTCCTCCGCGAGCCCCGAACCGCCGCCCCAGTCACCGGAGATCCGCCCCAGCGCGGGAAAGCGCGCGCTCCTGCCGCCCGGCGCGAGCCCCGCGCAGTTGATGCCGGCGCCGCACACCACCGCCACCCCGCGCGGCTCCGCCCCGGCCGGCAGCCCGGCCCGCAGCACCGCGAAGGTGTCGTTGCGCACCTCGGTGGTACGGGCCCACCCGCGCGCCCCGATCGCCTCGGCCAGCTCCCGCTCCTCGACCGGCAGATCGGCGTTGGCCAGACACGCCGACACATGCCCCACGGGCCCCGGGGCCCCGGGTTCCCCGCGCCGGCCGGGCTCCCCGGGCGGCCAGGGCAGCCCCGCCGCCCAGGCGGCCTCCGCCACCGCCCGCTCCAGGACGTCGACCGCCGCCCCGACGCCCACGGCGGGCGGCCGGAAGCCGCCCCCACGGGACGCGCCCAGCACCGTACCGTCGGCGCCGACCACCGCCACGTCGGTCTTCGTGTTCCCGGCGTCCACGGCGAGCAGCGCCGCCGCCCCGCCCCGTACCTCCGTACGCATGTCCCCGGTCACGCCCACGCCAGGTGGTCCCGGTTGTGCGCGAGCAGCCGGTCCGTCAGCCCCTCGGCCGCCTCGTACTGGCCGATCAGCGGATGCGCCAGCAGCGCCCGGAAGACCCGGTCCCGGCCGCCGCGCACCGCGGCGTCCAGGGCGAGGTCCTCGTACGCCGTCACCTGCGCGACCAGCCCGGCGAAGAGCGGATCCAGCGGTTCCGCCGCGAGCGGCACCGCGCCCTCCCGGCCCACCCGCGCCGGGGTCTCGATCACCGCGTCGTCCGGCAGGAAGGGCAGCGTCCCGTCGTTGCGGACATTGACCACCTGGACCGGGCTGCCGCCGCCGCGCAGCAGCGAGGCCGCCAGGTCCACCGCCGCCTCCGAATAGAACGCGCCGCCGCGCCGCGCCAGCAGCGCGGGCTTCTCGTCCAGCGCCGGATCGGCGTACAGCGCGAGCAGCCGCTCCTCCATCGCGGCCACCTCGGCGGCCCGCGAGGGCTTCGTGCCCAGCTCGGCCACGACCGCGTCGTGCGCGTAGAAGTAGCGCAGATAGTACGAGGGCACCACCCCGAGCCGGTCCAGCAGCGCGCGCGGCAGCCGCAGTTGCTCCGCGAGCGCGTCACCGTGGTCCGCCAGCAGCTTCGGCAGGACATCCGTACCGTCCGGGCCGCCGATCCGTACCCCCCGCTCCCAGGTCAGATGGTTGAGCCCGACATGGTCGAGATGGATCTCCGAGGGCGCCGCACCCAGCAGCGCCGCGAACCTGCGCTGGAAGCCGATCGCCACATTGCAGAGCCCCACGGCCCGGTGCCCGGCCCGCAGCAGCGACCGGGTGACGATCCCGACCGGGTTGGTGAAGTCGATGATCCAGGCCCGCGGATTGGCCCGCCGTACCCGCTCGGCGATGTCCAGCACCACCGGCACCGTACGGAGCGCCTTGGCGAGCCCCCCGGCGCCGGTGGTCTCCTGCCCGACACAGCCGCACTCCAGCGGCCAGGTCTCGTCCTTCAGCCGCGCCGCCTGCCCGCCGACGCGCAGTTGCAGCAGCACGGCGTCGGCGCCGTCCACCCCGGCGTCCACGTCCGAGGTGGTGGTGATCCTTCCGGGATGCCCCTGCCGGGCGAAGATCCGCCGGGCCAGGGCGCCGACCACCTCCAGCCGGTCGGCCGCGGGGTCCACCAGGACGAGTTCCGTCACCGGCAGGGTGTCGCGCAAGCGGGCGAATCCGTCGACGAGTTCGGGTGTGTAGGTCGAGCCACCACCCACGACTGCGAGCTTCATGGTCCAGAGTCTGCCCGGCCGGCGGCCCGTTGTCCGCAGGCGCGGGTGCCGGGATTTCCCGCGGACTTACGTGACCAGGCCCGGCCCCGGCCCGCGGCCCTACTTGGCCAGGCTCGGGCCCGGCGGGATCGGTGCCGTCGCCAGCGACTGCGGGGAGGTGGGGCTCGCCAGCGCCGAAGGGGCCGCCACCCCCGCCTCCGGATCGGGCCCGGCCGTCTCAGCGGCGACCGGCGGCACCCCGCCGACGATCCGGATGCCCGCCTCGTCGAAGGCGAGCTTGATACGCCAGCGCAGCTCCCGCTCCACCCCGACCGACTGGCCGGGCATGGTCTTCGCGGAGATCCGTACGGTCACCGAGTCCAGCAGCACCGAGTCCAGGCCCAGCACCTCCACCGGGCCCCAGAGCCGCTCGTTCCACGGGTCGTCCTTGGCGAACTTCTCGGAGGCCTGGTTGATCACCGTACGGACCCGCTCCAGGTCCTCCGAGGGGTGCACCATCACCTCGACGGAGGCCGTGGCCCAGCCCTGGCTGAGGTTGCCGATCCGCTTGACCTCGCCGTTGCGCACGTACCAGATCTCGCCGTCGGCGCCGCGCAGCTTCGTCACCCGCAGCCCGACCTCGATCACCTCGCCGCTGGCCACCCCCGCGTCGATGGTGTCCCCGACGCCGTACTGGTCCTCCAGGATCATGAAGACACCGGAGAGGAAGTCGGTCACCAGGTTGCGCGCACCGAAGCCGAGCGCCACCCCCGCCACCCCGGCGGAGGCCAGCAGCGGGGCCAGATTGATGTTCAGCGCACCCAGCATCATCAGCGCCGCCGTGCCGAGGATCAGGAACGACGTCACGGACCGCAGTACGGAACCGATCGCCTCGGAGCGCTGCCGGCGTCGTTCCGCGTTGACGAGAAGCCCGCCCAATGCGGTGCCCTCGACGGTCTGGACGCTGCGGTTCATACGGTCTATGAGCTTCGTCAGCGCCTTGCGGATCACATGGCGCAGCACCAGCGCGATGATCAGGATCAGCGTCATCCGCAGACCGACGGCGAGCCATGTCGCCCAGTTCTGCTCCACCCAGCTCGCCGCGTCCGTCGCCCGCTCCGCCGCCTCGTCGAGCGTGACGGGGGCGGTGACGGAACCCGAACCGGATCCGGAGCCGGAATCGGCACCCGTAGCGGCGGCCAGGGGGACGGACCAGGACACGGCGGAAGACCTCCAGAGGCGGGACAGACAGGGGATATGCGGGGACCGGCGGGGACGAGCGGGGGGACCAACCACACTAACGGGGCAACGTGGCCGGTACGGCGCTCAGCGGCCCGGAGAGACACTCCTCACGTGACGGACCGGGACGGGACCGGGATGGAACCGGGATGGAACCGGGACGGGGCCGGGACCGGGCCGGGACGGGGTGCGCCGGGGTTCTTGTGGCGGAAAACACTCCGAGCCCGTTACCTGGACGTGGTGGCGTTTCGACCAGGCATGAGGAGAGACTGAGAACAGATCGTCCCGGCGCGAGCCACGTGCCGCCGGCGTACAAGGAGGCATCCGTGCCGCATGTCCTGGTCCTCAACGCGTCGTACGAGCCACTCGGCGTCGTACCGCTCCGCCGCGCGCTCGTCCTCGTTCTGGAGAACAAGGCCCTCTGCCTAGAGGAATCCGGCGCCTATATGCACAGCGAAACCCGGGTCATCCCCGCGCCCAGCGTCGTACGGCTCAAGCGTTTCGTCCGGGTCCCCTACCGGGGCCCCGTCCCGCTCACCCGCCGCGCCCTCTTCGCCCGGGACGGCGGACGCTGCATGTACTGCGGGGCCGTCGCCACCAGCGTCGACCACGTCATCCCGCGCAGCCGGGGCGGGCAGCACGTATGGGACAACGTGGTGGCCGCCTGCCGCCGCTGCAACCACGTCAAAGCAGACCGCCACCTGCGAGAACTCGGCTGGCGCCTCAACAACCAGCCCGCCCCGCCCTCGGGCCTCGCCTGGAGGATCATCGGCACGGGCCACCGCGACCCCCGCTGGATGCCCTACCTACAGCCCTTTTCCTAAAGGGCCGAGGGCTGTAGGCAGGGCATCCGGGCGTTGTGACCCGCCGGAGCGGCCCGGGCTTGCTCAGCCGGCCTCCGAGGAGGGTGCGTCAGTGCTGTCCTTGGTGGTGTCCTTGACGGCGTAGACCTCGACCGAGAAGAGCGAGTAGCCGAACTCCGTGGCCCGGGCGTCGCCCTGGACGCGTACGTACCGGGTGTCCTTCGCGTCCAGGCCGACCGCCTCGCGGCCGCCCTTGCCGTCCTTCACCGTCGTCGCCGTACGCCACCTGCGGCCGTCCTCCGAGACCTGGACGCGGTAGCGGCTCGCGTAAGCCTTCTCCCAGTGCAGCACCACCTGTCCCACCCGGGCGGGCCGGTCCAGCCGCAGTTGCAGCCAGGCGCCGTCCTCGGCGGGGGAGGACCAGCGGGTCCCCGGGGCGCCGTCCACCGCCGCCGACGCGGGGAAGTCGGGGGTCTCGTCGCCCGAGGAGGACGCGGTGGCGGTACGGGCCAGGTCGGGGCCGCCGGTGGCGGGGGCGGCGCGGACCGTGAGGGTGCGCTCCTCGCCCGCGAAGGAGAGCGGCACCTCGTAGGTGCCCGCCGGGGTCGAAGCGGAGACGCTGACCTCGACCGGGACCGTACGGCCCGTACCGCGCGGCACCGTCGTCTCCTTCGGGACCTTCACCCGGATCCCGGACGGCGCCTTCGCCTTCAGCGTGTCCTTGACGCCCTCCGAGCGCCGCGCCGTCAGCCGTGCCTCCACCCGCTCGGGGGCCCCGCCGATCTGCGCGTCCGTCTCGCCGCGCGCCAGATCCAGGCCGCCCCGGGGCTCGTCGGCGAACCAGGGGACGAAGGAGACCACCTCCGGGGCGCCCGTACCGGACGTACCGCCTGTACCGGAGGTACTGGACGTGTCGGGGGTGCCGGAGGGGCCGGGGACGCCGGAAGGGGCGGACGCGCCCTCCGGCCAGACGACACGCACCGCGTCGACCGGCCGGCCCCCCAGCGGCCTGCCGCTCTGCTCCGTCCACCCCGTCGGCGACAGCGGGCCCAGCGCCAGCCAGCCCCGGCCCGGTACATGCGCCTCCACCGTCGCGCCCGCGCCCGTGCCCGGGACCGTCATCGTGTTCAGCGTCTCCACCGGGCGGGGCCGCCCCACGCTGACCGTGTACGTGCGCCGGCCGTCCCCGGAGGTGTCCTCCGTGACCGACTGGCCCTTCGCGCGCCCCGCGCCCGTCCACGCCGCGCTCTCCTCCGCCGCCCGGTCCAGGAACGCGTCCAGCACCCCCTTGCCCACCGTCGCCTTGGACCGGTGCGCCGCCGTGCGCAGCGGCTCCAGCGCCACCGCGGCCCGCCAGGCGCCCGCCCCGTCGCCCCGGTCCTGCGCGGCGAGCATGTCGAGGGCGTGCCCGCCCGCCGCGCCGTACCGCGCGAGCTGGTCGAGCCAGGGCCGTACCTCGTCCTCCAGCAGCCCCCCGGCCGTCCCCGACAGCCGGCCGGGCGCCTCCCGCATCACCGTGAACGCGGCCCGCAGCGCCTTCTCCGCCGCCGCCCGCCGCCGGCCGTCCGTGGCCGTACGGGCGTCCCAGTACTCCTTCAGCAGCGGCTGGAGGTAGGCGGACTCGGAGGTGCCGAGGATGGACGAGGAGCCGTTGCCCGCCAGCGCGTTCAGCGCCTCGCGGGCCCGCCCCTCGCCGCCCGCGAGGTCCGTTATGGCGGCGCGCCAGGACTCCTCGGGCCGGTAGCCGCGCGGGTTCCAGGCGTAGTCGGCCGCCGTGAAGAGCGGGATACGGGACGCGGAGGCCTGCTCCATCGCGTTGGCGAGCAGCGCCGCCGAACCGATGGCCACGGCGGGCTCCCGGCCGGTGTACGGGCCCAGGAAGAGCCGGTTCTGCTCGTAGTCGTTGACCGGGTAGTTGTCGACGGTGACCATCGGGTGCTTGAAGGCGGCCCGGGCGTCCTTCAGCTCCCGCCCGGTGATCGTGCGCGGCACCACCCCGACGCCCGTCCACGCCACCTGCACCCCCGGGTCGAGCGCCGTGCCGAGCGCCGTACGGTACGCCGTGACGCCGTCCTGGTAGTACTCCGTCGGCATCACCGTCAGCCGCTCCGCGCCCGGATGCCGCTCCGCGAGATGGGCCGCCACCGCGTTCGCCACCCGCGCCTGCGCCCGGGCCGCCGCCTCCGGGCCCGAGCCGAACGCCGCCGCGTCCGCCCCGCAGTGCCACTCGCTGTAGCTGACGTCCTGGAACTGGAGCTGGAAGGCGCGCACCCCCAGCGCCCACATCGCGTCGATCTTCCGGTTGAGCGCCTTGACGTCCTGCTCCGAGGACATGCACATGGCCTGTCCCGGGGAGACCGCCCAGGCGAGCGTCACATGGTTGCGCCGGGCGCGTTCGGCCAGCTCACGGAAGGCGGCGCGGTCGGCGGCGGGGTACGGGTCGCGCCAGCGGGTCTGGCGGTACGGGTCGTCCCCGGGCGCGTACAGGTAACGGTTCTGCTTGGTGCGCCCCATGAAGTCGATCTGCGCCAGCCGCTGCTCGCGCGTCCAGGGGCGGCCGTAGAACCCCTCCGCCGTGCCGCGCACCGCCGTACCAGGCCAGTCGCGTACGACCACCCCGGGGACGGTCGTTCCTGGCGCCGCTTTCCGGCCGCCCCTCTGGTCGCTTCCCAGGCCGTCCCCGTCGGCGAGGAGCTGCCGCAGGGTCTGGGCGGCGTGGAAGAGGCCGTCCTCGCCGACCCCGTCCAGCGCGACGGTGCCCCGGCCCGCCACGGTGCCCACCGCGAGCCGGTAGCCGCCGGAGGGCAGGTCGGCCTGGCCGGGGACGCGCAGGGCGTCGAGCGCCGCGCGGGCGCCGGTACCGCCCGCCAGTATGACCGGGCCGTCCTGGGGCGGGCCGTCGGCGGCGGAGACGCTGTGCACGGTACGGACCCCGGCGGAGCGCAGCAGCGCCGCCAGCTCCCGTACGGCGTACGGGTCGGCCCCCGCACCGGCCACGACGGTCGCCTCGTCCCCGAGGGCGACGCTCTGCCCGGCGGCCCGGATGGTCTGCGGCCGTGGCCATACGGAGGGGAGCGCGTCCCGGCTCGTACGGTCGGCTGCGGAGGCGGCGGGGGAGCCGGCCGGGTCGCCGGGGGCGGCGAGCGCGGCGGGCGCGGTACCGAGGAGACCGCCGAGCACGGCGACGGTGAGGGCGGTCGCGGTCCCCTTGGCGTGCGCCGTGTGCCGGGCGCCCGCCGGGCCCGCGGCGCCCGTCGTGCCCGCCGCGTGTTCCGTACGTGCTGTGCGCGCTGTACGTGCCGTATGCCCGAGCCGCATGTGTGGCGTCCCTCCCGCTGCTCCCGTTACGCCTGCCGTGTCCGCCGGTGTCCCGCCGCTGTCGCTGGTGCCGCCGCATGCCCCGTCAGGGACCGCTCCGGGGCGCCAACGAGCCCACCACCCCTGTGCCGAGGGTGTCAACGCGCGTGGTCGCTGTGTCGCATTTGCCCGTTATGATAAGCAGGACTCCGCCGTGCGCGGTCATGGTCAACTACGTGCGGCGAGCGGGTTTTCGTCAATGGATCCGTCAACCGATTCGTCAACTGATCTGGCGTGATCCCACGAACGGGTGGAGTGGCGGGGCTCGGGGAACGGACCGTGACGAGGCACACGTTTCCCGGTGGTAGACGTCTGCGGTCGCGCTCGCTGGGTAGGGCTGGCCGTGACCTGTTCACCACCACCGGGAGGCGCCGCCATGGCCGCATCCGCCCAGCTTCTGCTCTCCGCCCTCTCCCGACAGACCGAGCCGCCGACCGGGTCCGCCCCGCTGACCAGCGAGCCCCCGCTCGCCGACGCCGCCCCCCTCACCAGCGAGCCGCCCCTCGCCGACACCGCCCCGCTGACCAGCGAGCCGACCGCGGCGGGCACCGCGGGCGGCCCGGAAGCCCCCGGTGTGTAACCGCGTGACGGGGCATGACCGCGTGACCGCATGACGTTCTGACCCCGAACGAGGAGATAGAGAGTATGGGCGTGGCCCTGGCCCGACTCGCCGAGCTGCACGGTGTCGCCACCGCGTACGCCCCCGCACCCGGCACCGATGTCCCGGTCCCCGACGCCACGGTCGTCTCCGTACTCGCCGCGCTGGGCGTCGACGCGTCCACCCCCGAGGCGGTGAGCGCCGCCCTGGACCGCGCGGAATCCGCCGCCGCGAGCCGGCTGCTGCCCCCGACCCTGGTCCTCTGGCGCCCCGTGGCCGGGCCCGGGAGCGCGGCGGGGACACCGGGGCCCGGGGCCGTCCCTAGGGAGGCCGCCGGGGCCGGGACCGTATCCGTACCCGTGACCGGAGCGCCCCCCTCCGCCCTCCCGGGGACGCTCCCCGCGGGCACGGCGCTCCGCGTCGAGGTCGAGTACTGGGGGACGCCGCGCGGCGAGACCGTCGAGCTGCCGGGTGTGGCCCCCGCCCCCGCCGCGCCCCGCGGCCCCGGGGCGCCCGCCGCCGCGCCGTCCGCCTGGTCCCGGCTGCCGCTCGGCGTGCACCGGCTGACCGCCGAGGCCCCCGACGGCCGTACCGCCCGGGCCGTGCTCGTCGTCGCGCCCGACCGCGTCCCGCAGGCCCCGGGCCGTACGTACGGCTTCCTCGTCCAGCTCTACTCGCTCCTCTCCACCCGCTCCTGGGGCATGGGCGACCTCGGCGACCTGGCCGAACTGGCCGCCTGGTCGGGCCGTTCGCTCGGCGCGGGCTTCGTCCAGATCAACCCGCTGCACGCCGCCGTCCCCGGGGCCCCGACCGACCCCTCCCCGTACCGCCCCTCCTCGCGCCGCTTCCCCGACCCGGTCCATCTCCGGATCGAGGCGGTGCCGGAGTACGCGTACGTACGGGGCGGGGAGCGCCGACGGCTGGACGCCCTGGCCGACCGGGCGGCGGCGCTCCGCGACGCGGTCCTGGCCACCCCGCCCGACGACACCCCGGCCGACGACACCCCGCCCGACGACACCCCGCCCGACGACACCCCGGCCGGCCTGATCGACCGCGACGCCGTCTGGGAGCTGAAGCGCGCCGCCCTGGAGATCCTCGCGGCCGTCCCGCTCGGCCCCGGCCGGCAGGCCGCGTACTGCGACTTCCTCGCCGCCCAGGGCCGCGCCCTGGAGGACCACGCCACCTGGTGCGCGCTCGCCGAGGAGTACGGCCCCCGCTGGCGCGCCTGGCCCGAGGGGCTGCGCGACCCGCGCTCCGCCGAGACCGCCGCCGCCCGCACCCGTCTCCTCGACCGCGTCGACTTCCACTGCCGCCTCGCCTGGCTCACCGACACCCAGCTCGCCGACGCCTCCCGGGCCGCCCGCGACGCCGGCATGCCGGTCGGGATCGTCCACGACCTCGCCGTCGGCGTCCACCCGGACGGCGCGGACGCCTGGGCCCAGCGGGACGTCTTCGCCGACGGCATGTCCGTCGGCGCCCCGCCCGACGCCTTCAACGCGCTGGGCCAGGACTGGGGGCTGCCCCCCTGGCGCCCCGACGCCCTGGCCGCCTCCGGCTTCGCCCCGTACCGAGGGCTGCTCCAAGGGCTGCTGCGGCACGCGGGGGCGCTGCGGATGGACCATGTCATGGGGCTCTTCCGGCTCTGGTGGGTGCCCCAGGGCGGCCCGCCCACACATGGCACGTACGTCCGTTACGACGCCCCGGCCATGCTCGCCGTCCTCGCCCTGGAGGCGCACCGCGCGGGCGCCGCCGTCATAGGGGAGGACCTGGGCACCGTGGAGCCCGGCGTACGCGAGGAGCTGGAGCGGCGCGGGGTGCTCGGCACCTCGGTGCTCTGGTTCGAGCGCGACTGGACGGGGACGGGCCGCCCGCTGGAGCCCGAGCGCTGGCGCGAGGGGTGCGTGGCCACCGCCACCACCCACGACCTGCCCTCCACGGCCGCCCGGCTCACCGGCGAACACGTGGAGCTGCGCCACCGGCTCGGCCTGCTCACCCGCCCGCTGGAGCGGGAGCGCTCGGCGGACCACGCGGAGGTGGCCGAATGGCTCGACTGCCTGGCCCGCCTGGGCGTCCTGCCCGAAGGCGACGGCGCCGCCGCCCTGGAGCGTACGGAGTGGACGGAGCGGGCGAGCGGGATGAATGGGGTGGACGGGACGGGCGGGGCGGGCGCCATCGACGAGGAACAGACCATCGCCGCCGTCTACCGCTTCCTCCTCCGTACCCCGGCCCGGCTGGTCGGGGTCTGGCTGCCGGACACGGTGGGCGACCGCCGCCCGCAGAACCTGCCGGGCACCTGGGACCAGTACCCCAACTGGCGGCTGCCGCTGGCCGACGCCCGGGGCCGCCCGACGACCCTGGAGGAGCTGGCCGCCTCGCCCCGGCTGCACCGACTCACCGAGGTGCTGCGCGAGGGGTGACAGCGGCGTACGGCACCCCGCCCGCGCGGCCCCGTACCGCGTTCGCTACGTTTGCACCGTGGACAAGAAGAACACTCTGCGCGCCGGCGCCCTGGCGGCCGGCACGACGCTGATGATGCTGCTCATGACGTCCCCGGCCCTCGCGCTCACCCGCGACGACGGCGACGACCCCGGCCCCGGCCTGAGCGTGGCCGAAACGCTCGGCCTCTTCGTGGTCGCGCCGCTGGTGATCTTCGGCGTCATCACCGCCCTGGTCATCGTGCTCGACAAGTCCCGCAAGCAGCAGCACGTCTGACCCGGGGCACCGCCCCGAAGAGCGCCCGCCCGCGGACGAAGCGGCCGGGCGCTCAGGTCTGTCCGGCTACCCCGGCAGACGCCAGATCTGATTGGCGGTGGCGTTGCAGTCGAAGAGGATCAAGGGCGTCCCGTTCTCCGTCTTCCAGTCGGTCAGGTCGAGACACCGCCCGGACCCGGGGTTCTTGAGGGTCCCGTCCTCCTGGCTCTCCCACTGCTGCGCCGTACTGCCGTTGCACTCCCACAGCCGGATGGGCGTGCCGTTCCCGACGCCGCTCCACTCGACGTCCATGCACTTGCCGAGCGCCTGGAGCCGGCCGTCGCCGAGCACCGTCCAGCGCTGGGCGTCGGTGCTGTTGCAGGTCCAGAGCTGAAGGACGGCGCCGTTCTCCGTGTCGGAGTTGGCGACATGGACGCACTTGTCCGCCATCCCGGTGATCTGCCCCTGCGGCCCGGCGGGCTCCTCCGGGCTCTCGGCCACGGAGTCGGCCGAGGGCTGTGCGCCGGTGGCGGGCGACTCCGGCTCCGCGCCCGCTTCCAGATCGGCGGAGCCGCCGGGGAGAAGCACCAGGAAAACCAACCCGACGACCGTGACCAGCGCGGCCAGCGCCGCCGACGCCAGCGCCACGCCCCGCCCGCGCGGGGGCTCGGGGGCGGGCACCGGAGCGGTCGCCGCGAGCAGGTCCGGCGGGGCGAGCAGCGTCCGAGGCGCGGCGGCAACGGTCACGGCCTCCTGCGCGGACACCTTCCCGTCACCCACCGGCAGCTCCGACAGCCCACTGGTGGCCTCCAGCACCGTGGCGGCGACGCGTGGCGCGTCCCCGACGAGCTGCCGGTACACGGGGTGGTCGGTCAGCGCGGTCCGGACATCGCACCGCCGGATGATCTCACCGGGATCCGGCCGCTCTCCGGGCTCCACGGCCACGCACGCCGTGATCAGCCCGGCGAGTCCCTCCTCGACCCCGACGAGGTCGATCTCCCCGTTGAGGCTCCGGTAGACCACCCCGGCGGCGTTCTCCCCGAAGGGCCCGCGCCCGGTGACCGCGTACGCCATGGTCGCCCCGAGCGCGAACACATCCGCCGCCGGACCGACCAGGCCGTCGGTCATCACCTCGGGCGCGGTGTACCCGAGACTCCCCACGGTCTGCCCGACCCGGGTCAGCGCGGTGCGGTCCGAGGCGTGCGCGATCCCGAAGTCGATCAGCCGGGGCCCGTCCGCCGACAGGATGATGTTCTGCGGCTTGAGGTCCCGGTGGCTGACGCCGCGCGCGTGCACGTCCGCCAGCCCCTCGGCGAGCGCGGCGAAAAGCAGCGGAACGAACCGCTCCGGCAGTCCGCCGGGCCCCTGCGACTGAACGGCCGCCGCGAGCGTGGGCCCCGGCACATACTCCGTGGCGAGCCAGTACGGCCGGTTCTCGACATCGCAGTCCACCAGCGCCGCCGTATACGCGCTCCGCACCCGCCCCACGGTCTCCACCTCCCGGCGGAACCGCGCCAGCACCTCATCGGCCTCGGCGCTCTCGGCGAAGTCGTCGTGCACCACCTTCACCGCGAGCAACCGCCCGCCCGGCGAACGCCCCAGATACACCTGCCCCATGCCCCCCGCGCCGATGCGCGCGAGAATCCGGTGCGGTCCGAGGTGGGCGGGATCACTGACATGAAGCGGTTTCACGGCCGGACCATCTCACATATGTCACCGCCGAGTTGACCGGGGTCCCCGCCGGAGCCCCCCGAAACCGGCCGGGAACGGACCGTAACGCCCCCTGGTGGCCGGCCGGTTCGCGCGGCCCGGCCGCTCACTCGCCCTGGCGCGCGTGCTCCAGGGTCAGGAGGTGGCGCTTGCGGTCGAGGCCGCCCGCGTAGCCGGCGAGGCGGCCGCCGGCGCCGAGGACGCGGTGGCAGGGGCGGACGACCAGGAGGGGGTTGGCGCCGATCGCGGTGCCCACGGCGCGTGCCGAGCCTCGGGGGCGCCGATCGCGCCGGCGATATCGCCGTAGGTGCGGGTCGTGCCGTACGGGATCTCCTCCAGCGCGCCCCAGACGCGCCGCTGGAACTCCGAGCCGCTGGGCACGTACGGGATATCGAAGCGGGTCAGCCCTCCCTCGAAGTAGGCGCGGAGCTGTGCGGCGATCGCGGTGAACGCCTCCGGGGCGCGGACCCAGCCGTCCTGGACGACCGCGCCGCCCTTCTGGCCGGGCGTCGACAGCGAGGCCAGGGCGGTCCCCTCGGGGTGCTCCTCGCCGACCAGCAGCAGGTCGCCCAAGGGGCTGTTCGTCGTGGTGTAGAGCGTCATCGGAGTGCCTTCTTCACTGGTGTCTCTCGTGTCTCTCGTGCTTCTCGTGTTTCTCGGAGGTGGTGCGTGGCGTACGTACGCCATGGGCGCCAGCGCTCGGTGCGGTGCGGGTCGGCCCGGACGGCGGCATCGTCCGTGAGCAGGACATCCGGGTCGCCCAGCGCCCGCATCCGGATATGGCCGGCCGTCCAGGGGGTGATCCCGTCCAGGGCGAGCAGGGCCCTCTCGGCCTCGTCGCGGTCCGCGCCCGGGTCCAGGCGGACCGTGCCCCGGGCCAGGGCGGCGGCGAGGGCGCGTACGGTCGTACGGAGGCCTCCGGGCAGCTCCGGTCCGGTCGGCGGCGCGTCGGCGAGGTCGGCCGCGCGGGGGAACACATGGGTCAGGGTTCCGCTCGGGGCGGGCAGGGGGCGGCCGTAGGCGCGTACCAGGGCGGCGCCTCGTGTCCGTACCGCGGGGAGTGAGGTCCGGTCGTCCAGGCCCAGGACGGTCCGTACCGCCGACTCGTGCGGGTCGGCCGCCCCGGGCGCGCGCAGGCCGGGGCGGTGCCGGACCAGCGGGGCGAGGAGCGGATCGGCGCCGAGGCGTTCGGCGACCGCGTACGGGTCGGCGTCCAGGTCGAAGAGGCGGCGGATCCGCCGCGTGGCGGTGGTCAGGTCCCGCAGGTCGCCCAGGTGCAGGCGGCACTCCAGCCAGCCGTCGCCGGTCCGCTCGCCCACCTCGGCGATCCCGGGGGCGTGCGGCAGGTCCAGGGCGCGCCGGTAGACACGTCGGCCCGTACCGCCGGTGATCTCCTCCACACCGTCCAGGGCGTGCGCGGCGAGGTGGTCGAAGAGCCCGGTGGCGGCGTACGGGCCCCGGTAGGCCAGCCGCAGCGGAATGCCGGACGCCGCCCCGTCGGCGCCGGGGGCCCCTGCCCCGTCCGTGGCACCGCGGCGGGAGGCGTGGGCCGGCCGGGCCGCGCGCAGCTCTCCGGGGGTGGTGGCGTAGATCGCGCGTACGGTGTCGTTGAACTGCCGTACGCTCGCGAACCCGGCGGCGAAGGCGATCTCCGTGGCCCGCAGCGCCGTGGTCTGGAGCAGGATCCGCGCGGTGTGCGCACGCTGGGCCCGGGCGAGCGCGATCGGGCCCGCGCCCAGTTCGGCGCCGAGCTGCCGCTGCACCTGCCGGGCGCTGTAGCCGAGCCGCGCGGCCAGCCCCGTGACGCCCTCCCGGTCCACGACGCCGTCGCCGATCAGCCGCACCGCCCGGCCCACCAGGTCCGCCCGCGCCTCCCAGGCCGCGGAACCGGGCACCGCGTCCGGGCGGCACCGCCGGCAGGCACGGAAACCCGCGCGCTGGGCGGCGGCCGCCGAGGGGAAGAAGCGGACGTTCCGCCGCTTCGGGGTGGTGGCGGGGCAGCTCGGCCGGCAGTAGATGCCGGTCGTGGACACGGCGAAGAAGAACGCCCCGTCGAACCGGCCGTCCCGGCTGCGCACCGCCTCGTACCGGCCGCCGTCCCCGCCGTCCCCGCCGTCCCCGTCATCGTGCACACGGTTCTCGCCGCCCGTGTCCCTTCGGGCCTTCCCGGTGTCGTCGTCGCTGGTCACGTCCCCAGCATGCGGCAGCCCGCACTCCGGTGCTGGCGGGAAACGGACATCACGCTCCCCACCGGCCTCATCACACGGACGTGCCCACCGGCCTCATCACACGGACGTGCCCACCGGCCTCATCGCACGGACGTGCCCGCCGGCCTCATCACACGACGTGCCCACCGGCCTCATCACACGGACGTGCCCGGTGGCCACCCTCGGATGGCCACCGGGCACGGCGGGGTACGGGGCGGAGCTGCCCGCTACACCCCCGCCGCCTCGTCCGCCGCCTGGGCGTGCAGCGCGCGCTCCACGCCCGAGCGGGACTCCGAGATCAGCCGGCGCAGCGCCGCGTTCCGGCCCTCGGCCGCGAGCCAGGTGTCCGTCGCGTCCAGGGTCTCCCGGGCGACCTGGACCGCCGGGTAGAGGCCGACCGCGATCTGCTGGGCCATCTCGTGCGAGCGCGAGGCCCAGACGTCGGCGACCGCCGCGAAGTACTTCTCCGTGTACGGCGCCAGCAGCTCGCGCTGGTCGGTCTGGACGAAGCCGCCGATCACCGCCTCCTGGAGGGAGTTCGGCAGCTTGTCGCTCTCCACCACCGACGCCCACGCCTCCGCCTTGGCCTCGGCCAGGGGGCGCGCCGCCCGCGCCGCCGCCGCGTGGCGTTCGCCCGCCGCCGTGCGGTCCCGCTCGTACTCCGCGGCGATCTCCTCCTCGTCGTGCAGCCCCGTCGCCGCCAGCCGCTGCACGAACGCCCAGCGCAGCTCCGTGTCGACGGCCAGGCCCTCGATCGACTCCGTACCGTCCAGCAGGGACTGGAGCAGGTCGAGCTGGTGCGGCGTACGGGCGGTCGCCGCGAACGCCCGCGCCCACGCGAGCTGGTGGTCGCCGCCCGGCTCCGCCGCCCGCAGATGCGCCAGGGTCGCGTCCGTCCACCGGGTCAGCCCCGCCTCGCGCCACCCGGGCGCCGCGTACAGGTCGAGGGCGAGCTTCACCTGGCGGTGCAGCGACTGCACGACCCCGATGTCCGACTCCTTCGCGATACCCGAGAGCACCAGCTCCAGATAGTCGCGGGTGGCCAGCTCGCCGTCCCGGGTCATGTCCCACGCCGACGCCCAGCAGAGCGCGCGCGGCAGCGACTCCGTGAAGTCCCCGAGGTGCTCGGTGACCACCCGCAGCGACTCCGCGTCCAGCCGCACCTTCGCGTACGAGAGGTCGTCGTCGTTGAGCAGGATCACCGCGGGGCGCGGGGTGTCCGCCGGGAACGGCACCTCCGTACGCTCCCCGTCGACGTCCAGTTCGATCCGGCTGGTCCGGACGAGCTTGCCGGCCTCGTCCAGGTCGTAGCAGCCCACCGCGATCCGGTGCGGGCGGAGCGTCGGCACGCCCTGGGCGCCGGCCGGGAGCGCCGGGGCCTCCTGCCGTACCGCCAGCGAGACGACGTTCCCCGCCCCGTCCACCTCGATCTCCGGGCGGAGGATGTTGATGCCCGCCGTCTCCAGCCACGCCTTCGACCAGGTCTTCAGATCGCGCCCCGAGGTCTCCTCCAACGCGCCCAGCAGGTCCGACAGGCGCGTGTTCCCGAAGGCGTGCGCCTTGAAGTACGCCTGTACGCCCTGGAAGAACTCGTCCTGCCCGACATAGGCGACGAGCTGCTTCAGCACCGAGGCGCCCTTGGCGTACGTGATCCCGTCGAAGTTGACGAGGACGTCGTCCAGATCGCGGATCTCCGCCATGATCGGATGGGTGGAGGGGAGCTGGTCCTGCCGGTACGCCCAGGTCTTCATCGAGTTGGCGAACGACGTCCACGCGTGCGGCCACCGCGACCCCGGCGCGTACGCCTGGCAGGCGATCGACGTGTAGGTGGCGAACGACTCGTTCAGCCACAGGTCGTTCCACCACTCCATGGTGACCAGATCGCCGAACCACATGTGCGCCAGCTCGTGCAGGATGGTCTCGGCACGCGTCTCGTACGCCGCGTCCGTCACCTTCGAGCGGAAGACATACTGGTCGCGGATGGTCACCGCGCCCGCGTTCTCCATCGCGCCCGCGTTGAACTCCGGGACGAAGAGCTGGTCGTACTTGGCGAAGGGGTACGCGTAGTCGAACTTCTCCTGGAACCAGTCGAAGCCCTGCCGCGTGACCTCGAAGATCGCGTCCGCGTCCAGGTACTCGGCGAGCGAGGGCCGGCAGTAGATGCCCAGCGGCACGGAGTGCCCGTCCTTCTCGTACGAGCTGTGCACCGAGTGGTAAGGACCGGCGATCAGCGCCGTGATGTACGACGAGATGCGCGGCGTCGGCTCGAAGACCCAGGTGTGGTCCTGGGGTTCGGGCGTCGGCGAGTTGGAGATGACGGTCCACCCCTCCGGCGCCTTCACGGTGAACTGGAACGTCGCCTTCAGGTCCGGCTGCTCGAAGGAGGCGAAGACGCGCCGCGCGTCCGGGACCTCGAACTGCGTGTAGAGGTAAGCCTGTTCGTCGACCGGGTCGACGAAGCGGTGCAGCCCCTCACCCGTGTTGGTGTACGCGCACTCCGCGACGACCGTCAGCTCGTTCGGCCCCTGGAGCAGCTCCTTGAGCGCGATCCGCGAGTCGGCGAAGACGGCGGCGGTGTCCAGCGCCGTGCCGTTCAGCACGACCTCGTGCACGGCGGGCGCCACCAGGTCGATGAAGCTCTCCGCACCGGCCTCCGCGCTGCTGAACCGCACCGTGGTCACGGACCGGAAGGTGCCGCCCTCCTGCGCGCCGCTGAGGTCGAGGTCGATCCCGTAGGAGTCGACGCTGAGGAGGCGTGCGCGCTGCTGGGCCTCTTCGCGGGTCAGATTTGTGCCAGGCACCCGGTTCATCTCCTCGGTATGTGACGTTTGAAGTCATCCTTCCACGGCCGGTACGGGAGGTGCGGTGGCATTTCCGCGGCGGACGGTCACCGGGCGGGCCCCGGCCGGGAAGGGGGGTCCCGGGTATTGCTCCCCGGCGGCGACAGGCGAACGCTTGTCCTATGAAGGGGAGGGGAAAGGGCGCCGGGCGGGGAGCGGGCGAGGCGGGGTCACCGGTGCCGTTACCGGTGCCGGCGTCCGTGTCCGTGCCCGTGTCCGTGCTCGCCGTCGCCGCCGCGACGTTCTCCGTCGTCACCACCGAGATGCTCCCGGTCGGCCTGCTCACCCCGCTCGGCGAGGGGCTCGGTACCTCCCCGGGGACGGCCGGGCTCGCCGTCACCCTGCCCGGCCTCGTCGCCGCCCTCGCCGCGCCGCTGCTGCCGGTGGCGGCGCGCTCCACCGACCGGCGCACCGTCCTCCGGGTGCTGCTGCTCCTGCTCGCCGCCGCCAATGTGCTCTCCGCCCTCGCGCCCTCCTTCGGGGTGCTGCTGCTGGCGCGTGCACTGGTCGGGGTCTGCGTGGGCGGTGTCTGGGCGGTCGCGGCGGGGCTGGCGGTACGGCTCGTGGGGGACGCTGCGGGGCGCGGGAACGCCGGGCGGGCCACCGCCGTGATCTACAGCGGGACCGCCGTGGCCTCCGTCCTCGGGGTGCCCGCGGGGACGGTGCTGGGCGCGCTCGCCGGGTGGCGCTGGGCCTTCGGGGTGATGGCCGGGCTCGCCCTGGGGACCGCCGGGGTGCTCGCCGTCCTGCCGCCGCTGCCCCCGCGCGGGGCTGCCGGGTTCGGCGAGGTCGTCAGGGCCTTCCGGACGCCCGGGGTGCCGGCCGTCCTGGTCGCCGCCGGACTGCTGGTCACCGGGCACTTCGCCGCGTACACCTATGTCCGCCCGGCCCTGGAGCGGGTCACCGGCATCGGCCCGGGCGCCGTCGGCTGGCTGCTGCTGGGGTACGGGGCCGCCGCGCTCGGCGGCACCTTCCTGGGCGGCTCGCTGGCGGCCCGCGCCCCGCGCCGTACCCTGCTCGGCCTCGCCGCGCTGCTCGCCGCGACGGTGCTGCTGAGCGTACGGGCGGCCGGGGCGCCCGGCACCGCCGTGGCGCTGCTGCTGGTCTGGGGCGTGGCGTACGGCGGGGTCCCGGTCAGCGCCCAGAGCTGGCTGATGACGGTGGTCCCGGAGCGCAGGGAGGCCGGCTCCGCGCTCTTCACCGGGGTCTTCAACGCGGCCATCGCCCTGGGCGCCCTCCTGGGCGGGCGCGCCGTGGACCACTACGAGGTCGCCGGCGCCCTGGCCCTCGGCGGCGCCCTCGCCGTCCTCGCCCTCGGCCTGGGCGCGGGCCTGGGCGGCCTGGGCGGCGGTCCGGCCGGCGGTCCGGGCGGGCGGTGGCGGGGCCGGGCGGGTACGGGGCGGGGATGACAGCGCCCCGTACCCGCCCCGCCCCGTACGTATCCGCCGTATCCGCGCGTATCCCGTACGGGTACGCACGCATCCGCCGTATCCGCGCGTACCCCGTACGGGAACGCACGCATCCGTCGTATCCGTACGTACCCCGGACGGCTACGCCGAGAGCTCCGCCGCCACCAGCTCCGCGATCTGGACCGCGTTCAGCGCCGCGCCCTTGCGGAGGTTGTCGCCGGAGAGGAAGAGCGCGAGGCCGTTCTCCGCCGTCTCGTCCGCCCGGATCCGGCCGACATACGAGACGTCCCGGCCGGCCGCCTGGAGCGGGGTCGGGATCTCGGAGAGCTCGACGCCCGGCGCGTCCTTCAGCAGCTCGTACGCGCGCGCCACGCTCAGCGGGCGGGCGAAGCGGGCGTTGAGCTGGAGCGAGTGGCCGGAGAAGACCGGCACCCGGACACAGGTCCCGGAGACCTTCAGCTCCGGGATCTCCAGGATCTTGCGGGACTCGTTGCGGAGCTTCTGCTCCTCGTCCGTCTCGAAGGAGCCGTCGTCCACGAGCGAGCCCGCGAGCGGCACCACGTTGAAGGCGATGGGGCGCTGGTAGACGGCGGGCTCGGGGAAGTCCACGGCCCCGCCGTCGTGGGTCAGCTTCTCCGCCTCGGCGACGACCTTCTGCGCCTGGCCGTGCAGCTCGGCGACGCCGGCCAGCCCGGAGCCCGAGACGGCCTGGTACGTCGTGGCGACCAGCGCGGTCAGCCCGGCCTCCTCGTGGAGCGGGCGCAGCACCGGCATCGCGGCCATCGTCGTGCAGTTCGGGTTGGCGATGATGCCCTTGGGGCGGTCCGCGATCGCGTGCGGGTTGACCTCGGAGACGACGAGCGGCACCTCGGGGTCGCGCCGCCAGGCCGAGGAGTTGTCGATCACGACGGCGCCCTGCCCCGCGACCTTCTCGGCCAGCGCCTTCGAGGTGGCCCCGCCGGCCGAGAAGAGCACGATGTCGAGGCCCGTGTAGTCGGCCGTGGTGGCGTCCTCGACGGTGACGGCCGTGCCGTTCCACTCCAGGGTGGAGCCCGCGGAGCGCGCGGAGGCGAAGAGCCGCAGTTCGTCGACCGGGAAGTTCCGTTCGGCGAGGATCCTGCGCATGACCGTGCCGACCTGACCGGTGGCTCCGACGATTCCGACCTTCACTGGGGCTCCTTCGCTGGCGGACGCGTTCCCTCATGATGCGTATGTCCCCGGGCGGTTTGTCCAATCCATTGTCCGAGGACCGGACGCCCCGCCTCCGGAGTACGGGAAAACAGGAAAAAGGGCGGGCGCCCGTCCGGACGCCCGCCCTCTCACTCACTTACTTACTTACTTAGGTCACTCACTCACGCGGAGTCACGGTGCGACGTTCTCGATGATCACACTGCCCACGCCCGCGGCCGTACCGCGCCCGTTCAGCAGCTTGACCTCACCGAAGAACTGCCGCCCCGCCGGGGCCGCGCTGTTCACCAGGACGTTCGCGGAGACCTCCGCGGAACCCCCGGTGCCGAGCCGCACCGGCTTCGACGCATCCGTGGTCACCGAGCCCAGCGACGCCGAGTAGTAGACGTCGCGGTAGTCGTACGCCGTGGACCCGGCCGGGACCGAGTAGGCGTCCACCACGATCGTGTAAGTACCGGCGGCCGGCTTGACCAGGCTGACGGACTCCTCGGACCCCGCCGACGTCGACTGGCCGACCACCCTGCCGTCCTTCAGGACGTACAGGTCCAGGTCGGCGCCGGTGTCGGCGGTACCGCCGATCGCGACGTCCAGCCGCTCGACGCCCGCGCCGATGGTCACGCTGGTCTCCTGCTCGTCACCGTCCGAGATCGTCGGCCGGCTGACCTTCGCCGAGCCCAGCGAGCCCCCGCCGAGGGTCCCGTCGACCGCGGCGAACCCGTTGGAGACCTTCCAGGAGACCGGCGTCGCGGTGCCGATCTTCGCCTCGGGGATCGTGGTGACCGCCGGGTCGAAGGCGACCCCGAGCAGGGTCACGTCGAGCGTGTACGGGTGGTTGTCCAGCAGCGGCGACGTACGGCGCGACTCGACCTCGATCTCCCAGACCCCGGGCGCCGGGTCGGCGTACGAACGCACGTCGGGGCGGCAGGTGTTGCTGGGGTTCGGGTAGTTCGGGTAGCAGTAGATGGTCGAGCTGCTCTCCATCTGCACGCCGTACGGGTGCAGGGAGATGAAGCGGGTCTGGCTGTCCTTCGCGAGGCCGCCGAGCGCCACCTCCAGCGTCTTGGCCCCCTCCGGCACGGTGATGAAGTACGACTGCGAGCTGTTGCGCTGCACCGAGCCCTTCGCCGTGACGGTGTACGCCGGCTTCGCCGAGGCCGTCAGCTCCTTCGCGACGACGACGGTGGCGAGGATCTGCTTGTCGACGCCCTCGGTGGCGCGGTCGTCCACCTCCAGGATCGCGCTGTGCACCCCGGCCGAGCCCGGCCGGGCCTGCACGGTGACGGTCACCGGCTGGTTCAGCGGCAGCCTGACCTTGTCGCTGCCGAGCAGCCGGAACGTACCGTCGTTGTACTTCCACGTCAGCCGGTGCTCCAGCGCGCCCTTGGCGCCCGTGGTCCGGGTGACGGTGATGTCGTACGTACGGCTCTGGCCGGCCTTCAGCCCGCCTTCGCGGTCGTAGAGCCCCGTGCCGAAGCCGGGGGTCTTCAGGTACTGGTCGAGCGCGGTGTCCACCGGCGCCTTGACCGTGTACGCGTGCGCGGCGACGGCGTGCTTGCCCGACGCCTTCTGGATCGACTTCCAGGCGTCCACGATGTCGATCAGACCGGCGCCCTGCTCATGCGCCTGCACGCCGGGGATCTTCGTGGCGGTGGAGGTGAGCGCCGTCCGCAGCTTCGCCGGGGTCAGCTCGATCTTCTTCTGCTTCGCGGCGGAGAGCAGCAGCGCGCTCGCGCCCGCGACCTGCGGGGAGGACATCGAGGTGCCCTGGAGCATCGAGTAGCCGGCCGGCAGCGTGTACCCCGCCTCGGCGACCGGGCCGCCGGGCAGCCAGGTCTGCGTGGTGTTGATGGCGGCGCCGGGCGCGGTCAGGGTCGGCGTGAAGCCGCCGTCCTCGCGCGGGCCCCGGGAGGAGAAGGGGAGCAGCGCGTACTTCTTCGTCACGGCCGAGCCGTAGTTGGCGGCCCAGGTCTCCTGGGAGATCGAAGCGGCGACCGAGATGACCTTGTCGGCCAGACCCGGGTCACCGATGGTGTTGGTGCCGGGGCCGTCGTTGCCCGCCGAGATGACGAGCTGGACACCGTAGGTGTCGATGAGGCGCGTGTACAGCTCGGCGCGGGCGTTGTTGCCGTCGTTGAGCGCCGGCAGACCGCCGATCGACATGTTGATGATGTCCACGCCACGGTTGGTGACGAGGTCGATCATGCCCTCGGTGAGCGCGACGCTGGTGCAGCCGCCGCTCCAGGTGCAGGCGCGCGAGGAGACCAGCTTGGCGCCGGGCGCCGCGCCGTTCATCTTGCCGCCGAAGAGCCCGTTGGCGGCGGTGATGCCCGCGACATGGCTGCCGTGCGCGCCCTCGATGACGCCGATGCTGACATAGTCGGAGGTGGCGCCCGCGGCGTTGTACACCACGTTCTTGCGGACCTCGACGGTGAACGGGATGCGCTGCGAGACCGGGTTGGACGGGTCCTCCGTACCGAAGTACCCGACCTGGAAGCCGTCCTTGTACGGCTTCATCGCGGTCTCGTTCGTGAAGTCCCCGTCGCCGTCCAGGTCGACCCGGACGGTGCCGTTCGCCGGGTCGTACAGCACGCCCCAGGTGTCGGTGGTGGTGCCGTTCCGGTTGAGGTCACCGGCCATCTCGCCGCCGAGCGTGGCGTCCTCGCGGAAGACCCGGAACTTGTACGAGCCGGCCGGGGCCTTCCAGGTGCGCCCGGCCGCGGTGAAGGACGGCCCCGACACGGCGGTGTCCATCCGCAGCCAGGTGCCGTCGCCGTCGACCACCGGGTCGGTGGCGGTGACCCAGTCGACGATCTTGCGCTCGCCGGTGGTGGTCTTCTGGAGCGCCGGGTGGCCCAGGTCGACGCCCGAGTCCAGGATGCCGATGGTGACGCCGCGCCCGTCGGCCTTCGGGTTCTTCTTGACGAAGTCGACCGCGCCGGTCTCGAAGGACGGGTTGTACGGGTTCTTCGCGGGCGTCTTCGCGTCGGGGCCCGGGTACGTCTTCGAGCCCTTCGCGCCCTGGGAGCCCTGGGCGCCCTGCACGGTTTCGCTCCGCACGGTGTCGCCGTCCGCCGCCGGGCGGGGGTCGTCGAGCATGATCTCCTGGTTGAGATCGATGCCGTGGACCGACGACAGCTTCTCCGCCGCCCGGATCGCCGCCTCCGCCTTCGCGGTGGGGAGCGTGGCGCGGACGTAGCCGAGCCTGTCGTCCGTCTTGCCGACGATGGCGCCCTGGACACCGTCGAGTTCACCGGCGACCTGCTTCGTCTGGCCGGGAGCGGTGGCGATCATCACGGTGACGTTCTTGGCGCCGTCCGCCTTCGCCTTGGCCAGCCGGTCGGCGTCGGCCGCGCCCAGTTTGTCCGAGTGGGCGGACGACTTCACGGGCGCGGGGGCGGCCGGTTCTTCGGCGCCTGTCGCGGCGAACGCGGGCGCCGCGCCGGAGGCGATCAGCGCGGCCACCAGGCCGGCCGCGGCGGTGGCTCTGGCCACGCGTCTCGGCCCGGATATGGAGCTGTCGGATTCGGAGGTCATCAGCATCCTTGTTCGAGGAAAGAGGAAGTCCGGATTTCGGTACCGGATGACCGCTCAGCTTTTCCTACAAGTCAGGGTTTTGTGGAGAGCTGTTGGGGGCGAGTTTGAGACATGGCGGTGATCCGCCACCGCGCTCCTTCCGCCACCGGGGAGCAACCGGGCGGACCGTACGAAAGCGAGGGGCCTGCGGCAGGGAGGGGGCGGGTGACGGGTATTAGGCTCACGGAATGCATGAGGAGCTGCGCGTGGCCGCCTACGCGGTCTGTGTCCAGGACGGCCGGATCCTGCTCGCACGCTGGGTGTCGAAGGACGGTACGAAGCGCTGGACGCTTCCCGGGGGCGGGATGGACCACGGCGAGGACCCCGTGGACACGGTGGTCCGCGAGGTGGCCGAGGAGACCGGCCACACCAGCGAGATGACCGCACTCCTGGGCATCGACTCCATCCGCCGCCGCTACCCGCGCAAACTGGGCGCCTTCGCCGACTTCCAGGGCCTGCGCATCGTGTACGAGGGCCGCGTCACCGGCGGCGAACTCCGCCCCGAACAGGGCGGATCCACCGATCTGGCGGCCTGGCACGAGCTGGCGTCGGTCGACGGACTCGACCGGGTCGAACTGGTCGACGTGGGGCTGCGCCTCTGGCGCGAACGCCCGGCGCGGGGCCGCCTCGACATGGCCGAAAGCAATGCGGCCGAAAGCGGGTCAGGAAACGAACGTACGGACGAAGGCGCGGTCGGCGGCGGCGCCTGAGCCTGCGCACCTGAGCCGACACGCCTGAGCCTGCGCACCTGAGTTGGCACGCCTGAGCCGACACCCCTGAGCCCGTGCGCTCGCGCCGGCGTCGCCTGAGCCCGCGCTCACCGGGCGGCGGCCCCGGGCGCCACCGCCGGGCGGGGCGGGGCGCTCCGGCACCGGCCACGGCCCCGCCCCGCGTTCACCTCGGCAGGACGACCACCCGTGCCGCCGGATCCCGGTCCGCCGCCGCCGTCAGCGCCGTACGGACCACCATGGCCTGCTGCTCCAGCGCCTCCCGGAGCTTTCTGGGCGTCAGATGCACGACCGTGATCCCGAGCAGCTCCAGGTGCTCGCGCTTGCGGACCGTCGCCGACCACTGCTCGTCGTCCGAGAGATCAGGACCGGGATCCGGCCGCCCGCCCGGCCTCGGTGCCCGGGTGTCCAGCTCGATCGCCACCGCGCGCTCCGGCCAGTACGCGTCCACCCCGCCCAGATGGGGCCCGCCCGGCAGCCGCAGGTCGACGTTCCACACCGGCTCCGGCAGCCCGTACGTGCGCACCAGTTCGTACAGCCGCCCCTCGGCCAGCGACCGCCCCTCCGCGAGCAGGGTGTCCACGGCGTCCACCACATGCTGCCGCGACAGCAGCCCGGAGAGGCTCAACTCCCGTACCACCGTGGCCGGGTCGCAGTGCCCGCCGCGTACCGCCTCCGTCAGCACCTCCACCACCGAGGACGCGTCCGTCAGATGGGCGACCGCGTCGGCCACCGCGCGCGCCACCGGCGCCACCGGACGGCCGTCGACCAGCTCCGGCAGCGGCAGCACATGGGCCCGGATCAGCCGGGCGCACCCGGTCGAACGGAGCCGCCGGGTCCGCGGCACCAGCACATCGATCCGCTCCAGCGCGGTGACCGGGGGAGCGGAGGCGAACCCGTAGAGCGAGAGCGCCGCGAGCCCCGTGATCAGCACCGCGCTGTACGGGGCGGCGGCCGGGGCCGGCGCGGGACCCGGCTGTACGGGCACCTCCCCGCCGCCCGCGACGGTCGGCCGGCCCGCGTACAGCAGCACCGCCTGAAGCCGCTCCTCGGCGGTCGGCGGCCCGGGGTGCAACAGGAAGACCCCCGGCAGCAGTTGCCGCCAGGGGCCACCGGCCCGGCACCGCGCGGCCGCCTGCCCGGCCGGGACGCCGTGGACCCGGAGCTGCGCCGACGAGAGCACCCGGCACCGCGCGTCGGCGGGGAGGACGGGGAGCTCGGTGAGGGGGAAGGGGCGGGAGGAGACCGGGGTGTTGTTGTTCATGTCCGGGTGTCTCCCCCCGCGAGGCGGGGGGAGTAACCACCGTGACGAATTTATCGGCGAATCCGGACAACCTCGTACTAAAGTAAGGGCGTTCGACTGCCGATCACACAGACCGTCTTTCCTCCCGGAACCGCCCCAGGAACCGTCCCCGGGGCAGCCCTCGTAACCGCCCCCGGGGCCGGTCAGCCGGTCCCGCTCACTCCCCGGCCGCCGCGTCGCACTCCTGCCCGCGCAGCGAGCGCGCCAGGTCGTCCGCCGCCTCCAGCACCAGCCGCCGCAGCGCCGGAGCCGCATGACGGTGCGCCGCGAGCCACGCCTCGGTGGCCTCCAGGGTCGAACGGTCGTCCTGGAGCGCCGGGAAGAGACCCTGCACCACATACATCGAGATCTGGATCGAACGCTCCGTCCACACCCGCTCGATCGCCTCGAAGTACTTCGCGGCGTACGGCGCCAGCAGCTCCCGCTGACCCGGCCGGCTGAACCCCGCGATGACCGCCGCCACCAGCGCGTTCGACAGCGCGTCCGACTCGACGACCTGCGCCCACGCCTGGGCCTTGACGGCGGCCGAGGGCCGGGCCGCCAGACAGCGCACCTGGTGGCGCCTGCCCGACGCCGTGTCGTCCCGGGCGAGTTCGGCGTCGAGCACCGCCTCGTCCGCGTGCCCGTGCGCCGCCAGCGACTCCAGGAAGGCCCACCGCAGCTCCTGGTCGACCACGAGCCCGTCGATCTTCGCCGTCGCGTCCAGCAGACCGGTCAGGAGCTGGAGATCGGCCTCCGACGCGGCGACCGAGGCGAAGAAGCGCGCCCAGGCGAGCTGGTGCTGACTCCCCGGCTCCGCCGTCCGCAGCTCGCCCAGCGCCCCCTCGGCCAGCAGCCGCCCGCCCTCCTCACGCCAGGCCGGCGCCGCGTAATGGGTGAGCGCCGACGTCGCCCACGCGTGGAGCATCTGGAGCACCCCGATGTCCGACTCGCGGCCCGCGTGCCGCAGCACCAGCGCGATGAAGTCCCGGGCCGGCATCAGCGCGTCCCGCGTGAGGTTCCACAGCGCCGACCAGCACAGGGCACGCGCCAGCGGGTCGGTGAGGTCCCCGAGATGGTCCCGCAGCGTGTCCAGCGACCTTGCGTCCAGCCGGATCTTGCAGTACGTGAGGTCGTCGTCGTTGACCAGGACCAGCTCGGGACGGTCCGCCCCGGTCAGCTCCCCGACGACCGTACGCGCCCCGTCCACATCCGCCTCGGCCCGCGCGTACCGCACCAGCGCGCCGTCGTCGTCGCGCCGGTACAGCCCGACCGCGACCCGGTGGGGCCGCAGCTCCGGATGGCCGGGCGCGGCGTCCTGGAGGACCGCCAGCTCCGTGATCCTGCCCTCGGCGTCACAGGTGAGCTGCGGCGTCAGCGAGTTGACGCCGGCCGTCTCCAGCCAGGCGCGCGACCAGCCGGCCAGATCCCGCCCCGAGGTCTCCTCCAGCACGGCGAGCAGATCCCGCAGCCGCGTGTTCCCGTACGCGTGCCGCTTGAAGTACCGCCGGGCGCCCTCCAGGAACGCCTCCCGCCCCACGTACGCGACGAGCTGCTTCAGCACCGAAGCGCCCTTGGCGTAGGTGATCCCGTCGAAGTTGAGCTTCGCGTCCTCCAGGTCGCGGATGTCCGCCGTGACGGGGTGCGTGGAGGGGAGCTGGTCGGCGCGGTACGCCCACGCCTTCCGGTTGTTGGCGAAGGTGATCCAGCCGTTGGTGAAGCGCGTCGCCTCCACCATCGAGAAGGACCCCATGAAGTCCGCGAAGGACTCCTTCAGCCACAGGTCGTCCCACCACACCATGGTGACGAGATCCCCGAACCACATGTGGGCCATCTCGTGGAGGATCACATTGGCCCGGCGCTCGTACGACGCCGAGGTCACCTGCCCCCGGAAGATGAACTCCTCGCGGAAGGTCACCAGCCCCGGGTTCTCCATCGCCCCCAGGTTGTACTCCGGCACGAACGCCTGGTCGTACTTGCCGAAGGGGTACGGGTAGTCGAAGTGGTCGTGGAAGAAGTCCAGCCCCTGCTTGGTGACGAGGAAGACGTCCTCCGCGTCGAAGTAGGGGGCCAGCCCCTTCCGGCAGAGCGCCGACAGCGGGATCTCCAGCACCGTGCCGTCCTCGAACGTCCGCCGGTAGGAGTCGGTCACCTCGTGATACGGCCCCGCCAGCACGGAGGTGATGTACGTCGAGATCGGCTTCGTCTCCGCGAACCGCCACACCCCGCCCTCCCGTCGCCCACCACCACCCTTCTGAGGAAGCGCTCCGCGCCCGTCCTTCTCCAGCGTCCCCACCCCGTTGCTCCGCACCGTCCACCCCTCGGGCGCGGTCACCTCGAAGCGGAACGGGGCCTTCAGATCGGGCTGCTCGAAGTTGGCGAAAACCCGGCGGGCGTCGGCGGGCTCGTACTGCGTGTAGAGATAGACCTCGCCGTCCTCCGGGTCGACGAAGCGGTGCAGGCCCTCCCCGGTCCTGCTGTACGCGCACTGCGCGTCCACCGTCAGCTCGTTCTCCGCGAGCAGCTCCTCCAGCGCGATCCGCGACCCGTCGAAGACGGCCGCCGGGTCGAGATCGGCCCCGTTGAGCGTCACCGCGGTCACGCTCGGTGCGATCAGGTCCGCGAAGGCCGAAGCACCGGGCTCGGCACAGCGGAACCGGATCGTGGTCACGGAGCGGAACGTCCGTGGCGCGCCCTCGTCCCCCTCCGCGCCCTCCGGGGCGCCGACCGCCGACCGCAGGTCGAGGGCGACCTCGTACCCGTCTACGGAGAGCAGGTCGGCCCGCTCCCGGGCCTCGTCGCGGGACAGGTTCTCTCCGGGCACGGTCGCTCCTCGATGGCTCGCTTCTTCGCGGTCTCGGCCGGTCCGTTCCGGCACCCCATGATCCTCGCACGGGCCACTGACAGGACATGTTGTGAGGGGGAGCGCGCGGTGTGCGGGGGAGTGCGGGGGAATGCCGCCGGCGCCGTCCTTTGTTGGGGAGGGTGAGGTGTGTCCGTCCGCCGTGAGGAGAGAAATGTCCGAGAAGACCCCCGTCGACTTCTGGTTCGACCCCGTCTGCCCCTGGGCCTGGATGACCTCCCGCTGGGTCCTGGAAGTCGAGAAACTCCGCGACATCGAGGTCCGCTGGCATGTGATGAGCCTGAGCGTGCTCAACGAGGACAAACTGGACCAGCTCTCCGAGTCGTACCGGGAGAACATGCTCCCCGGCGGCAAGACCTGGGCCCCGGTCCGGCTGGCCATCGCCGCCCAGCAGCTCCACGGCGACGAGGTCCTCGGCCCCCTGTACACCGCGATCGGCACCCGCTTCCACAACCGCGCTGAGGGGAACAGCCGCGAGACCCTGGCCGGCGCGCTGGCGGACGCGGGGCTCCCCGCCGACCTGATCGAGTACGCCTACTCCGACACGTACGACACCGAGCTGCGCGCCTCCCACAAGGAGGGCATCGACCTGGTCGGCCAGGAGGTCGGCACCCCGGTCATCGCCGTCCCCGGCTCCGACGGCGCCCAGATCGCCTTCTTCGGCCCGGTGGTCACCCCCACCCCCAGGGGCGAGGAGGCCGCGAAACTCTGGGACGGCACCCTGATGGTCGCCTCGATCCCCGGGTTCTACGAGATCAAGCGCACCCGCACGGCGCCCCCCAGCTTCGACTGACCGCACTTCTCGGCACCGTACGGACAGGAAGGCCCCCACGAGTCACGTCCTCGTGGGGGCCTTCCGCCGTGCCGCCCGCGCGTGAAGGGTGAGAAGACGATCACGAGCAGGCCGTATCCGAGGCCAGGGAGCCGCGGCCGGTCAGGGCGCGAGCAGCAGACTGTGGGCGCGCTCCTTGGCGGCGGCGTACCGCCGCGCCACGTCCTGCCAGTTCACCACCCGCCACATGGCCTCGATGAAGTCCACCTTCTGGTTCTTGTACTGGAGATAGAAGGCGTGCTCCCAGGCGTCGAAGACCAGGACGGGCACGGAGCCCTGGCCGACATTGCCCTGGTGGTCGTAGACCTGCTCCACGATCAGCCGCGCGCTCACCGGCTCGTACGCGAGAACGCCCCAGCCGGAGCCCTGGGTGGTCGCTGCGGCCTTGGTGAGCTGCGCCTTGAACCCCGCGAAGGAGCCGAAGGAGGCGGCGATGGCGTCCGCCAGCTCGCCGACCCCGTCCTCGGCGAGCGGTTCGCCGCCGCCCTCGCCGGTCATGTTCTGCCAGTAGATCGAGTGCAGGATGTGGCCGGAGAGATGGAACGCGAGGTTCTTCTCCAGCCCGTTGATCGCCCCCCACGCCTCCTTCTCCCGGGCCTCCGCGAGCTGTTCGAGGGTGTCGTTGGCGCCCTTCACATACGCGGCGTGGTGCTTGTCGTGGTGCAGCTCGACGATCTGCGGGTCGATGACCGGTTCGAGCGCCGTGTAGTCGTACGGCAGTTCAGGAAGCGTGTACACGGCCATGAGCCCCTCCGGCGTCTTATTGCACATCCTATGCAACTGCACGCTATCAGCAAGAGGGCGGGACCGGCGCGGAGCCGGCCGCATGTCGCGCCCGGCAAGCGGCCCCCTCCGTGTGTCACACCCTCCACAACGCGCTGACCTCGGCTTTGTGGACGACCGACGGTGATATGGCGTCAACGTCCGGGTTACGGTCGGACGGTCCCCGGGGTGCCGGTCACGGCCCCCGCCCCACCCCACCGCGGAGTTCCCATGAGCACTGCTGCCGCAGCACCCCGTACCGGAGCGGTTCTCGCCGACCTCCTCCCCGCCTCCCGCGCCCGGGACATCGCCCTCGTCCTCGGCGGCGCCGCGCTGACCGGGATCGCCGCCCAGGTGGCCGTCCCCGTTCCGGGCTCCCCCGTCCCGGTCACCGGCCAGACCTTCGCCGCGCTGCTCGTCGGCACGGCGCTCGGCGCCCGCCGCGGCTTCCTCTCCCTCGCCCTCTACACCCTGGTCGGCATGGCCGGCGTGCCCTGGTTCGCGGGCGGCTCCGCCGGGGCGGGCGGCGCCTCCTTCGGCTATGTCCTGGGCATGCTGCTCGCCGCCACGGTGGTGGGCGCGCTGGCCCGGCGCGGCGGCGACCGCTCGGTCCTCCGCACGGCCGGGACGATGGTGCTGGGCTCCGCGCTGATCTACGCGGTGGGCGTCCCGTATCTCGCGCTCTCCACCGGCATGTCCGCGAGCGCCGCCGTCGCCGCCGGCCTGGTGCCCTTCCTGCTCGGCGACGCGCTCAAGGCGGCCCTGGCGATGGGCGCGCTGCCCGCCGCGTGGAAGCTCCTCGGCAACCGGGGCTGACCCCCGGGCCGCCGTCTCCGGCCGTACCGGTATCTCTGGTCATACCGGTGTCTCCAGTCATACCGGAGATGCCGGTATGACTGGAGACACCGGTACTACCGGAGCGTCCTTACTGGTTCACCGCGACTGGTTCACCGCGGCCCGCCGCTCCCGCGCCTCGCGTACCAGCGCGATCCCGACCACCACGGCCGCCACCAGCAGGGAGAGCACCACCTGCTCGCGCGCCGCGTCGTCGGTGAGCATGTAGACCAGCACGAACGAGATCATCGCGATCGTCGCCCAGGTCAGATACGGGAAGAACCACATCCGGACGACCAGCTTGTCGGGCGTCTCCCGCATGATGATCGCCCGCATCCGCAGTTGCGTGAAACAGATCACCAGCCAGACGAAGAGCGCCACCGCACCCGACGAGTTGAGCAGGAACGCGAAGACCGTGTCCGGCCACTGGTAGTTGAAGAACACCGCGACGAAGCCGAAGGCCACCGACGACAGGATCGCCGCCTGCGGCACCCCGCGCGCGGTCGTCCGCGCGAACGACGCGGGCGCGTCCCCGCGCTGCCCCAGCGAGAAGGACATCCGGGACGCCGTGTACAGGCCGGAGTTGAGACAGGAGAGCACGGCCGTCAGCACGATGACGTTCATCACCTGACCGGCGTGCGGGATCCCGATCGAGTTCAGCGCCGCGACGTACGAACCCTCCTTGACGATCGAGGCGTCGTTCCAGGGCAGCAGCGTCAGCACGACGAAGACCGAGCCCAGGTAGAAGACGGCGATCCGCCAGATCACGCTGTTGGTCGCCTTGGCGACGGCGCGCTGCGGGTTCGAGGACTCACCCGCGGCCAGCGTCACGATCTCGCTGCCCATGAACGAGAACACCACCATCAGTACCCCGGTCAGCACCGATCCGGGCCCCTTGGGGAAGAACCCGCCGGAGTCCGTGAGATGCCCGAACCCGGCACCGGGATTGTCCGAACCCGGCAGCAGACCGAAGACCGCGAGCAGACCGACCACCACGAACCCGGTGATCGCGACCACCTTGATACCGGCGAACCAGAACTCGAACTCGCCGAACGACGAGACCGACACCAGATTCGTCCCGGTCAGCACGAGCATCACGATCAGCGCCCAGGCCCACTGCGGAACGGCCGGGATCCATCCCTCCAGGATGCGCGCGCCCGCCGTCGCCTCGACGGCCAGCACCACCACCCAGAAGAACCAGTAGAGCCACCCGATCGAGAACCCGGCCCACCGCCCCAGGGCCTGGTCCGCGTAGGCGGAGAACGAACCCGAGCTGGGGCGCGCCGCGGCCATCTCGCCGAGCATCCGCATCACCAGGACGACCAGGGCGCCGACCAGGGCGTACGAGATCAGGATCGCCGGGCCAGCGGCGGCGATCCCCGAGGCGGAGCCGACGAACAGACCGGCGCCGATCACACCGCCGATCGCGATCATGGAGAGGTGGCGGTTCTTGAGGCCGGCTTGCAGACTGCCAGAGGAGTTCGGATTCCCAGGCTCGCTGGGATTTCCGCCTTCCTTTGTGGGGGTCGGCAGGGTGGTCATGCGAGAATCCTTACGTCTGTTTGTCACCCGAGTGACGAGTTCCCGCATTCAAGCCTTCACCTCCCCGTTGACGGAAGTGGCAAATCCGTATCTTTACCCGCTCCTGGTACGCCGTAATGGAGCGTTGATCTGGATCACCGCTGCCCATCCGTGACCCGCCCCTGCGGCGGCCGGCGCCCGCGTGCCACACTTCGCACCATGCGCGTGTACCTCGGTTCCGACCATGCCGGCTTCGAACTCAAGAACCACCTGGTGGAGTGGCTCACCGCCCAGGGCCACGACCCGGTGGACTGCGGCCCCCACATCTACGACGCCCAGGACGACTACCCGCCGTTCTGTCTGCGCGCCGCCGAGCGCACCGCCGCCGACCCCGACAGCCTCGGCATCGTGATCGGCGGCTCGGGCAACGGCGAGCAGATCGCCGCGAACAAGGTCCAGGGCGTCCGGGCCGTCCTCGCCTGGAGCGAGCAGACCGCCGCGCTCGGCCGCGAGCACAACAACGCCAACGTCATCTCCGTCGGCGGCCGGATGCACACCCAGGACGAGGTGACCGGATTCATCCGGACCTTCCTGACGACCCCGTACTCCGGCGAGGAGCGCCACAGCCGCCGGATCGCGATGCTCACGGAGTACGAGACCACCCACGAGCTCCCCCCGATCCCGGCCCACCACCCCCAGCCGGAGAGCTGAGCGCCGGAGGCAAGGGAACAAGAGAGCCGAGGAGCCGCGCCGTGCCCGAGGGGCATACGATCCACCGCCTCGCCGAGGACCATCTCGCCCGCTTCGGCGGACGCCCGGTACGGGTCTCCAGCCCGCAGGGCAAGTTCTCGGACAGCGCCGCCCTCCTCGACGGAGAGGTGCTGACCGGCGCCGACGCTCACGGCAAACACCTCTTCCTCGGCTTCGGCGGGGCCGGCTGGGTCCATGTCCACCTCGGGCTCTTCGGCAAGCTCGGCTTCGGTACCACCCCGGCCCCGCCGCCCGCCGACACCGTCCGGCTCCGGCTGGTCACCGAAGGCCACTACGCCGATCTCCGCGGCCCCACCACCTGCGCCCTGATCACCGGACCCGAGAAGCAGGCCGTCCACGACCGGCTCGGCCCCGACCCGCTCCGCACCGGCCCCGGCCCGCTCCGCGCCGGCGGCGACGGCGAGCGCGCCTGGGCCCGGATCTCCCGCTCCCGTACCACCATCGCCGCCCTGCTCATGGACCAGAAGGTCATCGCGGGCGTCGGCAACGTCTACCGGGCCGAGGTCCTCTTCCGCCACGGCATCGACCCGTACCGCCCCGGCAAGGAGCTCACCCGCGCCGAGTGGGACGCCGTCTGGGCCGACCTCGTCGCCCTCATGCGCGAGGGCGTGCGCCACAACCGCATCGACACCGTCCGCCCCGAGCACACCCCCGAGGCGATGGGCCGCCCGCCCCGCGTCGACGACCACGGCGGCGAGGTCTACGTCTACCGCCGCGCCCGGATGGCCTGTCTGCTCTGCGGTACGGAGATCGCCACCGCGAGCCTCGCCGCCCGCAACCTCTTCTGGTGCCCGGGCTGCCAGCGCCGCTGACCGTACGGCCGGCTGTATACGAAACCTGTGACCGTACGGCTGGCTGTATACGAAACGTGCGGACGACTCAGAACCCGTGCGGCAGCCACGGCGCGATGTCCGAGCCGAACGCCAGCGACGCCGCCTCCAGCGCGCCCGCGCGCACCTCGCGCACCCGCCCCGCGCGCGCCAGCGCGGCCAGCGACGTACCGCCCAGATACGCCGCGCCCAGCTCGTTCACCGAGAGCGACAGCTCGGCCGCGTCGGCGGTCCGTGCGCACGCCGCGCCCTTCGCGTCGCCGCTGAGCCGCCAACGCCCCTCGTTCCAGGGGCAGAACGCGTCCGTCACCTCCACCACCACATCCACCGGCGTACGGTACGTACGCGCCTCCAGCGCCGCCGCCACCTCCACCGGCCGCAGATAGAGGTCGTCCCTGACCCGCAGCCCGCACCGGCGCGGATCCGACACCAGGTGCTGGAACGCGTCGTCCACCGGCCGGCTGCGTGCCTTCACCCGTGACATCAGATCGATCCCGAAGAGGAAGTCCCAGAGCCCCGCGTACGTCCCGGGGTCGGCCGCGTGCAGATCCCGCACCTCCACCGTGCCCTGGGGGCCCGGGACGCCCCAGTCGGGACGGAGG
Organism: Streptomyces sp. NPDC093085; assembly: GCF_040683935.1. NCBI lineage: Bacteria > Bacillati > Actinomycetota > Actinomycetes > Kitasatosporales > Streptomycetaceae > Streptomyces > Streptomyces sp. NPDC093085. Next base: position 140,962 of record NZ_JBFBFB010000012.1, on the reverse strand, counting down.
TGGTAGAGGGTGAACCCGGCCACCGCGCCGTCCCGCTCCGCCAGCACGCACTGGAGGTCGGAGGAGCCCGGGGACGGCGTCCCCAGCCCCGCCAGCGGCAGCCGCTCCCAGCCGGGCCGCCGGGCCGGCATCCCCGGGCGCCGCGCCACGTCCGCCGCGTACAGCGCCTCGCACGCCTCCCGTACGGCCGGGTCGTCCGGCGTCACCCGGCGAAAACGTATGCCGTCCGCACCGCTCCCCCCGGGGCGCTCGATCCGCACCAGGGACGTATCGATCTCCGCCGAGATCGCCTGGCTCGCCGCCGCGTACCCGAACCGCCCGTAGATGGGGGGCTCCGAGGCGGTCAGCACGGCGAGCGGCTCGCCCCAGGAGCGGATGTCGTCGAGCTGGCGCCGCATCATCGCGGTCAGCACCCCGCGCCTGCGGTGCGTCGGCGCCACGCTCACCCTGGTCACCCCCGCCGTGGGCACCTGCGCCCCGCCCGGCACCGAGAGCCGGAAGCTGTACGCCCCCGCCGTGCCCACGCACTCCGCGCCGTCCCAGACGCCGACCGACCGTTCGAACTCGTTCAGATCGCGGAGCAGCGCGGTGTCACCGATGAGTCCCGCGACGCCGCCGAACGCCAGCTCCAACGCCCCGAACCAGGAGTCGTATTCGGACTGGCGCAGCACCCTCAGATCCAGTGTCATATGACATCACTATCAGTCGTACGGAGGTGAGGCGACCCGATTTCGAACGCAATGTGCCGGGGGTCCCCCTGCGCGGCACAGGCGCGGCTCGGTAGGGTCCACCACAATGGCCGGTGTAGCGGGAGCGGATTCATACTCGGCCCGGATGCGCAGGAAACTGCACCGGGTCCGCGTCGGCGTGCGCAAGTCCGGAGTCGACTACTTCAGAGGCGACGGCTCCGACTGGATCGCCCTGGTCGGGCTCATGCTGACCATCCCCGCGATCGCCCTCGCCACCATGGCGATACCCAACTGGTGCGCGCCCGCCGCACTCGTCCTGCCGATCGTCGCGGGCGGCCTGGTGCTCCGCCCCGCGAGCCTGCTCAGCCTGTACGCGGCGGCGGCCGCCGCCCTGATCGTCGAGTCGACGGTTCTGGGCCCGTCCCCGGAAGGGCCGGCCACGGTCACCCCCGGCACGGTCCTGGTGGTGGCGGCCTGCGGACTCTTCGGCCTGCTGATCGCGCAGTTCCGGGCCCGGGTCGGGGTGCCCTGGCGGCGCGGCGGCACCATGCTCTTCGACCTGCGCGAACGGATCCGGGTACAGAGCGCGCTGCCCTGGCTGCCGAACGGCTGGCACCACGAGATGGCGCTCCGCCCGGCGGGCGGCCAGTCCTTCTCCGGCGACTTCGTGGTGGCCGCCCGCACCAACGGAGGACGCACCCTGGAGGTCGTCCTCACCGATGTCTCCGGCAAGGGCATGGACGCCGGATCGCGCGCCCTGCTCCTCTCCGGCGCCTTCGGCGGACTGCTCGGCTCGCTCCCGCCGCACGGCTTCCTCCCCGCCGCCAACGGCTATCTGCTCCGCCAGGACTGGGACGAGGGGTTCGCGACCTCCATCCACCTCGTCCTCGACCTGGACTCCGGCGACTACGAACTGCTCTCCGCCGGACATCTCCCCGCCCTCCAGCTCCACGCGGGCAGCGGGCGGTGGGAGGAGAAGTCCGGCGAGGGGCCGCTGCTCGGGGTGTACGACGGTGCCCAGTTCGACCCCGCCAAGGGTTCGCTGCGCCCCGGGGACGTCCTGATGCTCTTCACGGACGGCCTGGTGGAGGCGCCGGGACGGGACCTGGGCGAGGGCATCGACCGGCTCACCGGCGAGGCCGACCGCTATGTCGCCCCGGGGTTCCAGGGCGCGGCCTGGCATCTGATCGAGGCGGTGGCGAAGGACGTCAACGACGACCGCGCCCTGCTGCTGATCTGCCGAGAGGCCGGACCGGCTCCGTCGAGCCCGCCCGGCCTCTGAGTACCTGCGGTACGGCCTGACTGTCGTCCCCTGTGTCGGCGTCAGGGTCAGGGCCTGCCGTCCCGGCCGGGCCCTGGTGGATATCCGGTAACAGCACGGGCATCGCCGATCAGCTCGTCACGGCCGCCTCGGTGCCCTTCTCGTCCTTACGGTCCAGGCCGTCGTCCCCGGCTGGGCCACCGGCCTCTGCTGTGCCCGGCCCGTCACCGCCCTTCCCGTGGCGTCCGCCCGGCAGGATCCGGGCGAGCCAGTGCGAGCGGCCCGCGGCCAGCGGGCCGAGGACAGCCAGGAGCAGCACATATCCGGCGATGAAGGGCGCGAGCCGGCTGTCGAGGCCCGCTCCCGCCGCCATCGTCGCGAGGATCAGCGCGAACTCCCCGCGGGCGAGCAGGGTCGTGGAGATATTGGCGGCGGGCCCGGCGCCGAACCCGAAGATCCGTGCGGCGGTCACCCCCGCGGCGATGTTCATCACCAGCGTCACCAGGACGGCGATGAGCACCGGCCACAGGACGACCGGCAGATCGCCGGGGTTGATCGAGAGACCGAAGGCGAAGAAGAAGATCGCCCCGAACGCGTCCCGCAGCGGGTGGACGAGTTCGCGGATCCGGTCGCCCGAGGTGGTGGAGCCCAGCATGAGGCCGATCATGAAGGCGCCGATGGCGTCCGCGACCCCGAACCACTCGGAGACACCGGCGACCAGCACCGCCACCCCGAGGAAGGAGATGACGAGCAGCTCGTCGTCCTTGGTGTTGATGAGCCGGCCGACGACCTTCGTCCCGTACCGCGCGGCCACGGCGAGCAGCAGCAGGAAGCCGAACGCCTTGGCCCCGTCCAGGACCGCCTCGGTGGCGTTGTCCGCGCCCGAGAGGATCGGCTGGAGCGCGGCGAGGTAGAGCGCCAGGAAGATGTCCTCGACCACGATGATGCCGAGGATGGGCTTGGTCTCGGGGTTGCCGATCCGGCCCATGTCGACCAGGACCTTGGTGACGATCGCGGACGACGAGATGCCGAGCACACCGGCGAGGACCAGCGCCTCGGACGTGCCCCACCCCAGCGCGAAGCCGAAGCCGAGCCCGGCCCCGACGTTCAGCGCCAGATAGGCGCCGCCGGCGAGGGCCATCTTCCGGCCGCCCGCCTTGAGGTCGTCCAGATGGAATTCCAGACCGAGGTAGAAGAGCAGCAGGACGAGGCCGAGCGCGGAGAGCATCTCCAGCTCGTGCGGGTCCTTGACCAGCACGATGCCGGGCGTGTGCGGGCCGAGGAGTATCCCGGCCAGGGTGAACAGGGGAATGGTGGGCAGCCCGATACGGCCGCCCAGGCGGGCGAGAACGGCGGCGGCCAGAAAGGCGCCGCCCATGGCTATGAGGGTCTGCGCGTGTCCGATGGGATCGTCCCTCCGTTGGTCAAGGCTATGTCAAGAAATCGTCAGTAATTAGTTTACCAAACGAGTTACCTGGCAACCGGAGGTGTGGACGGAGTTCTTCCTGTAGCGCTGACGTGCGCGGAAACCTTCCCTCACGCCCGCCAGTTGGGCACGTAAAACACCAACAAGCGGACTTAAGGGGCCAATTGGCCGGAATTGAGGGAGCGTCGGCCCCCACCCGGAAGAGGGTTGGTGGCACGATGGTCGAAGCGGGATCCGCGGGGTACGCGGTGTACGTGACCCCGCGCGGCTGGGTCAGGCGGAGCGAACGAGGGTGTGATCAGTTGTGGCCATCTCACTGTCTGTGGTGCTTCTGTTGGCGATCATCCTCGTGGTGCTCATCCGCGGTGGCTCGATCAAGGCGGGTCCGGCGATCGTCGCGATCCTCTTCGGCTTCTTCCTCGCGTCCACCAACATCGCGCCCTCGGTGAACCGGTTCCTCAACTCGATAGCCGACACCATCAACCAGATCAGCTTCTGACCGGCCCGGTCCCCGTACGGAGAAAAGCCCCGGCCCGGGTGGTGACGTGGGTACGTCACCACCCGGGCCGGGGGAGTGGAGCGGGCGACGGGAATCGAACCCGCGTAGCTAGTTTGGAAGACTAGGGCTCTACCATTGAGCTACGCCCGCACAGAGCGTGCCGCGGACCTTCGGAGCCGGGCACGGAGAACATCGTAGCGGGTCCCGGGCGTTCGCCGCACCCGCGTCAGCGCCTGTTAAAGCGCCGGTCAAGGATGGCCGGGGAGCCTTCGCGAGCGGGTACCCTACGTGTCGCACCGACGGGGTGTGGCGCAGCTTGGTAGCGCGTCCGCTTTGGGAGCGGAAGGTCGTCGGTTCGAATCCGGCCACCCCGACCATCGTTCACGATCACTTCGCAGGGTCACCGCGCACCGCCGCGTTGTGGGCCCCTCTCCGCTTGCGGTTACTATGCAGGCTGCGTGCCCGTGTGTCTCAGAGTCCCTGAAGAGCCGGGCCGAATCCGCCGGGTCCGCGCCGCGCGTGCGGCGGGGCCGGGCAGAACCCCAGAATCAGCCACCAAGGAGACCGAACCGTGAAGAGCGCCGTGGAGACCCTGAACCCGACCCGGGTTCGGCTCACTGTCGAGGTGCCCTTCGAGGAGCTCAAGGACAGCCTCGACGCGGCGTACAAGAAGATCAACCAGCAGGTCACGGTGAAGGGCTTCCGCAAGGGCAAGATCCCGGCCCGGATCATCGACCAGCGGTTCGGGCGTGGTGCTGTGCTGGAGGAGGCCGTCAACGACGCTCTCCCGAAGTTCTACACCGAAGCGGTCAACGAGGGTGAGCTGAACGTCCTCGGCCAGCCCGACGTCGACATCAAGGAGCTGAAGGACGGCGAACTGCTCTCCTTCACCGCCGAGGTGGACGTCCGCCCGACCATCGAGATCCCGGACTACACCGGCATCGCGGTCACGGTCGACGCCATCGAGGTCAGCGACGAGGACATCGAGAAGTCGGTCGAGCAGCTCCGCGACCGCTTCGCGACCACCACCCCGGTCGAGCGCGCCGCCGCCGAGGGCGATGTCGTCACCGTCGACCTGGAGGCCAAGGTCGACGGCGAGGTCCTCCCGGACGGTGTCGCGAACGGCGTGCAGTACACCATCGGCTCCGGCGAGCTGCTCGACGGCATCGACGAGGCCGTCACCGGCCTGGAGGCCGGCGGCGAGGCCACCTTCACCTCCGAGCTGAAGGGCGGCACCGCCGAGGGCAAGAACGCCGAGGTCTCCGTCAAGGTCACCCAGGTCGCCGCCCGCGAGCTGCCCGCGCTGGACGACGAGTTCGCGCAGATGGCCAGCGAGTTCGACACGCTGGAGGAGCTCAAGGCGGACAGCCGCAAGCGCCTGGAGAGCACCAAGCAGTACGACCAGGCCACCCAGGCCCAGGAGCGCGTCCTCGAAGAGCTGCTGAAGCTCACCGAGGTGCCGATCCCGGAGAAGCTGCTCGCGGAGGAGATCAACACCCGCAAGCACAACCTGGAGCACCACCAGCTCGGCCAGATGGGACTCGACCTCGCGAAGTACCTGGAGATCCAGGGCAAGACCGAGGAGGAGTTCGAGGCCGAGACCAAGGAGCAGGCGGTCAAGGGCATCAAGACCCAGTTCGTCCTCGACGAGCTGGTCAACAAGGAGAAGCTGAACGTCAACCAGGAGGAGCTCACCGAGCACCTCATGCGGCGCGCGCAGTCCTCCGGCATGTCCCCCGACCAGTTCGCCCAGGCGGTCGTCGAAGGCGGCCAGGTGCCGATGCTCGTCGGCGAGGTCGCCCGCGGCAAGGCGCTCGCCGTCGTGGTCGAGGCCGCCACGGTCACCGACACCAACGGCAAGACCGTCGACCTGGAGGACGAGGAGGAGGCGGCCGAGGCTGTCGCCGCCGCCGAGGCGTCCGAGGCCCCCGCCGCCGACCAGGCCGAGGCCGCGTCCGACGAGAAGGCCGAGAAGGCCGACAAGGACGAGAAGACCGGCGCCTGAGCGGTCACCCGCTGACCGACCGCACCGACGGAACGGGCCCCGGACGCACCACGCGCCCGGGGCCCGCCCTGTCCGCCGGTACGGGCCGCGCACACCGGCTCCGCCCCCCTGGACACCGGAGGGGCGTCAGAGGGGCCCAGCAGGCTGCCCAGCCCCGTGCCGGGCCCGTCGGCGGGCGCGCGTGACCTCAACTGCCTTGCGCTCCCAGCGAACAGCCACGGAAGCGGGATGGCCCGCGCCGACCAGCGCGTTAGGGTCCATGAATACGAGGGCAGGGGAGTCTCCCGTCCCCGGTACGAAGACGCTGAGACGGCCGCAGCCGTCAGAGACGAGCAGGTGTATACGTGACGAATCTGATGCCTTACGCCGCCGGTGAGCCGTCCCTCGGTGGTGGCCTCGGCGACCAGGTCTACAGCCGGCTGCTCGGAGAGCGCATCATCTTCCTCGGCCAGCAGGTCGACGACGACATCGCCAACAAGATCACGGCCCAGATGCTGCTCCTTGCCGCCGAACCGGACAAGGACATCTACCTCTACATCAACAGCCCCGGTGGCTCCGTGACGGCCGGCATGGCCGTCTACGACACCATGCAGTACATCCCCAACGACGTCGTGACCATCGGTATGGGCATGGCGGCCTCGATGGGCCAGTTCCTGCTCACCGGCGGCACCGCGGGCAAGCGCTTCGCGCTCCCCAACACCGACATCCTGATGCACCAGGGCTCCGCGGGCATCGGCGGCACCGCCTCGGACATCAAGATCCAGGCGGAGTACCTGCTCCGTACCAAGAAGCGCATGGCCGAGATCACCGCGTTCCACTCCGGCCAGACCGAAGAGACGATCATCCGCGACGGCGACCGCGACCGCTGGTTCACCGTCCAGGAGGCCAAGGACTACGGCCTGATCGACGAGATCATCACCGCGGCCTCGGGCGTTCCGGGCGGCGGCGGCACCGGGGCCTGAGGACCGCACCCGCCCCGATGCCCCTCCCGGACCCGGCCAGGACCACCGAACGCCACAGGATGGTGAACACCCACATGAACAACACCCCCGCGAACGGCCTCTACACCGGCCCGCAGGTGGACAACCGTTACGTCGTCCCGCGCTTCGTGGAGCGCACCTCGCAGGGCGTGCGCGAGTACGACCCGTACGCGAAGCTCTTCGAGGAGCGCGTCATCTTCCTCGGCGTGCAGATCGACGACGCCTCCGCCAACGACGTCATGGCCCAGCTCCTCTGCCTGGAGTCGATGGACCCGGACCGCGACATCTCGATCTACATCAACAGCCCCGGCGGCTCGATGACGGCGCTGACCGCCATCTACGACACGATGCAGTTCGTGAAGCCGGACATCCAGACGGTCTGCATGGGCCAGGCCGCCTCGGCCGCCGCCGTGCTGCTCGCCGCGGGCTCCCCGGGCAAGCGGCTCGCCCTGCCCAACGCCCGGGTGCTGATCCACCAGCCGTCCAGCCAGACCGGCCGCGAGCAGCTCTCCGACCTGGAGATCGCGGCCAACGAGATCCTGCGGATGCGCGCCCAGCTAGAAGAGATGCTGGCCAAGCACTCGACCACGCCGATCGAGAAGGTCCGCGACGACATCGAGCGCGACAAGATCCTGACCGCCGAGGACGCGCTCGCTTACGGCCTCGTCGACCAGATCGTGTCGACCCGCAAGACCACGGCCGCAGCGGCCGCCTGACACACACCCGGCACCCTTGGCGCGGCCCTTACCGGCCGCGGCCCGACACCAGCGACCATGTGAACCGCGCCAAGGGGGGCCCGAACCGGGGCCCGGGCAAGGTACCGTCGGATATGAGGCACAGGAGCCGCTGAACCAAGCTGCTCCCAGGCGAAGGGGAAGCACCTCGTGGCACGCATCGGTGATGGCGGCGACCTGCTCAAGTGCTCGTTCTGCGGGAAGAGCCAGAAGCAGGTGAAGAAGCTCATCGCAGGACCCGGTGTGTACATCTGCGACGAGTGCATCGACCTCTGCAACGAGATCATCGAGGAAGAGCTCGCGGAGACCTCCGAGGTCCGCTGGGAGGAACTGCCCAAGCCGCGCGAGATCTACGAATTCCTCGAGGGGTACGTCGTCGGGCAGGAGCCCGCGAAGAAGGCCCTCTCGGTGGCGGTCTACAACCACTACAAGCGAGTGCAGGCCGGCGAGAACGGCGGCGCGTCCGGCCGTGACGACGCGATCGAACTGGCCAAGTCCAACATTCTGCTGCTGGGCCCCACCGGCTCCGGCAAGACCCTCCTCGCGCAGACGCTCGCGCGCATGCTCAACGTCCCGTTCGCCATCGCCGACGCGACGGCGCTCACGGAGGCCGGCTATGTCGGCGAGGACGTCGAGAACATCCTGCTCAAGCTGATCCAGGCGGCGGACTACGACGTCAAGAAGGCCGAGACCGGGATCATCTACATCGACGAGATCGACAAGGTCGCCCGGAAGAGCGAGAACCCGTCGATCACCCGTGACGTCTCCGGCGAGGGCGTCCAGCAGGCCCTGCTGAAGATCCTGGAGGGCACCACGGCCTCCGTACCGCCCCAGGGCGGCCGGAAACACCCGCACCAGGAGTTCATCCAGATCGACACGACGAACGTGCTCTTCATCGTGGGCGGCGCCTTCGCAGGCCTGGAGAAGATCATCGAGTCGCGGGCGGGCGCGAAGGGGATCGGCTTCGGCGCCACGATCCGCTCCAAGCGCGAGATCGAGGAGACCGACCAGTTCCAGGAGGTCATGCCGGAGGACCTGGTGAAGTTCGGGATGATCCCGGAGTTCATCGGCCGCCTCCCGGTCCTCACCTCGGTCCACAACCTCGACCGCGCCGCGCTCCTCCAGATCCTGGTGGAGCCCCGCAACGCCCTCGTCAAGCAGTACCAGCGGCTCTTCGAACTCGACGGCGTGGAACTCGACTTCGACCGCCCCGCCCTGGAGGCCATCGCCGACCAGGCCATCCTCCGCGGCACCGGCGCCCGCGGCCTCCGCGCGATCCTGGAGGAGGTCCTCCAGTCGGTGATGTACGAGGTCCCGTCCCGCAAGGACGTGGCCCGCGTCGTCATCACCGAAGAGGTCGTCCACTCCCACGTCAACCCGACCCTGGTCCCCCGCGAGCCGAGGATCATCAAACACGACGGCCGCCACGAGAAGTCCGCGTAGCGGACCGGCACCACCGTCACGAACGTCACGAGGAGGGGCCTGGTCACACCGACCGGGCCCCTCCTCGTCGGGTCACTCCTCGTCGTCCTCGAACGGCGCGTCGAAGCCGGTGGTGTCGAGGACGCAGCCGAAGGGGGCGGGGAGCCTGAGTTCCTTGCCGAACGGCACGGTCAGGTGGGACGCGTATCCCCGGGACGTCGGTGACCAGTAGACCGTGGCGCTGTCCTCCTCCATGTCGAGCAGCAGGTACACGGGAACGCCGGCCCTGCCGTAGCTCTCCACCTTGTCCACCAGATCCACATCCCGGGTGGAGGGCGAGGTCAGCTCGGCTACGAGGGAGAGGCCCTCGCCGTCCAGCCGACGGCTCTCCGTACGGCGCGTCCGCCGGTCGGCGACATGGATGTCGGGCCCGTACCCGCGCTCGACCCCGGGGAACACATAGAGCGCGGGGGCCGAACTGATCCGGTGTCCGTCGGGGAGATGGGGCCTGAGCTGATCGCAGATCAGATCCATGACGTCGAGGTAGTACGCCTTCGACCACGGCGACACGACGATGTTCCCCCTGATGATCTCGGCCTTGAAGCCGTCGGGCACGTTGAGCTCGTCGAGGGCCGTGCACAGCTCCTCGAAGCGTCGGGGGTCGCCGCTGTCTATGGTCCGGTGCTCAAGCATCACGGTCATGATGCGTCTCCTCCGCGCGGTCGGCCAGTCCGGCACTCAGCGTAGTCGCTCGGTCGCGGACATGGGGGTGCCCGGCCGGTTCTCCGGCCGGGCACCCCCATGTCCTTCGCGCGGGCCCTCCCGGGGCCGTTACTTGATCTCCGTGCGGACGTCGTTGCGGAGCTTCGCCGCCTGGGCCGCGGCGTCCTCCAAGGACATGCTGGTGCCGGTCAGGACGCTGGCCGCGTCGGTGTAGACGACGTAGACGAGCGTGCTGTGGTCGCTCCAGACGCAGAGCGGCACCGTGGCGCTGGAGGGGGTGCCCGCCGTGGCGGACCCCGTGCCGAGGCCCACCTTCATCTCCTGGCACTTCATGATGCCGTTCTCGAACCCGTCGGGCGTGAACTCCTTCGCCTCGCCGACGAGTTCGACATTGCCGCTGCCGCTCGACGACTTCTCCTTGGACTTCTCGAACATCTTGTCCACCACGGCGGCCGGGTCGTCGATGGTGCCGTAGAGGCCGCTGAAGTTGAGCTGCTTGACGGCGGCACCCGTGCCCGCCTTGTAGGAGGCGCTGACGTTCTTCGGGTCCGAGATGCCCCATCCCTCGGCTTCCTTGGCGTCGCTCTCGGAGAAGGTGGAGCCCGAGTCCGAGCCCTTGGTGAACTCTCCGTTCAGCACCTTCTCCGGCGTCGTCAGCTCGTACTTCTTGCCGTCGTCCGCGACCGAGGAACCTCCGCCGCCGTTCAGGAAGTACGCGCCGCCCGCGATCACCACGAGCGCCGCCACGCACGCGCCGACGATCAGACCGGTCTTCTTCTTCGGGGCGCCGCCCTGCGGAGGCGGGTAGCCGCCGCCGTACTGCGGCTGCTGGCCGTACGGGCCCGGCGGCGGCGGGGGCTGCTGTCCGTACGGGCCGGGCTGGCCCTGCTGGGGGTAGCCGTACGGGGGCTGCTGCGGGGGGACGCCCTGCGGGGCCTGAGGGGGGTAACCGTAACCGGGCGCTCCCTGCGGAGGCTGCTGGCCGTACGGGCCCGGCTGGCCGTACGGCCCGGGCTGCTGCGGCTGCTGTCCGTACGGACCCGGCTGGTTGTAGCTCATGCTCTGTCCCCTCGTTTCTTATGTTCTCCGAACATCCTGACGGAAGAGCCAAACGGACGGGGACCAGGGGGTGTCACCGTTACGCAAAATGCCGTTTCAGTACACGGCTGTGACACCTCTAAACTGACCCCCGTGACCGAGAATCCTCAGCAGCAGCCAGCCAGCAACCCCGAACTGCCGACCCAGTACGTCCCGGCCGAGGTAGAGGGGAAGCTGTACGAGCGCTGGGTGGACCGCGGTTACTTCGAGGCCGACGCCAAGAGCGACAAGCCCCCGTTCACCGTCGTCATCCCGCCGCCGAACGTCACCGGCAGTCTCCACCTGGGCCACGCCTTCGAGCACACCCTCATCGACGCCGTCACGCGCCGCAAGCGCATGCAGGGGTACGAGACGCTCTGGCAGCCCGGCATGGACCACGCGGGCATCGCCACCCAGAACGTCGTCGAGCGCGAGCTCGCCAAGGACGGCAAGTCCCGCCACGACCTGGGGCGCGAGGCCTTCGTCGAGCGCGTCTGGCAGTGGAAGGCCGAGTCCGGCGGGCAGATCTCCGGCCAGATGCGCCGCCTCGGCGACGGCGTCGACTGGTCGCGCGAACGCTTCACCATGGACGAGGGACTCTCCCAGGCCGTCCAGACCATCTTCAAGAAGCTCTACGACGACGAGCTGATCTACCGCGCCGAGCGCATCATCAACTGGTGTCCGCGCTGTCTGACCGCGATCTCCGACATCGAGGTCGAGTACCAGGACGACGAAGGCGAACTGGTCTCCCTCAAGTACGGGGACGGCGAGGACTCCGTCGTCGTCGCCACCACCCGCGCCGAGACCATGCTCGGCGACACCGCCGTCGCCGTCCACCCGGACGACGAGCGCTACGCCCACCTCGTCGGCCGCGAGATCAGGCTGCCGCTCACCGACCGTACGATCCCGGTCGTCGCGGACGCCCATGTCGACCCGGAGTTCGGCACCGGCGCCGTCAAGGTGACCCCGGCGCACGACCCGAACGACTTCGAGATCGGCCGCCGCCACGACCTGCCGAACATCACGGTCATGGACGAGCGCGCCGTCATCACCGTCCCCGGCCCCTTCCAGGGCCTGGACCGTATGGAGGCGCGCAGCGCCATCGTCGCCGCGCTCCGGGCCGAGGGCCGGATCGTCGCCGAGAAGCGCCCGTACACCCACTCCGTCGGCCACTGCTCGCGGTGCAAGACCACCATCGAGCCCCGGCTCTCCATGCAGTGGTGGGTCAAGGTCGACCCGCTGGCCCGCGCCGCCGGTGACGCGGTCCGTGACGGCCGGGTCGCGATCCACCCCAAGGAGATGGAGCCGCGCTACTTCGCCTGGGTCGACAACCTCCGCGACTGGTGCATCTCCCGCCAGCTCTGGTGGGGCCACCGCATCCCCGTCTGGTACGGCCCCAACGGCGAGGAGGTCTGTGTCGGCCCCGGCGACGAGGCGCCGACCGGCGAAGGCTGGACACAGGACACCGATGTCCTCGACACCTGGTTCTCGTCCGGACTCTGGCCGTTCTCCACCCTGGGGTGGCCCGAACAGACCCAGAGCCTGGAGAAGTTCTATCCGAACTCCGTCCTGATCACCGGCTACGACATTCTCTTCTTCTGGGTCGCCCGGATGATGATGTTCGGTCTGTACGCGATGGACGGCACCCCGCCGTTCAGCACCATCGTGCTGCACGGCATGGTCCGCGACGAGCACGGCAAGAAGATGTCGAAGACCTTCGGGAACGTCGTCAATCCGCTCGACTGGATGGACGCGTACGGAACGGACGCGGTCCGCTTCACCCTCGCGCGCGGCGCCAACCCGGGCGTCGACGTCCCGATCGGCGAGGACTGGGTCCAGGGCTCCCGCAACTTCGCCAACAAGCTCTGGAACGCGACCCGCTTCGCGCTGATGAACGGCGCGACGGTCGAGGGCCCGCTCCCGGACGCGGCGGAGATGTCCGCCACCGACCGGTGGATCCTCTCCCGGATGAACGCGGTGGTCTCCGAGGTCGACGCGTACTACGAGGACTACCAGTTCGCGAAGCTCTCCGACACCCTCTTCCACTTCGCGTGGGACGAGGTCTTCGACTGGTACGTCGAACTGTCGAAGACCGCGTTCTTCGAAGGCGGCGAGGCGGCCAGGGTCTCCGGGCGGGTCCTCGGCGAGGTCCTCGACACCACGCTGCGCCTGCTCCACCCGGTCATCCCGTTCGTCACCGAGACGCTCTGGACCACGCTCACCGGCAAGGAGTCCGTCGTCGTCGCCGACTGGCCCGCCGACAGCGGGTTCCGCGACACGGCGGCCGAGCGGGAGATCGGCCACCTGCAGCAGGTGATCACCGAGGTCCGCAGGTTCCGCGCCGACCAGGGCCTCCAGCCGGGCCAGAAGGTCCCGGCCCGGCTCGGCCTCTCCGGCACCCCGCTCGCCGCGCACGAGGCCGCCATCCGCCAGCTCCTCCGGCTCCAGCCCGAGGAGGACGGCTTCCAGGCCACGGCGACCCTGCCGGTGGCGGGCGCCACGGTCGCGCTGGACCTCTCCGGCACCATCGATGTCGAGGCGGAGCGCAAGCGCCTGACGAAGGACCTCGGGGCGGCCGAGAAGGAGAAGGCCCAGGCGCTCGCGAAGCTCGGCAACGAGGCGTTCCTCGCCAAGGCGCCGGACCACGTGGTCGACAAGATCCGCGCCCGCCTCACCAAGGCGGAGGCCGACATCGAGCGCCTGACCGCCCAGGTGGCGGCGCTCCCGGCGGGCTGAGGCGGGCGGTACGCGGTGGACCCGTACGGGCGCACGAGAGGCGCGCGTACGGGCCCTCCGGCCCACCGGTCGACCGGTCCGTACGACGGGCCCGGGGGCGTGCCGGGGGCGGTGTCGGTGGGGCTCCGTAGACTGGGGGGCGTGAGCGAGCACCGTCCTTCCGAGCACCCCGGCGACCACGGCGATGTCGATCCGTCAGACGACGCTTTCGACGAGATCACCGCCGCCGCGACCGACCGAGACCCCGACCTCGCGGTGATCGAGGCCGGCAGCCGTACGCTGCGCGCCCACACCGGGCCGCCGCAGGACGACGGCGTGCCGGCCCGGCCCGCCGACCCCGAGGTGGACAAGGCCCTGCGCGCCGTCGAGCAGGAGCTGGCGGGCCGCTGGGGCGAGACCAAGCTCGATCCTTCGCGCACCAGGATCGAGGCGCTGATGGACGTGCTGGGCGACCCCCAGCGCGCGTACCCGACCATCCATCTCACCGGCACCAACGGCAAGACCTCCACGGCCCGCATGATCGAGGCGCTGCTGGGCGCGTTCGAACTGCGCACCGGCCGCTACACCAGCCCGCACGTCCAGTCGGTCACCGAGCGGATCAGCCTGGACGGGGCGCCGATCTCCGCCGAGCGGTTCATCGAGACGTACGAGGACATCAAGCCGTACGTCGAGCTGGTCGACGCCCGGCAGGAGTACCGGCTCTCGTTCTTCGAGGTGCTCACGGCCATGGCGTACGCGGCCTTCGCGGACGCCCCGGTCGATGTCGGCGTCGTCGAGGTCGGCATGGGCGGCACCTGGGACGCGACCAACGTCATCGACGCCTCGGTCGCCGTCATCACCCCGATCGACCTCGACCACACGGACCGGCTCGGCAGCACGCCCGGCGAGATCGCCACCGAGAAGGCCGGGATCATCAAGGAGGGCGCGACGGTCGTCCTGGCGCAGCAGCCGGTGGACGCCGCCCAGGTGCTGCTGAAGAAGGCCGTCGACGCGGACGCCACGGTGGCCCGCGCCGGCATGGAGTTCGGGGTGACCGCCCGGGAGATCGCGGTCGGCGGGCAGCTCCTGACGCTGCGCGGCCTCGGCGGCGAGTACGAGCAGGTCTTCCTCCCGCTGCACGGCGCGCACCAGGCGCACAACGCGGCGGTGGCGCTCGCCGCCGTGGAGGCGTTCTTCGGGATCGGCGCCCAGCACGCGCGCCGGCTCGACCTGGAGACGGTCCGTACCGCGTTCGCCTCGGTGACCTCCCCGGGCCGGCTCGAAGTCGTCCGCAAGTCGCCGACGGTGGTGCTGGACGCGGCGCACAATCCGGCGGGCGCGCGGGCCCTCGCGGACGCGGTCACCGAGTCGTTCGGGTTCAGCCGCCTCATCGGGGTGGTCGGCGCGAGCGGCGACAAGGACGTGCGCGGGGTCCTGGAGGCGCTGGAGCCGATCTGCACGGAGCTGGTCGTCACCCGTAACTCCAGCCACCGTTCGATGGACGTGGACGAGCTGGCCGCCGTCGCCGTCGAGGTCTTCGGCGACGACCGGGTGGTCGTCGAGCCCCGGCTCGACGACGCGCTGGAGGCCGCGATCACGCTCGCCGAGGAGGAGTCCGAGTTCTCCGGCGGGGGCGTCCTGGTGACCGGGTCCGTGATCACGGTCGGCGAGGCCCGGCTGCTGCTGAAGAGGGGCTGAATTCCTTGCGAACACTCTGCGCGTCGACGCTCATCGGTGAATTCTTCGTGATCGGTTTCGCCGGTCTGGTCGCCATGAAGTCGGACGACCTGTCGGTGGCCACGGTCTGGACGGTCTGTGGCATCGCCATGGTGGTCGCGCTGCTGCTCTGCGGGATGATCACCCGCCCCGGCGGGGTCCAGCTCGGCTGGGCGTTCCAGATCTGCCTGGTCGCGAGCGGTTTCGTGGTCCCCGCGATGTTCCTGCTCGGGATCCTCTTCGGGGCGCTGTGGTGGGCGTCGGTGCACTACGGGCGGGTGATCGACGCGGCGAAGGCCCGGTGGGCGGCCCAGGCCGCCGCCCAGGGGGCGCCAGAGGCTGACGCTGCGTAATCGGGAGGGTGGAGTGCCCTGTAGCCTCTGAGGACCCGGAGCCGGGCACCCCGGTCCTCCGGCCCTCCGCACCACAGCCGTCGCACCACGAAGGAGCCCGAACCGTGAGCCAGCGCACGCTCGTCCTGCTCAAGCCCGACGCCGTACGCCGCCACCTCGTCGGCGAGATCATCGGCCGGATCGAGCGCAAGGCGAACTGGTCCTTGATCGCGCTGGAACTGCGCACCCTCGACCAGGAGACGCTGGAGCAGCACTACGGCGAGCACAAGGGCAAGCCCTTCTACGAGCCGCTGATGGAGTTCATGGCCTCCGGGCCCGTCGTCGCCCTGGTGGTCGAGGGCGAGCGGGTCATCGAGGGGGTGCGCGCGCTCTCCGGTCCGACCGACCCGATCGCCGCGGCACCCGGCTCCATCCGGGGGGACTTCGGGACCATTGTCCGGGAGAACCTGATCCACGCCTCGGACTCCGAGGAGTCCGCCATTCGGGAACTGAAGATCTTTTTCCCGGGACTTTCCTGACCCAGTGTCAGCCAAACGGAGCTGACCACCTGGGGCGACCGAAGGAATTCGGTCGCCTTTGGGTGTATCCAGGCCACTTCCGGGAACGCATCGGTCCGACACTTCGTCACCGTTACTGAGGTGGGCCACCGCACCGCCGTCGCGCCGACGGCACTACGATGGAAGCCTCCACGCCACAGCACCCACCTCGCCGTCCTGTAGAGCCGTCAACGCTTGGGAAGGCCAGACGCATCCTCATGGGGAACCATATGTCGTTCATCGGCCGTGACATGGCTGTCGACCTCGGGACCGCCAACACGCTGGTGTACGTCAGGGGCCGCGGGATCGTACTCAACGAGCCGTCCGTGGTCGCCATCAACACCAACACGGGCGGCATCCTGGCGGTCGGCTCGGAAGCCAAGAAGATGATCGGCCGGACACCGGGCAACATCGTTGCCGTCCGGCCACTGAAGGACGGCGTGATCGCCGACTTCGAGATCACCGAACGGATGCTCCGCTACTTCATCCTCAAGATCCACAAGCGCCGTTACCTGGCCCGCCCACGCGTCGTCGTCTGTGTGCCCTCCGGTATCACCGGGGTCGAGCGCCGTGCCGTCATCGAGGCCTCCACGCAGGCCGGCGCGCGCCAGGTGCACATCATCGAGGAGCCGATGGCCGCGGCCATCGGCTCGGGGCTCCCCGTCCACGAGGCCACCGGCAACATGGTGGTCGACATCGGCGGCGGCACCACCGAGGTCGCCGTGATCTCGCTCGGCGGCATCGTCACGGCCCAGTCCATCCGCGTCGCGGGCGACGAGCTGGACAACGCGATCATCCAGCACATCAAGAAGGAGTACTCGCTCCTCCTCGGTGAGCGGACCGCGGAGAGCATCAAGATCACCATTGGTTCCGCGTACGACCTCGACAAGGACGAGCACACCGAGATCCGCGGGCGAGACCTGGTCTCCGGGCTGCCGAAGACCGTCGTCATCTCCGCCGCCGAGGTGCGCAAGGCCATCGAGGAGCCGGTCAACGCGATCGTCGACGCCGTCAAGACGACGCTCGACAAGTGCCCGCCCGAGCTCTCCGGCGATGTGATGGACCGCGGGATCGTGCTCACCGGCGGCGGCGCCCTCCTCCGCGGCCTGGACGAGCGGCTGCGCCGCGAGACCGGGATGCCGATCCATATCGCCGAGGATCCGCTCGACTCCGTCGCGCTCGGTTCCGGCAAGTGTGTCGAGGAGTTCGAAGCACTCCAGCAGGTACTGGACGCACAGCCCCGTCGGTGACGGAACCTCACGATCCGCCGAACGGGTGCTCTGCCTCCCGTCCGGCGGATCGTTGACATCCCGGCACCACATCTACCGACATCGCAGGACAAGGCACTCCAAGCAGGAAGGCACGGCCGCCGCACGTGAGGGACACACGAGAGAGCCGTCTGCTCCTGGTGCTGCTGATCGCCATCGCGTTCGCACTGATCACGGTCGACATCCGCGGCGGTGAGGATTCCCCCGTGGACGGCGCCCGGCAGGCCGCCGCCACGGTCTTCGGCCCCGTGGAGAACGGGGTCGCCGCAGCGGTCAACCCGGTCGGCAACGCCATAGGGGCGGTCCGGGACTCGGGCTCGCGGCACAACCGGATCGCCGCCCTGGAGCGCGAGAACACCGCGCTCAAGCAGCGGCTCGGCAGCGACGACCGCAACCGCAGCCAGGTCCGCGAGCTGGACAAGATGCTCAAGCGGGCCGGCGCCGGACAGTACGGCATCAAGGGCGCCCAGGTCATCGCCATAGGAGCGGCCCAGGGCTTCTCCTGGACGGTCACCATCGACATGGGCGGCGACGACGGCATCCGGCGCGACATGACGGTACTGAACGGGGACGGCCTGGTCGGCCGGGTCACCACCGTCGCCCCCCGCACCTCCACCGTGCTGCTCGCCAACGACCCCGGCTTCACCGTCGGCACCCGGATGGAGGGCTCCGACGAACTCGGCTTCGCCACCGGACAGGGCGACCGGCCGCTCTCCGTCCAGCTCCTCAACGGCAAGGCGAAGATCAAGAAGGGCGACCGGCTGGTCACCTTCGGCTCCAGCAAGGACAAGCCGTTCGTGCCCGGGGTCCCGGTCGGCGAGGTGGTCCGGGTGGACCCGTCCGGCGGCGACCTCACCCGTACGCTCTCGGTGCGGCCGTTCGTCGGCTTCACCAAGCTGGACATCGTCGGCGTCGTCGTCGAGGCGCCCCGCGAGGACCCCCGCGACACGGTGCTGCCGCCCAAGCCGCAGCCCGTCCCGACGCCCACCGTCACCGTGACGGTCACCCCCTCGCCCAACGCCGACGGCAACTTCGACGCCAACGGGAACGCCGAGCCGCTCCCCGACACGAACGTCAACGCGAACGTCGACCCGAACGCGAACCCCGACCCGAACGCAAACGCAAACGCGAACCCGCGGCCGAACGCCGATCCCGACGCCGGACCCGGCGACGACGGCCAAGCCGCAGACGACCAGGAGTAGGGCTGATCCCCATGCGCTTCAACCGGATTCTGCTCTCCGTCACCCTGGTCGTGGTCGCCCTGGTCGTCCAGGTGTCCGTGCTCGCCCGGCTCCAGCTCCCCGGCGCCGTACCCGACCTCCTGCTCCTCGTCGTCCTCGCCCTGGCCCTCGTGTACGGGCATGTCGGCGGCGCCCTGATCGGCTTCGGCGCCGGGCTCCTCTCCGACCTCGCGCCGCCCGCCGACCACGCCGCCGGACGGTACGCGCTGGTGCTCTGCGTCATCGGTTACGCGACCGGACTGGTCCGCCCCGAGAAGGGCCAGCTCCGCTCGGCGGCCGGACCGATGATCGCGGTCGTCGCCGCGGCGATCTGCTCCACCCTGCTCTACGCGGGCGTCGGCGCCCTCGTCGGCGACACCGCGGCCCGCCATGTGGGCCTGGGCGGCCTGATCCTCACCGCCGCCGTCTACGACCTGCTGCTCGCCCCGTTCGTCGTGCCGCTCGTCATGGCGCTCGCCAGACGCGCCGAGAACGACCCGCTCGCCGACTCCCGGGAGAGCGCGGGCGACATGTCCTCCGGCTGGCTCAGCGCCGGTACGGGGCTGCGGATCGGCGGCCAGCGCGGCGCCCTGCGGGTCAGGTCGGCCCGTAACCGCGCGGCGCGCGCCGGACGCATCAAGGGGGTCAAGCGCCTGTGACCGCCGCGCCCGCCCCGTCCGTACCACCAGCGCCACCGGCATCACCCGAGTCACCAGCACCACCAGCACCACCCGGTCGTACCGCCACCGCACGTACCGTCCGTAGCGCCCGTGGGGGGTCGCAGTGAGCAATATCCCGGAGACCGGGCGGACCCCCCGGGTCCAGATCCGGCTCATCGTCATCCAGGTCCTCGTCTTCTCCCTGCTCCTCACCCTCGGCGGCCGGCTCTGGTACCTCCAGGTCCGCAACGGCCAGGAGTACACCGACGAGGCGAAGAACAACCACGTCCAGCAGGTCATCCAGCCCGCCGTGCGCGGCTCGATCCTCGACACGCGCGGCGTGCCGCTCGCCGACAACGAGACCCGCCTCGTCGTCTCCGCCAGCCGCACCGAGCTGATGAAGATGAAGGACAACGGCAAGGCCGTCCTCACCGCGCTCGCCGACATCCTCGGCATGCGCCCCAAGGACGTCATGGACAAGGTCCGGCTCTGCGACGCCAAGACCCCCCAGCCCTGCTGGAACGGTTCGCCGTACCAGCCGATCCCGGTCACCGACGAGGCCACCACCCAGCAGGCGCTCCAGATCCGCGAGCGCGCCGAGGACTTCCCCGGCATCACCGCCGAGCCCACCGCCGTACGCCGCTACGCCGCCCCCGGCCTCGCCAACACCGCCCAGGTCCTCGGCTATCTCTCGCCCGTCACCGACGAGGAGATCACCAAGGCCGCCAAGTCCGACTCGCCGTACCTCCGCTCCGACCAGGTCGGCCGCTCGGGCCTGGAGCGCACCTACGACAAGCAGCTCCGCGGCAAGGCCGGGGTGACCCGCTACGAGGTCGACAACCTCGGCCGGGTCATCGGCCAGGCCAAGGGCGACCAGGCCAAGCCCGGCGCCAATGTGGTCACCTCGATAGACGCCCGGGTCCAGGCCGTCGCCGAGTACGAACTCAACGAGGCGATGAAGGAAGCCCGCAAGGAGCTGGACCGCAACACCAACGAGAACTACAAGGCCGACTCCGGCGCCGTCGTCGTCATGGAGGCCAAGACCGGCCGTGTCGTCGCCATGGCCTCCCTGCCGACGTACGACCCCAACTCCTGGGTCGGCGGCATCTCCGCCAAGGACTACGAAAAGCTCACCGGAAAGAACTCCAACTTCCCGCTGCTCAACCGCGCCATCCAGGGCCTGGCGGCCCCCGGCTCCATCTTCAAGGTCGTCTCGTCGGCAGCCGCCGTCAACGCGGGGTACCCCTTCAACGGCAACTACCCCTGCCCCAGCTCGTACAACGTCGGCAGCCAGGTCTTCAAGAACTTCGAGTCCAAGGGGTACGGCTCGATCACCATCGGCCGGGCCCTCGAAGTCTCCTGCGACACCGTCTACTACGGTCTCGCCCACAAGGAGTGGCAGAAGGACGGCGGCACCAAGCCGAAGAAGAGCGCCCACGACTGGTTCTACAAGACCGCCCACCAGTTCGGCCTCGGCGCCGAGACCGGCATCGACCTCCCCAACGAGGTCACCGGGCGCGTCCCGGACCGCCAGTGGAAGCAGAGGTTCTGGGAGGCCAACAAGACCGGCTGGTGCAAGCAGGGCAAGAAGGGCGGCACCTATGTCGAGCAGCTCGCCTACGAAGGTTGCCTCGAAGGCAACCTGATGCGCGCCGGTGACTCCGTCAACTACTCGATCGGCCAGGGCGACACCCTCGTCACCCCGATCCAGATGGCCACCATCTACGCGGCCATCTCCAACGGCGGCACCCTCTACACCCCCACCGTCGGCAAGGCGATCATCAGCCCCGACGGCAAGCAGGTCGAGGAGATCGCCCCCAAGTCCCACGGCAAGCTGCCCATGTCGAAGGCGACCCGCGACGAGATGGACGAGGCGCTGGCGGGCGTCGCCACCCGCGGTTCCGCCGCCTGGCGGTTCGGCGGCTGGCCCCAGGACAAGATCCCGATGCACGCCAAGACCGGTACCGCTGAGGTCTACGGCAAGCAGACGACCTCGTGGTTCGCCTCGTACACCAAGGACTACTCCATCGTCATGACGATCTCCCAGGGTGGTACAGGTTCCGGTGCCTCCGGGCCCGCCGTCCGCAAGATCTACGAGGCGATGTACGGGCTGAACGCGAAGGGCGAACAGGACCTCAAGAAGGCGCTCATGCCCGCCCCGCGCACCGCGCTCCCCACCATCCAGCCCGACGGCTCGATCGACGCCCCCAAGGTCGCGCCGTACGAGCCGGAGCAGGAGGACCCGGACGAGCAGGTGCTCGCCGGCCCGCCCGTCCAGACCGGCCGGAGGGACTGACCCATGGCCGGCACCAGCGGCTTCTCCGTCTCCGGCTACGGGCCGCAGCGCTCCACCTGGGCCCGGCTCGCGGCCCGCGACTCGGTGGTGCGGCGGCTCGACTGGCCGCTGCTCGTCTCCTCGCTCGCCCTCTCCGTCCTCGGCTCCCTCCTGGTCTGGTCGGCGACGCGCAACCGCACCCATCTCAACCAGGGCGACCCGTACTACTTCCTCCTCCGCCACCTCCTCAACACGAGCATCGGGGTCGCCCTGATGATCGGCACCATCTGGCTCGGCCACCGCACCCTGCGCGGCGCCGTCCCGGTGCTCTACGGGATCTCCGTGCTGATGGTGCTGCTGGTGCTCACCCCGCTCGGAGCGACCATCAACGGCGCGCACTCGTGGATCGTGGTCGGCGGCGGGTTCACCCTCCAGCCCTCCGAGTTCGTCAAGATCACCATCATCATCGGGATGGCGATGATGCTCGCCTCCCGGGTCGACGCGGGGGACCAGGTCCACCCCGACCACCGTACGGTCGCCAAGTCCCTGGTCCTCGCCGTCATCCCGATGGGCATCGTCATGCTCATGCCCGACCTGGGTTCCGTGATGGTCATGGCGGTCATCGTGCTCGGCGTGCTCCTCGCCTCCGGCGCCTCCAACCGCTGGATCATCGGACTGGTCGGCGCGGGCGTCGCCGGGGCCATCGCGGTCGCCGCGCTCGGCGTGCTGGACGAGTACCAGATCAACCGGTTCGCCGCCTTCGCCAACCCCGACCTCGACCCGGCCGGCGTCGGCTACAACACCAACCAGGCGCGCATCGCCATCGGCTCCGGCGGACTCACCGGCACCGGGCTCTTCCACGGCTCGCAGACCACCGGCCAGTTCGTCCCCGAGCAGCAGACCGACTTCGTCTTCACCGTCGCGGGGGAGGAGTTGGGCTTCCTCGGCGCCGGACTCATCCTCGTCCTGCTCGGGGTGATCCTCTGGCGCGCCTGCCGGATCGCCCGCGAGACCACCGAGCTCTACGGGACGATCGTGGCCGCCGGGATCATCGCCTGGTTCGCCTTCCAGTCCTTCGAGAACATCGGGATGACCCTCGGCATCATGCCGGTGGCCGGGCTGCCGCTGCCCTTCGTCTCGTACGGGGGCACGTCGATGTTCGCCGTCTGGATGGCCGTGGGGCTGCTCCAGTCGATCCGGGTGCAGCGCCCGCTCACCGCCTGAGCCGGGCGAACCCGCTCCGCCGTCCGGCCCTGGCGTTATCCGTCGGGGGGTGCCCTCGGGCTCTCCCGGCGGGTAAATTCGGTACATGACGGACACCAAGCGTGAGATCGAGCGGAAGTACGAACTCCCCACGCGCCCGGACGACGGCGAGCCGCCCGCGCTGCCGGACCTCGCCTCCGCCAAAGGCGTCGCGGCCGTCCGTCACCTCGGTGTACGGGAGCTGGACGCCGTCTACTACGACACCCCCGCGCTGCGGCTGCACGCCGACGGGCTCACGCTGCGCCGCAGAACCGGCGGCGACGACGAGGGATGGCATCTCAAGTTCCCCGTCGCCTCCGGCATCCGCGACGAGATCCGGGCGCCGCTCGCCGACACCCTCCCGGCGGAACTCGCCGGACTCGTCCGCTCCCGGGTCCGCGACGCCGAACTCATCCCGGTGGTCCGGCTCCGCACCACCCGCGAGGCGAGCCTGCTGGTCGACCCGGCGGGCACCCCGCTCGCCGAGGTCGCCGTGGACACCGTACGGGCCCGGCGGCTCCCCGGGACCGGCCACCAGCGGGCCGACACCGCCTGGACCGAGGTCGAGGTGGAGCTCGCCGACGGCGCCCGCCCCGCGGTCCTGGACGCCGTCGAGAAGCGGCTCAGGGGCGCGGGGCTCCGCCCGGCCGGGAGCGCCTCGAAACTCGCCCGCGCGCTCACCGAAGGCGGCCGGAAGGCGCCTCCTGCCGCCCCGCCGGAACCGGGAGAGCGGGGAGCGGCCACCGCCGGGGACCACATCCTCGGCTATCTGCGCACCCAGGTCGCCGCGATCGTCGCCCAGGACCCCGCCGTCCGCCGCGACCTGCCCGACTCGGTCCACCAGCTCCGGGTCGCCACCCGCCGGCTGCGCTCCGCGCTCCGTACGTACCGCAAGGTCCTCGACCGGAACGTCACCGACCCGGTGGGTGCCGAACTGAAGTGGCTCGCCGCCGAACTGGGTGTGGACCGGGACCACGAGGTGCTGAGCGAACGGCTGACCGCCCGCGTCGACGCCGTGCCCGGCACCTTGTTGCTCGGTCCGGTCCAGGCCCGGCTGCGGATCTGGCGGGCGGGCGGCCGTACCGGCTCCCGGGCCAGGACCGTCGCCGTACTCGACAGCGAGCGCTATCTGACCCTGCTGGCCACCCTCGACGCCCTGCTGGCCGCCCCGCCGCTCCGTCCCGGCGCGGCCGGGAAGCCCGAGAAGGTGCTGCCCGCGCAGATCCACCGGGTCTACGACGGCCTCGCGGCCCGGATCGAGGACGCCCTCACCCTGCCGCCGGGGCCCGACCGCGACCTGGCGCTGCACGACGCCCGCAAGGCCGCCAAGCGCGCCCGGTACGCGGCGGAGGCGGCGGCCCCCGCGCTGGGCAAGCCCGCCACCAGGTTCGCGCGCCGCGTCAAGGCCGTACAGACGCTTCTCGGTGACCACCAGGACAGCGTCGTCGCCCGCGAGGTGCTGCGGGACCTCGCGGTACGGGCCCACGCGGCCGGGGAGTCCGCGTTCGTCTGGGGGATGCTCTACGGGCAGGAGCAGGCGCTGGCCGCACGGCGCGAGCGGGAGCTGCCGGAGGTCTGGGCGGCGGCCTCCGAGCCCGCGCTCCGGGCCCGTCTCGGTATCGCCTCCGACGACTGAGCGGGCGGGGCGTGCCGTAGGCCGCGTTACGCTGGGAGGCCGCCGCTGTCGGTTCCCCTGTCGGTCCACGAAAGATTCCGTGATGCCTGTCACATCGGTCTTCCCGCAGCTCGAAGCTCTGCTCCCGCATGTGCAGAAGCCGATCCAGTACGTCGGGGGTGAACTCAACTCCACCGTCAAGGAGTGGGACGACACCGACGTCCGCTGGGCGCTGATGTACCCGGACGCGTACGAGGTCGGACTGCCCAACCAGGGCGTCATGATCCTGTACGAGGTGCTGAACGAGCGCGAGGGCGTGCTGGCCGAGCGCACCTACAGTGTCTGGCCGGACCTTGAGGCGCTGATGCGCGAGCACGGCGTACCGCAGTTCACGGTGGACGCGCACCGCCCGGTCGCCGCCTTCGACCTCTTCGGACTGAGCTTCTCCACCGAGCTCGGCTACACCAACATGCTCACCGCGCTGGACCTGGCGGGGATCCCGCTGGCCGCGAAGGACCGGACCGTCGACCACCCGGTGGTCGTCGCGGGCGGCCACGCCGCCTTCAACCCCGAGCCGATCGCGGAGTTCATCGACTGCGCGGTCATCGGCGACGGCGAGCAGGCCGTCCTGGAGATCACCGGGATCGTCCGCGCCTGGAAGGCCGAGGGCCGCCCCGGCGGGCGCGAGGAGCTGCTCTTCCGGCTCGCGCGGACCGGCGGCGTGTACGTGCCGGGCTTCTACGACGTCGAGTACCTGCCGGACGGCCGGATCGGCCGCGTCGTGCCCAACCGCTCCGGCGTCCCGTGGCGGGTCTCCAAGCACACCGTCATGGACCTCGACGAGTGGCCGTACCCCAAGCAGCCGCTGGTCCCGCTCGCGGAGACGGTCCACGAGCGGATGTCCGTGGAGATCTTCCGCGGCTGCACCCGGGGATGCCGCTTCTGCCAGGCCGGCATGATCACCCGCCCGGTCCGCGAACGCTCCATCACCGGCATCGGGGAGATGGTCGACAAGGGGCTGAAGGCGACCGGCTTCGAGGAGGTCGGCCTGCTCTCGCTCTCCTCCGCCGACCACACCGAGATCGCGGATGTCGCCAAGGGGCTCGCGGACCGGTACGAGGACGAGAAGATCGGACTCTCCCTCCCCTCCACCCGGGTCGACGCCTTCAATGTCGACCTCGCCAACGAGCTGACCAGGAACGGCCGCAGGTCCGGGCTGACCTTCGCGCCCGAGGGCGGCTCCGAGCGGATGCGCAAGGTCATCAACAAGATGGTCTCGGAGGAGGACCTGATCCGTACGGTCTCCACGGCGTACGGCAACGGCTGGCGCCAGGTGAAGCTGTACTTCATGTGCGGGCTGCCCACCGAGACCGACGAGGACGTCCTCCAGATCGGCGACATGGCCGTCAACGTCATCGCCGAGGGGCGCCGGGTCTCCGGCCAGAACGACATCCGCTGCACCGTCTCCATCGGCGGCTTCGTCCCCAAGCCGCACACCCCCTTCCAGTGGGCGCCGCAGCTCGGCGCGGAGGAGACCGACGCGCGGCTGGCGAAGCTCCGCGACAAGATCCGCGGCGACAAGAAGTACGGCCGCTCCATCGGCTTCCGCTACCACGACGGCAAGCCCGGCATCATCGAGGGCCTCCTCTCGCGCGGCGACCGGCGGGTCGGCGCGGTCATCCGGGCGGTGTACGAGGACGGCGGCCGGTTCGACGGCTGGCGCGAGCACTTCTCGTACGACCGCTGGATCACCTGCGCGGAGAAGACGCTCCCCGCCTTCGGTGTGGACGTCGACTGGTACACCACACGGGAACGCACCTATGAGGAGGTCCTGCCCTGGGACCACCTGGACTCCGGTCTCGACAAGGACTGGCTCTGGGAGGACTGGCAGGACGCGCTGGACGAGACCGAGGTCGAGGACTGCCGCTGGACGCCCTGCTTCGACTGCGGTGTCTGCCCGCAGATGGACACCTCCATTCAGATCGGACCCACGGGGAAGAAGCTGCTGCCGCTCACGGTCGTCAAGTGACCCTTCCTGTGACGGTGGCCGGAGCCGGGCGCGGGGGGCGGCGGCAGAATGGGACGATGCCGCAGTTCATCGCGCCCGCCACCCGCGTCCACGCCTCGTTTCTCGAAGCGATCGACGAGTTCGTCGAGGAGGGGGCCGGTGAACGCTCCCTGCTCCTGCACGAGATGGAGGAGTACGCGGAGGTCTGGCACCGGCCCGAGGTCTTCGCGGAGTACTGCGCGCACCTCAACGCCGAGCCGCTGGAGGAGACCCCGCGCATCGCCGGCTGGGTGCCCAGCACCACGCTCTGGTACGTCGACGGCGACACCTTTCTGGGCCGCCTCAACATCCGCCACCGGCTCAACCCCTTCCTGCGGGAACTCGGCGGCCACATCGGGTACGCCGTCCGTCCCACCGCCCGCCGCCGGGGGCACGCGACCGCCATGCTGCGCGCCGCGCTGCCGGTCGCGCGGGGGCTCGGCATCGAGTCCGCGCTCGTCACCTGCGACACCACCAACACCGCCTCGCGCCGGGTGATCGAGGCGGCGGGCGGGAAACTGGAGGACGAACGCGGCGGGAAGCTGCGGTACTGGATCCGTACGGACGGCTGAGCGCCCCGGTTCCGTTCCGGCGCCGGAGCCGTGGCCGCAGGCCGCCCCGTCGGCGCGGCGCGCGCGTTCTCCACAGCCTGGGGAACCGCCGGAGCGGCGTGCGCGTACTCTGGGTAGTACAACGATCGTCCCCGGCGCGGCGCCCGCATCCGGGACCTCCCCGCATCCCGTGGGGCAGGGCCGGAAGCCCGGGGCGGTCCCGGCCGTAGTTTCGTTCAAGGGCGGCGCGTCACCGCGTACCGCCCGCACCGAGGAGAAGAACCCCTGGGCAAGCGACAGCCCGAAGGCCCGCCGCCCGCACCGGCGGTGCAGCGCATCAGATTGCGCTACACCAAGCGAGGCCGCCTCCGGTTCACCAGCCACCGTGACTTCCAGCGCGCTTTCGAGCGGGCCCTGCGCCGCGCCGAGGTGCCCATGGCGTACTCGGCGGGGTTCACCCCGCACCCGAAGGTGTCGTACGCCAATGCCGCACCCACCGGCACCGGCAGCGAGGCCGAGTATCTGGAGATCTCCCTGGTGGCGACCCGTGACCCGGAGACGCTGCGCGCGCTGCTCGACGCCTCGCTGCCGGCCGGGCTCGACGTCATCGACGCCGTCGAGGCCCACACCTCCGGGCTCGCCGACCGGCTCACCGCTTCCGTATGGGAGCTGCGGCTGGACGGCGTCACGGAGGAGGCGGCGGAACGCGCCGTGTCGCTCTTCCTCGCCGCCGGGACCGTCGAGGTGGAACGCCGTGCGAAGAACGGTCTGCGGACCTTCGACGCACGGGCCGCCGTGGCCGCCCTGGAGGTGGTCCGTCCACAGGCCGATAGGCCGGGCGACGGGCCCTGTGCGATACTGCGGCTGGTTGTGCGGCATGCGACACCCGCCGTACGGCCCGACGACGTCCTGTCCGGTCTCCGCGCTGTGGCCGACCTGGCGCCGCCCGTTCCCGCAGCGGTGACGAGGCTGGCGCAGGGGCTCTTCGACGAGGAGTCCGGCACGGTGACCGACCCGCTCGCGCCCGACCGCGAGGCAGCCCGGCCTGCCCCATCCAAGGCCGCCGGACCCGCCGCCGCGACGGCGCTCGAAGGGGCAGGTTCCGCGTAAGGCGGTCGTTGTAGCGCAGCCCTGTGACTCGGGAGCCACCTGGGTCGGGAGGCGCACTGACCAGAAGACTTTCGCCAGGCCGTGCGTACATCGCGCACGGAACCGGCGACCCAGACATAAACAGCTCCCGTGCGGCGCCCGCGCCCCGGACGGCGGCAGCCGCGCACAGCGCGGGCCGTGGCCGGACCGGAATCAGGCGTGGCGCCCGGGAGCGTGACGGGAGAACCGCCCGCATGCTCGAGTCCACCGAACCCGGTACCCCCGGGGAACCCACCGACAACGAAGAGAACACCTCACCCAGCGATACGCTGCCGCCGCGCCGCAGGCGCCGCGCCGCGTCCCGCCCGGCCGGACCGCCCACGGCGCCCGCCGCATCCGCAGCCGTCGCCGAAGCCGCGGCCGGGTCCGTGGCGGCGGACGGCGCGGAGAGTGCGGCGACCGCGCAGGTCACGCAGGCCGCCGAGGCCGTGGAGACGCCCGCCGAGGAGGCCCCGGCGCCGGCGCGTCCGCGCCGCCGTGCCACGCGGAAGACCGCCGCGCCCGCCCCGGCCGCCGAGGCCGTGGTCGCGGAGGGTGCGGAGGCCGCCGCCGAGGAGCCGGCCGCGCCGGCCCGGCCGCGCCGCCGTGCCACGCGGAAGACCGCGGCCCCCGCTCCGGCCGCCGAGGCCGCCGCCGAGACCGTGGTGGCCCTGGCCGCCGCCGAGACCGCGGAGGCCGTGGAGACGCCCGCCGAGGAGCCTGCGGCGCCGCCCCGGGCCCGCCGCCGTGCCACCCGTAAGGTCTCGGCGCCCGAGACGACCGTCACCGGGCCGGTCGAGGCCGAGAGCGTCACCGAGGCGCCCGCCGCCGTCGTGGCCGAGGCCGCTGCCCAGGCCCCGGCCGAGGAGGCCCCTGCCGAGGAGGCCGCGCCCGCCGCGCGCCCCCGCCGCCGCGCCTCCCGCCGGGCCACCGCGCCCGCCGGGCCGCCGGAGGCCGGGAAGGACCAGGCCGCCGCCGAGAGCGCGACCGTGGAGAAGACCGGGAACGGGGCGTCCGGCGGGGAGAGCCTGCCGCAGGGCGACGCCGCGCGCATCGCCGCCGACGGGGCGGAGGTCCAGGCCGCCGAGAAGGCCGCCACCCGGGGCCGTGCCCGCCGCAGGGCCACCGCCCCGGCCACCGCGCCCGAGGCCGCCGCCGCGCCCGTGGGCCCCGCCGCCGAGGAGGCGCGGGAGAAGCCCGTCCAGCGGGCCGCCGAGCCCGTCGAGCGGGTCGCCACCCAGAAGCCCGTCCAGGCCGCCCAGCCCGCGCAGCGCGAGTCCGAGCGGGGCACCCGGCGCCGTACCGTACGGCCCGCCGTCGCCGTCTTCCAGGCGCCCGTCTTCACCGAACCGATGTTCCAGACCCCGGAGACCGCCGCCGCGATGGCCGCCGCCGGGGCGGGCTCCGGCGCCGAGGACGCGTACGACCCGTACGACGACGAGGACACCGCCGCCGAGCAGGCCGCCCCCGAGCCCTCGGGCCGCCGCAGCAGGCGCCGCCGCCGGGGCGAGGCCGCCGAGGCCGCCCGTACCGCCGAGGAGACGCGCGCCCCCGCCGAGGAGCCCGCGCACGGCACCGACGAGGAGCCGGAGGCCGCCGCCGTCGACGAGGAGGCCGACGCCGCCGAGGAGACCGACGAGTACGGCGACCGGCCCTCCCGGCGCCGCCGCAGGGGCGGCCGGCGCCGCCGTCGCGGCGAGGCCGCCGAGGCCGAGGAGACCGCCGACGAGCAGCACGGAGAGGCCGCCGACGGGCACCCGGGCGAGGCGGGACAGGAGCGGGAGGACTCGATCGCCGACACCCCCGCCTCCGCCGCCTCCGCCGAGGAGGACGACGAACACGACCACGACGACCACGAGGGCTCGTCGGGCTCCTCCTCCTCCAGCAGCCGTCGACGGCGTCGCCGGCGCCGTCGCAGCGCCGAGGGTTCCGCCGACACCGAGGGTTCCGCCGGGGGCGACGACCCGGAGCGTACGGTCGTCAAGGTCCGCGAGCCGCGCGAGCGCCGCGCCAAGGAGAGCGAGCCGGGCACCGGCGCCGACGAGGTCCAGTCCATCAAGGGCTCGACCCGTCTGGAGGCCAAGAAGCAGCGCCGCCGCGAGGGGCGCGAGCAGGGCCGCCGGCGGGTGCCGATCATCACGGAGGCGGAGTTCCTCGCCCGCCGTGAGGCCGTCGAGCGCGTGATGGTCGTACGCCAGCACGGCGAGCGCACCCAGATCGGCGTCCTTGAGGACAACGTCCTGGTCGAGCACTACGTCAACAAGGAGCAGGCGACCAGCTACGTCGGCAACGTCTACCTGGGCAAGGTGCAGAACGTCCTGCCCTCCATGGAGGCCGCGTTCGTCGACATCGGCAAGGGGCGCAACGCCGTCCTGTACGCCGGTGAGGTCAACTTCGAGGCGCTGGGCATGGCCAACGGCCCGCGCCGTATCGAGACCGCCCTCAAGTCCGGCCAGTCGGTGCTCGTCCAGGTGACGAAGGACCCGATCGGCCACAAGGGCGCCCGACTGACCAGCCAGGTCTCGCTGCCGGGCCGGTACCTCGTGTATGTGCCCGAGGGGTCGATGACCGGCATCAGCCGCAAGCTCCCTGACACCGAGCGCGCGCGGCTGAAGACCATCCTCAAGAAGATCGTCCCCGAGGACGCGGGCGTCATCGTCCGTACCGCAGCCGAGGGCGCCAGCGAGGACGAGCTGCGCCGCGATGTCGAGCGTCTCCAGGGCCAGTGGGAGGACATCAGGAAGAAGGCGAAGAGCGGCAACGCGCCGACGCTGCTCTACGGCGAGCCGGACATGACCGTCCGGGTCGTCCGCGACATCTTCAACGAGGACTTCTCGAAGGTCATCGTCAGCGGCACGGACGCCTGGCAGACGATCAGCGGGTACGTCGGCCAGGTCGCGCCCGACCTCTCCGACCGGCTCTCGCGGTGGACCAGCGAGGTGGACGTCTTCGCGACGTACCGCATCGACGAGCAGCTCATGAAGGCGCTGGACCGCAAGGTCTGGCTGCCCAGCGGCGGTTCCCTGGTCATCGACAAGACCGAGGCCATGGTCGTGGTCGACGTCAACACCGGGAAGTTCACCGGCCAGGGCGGCAACCTGGAGGAGACCGTCACCAGGAACAACCTGGAGGCGGCCGAGGAGATCGTGCGCCAGCTCCGCCTGCGCGACCTGGGCGGCATCGTCGTCATCGACTTCATCGACATGGTGCTGGAGTCCAACCGGGACCTGGTGCTGCGGCGCCTGCTGGAGTGCCTGGGCCGGGACCGTACGAAGCACCAGGTCGCCGAGGTCACCTCGCTGGGCCTGGTGCAGATGACCCGCAAGCGGGTCGGCCAGGGGCTGCTGGAGTCCTTCTCCGAGACCTGTGTCCACTGCAACGGGCGCGGCGTCATCGTCCACATGGAGCAGCCGGTGGCGTCCGGCGGCGGTGGTACCGGCAAGCGCGCCAAGAAGCGCGGCCGGGGCGGCGCCGGCGCGGACCACGAGCACGACCACGAGGTGGCGGCCCCTGCGGAGGCCGAGGCGGAGTCCGAGGCCGAGGTGGCGGCGGAGGTGGCCGCCCCGGTCGCCCTGCCCGCGCCCGACTTCGTCCCGGACGAGGAGCTGTACAGCAGCGTCGCGGAGGCCGAGGCCGCCGTACGGGGCCGCTCGCGGCGCCGCGCCTCGCGGAAGGCGTCCGCCCCCGCGGGGTCGCCCAAGGCGGCGGACTCCGAGACCCGGGTGACGGAGGGTGCGGAGGCGCCTGCTGAGGTCACCGGGGCGCCGGAGGCCGCTGTGGCGTCCGAGGCTCCGGCGGCTGCCGCGACGGCGGAGGCCCCCGTGGCGCCCGCCGCGCAGGAGGCCGCCGCTCCGGAGGCCGCCGAGGCGCCCGTCGCCGAGGCGGCGCCCCAGGGGCGTACGCGCCGCCGGGCCACCCGTAAGGCGTCGGCTCCGGCCGGGTCGCCGAAGGCGGCCGACGCGGACGCGGTGGCCGAGGTCGTGCTCCCCGTGACCCCGGAGCCGGTGGCCGAGCCCGTCGCCGCCGCCGGCGCCGTCGCGGAGCCCGCGCCGGCGGCCGAGGAGCCGGTGGCGGAGGAGGCGCCCGTCGCCGCTCCGCCGCGTGCGCGCCGCCGGGTGACCCGCAAGGTCACCGCCCCGGCCGGCTCGCCCTCGGGCGCGCAGGAGGCGGCCGTCGTCGTCGTGGAGGCAGCGGCGACCGCCGAGGCGCCCGCGGACACCGCCACGGATGTCCCCGGGGCCGCCGAGGCCCCGGAGGCTCCCGAGGCCGAGGAGGCCGCCCCGGCGAAGAAGACGGTCCGTAAGACGGCCGCCAAGAAGGCCCCCGCCAAGAAGGCGGCCGCGAAGAAGACGGCCACCAAGAAGGCCGCGGCGAAGAAGACGACGACGGCGAAGAAGACGGCGACCAAGGCCACCAAGACGGCCAAGACCGCCAAGACCGCGAAGAAGACCGCGGCGGCCGAGCAGCCGGCGCCCGCCGGCGTCACGGCCTCCACCGGGGAGTGACCTCGGCGGATCCGCCCCGGGGTGTGGACAAGGGCGTACGTACGTATGCCGTTGTCCACACCCCGCAGGGGCCGGTTTGACCCTCTGGACAGCGGCCCCGTAATCTAAACCTTCGGTGTGTTCCAATACGCGCCCACCTCTGAGCACCCACCTCCCGGATCTCCGGGGGAGGCCGCTCGTCCTGTCAGGACCGTCACGGGCCCCGGGCCCGTGCGAGCGGCTGGCATCAGAGGTTCCGTTCCGAGCGAGAGTGAGTTCCGCGTGTACGCCATCGTGCGCAGCGGTGGTCGCCAGCACAAGGTTGCTGTCGGCGACATCGTTGAGGTTGACAAGATTTCCACCGGCAAGGTCGGCGACACCGTCGAACTCAAGACGCTGCTCGTGGTCGACGGTGACGCGGTCACCAGCGACCCGTGGGTGCTGGACGGCATCAAGGTCCAGGCCGAGATCGTGGACCACCACAAGGGCGCGAAGATCGACATCCTTCGCTACAAGAACAAGACGGGTTACCGCCGCCGCCAGGGTCACCGCCAGCAGTACACGGCGATCAAGGTCACCGGCATCCCCGCCGCCGCGAAGTAAGGGACTGAGGAGACATGGCACACAAGAAGGGCGCATCGTCCACCCGGAACGGGCGCGACTCCAATGCTCAGCGGCTCGGCGTGAAGCGCTTCGGCGGTCAGGTCGTCAGCGCCGGTGAGATCCTGGTCCGCCAGCGCGGCACGCACTTCCACCCGGGCACCGGCGTCGGCCGTGGCGGCGACGACACGCTGTTCGCGCTGAACCCGGGCGCGGTGGAGTTCGGCACCAGCCGTGGCCGCAAGGTCGTCAACATCGTTCCCGTCGCCTAGTCACCCCCTTCCGGGTACCCCCTGCGGGTACCGGTGGGCGGACCGGCGTCTGTAGAGCGGTTCTTCGCGAGGGCGGACCTCACTTCCCGGAGACGGGAAGCGGGTCCGCCTTTCGCGCGTTGAGAAGAAGACACTTCCACGGGTACGTGAGTCCGTAGGTACCCGAGGTAACGGATGTACTGGAGGCAACCCCATGACCACCTTCGTGGACCGCGTCGAGCTGCATGTCGCCGCGGGTAACGGAGGCCACGGCTGCGCCTCCGTGCACCGTGAGAAGTTCAAGCCGCTCGGCGGCCCCGACGGCGGCAACGGCGGCCGGGGCGGCGATGTGATCCTCGTCGTCGACCAGTCGGTGACGACGCTCCTCGACTACCACCACTCGCCGCACCGCAAGGCCACCAACGGCCGGCCCGGCGAGGGCGGCAACCGCTCCGGGAAGGACGGCCAGGACCTGGTCCTGCCGGTCCCCGAGGGCACCGTCGTGCTCGACGGGCGCGGCAATGTCCTGGCCGACCTGATCGGCGAGGGCACCACCTTCGTCGCCGCCGAGGGCGGGCGCGGCGGCCTCGGCAACGCGGCGCTGGCCTCGGCCCGCCGCAAGGCGCCCGGCTTCGCGCTGCTCGGCGAGCCCGGGGACAGCGGCGACATCGTGCTGGAGCTGAAGACGGTCGCGGATGTCGCGCTCGTCGGCTACCCGAGCGCCGGCAAGTCCTCGCTGATCTCCGTGCTCTCCGCCGCCAAGCCGAAGATCGCGGACTACCCGTTCACGACGCTCGTCCCCAACCTCGGTGTGGTGACGGCCGGTTCGACCGTCTACACCATCGCCGACGTCCCCGGGCTGATCCCCGGCGCCAGTCAGGGGCGCGGTCTCGGCCTGGAGTTCCTGCGCCATGTCGAGCGCTGCTCCGTCCTCGTCCATGTCCTGGACACGGCGACGCTGGAGTCGGAGCGCGACCCGGTCACCGACCTCGACGTCATCGAGGCGGAGCTGACGCAGTACGGCGGCCTCGACGACCGGCCGCGCGTCGTCGTCCTCAACAAGGTCGACATCCCGGACGGCCGGGACCTCGCCGAGATGATCAGGCCCGATCTCGAAGCGCGCGGCTACCGTGTCTTCGAGGTGTCGGCCGTCGCCCATCTCGGCCTGAAGGAACTCTCGTTCGCGCTCGCCGAGATCATCGCGACGGCGCGCGCGGAGCGGCCGAAGGAGGAGGCGACCCGGATCGTCATCCGCCCGAAGGCCGTGGACGACGCCGGGTTCACCGTCGTCCTGGAGGAGGACGGCATCTACCGGGTCCGCGGCGACAAGCCCGAACGCTGGGTCCGCCAGACCGACTTCAACAACGACGAGGCCGTCGGCTACCTCGCGGACCGGCTCAACCGGCTCGGGGTCGAGGACGAGCTGATGAAGGCGGGCGCACGGGCCGGCGACGGCGTCGCGATCGGCGACGAGGACAACGCGGTCGTCTTCGACTGGGAGCCCACGGTGATGGCCGGCGCGGAGATGCTCGGCCGGCGCGGCGAGGACCACCGGCTGGAGGAGCCGCGCCCTGCGGCGCAGCGCCGCCGCGACCGCGAAGCCGAGCGCGACGAGGCCCAGCGCGAGTTCGAGGGCTTCCGGCCCTTCTGAGCCACGCGTCACGCGCCCGTACGGGGTGCGGTCCACGCCCCCGTACGCCGCGCACCGTGGACACCGTACGGACCGGGCGCCGTACGCCCCGTATGTCCGCCCCCTGCGCGCCCCCGGGCGCCGTACGGGGAAACCGTGCCCCGCCGCCCCCGCGCGGCGGGGCGCGGGCGTTCTCGGGGCGGGGGAGCCGGGCCGGCCGGCTCCGGGCCTCCCGGGGCGGCTCTCATCTGTGACCCACCGTGCTCCGACGTGAATCTTTTGTGGTCTCCTTCACGTACACCTTCCGGTCGCACGCCACGGACTCACCTGTCTTCCCAGGTGAATCATGGGTTGCCGGGTGGTGGCGTACGGCTGTGGTCCACCTTGCACGACGATTGCCGCGGGTGGGACCATCGCTCCATCCTCTGAGCCCGCAAGGTAGGTCCTTCCTGTGTCTGCAACGTCCGCGTCGCCCGCGAAGCCCCGCACCACCGCCGTCGTCCTGGCGGGCGGTACCGGTCAGCGGGTGGGCCTGTCGATCCCGAAGCAGTTGCTGAAGATCGCGGGGAAGGCGGTCATCGAGCACACCCTCTGGATCTTCGAGCAGAGCGACTCGATCGACGACGTCATCGTGCTGATGGCCCCCGGCTATGTGGCCGACGTGGAGAAGATCGTCAAGAAGGCGGGCCTCGCCAAGGTCACCCGGGTCATCGAGGGCGGCACGACGCGCAACGAGACCACCGAGCGCGCCATCGCCGCGCTGAGCGAGGGCCTGGCGCCGGGCGAGGACCGCAATGTCCTCTTCCACGACGCGGTGCGCCCGCTGCTCTCGCAGCGCGTGATCAAGGACTGCGTGGACGCGCTGGAGCGGTACGAGGCGGTGGACGTCGCCATCCCGTCCGCCGACACGATCATCGTGACCCGCACCCACGGCGGCGACGGCGAGTTCATCACCGACGTCCCCGACCGCTCCCGGCTGCGCCGTGGCCAGACCCCGCAGGCGTTCAAGCTCTCCACCGTCCGCAAGGCGTACGAGATCGCCGCGGGCGACCCGAACTTCCAGGCCACCGACGACTGCTCCGTCGTCCTCAAGTACCTGCCGGACACGCCGATCTACGTCGTCGCGGGCGACGAGTACAACATGAAGGTGACACAGCCCGTCGACGTCTTCATCGCCGACAAGCTCTTCCAGCTCGCCTCCGCGACCGCCCCCGAGCAGCCCTCCGAGGACTCGTACCGCGAACTGCTCACCCGGAAGACCCTGGTGGTCTTCGGCGGTTCGTACGGCATCGGCGCCGACATCGCCAAGCTCGCCGAGTCGTACGGGGCGACGGTGTACGCGCTGGGCCGCTCCACCACCGGGACGCATGTCGAGAACCCGGAGCACGTGGACGACGCGCTCTCCCGCGCCTACGGCGAGACCGGCCGGATCGACTACGTGATCAACACCGCGGGCGTGCTGCGCATCGGCAAGCTGGCCGAGACGGACAACACCACCATCCAGGAGGCGCTGAACGTCAACTACCTGGCGCCGGTGCAGATCGCGCGCGCCTCGTACAAGTACCTGGCGGAGACCAAGGGGCAGCTCATGCTCTACACCTCCAGCAGTTACACCCGGGGGCGCGCCGAGTACAGCCTGTACTCGTCCACCAAGGCCGCCATGGTCAACCTGACCCAGGCGCTCTCCGACGAGTGGGCGGGCGAGGGCATCCGCGTCAACTGCGTCAACCCCGAGCGGACCGCCACCCCGATGCGGACCAAGGCCTTCGGCCAGGAGCCCGAGGGCTCGCTGCTCTCCTCCGAGGCGGTCGCCAAGACCTCCCTGGACGTGCTCCTCTCCGAGCTGACCGGCCATGTGATCGACGTACGGCAGCAGGACCCGACCCGGGGCGCCTCGGAGACCTCCTCGTTCGAGGCGGCGCTCGCCGCCGTACTGGATCGTCAGGAAGATGTGTAATAATTCTTGACAATCTTTGACAGGGCCTCTGTGGTCGCGTATGTACGCACCACGGAGGCCCCATCTCGTGAACCATCGCGTGAAGCCACGCCCTTCACGCGTCTCTCGCAAGGTCCACAGCCGGCACGGTCTGGAGCAGGTTTTCCGTGATTTCGACAGCTATCCGCCTGGCCCGTGTGGGCAGCGGATCAGAGCTGGCAGCCGCACTTCTTCTGGGAATCAGCTTCCCGTGCGTCATGCTCGCCGCGATAATCCCCAACCTCTGGTTCTTCGCGGCGGCCGCAGCCGTGACCTATCTCGCGGACACCTATCTCCACCAGCGCGGCAGCTACCTGGTGAACCGGCTCGCCAAGGTGCGTGCCGGGCTCTCGATCCGGTTCCTGATCCGGCAGATGCTGCTGGTGCTCCTGGTCGCCAGGTCCGGCCTCGGTGAGGACCGGATCTTCTATGTGACCGTCGTCATGGTGCTGCTGTTCTACGGGCTCCAGGCGCCGCACGGCGCGATCGTCACCCTGCTCCGGCTCCGCCGCAAGCTCCCCGTGGTCACCAAGAACATCGACCTGGCCGCCATCCGGATCCCGGACGCGCCGCCGAGGTGGCTGCTCGACCGCCCCGCCGAGAAGATGCTCCACCTCGATGTCTTCGCCATGGTCGGCGTGATCATCACGCTCCAGGTCCGCGACAACATCTACGGCTTCACCGGCCTCGGCCTCAGCCTGGTCCTCGCCGTCGGCTACATCGCCGCGCTCCTGCCGTACCTGCGGCCGAGCCGGCTCGTGCCCAACGCGGACAAGGTCCTCGCCGCCGTGGACACCTGGCTCGCCGAGTACCGGCCCACCGTGATGCTGTACTTCTCCGGCTCCAAGGAGTCCGCGTACCAGGTCAACATGTGGCTCGACACCATGGACCGCATGGCGGGCCGGCCGCTGATCGTGCTCCGCGAGCGGGTCATCGCCCAGCAGCTCAACCCGACCGGGGTGCCGGTGCTCTGCGTGCCCGGCGGCGTCCACCTGATGAACCTGGACCTCTCGACCGTCCGGGTCGCGCTCTACGCGGCGAACGTCGGCAAGAACATCCACATGCTCCGTGTGCCCACCATGAAGCACGTCTTCATCGGCCACGGCGACAGCGACAAGCTGGCCAGCGTCAACCCGTACAGCAAGGCGTACGACGAGGTGTGGACGGCGGGCAAGGCCGGGCGCGACCGGTACGCGCTCGCCGACGTCGGGGTGCGCGACGAGGACATCGTGGAGGTGGGCCGCCCGCAGCTCGCCCCGATCAGGACCGCCGGGGGCGCCCCCGGCCACCCCGTGCCGACCGTGCTGTACGCGCCGACCTGGGAGGGCTGGGACGACAACCCCGGCAACACCTCGCTGCTGACGGCCGGCGAGAACATCGTCAAGCGGCTCCTCGCGGCCGACCCGCCGGTCCGGGTGATCTACAAGCCGCACCCCTTCACCGGGACCCGCAGCGCCAAGGCGAAGGCCGTGCACGGCCGCGTCGTCGCCCTGGTCGAGAAGGCCGCCGCCGGGCGCGCCACCGACCCCCGCTGGGCCGACGAGACCGCCGCCCTGGCCGCCGACCGCACCGCCGCCCAGGCGGAGCTGGCGCGGATCTCGGCCCGCCTCGACGCGCTGACGGGCGCCGGGGAGAGCGGGCGCGACGAGGCCGAGCAGTCCCGCGACGCGCAGGCCGACCCCGCCCGGCAGGAGGAGCTGACCCGGCTTAGGCGCGAGTGGAACGACGCCTACTGGCGCTCCTTCGGCTGGTGGGAGCACCGGGTCGTGAGCGGCGCCGAGCCCGCGCTCTACGACTGCTTCAACGAGTCGGACGCCATGGTCTCCGACATCTCCAGCGTGGTCTCCGACTTCATCGCGAGCGGCAAGCCGTACGCGGTCACTGACTCCGCCGAGCTGGGCGAGGAGGAGTTCAAGCGGCAGAACACCGCCGTACGGGCCGCCGTGATCCTCACCAACAGCGCACGCGAACTGGACGAGCTGCTCGCCGCGGTCGCCGACCCGGCGTCCGACCGGCTGGCGGAGGAGCGGCGGGAGCTGAAGCGCTATCTGCTCGGCCCCGACGAGCCCACCTCCATGGAGCAGTTCGAGGCCGCGACGGAGGCGCTGTCCGCCAAGTCGCTGGCGCGCAACACCGGAGTGGAACAGCGCACCGCACTGGATTCGCCCGTGGGGGGCTGAACCGGCGGAATCCGTATCACCGGGGAAGGGGCCGGTGGCACGCTCTCAGGAGCGGCCACCGGCCCCTTCCGTCCTGTGCCGTCTGTGCCGTCATGTGGCTGTGTCCGAGGTCACGCGGACTGATGATCAGTGGCGGCAACCAACGTTCGACGTCATCTGTCTTGAATTTCGGTGAACAATATGTCTGCCCCGATGAGGGAGTTGACGTACGGGGTGCTTGTTCACCCGTCCGTGGTGTCTCGGAGCGGACGGTGCGGGAAAGCGTAGGTAAAATCGGACTGTCGGGCGACCCCCGGACAGCATCACAGACACATGCAGGGGAAATCAGGAACAGTGAAGGCTCTCGTACTGTCCGGCGGGGCGGGCACTCGTCTGCGTCCCATCACTCACACATCGGCCAAGCAGCTCGTTCCCGTGGCCAACAAGCCCGTGCTCTTCTACGGACTTGAGGCCATCGCGGAGGCGGGCATCACCGAAGTCGGCGTCATCGTCGGCGACACCGCGGACGAGATCCGCGCGGCGGTCGGCGACGGCTCCCAGTTCGGCATCAAGGTGACGTACCTCCAGCAGGACGCGCCCCTCGGACTCGCGCACGCCGTGCTCATCGCCCGGGAGTTCCTCGGCGACGACGACTTCGTCATGTACCTCGGCGACAACTTCATCGTCGGCGGCATCAGCGGCCTGGTGGACGGCTTCCGCGCGGAGCGCCCCGACGCGCAGATCCTGCTCACCAGGGTCCCCAACCCGACCTCCTTCGGCGTCGCCGAACTGGACGGAGCGGGGCGGGTGGTGGCCCTGGAGGAGAAGCCCAAGGAGCCCAAGAGCGACCTCGCCCTCGTCGGCGTCTACCTCTTCACCCCGGCCGTCCACGAGGCCGTACGCGCCATCGAGCCGTCCTGGCGCGGCGAGCTGGAGATCACCCACGCCATCCAGTGGCTGATCGACCAGGACCGCGACGTCCGCTCCACCACCATCTCCGGGTACTGGAAGGACACCGGCAACGTCACCGACATGCTGGAGGTCAACCGCTCGGTGCTGGAGACCGTCGAGGAGTCCAACGAGGGCACCGTCGACGAGAGCAGCGAGATCATAGGGCGGGTGAGGATCGAGAAGGGCGCCCGGATCACCGGCAGCCGGATCCTCGGCCCCGCGATCATCGGCGCGGACACCGTGATCAGCGACGCGTACATCGGCCCGTTCACCTCGGTCTCCGAGGGGTGTGTGATCGCGGACAGCGAGATCGAGTACTCCATCGTGCTGCGCGGCTCCTCGCTCACCGGTGTGCGCCGCGTGGAGGCCTCGCTGATCGGCCGCGACGTCGAGATCACCCCCGCCCCCCGTAACCCGTCCGCCCACCGACTCGTCCTCGGTGACCACAGCAAGGTGCAGATCTCCTCATGACGCACAGGATTCTCGTGACCGGCGGCGCCGGCTTCATCGGCTCGCACTACGTCCGTACGGTGCTCGGTCCGCAGGGCCCCGGCGATGTCGAGATCACCGTCCTCGACAAGCTCACCTACGCGGGAAATCCGGCCAATCTCGACCCGGTCCGCGAGCACCCCGGATTCCGCTTCGTGCAGGGCGACATCTGCGACCCCGAGCTGGTCGGCAAGTTGATGGCCGAGCACGACCAGGTGGTGCACTTCGCCGCCGAGTCGCATGTGGACCGCTCCATCGACGGGGGCGCCGAGTTCGTCCGTACGAACGTCGTGGGCACCCACACGCTGATCGACGCCGCGCACCGCGCCGGGATCAAGACCTTCGTGCACATCTCCACCGATGAGGTCTACGGCTCGATCGACGAGGGTTCCTGGCCCGAGACGCACCCGCTGGAGCCCAACTCGCCCTACTCCTCGGCGAAGGCCTCCAGCGACCTGATCGCGCTCTCGTACCACCGCACCCACGGCCTCGACGTGCGCGTGACCCGTTGCTCCAACAACTACGGGCACCACCACTTCCCCGAGAAGGTCATCCCGCTCTTCATCACCAACCTGCTCGACGGCAAGAAGGTGCCGCTCTACGGCGACGGCGGCAACATCCGGGACTGGCTGCACATCGACGACCATGTCCAGGGCATCGAGCTGGTCCGTACGAAGGGCCGCGCGGGCGAGGTCTACAACATCGGCGGCGGCACGGAGCTCTCCAACAAGGAGCTGACCGGGCTGCTGCTGGAGGCGTGCGGCGCGGAGTGGGAGAGCAGCGTCGAGTACGTCACCGACCGCAAGGGCCACGACCGCCGCTACTCGGTCGACTGCGCCAAGATCCGCGAGGAGCTGGGGTACGAGCCCCGCAAGGACTTCGCCACCGGCCTCGCCGAGACCGTGGCGTGGTACCGCGAGAACCGCTCCTGGTGGGAGCCGCTGAAGGAGCGTGCCGCCCTGTGAGCACCGGCACCCCCGCCTCCGGTACCGCGGGCACCTGGCTGGTCACCGGCGCGGGCGGCATGCTCGGCCAGGACCTGCTGGCCCGGCTCGCCGCCGCCGGCCGTACCGCCGTCGGCCTCGACCGCGCCGCGCTCGACATCACCGACCCCGCCGCGGTGCGCGCCGCCTTCACGGCGCACGCGCCGGCGGTCGTGGTCAACTGTGCCGCCTGGACCGCCGTGGACGACGCGGAGGCCAAGGAGGACGACGCGCTCGCCGTCAACGGC
The DNA here is from genome assembly GCF_040683935.1 of Streptomyces sp. NPDC093085. Classification (NCBI taxonomy): domain Bacteria; kingdom Bacillati; phylum Actinomycetota; class Actinomycetes; order Kitasatosporales; family Streptomycetaceae; genus Streptomyces; species Streptomyces sp. NPDC093085. Next base: position 99,051 of record NZ_JBFBFB010000012.1, on the reverse strand, counting down.
ACGGGCCCCCGGGTCCTCGCCGAGGAGTGCCGGGCCTCCGGCGCCGTCCTGCTCCAGGTCTCCACGGACTACGTCTTCGCGGGCGACGCGGAGAGCCCGTACCCGGAGGACGCCCCGACGGCCCCGCGCAGCGCCTACGGGCGGACGAAGCTGGCGGGGGAGCGGGCCGTGCTCGACACCCTCCCGGAGCGCGGCTACGTGGTCCGTACGGCGTGGCTGTACGGCGCGGGCGGCCCCAACTTCGTCCGTACGATGATCAAGCTGGAGGGGGTCAAGGAGACCCTGGACGTCGTGGACGACCAGCGCGGGCAGCCCACCTGGACCGGCGACCTCGCCGACCGGCTGGTACGGCTCGGCGCCGCCGCCCTCGACGGCACCGCGCCCGCCGGGGTCTACCACGGCACCAGCGGCGGCGGGACGAGCTGGTTCGGGTTCACCCAGGAGATCTTCCGGCTGCTCGGCGCGGACCCGGCCCGGGTCCGTCCGACGACCAGCGAGGCGTTCGTACGGCCGGCCCCCCGGCCCGCTTACAGCATCCTCGGACACGACCGGTGGAAATCGGCCGGAATCGAACCCATTCGCGACTGGAGTGAAGCGCTCGCCGAAGCGTTCCCTTCGGTGCTGAAGGCTGAGCGCCAAACGGGCGTTACTGGCCGGTAAGCGTTTGCGGGTGCCGGAGGGGCCCACTATGTTCGCTGAGAATCAAGCCTCTGGTTCTTTGATTCTCAGTGAAGGGCGCCTCGCGTGGATCGCCACGGATTCCTCCGGCAACTGCACCGTGTGTACAAACCCCGCACCTATCTGGAGATCGGGGTCAACGACGGCAGGAGCCTGGCGCTCTCCAGAGTCCCGTCCGTCGCCGTCGACCCGGCCTTCAAGGTGGTCACGGACCTGAGCTGCGACGTCCACCTGGTGCGCGCCACCAGCGACGACTTCTTCGCCCGCAAGGACCCGCTGATCCATCTGCGCAACGGCCGCAACCCGTTCCGCGCGCTGGCCCGCCGCGACCCGGTCAACCTGCTCGGCGGCGACCCGAAGCTGGAGCTGTCGTTCATCGACGGCATGCACCTCTTCGAGTTCGCGCTCCGCGACTTCATGAACGTCGAGAAGCACTCCCGCTGGTCCAGCGTGATCGTCCTGGACGACATGCTGCCCCGGGACATCGACGAGGCGGCCCGCGACCGGCACACGAAGTTCTGGGCCGGCGACGTCTACAAGGTCGCCACAGTGCTCCGGCGGTACCGCCCCGACCTGCTCGTCCTCGACATCGACACCGAGCCGACCGGCGTCGTGGCGATCTTCGGCGCCGACCCCGGGAACACCGTGCTCGACCAGGAGTACGAGAAGATCATCGAGGAGTACGTCGTCCCGGACCCGCAGGACGTCCCGGACGAGATCCTGGTCCGCAAGAACGCCGTACGCCCCGAGGCGCTGCTCGGCGGCGCCTTCTGGCCCGCGCTCAACCGGGCCCGTAACCTGCGCCGCCCGCGCACCGCGTTCGCGCCGCTGCGCCGGCAGATCGAGGCCGCCGTCCGCTGAGCCGTCCCGTACCCGAGGACCAAGGGGAAGGGGCCGGAGCGCTGTCGCTCCGGCCCCTTCCGTATGCCCTGTGGGCGCCCTGCGCGGGCTCCCCCGCGTTGCTACAGGTTGCTTCTACAGGGTTACTTGTTCAGCTCCGCGTAGTACGCCTTGCACGCCTCGTACGACGGCAGCAGGCCCTGGGCCTCCGCCTCGGCGAGCGTCGGCGCCGCCGCGTCCTTCTCGGAGAGCAGCGGCGTGATCGACTCCGGCCACTCGATGGCCAGCTCCGGGTCGAGCGGGTTGAGCCCGTGCTCACGGCCCGGGGCGTACCCCTCGGAGCAGAGGTAGACCACCGTGGCGTCGTCCGTCAGCGCCATGAAGGCGTGGCCCAGGCCCTCGGAGAGATAGACCGAGTGGTGGTCCACGTCGTCCAGCCGGACGGCCTCCCAGGCGCGGTACGTGGGCGAGCCCACCCGGATGTCCACGATGACGTCGAGCACCGCGCCCCGTACGCACTTCACGTACTTGGCCTGGCTGGGCGGCACATCGGCGAAGTGGATCCCGCGCAGCGTGCCCCGCTTGGAGACCGAGCAGTTGGCCTGCGCGAGGTTCAGCGAGTGGCCCGCGGCCTCGGCGAAGTCGGGGGCCTTGAACCACTCGTGGAAGGAGCCACGGCTGTCCGGGAAGACCTTCGGTTCATGCACCCAGGCGCCTTCGACGGAGAGCTGCCGCATGTGATCACGTCCTTGCTGTTCTGACTGTCTGGCTGGACCGGCCGGCCGTACGGGCCGTGCCGAACAAAATGTCCTGAACGGGTTGCTCCGTCAGATACGGGCCGCGAGGCGGCGTACCTTCTTGCGGGCCGACGCGGGCAGCCTGCGCACGAGCGGACCGCCCGCCGAGCGCAGCACCTTCCGGAGCGTCGCCCTGCGGCGCTTCACCGTCACCACGCGCACCAGCAGCGGATCGACCACGGCGAGACCGCTCTCGTCGAGCCGGATCCGGCCGCCCGCCGCCACCGGCACCTCGCAGATGTCCAGCTCGGGCCCCTTGGGGCCGTCCAGCTTGACGGAGAGCCGCGCCGGGCCCGCCGGCAGGTCCGCGACGCGCGCCGGCACCTCCAGATGGGCCCTGCCATGGTCCGGGCGGAGCGTCGCGGGGTGGGTGAGCTTCGTCCCCTCGGCGGTGGTGAGCACCAGCTCGCAGGCGAGCGAGGCGGAGTTCGTCCCGGTGAAGATCTCGAACCGCAGCTCGGAGCGGGAGCCGGGCATGCGGAGCACGGGGCGCTCCGCGAGGTATGTCGCCATCTTCTTGGCGCGGCCCGCGACATCCAGCGTCAGGTTGCCGTGCGGGTCCGTGAAGTACGGGATGACCGGCCGCGCGGGCGAACCGAGCACCGCAGGGAGGCACTTGGCGTCCACGCCGGGCGCGCGGTCGGCGCCGAGCCGGGCCTTGCGGACGAGGCCGAGGCCGCGCATCGGGATCCAGATGTCCCAGAACCCCCGGGAGACCCGGCCGCGCCCCTTGACCGCCTCGCTGGTGACCGTACCGGTGCCGTACAGGACGACCTCGTACGTCTCCTCGGCCTCCTCCGCCGCTTCCCGGCCCTCGGGGGCGGCGATCTTCTCGATCTTCGCGGTGAACTCGGCCGGGCAGGGCCACTCGACGGCGGTCTCCCGGTTGCGCAGCGAGAACTCGCCCTTGAAGGTGTCCATCTCGTCGGTGACATCCAGGAGTTCACCTTCGGGCAGCAGCCCCTCGGTGATCTCCGGGTGGACGAAGTACCGCTTGCCGCGCCGGACCAGGCTCAGCGGCCGCTGGTCCTCGCCGTGCACCAGGCGGCCGGTCACGGAGAGCGCGATCCGGCCGTCCGGCTGCCAGTCGAACTCCTCCAGGCGCGCGGCGGCCTTCACCGACTTGGCGAACCGGGCGAGCTTCACCAGCCCCTGCCGGTCGTCGTTCCGCAGCAGTGTGGAGCGGAGCCGGATCAGCGCGCCGAGCCCGTCGTGCACGCCGTCGTTGATGAAGTCCTTCACCAGCGGCTGGATCGCGTCGACCATCTCGTCCAGGTACGCGGGCTCGTACTTGAGGACGGAGGGCTCGCTGAGCCGGCCGAGCATCTCGACCCGGTAGAAGCGGCGCAGCAGACGGTCGCGGAACTCGCCCGGCTCGGTGTTGGCGACGACGACGTCGAGCACCTCGCGGAGGTTGCCGTAGTAACCGGAGGGCACGAGCTTGGCGGACCCGGCGTTCTGGCCGTCGTCCCGCTTCGAGTAGTAGTAGCAGGTGTACGTCCCGAGGATGGAGACGACCTTCGCCGGGAAATACGTCTGCATCATGTAGAGCTGGTCTTCGAGGCGCCGCTTGCCCTCGGGGTACGCGATCTTGTTCTCGCGGAGGAATTCCGTGCGGAACATCTTGTGCGGGGTGAGACTGTCGTACAGCGGCGCCGTGGACAGATCGCACTTCTCACGGTTGGTCTTGAAGACGCCGTGCGGGACACCGCGGAAATTCGAGGCGACCTTGCCGATCACGATGTCGGAGCCGTTGCGGTGGCCCATCTCGTAGAGGCGGCGCAGCGCGTCGGAGGCCATGTGGTCGTCCTGGTCGACGAACTGGACGTACTCGCCCTTCGCCTCCGCCACCCCGATGTTCCTGGGCTTGCCCGGCCAGCCGGAGTTCGGGATGTGAATCACCCGGAAGTGCGGATGCTCGACGGCCAGCGCGTCGAGCCGGGCAGGGGTGTCGTCGGTGGATCCGTCGTTGACGAAGAGCACCTCGAAGTCGGCGGCCGGCAGTGTCTGGGCGAGCAGTGAATCGATGCACGGGTCGATGTACTTACCCGGGTTGTACACCGGAATGACGACGCTCACTTTTACTGGCATTACTTCAAGGCCCATCTCTGTGGTCGGTGCGCCAGGGGCGCTGATCGGGGTCGCGCAGCACGTGGAGGTCGCGTCCAGTGCGGGGTGGGGACGCCAGACCGCCAGCCTATCCCCGTGATGACCCACAGCGTTTCCCGGTCGTTCTTACACCTGACAGACCGTTGTCATGCCCTTCCGGTTGTGCCGATGGCGGGTATTCGCCGTCACCCTGGTCAGAGTGGGTGTCCCAGCCACTGAAATGGCGCGGCGCCTCCGGTGGCCCGCGCGTAGGCTGGCCCGCCGGGACATACACCGGTGGCCGGTACGGGCAACCGGTGGCGAGAGCAGAGGCAGAGGCACGTGGCAGCGGCACGGCAGCAGGCGGCGGCGCGGCAGACGGGGAAGACGGGGCAGCGCACGGGGCGCACGGCGCAGACGGCGCGGGCGGGGGCACGGCAGGAGACGGCGCGGCCGGACGCCGTCGGGCAGGCCCGCAGGATCGTCGTCAAGGTCGGCTCCTCCTCGCTCACCACCGCCACCGGCGGGCTCGACGCCGACCGGGTCGACGCGCTGGTCGACGTGCTCGCCGGAGTACGCGGCGGCGGCGACCGGGAGGGCGACGGCGCGGGCGGCCGGGAGACGGGCGGCCGGGAGATCGTGCTGGTCTCCAGCGGCGCCATCGCCGCCGGGCTCGCGCCGCTCGGCCTCGACCGGCGCCCCCGGGACCTCGCCCGGCAGCAGGCCGCCGCCAGCGTCGGCCAGGGGCTGCTGGTCGCCCGCTACACCGCCTCCTTCGCCCGGTACGGGGTCCGCGTCGGCCAGGTGCTCCTCACGACGGACGACACCAGCAGGCGCTCCTCGTACCGGAACGCCTACCGCACCCTCGACCAGCTCCTCGGCATGGGCGCGCTCCCCGTCGTCAACGAGAACGACACCGTCGCCACCGACGAGATCCGCTTCGGCGACAACGACCGGCTCGCCGCGCTCGTCGCCCATCTCGTCCGGGCCGACCTGCTCGTCCTCCTCTCCGATGTCGACGGGCTCTACGACGGGGACCCGAGCACCCCCGGCACCGCCCGGATCGCCGAGGTGCGCGGCCCCGCCGACCTGGCGGGGGTCTCCATCGGCAGCGCGGGGCGGGCCGGGGTCGGCACCGGCGGCATGGTCACCAAGGTGGAGGCCGCCAGGATCGCCGCGGCGGCCGGTATCCCCGTCGTGCTGACCTCGGCCAGCCGTGCCGCCGACGCGCTCGCGGGGCGGGACACCGGCACGTACTTCCACCGCACCGGACGCCGCTCCGCCGACCGGCTCCTCTGGCTCGCGCACGCCTCCACCCCCCGGGGCGCGCTCACCCTGGACGAGGGCGCCGTACGGGCCGTCGTGGAGCGCCGTACCTCGCTGCTGCCGGCCGGGATCGCCGCCGTCGAGGGCGAGTTCAGCGCGGGGGACCCGGTGGAGCTGAGGGACCCGGAGGGGCGGGCGGTCGCCCGGGGGCTGGTCAACTTCGACGCCAAGGAGATCCCCCAGCTCCTCGGCCGCTCCACCCGCGACCTCGCCCGCGAGCTGGGCCCCGCCTACGAGCGCGAGGTCGTCCACCGGGACGATCTGGTCGTCCTGCACTCCTGAGAGACCCCTCGCGGGGTCCGCGGCGCCCCTCGGAGGCCTCGGGTGGTTCGGGGGCCGGGAGAGGGCCCTGAGACGCCCCGTAGACGCCCCTGGGACATCCCTGAGACAACCGGGCGTCACCCTGTAGGGACCCGGAGGCGCCCCGGAGATCTCCCCGAGGCGCCCCTGAAACGGCTGAAACGCGGGCCTTTGAACAGGGACCTTTACCAAAACCGCCCCATCTTCCGCCTGGGACTGGTCAACTTTGTCAGGGGTATGACGGGGTTACGACGGGGTACGGGACGATGACGCAGCAAACAGGAGGCCGCTGGTGAGACGAGCGCGCCCGGGGGCGGCGCCCCGAGGGACCGGGGGAGGCGCCCAGGCCCGGCGGGCCACGGACGCCCGAAGAACCCTGACCAGCGTCGACACGGGGGACGCGGCAGGAGGCGCCGAGAGCGCCGCCGGTGACGCCGGTGGTGTCGGTGGTGTCGGTACGGAGCCCGTCGCACGGGGTGCCGGTACGGGGCCGGCGGCGGCCGGCGGTGGGAGCCCGGCCGGCGCCGGGCGTCGCGAGGCCCCGGCGCCGGACCCGCGCGGAGAGGGCGGCCAGGTCTCCAAGCTCTGGCATGTCACGCTCAGCGTCTCCGGGCCCCGGGCCCCGCTGCCCGAGGTCAGGCGCGGCCTCGAACAGCTCGCCCACGACCATCCCTTCCTGCTGACCAGCAGATACGCCACCGACCATGCCGAGATCCGCTACTGGGAGGAGGCCAGGGACCTGCACGACGCCGCCGCCGTGGCGCTGCGGCTCTGGGGCGAGCACCGGTCGAGCGCCCAGCTCCCGCCGTGGGTGATCGTCGGCCTGGAGGTCATCGACCGGGAGACGTACCACCAGCGCATCGCGGAGGGGTACGGCCCGCCACCGGCGGCCCCGGTGGGCGTCCACCCCTTCTGAGCGCCGTGCGCGCCGTGCAGGGCGGTGCGCCGGTCCGCCGGTACGCCGTCGTGCCGCCCGATGCGCCGGGGCGCGTCCCGGCCGCCCGCGCGCCGAGCGCCCGCCCGCCCCGGCGTCCGCCCGCCCGGCGTCCGGGCCAAGCCCCGTGGTGTCTCGTACTGCGGGATATGTGCGGAGCGCCCGCGGCGTCCGCATTACCCTGCGGGCATGACCTCGCTCTCGCCGTACGACAACCTCACCCCGGTCGTCAGGGCCGCCTACCGCTCCCGCTCCGCCGCCGCCGATATCGCGCCACTGCCGCGCGCGGCCAAGGACGACGCGCTGCTGGCGATCGCGGACGCCCTGGAGGTCCGTACCCACGAGATCGTCACGGCCAACGCCGAGGATGTCGCGCGGGCCCGGGAGGCGGGCACCCCCGAGTCGGTCATCGACCGGCTGACGCTGACCCCGGAGCGGATCCGGGCCATCGCCGCCGACGTACGGGACGTGGCCGCGCTGCCCGACCCGGTCGGTGAGGTCGTGCGCGGCTCGACCCTTCCCAACGGCATCGACCTGCGCCAGGTACGGGTCCCGCTCGGCGTCGTCGGGATCATCTACGAGGCCCGCCCCAACGTCACCGTCGACGCCGCCGCGCTCTGCCTGAAGTCCGGCAACGCCGTCCTGCTCCGCGGCTCCTCCTCCGCGTACGCCTCCAACACCGCGCTCGTCCGGGTGCTCCGCGACGCGGTGGGCGGCGCCGGGCTGCCCGCCGACGCCGTGCAGCTCGTCCCCGGTGAGGGGCGCGCCGCCGTACAGGAGCTGATGCGGGCACGCGGCCTGGTCGACGTGCTGATCCCGCGCGGCGGCGCCTCCCTGATCCGGACCGTCGTCGAGGGCTCCACCGTCCCCGTCATCGAGACCGGAACCGGCAACTGCCATGTCTACGTGGACGCCGACACCGATCTCGACATGGCCGTCGACATCCTCGTCAACTCCAAGGCGCAGCGCCCCAGCGTCTGCAACGCCGCCGAGACCCTCCTCGTCCACCAGGACATCGCCGCCGCCTTCCTGCCGCGCGCGCTGGACGCGCTGGCCGAGGCCGGGGTCACCGTCCACGGCGACGAACGGGTGCAGGCGTACGCGGCGGGGTCCAAGGCCACCGTCGTACCGGCCACCGAGGACGACTGGGAGACCGAGTACCTGTCGTACGACATCGCCGCCGCGGTGGTGGACTCGCTGGACGCGGCCGTCGCCCACATCCGGCTCTGGTCGTCCGGGCACACCGAGGCCATCGTCACCACCTCGCAGGCCGCCGCCCGCAGATTCACCCAGTTGGTCGATTCCACGACGGTCGCCGTGAACGCCTCGACCCGCTTCACCGACGGGGGCCAGTTCGGCTTCGGCGCGGAGATCGGGATCTCGACGCAGAAGTTGCACGCGCGGGGGCCGATGGGGCTGCCGGAGCTGACCTCCACGAAGTACATCGTCACCGGGGACGGCCATACGCGCTGACGCTCCCTGACGGTCCGTGACCGGCGGTACGGCGCGTGACGGGCGGTACGGCGCGTGACGGGCCGGGGGTGACCGTCCGTACGTACGTCGTACGTGTGACGAATTCCGAAGCCGGATAGTTCGGACTCCGCCTGCCCAAAACTCCGTCCCAGGTCTACTCTGAAGACGTGCCGGACGACGTGGGGGGCAGGCCGTTCCCGGACGGCTGGGAGCCCGACGACGACCGCGGTGGCGCGGACCAGGACTTCGCCTCCGTGGTCTTCGACGAGGACTTCGTCAAGGCAGCCACCATCCACGAACCCTCCGCCGTCGAGCGGCTGCTCTCGGCCGCCCAGGCACGCGCGGAGGCCGAGGCGGCCCGCGCCCGCTCCGGCGGGGGAGCGCCCGAGGACGAACTGTACGAGGAACTGGCCGCCCGGGACGGCGCGTACGGACCCGACCCCGGGTACGGGGAGCCCGACCCGGACGACCCGGACGCGTACACCCCGTACGGCAAACACGGCGGCAGTCTGCGGCCGTACCGGTCGACCGCGCGCTGGCACCGTCCGGTGGCCTGGCTGCTCGCGCTGCTGATGGGCGTCGGGATGGTCGCGCTCGCCTTCTCCGCCGTCTACCGGGGCGCCGCGGGCAACCGCCAGGACCAGGTGCCGCAGCCCGCCACGTCCGGGATCGACAAGCCCGGGGTGGTCGGCCCCTCGGCCTCCGTCAACCGGAGCGAACCGGCCGTCTCGGCGGTGCCGCGCACGCCCTGACGAGGACCGTGTGCGGGCCAGGCCGGGGCCGCGGCCGCCGCGGTGAGCGGCCGGTTGACCCGAACGGCCGAACGGGCGGGGAGCGGAACTTGACCGTCCTCCCGGCGTTTACGTTCGCCTCTCCAGACCTACCCTCAAGGTATGGCAGGGCGTGGAGACCCCCCCGAAGGAGAACATCCGGAAGGGCTCCCCGGAGGCGAGGACGACGAGTACCGCTCGGTCGTCTTCGACGAGTCGTTCATCCGGGCGGCCCGGCTCCAGGAGTACTCCGCGCGGGAGCGCATGGGCGAGCACGCCCACGCCGTCCGCAGGATCCCGCCCGTACCGCCGCCGGAGCCGGGGCGCCGGCGGAGCTTCGGCAACGGTCCGCGCCAGTTCCTGCTGCTCCTGCTGATCCTGGTGGTCGCCTTCGGCACCGCGATCTATCTGGGGCTCCGCAATCCGTACCGCCCGCCCGCCATCCGCGCCGTCGAACAGGCGCGGATATCGGTGATCCCGCTCGCCCCCGACGGGCCGGTGCCGGGCGGCGTGCCCGCCGAGCTCCTCGCCCGCAGCCCCGCCGCCGCGTACCGGACCGGGGCGGCCGGGATCACCCTGCCGCCCGCCCGGGACGCCGGGGACTTCGCGGAGGGCCAGGTGACGGCCGCGCTGACCATCGTCAAGGACTATCTGGTGGCGTCCTCGCTCGACCCCGACGTCCTCATGGGGCGCTCCCTCAGACCCGTCCGGATCCTGCTCGACCCCGAACAGTTCGGCCAGTTCGACCGCAGCTTCAGCGCGCCGGCCGACGACGGGCTGCACGACCCGACCGGCTGGCTGATCCGCTTCGACCCGGCGAAGGTGGCCCGCACCGGCGATCCGGTACGGGTCCACGGCACCCTGCGGTACGAGGCGACCGACCCCGCGACGCTGGAGGTCACCACGGACCATGTCTTCGTCTACGCGCTGCGCCCCGCCTCTGCCCAGGGAAATCCCGTACGGGACGCCTCGCTCTTCACCGTACGGCGCGAGATGCGCTTCCGCTTCAGCCCCGAGGACCTGCCCCGGCACCAGACGCAGGTGGTGACCAGCGAGGTCCAGGCCGGGCCGCAGTCCTGCTCGGCGGCGCCGCCCAGGACGCTCCGCCCGCTGCTCGCGGGCGAGCGCGCCCAGCCGCACGAACCGGCCGCGACCGACCCGTACGCGACCGGCCCGGCCCACTCCGCGCTCTGCGGCGCCCTTGCCCGCTCGGCGCAACCGAGCCCGGCGCCCTGAGACCGGCCGCGTACGGGGCCTCGGGCTGCCGGGCCGGGCGGTCGGTCGGCCCGGGCGGTCGGCCGGGGCGGAGCCGCCCCGGCCGACCGGGGTGTGTCAGGCGCTGACCGGCCGGGGGTGCGTCAGGCGCCGGCCGGGCCCTTGCCGCCCGTTCCGTCGCCGTCGGTGCCCTCACCGCCGCCGTTGGCGCCGCCTTCGGTGTCGCCGTTGGTGCCTTCGGCGGAGCCGGAGCCGGGGGACCGGTCCGTGGGCGTACCGCCTCCGGTGTTCTTACCGCCGCCGCTGCCGCCGCCCGTGAACTTGTCGCGGAGCTTGCCGCCGAGGTCGCCCGCGCCGCCCGCGATATCGCCGACCAGCTTCATCAGCGGGTCCTTGCTGCTGCGGACCGTGTCCGCGTAGTGCGCGGCCGACTCGCGGAACGAGTCCGTCACGGAGGTGTCCTTGTCCTCCGAACGGCGCGGATAGTGGCCGTCCATGATCCGCTGGAAGTCCCGGCTCTCGGACCACTGCTTCAGCTCGGCGGCCCGTACCGTCGTGAAGGGGTGCGTACGGGGCAGCACATTGAGGATCTTCAGGACGGAGTCCCGAAGGTCGCCGCCCTCCTCGTACTCCTTGGCCTGTGCCAGGAACGCGTCCACGTTCATCTCGTGCAGATGGTTGCCACCCGCGATCTTCATCAGGCCGCGCATCGACGCCTTCGGGTCCTGGCCGACCAGCAGCCCGGCCCGGTCCGCCGACAGCTCCGACTTGCGGAACCACTCCCGCAGCGCCGTCACGATCGCCATGATGGCGACATTGCCGAGCGGGATCCAGGCGACCTTGACCGCGAGGCTGGTGAGGAAGAGCAGGATCGTCCGGTACACCGCGTGCCCGGAGAGCGCGTGACCCACCTCGTGGCCCACGACCGCCCGCATCTCCTCCTCGTCGAGCAGCTCCACGAGACCGGTGGTGACCACGATGATCGGCTCGTCGAGACCGATGCACATCGCGTTGGGCTTCGGGTCCTGCGTGACATACATCGCCGGGACCTTCTCCAGGTCCAGGATGTAACAGGCGTCCCGCAGCATGACGTGCAGATGCGCGAACTGGGCGTCGCTCACCCGCACCGAGTCGGAGAGGAAGAGCAGCCGCAGGCTTCGCTCGGGCAGCAGGGCGCTGAGTGCCTTGAACACCGTGTCGAAGCCGCTGAGCTTGCGCAGGGCGACCAGCGCCGAGCGGTCCGCCGGGTGTTCGTACGCCCGGGAGGAGATCCCCGGGAAGCGTTTGCGCTGCCGGCTGGGCACGTTCTCGCTGCCCGTCGCGTCGTTGCGGTCATCGGTCATGGAATTCCCCTGTTCGTACGAGTCCACTGTCCAAGGCTCGTCCCCCCTGACAGATCCCAGACTAGGCGGTGGGTCTACCGTGTGCGGGGGCCTGTGGATGGGGCTCCGGCGAACAGTGCCGGATCCCGGCCGGAACAGAACCGAGGAGCACCACCGCCATGCCGGATACCACCACCCTGCTCGCCGCCGTCTCCGATCAGCAGGGACCGGGCGACACCCTGCGGATCGTGCTGGTCGCCTCCCTCGTGGGAGCCGCCCTGCTCGCCTGGTTCCTGCTGCGCGGATACCGCGACAACGACCCCAACGACTGAGTCGGCGTGAGCGTGCCCGAAGGCCCCGCATACGATGTGCGCGAAGTCTCCGCAGACCTCAGGAGAATCCACCTCTCCGGAGGATCCCGACCCCCCGAGGAAAAGGGCCCGTAGAAGATGAGCCTCACCGGTACCGCCGCCCACCTGGTCACCCTTGCCGAGGGCGCCGAGCGCGGCGGCAATCACGAAAGCCTCAACCCGGTTCTCGTGGGTGGCGGCGCCCTCTTCGCGCTGCTCCTGCTGCTGTGGATCACCACCCGCTTCAACCGCGACCGCTGAGCCCGGGCCGTACGCGTGTGCCAGTAGGCTCTGGGCGTATGGGAGACCAGCAAGCGTCCAGCGGTCACGGACCGGCCGAGGCGGGCAGACCGGAAGAGGGCTCCGGGCCCGGAGCCGGGCCCGGAGCCGGGCTTGGGAGCGAGGGGGCCAGGCGCCGACTCGGCGTCATGGGCGGCACCTTCGACCCGATCCACCACGGACACCTCGTGGCGGCCAGTGAGGTCGCCGCGCTGTTCCACCTCGACGAGGTGGTGTTCGTGCCGACCGGCGAGCCCTGGCAGAAGAGCCAGCGCGCCGTGTCACCGGCCGAGGACCGCTACTTGATGACGGTCATCGCGACCGCGTCCAACCCGCAGTTCTCGGTGAGCCGGATCGACATCGACCGCGGGGGCGCCACGTACACCATCGACACACTGCGGGACCTGCGCTCCCTCAACCCCGACGCCGACCTCTTCTTCATCACGGGGGCCGACGCGCTCTCGCAGATCCTGAGCTGGCGGGACCACGAGGAGCTGTTCTCCCTCGCCCATTTCATCGGGGTCACCCGGCCGGGCCATGACCTGACGGCCGACGGGCTGCCCAAGGGCGGTGTGTCCTTGGTGGAGGTTCCGGCACTGGCCATCTCCTCGACCGACTGCCGTGGGAGGGTCGCGAAGGGCGATCCCGTCTGGTACCTGGTGCCGGACGGCGTCGTGCGCTACATCGACAAGCGGCAGTTGTACCGCGGCGCCTGAGCCACGGAGAGGGGCACCGGTGAACGACCAGCAGCAGCCGTACGACCCGTACGGCCCCTACTACGGGCAGCCCCAGATCGTCGGTTACGACGAGTACGGGCAGCCGGTGTACCAGCAGGCCCCGCAGCAACAGCAGTACGACGCCTACGGGCAGCCCGTGCCGCAACAGCACCAGCAACAGCACTTCCACCAGCAGGACTCGGCGCAGCAGGGTCACCCCCAGGGGCAGCAGCAACAGGGGCAGCAGCAACAGGGGTACGGCTACGACCCCTACGGGCAGCAGCATCAGCAGATCCCGCAGCAGTACGACCCGTACGGGCAGCAGGTTCAGCAGCAGCCCCAACAGGGATACGGCTACGACCCCTACGGGTACGACACGGGCCAACAGCAGCCGGTCCAGGAGCCGGTGGCGGACCCGACGGCCCCGATGAACCCGGTGGGGGACGCCGCGGGTCGGCGGCAGGCCGCCGCCCCCCGGGCCCGTACCGCCACCGACGTCGGCACGGAGCCGGCCGCAGGCCGGGACGCGGGCTCCGGGGCCGTCCCCGAGCCGGGCGCGGCCCCGGGATCCGACGCCCGCCCGGAGGCCCGCCAGGACGCCCGCCCCGGCCCGGGCGCGGACGCCGCTGCCGGGGCCGAGCAGCCCGCCGTACCGGGGCAGCGGCGTCCCGAGGGCGAGGAACGCGACTACAAGACCGAGCAGTTCTCGTTCATCGAGGAGCCCAGCGAGGACTCCGAGGACGTCATCGACTGGCTCAAGTTCACCGAGAGCCGCTCCGAGCGGCGCGAGGAGGCCAAGCGCCGGGGCCGCAGCCGCGTCGTCGCCCTCGTCGTCGTGCTCGCCCTGGCGCTCACCGGGGGCGTCGGCTACCTCTGGTACGCGGGGAAGCTGCCCGGCATGTCCGCTTCGGACACGGCCGCGACCACCTCGTCGGGCCCGCAGAAGCGCGATGTGATCGTCGTACACCTGCACAACACCAAGCAGAAGGGCACCTCGACGGCCCTTCTCGTCAACAACGCGACGACGGGGCAGGGCACCACGGTGCTGCTGCCCAACATCCTCTCCATCGCGGACGACGAGGGGATCTCCACCACTCTGGGCAAGTCCGTCGACGAGGACGGCTCCGACGGCACCCGCAACGGCATCGGCACGCTGCTCGGCACCAAGATCTCCGGCACCTGGCGGCTGGACACGCCGTATCTGGAGAACCTGGTCGAACTGGTCGGCGGCATCGAGGTGACCACCGATGTCGAGGTGCCCGCCGCCAAGGAGGGCGACGACCCGCTCGTCCCCAAGGGCGAGAAGGAGACCCTCAACGGACGGGCCGCCGTCGGCTACGCCACCTACCGCGCGCCCGGCGAGGACGAGGCCAAGCAGCTCGACCGGTTCGGCCAGGTGCTCCAGGGCGTCCTGCGGAAGATCTCGGACGATCCGAAGAACGCGACGGTCACCGTCGAGACCCTGGCGCAGATCCTGGACCCCTCGCTCACCGAGAAGGACCTGGGCGCGGCCCTCGCCAAGCTCGCCGGGCACGCCAAGGTGGGCGACTACAAGACGACGCTGCTGCCCGTGCAGGCCAACGGCAGGCTCAGCGACCAGGCCGCGGAGAGCGTCGTCAAGGACATCCTGGGCGGCTCCGTGACCGCCCCCGAGGAGGGCGCGGCGGTACGTGTCGGCGTGAAGAACGCGAGCGGCGACCAGGACGCGGCCGAGTCCGCGCGGATCGCCCTGGTCAACGGCGGCTACGGCTTCGTGGACGCCGGTACGGCCGACGCCGTGACGGCCTCCACCGTCACCTACGGTGACGACAAGCAGAAGGAACAGGCGGAAGAGGTCGCCAAGACGCTCGGCCTCCCGGCCGGCGCGGTCACCCAGGGCAAGGCGGCACCGAACGCGGACGTCTCCGTCGTCCTCGGGCAGGACTACAAGGTCGACTAGGTCCGCCGGGCCGAGCAGGTGGGTCAGGTTCGCCAGGTCGACCGGAGCGGGCCGAAGGGACCCCACCGCGTGCCGGAAGGCGCCCGGCGGGGTCCTCCCCCCCCGAGGCCCCCGGGGCCGCCGGGAGAAACGGTTGTGCCCGGTGTCAGTGGTCCGTGAGACCCTGGACATCTCCACCGACCGCCGACGAAAGCCTGCCAGTGACCGCAACTGATCGTTCCATCGCCCTCGTCAACACCGCGGCCCAGGCCGCCGCCGACCGGCTCGCCCACGACGTCATCGCGTACGACGTGAGCGATGTGCTCTCCATCACCGACGCCTTCCTGCTCGCCTCGGCGCCCAACGACCGTCAGGTGAAGTCGATCGTCGACGAGATCGAGGAGCGGCTCCAGAAGGAGCTGGGCGCCAAGCCGGTGCGCCGCGAGGGCGACCGCGACGCCCGCTGGATCCTGCTCGACTACGTCGACATCGTGATCCATGTGCAGCACAGCGAGGAGCGCGTCTTCTACGCGCTGGAGCGGCTCTGGAAGGACTGCCCCGAGCTGGCGCTGCCCGAGGACGCCGTCAAGACGCGCGGCAAGGGCCGGGAGCACGCGGCGGCGGTCGGCGAGCCCACCGGGACCGCCGGTGACCCGGGGGTGAGCTGAGCTGAGCGGCGCGCAGCGCGGCCGGGGCCGCCGTATCGTCCTCTGGCGGCACGGCCAGACGGCGTGGAACCTGGAACGCCGCTTCCAGGGCTCCACGGACATCGAGCTGACCGGGACCGGCGTCGGGCAGGCCCGCAGAGCCGCCCGGCTGCTCGCCTCGCTCAAGCCGGACGCGATCATCGCCTCCGACCTGCGGCGGGCCGTCGCCACGGCCCGGGAGCTGACCGCCGTCACCGGCCTCGACATCACCCACGACGCCGCGCTCCGGGAGACCTACGCGGGCGCCTGGCAGGGGCTGACCCATGAGGAGATCGTCGAGCGGTACGGCGACCAGTACGCGGCCTGGAAACGCGGTGAGCCCGTCCGGCGCGGCGGGGGCGAACTGGAGACCGAGGTGGCCGACCGGGCCGCGCCCGTGGTGCTCCGGCACGCCGAGAAGCTGCCCGACGGCGGCACCCTGGTCGTCGTCAGCCACGGCGGGACCATCCGGACCACCATAGGCCGGCTGCTGGGCCTGGAGGCGCACCACTGGGAAGGGCTCGGCGGGCTCTCCAACTGCTGCTGGTCCGTTCTCGGCGAGGGCGCGCGCGGCTGGCGCCTCCTCGAACACAACGCGGGCACCCTCCCGGAGCCGGTCCTCGGGGACGACGACTGAGCGGCCCGCCGCCCGCCCGCCCGGGGCCGGGCCACCGGATTTCGCTTTCCGGCAGGTCGCAGGCTAAAGTTCTTCTTGTTCGCGGCGCACGGCGCGGGGAACACCTGGGGCTATAGCTCAGTTGGTAGAGCGCCTGCATGGCATGCAGGAGGTCAGGAGTTCAATTCTCCTTAGCTCCACAATAAGCGTCACGAAACGGATCCCGTCCCCTCCCAAGGGGGCGGGATTTCTGCTGTACGCCCGCCATTTCGGGCTGACCAGCACTCTTCGGCGTGGCAGAATCGGACGACCGGACGGGGGCCCAGGGACCGGATCGGGAGGGAGCGCACGATGTCCGCCAGCAGAGTCGGCAGTCCCTCGTACGAGGCGTCTTCGGTGGCTCGAAATCGCGGTGTCAATGGCGGAATTCCCTACGTGTGCACGGCCTGTCGCGGCCACCTCTGGAGCTGATCGATGGGTGCGCACAGGCGTAAGTGCGACTGGTGCGGCAGCGGTACGCCGATCGTCCGGGACATGGACCCGGTCAACCCCGAGTACCAGTACTGGTGCGAGGAGTGCGCGCGGGCGCTGATCATCAAAGGCGACCCCATCGAGACCTACCGGGAGTTGGAGGGCGAGCCGATCTACGGCCGTCTCCTGGAGGAACACTGCACCCTCAAGCGCTTCTACTCCTTCGCGACCGCCTGAGGACCCGGCCGACCGCCTGAGGCCCCGTGACGCCGTCCACGGGGCGGCCGGCGAGGGCGCCCGTGACCTCCGGTGGGAATCGATTTGGCGGTGGGGCACAGGGACCGTTAATGTTGGCCATGCCGCCGAGGGGGAAACCCGGAAGCGGTGGACAACACGGGGCTATAGCTCAGTTGGTAGAGCGCCTGCATGGCATGCAGGAGGTCAGGAGTTCAATTCTCCTTAGCTCCACAGAAGCAGTGAAGATCACGAGAAGCGGGTCGTCCGGTCAGGACGACCCGCTTCTCGTATGTCCGCTCTCCGCTCTCGGCCCCGCTGTACGCCCCCGGTACGGCGCCGTACGCCCGGCGGGCCCCGGTACGGGGCCCGCCGGCGCGCTCGGTCAGCCGCGGCCCCGGCCGAGGGCCTTGCGCCCGCCACCGCCCGGCGGCAGCTCGGCACGGGACGGGGACTCCTTGCGCGGCGGCGCCGGGGGAGCCTTCTGCTCCAGCCGGAGCGCCAGCGCCGGACACCGCCGTACGGCGCGCTGAGCGGCGCCCTGGAGGTGCACGGGGACATCCGTCTTCGCCGGGGTGGGGAAGCCGTCCGGGGTCATCCGGAACAGCTCAGGGAGGATGTCGGCGCAGAGGCCGTGGCCCTGGCAGAGCGTCCAGTCGATGGCCAGCATGCCGCCACTGGGGATCGACTCGACCTCGGTCTGGTAGCCGGCCGGGGGCAGCGGCAGCACCCCGGTCGTCTCGCGCCCGCAGCCGCCGTTGAGCACATGGGCGGCGAGGTCGTCGGTGAACGCCGACAGGGTCGAGGAGAAGAAGCGCGCGGAGCCGTCCGGGTGCTGGCAGGCGCCGCGCTTCTTGACCGACTGGGTGACCGCCCGCAGCGCCTCCAGAGCCGCCTGGCCACCACCGTTGATCACATCGGCGAGTCCGCCCGCCGCCGCGGGCAGCCCGAGCCGGCAGGGGCCGCACTGTCCCGCGGTCTCGGCGGCGAGCCAGTTGGCGACGGCCAGCGCCTCGCCCAGCGGGCAGGTCTCGGGCCCGATCGGCAGGATCGCGCCGGCGCCCAGCGCCCCGCCGAACGACTTGAAGGACTCCTTGGAGATCACCGCCTCATGGGCGGCGATGGCGTCCATCCAGTTGCCGTGGTAGCCACCGGTCAGCACGCCCTGCGGCATCGGCGGGGCGCCCGCCATTTGCAGGATGTAGCGGAGCGGCACCCCCGAAGGCGCCTCGATGACCATCGGCCTGGCCACCGCGCCGGAGAGCGTCAGCATGACCGTGCCGGGCTCGGACTCCAGCCCCGTGTTGCAGTAGCGGCGGGCGCCGATCCGGGCGGCGATGGCGAGTTGGGCGAAGGTCTCCGCGTTCGACAGCAGCGTCGGCAGGCCGCCGACACCGGACTCGGCGGCGCGCTCGCGGCGCCCCGGCGGCTTGGCGGGGCCGCCGTTGATGGCCCGGATCACGGAGGACGCCTCCCCGGAGACCATGCGCTCCGGGGTACGGACGACCTTGGCCCGCAGTTGCTGGCCGCGCCGGTCGGAGAGCCCGCGCTCGGCGAGCGCCGCCCGGATCGAGACCTCGGTGGAGTTCCTGGTCACGGCGATGACCAGGGTGCGGGCGCCCAGCGCCTCGGCGGCCAGCAGCGCGCCGTCGAGGATCAGGTGCGGCGCCCGGTTGAGCATCACGGTGTCCTTGCGGCAGGGCGGTTCGCCCTCACTGCCGTTGACCACGACGACGGGGCGGATCCCCCTGCTGATCGCCGACTTGGCGACGGCCCGCAGCTTTCGGTGGAAGGGGAAGCCCGCGCCGCCGCGCCCGGTCAGGGATATGTTCTCGGCCAACTGCGCCAGCCGCTCGCCGTTCATCGCCTCCAGCGGCCCGTGCACCTTGAGGTGCATGGGCAGATCGAGGCGCTCGACCAGGTCGAAACCCTGAGTGAGCTGGGGGAGGCCGACGACGCGGACCTCGGGGACATCGGGGAGGGGTTCGTTCACGGTCGGTCTCCTGCGGGTGCGTTCCAGGGTTCCCCGGCCGGGGGCGGATAGACGGGGCCTCGGTCCGCCCCGTCATAGGGGGCGCCGGGCTGCTGCCCCGGGTTCTGGCCGCCGCCGTAGACGGGGTTGGCGCCGGTGTCGTACGGGGGCACGGCGCCCGTGCCGTACGCCGGGAGCGAGCCCGTGTCGTACGTGGGGAGGGAACCGGTGTCGTACGTCGGGGCCGGGCCGTTGCCGTACGGGGAGGCGCCGTCGGGCCCGTAGGGGGCACCGCCGCCGTACCCGCCGGCGGTGCCCGGCTCGAACCGGGGGGTGGCGCCGGTGTCGTACGGCTGGGGCTGCTGGCCCTGGGGGGCCGCCCCGGGGTTGTACTGGGGGACGGCCCCTGTGTCGTACGGCTGCTGGCCCTGTCCGCCCGGCTGCCCCGGGTTCTGGCCGCCGTAGACCGGGGTGGCGCCGGTGTCGTAGGGCTGGGGCTGCTGGCCCTGGGGGGCCGCCCCGGGGTTGTACTGGGGGACGGCTCCCGTGTCGTACGGCTGCTGGCCCTGTCCGCCCGGCTGCCCCGGGTTCTGGCCGCCGCCGTAGACCGGGGTGGCCCCGGTGTCGTACGGCGTCGCGGGCGGCTGGCTGAACGCCTGCGGGGGCCGGGGCGGCGACGGGGCGGGCCAGGAACCCGGAGGCCCGGAGAGGTCATCGGTGATGACCGGGAGCTCCTCGGTCATGGGGATGCGCTCGGCGAGCGGGATCTCCCCGCCCTGGCCGCCGGGGGCGGGGGAACCGGCGGACTGCGCGGGCATCCGGGCGGTCGCGTCCATGGACATGGCCCGGTAGCCGGCGGAGAGCCCGGTACCGGACTCCTGGCCCCGGTCGGAACCGGCCCCTGAAGGGCCGTCAGCGCCCCGTGAGCCGTTGAACGCCTCCGCGGCGGGGTTTCCCGCCGCGAGCGGGTCAGCGGCCGGTGTGGCCTCGTACAGCGGCGGCGACGGGGCTTCGAGCCGGGGCGTCGCCCGGCCGCTGGAGAGCGGGGCGGAGAACGACGCGGTGGCGATCGGGTCCTGCTTGCGCGGCTGGTACTCGCGCTGCGGCGGCACCCCGCCGCCGGGAAGCGGCGAGGAGACAAGGTCGCGGAGCTTGTTCTCGCTGTCCGCGCGCTCCACGACGGCGCCCGTCATGGAGACGATCGCCTCGGCGGCGCGCTGCTGCGCCTGCCTGGGCAGCAGCCGCAGGGCCACGACACCGGCCACCCCGAGAACGGTCAGGGAGTACATCACCGTGACGTAGGTGGCTGCGGGACGTCCTGTGAAGAGTCCGTGAATCAGGGCGAAACACCACGACGGATAGGCGACCATGTGGATGGCGCGCCATTTGTACGCGTACTTGCCGGGAAGGGCGAAGACGCTGCGCAGGGCGCCGGTGGTGCCGGCCACGATCATCAGCAGCCCGGCGAGCGAGCCGAAGCCGATGAGCCCGTTCGTCCCGGTGATGCCCAGGCCGAAGGGGAGCAGGGCGCCGATCAGGGCCACCTTGCCGAGGGTGATCTTGATGGAGACATGGAGCAGCAGGAATCCGATGGCGGCGACGGCCGTCGCGCGATGGATCGCCTGGGCGACGAGCCGCTGGCGCGGCGCGAGCAATAGCCGGTCGGTGGCTATCAGACCCCATACGACGGCCCCGGACAGCGACAGCAGTGACAGCACGCCCGCGCCGAAGTCGATGAAGGCTTGGAAAGCGTCGCCTCCTACGACGGCGAGTAGTGGTACCAGTATCAGTGCTGCGGCGGTCGCGATGCCCTGGATCGCCCGGCTGTTGCCGGACTCCGGGTTGGGCGACGCGCCGGACATGCTTTTGAGGTTCATAGGGGGCAACTCCGAAGGGCTCGGGAAAGCGGTCCCGCTGCCGCATGCTAAGTGGAGCCATACCGGGCAGTACCCGGTTTCAAGGTTTAGCCAGGTGAAGGTGAGTTATCCGACTCTGTTGTTGACCTGATAGGTCCGATACGCGGAGTAAGGCGGGGTGTTGAGGATCGGCGCTTGCCTCTCCGCCGTTCCTCGGGGAAGATCTTCCGTGCGTCCGGAACGGGCTCTGCTGTACCCTGGCGCCATGCGTGCCGTACGCCTTCTGCTTAGCGGGCCGCGCTGACCAGTCCCGGCCGATGACCGATCCGGTCGGAGTCAGCGCGGCGGCCCCTCCTGTGCGAGGGGCATTTTTCTTTCGCCGACGGGCGGACCGGTGCGTCCCGCGCCGTCCCGCCCGTACGGCAGGACCCGCCGGCAGAGACGATCGATGGAGCTTCAGGACACCATGAGCGAGACGAATTCCGCGGCCGCGTCTTCCGCCGCCCCCGCCCCCGAGACGGCGGCCCCGCACCGCTACACCGCGGCCCTGGCCGCGGACATCGAGGCACGCTGGCAGGACCTCTGGGAGGCCCGGGGCACGTACGAGGTGCCGAACCCGGCCGGGGAGCTGGCCGGCGACCCCGAGCTGGTCGCCAAGCCCAAGAAGTTCGTCATGGACATGTTCCCCTACCCCTCCGGCAGCGGACTCCACGTCGGCCACCCCCTGGGGTACATCGCCACCGACGTCTTCGCCCGCCACCAGCGGATGACCGGCCACAACGTCCTGCACACCCTGGGCTTCGACGCGTTCGGCCTGCCCGCCGAGCAGTACGCGGTCCAGACCGGCACCCACCCCCGGGCCTCCACCGAGGCCAACATGGAGAACATGCGGGGCCAGCTCCGCAGGCTGGGCCTGGGCCACGACCCGAGGCGCTCCTTCGCGACGATCGACCCGGACTACTACAAGTGGACCCAGTGGATCTTCGTCCAGATCTTCAACTCCTGGTACGACCCGGAGGCCGGCCGCGCCCGCCCCGTCGAGACGCTGGTGGAGCAGTTCGAGAGCGGCCGGCGCGCCACCCCCGACGGGCGCCCCTGGAGCGCGCTGAGCGCCCCTGAGCGGGCCGACGTGCTGAGCGGCCACCGGCTGGCGTACGCCTCCGACGCGCCCGTCAACTGGTGCCCCGGCCTGGGCACGGTGCTGGCCAACGAGGAGGTCACCGCCGACGGCCGCTCCGAGCGCGGCAACTTCCCGGTCTTCAAGGCGAAGCTGCGCCAGTGGAACATGCGCATCACCGCCTACGCCGACCGGCTGCTGAGCGACCTGGACGAGCTGGACTGGCCCGAGGCGATCAAGCTCCAGCAGCGCAACTGGATCGGCCGCAGCGAGGGCGCCCGAGTCGACTTCCCGGTCGCCCTGCCGGACGGCGGGACGGGCGGGATCACGGTCTTCACCACCCGCCAGGACACCCTCTTCGGCGCCACCTACATGGTGCTGGCACCCGAACACGACCTGGTCGAGAAGATCGTCCCGGCCGCCTGGCCCGACACCACCCACGACGTGTGGACGGGCGGCCACGCCACCCCCGCGGAGGCCGTGGACGCGTACCGCAAGCAGGCCGCGGCCAAGTCCGACGTGGAGCGCCAGGCCGAGGCGAAGGAGAAGACCGGCGTCTTCACCGGCGCGTACGCCACCAACCCGGTCAGCGGCGAACGGGTCCCCGTCTTCATCGCCGACTATGTGCTGATGGGGTACGGAACCGGCGCGATCATGGCCGTCCCGGCCCACGACAGCCGCGACTTCGCGTTCGCGCGCGCCTTCGAACTGCCGATGCGCTGTGTCGTCGAGCCCACGGACGGCCGGGGCACGGACCCGGCGACCTGGGAGGACGCGTTCTCCTCGTACGACGCGCCCCTCGTCAACTCCGCGCACGCCGACATCACCCTGGACGGGCTGCCGGTGGCCGAGGCCAAGGCGCGCATCACCGCGTGGCTGACCGAACGCGGCATCGGCGAGGGAACCGTCAACTTCCGGCTGCGTGACTGGCTCTTCAGCCGCCAGCGGTACTGGGGCGAGCCCTTCCCCATCGTCTACGACGAGGAGGGCACCGCGCACGCGCTCCCCGAGTCGATGCTGCCGCTGGAGCTGCCCGAGGTCGACGACTACGCGCCGCGCACCTTCGACCCGGACGACGCCGACACGCAGCCGGAGACGCCGCTCTCGCGGAACGCCGCCTGGGTCGACGTGGAGCTGGACCTGGGGCGGGGCGATGGCGTCAAGCGGTATCGACGCGAGACCAACACCATGCCGAACTGGGCCGGTTCCTGCTGGTACGAACTGCGCTACCTGGACCCGCACAACGCGGAGAAGCTGGTCGACCCGGCCGTCGAGCAGTACTGGATGGGCCCGCGCGAAGGGCAGCCGCACGGCGGTGTCGACCTCTATGTGGGCGGCGCCGAGCACGCCGTACTCCACCTGCTGTACGCGCGGTTCTGGTCCAAGGTCCTCTTCGACCTGGGGCACATCTCCTCGGCCGAGCCGTTCCACAAGCTCTACAACCAGGGCATGATCCAGGCGTACGTCTACCGGGACGGCCGGGGCATCGCGGTGCCGGCCGCCGAGGTCGAGGAGCGCGACGGCGGCTTCTGGTACCAGGGCGAGAAGGTGAGCCGGGTCCTGGGCAAGATGGGCAAGTCCCTGAAGAACGCGGTCACCCCGGACGAGATCTTCGCCGAGTACGGGGCGGACACACTGCGGCTGTACGAGATGGCCATGGGCCCGCTGGACGTCTCGCGCCCGTGGGACACCCGCGCGGTGGTCGGCCAGTTCCGGCTGCTCCAGCGGGTGTGGCGCAATGTGATCGACGAGGCGACCGGCGAGGTCACCGTCGTGGACACCGACCCCGACCTGGAGACGCTGCGCGCGCTGCACAAGGCGATCGACGGGGTCGCCCAGGACATGGCCGGGCTGCGCTTCAACACGGCCATCGCCAAGATCACCGAGCTGAACAACCACCTGACCAGGACCGGCACCCCGGTACCGCGCGCGGTCGCCGAGCCGCTGGTGCTGCTGATCGCGCCGCTGGCCCCGCACATCGCCGAGGAACTGTGGCAGCGGCTGGGGCACACCGACTCCGTCGTCCACCGGGACTTCCCGGTCGCCGACCCCGCGTACGTCGTGGACGAGGCCGTGACCTGCGTCGTCCAGATCAAGGGCAAGGTCAAGGCGCGGCTGGAGGTCTCCCCGTCGATCTCGGACGAGGAGCTGGAGAAGCTGGCGCTCGGGGATCCGGGCGTGGTCGCGGCGCTGGGCGGCGCCGGGATCCGCAAGGTGATCGTGCGGGCGCCGAAGCTGGTGAACATCGTCCCGGCGTGACCGGGCGGTGGCCGCAGGCATCGCGGGCCTAGGGGTTTCCCCTACGGGCAGGTTGGGGGTTCCGGTGGAGCCCACAACCTGCCCGTTGCGTTTACCGTGGAGGAAGGCAGGAACGAGGCGGACGACGGCGGACGACGTTGAAGGGGCGCGCTCATGGAGATCGCGATCACGATCATTGCGGTGCTCTTCATCGCCTTCGTCGCGCTGGGCGTGTACGCGGGCGTGAAGGCGGTCGGCGCCGCCCGGCGGAGCGTCGACCGGACGATCTCCCAGGCCCGCCGCACGGTCGAGGACACCGCGCTGCGCGCCAAGAGCCTGGGGCAGCCGGGGACGGCCGCCGCCGAGCTGGCCCAGTTGCGGCTGAGACTGCGCACCTCGATGCGGGCCACACAGGACGCCCTCCACGCGGGCGTGGCGGAGGACGCCTCGCTGAAGGAGTCCGTCGAGCTGTTCGAGCGGCTGAGCACGCACGGCCGCGAACTCGACGACCAACTGCGCAACTTGGAGCGGGACCCGGACCGGGCCAGGGTCGCGCAGCGGCTCCAGGAGGTCCGCGACCGCACCGAGCGGATCACCCACTCCGCGGACTCGCTGCGCTGGGCCGTACGGGACCGGGCGCGTAAGTTCGCCGAGGACGACCTGTCCTCGCTGAGCGCCGAGATCGACATGGAGGCCGGCGCGCTGCGGCACTGGACGACCGAACCGGCGGACCCCATGGCCGCACCGGGGGCGTCGGGGGTCTCCGGGGCCTCGGGCGCCTCAGGGACGCGTGGCCCGGCCGCGCCGTCGTCCGCCTCAGGGGCCCGTCAGGAGGCCCTGGGGCCCGCCGACCGGCTGGGCAGGCCCACGTACCCCTGGCAGAAGCAGGCCCGGCCCGAGACCTCGAACTGACCCTGTCACCAGGCCGGATCCCCGCCTCGGGACGGGGCCCGGGCTGCCGTGGCGGGGGTACTACGGGTAACCTCCGGCTCATGTCCTGCCATGTCGCGATCGTCACTGATTCCACGGCCTACCTGCCGCCGCAGACGATGGAACGGCACGGCATCACCGCGGTGCCGCTCACCGTCGTGCTGGGCGACCGCGCGCTGGAGGAGGGCACGGAGATCTCGGCCCGTTCGGTGGCCGAGGCGCTCCAGAAGCGCCATCCGGTGACCACCTCGCGGCCGAGCCCCGAGGTCTTCGCCGCCGCCTACCGGGCGGCGGCGGAGGCGGGGGCGGACGGCATCGTCTCCCTCCATCTGTCGGCCGAGATCTCCGGCACCTACGACGCGGCCGTGCTCGCCGCCAAGGACGCGCCCGTCCCCGTACGCGTGGTCGACACCGGCATGGTGGCGATGGCGCTCGGATTCTGCGCGCTGGCGGCGGCCGAGGCGGCGGAGGGCGGCGGCACCCTCGACGAGGCGGTGGCCGCCGCCGACAAGCGGGCCGCGGCCACCTCGGCGTATTTCTATGTCGACACGCTCGACTATCTCCGCCGGGGCGGCCGGATCGGCGCCGCCCAGGCGCTGTTCGGCTCCGCGCTCGCCGTGAAGCCGCTGCTCCGGCTCGACAGCGGACATATCGAACCGCTGGAGAAGGTACGGACGGCGTCGAAGGCGATCGCCCGGCTGGAGGAGCTTGTCGCCGACCGGGCCGGGGCCGGCGAGGTCGATATCGCGGTCCATCATCTGGCGGCGCCCGAGCGGGCCGCGACGCTCGCGGAGCGGCTGCGGGAGCGGCTGCCGGGGCTGGTGGACCTGCATGTCAGCGAGGTCGGCGCGGTGATCGGGGCGCACACCGGGCCGGGGCTGCTGGGTGTGGTGATCTCGCCGCGCTGACGGCCGGGCGGAGGCCGGTGCCGAGGCCGGGCGGTGGCCGGGGCGGAGGCAGCGTGGAGACCGGGGCCGAGGCCGGGCGGAGGCGGCTCATCGGGCTGGCGGCTCTCCTCGATTTTCCCTTCTTTTCCCTCGTTCGGGTGGCCGAGTTATTCACAACTGCTTGGTTTTCCACCGAAATTCGGGGCGCTCGGCGAGATCGGCGATCCGTGCCTACCGTCTGAGGCATGACTCTCCGCACACGCACAGTAACCAGTGGTCCGGGCCGTGGGCCGGGCTCCGACAGCCGCGCCCGCCATGCGCGGGCCCGCCGCCTCCGCCCCGGCCGCCGGGTGTTCCTCCGCGCCGGGACACCGGCCCGCGCCGGCGCCCGGCCGGGCCTTGCGCGCCCGCCCGCGCCCGAGCTTCTCTCCCCGCGGGTGCCTCCGGCTCCGACCCCGGCTTCTGCTCCTGCTTCCGTGCCGGTCCCGGCCGGGGTTCCGGGTGGGCCGCGTTTCCGGGCGGATGCGCTCTTCGCGGGTGCTCGCGCTGTTCGCCCGGCCCCGGTGGTCGCGCCGAGGGCGCTGCCTTCGGCCGAGGGGGAGCGGCGGGGGCGGGTGTGGGGCGGGGCGCTGGCGGCGGTGCGGGATCGGGTGCCGCTGTGGGTGCGGCTCCGCTGCGGGATGGAACCCCGGGCGGTGGGCGCCCTGGCGGTGGTGCTGGTGGTGACGGCCGGACTCGCGGCCCACCACTTCTGGACCGGGCGCCCGCAGCCTGTCCGCGCCCCCGAACTGGTCGACGCGGGTGCCGCGGACAGGGCGGACGGCGGGGCGGCGGACCCGCTGCCGAAGCCCGTGGAGCCGAAGCCGGCGCCCGCGCCGGAGGGCGCCAGGATCGTGGTGGACGTGGCCGGGAAGGTACGGCGGCCGGGCGTCCTGCGGCTGCCCGCCGGGGCGCGGGTCGCCGACGCGCTGAAGGCCGCCGGCGGGGTCAGGCCGGGCGCGGACCTCACCGGGCTCAACCGGGCCAGGCCGCTGATGGACGGCGAACAGGTGGTGGTCGACGGCCCCGCCCCGCCGGGAATGCCCCCGGGCGCGGCCCCGTTCGGCGGGGGAGCGCCGGTGGTGGGTTGGCCGGGCGGACCGGGAACGGGCGGGGTGGCTGCCGCGCCCTTCAGCCTCAACACCGCCACGATCGACCAGCTCGACACCCTGCCTGGGGTGGGCCCCGTACTCGCCGGCGCCATCATCGACTACCGGACCCGGCACGGCGGGTTCCGTTCCGTCGAGGAACTCCGTGAGGTCAAGGGCATCGGCGACCGCAAGTTCGCCGACCTTCAGAATCTGGTGCGGCCGTGACCCGCCCCGAGGCCCATCAGGGGGTGGGCCACCCGCCGGGCGGTCCGGGGCCGGGGCGGGAGGGGCCGCCTCAGGAGGGGGTGCGTCAGGGCGGGCCGGGGGAGGAGGGGCCGGCCGATCTGCGGCTTCTGCCGCCCGCGCTGGCGGCCTGGGGCGCGGCGGCACTGGCGCTGGGCGCCCCCGGTGGGTGGACGGTGCTCGGGGTGCTGGTCCTGCTGGTGGCCTGTGGGGGGCTCCTGGTGTGGTCGGGTGCCGTACGGGGGCCTCGGCCTGCCGGGGTGGCCGTCGCGGGCCTCCTGCTCTGCGCCGCCGCCGGGGCCGCCTCCGCCGGGCTGCACGGCGCGGATGTCCGGCGGGGGCCCGTGCCCGGGCTCGCCGAGCGGTACGCCCCGGTCACCGCCGAGCTGACGGTCACCTCCGACCCCCGGCGCACCCGGTCCGGGAGCCGGGGCGACCCGAAGGGCGCGGGCGGCTTCGTACTCGATGCCGAACTCACCCGGGTGGAGACGGCCCGGGGCGGGGGTGCCGCCGTCCGTACCCCGGTTCTGGTGATCGTCCCGCCCGGTGGGCAGGGCGAGCGCTGGGAGCGGCTGCTGCCCTCCACGGGACTGCGGCTGACCGGACGGCTGGAGCCGCCGCTCTACGCGGAGGACCGGTACGCGGCGGCCCTGCGGGTCACCGGCGAGGGGCCGCCCGCGGTCGTCGCCCCGCCCAGCCGGGTCCAGAGCGCGGCGGGGGCGCTCCGGGCCGGGCTGCGCGCGGCGAGCGACGGGCTGCCGGCCGACGCCCGTGCCCTGCTGCCGGGGCTGGTCGTCGGGGACACCACCCTGATCACGCCCGAACTGCACGACGCCTTCGCCGCCACCGATCTGCTGCACCTGATGGCCGTCTCCGGTTCCAACCTCACGATCGTCCTCATGCTGCTGATCGGGCCGCCGGGGCTCGCCGTCCGGTCCGAACGGCGCGGGCTGGCGCCGCTCCTGGGGATCGGGCTGCGGACCACCGCACTGCTCGGCGGGGCGCTCACCCTCGGGTTCGTGGTCGTCTGCCGCCCCGACCCCAGCGTGCTGCGGGCCGCCGCCTGCGGGCTGATCACCCTGCTCGCCATCGGCACCGGGCGGCGCAGGACGCTGCTGCCCGCGCTGGCCGCCGCCGTGCTGCTGCTCGTCCTGCTCGACCCCTGGCTGACCCGCAGTTACGGCTTCCTCCTCTCCGTGCTGGCCACCGGTGCCCTGCTCACCATCGGACCCGGCTGGAGCGCGGCGCTGATCCGGCGCGGGGTGCCGCCCAGGCTCGCCGAGGCGCTGGCCGCCACCGCGGCGGCCCAGGCGGTCTGCGCGCCGGTGGTGGCCGTGTTCGCGGCCCGGGTCGGGCTGGTCGCCGTACCGTGCAATCTGCTCGCCGGGCCCGCGGTGGCCCCGGCGACCGTGTTCGGCTTCGCCGCGCTCGCGCTGGCCCCGGTGGCGCTGCCCGCCGCCGAGCTGCTGGCCCGGTGCGCGGGGTGGCCGGCCGGGTGGATCGCCTCCGTCGCACGCGGTGGCGCCGCGCTGCCCGGCGCCCAGAGCGAGTGGCCCGGCGGCTGGTGGGGCGGGGCGCTGCTCGCCGCCCTCACCGTCCTCGCCGTGGTCGCGGCCCGGCGGATCCCGCGCCACCCCGGGACGGCCGCCGGCTGCGCCGTCCTCCTGCTCCTCGCGGTCGTACGGCCACCGCCGCTCGCCCGGATCGTCACCGGCTGGCCGCCGCCCGGCTGGACATACGCGATGTGCGACGTGGGCCAGGGGGACGCCACCGTGCTGGCCGCCGGGGACGGCGCCGCCGTGGTGGTCGACACCGGACCCGACCCCGGGCCCGCCGACCGGTGCCTGCGGGACCTCGGCGTCACCCGCGTCCCGCTGCTCCTCCTCACCCACTTCCACGCCGACCATGTGGCCGGGCTGCCCGGGGTACTGCGCGGCAGGGCGGTCGGGGCGATCCAGACGACGGCGGTCGACGACCCGCCGGAGCAGGCGGCGTTCGTACGGCGTACCGCCGGTGCCGCCGGGGTGCCGCTGGTCCGGTCCTTCGCGGGTGAGCGGCGTTCGACGGGGCCGCTCGACTGGCGGGTGCTCTGGCCGCCCGCCGACGCGGCGCGGGAGGCGACGGGGGCCAACGACACCAGCGTCGCCCTCTTCGTCACGGTGGCCCGGGGCCCGACGCTGCTGCTCCTGGGCGATCTCGAACCCCCGGCCCAGCGTGGCCTGATGCGGGCCCATCCGGAACTGGGGCCGGTGGATGTGCTCAAGGTGGCCCACCACGGCTCGCGCCACCAGCACCCCGGGCTCCTCAGGGGCGTCCGGCCCCGGCTCGCGCTGATATCCGTGGGCCGGGAGAACCCGTACGGGCACCCCGCGCCGCCCACCGTCGCGGCGCTGCGGGCCGGGGGAGCTAGGGTGCTCCGCACCGACCGGGACGGGGCGATCGCCGTGGTGGGGGCGGGGAAGGAGCTGCGTGCCGTGGCCCGTGGTGAGGGCGGGGGTCCGTAAAGCTTGGGTTCTCTACCTGCCGGTACGTTTGCCCCGAACAGGGCAAGAGTGATCGAATGTCTCTTCGTCATGGGCCGTCGTCCCGGAGGGACTCCACCCACCGGAGCCCGGCCCGGCAGAGCCCGACCGCACGGGGGCCCGACCGTACAGGGGTACGCACACCATGATCAGCCGCCTTCTCGGCCGACGGCAGGCCGCCCGCACCCAGCCCGATCCGTTCGCCGGACTCTCCGTGCCGGCCGGAGCGGGGGTGCTCACCTGCCGGGTCGTCGACCCGGTCGACGAGCCGGTCGCGCAGGCCGAGTTCCTGGTGAGCGACAGCAACGGCCGCAAGGTCGTCCGGGGTGAGACGGACCCGTTCGGCACGGTGGTGGCGATGGTCCCGTTCGGGGAGTACCGGCTGGCCGTCTCCGCCGACAGCTTCACCCCCTACCGCGGCAATGTGACGGTCGGTGACTCCCCGGGGGCCACCGGCCTGGGCGATATCGCGCTCCAGGTGGCCCCGTCGCTGCCGCTGCCGGCGCCCGGCGACTGGGAGATAGAACCGGCCCACTCCCGCATCGGGTTCATCGCCCGTCATATCGGACTCGCCCGGGTCCACGGCCGGTTCGGCAACTTCGCCGGGGCGATCCGGATCGGCGAGACGATGGAGCAGTCGGCGATGCATGTCGTCATCGGTGCCGCGTCGATCGACACCAGTGTGCGGATGCGCGACGACCATCTGCGCTCCGCGGACTTCCTCGACGTCGACAACTACCCGACACTGGAGTTCTACAGCGACCGCTTCACCCACCGCGGCGGCAACAACTGGGCGATCACCGGCGCGCTCACCCTGCACGGCGTCACCCGTACGGTCACCCTCGACGCGCACTACCTGGGCCTGGGCAACGGCATGGAGGGCGAGACCCGCGCCGCCGTCCGCGCCACCACCGAACTCCACCGCGAGGACTACACCGTCAACTGGCAGTCCATGCTGGCGCGGGGCATCGCGGTCGTCGGCTCCAGCATCAAGATCGAGATGGATATCCAGATCGTCCCCAAGGGCTGACCCGGCCCGGGAAGGATGCGGACGGCCGGGAGGATCCGGTCGGCTGGGAGAATACGGCCGTGAGCGATCTGAGACATGTTCTGGTGCTGCCCGACCGCGATGCCGCGGAGGAGGTGGCCGCGTCGCTCGGGGAGCGCTTCCCGGTGACCGAGGAGCCCCAGCTCGTACGGGACGCCCTGGCCGGTGAGGACGACGCCGAGGACGCCCAGTGGCTGGTGGTCGTGGAGGACCCCGGGGGCGCGCTGGACCCGGCGGAGCTCGACGCGTTCGTGGCCGACTGGGAGGGCTGGCGCGAGGCCCCGTAGCGGCGGCGTGACGCCGGGGCCGCGGGGCGCCCGTACCGGGTAGGCCACCGCCGCCGCTGTTCCAGCCGCCGAGGCCGCCGTCCCCGCTGCTGTCCCCGTCCGTCGCCGTCGCCGCCGCCGTCCGCTGTCCGCCGTTCGCTGTCGGTGGGGCGTGAGATCGTGGACCACGATGGCCACCAGAAAAGCTTCCCCCGACGACCTGCTCGCCCCGGTCACCCTCGCCGTGGGCCAGGAGGACCTGCTGCTCGACCGCGCCGTGCGGCAGGTGATCGACGCGGCCCGGGCCGCCGACGCCGACACCGATGTCCGCGATCTCGCCGCCGACCAGCTCCAGCCCGGCACCCTGGCCGAGTTGACCAGCCCCTCGCTCTTCGCCGAGCGCAAGGTCGTGGTCGTACGGAACGCGCAGGACCTCTCCGCCGACACGATCAAGGACGTCAAGGCGTATCTGGGCGCGCCCGCCGAGGAGATCACCCTTGTCCTGCTGCACGCCGGGGGTGCCAAGGGCAAGGGGCTGCTGGACGCCGCGCGCAAGACGGGGGCCCGGGAGGTCGCCTGCCCGAAGACGACCAAACCGGCGGAGCGGCTGACCTTCGTACGCTCCGAGTTCCGCGCGCTGGGCCGCTCGGCCACGCCCGAGGCGTGCCAGGCGCTCGTCGACGCGATCGGCAGCGATCTGCGGGAGCTGGCGAGCGCCGTCTCCCAGCTCGTCGCGGACATCGAGGGGACGATCGACGAGGCCGTCGTCGGCCGCTACTACACGGGCCGCGCCGAGGCGTCCAGCTTCAATGTCGCCGACCGGGCGGTGGAGGGCCGGGCGGCTGAGGCGCTGGAGGCGCTGCGCTGGTCGCTCTCGACCGGGGTCGCGCCCGTCCTGATCACCAGCGCGCTCGCCCAGGGCGTACGGGCCATCGGCAAGCTCTCGTCGGCGCGTGGCGGGCGCCCCGCCGATCTGGCGCGGGAGCTGGGGATGCCGCCGTGGAAGATCGACCGGGTGCGCCAGCAGATGCGCGGCTGGACCCCGGACGGGGTGGCGATCGCCCTGCGGGCCGTCGCCGAGGCCGACGCGGGCGTCAAGGGCGGCGGAGACGATCCGGAGTACGCGCTGGAGAAGGCCGTCGTCACGATCGCCCGCGCAGCCCGCACCGGCCGCCGCGCATAACCCACCGAGCCGAGCCCCCGGCCACTCCACCCCAGGCAGCTGTCGGGTAGCCCTGAAGATTTCAGTAGCGCACGATTCATTTCAGTGGGTTCTTCAGTGCCGAACAAAAGATTTCAGTGCCGTGACCTGCTGTAATCAGTCTGAAGTAGGTCTGGCGTTGGCGTCCGTGGCGGTGCCGCGACGCTGCGGTCTCTGATGAGGGTGTGGACGCGCTGCTCGATCTCGTCGCGGAGGAGGCATACGGCGTCTGCGGTTTGTCCGGCGGGGTCATCAGGTCGCCGGTCGAGCTAGGTCTTACCCGAGGAGGCAGGGCAGGTGTTGCTGCACAGGACGTGCAACGACCAACCATCGCCGCAGCCACTTCCAACACCCCAAATCACCTGCAAACCAGATCAGTTGCCCTCTAAGCTGATCAGATGGCGGATAACCTGCTCATCCATGGCGGCAACGAGAACGCACTTCGTACCCTGAAGGACACCGGCCAGTATCGAGGCAGGGTCAAGTCGGCATATCTGCGACCGCCGTGGGACACGCGATGGGGGTTCGAGCACCACGAGGCTCCTGGCCGCGCCTCCTGGCTCGGCATGATGCAGGTACATCTGCGTCTGGTACGCGACCTGCTCGCCCCTGACGGCTCTGTGTGGGTGCACGTCGACGACCAGCAGTCCGCTGACTGCCGTGTGCTCATGAACAAGGTCTACGGCCAATCGAACTTCGTATCTACAGTCGTCGTTCAGAAGCCTGCACTGAATGGCTCCCGTCACTTCACGGTCAGCCACGACTACCTACTTGTCTTCGCGAAAAATGCCTCGACATGGCAGCCGAATCCCCTCCCTCGTACAGCCGAATCAGAGCCGAATTTCCGCAACCCCGACAACGATCCCCGCGGGCCGTGGCGAGCAGCCGACCTGTCCTCCCCCGTTCTTCGTGAGAACCTGCGCTACGAAGTGGTAGATCCGCTCGGCGCGGTCATACAGCCACCTGCCCGCCGTTCTTGGCGATTCACTCAGCAGCGTTTCGAGGAACTCGATCGCGACGGACGTATCGCATGGTCGCCCGGCGGCCGTCCGACGCTGAAGCTCTATCTATCGGAGGCCCCTGACAAACCGCCCACCACGGTATGGAGCCCGGCCGACGTGGGGACAAGTTTCCAAGCGGGCCAGCACCTGCGCGGACTGCTCGATGACGTGCACCAGCCGGCTCCACCGCCGGAACAACTGCTGCAACACATTCTCACGATCGCGACCAATCCCGGTGACCTCGTGTTCGATTACTTCGGCGACTCAGGCACGGCCGCTGCGGTCGCGCACAAAACTGGCCGCCACTGGCTCGCTGTCGACAGCGAGTCGCACGTCGTCCGTGACCGTCTGGACAAAGTGATCAGCGGTAACGACTCAGACGGAATCACACATGAAGTGAACTGGATAGGGGGCGGTCACTATGACGTAATTACGACGGCGAGACCCGACGAAGAATTCGGACCCCCTGATTCGGGCGCCGAAGAACATGTACGGATTCAGGTCGCCACTTACCGCAAGGACGGGAGCCTCGTTCCCGCGTTGGACTCGACCGAGAAGGACCACCGATCGGCCGAGCTAAAGGTCATCAGGCAACGCCGCGAACTGCTGCAGAAGCTTCGAGAGGTCGTCAGCAACAGGAGTTCGCCGGAAGCCGCAGTTCAACGGATAATCGGACGCAACCACTGGATCTTCGGGAGTGAGTACACAGAAGCCTCGGAACGACGTGACCTGTTGCCCCTCGACCAGCACGACGTTCTTCTCGTGCGACCTGACCGCAGCGTTCAAGTCGTGGAACTCAAGAAGCCCGGCGCCTCACTTGTCAGGTGGCACCGCAACGGCCTGATCGTGTCGAACGAGGTGCACGAGGCGGTGAGTCAATGCAGGAACTACGTTCAGAAAATGGATGACGCGGGACCGACACTGGAAACAATCCACCGCAACACACTTGACCTTGACTACGATTACCTTCGTGCACGGGGAACTGTTGTGATCGGGAATCCTGATCATGTGGATGTACCTGGAGTCACTCAGCAGATGGTCGCCCGTACCATCCGTTCTTTCAATACGGACCAGAGTCGAGTTCAGGTGCTCACCTACTTGGATCTGATCGAACGCGCGGAAGAAGCACTCCGCTTCGTCGAGGACGACATCGAAACTCCTGGTATCGAGAGCGAATCCTGATGAGGTACGCGCTGGTCTCTCTGGCGGAAAAGTCGAAGCACCAACTAGCCGTGAAATCAACGGAGAATCCACATCAACCTGGCGAATCGAAACGGATGAATCGGGCAGAGTAACCTGAACATCGATCAGATGCCCTCTAAGCCCGATCTGTCACAGCGGCGACGTAGATCGCAGTGCCTTGGCTCGGGTCGCGTGTGCCCGGTGCGCTGAACTTCTTGCTATGTGGTCTCCTCGTGGACGACGTACTGGTCATATGCCTTGGTGATGGTCGCGTAGCTCTACGTCGTGGCCAGGCATATCGGGGGGAGGGGGAACATGCCGGATCAGAGATCCGGAGGCAGACGCCCTCGCCGCAGCACTCCTCGGTATCCGTCAGAGGGAGAGCCCGCATCAGTCACCGTCGTGACCGTCCGGCTGGGTGCCGTGGAGCCGGGCCAGCGCGTCCGGGGCAAGTGCCCGGTCGATGAGTTCGTGCAGCTGAGGGCTGGCCTTGCCCAGGTACGACGGCACACGCTCGCCGAAGTCCCGAAGGCGCGCCTGGCTGACCACGGAGAAGACCTCCTGCACGGCAGCGGCCACATCCTGATTCTCCAGGACCGTGCCGATCACATGGAGCTTGGCCGCCTGAGTCACCGGATCACGCTGCCCCTCCCAGACGGTTCCGATCCTTGGATTGGACATCGTGCGCCGCATGGGGGCGAGGAATCCCGACCCGGACGGCTGCCAGGTGACAACGGGGCCGGTCTCACCCCACTCCCGGGGCGGGGAGTCCTCTCCGGGGGTGGGGAAGCGCTCCTGAAGGGCCGGGTCCGGGCTGGTGAAGGCCCGGACCCGCAGAGCGTTCGGGTCTTCGAGGAGCGTCCGCAGGGCCCGCAGGTCGGTGTACCACTGCTCGTCCTCGTCAGTGGGTGAGCCGGGAGCGATGAGCCGGGTCAGCCGCTGATGGGTGCGCTGCACCACGGGGTCGGTGACCGGCGGCGTATCCATCTCCCACAGGGGCCGGCCGCAGCGCTTGCGCTTGGAACGGCGTTTGGCGTTCGACGGGATCCTGGACGGTTCATCGTCGCGGTCGAGGAACCCCGGGCACCGTCCCGGCGCGTCCGAGCGCAGGATCGACGGAGAGAACGGAGAGCCGCAGCCGGGGCAGTGGGACGCCATATAGCGCCCGTGGTCGGGACACATCACCGCCCACGACTGATACCACCGCAACGGCCATCTGGCGGGGGGTTCGAGGCAGGGTGGGCAGAAGGACCAGGTTTCTTCCGGAGCCCAGTCGTACTCGGGGTGACGCCTGAGCCGGCCTTCGCTCTCCTTGACGAAGCCGAACAGCGTCATGTCGCGCAGGGTGTCCGGGCTCAGTCCCGTTCCGGCGTGCAGCGACATGGCGGCGGTAACCGTCAGTTCAGCGGTGTGGCGTGCGAGACGAAACGCGTGAGCGGTCTTCGGTTCCAGACCGAGCCGGTTCATGATCTGCGTGCGATCCACCTCGTAGGAGAGAGCGAGGTGATCGACCCAGCTGAACAGGGATTCGCCGGACAACGGCACCGGCACGGCGGGCAGACGCCGCTGCGGTGGCCCGGTCGGAGCGGGCCCGGCTGCGTCGCGTTGTCGGCTCAGGGGAAGAGCCGCTGTGGTCCCGGAAGCCGTGGGCGGCTTCGGCGTATCGCCGCTGGCGTGTTGCGGGTTCACTCGGACCTCTGGGGATAGGGCAGCACCTTGGACCCGGCCGCGGGGTGCACACGGTAGGGCGAGAGGGTGTTGATGTAGGCGGGCCCCTGATAGGGAAGTGCCACAAGGCCCGTCCGTAGGGCCTCGCGCATGTGCTCGGTGTCGTGATGGAACGCGCCGAACACCAAGGCGGTCCCGTGTAGGGCGGGATTGCGCCAATAAAGACGCTTCCACGGGTGCGCGGGGCACGGCTGGCGGAGGTTCAGCCATAGCACTGACCGCTCCGGACGGTAGCGCGTCGCCGAGAGCCTCTGGGCCACATGGGCGGCAGCGGCCATCCACAGCGGGTCGGTCCACAGCGGGGACAGCTCGGGCTGGGTCCGGGGCCAGGCATCGCCGTCCAGGGGGAGCACGGGACGGAGCTCCGGCTGAGCCCTTCGTAGCATCTCGGGGGACAGGCACTGGGCGGCGAGGGCGGTCAACGGGCCGAACTCCTCCTCCCGCGCGGACTCGTCCGCCGCTCCGTACAGCCAGCGCATCAGCCGTTCCTGCCCCTCGACGGCGCGGGCATCGGTGACCGGGACCACGGCGGCCTCGTCCAGACGCCCGCGGCAGACGGCGTTCGGCCCGTTCCGCAGCGGGAGACCGTCCCGGAGCGAGGCGGCGGCATCGGACGCGGGCCGCGTCAGGCGGCACTCACGGCTGTCCCGCCCCCAGCACAGGCCGCTCTGCACCCTCCCGCACCTAGGACAGCGGTTGCACAGGTAGATCACATGCTCCAGGCAGGCGAAGCTCCAGGGCAGCTTCCACTCCAGCCGCCAGCGGCCGTCCCGGGCCAGACACCGGGGGCAGAAGTTCGAATGGCGGCGCAGAGCCCACGCCCCGGCGGCCCAGGACATCAGCGCTCCCGGACGCCCGTACGGCGGGCGGGGAAGGTTGGGCAGCGCGGTGGCAGTGAACCGCGACAGCAGCATCTTGCCGATGGCTCGTTCGGAGAAGCCGGTCGCCGCACCGAGTGCCTCGATAGAGGGCGTGGACAGGGCCAGCCCCGCCGTGGTCGGGCGCATCTCCCCCCGGGTGCTGAGTCCGAGGGCGGGGATGATGTCCGGGCCACGTACCTCGTAGGCGAGACAGAGCCGGTTCATCCAGCTCGGCAGTGACTCCCGCCTGCCCGGAACGGGAACCGCAGGAAGCCGTCGGGGAGCCCCGGGCCGCAGCCGGAGCGAGTCAGGAACCTGGGCCAGCATGCCGAGTGCGCCTAGAGCATTTCGTTTGGGTCACCGTGCTGACCATAAGGAAGATGTCGATGATGTGGAGTCCGGCGAGGTAGAGCGTTGCGGTCTGTCGTATCGAGCGGCCAGGCACCTATGGAAGGTCAAGGGTTTACCTGTCGCCCGCCGGTACGGCAAGTCGTCCTGGCAGCAGACCTACTCGCCGAGGCAGCTGTACCCGACTGGTCCTCTCATCTGGGCCCCTGAGAGTAATGCGCCCGCAGGCAGCTGGATTCTGAGGCTATGAAAGCTCGCGAAACATGCCGTCGATCGTAACGCGTTCGGAAGCCGATGTGGAGGATCTGGAGAATCCGTAGCCCCCCTCAGAATCATACTGACGGTAGGAGAATCCGCGTTCTGCGTAATAATCTTCGATCGAGTCTCGGGCAGACTCGATTTCCGATCTCATGTCGTCGATTACGCCGACTCTGGTCGCCACATCTTCAACTTCACTGACCCATTGGTGATCGGAATCGCGACCCTGTTCATTGCCGGACAGGTTCTCTAGATCCTGTCGCAGCCCGGAGCAGGCGCTCTCGTGAAATTTTTCCGCAGGGTTGAAGTGCCGCATTAGGGCTGGAGCGTATAGTTCATAGAACTCTTCGAATGCGATCACGTCATCTTTGGTGTACATCGATTCGCCCCAGCCCTCAAATGCCCATTTCAACTCTCCTTGGACATGATCTGGATCCTCTGCGTAACGCATCATCAGTACTGTGTTGAAGATTCCCCAATCGTCAGGCTCCATGTACCGGGAAGACGTGCTCTTAAGTAGCTCGATCGCCACCGCGAGGAGCTCGTCGAATGATTTACTCATCAGCTGGCGTGTCGGCTCTAGCGACTTGAGGAGAGGTCTGATTGTTCGCGCGTGCGTCCCAAAAGGTTCGCGTGGATCGGATCTGCCGGATTCTCTCTCTCCGGCAATCAACTCCATCATTTTCCTGACAATGGAGGTTGAGTGAAGGGTCACGGTATTGGCGAAGTTCTGGAATCGAAGCTTTCCGCCAAGCTCGGATACTGCATACTCCAGAAGGGTGCTCACCTGGGCCAGGTGTATCGCGTCCTCGATGATGGTCACCAGGTAGTCCGGTTCTTCGTCAAGGAAGGCGAGAGTGAAGTCGCGTACGCTCGGGTTTGCGTAGGCGATCGTCGTGACCTCGTTATTTTTCTCTACGCGGACGAAGGTGCCTTCCAATACTCGAAGTGCGCCGCTGTATTCCGTCGGCTTCGCCCCTTTTTGAACCAAAGTCTTGAGGTTGCTGGAACTGACGCCATGGACGGGGAATGAGGCAAGTGTAAGCGTTATCCATTGGCCAAGGTCAGAAAGTCCATTGTTGAAGACAATCCTCCAAAGATCCAACGGGTGGTCAAGTGTGTGGTTAAGGGTGCGCGCGAATTCATCCGCCGAAGAGTGAGCCCGCTTGATGACTAGCTCAAGGATCCGCGGAGAGAAGTTCTTGTGGTTTACGACTGCCCAGTAGGATGAATTTTCTGCGTACTCTCTGACAACTTCTCGCGAGAGAGTGGAGAAGTAGATATGGTTGTACAGCATGCGCGCCCGCTGGACCGGGCCGTAGTCGGCGATATTTATTACGCACTCGACGACTCGAAAGTCGGCTTGAGCGATGGGTTCGCTGATGAGCCGAGTTTGTTGAAGGATCTGCGATCTCGTTGTCATGATGAGCCGCTTGTCTGGGCTCCGTGCAACACGGTCCATCAGGCGAATTATCCAACTGTCCTTCGCGCGTCTTTCGCTGATGTCCGTCTGTCCGAGGAAATCGTCA
The DNA here is from genome assembly GCF_040683935.1 of Streptomyces sp. NPDC093085. Lineage (NCBI taxonomy): Bacteria > Bacillati > Actinomycetota > Actinomycetes > Kitasatosporales > Streptomycetaceae > Streptomyces > Streptomyces sp. NPDC093085. The sequence goes on along the minus strand of NZ_JBFBFB010000012.1, from coordinate 59,722 downwards.
TACAGGAAAACCTGTTTGCGGCCGGACTTGTATGCACTCCATGCGTCGTCAACGTCGGTTGCCACTGAAACGATTTGCCATTCCTCGTGCCAGTGCCTCAGGGCAAGCATTTCGGCAAGCATGCTCTTGCCGACTCCGGGTGAACCCGTCAGGACGACGACGTGCTTCTCGTCGAGCAGTTTGTGCGCTGCGTTGAAGTTGTCGGTATGGACATACAGCTTGACTCGGTCTCTGATGTCCTCAAGCAGTGCCTCGCTTCGCTCCCAGATGCCGCTTTGAACAATGCGTTCCAGGATTGTTGTCGAGGCGAGCCAGAGCTTGAAATGTTGCTGCTCCACCCTCGGGTGTCGCGTGATCAGGTCATTGATGTCGGTTTGGGACAGTAGGTCAGCGGTGTCGGAGAGCCATGGACCGAGATCCTCTGCAAGGGTGTCCTTCTGGGTCCTGCTCAGGTTTTGGGATGTGACGAAGAGATAGCGGTCGGGTTTCTCTTTGTTCATCTTTGGGACTTCGCGGCGTGCCGACGCGCGGAGATCTTTGAACGACGAGCCGAGGTAGTGCTTGCACTGGACGACGACCTTCCCCTCTGGTGCTTTCGCCCGTAGGTCGATGCCTCCGTCGCGGCCACGTCCGAATGCCTCCAAGCGCCAGTGGTACTCGGCTGCGAGGAGGTCACGAATCAGTATCTCGAAGTCGCTGGGCGAGAGGGTGCGGAAGTCGTAGTCGGCCAAACCGTGTGCTCCAGCAGGGTGATTGGGCCATCAGCTCGCACGCTGAGACGGGGCCTCGACTTTACCGGTTAGAGGTCGCCCGGCTCGGTGTCCTGGAAGAGGTCGACCGGCTTGACCCCCAGGGCTTGGGCGAGTGCGGGGATGCGGTCGACGGAAACGCTGTGAACAGCCGCTTCGACCTCGGCGTAGAAGGACCGGTCCATCCCGGCCGCCGCAGCCACGGCGGTCTGGGTCAGCCCCGCCCGCGTACGCAGAGCACGCAGCCGTCGGCCGAAGGCCAGCCGCTGGGCCGGGACCTCGGCATTGGAATCACTGTTCGCCACAGCCGGTAACCGTAGTACAGTCCCACATTTGTAGGAGATTTCCTACAAGATCGTTTCGGGGGTGTGGTGATGGGGGAGAGCTCTGTCCCGCGATGGCTTCCGGCGGTGCTGGTCCCCGTGGAGGGGGAGTCGTTCGCCTCATGGCTCAGCCGGGCGGCGGCCGACTGGCAGCTGGCTCCGGGGGAGGCCGCGCTGGCTCTAGGGCTGGAATGCCGGCCGGGGGTCGTGGTGCGTCCGCTGCTGTTCGGCGTCACGCTCTCCAGACGGAGCCTTCGGCGGGCCGGGGCCGCCACCGGGCTCGGAGCACGGGACCTGCGTGCGATGCAGCTGGCCCGGTACGCGGGGACGGCTCTGGAACTCGCCGGACTGGACCGCCCGGCCTCGGAACCGTCGCTCGCCGTGCTCGGCCACCAGGAGTGGGCCCTGTTCACCGCCAGCCGGGCATGTCCGAAATGCCTGGCGGAGCGTCCGGTGTGGCCGCTCTGGTGGCGCCTGGGGATCGCGGCGGTGTGCTGCCCGGTGCACCACGTCCTGCTGGTGGATGTCTGCCGCCGCTGCCGGACGAGACTGGGCCAGGGCTACAACGGTCATCCCCGGGGGCTCCCCTCCCGCCGCCCTGAGATGGACCTGAGCCGTTGCAACAACCGCCGTCCGGCGGGCAGGCAGCGCAAGGCCGGGCTGTGCGACCAGAAGCTGGCCGCTCTGCCCGCCACACCGGTCCCGGCCGCGCTCGCCGCCTTACAGCAGCGGGTCCTGGACATCGCGGACGGCCAGACCGAGCCGCGTGTCGCCGGACGTACGGTGCCCGCCGCGGAGTTCTTCGCCGCGCTGCGGTTCACCACCGCAGTGGCCCGGCTGGTGGCCACCGACGACGACCTCGCCGCGTGCTCCTTCCTGCCCGATGAGGCGGCCGAGGCGTTCACCGCCGAACAGCACGCGCGGCAGCGGGCTACCCGAGGCGGCGCGGGCACCCAGATGGGGGCCGTCCCGTCCGCCGCAGCCAACGCCGCAGCCGCCCTCGCCCTGACCGAGCCCGTGCTCCTCGGCCCCGGCCGACGGTCAGGCTCGGACCTGCTCAGCGAGTGGATCGGCCGGGCCGTCACCCGGCGCCGCACCCCGGGCAAGGGCGATCCGCTGCGGGCCGTGCCCCGCCCAGCCTGCCTGGAACCACTGGTGCGGCCGCCGCCCCGCCGGCCACCCGCGTCGCCGGAGCCCTCGCGGCCCGCCCCGCCCCCGTGGTCGCCTTCACCGCAGACCATCTGCCCCACCTCGTGGACGCCGACGACTACACCGACCTGCTGGCACCCCACCTGCCGGGCACGGCCCCGGCCAGCGGGCGCCGCCTCGCCGCCCTGTGCCTGGCCCGCCTCGCGGGCGCCCCGAGCTGGCAACAGGCTGCCGGCGACCTGGCCATGGACCCGCTCAAGGCCGCCCGCGCGGCCAACACCCTGGTCCAGCGCATCACCGACCCCGACGCGTTCTGGGACAGCGCCGAACGGCTCGCCCGGCGGCACCACCGCCGCGGCCTCGTCGACTACGGGGCCCGCCGCCGGGCCCTGGCCACGCTGACCGCCGTCCCCCACGCGGTGCTGTATCAGGTGTGCCGCCCCCTGGACCACGACGTCACCCTCCAGCGGCGCCGGCACGCTGCGGCCTGGGTCTGGCAGCACTTCACCGGCGGTGACGTCCGCGAAGCACCCGCCTACGACCCCCGGCTGTGGCCTTCGGCCAGCACGGAGTCCGTCCGGGAAGGATGGCGCCGCTTCGCCGTCTGGGTCCCCGAGACGGTCGCCGCCCATCTGACCGCTTACGGACACGACCTCCTTTACCCCGACACGCCAGGAGGGACATGAGCCCGAAGAGAACCCGCACTCTGACCCCGATACGGCACGCGGACCACCAGCTGTTCATTCGCTTCTACGACGCGGGCGGCATCGAGCGGCTCATGCCCGCCAATCAGGCCGCCGAGGTGCCCTTCGAAACGTGCATGCCCGCCCGGGACATCCCCTCCTACGCCGGGCAGAAGCACACCCCCGGCTTCTACTGGGCGGCCAGCAGCGACACCGTCGTGGAGTACGAGAGCTTCCTGGAAGCCCGCTGGATGAAACTCCTCGACTTCGACTCCAAAGTCGCCTGCTTCACCGCCCAGCCGTTCATCTTCGAGGGCGTCGACGCCGACGGCGCCTGGACCCACTACCCCGACCTCTTCATCCGCCGCACCGACGGCACCGTGCTGCTGCTGGACGTGAAGAACCCCGAACAGATCGACAAGCCCAAGATCCAGCACCAGGCCCGCCGCACCGCAGCAGCCTGCCGGACACTCAGCTGGGACTACCAGATGGTCGGCGAACCGGACCCCCAGCTGTGGGCCACCGTCGAATGGCTCGCCGGCTACCGCCGCCCCCTGAACGCCGCGGCCTCCGTCGCCCACGTTCTCCTCTTCCGGGCCCAGAACCCCGTCAGCATCGCCGAACTGCTGTCCCTGTGGCCCGACCCCCAGGTCGAACGCGCCGTCACCTACCACCTCATGTGGTGTCAACACCTGCTGTTCGACCTCACCCAGCCCCTGCGCGACCACACCCCGGTATGGACCGCGCCTGAACTGGAGCACACCTGATGGACCAGCGCCACCGCATCGCCACCACCGACTGGATCGAGTTCGAGGAGGAACAGCACCAAGTCACTGGCATCACCGGCGCCCTGATCAGGCTCCGCTCGGCTTCCGGACACCACCAGACCATCATGCTCAGCGTCCTGCTGACTGACCCCTCCTTCCGAGCCCGGACCGTACCGCCGCCCGAAGCCGCCGACACCGCCGCAGGCCTCGACCCCGGCGGGGTCCTGGCGCTGCTGCCCAAGGAAGTCCGCGACAACGCCCTCAAACTGGAAGAACACCTCAAAGAGGCCACCACCGGTTACCTCTCAGGAGACTCCCTCGCCGCCCAGCCCGGCGAACCCCGCCCCGAGTACCACCCCGACCTCCCGCTCAGCACCCGTGTCGAATCGAAAGCGGCCGAACTCGGCCTCACCCCACGCCGGATCTGGCAACTCCTCGACGAGTGGGAGGAGAACGGACTGTGGGCCCTGGTCGACCGGCGCAAGGCCCGCCTCAAGAACCCGCTGCGCAACATCGACGACCGAGTGATCTCCGCGATCCGGGAACAGGCTGCTGCCGAACGCTTCGACAGCTCCTCCAGCGTCTCCACCCGCTTCCGCCGCCGCACCCAGAACCGGCTGGACGCCGACTACGGACCCGGCACGGTCCCCCTGCCCAAGGAAGACACCTTCCGGCGCGTCGTCAAGATCCTGCTCCACCGAAGCCCCTCCGACCCCGCCTACCAGCGGATCTCGGACGCCAACCAGCCCGACCGCACCTTCGGCAACGTCATCGCCCACCGGCCCGGCCAGGTCGTCATGCTCGACACCACCCCGCTGGACGTCTTCGCCTACGACCCCGTGATGAACGACACCTACAACGTCGAACTCACCATCGCCCTCGACATCGCCACCCGCTCCATCCTCGCCTGGCGCCTGACCCCGCTCGGCACCAAAGCCATCGACATCGGCCTGCTCCTCGCCGACGTCATGACCCCCGAACCCATGCGCCCAGCCTGGGCCGCCGCCCTGCGCTACCAGATGCTCCGCGTCCCCTACCAGCGCCACCTCAGCCTGGACGAACGCCTCGCCGAAGCCGCAGCCCGCCCCGTCATCTACCCCGAGACCCTCCTCTACGACCACGGCAAACCCTACAAATCGGATGTCGTCCGACGCGCCTGCCGCAAATGGAAGATCGACATGCAGGACGCCCGAAAGCTCCAGCCCACCGACAAGCCCCACGTCGAACGCCTCTTCGGCACCATCCGCGAACAGTTCTCCATGCACGTCGCCGGATACAAGGGCTTCAACGTCGCCCACCGCGGCAAGAACCCCGAACAACAGGCCCGCTGGACCCTGGACGAGATCGCCGAGTTCTTCGCCGAATACGTCGTCGCGGTCTACCAGAACAAGCACCACACCGGGCTGCACCTGCACGGCTTCCCCAACCTGAACGTCTCGCCCAACGAGGCGTACGCCATGGCACTCGGCGCCGCCGGCTTCGTCGACTGCCCGCGCGACCCCGCCATGTACTACGAACTGCTGCCCATCGCCGACGCCGGACGCACCATCAACACCTACGGGGTCGAACTCAACTACCTCGTCTACAACGCGCCGGTGCTCTACGGGTTCCGGCGGGCCAAATCCCCGTACAACGGCGAGCGCTGGCCCATCCGGTACGACCCCCGGAACCTCCTGCATACCTACTTCCACAACCCCCGCGACAACGAGTGGTACGTCCTCGACTGGACCAAGGCACTCAGCGATCTCCAGCCCTTCACCGACATCACCCTGCGAGAGGCCAAGCGCCTGGTCGAACTCCGCGGCGGAGACCCGAAGGACAACGACTACCAGGAGAAGATCGCGCAGGCCCTGTGGGACCTGCAAAACCGCACCGACGCCCCCGAGACCTGGACCAAGGCCGACCGCAAACGGCACACCCGGGACCGCCACCGCGCCCAGGCACAGGCCCAGGACGAAGCGCGCTCCACCCCCGCCATCACCGCCCCGTCGCTCGTACCCCCCGGCAGCGTGAAACCGGCCATCGCGTCCCTCCACGCCGTCCCCGACCCGGCCGACGACGACTTCGACCCCTTCACCGTCCAGCCCGCCGAGGTCTGGAACTCCCCCACCAGCCAGGAGGGCTGACCACCATGCCGACCACACCCCCCTCCGACGGCGAAAGCAGCAGCCCCTCCTACGGCCCTGGCGACTTCAGACACCCGGGCCTCTCCGAGCCGCGCACCAAAGAGGAATGGCGCGAGTACCTCGACTACCGCCTCCCTCCCCGGCCGCTGCTGCTGGACAACGAGACCTACGAGAAGCTCAGCCCCGAAGAACGCCGCCGGCACAACCAGGCCCGCGCCGCCCACCACAGCGCCCTCGTCATCGTCCGCACCAGCCAGATGCACACGATCCACCACCAGATCCGCCGACGGATGATGACCAACGCGCACCAGCCCGCCGGAGCCCGACGCGGCATCGTCCTCGACGGCCCCGCCACCCTCGGCAAATCCACCCTGGTCAAGACCTTCGCCTACGACTTCGAGCACGCGCTGCGGCGCGACCACCCCGAGCGCTTCACCTTGCAGTACATGGTTGACGACCACCTGATCGACTACACACCCGTCGTCTACGTCAACATCCCCTCGCAGGCCACACCCAAGGACCTGTCCATCGCCCTCGCCGAATACCTCGGCCAGAGCTACCGCTCGGGCGCGACCAAGACCGACATCACCCGGCTCGTCCTGGAGAAGATGCGCCTCGTCGGCGTCGAACTCGTGATCATCGACGACGCCCACTTCATGGACCTCTCCCTCAAGGAGGGCAAGGTCGTCAACGACCACCTGAAGTACATCGCCAACCACACCGCGGCGACCTTCATCTACACAGGCGTCGACCTCAAGCACTCCGGCCTCTTCCTCGAAGGCACCGGCGCCACCCGCGTCACCCAGACCGCAGGCCGCAACACCCTCCTCCACATGACCCCGTACGCCATCAAGACCAAGGAAGAGAAATCCGACTGGGTCTCTGTCATCAGCGCCATGGAGGAAGCCCTCGTCCTCTACAAGCACCAGCCCGGGACCCTCGCCGGACTATGGAAGTACCTGCACCGCCGCACCGGAGGGAACATCAGCTCCCTCGCGGAACTCATCCGCGAAGCCGCGGCCGACGCGATGCTCACCGGTACGGAACAGATCGACCGGAAACTCCTCGACAGCATCGTGATCAACGAACACGCACAGAGCACCTACGAGACGTTCTGGCGGGAGGACCCCCAGCCGCCCGCACCCGAACAGAAAGACAAGCCCGAAGAAGAGGGCGGTGAGGCCGCAGCCGGCTAGAGAACCACCGGAATGAGTGACCCCCGGCGAGACCGGGCCGGGCGAACCAGGCTCGTCGGGGACTCAAGCAGATCCAGCTCGGACCTGGCCGACGGGTGTCCGGGCCGACGCCGGCCTGATCACGGACGGCTAACCAGCATCACAATCAAAATCCAGTAACTCTCATGTGCCGATGGCCTTCGCTAGATGTCCGGGAAATCGAAATGCTCGACCTCATGTTCGGTGGCGATCCTTGCCGTCAACCTTCCGCCATCGTTGAAAATTATCATGGGGATGACTGAATGGGAGTCATCGTCACCGTGTTCCGCAAGATCTTCCCAAGGAATGCGGACTCCCTGCCTGGCGAGCTGAGCCAGACTGCTGGCTACAACTGCATTCGAGGCGTTCTCCGAGCCTCGGTAGACGAAGCTTGAATATGTGTCAATCGAAGGGGATGGGGCAGGAGTTGAGTCGACACTTGGATTTTTCAGGGATTCGTTCACGATTTCCGCGAATTGGATCAGATTTTCTCTGACTCCGGAAATCGGCAGGAAGCCCCACAGGATGCTGTCGATGAAGCGTCTTGAAACTTCACGCTCTGCGCCCGCAAGATTCATAATCAACTGGGGGTTGCCACCCGCCTTGCGGACGTCCATTCGCAGTTCTTCGCCAGTGGACGTATTTGTTGTGAATTGAAGCCCAGTCAGATCGGTAAACCGAATGAGGACTAGCTCACCTTCGGCCAGTGCCAACCTTTGGTCTACGGGGATGGGGAGTGCGTAAGGGTTCGCTGCAAAAGGGGAGGGGTTCATTACTGCATCCATAAACCCCCCCATTGCAGGGATTTCCCAATCTCGACCATCGAGCGATTCCGTCAAGCCTTCCAGGGCCGCTCCGGGGTCGTTCCCTCTGGCCCACGCTGCGAGCAGCAGGTCTCTGTCACCCAGTCGTGCGACAGCGGCCCCCGAGTCACTAGCTGATGCATCCTCGATGCACTGCCGTAGGGTGTCATGCGCGGGTTGCGCGGCGGCGACTTCGACCGCAATCGCCTGCTTTTCATTCGATTCCGAGAAAAAGCCATGAGTCAAGTAATCGGATGCCCTGGCCCCCCGCTGCTCTTGTCGGGCGATCCTTCCCGTGGGTGGACGCTTCGGTGTGGGTCTATTCTTACATTCTGCGATGTGAATTCCGTTGGGGGTTACGGTGACTATGTCTCCTATGGCGACCAGGTGTGTAACGTCGGCCACAATGGGAATGCCGCCAAGTTTGGCTATCCCCTCGGCCACGCTGAGGACGAAGTCAAAATCCTCTCCTTGGCTGCTCAGGTTTGCAGGGCGCAGCCGGTCCCGCGCCAACTCTCGAATTACGTGACTGTCTAGAAGTTCCCAGGCCAGCGAGTCGCCAATGAGGCGCAGTAGATGCTTGTGGGTCTTGGCGTCCTTGTCCTTTCGTTTCTCAATGTTGCGAATCTCTTGTGCTAGCTTTTTTTGGAAAGTGAAGTAGTCGATTGGGGTTCTGATGCTGTCGCGCGAGAGAAGCAAACCCCGACGTACCTCATCAAGTTCCACAAGATCTCCTTGTTTTTGGTGTTGGCTGCGGTAATCCGCTCAACATCCTGCCGGGTTTCATAGCGAGTTGCGTACGAAATGCGCCGACGCGGCTGCTCCTCCCGGTGACTGTGGTCTGGAGACGGCAAGGTTGCGAGGCTGTCAGGCGCGTGGTGATGGACGGTCTCGCCCCTGACGTGCCTCTGGAGGCGAGGCGTGGGATGCGTGGAGACCTGAGCCTTCTGGATGCGCCCCTCACTTGCTGTCCGCAGTCACGCTGAGTGAACAACCCCTCGGGCCCCTGACGGCTCTGGGCGGCGGGTACTGAAATCTATCGCGCGGTAGGTGTGGCGTAGATCACCGCATGAAAGATTTCAATGCCCAGGTCAGAGCCTCATGCACTGAAATCTCTGGCGCGGTCCGACAGCAGCCGCCGGGCTGCCGACCGTAAACCGGGGGCTCGGGAGCTGCCGGCCCCCGGGCCGTCCGGCCCGACCACCCGGCTGTCAGCCGCCCGGCCGGCGCAGCCGGGCGCGCCCGGCCCCCTGGGCGACGTCGAGAGCATGCCGGGACCCGATACCAGGCCGGTCATGGCCCGTCCGGCCCCGGGCCGCCGAGGCCCCGGGCCGCCGGAGCCCGGGATGTCGGCCGTGAGCCCGTCCTGCGGCCGGGGCGACGAACCGCCGAGTTTCCTGCTGCCCGGCCACAGGCCGCCTCCTCTCGGCCCGTACGCCGAAGGCCCCGGGCCCGTACGCCGAAGGCCCTGGCCCTCCCGTTCTGCCCGTATGCCGAAGGCCCCGGTCCTCCCGTTCTGCCCGTACGCGGAAGTCCCCGGCATCTCCCGTTCTGTCGGCACGCCGAAGGCCCCGGTCCCTCCGTCCTGGGCGGGCGGGGGGCCGGGGCCTTCGGCTCAAGCTGTGAAGCTCATGAAGCTGCTGAACTCGCACCCGCGTGGCGAACGCAGTCGCGTGCGAGTTCGGGGTTCGCCGGTCAGGAGCGGTAGAGAGGGCCCGCTGGGTCCCTTCCGGCGTCGATCAAGTACGACAAGTAGGAACCGGGGCTCAGCCCTGGAGGGTGGCGACCTTGGCGGCCAGCGCCGACTTCTTGTTGGCGGCGGCGTTCTTGTGGATGACACCCTTCGAGACGGCCTTGTCGAGCTGACGGGACGCCTCGCGAGAAGCCGCGGTGGCCTTCTCGACGTCACCGGCGGCGGCAGCCTCGCGGGCCTTGCGGATCGCGGTCTTGAGCGACGACTTGACGGCCTTGTTGCGCAGGCGCGCCTTCTCGTTGGTCTTGTTCCGCTTGATCTGGGACTTGATGTTCGCCACGTTATGAGCCTTCTCAGCTTTGGTGAATCGCTTCGGTGAATCTCTTTGGTGAAGGTGTGGGCCTGGCCGTTCCGTCCGCGCCTGGTCGGAGCGGTACGGAGCCGAACCCAGCGAGTCAGGCTAGCAGCGACCCCCCGACCGGCCCAAACCGGGCGCAGTCCCGTACCCGTGGGACCATGGAGCCTACGTATCGATCCGAGTCCACCCGAGACGAGACGCCGCGCGTCTCAAGAATCAGGACCCTGCGTGCCCGCGACCCCTCTCCATGTGCCCGAGCCGAGCCGTACGGACCCGGCGCTGCTCCGCAACTTCTGCATCATCGCCCACATCGACCACGGCAAGTCGACCCTGGCCGACCGGATGCTCCAGCTCACCGGTGTGGTCGACCAGCGGCAGATGCGCGCCCAGTACCTCGACCGGATGGACATCGAGCGCGAGCGCGGCATCACGATCAAGTCCCAGGCGGTCCGGCTGCCCTGGGCGCCCACCACGGGGGAGGGCCAGGGCACCACGCATGTCCTCAACATGATCGACACGCCGGGGCACGTGGACTTCACGTACGAGGTCTCCCGCTCCCTCGCGGCCTGCGAGGGCACCATCCTCCTGGTGGACGCCGCCCAGGGCATCGAGGCGCAGACGCTCGCCAACCTCTATCTGGCGATGGAGAACGACCTCACCATCGTCCCGGTGCTCAACAAGATCGACCTGCCGGCCGCCCAGCCGGAGAAGTTCTCCGAGGAGCTGGCCAACCTCATCGGCTGTCAGCCCGAGGACGTCCTCCGTGTCTCGGCGAAGACCGGGGTCGGCGTCGACGCGCTGCTCGACAAGGTCGTCAAGGAGGTCCCGCCGCCGGTCGGCGTCGCGGACGCCCCGGCCCGCGCGATGATCTTCGACTCGGTGTACGACTCGTACCGGGGCGTCGTCACGTACGTACGAGTCGTCGACGGCCAGCTCAGCAAGCGCGAGCGGATCCGGATGATGTCCACCGGCGCCACCCACGAGCTGCTGGAGATCGGGGTCTCCTCGCCCGAGATGACCCCGGCCGACGGGATCGGCGTCGGCGAGGTGGGCTACATCATCACCGGTGTGAAGGACGTACGGCAGTCCAAGGTCGGTGACACCATCACCACCCTCAGCCAGGGGGCGACCGAGCCGCTCGGCGGCTACAAGGACCCCAAGCCGATGGTCTTCTCCGGCCTCTACCCGCTGGACGGCTCCGACTACCCCGAGCTGCGCGACGCGCTCGACAAGCTCCAGCTCAACGACGCCGCCCTGGTCTACGAGCCGGAGACCTCCGCCGCCCTCGGCTTCGGCTTCCGGGTCGGCTTCCTCGGCCTGCTCCACCTCGATGTGATCCGGGAGCGGCTGGAGCGCGAGTTCGGTCTCGACCTGATCGCCACCGCCCCCAACGTGGTCTACCGCGTCGTGATGGAGGACGGCGGCGAGCACACGGTCACCAACCCGAGCGAGTTCCCCGAGGGCAAGATCGACGCGGTGCACGAGCCGGTCGTACGGGCCACGATCCTCGCCCCGAGCGAGTTCATCGGCTCGATCATGGAGCTGTGCCAGAGCCGGCGCGGCACGCTGCTCGGCATGGACTACCTCTCCGAGGACCGCGTCGAGATCCGCTACACGCTGCCGCTCGCCGAGATCGTCTTCGACTTCTTCGACCAGCTCAAGTCGAAGACCCGCGGCTACGCCTCGCTCGACTACGAGCCCACCGGCGAGCAGACCGCCAACCTGGTCAAGGTCGACATCCTCCTCCACGGCGACAAGGTGGACGCCTTCTCGGCGATCACCCACCGGGACCAGGCGTACGCGTACGGGGTGCGGCTGGTCGCCAAGCTCCGCGAGCTGATCCCGCGCCAGGCGTTCGAGGTGCCGATCCAGGCGGCCATCGGCTCCCGGGTGATCGCCCGCGAGACCATCCGGGCCATCCGCAAGGACGTCCTCGCCAAGTGCTACGGCGGTGACATCTCCCGGAAGCGGAAGCTGCTGGAGAAGCAGAAGGAGGGCAAGAAGCGCATGAAGATGGTCGGCAGCGTGGAGGTCCCCCAGGAGGCGTTCATCGCCGTGCTCTCCAGCGACGACTCCGGAGGCAAGAAGAAGTAACCCCTCTGCCGCCTCCTCTCTTACGGCCAGAAGTAACTTCTCTGCTGCCGCCTCCCTTACGGCCCTCCCTTACGGCCCTTCCGTACGGCCTCCCTTACGGCCCTCCCGTACGGGTACGGCCCTCCCGTACGGGTTCCTCGCTCACGGGCCCCCATGCCGCGCGCTGGGGGCCCGTAGCCGTGTCCGAGGTCAACTGCCTGCCGACATCCCCTTACAAACGGGGCGGGCGCCCTTTACCCTGAGCCCCAGAATTCCCTGGTTACTCGTCGGTCAGTTACTCGCCAGTCTCAATTCAGCAGGCACGTCGGCAGCGCAGCCGCGGGCCCGGAGGATGCCGTGAGCGACACCCAGTACGTGATCGAGAACCGGCCGCCCTCCGTGGCGGCCCTCTTCCTGGAGCGCGTGGCGGCCACGCCGGACGCGGAGGCCTACCGCTACCCCGTGCCGGCCGCCCGCCCAGGCCCCGACGAGTGGCGCTCGCTGAGTTGGGCCGAGGCGGCGGAGCGGGTGTACACGGTGGCGGCCGGGCTGATCGCGCTCGGGGTACGGGCCGAGGAGCGGGTCGCGCTGGCCTGTGCCACCCGTGTCGAGTGGATCCTCACCGACCTCGGGGTGATGTGCGCGGGCGCCGCGACCACCACCGTCTACCCCTCGACCAACGCCGAGGAGTCCGCGTACATCCTCTCCGACTCGGAGAGCCGGATCCTGGTCGCCGAGGACGCCGCCCAGCTCGCCAAGGCCCGCGAGCGCCGCGCCGAACTCCCCGGCCTCGCCCATGTCGTCGTGATCGAGGCGGCCGACGCCGTGCCCGCCGATGGCGACCCGGACGGCTGGGTGCTCTCCCTCGCCGAGCTGGAGAAGCGCGGCGCCGCGCTGCTGGCGGAGCGGCCCGACGCGGTCCGGGAGCGCATCTCGGCGATCACCGCGGACCAGCTCGCGACGCTCATCTACACCTCGGGCACCACCGGCCGCCCCAAGGGGGTGCGGCTCCTGCACGACGCCTGGTCGTACATGGCCCGCGCGCAGGCCGCCACCGGCCTGATCGGCGCGGAGGACGTCCAGTACCTCTGGCTGCCGCTCGCGCACGTCTTCGGCAAGACGCTGACCTCCGGGCAGATCCAGGTCGGCCATGTCACCGCGGTGGACGGCCGCGTCGACAAGATCATCGAGAATCTGCCGGTGGTCCAGCCGACCTATATGGCGGCCGTGCCCCGCGTCTTCGAGAAGGTCTACAACGGTGTCGCGGCCAGGGCGCGGGCCGGCGGACCCGCCAAGTACAAGATCTTCCAGTGGGCGGCCGGTGTCGCCCGCGAGCACGCCAGGACCGCGCAGGACACCTTCCGCCGTACCGGCACCCGCTCCGTTCCGCTCGCCCTCGGCGCCCGCCACAAGGTCGCCGACGCGCTCGTCTACGGCAAGCTCCGCGAGGCGTTCGGCGGCCGGCTCCGCGCCGCCATCTCCGGCTCCGCCGCGCTCGCGCCCGAGATCGGCTACTTCTTCTCCGGCGCGGGGGTCCACATCCTGGAGGGGTACGGGCTGACCGAGAGCAGCGCGGCCAGCTTCGTCAACCCGGGCGAGGCGTACCGTACCGGCACGGTCGGCAAGCCGCTGCCCGGCACGGAGGTACGGATCGCCGACGACGGCGAGATCCTGCTGCGGAGCCCCGGGGTGATGGCCGGATATCACGGGCTGCCCGAGCTGACCGCCGAGGTGCTGGAGCCGGACGGCTGGCTGCACACCGGGGACATCGGCGAGCTCTCCCCGGACGGCTATCTGCGGATCACCGACCGCAAGAAGGACCTGATCAAGACCTCGGGCGGGAAGTACATCGCCCCGGCCGAGGTGGAGGGGAAGTTCAAGGCGGTCTGCCCGTTCGTCTCGCACATCCTCGTGCACGGCGCCGACCGGAACTTCTGCACGGCGCTGATCTCGCTGGACGAGCCGACCCTGCTCGACTGGGCCGCGGAGAACGGCATGGCGGGCAAGGCGTACGCCGATGTCGTCGCCTCGCCGCAGACCGTGCGGCTCGTCGAGGGGTATGTACGGCGGCTCAACGAGGGGCTCCAGCGCTGGCAGACCATCAAGAAGTTCCGGCTGCTCCCGCGCGACCTCGACATCGAGCACGGCGAGCTGACGCCCAGCCTCAAGCTCAAGCGGCCGGTCGTGGAGCGGGCGTACCGGGACCTGATCGAGGAGATGTACGAGGGCACGCGCGAGGCCTGACGGCACGGGGCGGGGGGCGGAGCCCTCGCGGTACGGGGCGGGGCGGAGTCTCGCGGTACGGCGTGGGGGCGGCGCAACGCGTACGGCGTGGGGCGGCGTTCACGCGTACGGCGTGGGGGCGGGCGCCTTGCGGTGCGGCCTGGTCGTGCATCCCGGTCGCGTGATCCCGTCGTGCGGCGGCCGTGCCACCCCGCTCGCGCACCCACGGTCGCGCGCCCCCGCCGTGCGATCCGGCCGCGTGGGCCGGGGGCCGCTGCCCGGTTACCGGTCGGTCGCAGGGAGGTACGGGCGCGACAACTGCCCGATCGGGCGGGGCCGCAGGGGCAGAGTTCGCTGCCCCATCGGTCTCGCCCGCCCCGCCGGCGGCCTCGTACGGGGCGCCGGGAGTGCCGTCCTCGCCGCCCTGGGGCCCTCCGGGGCCGGGCCGGGCCCTGTCCCCAGACCCTGTCGGCCGGGCGCTGTCGCCCCCGGGGGGCCGGGGGGCAGGGGCAGGCGGCCGGCGGTCTAGGTGGCCGAGCGGCGGCGCAGTTCGCCCAGGGACTCCTCGATACGGGCCAAGTGACCCCGTACATCCGTCAGATCCGTCAGATGCTCCGGCGCGTCGCCGCGCAGCGCGTCCTCGATCTTCGTCAGCCGTCCCGCGACCTCCTCCAACTGCTCCTGCTCCCGCGCCAGCGCCCGCTCCAACTGGCGGTTCTTGCGGTGCAGATCCAGGAAGACGCTGACCTTGGCCCGCAGCATCCACGGGTCGAAGGGCTTGGTCAGGAAGTCCGCCGCGCCGGTCGCGTACCCCCGGTAGGCATAACCGCTGTCCGAACCGGGGCCGTTCAGAAAGATGATCGGAATGTCCTTGGCCCGGTCGATCCGCTTGATCCGGTACGCGGTCTCGAAACCGTCCATGCCCGGCATCCGCACGTCCAGCAGCACCAGCGCGAACGGCCGGTCCGCCAGCGCGGCCAGCGCCTCCTCGCCCGAACGCGCCCGTACCAGCGGTTCGTCCAGCGAGGCCAGGACCGCTTCGAGCGCGATGAGGTTGTCCTCCATGTCGTCCACGAGCAGGATCCCCGCGCGCTCCGTGCTGACCACACTGCCGTTCATGTGCCGATCATCCTTCTTGCTCCGCGTTCGGCCTACGTCTTTCGGCCAGCCAGGCAAGAATGCTCGGTCCCGAGGGGTTTCGCAGGCGGTTCCGCTTCTTTGCTCCGCCGTCCGCGCCACCCACCGCGCCACCCCTCCCGTACAGGCCCTCCGCACGGGCACATCCCGCTGTCAAGACCCGGGGGCGAACTCCGCTGACTTCCCTGACTCGGTGCGTAGGATTGGCCGCCGTCTGTCACTCTGTCGGGATCGTAAGCGGCACAACGCCAGAACCCGGATCAGGAGCCGCAGTGGGGCCCATTCCGATCCCGCGTGCATCCCGTCACCGTCCGGCACCCAAGGTGCCGTTACGGAGGGACACGCGGTCCATCTCCCGTACCAGCCTTCCCGGCGACTCGCTCGCCCCGTCCGCCGCCCGCCGTTACACGCGCGGGGTGCTCGCGGAGTGGGCCGCTCTCGGCCTGCTCACCACCTGTACGTTCTGCCAGGGCCGGGGGGACGCCCGGGGGGACGACCCGGGGGACCGCTGTCCGCCCGGCCGGCACAGCACCGATCTCCTCGCGGACGACACCGTCCTCATCGTCGACGAACTCGTCACCAACGCGGTCGTCCACGCCGGTACCACCGTCGACCTGTTCTTCCGGCTCGAACTCCCCTCGGACGACCCCACCCACGAGATCGTCGACGAGGGCATCGACGAGATCGCCGGTGACATGCCAGGGGAGTCCGGGTCCGAGGACCCGGGCGAGGAGGTGTCCGGCGAGACGCCCGCGCTGGTCCTCGAAGTCTCCGACCGCCACCCCGCGCGGGCCGTCCAGGGGGAGCCGTACGGGCCGCCGCCGGCCGGGGTCCCCGAGTACGGGCGCGGGCTCCAGCTCGTCTCCGCGCTCGCCGAACGCTGGGGCATCACCTACCGCGCCGGCCGCAAGACCGTCTGGGCCCGGCTCCCGCTGGACGGCAGGGAGCCGGAGCGCGGCGCGGCGGAGCCGGAGAGCGCGGAACCGGAACCCGGCTTACGGGACCCCGCCGAGCCGGACCACGGGCGAGCCGCCGAGCCCGGGGACGGCGCGGGGACTCCCCGGGGCAGCGACCCGTACGGCGACCCGTACGGCGACCCGTACGGCGACCCGTACGGCGGCCCGTACGGCGCCGAGCCGCCGTCCCCGCACCCGCTTCCTGCGGTCCGGCGTACGGTCCGCGACGACCCCGCGTGGGACGGGCAGGGCGCGCTCTCCTTCCTCGCGGAGTCCTCCGAACTCCTCGCTGGGCAGCTCGACGAGGACCTGGTGGCGGCCCTGGCCGGGCAGCTCCTGGTGCCACGGCTGGCCGACTGGTGCGCGGTCTGGCTGTACGTCCAACCCGACGGCGCGGGCCCGGCGGGCCCCTCACGGCTCGCCCGCGTCTGGCACGCCGACGAGTCCCGGATCGAGCCGCTGCGCACGGTGCTGGAGAAGGAGCCCCCGACGCTCCCGACGGAGGTACGGGGCACGCCGTTACGGGTGGCGTGGCCGGGCTCGGAGGGACCCATCGGGGGTGGAACCCCCGTCGAGGGCGGCGGCCCGGCCGGGGTGGGTGACCCGGTCCCGATGGACGGTCCCGACCGTGGCCCCGTCGGGGGTGGCCGCCCCGTCGTGGCGGAGGGGGCGGAGGGGGCGGCGCTCGCGTGCCGGCTCGTCGCGAACGGGCGCGCCCTCGGGACGCTCCTGCTCGGCCGCGTCGGGGAGGACGCGGTCCCGGGCGAGGTGGTCTCCCTGGTCGAGGACTTCGCCCGGCGGGTCGCCCTCGCCGTGGACGCGGCGCGCCGCTACACCCGCCAGGTCACCATCAGCCGGGTCCTCCAGCGCGGGCTGCTCCCCACCCAGGTGGCGCGGATACCGGGCATCGCCAGCTCCCTCGTCTACGAGCCGAGCGGCGAGGGACTGGCCGGCGGCGACTTCTACGACGTCTTCCCCTGCCCGCCCGGCGACCGCTGGTGCTTCATGCTCGGCGACGTCCAGGGCAGCGGCCCCGAGGCCGCCGTCGTCACCGGCCTCGCCCGCCCCTGGCTGCGGCTGCTCGCCCGCGAGCACGGGGTCGGCGCGGTCCTCGACCGGCTCAACCGGCTGCTGCTGGACGACGCGACCGAGGCGTCCGAGGCGGCGTCCCTGATGGCCGTCGTGGCGGCGGGCGGGCCCGAGGCGCCGCCCGACGCGCTCGCCGGCCCCGCCGGGCCGCCGGAGGCCCGCCAGGCGCGCTTCCTGTCGCTGCTCTACGGCGAGCTGGTGCCGCTGCCGGAAGGCCAGGGGGTACGGTGCACCCTCGCCAGCGCCGGGCACCCGCTGCCGCTGCTGCTCCGCCCGGACGGCACCGTGCGGACCGCCGCCGAGCCACAGGTGCTGCTCGGGGTGATGGAGTCCGTCGCGTACGAGAGCACCACCTTCACCCTGGAGCCCGGGGACACGCTGCTCTGCGTCACCGACGGGGTCACGGAGCGCCGCTCGGGCCGCCGCATGCTGGACGACGGCGACGGGCTCGCGCGGGTGCTGGAGGGGTGCGTGGGGCTGCCGGCGCACGGAGTGGCGGAACGAATACGCCACGCGGTCCACGCCTTCGCCGACACGCCCCCACGGGACGACCTGGCGCTGCTGGTGCTCCAGGCGGAGTGAGCGGGGACGGGCGTACGGGGCGTACGGGGCGGAGCGCGGCCCGGGGGAGGGAGGCGGGGCCAGGGAGGCGGGGCCAGGGCCGGAGCGCGGTGGGCCCGTACGACCGCCCCTTACGCGTGCCTGTACGACCGCCCCCGTACGACCGCTCCGTAAGACCCCACCCCACCCCGCTCCGCCCGCCGGCGTACCCCGCCCGTCGCATCCGCCGGTCCGCCTCGCCCCACGCATACGGGACACTGGGGGCATGCCTTCCGCACTGCCCGACGGTGACCCCATGCCCGAGACCGGAGCGCTGCCCCGGACCGCCCTGGCGGGGGCGGCGGACCGGCCGCTCGGCTTCTATCTGCACGTTCCGTACTGCGCGACCCGCTGCGGCTACTGCGACTTCAACACCTACACCGCGACCGAGCTGCGCGGCTCCGGCGGGGTGCTGGCCTCCCGCGACAACTACGCCGACACCCTCGCCGACGAGATCAGGCTGGCCAGGAAGGTCCTCGGGGACGACCCGAGGCAGGTCCGTACGGTCTTCGTCGGCGGCGGCACCCCGACCCTGCTCGCCGCCGACGACCTCGTACGGATGCTGGGGGCCGTCCGCGACGAGTTCGGCCTCGCGGACGACGCGGAGATCACCACGGAGGCGAACCCGGAGTCCGTGGACCCGGCGTACCTCGCCGCCCTCCGCCAAGGCGGCTTCAACCGGATCTCCTTCGGAATGCAGAGCGCCAAGCCGCACGTCCTGAAGGTCCTGGACCGTACGCACACCCCGGGGCGCCCCGAGGCGTGTGTCGCGGAGGCCCGCGCCGCCGGGTTCGACCACGTCAACCTCGACCTGATCTACGGCACGCCGGGGGAGAGCGACCGCGACTGGCGCGAGACGCTCGCGGCGGCGGTGGGCGCCGGCCCCGACCACATCTCGGCGTACGCGCTGATCGTCGAGGAGGGCACCGGGCTCGCCCGCCGGATCCGGCGCGGCGAGGTCCCCATGACCGACGACGACGAGCACGCGGACCGCTACCTCATCGCGGACCAGCTCCTCGCCGAGGCGGGCTTCACCTGGTACGAGGTCTCCAACTGGGCCACCACCGAGGCAGCCCGTTGTCTGCACAACGAGTTGTACTGGCGCGGCGCGGACTGGTGGGGCGCGGGCCCCGGCGCGCACAGCCATGTCGGGGGCGTGCGGTGGTGGAACGTGAAACACCCCGGCGCGTACGCCCAGGCGCTCGCGGAGGGCCGCTCCCCGGGCGCGGGCCGCGAACTCCTCACCGAGGAGGACCGCAGGGTGGAGCGCATCCTGCTGGAGCTCCGCCTCGCCGACGGCTGCCCCCTGTCCCTCCTCCGCCCGGCCGGCCTGACCGCCGCCGCCCGCGCCCGTGCCGACGGCCTCCTCGCCCCCGGGCCGTACGCGGCGGGCCGCGCCGTCCTCACCCTGAAGGGCCGCCTCCTGGCCGACGCCGTCGTCAGGGACCTGGTGGACTGATCACTCCCTGGGGTGAATCCCGGCGGATCGGGGGGCGGCTGCTTACGCTGGTTTCCTACCCTGCCGCTAACAGAAGCGGCGGAATGTGGAGGTTCACGGAGATGACCGCTGTGGATGAGCGACCGATCACCGACACCGCCGCCGAACGGCGCCAGAGCCTCGAAACCGACTTCGCGCGGCTTGAGGTTTCCAAGGCGGTCAAGGCGGAACTCCTCAGGGGCGAAATCGTGATGATGGCCGGGCCCGACTGGGTCCATAACTTGATCGTTCTGTTCGTAGAGCGACAGATTCCGCTCGACAACTGGTACCCGGTCCAGACTCAGGACCTCTCGATCCCCGGCGAGTCGACCCAGCCGCAGCCGGACCTCGTCGTGGTGGAGCACGGCGCCTTTGACGGCCCCGGTCATCTTGTCCCTGCTCCGGCCGTCACTCTGGTGCTTGAGGTGGTCTCCAAGAGCAGCATCGACCGCGACTACGGCGTCAAGCGTTCGATCTACGCGGCAGGCCGTATTCCCGTTTACCTGATCATCGATCCGATGGCGGCGCACTGTGTCCTGCTCACCCAGCCCAGGGGCAGCGGGGAGGAGGCGGACTACCAGGTGGAGCGGACCTCCAAGTTCGGAGAACCACTGCCCCTCGACATGCTCGGGATCAACTTGGACACCACCAGGTTCGGGACGCTTCCGCCGATCAGGACGCACCGCCGACCGTGACGAAGTCGATCAGCTCCTCCACCCGGCCCAGCAGCGCGGGCTCCAGGTCCCGGTAGGTGTGGACCCGGGAGAGGATGTGCTGCCAGGCCGCGCCGGTGTTCTCCGGCCAGTGCAGGGCGCGGCAGACGCCCGTCTTCCAGTCCTCGCCCCTCGGGACCTTCGGCCAGGCGTCGATGGCGAGCGAGGACGGTTTCACGGCCTCCCAGACGTCGATGTACGGGTGGCCCACGACCAGGACATCGGGGCCGGTGACCGACGCGGCGATACGGGACTCCTTCGAGCCGGGGACGAGATGGTCGACCAGGACGCCCAGGCGGGCGTCGGGGGCCGGGGCGAACTCGGCGACCACGGACGGAAGATCGTCGATGCCGCCCAGGTACTCCACGACCACGCCCTCGATGCGCAGGTCGTCGCCCCAGACCTTCTCGACCAGCTCCGCGTCGTGCCGGCCCTCCACATAGATCCGGCCCGCCCTCGCCACCCGGGCGCGGGCGCCGGGGACCGCGACCGAGCCGGAGGCGGTACGGGCCGGACCGCCCCCGGAAGCGCCCCCGCGCGCCGGGCGCGGGCGGACCAGGGTCACCGGGCGGCCCTCCAGCAGGAAGCCGCGCGCCACCATCGGGAAGACGCGGTGCTTGCCGAAACGGTCCTCCAGGGTGACCGTCGGCCCCTCCGCGCTCTTCTCGCACCGGATCACCGCGCCGCAGAACCCCGTGGTCACCTCCTCGACCACCAGATCCGGCTCGGCGGGGACCTCCGGCGCGGGGGTGGACTTCTTCCACGGGGGCGTCAGATCGGGGCTGTAGCTGCGCATGGGCCCGACGATATGCGGGCGTAAGCGGCCGGGGCTACGACGGCGCCCCCGACCCGCCGAACTGTTCGGCCAGCGCCGCGCGTTGCGCCCGTACGAACGCCGCGTCGACCACCGCCCCGTGCCCCGGCACGTACACCGCCCCCTCGCCGCCCAGCGCCAGCAGCCGGTCCAGGGCGGCCGGCCACGCCTCCGGGACCGCGTCCCGGCCCGCCTGCGGGGCGCCCGACTCCTCCACCAGGTCGCCGCAGAAGACCACCGGCGACGCCCCCGGGAGCCCCGGCCGCGCGCCCGAGGCCACCGGCCCCGCGCCCGGGACCAGCGCCGCCAGGTCGTGCGCCGTGTGCCCGGGGCCCGCGTTCACCAGCACCACCCGCTGCCCGCCGCCCAGGTCCACCGTCACCTCCTCCCCGTCCCCGGCCCCGACCTCGTGCCCGGGGAGCACCAGGCGGGCCACCGCCGCCCGCGCCGCCGCCTCCGGCACGCCCTCCCGTACCGCCTCCGCACAGAGCTCCTCCGCGCCCGCCCCCGCCAGCAGCTCCGCCATCCCCGCCGCCCCGTACACCGCCGCCCCCGGGAACGCCACCGTCCCGAGCACATGATCGAAGTGCGGATGGCTCAGTGCGACATGGGTCACCCGCCGCCCGCCCAGCAGCGCCCGTACCGGCACCGCGAGTTCGACCCCCTCCGCCGGGGAAGACCCCGTGTCGTACAGCAGCGCACCCCCCTCCCCGCACACCAGACCGACCGTCGCGTCCCACCCCGGCAGCCTTCTGCGGCCCACTCCGGGAGCCAGCCGCTCCCACCCGTGCTCTTCCCAACGGACGTCCATACCGGGACGCTACGGGAGACCACTGACAATCGGCGCCGGATCCGCCGGGTACCGTGGTCGGCCGACCTTGCTCGGGGCGCACCTCACGGCCGTACACTGAACCGGTGGGCGCTGGCACTCGCCGGAAGCGAGTGCCAAGGCGGCCGGCCGGACGACCGGCGGGGCGGGCAGTGCGAACGCCCCGGCGGGCACGGGACGACGGACGAGACGGACGACATCGGGAGGTGTGCGCCATGCTCAGCGAACGCAGGCTCGAGGTGCTGCGGGCGATCGTCCAGGACTACGTCGGCACGGAGGAGCCCGTCGGCTCCAAGGCCCTCACCGAGCGGCACAAGCTCGGTGTCTCACCGGCGACCGTGCGCAACGACATGGCGGTGCTGGAGGACGAGGGCTTCATCGCCCAGCCGCACACCAGCGCCGGGCGCATCCCGACCGACAAGGGCTACCGGCTCTTCGTCGACCGGCTGGCCGGGGTCAAGCCCCTCTCCCTGCCGGAGCGCCGCGCCATCCAGAACCTGCTCGACGGCGCCGTCGACCTCGACGACGTCGTGGCCCGTACGGTACGGCTGCTCGCGCAGCTCACCCGGCAGGTGGCCGTCGTCCAGTACCCCTCGCTGACCCGCTCGACGGTGCGGCATGTGGAGCTGCTGGCCCTCGCGCCCGCCCGGCTGATGCTCGTCCTGATCACGGACACCGGACGGGTCGAGCAGCGCATGGTCGACTGCGCGGCACCGTTCGGCGAGACCTCCCTCGCGGATCTGCGGGCCCGGCTCAACAGCCGGATCGTCGGACGCCGCTTCACGGATGTCCCGAGGCTCGTGCAGGACCTGCCCGACTCCTTCGAGCAGGAGGACCGGGGCACCGTCTCGGCGGTCCTCGCGACCCTGCTGGAAACCCTGGTCGAGGAGACCGAGGAGCGGCTGATGATCGGCGGAACCGCCAACATCACCCGCTTCGGACACGATTTCCCCCTGACCATCCGGCCGGTGCTGGAGGCGCTGGAGGAGCATGTGGTGCTCCTCAAGCTGCTCGGCGAGGCCGCGGACCCCGGCATGACCGTACGTATCGGGCACGAGAACGCCCACGAGGGCCTCAACTCCACGTCCGTCGTCGCGGTCGGCTACGGTTCGGGCGACGAGGCAGTCGCCAAACTCGGCGTGGTCGGACCGACCCGCATGGACTACCCCGGAACGATGGGAGCGGTACGCGCAGTGGCACGTTACGTCGGACAGATCCTGGCGGAGTCGTAAGTGGCCACGGACTACTACGCCGTACTCGGCGTACGCCGCGACGCATCTCAGGACGAGATCAAGAAGGCATTCCGCAGGCTCGCGCGCGAGCTGCACCCGGATGTCAACCCCGATCCCAAGACGCAGGAGCGGTTCAAGGAGATCAACGCCGCCTACGAGGTGCTGTCGGACCCGCAGAAGAAGCAGGTCTACGACCTCGGCGGCGACCCGCTCTCGGCGGGCGGCGGTGGCGGCGCGGGCGGCTTCGGCGCCGGCGGCTTCGGCAACTTCTCGGACATCATGGACGCGTTCTTCGGGACCGCGTCCCAGCGCGGCCCGCGCTCGCGGACCCGGCGCGGCCAGGACGCGATGATCCGGCTGGAGATCGACCTCAACGAGGCGGCCTTCGGCACGACCAAGGACATCCAGGTCGACACCGCGGTCGTCTGCACCACCTGCTCCGGCGAGGGCGCGGCCCCCGGCACCGCCGCCCAGACCTGCGACATGTGCCGCGGCCGGGGCGAGGTCTCCCAGGTCACCCGCTCCTTCCTGGGCCAGGTCATGACCTCGCGGCCGTGCCCGCAGTGCCAGGGCTTCGGGACGGTCGTCCCGACCCCGTGCCCCGAGTGCGCCGGCGACGGACGGATCCGCTCGCGCCGTACGCTCACCGTCAAGATCCCCGCGGGCGTCGACAACGGCACCCGGATCCAGCTCGCGGGCGAGGGCGAGGTCGGCCCGGGCGGCGGCCCCGCCGGGGACCTGTACGTGGAGATCCACGAGGTCCCGCACACGACGTTCCAGCGGCGCGGCGACGACCTGCACTGCACGGTGACCATCCCGATGACGGCGGCGGCGCTCGGCACGAAGTGCCCGCTGGACACGCTGGACGGCATGGAGGAGATCGACGTACGGCCCGGCACCCAGTCCGGCCAGTCGATCCCGCTGCACGGCCGGGGCATCACCCACCTGCGCGGCGGCGGCCGGGGCGACCTGATCGTCCACGTCGAGGTGATCACCCCGACCAAGCTCGACCCGGAACAGGAACGCCTCCTCCGCGAACTGGCCCAGCTCCGTGGCGAGGAACGGCCCACGGGCCAGTTCCAGCCAGGGCAGCAGGGGCTGTTCTCGCGGTTGAAGGACGCGTTCAACGGGCGGTAGGCCCGGCGGCCCCGGCCGCTGGGGACCGTGTCCCTCCGTACACCGGCCGAGGGCCCGGGAGTTGCCCGTAAGGGGCCCCGGGCCCGTGGCCGGAAGAGGCCGATTCGGAGGTGCCGTCGTGGGCATGGCACCATGCGTGCATGTCCACCGCACTGACCGATCTCTGCCGGTATCCGATCGTGCAGGCCCCCATGGCGGGCGGCGCCTCCTGCCCGAAGCTCGCCTCGGCCGTCTCCGAGGCCGGGGGACTGGGATTCCTCGCCGCCGGTTACAAGACGGTCGACGGCATGTACGAGGAGATCAAGCAGCTCCGGGGCCTCACCGGCCGCCCCTTCGGCGTCAACCTCTTCATGCCGCAGCCGCGCTACGCCGACCACGCGGCCGTCGAGGTCTACAGCGAGCAGCTCGCCGGTGAGGCCGCCTGGTACCAGACCCCGCTCGGTGACCCCACGACCGGGTGGGACGACGCGTTCGAGGCCAAGACCGCGATCCTGCTCGACGACCCCGTGCCGGTCGTCTCGTTCACCTTCGGCTGCCCGAACCGGGCCACCCTCGACGCCTTCGCCAAAGCCGGTACGTACACCGTGGTCACCGTCACCACGCCCGAGGAGGCCCAGACCGCCCAGTGGTCCGGCGCCGACGCCGTCTGCGTCCAGGGCATCGAGGCCGGCGGCCACCAGGGCACCCACCGTGACGACCCGGCCACGGACGGCGCCGGTATCGGGCTGCTCTCGCTGATCGCGCAGGTCAAGGACGCCGTCCAGCTCCCCGTCATCGCCACGGGCGGCCTCATGCGCGGCGGCCAGATCGCCGCCGTCCTCGCGGCGGGCGCCGACGCCGCCCAGCTCGGCACCGCGTTCCTGGTCTGCCCCGAGTCCGGCGCCAACGCCCTGCACAAGCAGGCCATGACCAACCCGCTCTTCGTCCGCACCGAACTGACCCGCGCCTTCTCGGGACGCCCCGCGCGCGGCCTCGTCAACCGCTTCATGCGCGAGCACGGCCCGTACGCCCCGCCCGCGTACCCCGAGGTCCACCACCTCACCTCCGGGCTCCGCAAGGCCGCGGCCAAGGCGGGCGACGCGCAGGGCATGGCGCTCTGGGCGGGCCAGGGCCACCGGATGGCGCGCGAACTGCCCGCCGGGAAGCTCGTCGAGATCCTGGCGGGCGAACTCGCCGCCACCCGCGCCTCGTTCCTCCCCGGCCTCGGCAGCGCCCCGTGACGGCTCCCGTCTTCGTCGTGGACGACTTCGGCCCCCGGGACGGCCACCGGTTCGTCCTGGACGGGCCCGAGGGGCGGCACGCCGTATCGGTGAAGCGCATGCGGCCCGGCGAGGACGTCGTCCTGACCGACGGCGCCGGCCGGTGGGCCGACTGCGTGGTGCTGGCGGCCGAGGGCAAGGACCGGCTGGTCGTCCAGCTCGACGCGATCGCCGAGGAGCCGCCGGAGTCCCCGCACATCACCGTCGTCCAGGCCCTCCCCAAGGGCGACCGGGGCGAACTCGCCGTCGAGACCATGACGGAGACCGGCGTCGACGCCATCGTCCCCTGGGCCGCCGCACGCTGCGTCACCCAGTGGCGCGGCGACCGGGGCGCGAAGGCGCTCGCCAAGTGGCGGGCCACCGCGCGGGAGGCGGGCAAGCAGTCGCGCCGGGTGCGGTTCCCCGAGGTCGCGGACGCCATGACCACGAAGCAGGTCGCCGCCCTGCTCGCCACCGCCGACCTCGCGGCCGTCCTGCACGAGGACCGGGAGGCCGACAGCGAGGCGCTGGCCACCGCCGAACTCCCCGCCGCCGGTTCGATCGTGCTGGTCGTCGGGCCGGAAGGCGGCGTGTCGCCCGAGGAGTTGGCGGTGTTCGCCGAGGCGGGCGGGCGCCCGTACCGGCTGGGCCCCACCGTGCTCCGCACCTCCACGGCGGGTACGGCGGCCGCGGCACTGCTCCTGGGGCGCACGGGACGCTGGTCCTGACCGTACGGCCGCCGGTCCCGCACCGTGCGTACGGCCGCCGGTCCTGGCCGTACGACGCCGCTCCTGACCGCCGGTCCTGGGCGCCGCTCCCGGCCGTACGGATAGCATGCGGTGCGGCCGCGGCTGATCACTCGGCGGCAGCCGCCAGCCACCGCACCAGCGCACACCCGCACCATCACCAGCCCGCACCATCACCCAGGAGGCCGGGGCCATGGCCGGAGAACCACAGGCGGATTGCCTGTTCTGCAAGATCGTCTCGGGGGAGGTACCGGCGACCGTCGTGCGCGAGAGCGAGACCACCGTCGCCTTCCGGGACATCAACCCCAAAGCCCCGACGCACGTCCTGGTCATCCCGCGCGCCCACTACCCGGACGCCGCCTCCCTCGCCGCCGCCGAGCCGGCCGTCGCCGCCGACATACTGCGCGAGGCCGCCGCCGTGGCCGCCGGTGACCAGGTGGACGCCACCGGCTACCGCATCGTGTTCAACACGGGCGCCGGCGCAGGCCAGACCGTCTTCCACGCGCACGCCCATGTCCTGGGCGGACGCGGCCTCGAATGGCCCCCGGGATAACCGCCGTGTCCGTACGGGAACTGGTCGTGCTGGGCACCGCGAGCCAGGTGCCCACCCGCCACCGCAACCACAACGGCTATCTGCTCCGCTGGGACGGCGAGGGCCTGCTCTTCGACCCGGGCGAGGGCACCCAGCGCCAGATGGTGCGCGCCGGCGTCGCCGCGCACGACATCAACCGGATCTGCGTCACGCACTTCCACGGCGACCACTCGCTCGGCCTGGCCGGGGTCATCCAGCGCATCAACCTGGACCAGGTGCCGCACGAGATCACCGCGCACTACCCGGCGAGCGGACAGCGCTTCTTCGACCGGCTCCGGTACGCCACGGCCTACCGCGAGACGGTCCCGCTCACCGAGGCGCCCGTCGCGGCGGCGGGGGTGCTGGCCGACACCCCCGCGTACACCCTGGAGGCGCGGAAGCTCTCGCACCCCGTCGAGGCGTACGGCTACCGCCTCACCGAGCCCGACGGGCGCCGGATGGACCCCGTGCGGCTCGCCGCCCACGGGATCGCCGGGCCCGACATCGGGCGGCTCCAGCGCGCGGGGGTGCTCAGGGGCGTCACGCTCGACGAGGTCAGCGAGGTGCGGCGGGGGCAGCGCTTCGCGTTCGTCATGGACACCCGGCTCTGCGACGGGGTGTTCGCGCTCGCCGAGGGGTGCGATCTGCTGGCCATCGAGTCGACGTTCCTGGACGAGGACGAACTCCTCGCCGATACGTACGGTCATCTCACCGCGGGTCAGGCGGGGCGGGTGGCGGCGGAGTCCGGCGTACGCCATCTCGTGCTGACGCACTTCTCGCAGCGTTACGGCGACCCCGGGGAGTTCGAGCGGCAGGCGCGCGCGGCGGGGTTCGCGGGCGAACTGACGGTCGCCGCCGACCTCGTACGGGTACCGCTGCCGAAGCGCTGACGGCGGCCTCCGGGGGCGGCCTCCCGCCGGCCGGTCAGGAGGGGCCCGGGGATCGGGCAGACTGTCCGGATCCGCACGCGATCGGGAGCCCGCCGTGATCACACCCCATGGAGACCCGCTGGACCACACAGAGAACACGGACCCGGCCCACGCCGCCCCGGACCATACGGGCGGCGGCGGTACGGGGGGATCCCTTACGGGGGGATCCGGATCCCGTACGGGGGGATCCCGTACGGGTGGGGACGGTAGGGGAGCGGAACGTACGGCTCGGGAACGCACGGCCCCGGAGCGGTCGGCCCCGGCCCCCGACGCCCCGGCCCCCGACGCCCCGGCCGGCTCCGGCCCGGAGCAGCCAGCCCTGGGGCACACCGCGCACACCGCCCGGGGGCACTCCGCACTGGACCACACCGCCGATGTCGACCCGCTCGGCCCGCTGCGCGCCCCGGACGACCCCGAGTGCGACGTATACCTGACCGGCACGGTCTTCCTCGACATCATCTTCACCGGCCTGGACAGCGCCCCCGTACGGGGCACCGAGTCCTGGGCCAGGGGCATGGGGTCCAGCCCCGGCGGCATCGCCAACATGGCCTCCGCGCTCGCCCGCCTCGGGCTGCGTACCTCGCTCTGCGCCGCCTTCGGGGACGACCACTACGGGGAGTACTGCTGGGACGCGCTGGAGCAGGGCGAGGGCATCGACCTCTCCCGGTCGCGCACCGTGCCCGGCTGGCACTCCCCGGTGACCGTCTCCATGGCGTACGAGGGCGAGCGCACCATGGTCTCGCACGGCCACGAGGCACCGCCCCCGGAGGCCGCGCTCCCCGAGTGCCCGCCCCGCGCGCGGGCCGCCGTCGCCGCGCTCGCGCCGGGCCGGTGCGACGAGTGGATCGCCCACAGCGCGCGCCACGGCACCCGGATCTTCGCCGACGTCGGCTGGGACGACACCGGCCGCTGGGACCTGGCGGGCCTGGCCGACCTGGCGCACTGCGAGGCGTTCCTGCCCAACGCCGAGGAGGCCATGCGGTACACCCGTACGGAGTGCCCCAGGGCCGCCGCACGGAAGCTCGCCGACCGGGTGCCGCTGGCCGTCGTCACCCTGGGCGCGGAGGGCGCGTACGCCGTGGACGGGGCGACCGGCGAGACCGCGGAGGTCCCGGCGATCGAGGTGGCCGCCCTCGACCCGACGGGCGCGGGCGATGTCTTCGTCGCCGGGTTCGTCACCGGCACCCTGGCCGGCTGGCCGCTCGCCGACCGGCTCGCCTTCGCCGGGCTCACCGCGGCGCTCTCGGTCCAGGAGTTCGGCGGCTCGCTCTCCGCGCCCGGGTGGGCGGAGGTCGCGGCCTGGTGGAGCTATGTCCAGGGCTCCCCGGAGCAGGACCCGGCGGCGCTGCGGCGGTACGCGTTCCTCGCCGAGCTGCTGCCCGCGCCGCCGAGGCCGTGGCCGCTGCGGAGGGCCGTACCGACGATCGGCTTCGGCCGCTCGGCCTGAGCGGGGCGTGGCGGGGGAGTGGCGGTCCGTGGCGCCCCGGGTCCGCCGCCCCCGCCGCCTGCCCCCGCCGCACCCCCTCCCGCCCGTGGCGCGGGAGGCACCCGCCACAGGCGGGAGAGCCCGCCGCCCGTGGCGGGGGAAGCCCCCACCCACGGTGGCGGAGGTGCGGGGGAAAAGCCCTAGGGCCTTGTCAGTGCGGGGTCGTACGCTGGTACTCCAGAGGTTGTCGAGCGGCGAGAACCCTGCAACGGGAGGTATGCGCAGGCCACCCGGCCGGCCCATGACTCAGACACCCACCACGGTCCAGACCCCGGCGTCCGACGCGGCCGCCACGCCTCCACCGGCACGTGCCCGGTGGACCGTCCCCGCCCAGCACCCCATGGTCACGGTCCTGGGCTCAGGGGACTCCCTCCTGCGAGTGATCGAGAAGGCGTTCCCGGCCGCCGACATCCATGTCCGGGGAAACGAGATCAGCGCGAGCGGCAGCGCGGCGGACGTCGCGCTCATCCAGCGCCTGTTCGACGAGATGATGCTGGTGCTCCGCACCGGTCAGCCGATGACGGAGGACGCAGTGGAACGTTCGATCGCCATGCTCAGGGCGAGCGAGAACGGCGGCGCGGACGGACCCGAGACGCCCGCCGATGTGCTCACCCAGAACATTCTCTCCAACCGGGGCCGCACGATCCGGCCCAAGACGCTCAACCAGAAGCGGTACGTCGACGCGATCGACCGGCACACGATCGTCTTCGGCATCGGGCCCGCCGGTACGGGCAAGACGTATCTGGCCATGGCCAAGGCCGTACAGGCGCTCCAGGCCAAGCAGGTCACCCGGATCATCCTGACCCGGCCCGCCGTCGAGGCGGGCGAGCGGCTCGGCTTCCTGCCCGGCACGCTCTACGAGAAGATCGACCCGTATCTGCGCCCGCTCTACGACGCGCTGCACGACATGCTCGACCCCGACTCGATCCCGCGTCTGATGGCGGCGGGCACGATCGAGGTCGCGCCGCTGGCGTACATGCGCGGGCGTGCTCAGCCGGTCTTCACGAAGGTGCTGACCCCGGATGGCTGGCGCCCCATGGGCGACCTTCGGGTAGGCGATCTGGTCATCGGATCCAACGGAGAGCCGACCCCGGTTCTCGGCGTGTATCCGCAAGGCGAGAAGGACATCTACCGCGTCAGCGCCCAGGACGGTTCCTCGACGCTCTGCTGTGACGAACATCTGTGGACGGTCCGGACGGCATCCGACCGTCGTCGTGGCAAGCCGTGGCGCGTTCTTGAGACCAAAGAGATGATCGGCAATCTCCGGGCCGCACACGCTCGCCGGTACGAACTGCCGATGCTGACCGCACCGGTGTGCTTCCCGGAGCGCGAGATTCCGATGGACGCCTACGCACTTGGTCTGCTGCTGGGAGACGGCTGCCTGACCGGCCGCACCACACCTTCCTTCGCCACGAACGATCCGGAACTCGCTTCCGCTCTGGAGAGTGCGCTTCCGGGCGTCAGCGTGCGGTGGAAAGGGGGTGTGGATTACGTCCTGAACCGAGTGAAGTCGCCGGGTGACGTCATCACTGTGGAAAACCCCGTCACCAGGACTCTCCGGGCGCTGGAGCTGTTCGGAACCGGGTCCCAATCGAAGTTCGTTCCGGACGAGTACCTGCACAACAGCGCCGAGGTCCGTCTGGCGCTGCTGCAAGGGCTGCTGGACGCCGACGGGGGACCGGTGGCCCAGACCGGCCGGACGTGCCGGATTCAGTACAGCACGACATCGATTCTCCTTCGTGACGATGTCATCGCTCTCGTGCGGTCGCTGGGTGGTGTGGCCTACAGCCGTCGCCGGGTGGCAGCGGGGCGTGTGCCGGGGAAGGCCCGTGGCCGGGAAGTGATTCACCGCCATGACGCGCACGTCATCGACATCCGGCTCCCCGAGGGCATCGAGCCCTTCCGGCTGGCGCGCAAGAGGGACACCTACCTGGCCGCCGGTGGCGGTGGACGTCCCATGCGCCACATCGACAGCATCGAACCGGCGGGCCGTGAGGAAGCCGTGTGCATCCAGGTTGCCGCGGCCGACTCGCTTTATGTGACCGAGGACTATCTGCTGACGCACAACACGCTCAATGACGCGTTCATCATCCTGGACGAGGCGCAGAACACCAGCCCCGAGCAGATGAAGATGTTCCTGACCCGCCTCGGCTTCGACTCGAAGATCGTCATCACGGGCGACATCACCCAGGTCGACCTCCCGGGCTCCACGAAGAGCGGTCTGCGCCAGGTCCAGGAGATCCTGGAGGGCGTGGACGACGTGCACTTCTCCCGCCTCACCTCGCAGGATGTCGTACGGCACAAGCTCGTCGGCCGTATCGTCGACGCGTACGAGCAGTACGACAGCCGAAACGGGAAGTAGAACACAGCGCACCATGTCGATCGACGTCAACAACGAGTCAGGCACCGAGGTCGACGAGCAGGCGATCCTCGACGTCGCCCGCTACGCGCTCACCCGGATGCGGATCCACCCGCTCTCCGAGCTGTCGGTGATCGTGGTGGACGACGCCGCGATGGAGCAGCTCCACATCCAGTGGATGGACCTGCCCGGGCCGACGGATGTCATGTCCTTCCCGATGGACGAGTTGCGTCCGCCGGTCAAGGACGACGAGGAGCCCCCGCAGGGGCTCCTCGGTGACATCGTGCTCTGCCCCGAGGTCGCCGAGCGGCAAGGCGAGGAGGCGCCGACGCGGCACTCGATGGACGAGGAGCTCCAGCTCCTGACGGTCCACGGGGTGCTGCACCTCCTCGGGTACGACCATGAAGTGCCGGAGGAGAAGGCCGAGATGTTCGGTCTCCAGGCGGCCATCATCGACGGCTGGCGCGCCGAGCGGGGGCTCACCGGCCCGTCGCCCGCGCCCACGCTGACATGACCGCGCAACTGATCGCCGGCGCCGTCGCGCTGGTCGTCGTGGCGTGGCTCGCGGCCTCCGCCGAGGCGGGCATCGCGCGGGTCTCCAGCTTCCGCGCGGACGAGGCGGTACGGTCCGGGCGGCGCGGCGCGGCGAAGCTGGCGCAGGTCGCCGCCGACCCCACGCGCTATCTCAATGTGGCGCTGCTGGTACGGGTCGCCTGCGAGATGGCGGCCGGGGTGCTCGTCACCTACGTCTGCCTGGAGAGCTTCCGGGAGACCTGGGCGGCGCTGGTCGTCGCGATCGGGGTGATGGTCCTCGTCTCGTACGTCGCGGTCGGCGTCTCGCCCCGTACGATCGGCCGCCAGCACCCGCTGAACACGGCGACGGCCTCCGCGTACGTCCTGCTGCCGCTGGCCAGGATCATGGGCCCGGTCCCGCAGCTCCTGATCCTCCTGGGCAACGCGCTGACGCCCGGAAAGGGCTTCCGCAAGGGCCCGTTCGCCAGCGAGGCCGAGCTGCGCGCCATGGTCGACCTGGCGGAGGCGGAGTCCCTGATCGAGGACGACGAGCGCAGAATGGTCCACTCGGTCTTCGAACTCGGGGACACCCTGGTCCGCGAGGTGATGGTGCCGCGCACGGACCTGGTCTGCATCGAGCGGTACAAGACGGTCCGTCAGGCGCTCACGCTGGCGCTGCGCTCGGGCTTCTCCCGGATCCCGGTGACCGGGGAGAACGAGGACGACATCGTCGGCATCGTCTACCTCAAGGACCTCGTCAGGAAGACCCACATCAACCGGGACGCGGAGGCGGACCTGGTCTCCACGGCGATGCGCCCGGCGGCGTTCGTGCCCGACACGAAGAACGCGGGGGACCTGCTGCGCGAGATGCAGCAGGAGCGGAGCCATGTCGCGGTCGTGATCGACGAGTACGGCGGGACGGCCGGGATCGTCACCATCGAGGACATCCTGGAGGAGATCGTCGGCGAGATCACCGACGAGTACGACCGCGAACTGCCCCCGGTAGCGGAGCTGGGCGACGGCTCGTACCGGGTGACGGCCCGGCTCGACATCGGCGACCTCGGGGAGCTGTTCGGGCTCGACGAGTACGACGACGAGGACGTGGAGACGGTCGGCGGCCTCCTCGCGAAGGCCCTGGGCCGCGTCCCCATCGCGGGCGCGACGGCCACGGTGGACCTCCCCGACGGGCGCACCCTCCGCCTCACGGCGGAGTCCCCGGCAGGCCGCCGCAACAAGATCGTCACGGTCCTGGTCCAGCCCCTCCACACAGAGGCCCCCACCCCATGACCGAGCCCACCCGATGACCGAGCCCGCCCTGACGGCCGAGGCGGTACGCGCGTACTGCCTCGGCCTGAACGGCTCCTACGAGGACACCCCGTTCCCCCGCAACCCCGACCTGACCGTCTTCAAGGTCGGCGGCAGGATCTTCGCCTTCTGCGCCCTGGCGGAGACCCCCCTGAAACTCTCCCTCAAATGCGACCCGGAAGAGGCCCTCCGCCTGAGAGCGGCCCACGACGCGATCACCCCCGGCCGGCACCTCAACAAACGCCACTGGAACACGATCACGGCCCCGGAACTCCCGCCCCGCATGGTCCGCGAGCTGATCGAGGACTCGTACGACCTGGTCGTCGCGGGCCTCCCCAGAACAGAACGCCTCCGCCTGGACCGGCCATAGGGAGATGACCGCCCTGCGGGCGTTCAACGCCCCACCGTCCGCGGGGCTTCCAGCCCGACCACGGTGAACGCCCGCAGCCGCATCACGAGCTGACCGGCCCGGACCCACCGCACACGGGGATCGTCGAAGGCCACCCCCGCGACATCCACCGGCACCGGAGACGAGAACCCCGGCCGATAGAGCGCACCCCGCACGCCGACCGGGGCGAAGTCCCGGCCGTACGGTCGTTCGTCCGCGTAGGCGATGCCCCGGCCCTTCACGACGGGAGCGCCGGGGTCGGCTCACGGCTCCATGCCGATGCGTGCGTACCCCTGTGCTCCAGGGTGCCTGGAGAAGAGGGAGGTCCTGCGTATGTCGACAACGGGCGGCGGTCGTCAGCCGAAGTACCGGCGTATCGCCGACACCCTTCGGGAGGCGATCAGGGCGGGCGAGTACGGCCCCGGGGCGCGGCTGCCGGGGGAGAACGACCTTATGGCCGCTCATGGGGTGGCCCGGATGACGGCGCGTCAGGCGCTCGGGGTGTTGCAGAGCGAGGGGATCGCGGAGTCCCGCAAGGGGGCCGGGGTGTTCGTCCGGTCGTTCCGCCCGGTGCGGCGCCGTGGTGTGCAGCGGCTCTCCGGAGAGGTGTGGGGCGGCGGCCGGTCCGTGTGGGCGGTGGATGCCGGGGACCGGGAGCTCGTCGTGGACCGGGTCCGGGTGGGTGAGGAGGTCGCGCCGGAGCGGATCGCACGGGTTCTGGGGATCGAGGCGGGTGGCGCCGTCTGCGTACGGGAGCGGAGGTTCGTGCTGGACGGGAAGCCCGTGCTCCTGGCCACCAGTTTCCTGCCCTCCGCCCTGGTCGCCGGGTCCGCCGTCACCCGGGAGGACACCGGGCCCGGCGGGATCTACGCGCGGCTCGGGGAACTCGGTGCGGGGCCGGTGCGCTTCAGGGAGGAGATCCGGTCCCGGATGCCGTCCCAGGAGGAGACGGAGCTGCTGAGCCTCTCCGCCGGGACGCCCGTCGTGCTCGTCTGCCGTACGGCGTTCGCCGAGGGGGAGCGGGCCGTCGAGGTGAACGAGATGGTGCTCGACTCCGCGTCGTATGTGCTGGAGTACGACTTCGACGCCTAGCGCGGATGCCGGATGCCGGACGCTGGATGCCTTGGCGTGGACGCCCGCTTCGGGGAGTGATCGGGTTGCCTATGCTCGGGGCATGACACAGAGCAGCGTTGATGGCGCCGGGATCGGTCCTGAGGATCGGAAGATCATTACGCTGGCCCGCTCCGCGCGGGCCCGGAACGGGGTGGCGGAGGGGGCGGCTGTGCGGGACGAGACGGGGCGTACGTATGTCGCCGGGAGTGTGGAGCTGGACTCGCTCAAGCTGAGCGCGTTGCGTACCGCTGTCGCGATGGCCGTGGCCAGCGGGGCGACCTCGCTGGAGGCCGCGGCGGTCGTCACCGAAGCGGCGAGCGCGTCCGACGAGGACCGGGCCGCGGTACGGGACCTCGGCGGGCCCGCGACGCCCGTGCTGGTCGCGGGGGCGGACGGCGTGGTGCGGGCCACCGTCACCGCCGGTTGACGGCGGTACGCGGCGCGCCGACCGGGTGTTCACGGGGGCGGCTGGTCGGCGCGGGGTGAAGGATCGGGGAGAATGGGCGCCATGAGCGCTCGTACCTCCTCTCCCGAGACTTCCCCCGGGCCGGCCGAGGCCCCGCACCGGGCCGGCTTCGCCTGCTTCGTCGGCCGCCCCAACGCGGGCAAGTCCACCCTCACGAACGCTCTGGTCGGCCAGAAGGTGGCCATCACCTCCAACCGGCCGCAGACCACCCGGCACACCGTGCGCGGCATCGTCCACCGGCCGGAGGCGCAGCTCATCCTGGTGGACACCCCGGGGCTGCACAAGCCGCGCACCCTGCTCGGGGAGCGCCTCAACGACGTCGTACGGACGACCTGGGCCGAGGTCGACGTCATCGGCTTCTGCCTGCCCGCCAACGAGAAGCTGGGACCGGGCGACCGCTTCATCGCCAAGGAACTGGCCGGTATCAAGAAGACCCCGAAGGTCGCCGTCGTCACCAAGACCGACCTGGTCGACTCCCAGACACTCGCCGAGCAGCTCATCGCGATCGACCAGCTCGGCCGCGAACTCGGCCTGGAGTGGGCGGAGATCGTCCCCGTCTCGGCCGTCGGCGACCGGCAGGTCGGCCTGCTGGCGGACCTCCTCGTTCCGCTGCTCCCGGAGAGCCCGCCGCTCTACCCGGAGGGCGACCTGACCGACGAGCCCGAGCAGGTCATGGTGGCCGAGCTGATCCGCGAGGCGGCGCTGGAGGGCGTACGGGACGAGCTGCCGCACTCGATCGCGGTGGTCGTCGAGGAGATGCTGCCCCGCGAGGACCGCCCCGCGGACAAGCCGCTGCTGGACATCCACGCGAACGTGTACATCGAGCGCCCGAGCCAGAAGGGCATCATCATCGGCCCGAAGGGCAAGCGCCTCAAGGAGGTCGGGACGAAGTCCCGCAAACACATCGAGGCCCTGCTCGGTACCCCGGTCTTCCTCGACCTGCACGTCAAGGTCGCCAAGGACTGGCAGCGGGACCCCAAGCAGCTTCGCAAGCTGGGGTTCTGAGAGCGACGCACGCCGCTTCGGCGTCCGGATTCACGCCCCTTTTCACGCCCCTTCCTTCAGCACCCGCGAGATCAGTTCCCGCTGCGCGTCCGTCAGGTGCGGGTCCGCGCAGTGGACCGTGCGGCCGTCCACGGTGATCGTGTACGCGAAGCCGTCCGGGACCCCGGTGCGCGGGGCGGGGGTGCCGCCGGTGAGGGCTCGGTGGGCCAGGGCCTGCCAGTGGGGGGCGTCGGGGTGGTCGGCCGTGTCGACCTCCGCGGTCCGCTCGATGCCGGCGAAGCCGCCCGTACGCCGTACTTGGATACGCATGGGTCCTGTCTAGTACGGGTACGGGCGGCGACGGTAGGCCCGGCCGCCCGTACCGGGGGTGAATCGTGCCGGCCCGCGTCAGGTGGCCGGGACGCCCACCTGGGACCAGGCCTTGACCGTCGCTTCGAGCTCCGCCGCGTCCCCGTAGCGGGCCCGCGCCGCCGCGACCGTCAGACGGGCGAAGTCCGTGAACTCCGCGTCCACCTCCAGCTCCCCGCCGGTCAGCACGTCGAACCAGATCTGCCCGGCCCGCTCCCACGCCTTGCCGCCGAGCTCCGTGGCCAGCAGGTAGAACGCGTGGTTCGGGATGCCCGAGTTGATGTGCACCCCGCCGTTGTCCTTGCTGGTCCGTACGTAGTCGTCCATGGTGGCCGGCTGCGGGTCCTTGCCGAGGGCCGGGTCGTCGTACGCCGTGCCCGGGGCCTTCATGGAGCGCAGGGCCACCCCGTGGACGCGCGGCCCGAGCAGTCCCTCGCCGATCAGCCAGTCCGCCTGGTCGGCCGTCCGGTCGAGGGCGTGCTGCTTGACCAGCGTGCCGAAGACGTCCGAGAGGGACTCGTTGAGGGCGCCCGACTGGCCGTAGTACGCGAGGTTCGCCGTGTACTGGGTGAGGCCGTGCGTCAGCTCGTGGCCGATCACATCCACCGGGAGGGTGAAGTCGAGGAAGACCTCCCCGTCACCGTCCCCGAAGACCATCTGCTCGCCGTCCCAGAAGGCGTTCGCGTACTCCCGGTCGTAGTGCACGCTGGCGGCCAGCGGCAGCCCGGCGCCGTCCAGCGAGTCCCTGCCGTACGCCGAGAGCAGCAGCTCGAACGTGGCGCCGAGGCCGCTGTACGCGCGGTTGACGGTGGCGTCCCCGCTCGGCTCGGAGCCCTCCTCCCGTACCTTCGTGCCCGGCAGCGCCGTGCCGTGCCGGCAGTCGTGGATGGTGCGGTGCGGTGTGCCCGTCGCCTCCCGCGTGGTGGGGGTGAGGCGCGGCGCCAGGGCGGTCAGCCGGCGGCGGGTGCGCTGCGTGGAGTCGGCCTCCAGGGTGCGGCGCGCGGGGCCGGAGAGCGCGAGGTCCTCGGACTGCGCGAGCTTGTCGAGGATGTGCGGCGGCACGATGGCGCAGAAGACCGGGGCGGCGGTGAGGGGTCCGGCAGGGGGTCGCGCGGGGGTTCCGGCGGAGGTGGCGGCGGATGCGTTGGGGTCCATGGCAGCAATGTGGCAGCCCGTTATGACTCTGTCGCTGGTTGTGACAGTCTTTACTGAAAAAGAGTGATCCCTGCCGGTAAGGTCATCATCTGATCCCGCTGGTTCCGCCTTCCGATTCCGCATAGTGATACGGAACGGCACGCGCACCCCGCCTCGGTTAAGGTGCTGAGCATCATGCGTTTCGGGCTGCTTCTCCTTAGCTGCCGCGGCGAGGGTCTGTAGTCGACAGGCCGACCCCCTCCCCGCGGAGTCTGGCGTTGCGGTGACCACGTCCCGTCGGCCGTCCCTCAGTCCCACAGGACACTCCAGATACTCCAGGAGCCAGGAGCCCTCGCCATGACCGCATCCCCTGTCGGCCGTCCGACGCCGATCACCACCGCGACCCACACCCAGCGCGCTTCCGGCATGCCGGTCCACAAGTACCGCCCGTACGACGCCGTCGACATCCCCGACCGCACCTGGCCCGACAACCGGATCACCGTCGCCCCCCGCTGGCTCTCCACCGACCTGCGCGACGGCAACCAGGCCCTGATCGACCCGATGTCCCCGGCGCGCAAGCGCGAGATGTTCGACCTGCTGGTCCGCATGGGTTACAAGGAGATCGAGGTCGGCTTCCCCTCCTCCGGCGAGACCGACTTCGCGTTCGTACGGTCGATCATCGAAGAGGACGCGATCCCCGAGGACGTGACGATCTCCGTCCTGACCCAGGCGCGCGAGGAGCTGATCGAGCGCACCGTCGAGTCGCTGCGCGGCGCCCACCACGCCACCGTGCACCTCTACAACGCCACCGCCCCCACCTTCCGCCGTGTCGTCTTCCGCGGCACGAAGGAGCAGGTCAAGCAGATCGCCGTGGACGGCACCCGGCTGGTACGGGAGTACGCGGAGAAGATCCTCGGCCCCGAGACCGTCTTCGGCTACCAGTACAGCCCCGAGATCTTCACCGACACCGAGCTGGACTTCGCGCTGGAGGTCTGCGAGGGCGTCATGGACGTCTGGCAGCCCGAGGCCGGCCGCGAGATCATCCTCAATCTGCCCGCCACCGTCGAGCGCTCCACGCCCTCCACCCACGCGGACCGCTTCGAGTGGATGTCCCGCAACCTCTCCCGCCGCGAGCACATCTGCCTCTCCGTGCACCCGCACAACGACCGGGGCACCGCCGTCGCCGCCGCCGAGCTGGCGCTGATGGCCGGCGCCGACCGGATCGAGGGATGCCTCTTCGGACAGGGCGAGCGGACCGGCAACGTCGACCTGGTGACGCTGGGCATGAACCTGTTCTCGCAGGGTGTCGACCCGCAGATCGACTTCTCCCGCATCGACGAGATCCGCCGTACCAGCGAGTACTGCAACCAGATGGAGATCCACCCGCGCCACCCGTACGCGGGCGACCTCGTCTACACCGCCTTCTCCGGCTCCCACCAGGACGCCATCAAGAAGGGCTTCGACGCCCGCGAGGCCGACGCCGCCGCGCAGGGCAGGCCGGTCGACGAGATCGAGTGGGCCGTCCCGTACCTGCCGGTCGACCCGAAGGACGTGGGCCGCTCCTACGAGGCGGTCATCCGCGTCAACTCGCAGTCCGGCAAGGGCGGTATCGCGTACGTCCTGAACAACGACCACAAGCTGGACCTGCCGCGCCGGATGCAGATCGAGTTCTCCCGGATCATCCAGGCCAAGACCGACGCCGAGGGCGGCGAGGTCACCCCCGGCCAGATCTGGTCGGTCTTCCGCGACGAGTACCTGCCCAACCCGGAGAACCCGTGGGGCCGTATCCAGCTCCGCTCCGGCCAGTCCACCATCGACACGGACGGCCGGGACACCCTCACCGTCCAGGCCGTCGTGGACGGTACGGAGACGGTCCTGACCGGCACCGGGAACGGTCCGATCTCCGCCTTCTTCGAGGCCCTGGCCCAGATCGGGGTGGACGCCCGGCTGCTGGACTACCAGGAGCACACCATGAGCGAGGGCGCGAGCGCCAAGGCCGCCTCGTACATCGAGTGCGCCATGGACGGAAAGGTCCTCTGGGGCATCGGCATCGACGCCAACACCACCCGCGCTTCACTCAAGGCGGTCATTTCCGCCGTGAACCGCGCGAGCCGCTGAGTCACCGCCCCGCCGCCGGGCCCCCGGCGCTGACCTGAGCTTTTCCGAACCCCGCCACCGTACGTGACCGGCGGGGTTCGGCCATGTCACGGCGAATCGTTTACGCGGTGCTGACGCCGCCTCACGGATGTGGCTAACATCACGTCAACGCGGCTGCGCCGGGTCCGGAATCCCAGGGACGGGGAGGGACACGGCGGAGCTGCGGCGTGCGGCGCAAAGAAGCGTCGCCGGAGCGTGACGGAGGTGCGCGACGTGCTGCCAGCCCAAGGACCACGCGGCCGAAAACCGCGCCTCTGCGGCGTGCGTACGTCCTGGACCACGGTCGGCGACGGCGAGTTCTTCTGCCCCGACTGCGGGGGCGACCGCAACTACCGGCGCCGCACCGGGCGCCGCCGCTTCACCGTCCTCGGCATCCCGCTCCTCGCCCGGGGCACCGCGGGACCCGTCGTCGAGTGCGCCGCCTGCCACGCCCACTTCGGTACGGACATCCTGGACCACCCCACCACCATCCGCTTCTCCGCGATGCTCCGCGACGCCGTCCACACGGTGGCCCTCGCGGTCCTCGCCGCGGGCGGCACCTCCTCCCGTACGGTCCGGGAGACCGCCGTCCACACGGTCCGCGCGGCCGGCTTCGAGGAGTGCACCGAGGAACGGCTGACAGACCTGGTCGAGGCGCTCGCCGCCGACACCGGCCGCTTCCTCATCGACGCGGGCCCCTTCGGCGCCGCCCTCGCCATCGAACTCCACGAGTCCCTGGAACCCCTCGCCCCCCATCTCGCCCCCGCGGGCCGCGAGTCGATCCTCCTCCAGGGCGCCCGTATCGCCCTCGCCGACGGCGCCTACAGCCCCGCCGAGCGCGAAGTCCTCAGCATCGTGGGCGGCGCCCTCCAGCTCTGCCCCGACGACACCGCCCGCCTTCTCCTGGCCGCCTCGGCGACCCTGCCGTAGGAGCCGCACAGGGGGCGCACAGGGGGGCGTCCCGGCCTCCGCGCATGCGGGAGAATGGGCGGCATGAGTCTGTTCCGGGACGACGGCGTCGTGCTGCGCACCCAGAAACTCGGCGAGGCCGACCGGATCATCACGCTGCTGACCCGTGGGCACGGCCGGGTCCGTGCCGTCGCGCGAGGGGTGCGGCGGACCAAGTCGAAGTTCGGGGCGCGGCTGGAGCCGTTCTCCCATGTCGACGTGCAGTTCTTCGCGCGCGGCAGCGAGCTGATCGGGCGCGGGCTGCCGCTCTGCACCCAGAGCGAGACCATCGCGCCGTACGGGGGCGGGATCGTCGCCGACTACGCGCGGTACACCGCGGGGACGGCCATGCTGGAGACGGCCGAGCGCTTCACCGACCACGAGGGCGAGCCCGCCGTCCAGCAGTATCTGCTGCTCGTCGGCGGGCTGCGGACCCTGGCCAGGGGGGAGCACGCGCCCCATCTCGTGCTCGACGCGTTCCTGCTCCGCTCCCTCGCCGTCAACGGGTACGCGCCGAGCTTCGACGACTGCGCGCGGTGCGGGCTGCCCGGGCCCAACCGGTTCTTCTCCGTCGCCGCCGGCGGCATCATCTGCGGCGACTGCCGGGTGCCCGGCAGCGTCGTACCCTCTGCTGAGGCCGTCGGCCTGCTCAGCGCGCTGCTGACGGGGGACTGGGCGACGGCCGACGCGTGCGAGGCACGTCATGTCAGGGAGGGCAGCGGGCTGGTCTCCGCTTATCTGCACTGGCATTTGGAGCGCGGCCTGCGCTCACTCAGGTATGTAGAAAAGAACTAGGAGACGATAAGCGCATGGCACGACGCGGAATCCTGGGACGCTCCCGCCGCGAGTACCGGACACCGGAGCCGCACCCCTCGGGCGCGGTGCCGCCGAAGATCCCCGGTGAGCTGGTGCCCAAGCACGTGGCCTGTGTCATGGACGGCAACGGCCGCTGGGCCAAGGAGCGCGGGCTGCCGCGCACCGAGGGCCACAAGGTGGGCGAGGGCGTCGTGCTCGACGTGCTCAAGGGATGCCTGGAGATGGGCGTCAAGAACCTCTCCCTGTACGCCTTCTCGACCGAGAACTGGAAGCGCACCCCCGACGAGGTGCGCTTCCTGATGAACTTCAACCGCGATGTCATCCGGCGCCGCCGCGACGAGATGGACGAGCTGGGCATCCGGATCCGTTGGGTCGGCCGGATGCCCAAGATGTGGAAGTCGGTCGTCCAGGAGCTCCAGGTCGCCCAGGAGCAGACCAAGGACAACGACGCCATGACGCTCTACTTCTGCGTCAACTACGGCGGGCGCGCCGAGGTCGCGGACGCGGCGCAGGCGCTCGCGCGGGACGTGGCGGCCGGCAAGCTGGACCCGGCCAAGGTGAACGAGAAGACCTTCGCCAAGTACCTCTACTACCCCGACATGCCGGACGTCGATCTCTTCCTGCGGCCGAGCGGTGAGATGCGTACGTCCAACTACCTGATCTGGCAGAGCAGTTACGCCGAGATGGTCTTCCAGGACGTGCTGTGGCCGGACTTCGACCGCCGCGACCTGTGGCGGGCCTGCCTGGAGTACGCGGCCCGGGACCGCCGGTTCGGCGGCGCCCTGCCCAACCAGGTCGCGCAGGACGCGGAGAAGGCGGCCGGGGGGAGCGGGAGCGGAGCGTAGCGGAGGACTCAGGAGGCGCGGGCCCGGCCGATGCGGCGCCGGGCCGTCGCCGCCCCTCGTCAGTTCTTCGTGGCCGCCTCCGCGCACGCGGCGCACGTCCCGAAGATCTCCACCGTGTGGGCCACGCTCACGAATCCGTGCTGCGCGGCCACCGTCTCCGCCCACTGCTCGACGGCCGGTCCCTCGACCTCGACCGCCTTGCCGCAGACCCGGCAGACGAGATGGTGGTGGTGGTCGCCGGTCGAGCAGCGCCGGTAGACCGACTCGCCGTCGGTCGTCCGCAACACGTCGACCTCGCCGGCGTCGGCGAGCGACTGGAGCGTGCGGTACACCGTGGTCAGCCCGACCGAGTCGCCGCGGTGCTTCAGCATGTCGTGGAGATCCTGGGCGCTGCGGAACTCGTCGACCTCGTCGAGCGCGGCCGCCACCGCGGCACGCTGACGGGTCGACCGGCCACGCACCGGGGCCGCGCCCGGTCCACCGCTGGACGCAGTCGTCACAGGTGCCTCCTTGCCTTCGCTGCCCTCTGCCCGTGTCCCTCGGGCATCTGCCCGCTTCCCTACGGTCCCATTCTGCCAGTCCGGGGAGGGCCGCCGGTCACGCCGTCGCGTCCTCGCGGGGCCGCCGCGCGCCCGGGACCTCCCCGCCGGCCGCCGGCTCCGGAACGCTTCCGGCCGCCGGTACGGGGGCCTCCCCGGCCTCCCGCGAGGCCCGCGCGCGGGCCCGGGCCAGCGGCGTGGCGACCGCGGTGAGCAGGACGAAGACGCCGATCGCGATCAGCACGATCGTCGCGCCGGGCGGAACGTCCTGGTAGTACGAGGCGACCGTGCCCGCCAGGGTCACCGACGTGCCGATCACCACGGAGAGCACGAACGTGACCACGAACGAGCGCGTCACCTGCTGCGCCGCCGCCACCGGCACCACCATCAACGCGCTGACGAGCAGCAGTCCCACCACGCGCATGGCGACGGTCACCGTCACCGCGGCGGTGACCGCGATCAGCAGATTGAGGGCGCGTACGGGCAGCCCGGTGACCCGGGCGAACTCCTCGTCCTGGCTGACGGCGAAGAGCTGACGCCGCAGCCCGACCGTGACCAGCACCACGAATCCGGCGAGCAGCGAGATGGTGGTGACGTCGGCGGGGGAGACGGTCGAGAGGGAGCCGAAGAGGTACGAACTGAGGTTGGCGTTGGAGCCGTTGGGGGCCAGGTTGATCAGCAGCACCCCGCCCGCCATCCCGCCGTAGAAGAGCATCGCGAGCGCGATGTCGCCCCGGGTGCGGCCGTACGCCCGGATCAGCTCCATCGTGACGGCGCCGAGCACCGCGACGAGCGTGGCCATCCACACCGGGCTGGTGGAGAGCAGGAAGCCCAGTCCGACGCCGGTCATCGCCACATGGCCGATGCCGTCGCCCATCAGCGCCTGGCGGCGCTGGACCAGGTAGATGCCGACGGCGGGCGCGGTGACGCCGACCAGGACGGCGGCGATCAGCGCCCGCTGCATGAAGGCGGTCTCAAGGATTTCCATGGTCA
Source organism: Streptomyces sp. NPDC093085 (assembly GCF_040683935.1). NCBI lineage: Bacteria > Bacillati > Actinomycetota > Actinomycetes > Kitasatosporales > Streptomycetaceae > Streptomyces > Streptomyces sp. NPDC093085. The sequence continues at coordinate 15,699 of NZ_JBFBFB010000012.1, read as the reverse complement.
GGTCAGCAGTCCTGTGGGGAGCGGCTCGCCGGCCGTATGGGGGTGGCAGCTCGGGTGGTCCAGGGCGTCGGGGGCGGGTTCGTGGCCCGGTCTGCGGTGTCCTTCGGCGTTCCCCGGCGGCGGCCCGTCGCGCAGGACACGGCCGTCGCGGAGCACCACGGCGCGGTCGATCAGCGGCTCCAGCGGGCCGAGTTCGTGGAGGACGAGCAGGACGGTGGTGCCGGCCGCCACCTGCTCGCGGAGGGTCGCCGCGAGGATCTCCTGGCTGGCGAGGTCGACGCCGGCCATCGGCTCGTCCATGATCAGCAGTTCGGGCTCGGAGACGAGCGCGCGGGCGATCAGGACGCGCTGGTGCTGGCCGCCGGAGAGAGCGCCCACGGAGTCCTTGGCACGGTCCCCGAGGCCCACCAGCTCGATGGCCCGCTGAACGGCCGCCCGGTCGGCCTTGGTGGGCCATCCCAGCCGCGCCCTGCTGGTACGGGAGAGCCGCCCCGATGCGACCACCTCGCGGACGGTCGCGGGGACGCCGCTCGCGGCGGTGGTGCGCTGCGGTACGTAGCCGACGCGCCGCCAGTCGCGGAAGCGCCGCAGGGGGGTGCCGAAGAGGGTTATCTCGCCGTCGCCGAGGGGTATCTGGCCGATCACCGACCGTACGGCGGTGGACTTGCCGGAGCCGTTGGCGCCGAGCAGGGCGACGACCTCACCGGGGCGCACGGTGAGGTCGATACCGCGGAGCACGGGCCGGGAGCCGAGGGTGGCGGTGGCGCCGCGCACGGTGATGACGGGGGGCGGGGTGGGCGCGGGGGACCCGGGCGGGCCGGGGGGCGGGCCGCCGCCGGGGCCCGGCTCCGGGGCGGTGGCGGCACGCTCCGCCGCCTCGGCGTGGTCGCTCTCCACCGTCGCCATGTCGGGTGCCTCCGTCACTCTTCGTCGTCTCGTCGCTGTCGCCGCGTCGCCGCCACGGCCGCCGTACCGCTGTCGCTCTCCCCGGCGCCGCCGGGGGAGCCGGTGGAGCCGGGGACGAGCCGGGCGAATCGTTTCGCCCGCTTCGCGGTACGTTGCCGTGTTCCGTGCCGTGCTCGTTCCGTTGTTCGTTCCGTGCCCTATTCCGCCCCGAGCGCCTTCCGCAGGGCGTCCAGGTTGGAGTGCATGACCTCGATGTAGTCACGGCCCTTGGTCGCGTCCGTGATGCCCTCGATCGGGTCGAGGACATCCGTCTTGAGTCCGGAGTCCCCGGCCACCGTCTTGGCGGTCTTGTCGCTGGCGAGCGTCTCGAAGAATACGGTGGTGACCTTGTCCCGCTTCGCGATGGCCGCCAGTTCCTTGACCCGGGCGGGGCTCGGCTCCGACTCGGGGTCGATGCCGGAGATGGCCTCCTGCTTCAGACCGTACCGTTCCGCGAGGTAGCCGAAGGCGGCGTGGGTGGTGATGAAGGTCTTGGTGGGGGTGTCCTTGAGGCCCTTCTCGAAATCCGTGTTCAAGCCGTTCAGCTTCTCGACCAGCTTGCCGGTGTTCTCCTTGTAGTCGGCGGCGTGTGCCGGGTCGGCCTTCTCCAGGGCCTTGCCGACGCCTCGGGCGACCTCGGCGTAACGGACCGGGTCGAGCCAGATGTGCGGGTCGCTGCCGTCCGCGGTGGTCTCCTCGTGCTCGTGCTCCGCGTCGTCGTGGTCGTCGCCGTCGCCGTCGCCGTGCGCGTGCCCGGCGCCGGCCTCGGTGCCGTGCTTCTCCAGGGTGGTGAGGGTCGCGGCGTCGACGATCGTCTTCGCTCCGGACTGCTCGATCGCCTTGTCCACGGCGGGCTGGATGCCCTTGAGGTAGACGATGACGTCGGACTCGCCGAGCTGGGCGGCCTCCCGGGGCTTCAGCTCCAGGTCGTGCGGCTCCACGCCGGGCTTGGTGAGGGTGGTGATGTCGACGTGGTCGCCGCCGATCATCAGCGCCAGGTACTGCATGGGGTAGAACGACGCGGTCACCGCGAGCTTGCCGTCGCTCTTCCCGCGGTCGCCGTCGGAGGCGGAGGATGAGGAGCAGGCGGAGAGGCCGACCAGTCCGAGCGAGACCGCTCCGGCGAGGAAGGCGGTGGGTATGAGGCGTCGTCGTACGTTCATGACAGTCATTTTCAACAAAAGTGGAAACGATTGTCAACAAGCGTTGGGTAACGGCCTGGAATGCCGCTTCTCGCGCACCGATTTGATCGAAGGGGTGCGCCCGCCGCTAATCTGAAGCATTCGCCGTTCGTCGTCGTCGTAATGAAGAGAGACCCGTGGCCGCCGACAAGATCGACAGCATCGTCAACCTGAGCAAGCGCCGTGGCTTCGTCTACCCGTGCAGTGAGATCTACGGTGGTCAGCGGGCCGCCTGGGACTACGGGCCGCTCGGAGTCGAGCTGAAGGAAAACCTCAAGCGCCAGTGGTGGCGTTACATGGTCACCTCGCGCGAGGACGTTGTCGGGATCGACTCCTCGGTGATCCTCGCCACGGAGGTCTGGGAGGCGTCCGGCCACGTCGCGACCTTCACCGACCCGCTCACCGAGTGCACCTCCTGTCACAAGCGTTTCCGCGCCGACCACCTGGAGGAGGCGTACGAGGCGAAGCACGGCAAGGCGCCCGAGAACGGCCTCTCCGACCTGAACTGCCCGAACTGCGGCAACAAGGGCACCTTCACCGAGCCCAAGCAGTTCTCCGGCCTGCTCTCCACCCACCTCGGCCCGACGCAGGACTCCGGCTCGGTCGCGTACCTGCGCCCCGAGACCGCGCAGGGCATCTTCACCAACTTCGCCCAGGTGCAGCAGACCTCGCGCAAGAAGCCGCCGTTCGGCATCGCGCAGATGGGCAAGTCCTTCCGGAACGAGATCACTCCGGGCAACTTCATCTTCCGCACGCGCGAGTTCGAGCAGATGGAGATGGAGTTCTTCGTCAAGCCGGGCGAGGACGAGGAGTGGCAGGAGTACTGGATGGAGCAGCGCTGGAACTGGTACCGCGACCTGGGTCTCCGTGAGGAGAACATGCGCTGGTACGAGCACCCGGCCGAGAAGCTCTCGCACTACTCCAAGCGCACCGCCGACATCGAGTACCGCTTCCAGTTCGGCGGCAGCGAGTGGGGCGAGCTGGAGGGCGTCGCCAACCGTACGGACTACGACCTCTCCGCCCACTCCAAGGCGTCCGGCCACGACCTGTCGTACTTCGACCAGGAGGCCGGCGAGCGCTGGACCCCGTATGTCATCGAGCCCGCCGCCGGTGTCGGCCGCGCGATGCTCGCCTTCCTCCTCGACGCGTACAGCGAGGACGAGGCGCCCAACGCGAAGGGCGTCATGGAGAAGCGCGCCGTGATGCGCCTCGACCCGCGCCTCGCGCCGGTCAAGGTCGCGGTGCTGCCGCTCTCCCGCAACCCGCAGCTCTCGCCGAAGGCGAAGGGCCTCGCGACGGACCTGCGGCGCAACTGGAACATCGAGTTCGACGACGCGGGCGCCATCGGTCGCCGCTACCGCCGCCAGGACGAGATCGGCACGCCGTTCTGTGTCACCGTCGACTTCGACACCCTGGACGACAACGCGGTGACCGTGCGCGAGCGCGACACCATGAAGCAGGAGCGCGTCTCCCTGGACCGCATCCAGAGCTACCTGGGCGAGCACCTCCTCGGCTGCTGACCCTTTCCCGGCTGCCGCCCGCTCGGCCGGAGGCCGCCCCTCCCCGAGCCACCGACAGGCCCCCGACTCCCCCGCGGAGCCGGGGGCCTGTCAGGGTTCCAGGCCGCGCAGGAGGAGGTTGGTCACGGCGTTGAACTCGGTGTCGATCGTGGGCTTCCGCCACTCCGCGGCATACCCCGGGTCGTGGAAGCGGGCGGTCGCCGCGAAGAGGGCGCCGGCGGTGGAGGCCGGGTCCGGGGCGACGAACTCGCCCGCCCGGACGCCCTCTTCGACAATCCGCCGGAGCTGCCCGGTCAGCTCCGTCAGATGCGCGTCCACCACATCGCTGCTGCCGTCGAGCAGCACCGAGTACGTGGCGAACAGCTCCGGATCGCCCCCCGCCTTCTGCCGCTTGGCCTCGAACAGGGTCGCCAGCCACCCCCGCAGCTTCTCCGGGCCCGGCTCGTCGGCCCCCTCGACGATCTCCTGGAGCGCCCGCTCCGTGCGGGTCAGCCAGCGCGTCGTGACCGCCTCGCGCAGCGCCGTCTTGGTCCGGAAGTGCCGGTAGACGCTGCCATGGCTGACCCCGAGCAGCCGCGCCACGTCCACCACGGTCGCCTTCGCCGGACCGTAACGGCGCAGCACCTCCTCGGTGGCTTCGAGGATGCGTTCGGCGGTCAGCGTCTCGGCGGTCATGGGGACCCGGCCTTTCAGGACTCGTACGGTGCGGCGGAGGAGGCGGTCCGGCCCGACAGACGACAGTACCTGGCAGGAACGGGTCCCCGGCGGGAGCCGGGTGGGCCGGCGGCCGGGCCCGGTTCCCGGGCGTCCTGGGCGCGGTCCTGCCGCGCCGTGCTCAGCGTTCGCTGTCCAGGTGGGCCATCATCGCGGTCGGGTACCGCTCGCCCGCGGCGACCCCCGGAGGGAACGCCTTTCCGAGCGCGTCCAGGTCGGCAGCGTCGAGCGTGACCTCCAGTGAGCCGAGCGCCTCGGCCAGCCGCTCCCGGGTGCGGGCGCCGACCAGCGGGACGATGTCCCGGCCCTGGGCGAGCACCCAGGCGAAGGCGGTCTGCGCGACCGTGGCCCCCTTCCGCCCGGCGATCTCGCGCAGGGTGTCCACCAGCGCCAGGTTCCGGTCCAGGTTCCCGCTCTGGAAGCGTGGGCTCGCCGCCCGGAAGTCGCCCGGGCCGAACCGCTGGTCCCGGTCGAGGTGCCCGCCGATCAGGCCGCGCGAGAGCACCCCGTACGCCGTGACACCGATGCCCAGCTCACGGAGGGTCGGCAGGATGTCGGCCTCGACGGAGCGCGAGACCAGCGAGTACTCGATCTGGAGGTCCACGATCGGGGCGACGGACGCGGCCCGCCGGATGGTCTCGCTGCCGACCTCCGAGAGGCCGATGCGGCGTACGTACCCCGCCTCGACCAGCTCGGCGATGGCGCCGACCGTCTCCTCGATCGGCACGTTCGGGTCGAGCCGGGCGATCCGGTAGACGTCGATATGGCCGGTGCCCAGACGCTGGAGCGAGTACGCCGCGAAGTTCTTCACGGCGGCCGGGCGTCCGTCCACCCCGCCCCACTCGTTGGCCGGGCCGCGCAGGGCCCCGAACTTGACGCTGGTGAGGGCCCGTTCGCGGGCCGCCAGGGACGCGGTGCGCAGCGCCTCGGCGATCAGCAGCTCGTTGTGGCCCATCCCGTAGAAGTCGCCCGTGTCGAGCAGGGTGACCCCCGCGTCGAGCGCGGCGTGCACGGTGGCGATGGACTCGGCGCGGTCCGACTCCCCGTACGCCCCGGACATGCCCATGCAGCCGAGGCCGAGGGCGGAGACCTCGGGGCCCGTGGTGCCGAGGCGGTGGGTGGGGAAGGCAGGCGTGGTCATGGTGGTGCTCCTCTGAAGACGGTGCTCCGGGATGCGGAGGCCGGGCCGTGCGGACGTCCGGGGATCCGGACACCATCAACGGTGGCACGGCAGATGACAGAATTCAATATCTGTCATCCGTTCGGGTGTCGGAAATGTCAGGGAGCGCGGGGGCGGCGGCGCGGGAAAACGCGGTGCGTACGGATCGTGGCCGGTGGTAGCGTCACCGGCATGTTCTTCCAGATCTACGAGTGAGAGCGCGGCGGGCACGGCCCCGCCTCTCCATCGACGATTCCGCAGATCACTTCTCATCACCTTCGGGAGAACCCCGTGGCAAAAAGCCGCAACAACCTTCTCGGCGTGGGCGGACAGCGCTCCAAGCCCCACCGCACGGACCCGCACTCCGGCGGCCCGGCCCGTAACGCCAACCGCAAGGCCGCCGCCGACCAGAAGCAGGAACTGCTGCGCAAGATGCGCGAGCGCGCCGAGACCAAGGCCGCCGGGGCCGCGGACGGCGCGGAGGCGGCGGAGGGAGCGGAGGCGACCGAGGCCGCCGAGGGCCGCTCCGGCGACGCGTAACGGCGAAAGCGGGCAGGAGGGGGCAAGGTGCAGGCGGGAGCAAGGCGCAGAGCGTGCAGCGCGTGAGTGTGCTGCGGGCCCGGATCAGGAGCTGATCCGGGCCCACCTGCGTCCCTGCCGTACGGGCGGAGCGCCCGGCAGCTCGGCGCCTCAGCCGATCGCGCGCGGCAGCCGCAGGCTCAGCAGCGCCGTCAGGACCACCGCGCCGAGCTGCACCAGCAGCGTCACGGCCAGCGCGTCCCGCATCCCCAGCGGGGACGCCAGCGTCAGGAAGAGCGAGCCCAGCGTCGCCACGCCCAGCGCCAGCGCCGACTGCTGCGTCGTCACCAGCACCCCGCTGCCCACCCCCGCGCGCTCGCCCGGCACGTCCGAGAGCACGATCCGGATGAGCACCGGGAGCTGGAGCCCCTGGCCCAGACCGGCGAGCGCGACGCCCGGCAGCAGGTCGAGCGTGGTGACGCCCGGCCAGTCGTGCCACACCGTCAGCACCAGCAGCGCCACACCGAGCCCCTGGAGCACCGCGCCGGCCGTGACGACGAGGCTGCCGTACCGGGTGATCAGCCGGGGCCCCGCCAGCGACGCCGCGAAGAACGCCACCGCCATCGGCACCAGCGCCACCCCGGCCGCCACCGCCCCCATCCCCAGCCCCTGCTGGAGCGCGATGGCGATCACGAACATGAAGCCGCCGAAGCCGATCGAGAACGGCAGGACCAGCGCCAGCCCGCGCCGCAGCGACACCAGAGCGAAGAGGCTCGGCGGCACCAGGGGCATGCGCCCCAGCCGGTCCGCCCGCCGCTCCACCCGGAGGAAGACATAGCCCAGCACCGGGAACGCGGCCAGCGACACCCAGGTCCAGAGCGGCCAGCCGGCCGCCCTGCCCTCCGTGAGCGGGGCCAGCAGCGAGAGCAGGGAGGCCGCCAGCAGGACCGTCCCCGGCACGTCCACGGGCGCGGGCCGCTGCGAGCGGGTCTCCGGCACCGTACGGAACGCCAGCACCAGGCCCACCAGCGCGACCGGCACATTCACCAGGAAGATCGCCCGCCAGCCGGTGCCCGCCAGGTCGGCGGCGACGAGAACGCCGCCGAGGATCTGGCCCACGACCATCGAGAGGCCGGCCGTCGCCCCGTACAGGCTGAGCGCCCGGGCGCGGCGCTGCCCGCCGGTCGCCGCCTGGATCGTGGCGAGCACCTGCGGCAGCATCAGCGCCGCCGCCGCGCCCTGCACCACCCGCGCCCCGACCAGGGCCCAGGCCGTCGGCGCGAGTCCGCAGGCCAGCGAGGCGACGCCGAAGGCGGCCATGCCGGCCAGGAAGAGTCTGCGTCTGCCGAACATGTCGCCGAGCCGGCCGCCGAGGACCAGGAGGACGGCGTACGAGAGCCCGTACCCGGCGACGACCAGCTCCAGCAGCGCGGGGCCCGCCGACAGGTCGCGGTCGATGGTCGGCAGGGCCACGTTGACGATGAAGAAATCGATCAGGGGAAGCGCCGCGCCCAGCAGCACGGTGAACAGCCCGAGGGCGCCGAGGACCGGGCCGTGGTCGTGTACGACGAGGCCGCGCGCCCCGGTGGGGGCGGGGGCCGTGGGCCCGGAGGGATCGGTTCCGCGGGGTGTGGACCGGTGGAGGGGTGACGCGGAGGTTCTGTTCACTCCATCGAGGTTGCACCGCATCCGAGCCTGGTACCAGAGTCTCTTTATCCTGGTACCGACAGTACCTGGCAACCGTTTCGGCGCTGCGGCATTCTGGACATATGACTATCACGGTGCGGACCGCGCAAGCGGTGGAGGCTGTCGGAGCCGACGGCAGGGCGGACGGGATCCGGCGCCATGAACTCGCCGGGTTCCTGCGCAGCCGCCGCGAGCGCATCACGCCCGAGCAGGTCGGACTCGACCGGGGCGCCCGGCGCCGTACCCCCGGACTCCGCCGTGAGGAGGTCGCCCAGCTCTCCGCTGTCGGCGTCACGTGGTACACGTGGCTCGAACAGGCCAGGCCCATCCAGGTCTCCGCACAGGTCCTCGACGCCCTCGCCCGCGCCCTGCTCCTCGACCCGAGCGAGCGGAGCCATCTCTTCGCGCTGGCCGGCGTGGCCGACCCGGCGCCCGGGACGCCGTGCGCCACCGTCACCCCGGCGCTGCGCGACATGCTGGCGCGGCTCGACCCGTTTCCGGCGTGTGTGCAGAACAGCCGGTACGACATCCTCGCGTACAACCGCGCCTACAGCGGGCTCATGTGCGACCTGGACGCCGTGCCGCCCGAGGACCGCAACTGCGTGCTGCTCGCCTTCACCAACGAGGAGTGGAGCGCCGCGCTCGGCGACGCCGGGGAGACCCGCCGGATCCTGGCGGGCAAGCTCCGGGCGGCCATGGCCGAGCATCTCGCGGAGCCGCCGTGGAAGACGCTGCTGGCGCGGCTGCGCGCGGCGTCGCCCGAGTTCCGGGAGATCTGGGAGCGCCACGAGGTGGTGGCCCCGACCGGCAGCCGCACCAAGCACTTCGTGAACGGCTGCGTCGGCCATCTCGACCTGGTCCACACCGATCTCTGGCTCGGCCCCTCCTCGGGGCCCCGGCTCGTCACCTACGTCCCCCTGGACGAGGAGTCCCGGCGCAAGCTGGAGAAGCTGCGGCGGCTCAGGGAGCGGAAGGATCAGGAGTCGGGCCACTCCGACCGGGTGTCCGCCCAGGTCTCGGAACGGGCCTCCGAGCGGGCCTCCGAACGCGCCTCCACCGGGGTGCCCTCCGGCGTCTGACTCCCCCTCCGGGACCCGTGAGGCCCCTGGGGCGCGTGGGACGCCTGAGGCCCCTGGGGCGCTCGCGCCGCCGGAGTCGCCCGCGTGGCGGCCATGGCGCTCCCGGCGGCCGGTACGGGCGGTTCCGCCGCCAGCAGCTCCGCCGTCCGGGACGCCGTGCGCCGCGCCCACTTCCCGCTCGTCAGCGCCCCCACCACCAGCACCGAGAGCCCGCACGCCGTGATGATCCACCAGGCGGCGCCGCTCACCGCGTCGAACCCGGCGCGGTACGCGGCCGTCCCCGGCCCGGCGCCCGCCCCGGTGGCCAGCCCGCCGGCCAGCACCGCGCCGATCACCGCGACGCCCAGCGTCTGGCCGATCTGGCGGCTGGTGGAGGCGACGGCCGCCGCCACGCCCGCCTGGGCGCGCGGCATCCCGGCGACGGCGGTATTGGTGATGGGGGCGTTCACCACGCCGAAGCCGATCCCGAAGAGCACGTACCCGGTGAAGAGCAGCACCGTCGTCCCCTGCGCGTCCAGCGCCGCGAAGAGCACCCCGCTCGCCGTCATCGCCGTCCCCGCGATCAGCAGCGAGAGGCGCGGGCCCCGGCTGCCGACCAGCCGGCCCGAGAGCGGGGCGCAGAGGAAGGTCAGGGCCGCCATGGGCAGCATGTACAGGCCGGCGTGGAGCGCGGAGTAGCCGAGCACGTTCTGGAGGTAGAGCGTGTTCAGGAAGAGGAAGCCGCCCAGCGCGGCGAAGGCGGACACCGCGACCACGGTCGCCCCGCTGAACGGCGCGCTCCGGAAGAACCGCAGGTCGATCAGGGGTTCGGCGCGCCTCGGCTCGTACAGCAGCAGCCCCGCCAGGCAGAGCGCGGAGAATCCGGCGAACGACAGGATCAGCGGCGAGGTGATGCCCTCGGCGGGCGCCTCGATGATCGCGTACGTCAGCGCCCCGAGCACCCCGATCACCAGGAGCTGCCCCACCGGGTCGGGGCGGCGCGGCCGGGGCGCGCGGGACTCCGGGACGTACCGCCGGGTGAGCAGATACGCCCCCACCCCGATCGGCAGGTTGATCCAGAAGATCGACCGCCAGCCGACCGAGTCCACCAGGAGGCCGCCGACCAGCGGGCCCGCCGCCATGGAGATGCCCACCACTGCGCCCCAGACGCCGATGGCGCGGGCGCGCTCGCGCGGTCCGGTAAACGTATTGGTGATGATCGACATCGCGACGGGGTTGAGCATGGAGCCGCCGATGGCCTGAATCATGCGGAACGCCACGAGCGAGGTGAGGTTCGGCGCGACGGAGCAGAGGGCCGAGCCGACCGTGAAGAGCACCAGGCCGGTCTGGAAGACGCGGCGGCGGCCGATCCGGTCGGCGGTCGAGCCGGCGAGCATCAGCAGCGAGGCGAGGACCAGGGTGTACGCGTCGATCGTCCACTGCATCCCGGAGACCGTGGCGTGCAGATCGCGCTGCATGGACGGCAGGGCGACATTCAGGATCGTGTTGTCCAGGCTGACGATCAACAGACTGAGGCAGCAGATCGCCAGGATCAGCGCTTTTCGCCGGGGGCTCACATCGGGCATATCTCTGATGGTACGACTGCCTAGTGTGGCTAACTAATGAATGCCTCCGAGTGCCGTACATGCGCGACAATGGCCGGATGACCGCTCCCCTCACCGTCGGCCCGCACACCGTGACCCCGCCGGTCGTCCTCGCTCCCATGGCCGGGATCACCAACGCCCCCTTCCGCACGCTCTGCAGGGAGTTCAGCGGAGGGAAAGGGCTCTTCGTCAGTGAGATGATCACCACCCGCGCCCTGGTCGAGCGCAACGAGAAGACCATGCAGCTCATCCACTTCGACGCGACCGAGACACCGCGCTCGATCCAGCTCTACGGGGTGGACCCGGTCACCGTCGGCAAGGCCGTCCGCATGATCGTGGACGAGGACCTCGCCGACCACATCGACCTCAACTTCGGCTGCCCGGTGCCCAAGGTGACCCGCAGGGGCGGCGGCTCCGCGCTCCCGTACAAGCGGCCCCTGCTCCGTGCGATCCTCCATGAGGCCGTCACCAACGCGGGCGCGCTTCCGGTCACCATGAAGATGCGCAAGGGCATCGACGACGACCACATCACCTATCTGGACGCCGGGCGGATCGCGGTGCAGGAGGGCGTGACGGCGATCGCGCTGCACGGCAGGACGGCGGCGCAGCACTACGGAGGCACCGCCGACTGGGAGGCGATCGCCCGGCTCAAGGAGCATGTCCCGGAGATACCGGTGCTCGGCAACGGCGACATCTGGTCCGCCGGGGACGCGCTCCGCATGGTCCGCGAGACCGGCTGCGACGGGGTGGTCGTGGGGCGCGGCTGCCTGGGGCGGCCCTGGCTCTTCGGCGACCTGGTGGCCGCGTTCGAGGGGACCGGGGAGGTCGCCGCGCCGACCCTGCGCGAGGTGGGCGCGGTGATGCGGCGCCACGCCGAGCTGCTGGGGGAGTGGATCGGCGACGAGGCGCGCGGGGTGATCGACTTCCGCAAGCATGTGGCCTGGTACCTGAAGGGCTTCTCGGTCGGCTCGCAGCTCCGCAAGTCCCTCGCCGTCACCTCCTCCCTCGCCGAGCTGGACGAGCTGATGGCCGGGCTCGACCTGGACCAGCCCTGGCCGGAGGGCGCGGACGGGCCGCGCGGGCGCACCTCGGGGAACAACCGGGTGGTGCTCCCGGACGGCTGGCTGAAGGACCCGTACGACTGCGCGGGGCTCGGCGCGGACGCGGAGCTGGACACGTCCGGGGGGTGAGGCGTCCGGGGTGCGCGGGGTGGGGGCGCGGCGCGGCGCGGGGGCGCGCTCGTACCCGTACGGGCGTACGAGGTGCCCCGGGCCCCCTCCGTGCGGTCCGCCCCGGTCAGGCGCGTCCCGGGCGGTCCGCGACATCCGGGCCCGCGTGGCGTTCCAGGGGGGTCGCCGCCGCCGAGTTGCTGACGCTGAACGCCACGCTGCCCGGCAGATAGCGGTCGTCGGTCCACTCGATGGCCCGGCCCGCCGCCGTGTTCGTCAGATGGCGCTGGCGCAGCAGCGGGCTGCCGCGCCGTACCTGGAGCACCCGCGCGTCCTCGCTGCCCGCGGCGACCGCGTCGATGAGGTGGTCGCCGTAGTGCGCCACCACGCCCGCCCGCTCCGCGAGGCTGTCCATGATCGACACACAGTCGACGGGGAGCGCCAGCACCACCGGGGCGACCCAGCGCGCGTACGCCGTGCGCTCCAGCATCGCCGGCTCGCCGTCGATCCGCCGCAGCCGGACCACGTACACCACCGGAGTGCCCGGTTCCGCGCCGAGCCGGGCCGTCTCCTCCGCCGTGCCGGGGCGCTCCGTGCGGCTGAGGATGGTGCTGGAGACCTCGACGCCCATCGCCCGCGCCCACTGCGCGAAGCTGTTGAGCTGCGCGAAGCTGTGCCGGCGCTCCTGGCGCAGCACGACCCGGCGCGCCCCCTGCCGGGAGCCGATCAGCCCCTCGGAGGCGAGCAGGCCCACCGCCTGCCGTACGGTGCCGCGCGAGACCGACCACCGGGCCGCCAGATCGCTCTCCGAGGGAAGGTGCGCGCCGACCGGGTACGCGCCGCTCAGGATCGACTGGCGCAGCGCCTCCGCGATCTCCGCGTACCGTGAACCGCCCGCGCGTGAACCGCCCATTCCGGCCCCCTTCATCCGAGCCCCGCTGTGTACAGGTGCGCCACTTGGCGGCGCCCGCCCTCTCACTCTAACCATCCGCGGGAGCGGCCCGGCCGGACCCCGCTCCGCAGGCGGTCCCGTCAACTCCCCTCGTTTTGTCAGGGCTTTCGTCTTCCTCCCGTTGTGTGCTCATGGACACCGCACGTTCACTCCCCGGATACTTGGGCCGGGCGAACTGATGCCAGCTTGTATGAACAAGTCGTTCCGTCGCCTCCACCCCCGGGAGACCCGCGTGACCAGATCCGACCTCCGCGTCCCCACCCGCCGGCTCGTCTCTGCCCTGGCCCTCACCACCGCGGCCCTCACCGCGCTCTCCGCCTGTGGCGCCGCGCCGGACAACGGCGCCTCCGACCAGGCGGCCACCGCCACCTCCGTCGCCGACTTCGGCTCCATGAAGGAGCTCGTCGCCGCCGCGGAGAAGGAAGGCGCACTCAACACCATCGCGCTGCCGCCGGACTGGGCCAACTACGGCGAGGTCATCAAGGCGTTCGAAGCCAAGTACAAGATCAAGATCAACAACGAGAACCCGGACGCCTCCAGCTCCGACGAGATCTCCGCCGTCAAGTCGCGCAAGGGCCAGAAGCGCGCCCCCGACGTCGTCGACCTCGGTATCTCCTTCGCCCGCAGCGGCGCCGCCGAGAAGCTCTTCGCGCCGTACAAGGTCGAGGCGTGGGAGAAGATCCCCGACGCGCAGAAGGAGAAGGACGGCCACTGGTTCAACGACTACGGCGGGTATGTCTCCATCGGCTGCGACGCCGCCCGGATCAAGAACTGCCCCACCACCTTCGCCGATCTCCTCAAGCCCGAGTACAAGGGGAAGGTCGCCCTCAACGGCAACCCCACCAAGGCCGGCGCCGCGTTCGGCGGGGTCTTCGCCGCGGCCCTCGCCAACAAGGGGTCCTTCGGCGACATCCAGCCCGGGATCGACTTCTTCGGCAAGCTGAAGAAGAACGGCAACTTCATCCCCGTCGAGTCCACCCCGGCCACGGTCGAGAAGGGCGAGACCCCGATCAGCATCGACTGGGACTATCTCAACGCCGGTTACGCCGACCAGTTCAAGGGCAAGGGCGTCGACTGGAAGGTCGCCGTGCCGAGCGACGGCGTCTACGCGCAGTACTACTCGCAGGCGATCAACAAGGACGCGCCGCACCCGGCCGCCGCCCGGCTGTGGATGGAGTTCCTGTACAGCGCCGAGGGGCAGAACCTCTGGCTCAAGGGGTACGCCCGTCCCGTACTGCTGCCCACGATGACCACCGAAGGCACCGTCGACAAGACCTTCGTCACCAAGCTGCCCCAGGTCGCGGGTGTCCCGGCCTTCCCCAGCTCCGAAGAGCTGGACAAGGCCAACAGCACCCTCGCCGAGAACTGGGACAAGGCTGTCTCCTGATGACAGCCGCCGCACCGCGGGGTGCCTCGCGCGCCGGATCGCGCGCCGGATCGCGTGTCAGGTCGCGCGCCTGGCTCGGGGCGCTCCCGCTCCTCGTCTTCGCCGCGCTCGCCTTCGGACTGCCCGTCGGCGCCCTCCTGTACGGGGCCGTCACGCGCACCGAAGCGGAGACCGGCGCCACCGCCCTGACCGGCGAGCACCTTCAGCGCTCGCTCCAGGGCCCGTACCTCACCTCGCTCACCGGCAGCGTCGAACTCTCCGCGCTGACCGCCCTGATCGGCACCCTCCTCGGGGTCCTGGTAGCGCAGGCCGTGGTCACCTCGCGCGGCGGCGCCCTGCGGAGCGCCGTCCTCACCGCGTCCGGGGTGCTCGCCAACTTCGGCGGCATCCCGCTCGCCTTCGCCTTCGTCGCCACGCTCGGCATGTCCGGCGTGGTGACCCGGGCCGGCTCGCTCGACCGGCTCGGCTGGAACCTCTACTCCTTCACCGGACTCGCCGTCATCTACCTCTACTTCCTCGTCCCGCTGATGGTGCTCGTCATCGTCCCCGCGCTCGACGGGCTGCGCCCGCAGTGGCGCGAGGCCGCGCAGAACGCGGGCGCCACCACCTGGCAGTTCTGGCGCCATGTCGGGGTGCCGGTGCTGGCGCCCTCGCTGCTCGGCGGGTTCGTGCTGCTCTTCGGCAGCGCCTTCGCCGCGCACGCCACCGCCGCCGCCCTGGTCGGCGGCTCCGTACCGCTGGTCACCCTGAAGATCGCGGACGCGCTCTCCGGGAACGTGCTGGTCGGCCAGGAGAACGTGGCGCTGGCGCTGAGCCTCGACATGATCGTGATCGCCGGTGCGGTGATGGCGGTCTACCTGCCCCTCCAGCGACGGAGCACCCGATGGCTGCACTGACCCCCACGGCCACCCCCGCCCGGGAGCCGGCCGCGCCGCACCCCCGCCGGGACGGTGGCGCGGTACGGGACCGACGGCGCCGCCCGCGGGTGTGGCGGGGCGCCGTCCTCGCCCTGGCCGGCTGCTACTTCCTCGTCCCGCTGCTCTCCTCGTTCGTCTTCACCGTCCAGGTCCCCGGGCACGGCGTCACCTTCGCCGCGTACACCGGGATCCTCGCCGCCGACGGCTTCGTCCAGAGCCTGCTGCTCTCGCTCGGGCTCGCCGCCGCGACCATCGCGCTGGCCCTGCTGCTGGTGGTGCCCGCGCTGGTGGCGGTACGGCTCGGGGCGCCCCGGCTCCGTCCGGTCGTCGAGACGGTCTGCATGCTGCCGCTGGTGGTGCCGCCGATCGCGCTGGTCACCGGGGTCACGACGGTGCTGCGCTGGGGGCCGGACCATCTCTCCCGTACCCCGCTGTACCAGACGTTCCTGGCGGTGCAGAACGAGTCGTTCCCGCTGGTGCTCGTCCTCGCGTACACCGTGCTGGCGCTGCCGTTCGTCTACCGCTCGCTCGACGCGGGGCTGCGCGCCGTCGATGTCACCACGCTGGTGGAGGCCGCGCGGAACTGCGGTGCGAGCCGGCCGTACGTGCTCTGGCATGTCATCCTGCCCAACCTGCGCTCGTCGCTGGCCGGCGCGTCTTTTCTGACCCTGGCGCTGGTGCTGGGGGAGTACACCATCGCCGCGCTGCTCGGCTTCCGGCCTTTCGCGGTCTGGATCGTCTTCGTCTCGGGCGCCGAGGCGCGGATGTCGGTGGCGGTGTCGCTGCTGAGCCTGCTGATCACCTGGGGGCTGCTGCTGGTGCTGTCGCGGGCGGGTGGGGGAGCGGCGGCGGGGGCGGCGGCCGCCGCCCCCGCCGCCGCTCCCCCAC
>NZ_JBFBFB010000011.1:0-261316 GCF_040683935.1 Streptomyces sp. NPDC093085 | reverse complement strand
TGGGCCAGTTCGGCCTCGCCCGCCCGTGCGGTCCCCAGGGCGGCGGCCTTCGCGAGGGCGTCCTCGATACCGGTCCCCGGCATGGCCGGCGTCGTGCCGGGCCCGGTCACCGGATACCACCCTGGCACCGGTGGCCGTCGGCCAGGAGCCGGACGACGGCGGCCGGGGAACAGAGGGTACGGGCGTGGGCGGGCGGAACGGCCCAGTGGATTCCGGCAGGGCCCCTACGGTCGGGACGGGGCACGGTGAGGTAGGTGTCCGGACCGAGCACGGAGGCGTACCGGGGGTCCCAGGTGTCCGCCGGCCCGGCGGGGACGAGGGCCAGGTACCAGCCGGGCGGCGACCAGATGACGGGGCCGCCCAGCGGGGCCAGGACGGCGGTTACGGCGGACCGCCCGGGGGTGCTGGCCGCCGCGTGCACGAGCCCCTGCTCCATCTTCACCACGTCGAACAGGCTCCCCAGAGCAAGGACAGCGGGACGCCCGTCCCGCCAGTCCCGGAACGCCGACTCCGGATCGGGAATCGATCTCGCCAGCCAGCGCTCGACGGGGGTGATGGTCAGCGGATGATGCTGCGTCATGATCGGCTCCATGTGACGACAAGCGACGTACTTGTCACATCGTGGCCGCCTTGCAAGGTCCTGGCGTTGACAAGCTGGCAACGCCAGGACCCTTGACCGGAGTTGACTGAGCGTCTAGACCCCACACCAGTTCGCGAACTCCAACAGATCCCCCGACGCCCTTCCCCGCGCCCTCAACAGCGCCGCCACCGTCTCGTGCACTCCGGGGTGATACCGGGTCTGCTGCGCCGCTGCCTCCCGCGCCCTGCTCAGCGACTTGAAGGCGTCCTCGTGCCGGGCCGTCCACGTCTCCGCGCGGGCCCGGTCCACCCAGTAGTGGCCCGCCCTCGCCCCTGGATAGTCCGCCGGCAAGCGCACCTTCCGTGCCTTCTCCAGCGCACGGGCGTGCCTGTCCCTGTCCGAGGACGCCGACATTCCGTGAATCACGCAGTTGATCGGGCCGAACACCAGCCCGTAGTCCCGCGTCTCGCCGGTCTCCGCAGCGATCTCCCCGGCCGCCGCCAGCCAGTCGTCCGCACCGCTGATGTCCCCTCGGCGGCTGGACAGGATGGCACCCTTCAGATGCAGCGCACCACGCACGGCCTTTGTGGCCGCCACCCCGTCGTCGTCCAGATCGTTCAGAGCCTGCTGGACAAGGAGGACCCCGCGGTCATGGCGGGCGGCGTCCGCCATCAACTGGGCGCGGTCCCACCGTTCGATGGCGACTTGCCGTGGGTCACCGGACCTTGGGGCGGAAACAGCCATCCGGGAAAGCGCCAGACGGGCGAGGTCCATGTAGCCGATCTGGCGACCGACCACGTACACGGTGCGGCACAGCCCGGCCTGCAACCACGCCGCCCGCTCCAAGCCACGCCCGGGGGCCTGCGTCAGCACCTGGGCGTTCACCTCGGCCAGCAGCGCCGGAAGTTCCTGTGCGATCTCGATGTACTCGGCTCGGGCGCGCCGCTCATCCAGCTCGGCCACTGCGATCTCCAGATCGGAGAGCGGACGGGGCGGCGGGTCGCCCTGGCCCAATGGGATGTCCCAGTCGTCCAGGGCCATACTGATCGGCGTTATCAGCCGATCGAGTTGGTCGGCCTGCACCTGGCGGATATAGGGCTGTCCGTGCAGGACCGAGATGCTCACGGACAGGGCTCGGGCGACTGCGGAGACGACGGCGGGGCTGGCTTGGCGCTGGCCGGTGACGATGCGCGAGAGCATCGACGGGGAGACGTTGGCGCGTCGCCCGAGCTCCCTCAGCGAGTAGCCGCGAAGGGCCCTCACTCCCTCGATACGCGACCCGATTCCGCTGGTGCGGTTGTCGGAGGGGTACGTCATGCTGAACTCCGCTCTGCGGTGACACTCAGAACGGTACGCCCGGTCGGCTCCGGGCGGCATCGCCTCGGCCCTCATGTGGGGCCGGGGCGCTTCTTGTTGACGCCCCGGGATGACGAAAGCGTTCCTCTGCCCTGCCCTGCCCTGCCCTGGCCGCAGCCGCAGTGGTCGGGGGCGCAGGGTTCGGGCCGGGGGCGGGATGCGCTTCGCCTCCGCGAGGTTCGGCGCGAAGGTGTGTGCCTGCCGGGCGTGGCCGTTCCAGTGCTGGATCAGGCGAGGTGCCCCGGGGTTCACGTGCCCGGCCTGCGGGGGGGGCGGCGGCGGGACGGGGCGGAGGCGTCCGGTCCGGAGGTTCGTGCTGGGCGGGACGGAAACATCCCGACCGGGTGCCGGCCACCTGCCGCCGCACCCAGGGGGTGCGCTGCTTCCATGGCTCGGCGGCGCACCGAGCTACGTGATCACGGACAACCTGTCCGCGCGCAGACCCGGGCCCGGCACGCCCACCTGCGCCGGCGGCGACGCCAACGCCCGCCACCGCGACATCCTGGCCGCCGAACGCGAGGAACGCGCCCGCGTCCGAAGCGAGCAGGGCATCCGCCGGGGCGGACGCCCCCTCGCATCCTGAACTCGGGTGGGCCCTCGCGTCACCTTCGCCAGAACAGGTGGTGCGTCACGCCGCTCGGGCTGGGCACGACCTCCAGATGGAACCGGTCGAGCAGCTCATCGGGGGACTCCCAGAGTCGTAGTCCGGACCCGAGCTCTACCGGCGAGACCGCCACATGCAGGGTGTCGACGAGGTCGGCGTCGAGGAACTGCCGGATGGTGGTGACCCCGCCGCCGAGCCGGACGTCCTTGCCCTGCGCCGCTTCCCGCGCCCGTTCGAGGACCGTGGACGGGCCGCCGTCGACGAAGTGGAACGTGGTGTCGGAGAGCGTGAACGACGGACGCGTGTGGTGGGTCATGACGAACACCGGCGTGTGAAACGGGGGCTCCTCGCCCCACCAGCCGCGCCACTCGTGGTCCGGCCAGGGTCCGCGCTGGGGCCCGAACTTGTTACGGCCCATGATCTCGGCGCCGATGTTGCGCGCGAAGTCCCGCGTGAAGTAGTCGTCGAGGCCCCGGCTCCCTCCGGGATCCGTGCGCATGGGCCAGCTCGCCGTGACTCCGGCCCAGGCGAACAGCCTCTCGGGATGGTCGAGGCCGAACGGCCGCTCGCGACTCTGGTGCTCACCGGCACCGATTCCATCGTTCGAGACGTTGAAGTTCATGACTCTCAGCAGTTGATCCACGTGTTTCCTCGCCAGGTCCCGTCACGTCATCGCGCGGCGAGGCGCCGCACACCATGACGTCGAACGGGAGGTCGCCGGATCGACAGCGGCCCACAACTTTTTTTCCAAGGCGTGCCAGGAAGCGGCCCCTGCGTCGCACCGGGTCACCGCCCGTCCGATCCCTCCCCCACCAACCCGGTGAACGCACTCGGTCAGAGCGCTGGACGGCGCTCACCGCGAGGGTGGCGCCCCGCCACAGGGCCCCTCGGCTCACTTTGAGCAGGCGGAGCCGGGGCACGACCTCCGCCGTCTCCGGCCGGTGGTACGGCGCGGCCTAGCCAGGGGGTCCAGGGGGCGTCGGGGGTCCGGCGGGGCGTCCGGTGGGGCGTGCGGTGGGGTGTACGCGGGCCCTGTTCGCCGCCGCGGTGCCGTGGGTCCAGCCCGCCTCGTCCGTGGCTCCCCGTACGCGGGTCGCGACCGTCTCCGGGAACATCCGGTCCGTATGGTCGGCCACCGCCGCCTCGCGGGCGGCGAGGACGGGGAGGAGCAAGGGGCTGGAGGCGCCGGGGGGCCCTGGGATTTCTGGGGCGCCGGGGGCGCTGGGGGTTCCGGAGGGGGCGGACGCTTCCAGGGCCTCGCGGGCTTCCGCCGCCGCCTGGGCCGCCGCCTCCGCTTCCGCCTGGGCCGTCGCCGCCGCCAGGCGTTCGCCCAGGCGGTGTGCGTACGCCAGCAGGAAGGACTGCCGGAAGGTCTTCGTCCGTTTGCGGCCGCCCGCGCGCTGGGCCGCCTCCGCCCGGGTCATCGCGGCGGTGCCCTGCACCAGCAGGGAGGTGTACAGCAGCTCCACGGACTCCAGGTCCGGCTCGAAGCCGACCACCGTGGAGAAGCCGTACGCGCTGTTCCAGACCGCGCGGCAGCGGTTCGCCCCGGCGACGGCGTCCAGCAGGATCGCCTTCGCCGTCTCGTACGGGGCGTCCACGCCGATCCGGCAGGCCCCGGGCACATCGCCGCGGTGCGTACGGTCCGCGAGCAGCGCCTCGTCGATGCTGTGCCGCGCCATCAGCTCCTGCGCCTTGGCGGTGAGCGCCTCGGCCTCCTCCGGGTAGCCGGTCGCCTCCGCCTTCGCGAGCAGCGCGCGGATCCGGGTGAGCATGCGCGGCTCGCCCTCGGCGGGCGGGAGGTGGAGGGGCGCGCCGGGGACCGGGCCGACCGGTTCGAGCGCGGGAAGGCGGGCGAGGAGGCGGTACAACTCCAGGACGGTGGTGGCGTGGGAGAAGCGGTCGGGCGGGGGCGGTGCGGCGCCGTCTTCGGCCGCTTCCCGTTCCAGGTCGGTCAGTTGGGTGGCCCAGCGTGGGGGGAGGCGGTCGTAGCGGCGTGTCTCCGTCGCTGCCAGGCCGGCGAGCAGGCACAGGTGGGGGCCCGGATGGGGGCCCGGCAGATCGCGGCGGACCTGGCGGGCCACGTCGGCGGGCTGCCAGCCGCGCTCCCAGGCCAGCCGGAGGAACCACTCGCCCCGGCGCCGGAGTTCCGGGTCGGCGGCCGGGTCGGCGGCGAGCAGGGAGGCCCCGGTGTCGATACCGTCGGCGCCGTCGCCGTCCGCGCCGGTGGCGAGCATCGCGGCCACGGCGCGCTCCACCGTGCGCGCGGGCCCGCCGGTGGCATGCTGCTCCCTCGGGCCCATGGGGCGCCTCCCCGGAGTAGTGGAATCGTCTGCGGTCGCCTGAGGTCGTCTGAGGCCGCCCGAGATCGTCTGAGGTCGTCTGAGGTCGTCTGAGATCGTCTGAGATCGTGCGACGTTCGATGGTCGCAGGTGTGGGAGGGAGGGGAGGAATGGGGGGCACGGGGCAGCTTCCCGGTCACTTCCTGTCCCGCCTCCCGCCCCACCTCCCGCCTCACCCTTTGTCCACAGGCTGTGGAAAAACAACCGCCCTGCCCGCGCCTCGAATTACGCTGTGTGCATGGGTGAGAACAAGCGACGCATGCTGGCCGGTGAGTGGTACCTCCCGGACGACGAGGAGCTGGGCGCGGAGAACGCGCGGCGCTTCGCGCTCTGCGCGGCGTACAACGGGGAGGGCGGGGCGACCCCGGAGGGGCGGGCGAAGATCCTCGGGGAGCTGCTGGGTTCGGTGGGCGAGGGCGTCCGGATCCGGCCGCCGTTCCAGTGCGACTACGGGACGTACATCACCATCGGGGAGGGGACGTTCGTCAACTTCAACGCGGTCTTCCTGGACGCGGCGCCGATCACCATCGGCTCCCATGTCCAGATAGGCCCGAACGTGCAACTCCTCACCCCCACCCACGAACTGGACACGGAGCGCCGCCGCGCGGGGTGGGAGAAGGCGCTGCCCGTGACGATCGGCGACAACGTGTGGCTCGGCGGCGGGGTGATCGTCTGTCCGGGGGTCACCATCGGCGCGAACACGGTGGTCGGGGCGGGAGCGGTGGTCACGAAGGACCTGCCGGAGGGGGTGCTGGCCGTGGGGAACCCGGCGCGGGTGATACGGGAGCTGGGCGCGGCGGAGAGTCCGGGGGGTTCGGAAGGGCCGTGGGGTTCGGAAGGGCCGGGCGCGGCGGGCGGCGAGGGCTGACGCGGGTCGCGGTCGCCCCGGGCACGGTCGGCGGCGAGGGCTGACGCGGGTCGCGGTCGCCCCGGGCACGGGCGGGCGCGCCCTCCGACGCGGCGGCGCGGGGGGGGCGTTGTCAGACCCCGGTGTCAGACTCGGCCGTATGACCGAAATGGGCGGACCCGGGGTGGCCGGACGCTGGGCGGTGGCTCCGGCGGACGGCGGCGGCGCGCTGCTCGTTCCGCTGGGCGCGGACGGCCGGGCGGCGGGGCCCGTGGTGCGGGAGCCGGATCTCGTCGCGGCGGTGCGGTCCCGCCTGCCCGAGGTGGGGCGCTGGGTGTGGCGGGCGACCTCCGCGATCCACCCGCGCCTGCTCGCCGCCGGGGTGCGGGTCGAGCGGTGTTACGACATCGAGGCGAGCGAGTCGCTGCTGCTGGCCCACGAGGGGCGGCTCGGCGAGCCCCGGTCGGCGGCGGCGGCACTGGCCCGGCTGCGGAACGGTCCGGTGCCGCCCGACCCGCCGCCCCGCTCGGCGGAGCCCGGCTCGCAGTCCTCGCTCTTCGAGCCCCGCGCGGGCACGGAGATCGGCTTCGCGGAGCTGGTGGAGGTCTACGCGGAGCAGCAGCGGCGCCATGCGCTGGCCGAGCACCCCGGACGGCTGCGGCTGCTCACCGCGTCGGAGTCGGCGGGCATGCTGGTGGCCGCCGAGATGCACCGGGCGGGGCTGCCCTGGCGGGCCGATGTGCACCGGGAGGTGCTGGGCGAGCTGCTCGGGGAGCGGTACGCGGGCGGGGGCGAGCCGCGCCGTCTCGCCGAGCTGGCCGACGAGGTGTCGGAGGCGTTCGGCCGGCGGGTCCGGCCCGACCTGCCGGCGGATGTGGTGAAGGCGTTCGCCCAGGCGGGCATCCGGATCCGCTCCACCCGGCGGTGGGAGCTGGCGGAGATCGACCATCCGGCGGTCGAGCCGCTGATCCAGTACAAGAAGCTGTACCGGATCTGGACGGCGCACGGCTGGAGCTGGCTCCAGGACTGGGTACGGGACGGCCGCTTCCGCCCCGAGTACCAGCCGGGGGGCACGGTCTCGGGCCGCTGGACCACCAACGGGGGCGGGGCGCTCCAGATCCCCCGGGTGATACGCCGCGCGGTCGTCGCCGACGACGGGTGGCGCCTCGTGGTGGCCGACGCCGACCAGATGGAGCCGCGCGTGCTCGCCGCGATCTCCCGCGACCCGGGGCTGATGCAGGTCGCCGCGCACCCCGGCGACCTGTACACGGCGCTCTCGGACCGGGCGTTCGCGGGCGACCGGGAACACGCGAAGCTGGCGCTGCTGGGGGCGATCTACGGCCAGACCTCCGGCGACGGCCTGAAGAACCTGGCGGCGCTGCGCCGGAGGTTCCCGCTCGCGGTGGCGTATGTGGACGAGGCGGCGCGGGCGGGCGAGGAGGGCAGGATCGTACGGACCTGGCTGGGCCGGACCTCCCCGCGCGCGGCCGGGGCGGACGACGACGAGGCCGGGATCCCGCAGGAGGCGCCGGACGGGGACGGCGCGGGGGCGAGTGGACGGGCGCGGGGGCGGTTCACCCGTAACTTCGTCGTCCAGGGCAGCGCGGCCGACTGGGCCCTGCTGATGCTGGCCGCGCTGCGGCGGTCGCTCACGGGGATGCGGGCCGAGCTGGTCTTCTTCCAGCACGACGAGGTGATCGTGCACTGCCCGGAGGACGAGGCCGAGGAGGTGACGGCGGCGATCCGGGCGGCCGGGGAGCTGGCGGGGAGGATCGCCTTCGGCGAGACACCGGTGCGGTTCACGCTCACGACGGCGACGGTACGGCGCTACTCGGACGCGAAGTGAGGGGCTGACCGCCCATGTCCGGGGCGGCCGGTCCGGGGCGATCGGACGCGACGTGAGGGGCCGGTCACCCATGTCCGGGGCGCCGTACCCGAGGCGCGTACCCGGGCCGCCGCGTACTCGGGGCGCCGTAGCCGGGCCGCGTACCCAGGGCGCCGGTATCGAGGGCGCCGTATCCGGGCCGTACGACACGGCTCGTACCGTACGACCTGGCTCGTGCCGTACGACCTGGCTCGTGCCGTACGGCAACGGCTCGTACCGTACGGCGGAGGGCCGGCCCGGGGGGGTGAAGCCACGGGGCCGGCCCTCCGCCCGTCAGGGCGTCAGCTCGGGTGCGTCGGTGGTGCTCAGCTCGCCTTCCAGTAGACGGGCTCCTTGTCGAAGTCCCCGTTGTAGAGGACCACGGACGGGTCCTGGTCCTTCGGGAGCAGGAAGACCTTGCACTGCGTCGAGGTGTCGTCCGGCGCGAAGTGGTCCGGGTCCTTGCCCTCGCATCCCGCGATCTCGCCGCCGATGGTGATGAGCGTCTTGCCCTGCTCGCCACGGGCGTCCCGGAGCCCGACCGGCGTGGTCAGGAAGGGGTAGTCGGCCGTCTTCTTGCCGACGTTCTTGAAGTCGACCGTCACGTAGTACGGCTGGAGCTCCCGCTCCTTCGCGTCGAGCTTCAGGTTGTCCAGGTCGCTCTGCGAGCCCTTCTTCACGCTCTTCGTGGTGACCTGGAGCTCCAGCTCCTTGTTGGAGCGCTTGTAGGTGAGCACGGTCGAGTCGCCGAGCGCGAGCGTCTTGCCGAGGTCGGCGTCGGCCTGCCCGCTCCCGCCGCCGTTCCCCCCGCTGCCCCCGTCCCCGCCGTCCCCGGCCGGGTCGGCGGAGGCGTCGGCCGAGGCGTCGGCGGTCGGCTGCCCGGAGGCCGCCGCGTCCGGGCCCATGTCGTCCTCGCGGCAGCCGGTGGCCAGCAGGACCAGGCTGGTGGCGCAGAGCAGGGCGGCGGCGGAGCGGGCGGAGGTGGCGCGTACTGAACGTATGCGTGGCATGTTTCGGATCCCCGTTGGTGGTGAGTTGGTGGTGAGCGGTGGTGAGCTGGTGGTGAGTCGGCTGTGAGCCGCTTGTGCGTCCCGGTGCGACCCGACCATCATGCCCGCGCCAAATCCGCAGGCCAGAGCTGTGATCTGCCCACAGCGGGCCTGATACGCCGCCGTTGCAATGTAACCGTCAGGGTCCGGACGCCCGTCGGGGCGGGATCCGGGCCCCGCCAGGGCCTGTCCGGATCCCGCCCCGCCGTGCTCCGTTCCCGGTCAGGGGGCCGTCGCTCCCGACGCCGCCCCCGACGCCGCCGTCACCTCCAGCCGCTTGCCGTGGATGCGGAGTTCACCGAAGGAGGAGAGCCCGGGGTAGGCCGGGTCGGTGGGGATGCCCGGGTGGTCCACCTGGACCTTCAGGTAGCGGAACGCGGTGTCCCGGGTCTCCGGAAGCGTGGGGATGGTCTCCAGGGCGTAGTCCTGGGCGGTCGTGTCCGTCGTCTCGCGCGAGGTGAGCAGGGTCCAGTTCGCCCCGTCCTCGGACCCGTACACGTTCGCGCCCTGCGAGCGGTTGGCGAACATGTACCGCGCCTGGATGCCGAACGCCGTGACGGAGACCCGGAAGTCCGCGCCGAAGTCGAGGGTGAACGGCGCCCGCAGATCGCCGCTGAAGGTGGTGTAGTCGCCGTCGACCATATTGCGCAGGCTGACCGGGGAGAGGGTGGAGGTGACCAGGTCCGGGTAGTCGAGGCTGCCGTCGTCCGGGAGGACGGGGTTCACCGGCCGCAGCGCGCCGGCCGCCGTACGGAGCCGGGCGAGCGAGGCGAGGTACGCGCTGTCGCTCGCGGTCGGGATCTCCGCCCTCACCTCGTCGGCGACCGCCCGGAACGCCCGCAGGGACGCGGTCGTGTACGCGGTCTTCTCGTCGTACGCGGCCAGCGCCAGCCGGTACGCCTCGGTACGGTCCCCGGCCACCTCGACCCGTACGCCGAGAACGGTGTCGGCCACCTCGTTCCCGGCCACGATCAGCAGATCCCGGGCCCCGGTGGGGTCTGCACCGGTACGGTCTGCCCCGGTGGGGTCTGCGCCGGTACGGTCTGCCCCGGTACGGTCCTTCGCGGGCGGGGTCCAGGTGAACTCCCCCGTCGCGGCGTCCACCTCGGCGCCCTTCGGCAGCCGGTCGCCCTCGTACGTCAGCGCGGAGGTCGCGGAAGTCCCGTCGGTCGCGCTGAAGGAGACCCGGAGCGGGACCCCGCGCAGGGCGACGACCGTGGCCGTGTCCCCCTGCGGGAAGACGGGCGCGGTGTACTGGGTGCGGGCGATCACATTCACATGGTCGAAGTCGACGGTCGCACCCTGCTGCCCCGGCTTCCCCGGCTTCCCCGGCTTCCCGACCACCCTGAAGTAGGCGATGTGGTCGCCCGTGCGGTTGGGCGGCACAGTGGCGTTGGCCATGTCGTACGTGACGTACCGCCACCGCCCGTGCGTATTGGGCAGGGTCAGGGTCCGGAACGGCGCCGTCACCTGGTCCTTGGAGATCTCCAGTGTCGCCGTCGCGCGGGTCCTGACCAGCACACCGACCGGGCTGTACGCCGACCGGTCCGAGAAGATCAGGTCGTGCACGGCGATCAGCCCGTCGCTCTCCCGGGTGGCGGTCACCTCCGCGTACGTACGGCCGCCCTCGCTCTTCAGCACCGTACGGCCGCCGAGCGGAACGCCCTTCTCCGCGAACCCGACCCGGGGGTCCCCGGCGGGCGGCGGGGTCCGGCCGGCGATCGCGTCGGGGAAGGAGAGCCAGTACTCGGGGCCGGTGTCGATGCCGCCCCAGTAGTTCTTCAGCTCCCCGCCCCGGTAGTACAGCGGGCCGTTGGCCTGCCGGTGCGCCTGTGCGAGATACGGGGCCTCCTTCTCGACGTCCACGCCCTCCCCGTACCGGTAGGTGTCGTAGATCTCGTCGACCTCGGTGATGTCGGAGAGCCGCCCGCGATAGGCGTTGGAGAGCCCGCCGGTGCCCCCGGTCAGGTCGACCCACGGTGTCTCGTACCCGAGCATGAAGCGCGCGTAGGCGTCGGCGCCGGCGAGCAGCCGGTTGCCGAGGAAGGCGTACGGCGTGACCGCGCCGGCCGAGGCGGAGGGTGTCCCGTGGACGGGGTCGACCTTCGTGCCCTGGACGGAGACGATGCGCGCGATCCCGGTGAGCGTGTCGACGTCACCGCCGGAGTGGGCCTGGTCCCGGGTCATCTCCTGGTGCTGGACGAAGGAGTAGCCGTACGGGTTGAGCGGGTCGTCCCGGTCGATCCTCCGGAACACCCCGGCGATGGCGCCGTTCTGCTCCTGGCGCTCCGAGGTCGCGTTGACGGTGAACCACTCGACGCCCTCGTCATAGCGGGCGCGGTCGTCGGTGAAGATATAGCCGGCCAGCGCGCCCGTGAGCGGATAGGAGTGCTGGTTGAAGTAATGGGTGTTCTTGTAGAGGAAGGTCGCGTTCATGGGCGCGATGAGATTCGCGGTGAGATGCGCGGTGTCGGTGTCGTGCCAGGCGAGATCGTATCCGTTGTGGGTGGGGTTGTGGCTGGTGTAGCGGATGATCTCGGCGGCGGAGAGCAGGCGGTACAGCGGGACGCCGGTATGGATCTGGGAATCCGCGTAATAGGCGTATTTCTCCGGATCCATGTGGCTCCAGATCCGGATTATCTTCAGGGCGTTGGAACGGTAGACGTCGTCGCCGGTGAGGAAGTAGAGCAGCGCCTGGGTGTGCGCGCCCCAGGAGTCCTCGATGAGTTTCGCCTCCGTCCCCTTCCCGGTGAACTCGTCGGTACCGGGGCGGTCGGGCTCGGGCCCGGCGTTCTTGGACGTCAGGGTCCGCGAGGCGTAACCGGTGGCCGCCATGGCGTCGTAATAACTCTTCCAGGGCTCCGCTCCCGCCCGTACCCGCTCTCTGGCCCGTTCGAGATTGCCGGCGGTGACGCCGATTCCGGGGTGGGTGAATCCGGCGGGGCTGGTGGTGCGGTGGAGGGAGACGAGGGTGCCGGTCATTTCCGGAGGTGCGGCGGATGGGGGTGCGGATGCGGATGCCTGGGTGGCCGAGAGGGGTAGGAGAAACAGGGAGAGAAGGACGGCGAATACCCTCGTCCAGCGAAAAGGCATGGCGGAACGACCTCCGGCCGATGGGAACGAGAAAGCGCTTTCCTGCGCCTACCGGCAGGAACGTAACGGCGTCCTCTCCACGGGGTCAAGGCTCGGGAACGGCCCTGACGTGCGAAAACTTTCGACCCGAGGGAAGGTGGAGAGATGGATACGACCGACTTCAACACCCGCACGATCGCCGAGTTCCGTGCCCACCACGGACAGGTCGGCGGCAACTTCGCGGGGGCGCCCCTGCTCCTGCTGCACACCACCGGCGCACGCTCCGGCGCGCCTCGCGTCAACCCGATGATGTACCTGGCCGATCAGGGCCGCTATCTCGTCTTCGCGTCCAAGGCGGGCTCCGACCGGAACCCGGACTGGTACCACAACCTGCGCGCCCACCCCGATGCCACCATCGAGGTCGGCGACGACACCCTCGCCGTGCACGCCGTGGAGCTGCACGGCGCCGAACGCGACACCCACTTCGCCGAACAGGCCCACCGCTACCCCGGCTTCGCCGACTACCAGCGCAAGACCGACCGGGTGATCCCGGTCATCGCGCTCGTGCCGACGGGGGCCGGCGCCCCGTCCTGAGCCCGGCGCCCACGGCTCCCGCACGCGACGGTCCCGCACAGGTACGCGCCCTGTGCGGGACCGTGATTGCCCACCTGTGCGGGACCGTGACGCGGACCGTGAGCGGACTGCGAACCGTGCGGCGCCGGTCGGGCGTCGGGGCCGGATCTTGCGACGCCGGTCAGGCGTTGGGGTCGGTCAGGCGTTGGGGTCGAAGGGGATGCCGGACGGCTTGGCCTTCTCCAGGTGGCTGTTGAGGGTGGAGTCCTTCAGACCGAAGGTGGCGCTGCCGAAGTCGGCCTGGCTGAGCTTGTCGCGGATGCCGGCGGGGTAACCGTTCCAGCCGACCAGGGTGGGGTACTGCCAGACGTGGTAGTGGTTCTCCGGCGGTTCGTCGTTGGCGTTCGCGGCGCGGAAGGTGTGCGTGCTCAGCCCGTCCTTGTGGTAGACGATCTTGGGGTGCACCCCTTCCCAGCGGATCTGGTCCCGGGTGTGGACCGTGAAGCCGCCGTGTGCGGAGGTGGAGACGTACCGCGCCTCGCCGTCCTGCACCCAGACCACCACATGCTCCCAGTCGTGGCGGTGCCCGCCGATGGTCGCCTGGTCCTTCTCGAAGTAGAGCCCGTAGATGATCGCGCACCAGCCGTTGTTGCACTTGGAGCGCGCGTACCCGTTGGTGTTGTCGAGGTCCGACTGGTCGTGGCAGTTGCCGTTGAGCGCGCCGGAGGGGTTGAGACCGCCGTTGAGGGTGCCGTCGGGGCCGATGGCCGGAGTGGGGTAGCAGCCGTCGGTGTCGTAGTCGTAGGCGGGCTGGTACGTACGCTCCAACTCGTCCGCGTTCCCGGGCAGGGCCGTCGGCGGGGCGGCGAAGGCGGTACCGGGGACGGCGACGACCAGGACGGCGGCGGTGGCGAGCGTGAGGGCCGCCTGGCGTATGCGTGAGCTTCTCTTCACTTCATCCTCCTGGATGGGCCGCGCCGTGGTGGGGGTGGGGTGGCGGAAGTGGGGGTGGGGGTGGGGGGAACGCGGCCTTAGTGGCATGCCCACATCATGCATGGGGAACTCCGGTCCCGGGCGGGCCGTTACCTCTGAGACGCGAGCATCGAAGAGAGCAACGAACGCTGTATGAAGCCGAGTTGACGTCCGGCTGTCAGCGCGGTTCCCCGTTCCTCCCCCACTCCCGATGTCCACGGAGGCCCGACCGATGACCCGGCACCAGCCCCTCTCCACCTCCCTCCACACGTCCCTCCCCGCGCACTCTCACCTCCCCGCTCCCCCTGACCCTTCCGCTCCCCCTGGCCCTTCCGCTTCCCTTCGCCCCTCCCGCCGCGCGGTCCTCGGCGGTACGGCGCTGGCGGCGCTCGCCCTGACGGCGGGGACCGCCCCCGCGAGCGCGGCGGCCTCCGCCCCCGCGAGCGCCACCGGCATCGGCACCGGCAGCGGCAGCGGCGGCGGCTCCGCCTGGCCGACCGAGTTCCCGCTGCCCGACGGCTTCCTCCCCGAGGGGATCGCGATCGGCGACCGCCCGTACGCGTACATGGGCTCCCGCGCCAACGGCGCCGTCCTCCGCACGGACCTCCGCACCGGCGAGGGCACCCTCCTCCACCCGGGCGAGCCGGGCACGGCGGCCGTCGGCGTGGAACTGGACGGCGACGGGCTGCTGTACGTCGCCGGCGGGGGCGGCGGTACGGCGAAGGTGCTCGACACCCGTACGGGGCGCCTCGTCGCGACGTACCAACCGACCCCGGAGACGGGCCACTTCATCAACGACGTGATCCTGCTCGGGGACCGCGCCTGGTTCACCGACTCGCGCGACAGCGTGCTGTACGGGGTGCCACGCGGCCGTACGTCCCGGACCCGCGACGGGATCCGCGCGCTTCCCCTGACCGGCGACTGGGTGCAGACGCCCGACGTCAACAACGCCAACGGCATCGTCACCGCCCCGGGCGGCCGGGGCCTGATCGTCGTCAGCAGCCAGCCCGGCCGCCTCTACCACGTGGACCTGACCACCGGTCACGCCACCGAACTGGCCCTGCGCGGCGCGGCGGACGTCGCCAACGGGGACGGTCTGCTCCGGCTCGGCAGGACGCTGTACGTCGTACAGAACCGGCTGAACATCGTCACCGTCTTCGAGCTCGCCCCGGACCTCCGCTCCGCCACCCTCCGCCGTACCGTCACCGACCCGCGCTTCGACGTCCCCACGACCGTCGCCCGCTGGCGGGACCGCCTCTACCTGGTCAACGCCCGCTTTACGTCACCCCAGACCCCCGAGACCACCTTCAACGCGGTCGCCATCCCCCTCTGAGTCCCCCTCCGGGTCCCCCTCCGAGCCACCTTCAGCCGCCGCGTCGTGCAGCGCGAACACCCGGGCCGGGAAGCCGGATCCGCCCAGGGGCCGGGGCCAGGCGGCGACGAGGAGGGCGCCGGCCTCGGGGAGCCCGTCGAGGTGGGCCAGGAGTTCGATCTGCCAGCGGTCCCGCTCCAGGACGTACCGCTCCAGGCTGTGATCGCCCACCGAGGTCGCGCTCCCCGGGTCGGTATCGGTCTGTTCATGGCCGACGGCGGTCACCCCGGCCTCCTCCACGAGGTACCGCAGCACCTCCGCCGACCACCCCGGCGTATGGCTGACGCCCGCCGCGTCCCGGTTGGCCATGGCAGCGCCGTCCGGCCAGCGGTGGTGCCATCCGGTGCGCAGCGCGACGAACGAGCCCGCCGGCACGGCCCCGTGGCGCGCCTCCCACGCCGCGATGTCGGCCAGGGTGGGGACGGCGTCGGGGTCGGCGGCGACCCGGCCGGCGATGTCGAGGACGACGAGCGGCAGGATCATCTGCTCGACGGGGATGTCGTCCAGCGTCCGCGCCCCCTCGACGAAGTGCACGGGCGTGTCGATGTGGGTGCCCCACTGGCCGACGATCCCGTACCGGTGGACGGTGAAGCCGTCGCCCCGCGCCACGTCGAAGACCAGCTCGCGGTGTTCGTCGGGGAGAGCGGCGAAGTGGGGCTGGCCGGGGTGGAACGCGTGCGTGAGATCGGTGTACGTGGTGTGCGCCAGCAGCGCGCGCTGGAGCGCCCAGAGCCGGGGCTCGGCCATGGTCCTGGCGGCTTCCGCCGCTTCGGCCTTCGTCGTTTCCGTCATGGTGGGTCCCTTCGGCTCGGCTCGGTTCACCCACTATCGGCCCGGGGGCCCCACAGGCCCCGCTGGACACGGTGGTGAGCGCGGCGGCGGACACGTGGTGGAAATACCAGAGGTACGGTGCCACCGTTGACGCGGCGGTGTCCGGCCGGCGGCACGGGGCGGCGGGCCGGGGGCGGCGCGGGGGCGGGGGGAACGGCATGCGGCTGTGGCGTGATGTGACCGGGTGGGCGTTCCTGGCGGAGGCGGGCGGCGTCCGGCATGCGGTGCTGGCGGTGGGGCTGACCCACCTCACGCCGTTCACCACGGGGTACGGGTCCGGGGGCAGCCTGTTCTCGCGCGCCCGGGCCTGGGGGTTTCCTGTGCTGCTCTCGCTGGACGACCTGCCCTTCGACGGTCCGGCGGAAGCGCGGTGGTGGGTCGTACGGAGCGCGGAGGGCGCGCTGTCGGTGCACAGTTCCGCCGGTGAGTCCCTGGTGGAGGACCTGGCCGCCGAAACCCCGCCCGGCTGGCGGGAGACGGCGGAGGCGGCGGGCACCGTGGTGCTGGTCGTCTCCCACACCCTGCCCCGCTCCGACGACCCCCTCGGGGCGCTCGGCTTCGAGACCCGGGGCGGGATGGTGTGCGCCGCGCGGGTGGGGTTCGGGGGACCCGGAATTGACGGTTCCGGGTCCCCCGGCGGCGGCCGGACCGTCACGCTCGTCTTCGACCCGGCCGGCGAAGTCATGGAACTGGCCCAGTGGGTGGACGACGAGGTCCTGTCGCTGGACGAGGCGAAGCGGCGGGCCCGCGCGATGGTACGGAACTGGCGGGCGCTCGGGGACCAGCAGCAGCTCTCCACCGAGGATTTGGTGGCCCCGCTCTTCCAGGGCGACCAGCACGACCACCGGGGCCTGGTCCATCTCATGTACGTCTTCTGGCGGCTGGCCACCGAGGTCACCGACGCCTGCGCGGCGGACCGGCACTGGCGGGTCGCGGCGCTGTGTACCGTCGAGCTGGCCGTACCCCTGCTCGCGGACCGGGGCGAACGGGCGGTGTTCGAGGAGGCGGACGCGGTGGCGAACCGCCTGATCGGGCGGCTCGACGAGGTCGTACGGGAGTGGTCGCCGGACACCCCAGCGCCGGTGCAGGCCGAGGCGGAAGCCGGGACTCAGGACGGGACTCGGGACGGGACTCAGGACGGGACTCAGGACGGGACTCAGGACGGGACTCAGGACGGGACTCAGGACGGGACTCAGGACGGGACTCAGGACGGGACTCGGGGCGAGACTCTGGCCGGGGCCCAAGCCGAGCTGGAGGCCGCGCTGCTGGCCGCCGCCCGGCTCCGGCTGGCCGTCTGGGGCCCGGAGGACCTGGCCGGTGACGAGTACGCCCGCCGGGTCACCCACATCGGCGGGAGCGGGCGGGACAGCGGGGACAGCCGGGACACCAGAGACGGCGGGGACAGCCGGGACCGCGCGGACGCCGGAGACAGCGGAGACACCGGAGACACCGGGGACGCTCAGGGCGGCCCGTACGACGACGGGCTGCTGACCCTCTGGGACGCCCGGGTCACCGCCGACCTCTACCGGCACTGGTGGACCGAGGAGGGCCCGGAGGCGGTCTTCCCCAGCGCGTCGCTCTCCTCCCGGCTGATGACGGAGGCGGCCCAGCTCGCGGTACGGGCCCTGGACCTGCCCGGCGGAGTGCGCCGCGCCCGGCTGTTCGCCCTCCTGGCGCAGCTCCTCGGAGGCGGGGGCCAGGACGGCAGCGGCAACGGCAGGGGAGGCGGAGCCGGCCGGAGGATCGACCAGGGGACCGCCCGTACCGCACTCTCCCTATGGCTCGAAGCGCCCAACGCCGACGAACCGGACCTCGCGCTCTTCCTCCTCAGGGTCGTGGACGACGTCCCGCCCTCCACCGCCGACTCCGTGCTCGCCTGGGTGTTCGAGTATCCCCTGGACAACTGGGTCGCCGCCCACGGCCGTACCGTCACCGCCAGGGCGATCGTCCAGGGCGTCCACCTGGCCCGGGAGCGCGGCGACCGGGCCCTCCTCCGTACCGCCCTGGAGTGGGCCGACCGGATCGACCACCACTGGGACCGCACCCAGCGCAGGCAGTTGGCCGAGGCCCGCCTCCACGCCCTGCCCGACGACCCCACGGAGTGCCCCGCCCCCGGCAGCCGGTCGCTCCCCGAGTCGCTCAGCGGACCGTTCCCCGGGTCGTTCCCCGGGTCCTGGACCCCGGAGCAGCGGTCGGCGGCGGCGCTGCACACCGCCGCGCACGCCCGCGAGCTGCGGCGGCCCGCCCTCGGGATCGCCCTGCTCCGGCAGGTGGACGGCGCCGCCGCGACCAGCGAGGGGGCCCGGCTGCTCTCGGCCGACCTGCACCTCCAGGCGGCCACGTCGGGCGAGCCCTCCCCCGGCCCGATGCCGTTCCCCTGGGGCTACTACCTCTACGGGGCCCTCGGCTACGCCTCCCTCGGTCTCGGACCGCTGGCCGAGGCGGGCATCGTGCCGTTCGTCCAGCGCATCGGCGGTCTCCACGGCGCCGCGCTCCAGGACGCGCTGCGCCCGATTCTCATCGACGTACCGAACTTCGACCCGAGCGAGTGGCCCGGCCTCGGCGCGGTGCTGCGCGACCTGGTGCACGGGGCGGTGTGGCAGGTCACGGCGGAGTGCGAGAGCCTGCCGATGGCCCTGTCCCTGATGCTAGGGCTGCACCAGGCGGGCAAGGGCTCGCAGTTGGGGGCCTGGTGGCGGATCGACGGACCGCTGACGCTGCCCGCGCACCTCCAGAACTACCTGGACAAGCTGCGCGACTGGGAACGCCCCGGCGACGCCGGTGCGCCCTCGAACCTCCTGAGCGCGCTGGACGCGGACCGGCTCGCGGGTGGGGACGGCACCGCGCGGCTCGCCCGGAACATGCGCCGCCGCGTCTCCCGGTTCATCGACGCGAGGCTGCGCGTCCGTTCGTCGTGGCAGATGGCCGACCACAGCCTCTGGTCGAGGGCGACGGAGCTGCTGGACGACCGCACCGTACTGCTGACGTGGTTCCTGCCCACGGCCGTGAACGGCGCGGCCGTCCTGCTCGCGGTCACCCGGGAGGGCAGGCAGTTGGTCGTCCAGCTCCGCGAACGGGAGGACGCGCGGGAGCGCGACGGCGGGGGCGAGGGCAAGGGCGGGGGCGGGGGCGAGAAGGTACGTAAGTCGTACGGGGACGACGGCACCCGGCATCCGCTCGCGGACCGGGTCGAGGCCATCCGTACGGAGGTCGAGCGCGACCCCCTCTTCGGCGATGTCACCCCGGAGGGCGAACGGCTGCTCGCCCGCCCCCAACTGCCCCTCGGCCACGCCGCCCTGTGGGACCAATGGCGTGCCCAGGGCAAGGACCGCGTCCTGGCCTGGCCGCACGGCGCCCTGCACTTCCTGCCGCTCCCGCTCTGCCGGATCGGTGACCGGCTGATCGCGGACGACTGGACGGTCACCACGATCCCGGGCCTCGAAGCCCTGACCCCCGCACCGGCCCCGGCACCGCCCCCGTCACCGGCTCCCGCACCCGCACCGGTACCGACCCCGGCCCCGGCCCCGCCCCCGGCCCCCGCGCGGCAGCGCCGTACCGCCGTCCTCGCCTCCGCCACCGGCGGCCTCCCCTTCGGACTCCACGCCGAACCGTCGCTGGAGGCACACGCCCACCAGGTCGCGGCGGCGGTCGGCGCGGAAGCCGTCACCGGCGCCGGGGCCACCCGCGCCCGGCTCCTCGCCGAGCTGGCCACGGCGGACGTCGTCCACATCGCCGTCCACGGCACGCTCGACCAGGACGCCCCCTGGATGCACTGCCTCTACCTCGCCCCGGACGGCGACGACGACGGCCGGGTCTTCGCGTACGACTTCCTCGCGGCCGACCTGCGCGGCGTACGCCTCGTCACGCTGACCGCCTGCGAGTCGGCACTCGGCCGGTTCGACCTCGGGGACAACGTGCGCGGGATCCCGTCGGCCCTCGTCACGGCGGGGGCGCAGGCCGTCGTGGGGTGCCTCTGGCCCGTACGCCCGGAGCCGACCACGTACTTCCACCACGCCCTGCACCGGCGGATCGCCCGGGGCAGCGCCCCGGAACCGGCCTTCCGGGCCGCCCAACTCGCCACCAGGGCGGCGTATCCGCACTACCGTGACTGGGGAGCGTTCACGTACCTGCACGGCAGAAACGGTACGAGCGGCAGCCGTACCACCGACAGCGAGAGGCGCGAGGGAGCCACCCCATGATGTTCCACCTCCAGCTCCATGACGTCACCCTCGAACCGGAGTACACCCTCGGCACCCCCACATCCTCCGGATCCGCCCCCGGCCCCCTGCACGGCAGGCTCACCTTCGGCTGGGACCTGCTGCCCGCCGACCACCCGAGCGCCCCGCCGGAGTGGCGCGCGCACCGCGCGGCCATGCCCGACCGGGAGTTCCGGCATCTGCTGATGGTGTGCTCGTTCCGCCCGGCGCCGAACGGACAGGAAAGCGATGAGGGATCCGGGGAGGGACCCGGAGAAGGGTCCGGGGAAGGATCCGGAGCGCACGCGGGTACGTTCCGCCACGCCGCCCTGGGAGTCGCCCTCACCACCGAGGACCCCGCCCGGCGCCCGGTCGCCCGCCTGATCGACCCCGGCGAACGCACCCGCCCCGTCACCGCGGCGGGCGCCGGCACCGGGGTGAGCTTCACGGTCGCGACGGGGGTGGTGGACGTCGGCGTGGAGCGGCCGGCCGGCGCGGGTCCCGCGCGGGAGGAGTGGATCGTACGGGGCCACGGCGCCTCCCAGCCCACCCCGCAGTGGGAGTTCCGCCCGGTCAAGCGCTTCCCGCTGGTCGGCGACCATCCGGTGGCCGCCCTGGTGGAGCTGGTCCCGGGGCAGGTGAACACGGCCGAGGTACGGATCGCGGCGGAGCTGGAACACCGCGCGTGGGGCCTCCGCCGCTACCGGGCCCGGCTCACCCGGACACCGCACGCCATCGTCCTCGCGTAAGGCGTCATTCGTTACGGTGACGGTGTACGGGTCCCCCGCATCCCCTGCACCGCCACCCGCCCCACCCGTTCGCCTGAAGGATTGCCACCCGCATTGAAATGCGACAAACGCACCCTGGCCGCGCGTGACCGGTGGGTGACCAGTGGGAAGGGCAGAGGCATTGTCCGGTAGCCGGCCGCTCCGCGCGCCCGTGGGGCGGGACGCCGCCCGCTGGAACACCTTCCACGGCGAGCGCACCCTCGTCGTCGCCGCCCGTACGGTCACCTCCACCGTACGGGTCCTCGAAACGCTCCCCCCGCTGCTCCGCGACGACAGCCGGGTCACCGTCGTCTTCGCGTACGACCCCACCTCCGCCTTCACCGACGGCGTCCTCGAACTCCTCCACCGCGCCGGCTGCCGGGTCATGCCCTGGGAGCAGTTGGCGGAGGTCGCGCCCGACCTGATCCTCTCCGCCAGCGAGAACATCGAGGTGCCCGAGGGCGACTGCCCGGTGCTGGTGCTGCCGCACGGCGTCGGCTTCCAGAAGTGGGTGCCGGATTCGCGGAGCCCGCGCGAGCGGCTCTCCGGCGTCGTACCGGACACCCTGCTGGAGACCGGCCGGGCCTGGCTCGCGCTCTCGCACCCCGCGCAGGAGGAGCAGTTGCTCGCCGCCCACCCGAAGGCCACCGGGCGCACGCTCCTCGTCGGCGACCCGTGCTTCGACGAACTGGTCGAGGGCCGGACGCACCGCGCGGCGTACCGGGCCGCGCTCGGCGTCGCCGAGCACCAGCGGCTGGTCATGGTCAGCTCCACCTGGGGCCCCACCTCGCTCCTGGGCCGCCACCCCGGCCTGCCCGCCCGGCTCCTGGCCCACCTGCCCTGCGACGAGTACCGCGTCGGGGCCATCGTCCACCCCAACGTCTGGGCGGCGCACGGCGGCTGGCAGCTCCGCAACCTCCAGGCCGCCGCGCTCGACGCGGGGCTGCTGCTGATGCCGACGGCGCACGCGTGGCGGCCCGCGCTGGTCGCCGCGGACGTCCTCGTGGGCGACCACGGGTCGGTGACGCTGTACGGGGCGTCCATCGGCACGCCGGTGGTGCTCGGCACGTTCGGCGAGGACGCGGTGGCCGGAACGGCCGTCCACGGCCTGGCGGCGCTCGCGCCCCGGCTCGACGTACGCGGCGATCTGCGCCGCCAAGTGGACGAAGCGGCGCGGGAGCACACCCCCGGGCGGTACGACACGGTCGCGTCCGGCGCCTTCGCCGACCCCGGACAGGCGCTCGCCCGGCTCCGCACCGCGCTCTACGGCCTCCTGGACCTCCCCGAGCCCCTCTCCCCGCCGCCCGTCCCACTGGCCCTGCCCGTCCCGGAGCCGCCCGCGGCGCAGGTCACGTCGTGGCAGGTGACGACGGCGATCACGGACCCGGGGTTCGGATCTGGGTCCGGCACGGAAGCCGATCCAGGAGCCGGTACGGGAGCCGGTACGGGCGACGAGGCACCCCCGGCCGTGACCGTGACCCGTATCCCGGCCCCGGTGGCCGCGTACGCCCCACCACCCCCGCCCCTGGACCCCGACTCCGGCTCCGGCTCCGGCTCCGGCTCCGGCTCCGGCTCCGGCTCCGGCCCGAGCGCCGCCCCCGGCTCGGGCAGCGGCACCTCCCCCACCGCCGGCACCGCCTTCACCCACCTGGCCTGCGCCGACGACGAACGCGACCGCCGCCTCACCGAAAGCGCCTCCGTCCTCCTGCGCCGCCACCCCGCGCCGACCCCGTCCGGCGCGGTCCGCTGGATCGAGGAGACCCTCGCCCGGCTCCCCGGCAGCCTCCTCGCGGCCTCGGCGGTACGCGGGGGCGGCTGGCTGGTGGGGCTCAGGGACGGCAGGACCGTGGAGGTGACGGCGACAGGCCCGGCGGCCGGCCCGGGGCTCCCTGCGGCGGTCGTCTACACCTGCCTGCGCGTCGGGCTGCCGCTGGACGGCCTCGGCCTGGCGATGACGGTACGGACCGGAGCGGCGCGGGCCGAGGACGTCACCCTGCGGCTGCGGCCCACCCGGCCTCGCAGGTGACTCTCGGGGAGCCCTCGGGAGCCCCCGGGGAGTATCCGGACGGACCTCAGCGGACCGTCCGGCGCCTCACCGGCCGGCCCCCCGCTACGGCGGCTGATGTCCCAGGACGACCAGCGGCATACGCAACCGCTTACGGAACGGTCACCGCCGCACGGGGAACGGTCATGATCGCACGGGAAACAGTCACCACCGCATGAGGAACGGTCACCGCCCCAGCCCCGCCAGCCGCGACCGCACCGTCTCCGCGCGCGCGTTGCCGCCCGCCTCGTAGAGCGCGAGGGCGCGCTCCAGGGACTCCCGTACGAGCGCGTCCCGGCCGCCCGCGCCCTCCGCGACATCGGCGAGCCGCTCCCGGGCCTGGGCCGCGTAGTGCGCCGCGCCCTCGTCCTCGCCCAGGACCGCGGCGGCCGTGCGCAGTTCGCGGATGGCCTCCTCCGTCTCGCCGAGGTGGCCGTGGACGGTGCCGATCGCGGCGGTCACCCGGGCCGCCATCCGCCGGTCGGGCTCCGTACGGTTCTCCAGCGCGCGCCGGGCCCGCAGGAGCAGGGCCATCGCCTCCGTACGGTCCCGGTCGCCCCGGGCGTCCAGCGCGCACCCGAGGAAGAAGGCGGCCAGCGCGGCGCCCCGGCTCTCCCCGGCGCGCTCGTTGAGGTCGAGGCAGCGCCGGAGCGTCGCCACCGCCTGGCCGGGATCGCCGTGGAGCTCCTGGTAGCGGCCGAGGAACTCCAGCACCGACGCCCGGACGAAGAGATCGCCCGACGCCTCGGCGAGCGCGGCGGCCCGCTCCAGCTCGGCCCCGGCGCGCCCGGGCTCCTCCTGGTCGAGAAGGGGGCGGGAGAGCAGGCTGCGCAGCCGCGCCTCGCCCGCCGTGACCAGGGCGACCTCCTCCGCTGTACGGGCCGAGGCGGCCGCCGCCGAGGCCGAGGCCGCGCCCAGCTCCAGGGACTCCTGCCAGGCGCCGAGGTACCGGCGGTAGAGGAACAGGACCGTGAACGCCTCGGCCAGCGGCCAGACCAGGGTGTGCAGCCCGTGCGCCGCGGCCTCGCGCAGCACCGCCAGGATGGCGGGCCGCTCGGCGTCGAGCCACTCCAGCGGGTCGGGCCCGTCGGCGGCCGCGAAGGGATCGGCGGCGAAGGGGTCTGTGGCAGAGGGGTCTGTGGCAGAGGGGTCTGTGGCAGAGGGGGCCGCGGCAGAGGAGTCGGCGCCGTCCTCGGCATCCCGCAGCAGGTCGCGGAGGTCGGCGACGCGGAGCCGGTCCGCCCGGATCGCGCGGTCCGCGCGGGCGGTGAGGACGAGATAGTGCCTGGTGACCCGCTCGATGAGCGCGGCGTGCTCGGCCGCCGCCGCTCCCGCACCGGCCCCCGCGCCCGCCCCTGCCGCCGCCCCCGCCTCCGCGTCGGCCCGCTCGCGGGCGTCCAGCCGGACGAGGTCGTGCATACGGAACCGGTCGCCGAAGGGGCCGCCGAAGGCGCCCCGGCTGCGGCCCTCGGGGCGGTCCTGGGGACGTCCTTGAGGGCGGCCGGCGTGACGGCCCGGGGAGCGGCCCCTTCCGGGGCCGTCGCCGCCGTCACCGGCCCGTTCGACGAGGCTCGCGGTCAGCAGCTCGCCGAGCAGCCGTCGCGCGGCGTCCGGCGGGACATCGGCGGCCCGCGCCGCCACCCCGGTGTCGAAGACCCCGGTGGGCAGCCGGCCGAGGAGCCGGTAGAGGCGGGCGGCGGCCGGGGACAGCAGCCGGTAGGAGGGGCCGAGGACAGCGGACACCGGTGATTCCTCTCCGGGCAGGGTGAGCCCGGCCAGCCGGCCGGCCTCGTCGTCGAGTTCGGCGGCCAGCGCCGTCATGGTCAGCTCCGGGTCGGTGAGCAGCCGCGCCACGGCGACCTGGAGCGCCACCGGCAGCCCGCCGCACACCTCCACCAGCCGCTCGGCGGCCCGCCGTTCGGCCTCGACGGCCGGTACGCCGACCCGGTCCCGCAGGAGTTCGAGCCCGCCGTGCGCGTCCAGCGGCCTGACCGGGATCAGCCGGGCGCCGTCGTTGACGGCCAGTTCGCCGAGCCCGCGCCGGCTGGTGACGAGGACGGCGCTGCCGGGGCCCTTGGGGATGAGGGCGCGGACCTCGGCGGGCTGGTTCACGTTGTCCAGGACGAGCAGGAGGCGCAGCTCGGCCGAGCGCGTCCGGAAGAGGTTGGTCCGCTCCGCGAGGGAGGCCGGGATCTCCCGGCGCCCGCCCGGCAGCGCCCGCAGGCACATCGCCAGAGCCTCGGATACATCGGCACCGGGAAGGCCGGGTGCGCCGGGGCCGCCGGGGAAGCCGAGGGTGCCGTGGTCCCGCAGGGTCGCGAAGTCCACGTACAACTGCCCGCCGGGGAAGAGTTCCTTGCTCCGGGCGGCCCACCGCCACGCCATGGCCGACTTGCCGACACCGGGCAGCCCCGCGAGCACCCCGAGGGCGACGGCCCCGGGCACCGCGCCCGTACCCCCGCCCGCGTCCCGCGCGCCCCCGAGCGCCGCGTCCAGGGCGGCGAGCTCGGCGGTCCTGTTGCTGAACGGTACGGTCACCACCGGCACCTGGTCAGGCCGTACCACCGCGTCCGGCGCACCACCCATGGCCCCGCCCGGCGCACCACCCCTCGCCGCGTCCCACGCACCGCCCATCGGTACCGGGGGCGGCGTGTTCCGGTGTACGTGAAAGGTGACCCCGCCCTCGATACGCGCCCCCTGGAACGCGGGCCCGTGGTTCACCCCGCCGGTGACCAGGGTGACAAAGCCCCGCGAGGCCTCCGGCGCCACCTCGGAGAGCAGCCGCGCCAGTTCCTCGGCGGCCCCGGGGTCCGCCCGGAACACCGCCTCCAGCCGCTGCCGCCACCGGTCCCGGACCACCGCCTCGGCCCGCCCGTCACCGGCCGCCCGGGCTCGCGCCAACTCCGCGCGGTCCGCCTCCAGTTCCGCGTCGACGTCCTCACCGACGTCCTCACCGGCACCCACACCGGCACCCACACCGGCGCGCCCGTCGGCACCCTCACCCGCTCCGCCCCCGCGCCGCAGGAACCGGGCCAGCCCGCCCTTCACCCGTTCAAAGGCCTCCGACGCGATCAGCCCGACGAACGTCGTGGCCCCCGACACGGCAAGCGCCGCCAACTCGGCTTCCACCCAGCCCCCTTCGATCCCCGTGGGCCCCCGGCCCGTACAGCCACCGAGCCCCCACCGTAGAGAGAACCCGCCCGCTTGCCCACCACGACGCGCGGCACCCGTCCCCGCCGCCCGGCCCCGGAACCGCCACGGCCGGCGGTCCACGACTCCGGCTCCGGCCCTACGGCTCCCGCTCCCCGTCCCCCCGGGAGCACCCCCGCGCCACCGCCACGAAAGCCAGCTTCGCCCGGCGCACTTCGTCGGGCTTCTCGTGGCGGCGCAGGCAGTCGACAAGGTGCCGGGCCGCCTCGACGGCCTCCGAAGGCCCCTCCAGCAGCACCGCGCCCAGGGCGCGCTGAAGCGGCGCGTCTCCCTCCGCCGGCCCCCGCCCGCCACGCTCGGCGAGGAT
Organism: Streptomyces sp. NPDC093085; assembly: GCF_040683935.1. Lineage (NCBI taxonomy): Bacteria > Bacillati > Actinomycetota > Actinomycetes > Kitasatosporales > Streptomycetaceae > Streptomyces > Streptomyces sp. NPDC093085. The sequence goes on along the minus strand of NZ_JBFBFB010000011.1, from coordinate 235,330 downwards.
CCTGTCCTCGGCGGCGGCGAGGAAATCCGCGTAGGTCCGGCGCCGCAGGGCGAGCGCCCGATGGTCCGCCTCGGCGCGCAGCGTCATCCGTACGGAGGCGAGCAGCGCCTCGGCCTGCCGGTCACTCGCCTGACGGGCCGCCTCCGCCTGGAGGACGGCCGCCTGACGCGCGGCCTCGGCCTGCCGGAGGCCGGCGCTCCGCCCGTACCAGCCGGTGACGACGCCGCTCACGATCGCGGCCCCGGCGGCGATCAACGCGACACCCCACTCAGCCATGCCCCACCCCCACGCCCCCTCGCACCGCACCGCCCCTTCGCACCCCACCGCCCCCTCACACCCCACCACTCCCTCGCACCCCGCGCCCCCTCTTACCGAATGTGTACCACTGACCACGCTCGGAGAGGGAAGGCCTCCGGGATAAGATGCTGACCATGTCGTCCGACGACGCGACCGCCGCCCGTTTCCAGCGGGATCCGCCACCTCCGGGCGCCGAGAGCGGGCAGCGGGCCGAGGACGGCGGCGAGAACGGCACCAGGGCCTTCCGCGCCGAGAACGGCAGCGCGGCCCCCCGCCCCCGGAACAGGGATGTCCCCACCCGCACCGTCCTCTTCGCCGCCCGCTCCGCGGTCGCCCTCTACCGCCTGCTCGACGTCCTCCCCGTGCTCTCCGGCGACGACCGGATCACCCGCCTCTTCACCCTCGTCCCCGGCTCCGACTTCGGCGCCGACACGCTCGCCGCGATCGACGCCCTCGGCGGCCGTACGGTGCCGTGGACCACGGCATGCGGCCGTTCGTACGATCTGATCGTCGCCGCGAGCCCGAAGGGCGACCTGAGGCTGCTGCGCGGCCCGCATGTCCTCCTGCCGCACGGGGCGGGGTTCAACAAGTCGATCCCCGGGGAGGGTTCGGCCGACTCGGCCTCCGGCCTCGACCCGGCGTATCTGCACCGCGCCGAGCACGACGCGCCCATCGCGCTGCACGCCCTGGCCCACCCCGACCAGGTCGCCCGGGTGGCCGCCACCGCGCCGGAGGCCGCCCGGCACGCGAAGGTGATCGGCGATCTCACCCTGGAGCGCGTCCTCGCCTCCTGGTCCCTGCGCGAGCGCTACCGTACGGCGCTGGGCACCGGCGCCCGTACCCTCCTCGCCCTGGTCTCCACCTGGGGCCCGGAGTCCCTGATCCGGCGGAACCCCGCCCTCCCCGCGCGGCTCGCCTCCCATCTGCCCCACGACGAATACCAGTTGGCGCTGGTGGTGCACCCGAACGAGCGGAGCCTGCTCGGCACATACGAGCTGACGGAGCGTCTGGCGCCCGCCCTCGACGCCGGGATGGTCCTGCCGGACCCCCACGAGGAGTGGGCCTCGGTCCTGATCGCGGCCGACGCCGTGGTCACCGACCATGGCTCCGCCGCCCTGTACTTCTGCGCCGCGCAGGACCGCCCCGTGGTCGGTGTCCACCCGGGCGGCGGCGAGCTGATCCCCGGCACCCCGATGGGCGCGCTGCTCGACCGGACCCCTCTTCTCGGCCACCCCGAGAGTCTGCTCGACCACCCCGAGAGCCTCGTCACGGCGCTCCGGGCGTACCGTCCCGGCCCCGCCCGGGCCGCCGCCGAGGCCGCCTTCGCGCCCCCCGGTGACGCCGTGGACCGTATGCGTACCGAGGTCTACGCCCTCCTCGGCCTCGCACGCCCCGCGCACGCCGTACGCCCCCGGCTGCTCCGCACGCCCGCGCCCGCGCCCCGCGTGCCCGCGGCGTTCGACGTCCATGTGGAGACCACCGAGGCCGGGATCCGGATCACCCGCCACCCGGCGGGCACCGGACCCCCCGGCCACCACCTGGCCGCCGAGCACGGCGCCGCCCATGAACACCTGGCGCGCTCCGCGGGCCTGCTCTACCGCCGCCCGCTCCCCGCGTCGGCCGCCCCCGTGGAGCTGACCTGGACCGCCGAGGGATGGACCCGGCACACCCTCGCCGCCTACCCGGGGTGCCGCGCGGCGGCGGCCCTGCTGCCGTCCGGCGGCTGCCTGCTCAGGGTGCGCGGTCAGGGGCGTACGGACCAGGAACGTACGTACGCGGTCGAGACCGAACCCCGCGCCGAGGGCGACCGCGTCCTCCGCGTCGACCCGGCCGTGGCCCTCTCCGCCGCCCACGCCACCCTGCTCACCAGGCCCCCGCCGCCGGGCCCGGCCACCCTGACCTGCTGGGTGGGAGACCACCCCTTCCAGGTGACGCTGCGCCCACCCACCGGGCCGGAATCCACCCACCCCGTCTAGGGCCCCGCGCCCACCGCTGTCGCACCCGCTACCGCACCCCCCGCTACCGCACCCCGCTACCGCTGCCGCTCTCCTCCACCAGCCCATTGCGCCGCCGGAGTTCGAGAGCGGCGCCCCGATGCGCCTCGGCCTCCGCCAGGCGTCCTTCGGCGGTGTCCAGCTCGGCGAGCGCGTCGTGGACGCGGGCCAGATCGAAGCCCGCGCGGCGCCGGGCGGCCCGCCCGAGCGCCTGCTCGTACAGTTCGCGCGCCTCGTCCGAGCGCCCGAGGCGGTGCAGGACTCCGGCGAGGGCAAAGGCGGAGCGCCCGGTCAGCCGCTCGCGCCGCTGCGCCACGAACCCGGCGTGCGCCTCGGCCAGCAGCGAGCGTGCCGCCTCCAGCTCCCCGACCCGGGCGGTGGCCTCCCCCAGCCGATAGGTCTGGAGCACCACCCCGTACTCATTGCCGATGCCCCGGTGGATGTCCCGCGCGTCCCCGAAGTCGGCGAGCGCGGCGGCCCATTCCCCCCGTACCCCCCGGAGCATGCCCCGGTGCTCGGCGGCGGACGCGGCAAGCTTGCGGTCCCGCGGGGAGTCGCCCAGCAGCCCCACCGCCGAGACGGCCCCGTCGACCTGCTCCTGCGCGGCGTCCAGCTCCTCCGACTCCCAGAGCGCCCTGGCGAGCTGGCAGCGCGTACGGACGAGACGGCCCGGATCCGTACCGTCCCGGACCGCCGAGTCGACGGCGCGCCGGAAGACCTCGACGGCCTCGGACTGGTGCGGGTGGTCCAGGGCGTGGGTCCATACCGGCTCGGAGAGGGCCACGGCCTCGGTGTCCATGCCACGGGCGTGGGCCAGCCGCGAGCAGGCGAAGAGCACATGCCGCTCCTCGTCCAGCCAGCGGGCGGCGCGGTCGGCCCGGTCGACCCGGATGGCGGCGATCGCGGCATCCTCCGGATCCTCCAGCGGAACGTCCGGCACCCCCTCAAGAGCCCCGAAAAGCTCCACGACGGTCAGCCGTCGCCCCGCGACGAACCGGTCGGCGAGCTGAGCCTGCCGTACGAACCACCGCACCACCCGCTCCAGCGCCTCGGCGACCTCCTCCTCCGGGGTCTCCCGGCCGGCCCTGCGCAGGGCGTCGGCGCGCTGGGGCCCGGGCAGCCGCATCTGGCCGGCCATCGTCAGGGAGAGCGGCCGCAGATCCAGCAGCCCGGCCCGGTCCAGCTCTTCCAGGGCGTCCTGGCAGCCCTCGGGGGAGAGCCCGGAGAGGGCGGTGGCGGAGTGCAGTGTGAACGTCTCGCCGGGATGGTGCGCCAGCAGCCGGTAGAGCGACGCCGCAGGGCGGGACAGCTCGGCGTAGGTCAGGTCCCAGATGTGCTCCACCCCGGATACGCCCTTCTCTCGCAACTCGTCCTGAAGATCGGCAAGGATACGGGAGAGCGGCCGGAGCCGATGCCGGCGGACCCGCCGCCCCGCGACATGGAGCGCGGCGGGCAGCCCGTCGCACAACCGCACCACGGCCCGCGCCGCCTCAGGATCGGCGGCCAGCCGATGATCACCAACAATAAAGGCGAACAACTCCAGCGCCGCCCCCTCCCCCAGAGGCGGAAGCACCAACTCCACCGCGCCCCCGGCCTCAAGATCGCGCAGCGGCCCCCGGCTGGTCACGATCACCACGCTCTCCCCCGAGGCCGGAAGCAGCGGCACCACCTCGGACCCGTACCGCGCGTTGTCCAGCAGCAGAATCAGACGTGACCCGGCGGTCCGGTTCCAGTACTGCCCGCACCGCGCCGCATACGGAACCCGCACCTGCTCCGGCTCCACCCCGAGGGACCCCAGGAGCTGCGACAGCACATCCCCCGGATCGAGCACTCCATCGGCCCGGAAGTCATCGAGATCGACAGAGAGCACCCCGTCCCCGAAGTCCCCCCGCTCCAGCAGGGCCCGCCCGATATTCCCCGCCAGCTCCGTCTTCCCCAGCCCCCCGGGCCCACTCAACGCCACGACCAACGGCCGCCCCCGCCCCCGCCACTCCCCCACGGCCCGCAACGCCCGCTCCCGCTCGGCATCACGATTGACGAAGTACACCGGCCCCGGCGGAAGTTCAACCCTCACCCAGCCCCCAACCATCCCGGCCCCGCCTGCCCACACCACCCGACGATCAAGCACTCTAGAGACTTTCCGCCTCCACCGCCGGGCAGGAGCGAAGCTCCCCCGCACAGAAACACGAAACGCGCTCGGACGCCACGGCGCTCCCCTCAACGGCCGGGTGGGGCTGCCGGCCTTCGGCAGCCCGGCCGGGTGGGGCTGCCGGCCTTCGGAAGCCCCACCCCGGAAGACAGCGGCGCGCAGCCCCCGCACCATCAACGCATCACCGCCCCAACGGTGTTCGCCCCACCGCCCTCCGTATCACCGGCCGAACCCTCACGTGCCGAGCGGCGCTCCCGCGGTCAGACCCGCGCTCCGGGGGCGGCGAGGTTCTTCTCGAACGCGGTCAGGTAGTTGCGCAGATGGTGGTCCTTGATGGCGACGGTCCCGGGGGCGAACATGTCCTGGCTGAAGCCCTTGGCCCGGTCCTTCAGCCCGGTGAGGAGCGGCATGGCGTCGTGGAGCCTGCCGTCGGCGTCGAAGTAATGCGGGGCGTCGACATGGGTGAAGACCGGCTCCGGCGGGAGCTGGGGGACGATGTCGTTGTTGTTGACGAAGCGGTGGCAGCGGTTCCTGAACGCGCTGTCGTACACGCCGGCGAGCAGGCGCTCACAGGTGCGGGGCTGGCCGTAGGTGTAGACCCCGTCGGGCAGCCGGCGCGGTTCCTCGAAGCGGTAGTGCGCGCCGGCCAGCATGGCGAGGGCTCCGCCGAGGCTGTGGCCGGTGAACCAGAGGCTCTGTCCCTTGGTGCGCAGTTCCTCGACGGCGTCGCGAATCTGGGCGTAGACGGACCGCAGGGCCTGGCTGAAGCCGTAGTGGACGAAGCCTTTGCCGGCCGGCCCGGGAACGGGCGGGGTGTTGACGTCGGTCAGCCAGTCGTAGATCTTCAGGACCTCGGTGCCCCGGAACCCGACGACGATCATGCGGTCACTGGCCATGAGGTACGCCTGGGTGTCCTCGATCGGAAACGGCATCGCATGCGGCGACTCGAAGCACCGAACGGTGTCGAAGCCCCACGCACGGGCCCGCTCCTCGATACCGTCCGGCTCCTCACCGGCCAGCCCCGCCGCCTGGGCCATCCAGTAGGCGTGCGCGAGGGAATAACTGGTCGCTGAATGGTCCAGAGCGGGGATGGTCATCGCTGTCCTCACGGAAGCCGGAGCGGGTCGCCCAGCAACGTAGCCCGCACCCGTGCCAGGAGAACGCGACACCGCCGAGCCACCGCCCATACGAGCGACGGCACCACGTCGACCGCCCGCACACCGGACACGTGAACAGCGCGGAGTGCCCAACCCCCGCGCACCGCTTCTGGAAAAGAACAAAGGCCCAGGCCAGATAGACATCTGACCTGGGCCTCGAATGAGCCGCCTTCGGGATTCGAACCCGAGACCTACGCATTACGAGGGCTGACAGCATCTTACTGAGTGGTTCCGGACGCTCCTTCGGTGTCCAGAACCACCTGGTCAGGGCAGGTGCGGCTCGCTGTGCGGTTTTCTCCGTGATGACCTAGGCCGTTTCGTTTGGATCATTTGATCGTTGGTCTGGGTGTGCCGTTGACTGACGCGCAGTGGGCGCGGATCGAGCCGTTGTTTCCGGACAGGACGCCCAGGCGTGGCGGTCGGTGGAGGGATCACCGTGAGGTGATCGACGCGATCGCCTGGAAGTTCCAGACCGGATCGCAGTGGGTGCACCTGCCGGAGAAGTACGGCAACTGGCGCGGTGTCTACAACCGGCTTCGGATGTGGGCCGTCGACGGCACCTGGGAGCGGGTCTTCACCGCGCTGATGGCCCGGGCCGACGCCGATGAGGACCTGACCTGGGCGGTCTCGGTGGATTCCACGATCGTGCGCGCGCATCAGCACGCGGCCGGGGCCTGTAAAAAAGGGCCCCGGCCGGCGAGCCGCACGACCATGCCATCGGCCGGTCCCGCGGAGGCCTGACCACCAAGGTCCACCTCGCCTCCGACGACCGGTGCAGGCCGCTGGTCTTCGTCCTGCCCCCGGGGCAGGCCGGCGACGCACCTGCGTTTCCCGAGGTGATGGCGCGTCTGCGTGTTCCCCGCCCGCGGGGGCGGCCCCGCACCCGGCCTGATGTGGTCCTGGCCGACAAGGCCTACTCCTCCCGCGCGATCCGCGAGCACCTGCGCAGGCGCAGAATCCGCGCAGTCATCCCCGTCCGGCCGATCAACGCGGCCACCGGCTCCGCCGAGGCAGCCACGGCGGCAGACCTCCCACCTTCGACCGCGAGGCCTACAAGCAGCGCAACACCGTCGAACGGTGCATCAACAAGCTGAAGCAATGGCGCGGCCTCGCCACCCGCTACGACAAGACCGCGACCATCTACCTCGCCGGACTCCACCTCGCAGGAATCTTCATCTGGTCCGCCCGATGATCCAAACGAAACGCCCTAGGTGGCTCCGTCCGCTCACGCATCGCTCACGCACATCGGACGGTTCCGTTGGCGCCTGGACAGTGGGTTAACCCGAAGTGTCGGTGCGAGTGACTCCTGTATCGCAGCCCTGGTCAGACTGCCGCATGCTCCAGCTGGCATCACGCATCGGGATACCCTGTGGGATTACTCGACTGCCAGCGCCAGGTGTCGGCGCACATGTCCTGGATGGTTCGAGTGGCCTTCCAGCCGAGCTCCGTCTGAGCCTTAGTCGGATCGGCGTAGGATTCGGCGATGTCGCCCGGGCGACGGGCGGAGTCCACAGTCGGAATCACGCGGTCACTGGCCTCGGCGAACGCCGCCACCAGCTCCAGCACCGAGGTAGGCGTGCCGGTGCCGAGATTCCAGGTGGAGATGGCTTCTCCTCTACTACTCAGGGCGTCGAGGGCCGCCACGTGGCCTGCAGCGAGGTCTTCGACGTGAAGGTAGTCGCGGCGTGCTGTGCCGTCGGGAGTGGGGTAGTCCCTGCCGAAAAGGTTGAGGTGGTCGCGCTGGCCCACCGCGATCTGAGCGAGCAGCGGCATCAGGTTGTTGGGAACACCGTGCGGGTCCTCACCGATGAGGCCGGAGGGATGAGCGCCGACCGGATTGAAGTAGCGCAGCAGGGCAACACGCATGTCGGGAGCCGCGGTGGCGAGGTCACGCAGCATCTGCTCCTGCATCACCTTGGTCCAGCCGTACGGATTGGTCGCCGAGGTAGGCATGTCCTCGCGCATGGGCACGGAGGCGTGCTCTCCGTAGACGGTGGCCGAGGAGGAGAACACGAACTTCTTCACACCCGTGGCGCGCATCGCGTCCAGCACGGACAGCGTGAGCCCGAGGTTGTTCGTGTAGTACTCCAGGGGCAGGGCGACGGACTCTCCGACGGCCTTCAGCCCGGCGAAGTGCATGACCGCCTCGAAGGACTCCTGCTCGAAAAGCTCCCTGGTCGCCTCCCTGTCCGTCAGGTCGACGACACGGCATGCGACCGGCGCGCCGCAGAGTTCTTCCAGCCTGCCCAGAACAGCGCGCTTGCTGCGGCTGAAATCGTCCGCGATCACGACCTCATGACCAGCAGCCGTGAGCTGCACCGTGGTGTGAGAACCGATATATCCACTACCGCCAGTGACCAAGATCCGCATGATCCGCACTTTAGCACCGACCTTTCACTGAACCTCGGTCAAGTCGCCCTGAAATCATGGGATTTAACGCTTAGCCTTCAACCAGGTGCCGTGCTGGGACTCCGGCTTCGGCGTCACCGACGATCGCGGTGGGCTCACGCTGGGCAGACCGAGCTCACCGCGCGTACGACATGATCGGCGTCCGTCCCGTGAAAGACGTTGACCCCCACGCGGCGCCGCCCGTAGGGATCCTGTCGGGCATAACCAAGTCCCAGCCCGAACAGCCCCGGGACGACAGCCCCGTCCGCTCCCGTGACACGGCACTCGTCGTCGACATCGACCGCTCCGCCCGAGCGGCTGAGGGCCACCGGACGGCCGTCCACGTCATAAAGGGGAACCTGTCTGGTGCGATAGCCGGTGGCGTGTACGACCAGATCGGCCCGGGAGAGGATGCCCGGCGGCGCGTGCGTGACGTCGTGCAACACGAGCCTGTCTTCGCTGCCGGACAGGGCTTTCAGACACAACTCCCGCGCGACACCGCGCAGCCCCTGGAAGCGGTTGACCACCCCGGTCTCCTGACAGACCTCCCAGGCCATCGCGGGTGCCGCTGCTGGTCGGTCCATACCCCAGGGACGGGGGTGGCCCAGCACGAGGGTGCGGTGAACGATGTGGATGCCGTGTCTCGGCGCCTGGTCCCCCAGGCGATCCAGCAGCAGTGCCGCGGCGGCGAACGCACTGTGTGAGCCGCCGAGGATGGCGACCTGGTCACCTGCTCGCAGCCGCCTGACCACGTACGTCAGTCTCCCCGCGAGCAGTTCCCCCGACGGCAGAACGCGCGACGGCGGGATGCCGTGGCGCCGAGCGGTCAGCGCCGTGTCCTCTTGGCCTCCGGTAGCCAGCACCGCGAAGCGTGAGGTGACGAGAGGTGTGCCGTCGGCTATGACGCTCGTCCAGGTTCCGTCGGCACCGCGCCGCAGGCTTGCCACGTCGGCCCGGACCGGGGCGTCCGGCGCGGTCGCCGCCACCACCTGGGCGAGATCGTCCAGGAAGGCCCCCGCGACCGTGAGGAGAACATGTCGGTCGGCCCGGTCGCTCAGCAACCGGGCGGCCGGACGGGCAAGGGCCTCGGCGAAGGCACCAGCCGGGTCGACAGCGCCGAGGAAGTCCGAGGCGACCGAGTTGGACTCGATCAGATAGGGCAGGCGCCGCCCGCCGGGCGGCCCTTCGGTGTGCCGGTCGAGGAAGACCAGCCCCTCACCGAAGAGCCGGTCCAGCACGCCACCGCGGTCGGCGGCCACGGCTACCCCCAGCGCTGCGGGCCCGAAACCCACGACCTGGCACAGAGCGTTCTTCAACGGTGAGTCCTTTCCCTCTCCAGTGTGGTCTTCAGCCCACGTGCACGACTGCCGGATGGGGACGGGCGATGAGATCGACCACTGCTGAGGCCGCCGCGGCCCGACAGACGTCCGCCGCCGCGTCCGCCGACTGCATGTCCTCGGGGGCACGCAGTGCGAAGTTGACCGTCTGCAGTCCGATGGGGGCAGTTGGATCCACGTTCATGAGCCCCCGGATGTCGAGGCGCCCGGTGGCTTCGACCACCCACTCACCGGACTCGCCCGTCCGCAGCTTCTGGGCGAGCCCGGCCAGCTGGGCGATGTCGGCGGCGGCTGCCATCACCAGGTACTCCTGCGGGTTCGGTCCCCAGTCCACACCGGCGAGCTGCTTGGGCTGGTCGACACGGAGTACCCCGCCCTTGCCGGAGGCGTCCCGGGACTCCAGCTGGGCACCGCTCAGCCACGTCACGTGTCGAGCGACCGTGTGCGACCCACCCGGATCCGGAGCCGGGGTGTCGTCGCCCGGCAGCGGTACCGGCCGACCGCCGAGCACGAACCGCGTCTCGGTCTTGTCCGTCGCCGTGCGGTGGTTGGGACTGCGCTCCGCCACCTGCGCGGCAATCTCGGTCAGCACCGTCCCGGCCGTGTCGGTCTGCGCGGTGATTTCGCAGCTCAGCTCCGCCACTTTCGCGGCGCCGAGCTGCTCGTCGCCGCCTGGGACCAGCTGGGCCGAGATGGTCATCGCCAGCGCCTCGAAGAGCACGTTGCGCGAACTTCCCCCGGCGATGGTGCTCTTGACCGAGCAGGAGGCGATACCCGTGAGCGCCATCTCCATGGGCGTGGGTTCGTCGGAGGTCAGGCGCGCCGCGGGTTCGGCGACGTCGAACTCGAACCGGCGGGCAGACTTGACGCCGCCCAGCAGGGCCGGCATGGCGAACACTCTCGCTCCCCGGTGCGGAAGGTAGCGCGCGCGGGCCCCGTAATAGAACTGCGCCTTCTTCGGGTCCTCTCTGGTCTCCTGCACGAGTTCGCTGAAGCTGGCTATGTTGAAACTGTTGCGCATGTCGTCCTCCTAGAGGGAATCGAGTGCCCGCGCGGCGTCCGCGATGAGGTCTTCGGGGTTCTCGATCCCCGCCGAGTAGCGGATCAGCCCGCCGTTGATGCCGATGGCCGCCCGCTGTGCAGTGGTGAGCGAACAGTGCGAGGTGTTGGCGGGCATGCTGACCAGCGATTCGACGCCACCCAGGCTGGTGGCGGCGCAGGGGACGCGGACCCTGTCCAGGAACTTCAGGGCGTCTTCGTCTCCGCCTTCCACCTCGAAGGCGACCATTCCTCCGTACCCGTCGAGAACGTCATCCTTCAGCTGGCGGTAGGAATAATCGGCGAGGGAGGGATGGTAGACAGCTCGCACTTTCTCGTGGCCGGCGAGGAATTGGGCGAGCGCGGTGGCGTTCTCGTTGTGCGCGCGCATCCTGGGGACGAGGGTTTTCATACCGCGCTCCAGAAGAAAGCAGGAAAGCGACTCCAACGTTCCGCCGAAGCGGAGGATTTGTCCCCATATCCGGTCCGCGTACTTCCGGCTGCCGGCCACGACTCCGGCCGTCAGATCGCTGTGCCCGTTGAGGTACTTCGTGGCACTGTGCAGCACCACGTCGGCACCCAGGTCAAGAGGCCGGAGGTTTACAGGGGAGAGCAGCGTGTTGTCGACCACGAGCAGGATGTTGTGCTTTCCTGCGAGCGCCGCGATCTCCCCCAGCGGCGGTGCCTTGAGGAGGGGGTTGGTAAGGGATTCGAAGAACATCAGTTGTGTCTCCGGGCGGATGGCAGCAGCGATCGCCGACAGATCGGTGGCGTCGACGAAGGAGACCTCACGGCCGGCCGACGGCATGTCCTCACGCATGAGGTTGTAGGTGCCGCCGTAGACGTCGTACGCCGTGATGATGTGACTGCCGTTGTTGGTGAGGGCGTAGACCGTGCCGGCGATAGCGCTCATCCCCGAGGAGGTCACCACGGCGCTCTGGGCGCCTTCCAGTGCCGCGACCTTCTCCTGCACCGCCCATTGGGAGGGGTTTCCGTACCTGGTGTAGATCGGCACGTCCCGGGTCGCACCGCGCTCGAACGCGGCATAGCTCAACTCGTCGAGCAGGAAGGTGCTGGTCTGGAAGATCGGTGTGCCGACGGCTCCGGTGACGGGGTCCTTGTAGACCCCCGAGTGCACGGCACGAGTGGAGGCCCCGGCCGAGGCGTCGACGACGTTGTTGTGCGCGGAGCGGGGCCCTTCCCTACGGCGGCGGCGCAGGTCGTTCACCCAGTTGGCTTCTTCCTCGAGGCCACTTTGAAAGCCGATGGCTGCACGGTCCGGTGTGTTCACGAGAACCCTCATTCAGTGCGTTCGGGTGGGTTGCGCGGCGGCCAGGGTCGGTTGGTCGACAGCCGGGCCTCCACCGCTCAGCCGGTCGGTGAGTCCGTCGGTAATCTGCCGGACCGCCTGTCGCAGCAGGTCCTCCTGTGCGGTGAAGGAGAGTCGAGCCTGGCTCGCGGTCCCGCCGAAGTCGGGGCCGGCCCCCGAAGTGACGCCGCAGTCCCGCCGCAGCACCTCGGCCGCGTTCTCGCCAGGTCGTAGACACGACTGGAAATCGACCCAGAGGAAGTAGGTGCCCTGGGGCGGCGACAGGACGACTCCCGGCAGCTTGGTGCGTAGTTCCCGGCAGACATAGTCGCGCGCCGACCGCAGCCTGCCACGCGTCTCCCGCAGCCACGGGCTGTCGCCGCCGTAAGCTGCCGCGAGCGCCGCCTGCTGGACACTGGTCGCCTCCGGGCACAGGTGCATCGCCGGTCTGCAGACGCTCTCCAGCAACATGCGGTTGAGCGAGAAAGCGAAGGCTCCGCCGATGCCCGCCAGGTTGTGGGACTTGGACGCGCCGGAGAGCGTGATGCTCAGCTGCGGCGCGGCCTCGTCCACCGTGGCGAACGGGGTGTGTCCGCCTTCCCAGACCAGCCGCGCGTGCAACTCGTTGCTGACCACGACGAGGTTGTGTGCAGCCGCGAACTCACTCACTGTGCACAGTTCGGCCGTGGTGAACACCTTGCCCGTCGGATTGTGGGGGTTGACGAGATACACGGCCCGGGTGGCCGGGCCCCTCAGTCGCTCCAGGTCCTCGCGTACCAGCTCCCGGTCGACAGCAGGTACCGGCACCGGGATGCCTCCAGCGGCTTCGACGGCGCCCGGCACGTGTTTGAACGCCGGCTTCCAGTAGAGGACTTCGTCGCCTGGGGAGAGGAGGGAGGCGAACACCTGGTAGCTCTGCGAGAGGCAGCCGGCGCCTAGCCAGAAGGCGTCCTCGGGGACAGTCAGCCCGTGAGCGTCCCGGTAGTAGTGGGACAGCGTGGTGGCGACACCGCTGACCCGATAGGGCGGGGGGTAGGTCAGCGGCCAGGACAACCTGGACAGGACGGCTTCGATCACCTTCGGGTCGCTGTCGAAGTCCATGTCACCGTGGCACAGCGGAATGAGCCCGGGGTACATCTGCCACTTGTAGGAGTAGGGGTTCATGGTCGGGCTCCTCACTGTCCGGGATGCAGCGGTGCTCCGGTGGCCGCGTCCGTGATGGTGATGGCCTGTGAGGGGCAGCAGACGGCGCTGTCCAGCACCGCACTCTCGGCCGGCGCCTCCGCCGCGGACACTTCGGTGACGGCGCTCGCGCCAGTCTGGAAGAGGTGGGGAGCCAGGGCCAGACAGGTACCCGACCCGATACAGCGGTCTAAATCCACCGCCACCTGCCACCGTGTGGCCTTCTCGACGTTCACCATGTGACCGGCAGCTCCTTCAACTCCCGTACGACAAGCCCGTCGTGCCAGCGCAGCTCCGGTTCGGGCACAGCGAGCCGCAGCCCCTGTAGCCTGTGGAAGAGGCGCCCGATCGCGGTCTGCAGTTCGACCCTTGCCAGGTGTGCGCCGATGCAGTGGTGCGCGCCGTGCCCGAGCCCCAGGTGCCGGTGGGACGACTTCCGCTCCGGCCGCAGCCGGTGGGCGTCATGGAAGATCTCTGGGTCCCGGTTTGCCGCGGTCATGGCCGGGAGTACAGCTTCGCCGCGCCGCACTAGGGTGGCGCCGACCCGGACGGCCTCTTTCGCCACCCGCATGAAGCCGCCGCCCACGCCGACGGGAACCAACCGCAGCAACTCCTCGACCGTGGCTTCGACGTGCCGCGGATCGGCACGGAGCGCCTCCACCAGGTCGGGTCGGCGCAACAGCATGCAGACACCACTGGCGAGCAGAGTGCTGGGGCTGCCGACGCCGCCGACCAGCAGCGCGATGGCCACGTCGATGAGCTCCTGGACGCTGAGCCCCTCGTCAACGTGCTCGTGCGCGGTCTTGAGCCGGGCGAGGAGCCCGGTCGGCTCGATGCGAGTGCCGACGAGCAGGCCCTCAACGTACGTCTCGAACTCCCGCCGTGCGCTTAGGCGCCGCTCCACCGGCATGCCCCTGGAGCGGAGGAAGGCGGACAGCTCGGAGAAGGTGTCCCGGTCGGTCTCGGGGACACCCAGCAGCTCGCAGACCATGAGAAGGGGGAAGGGAATCGCCAGATGTGCCAGGAGGTCGGCCGGTCTGCCAGCCTCCGTCATCGTGTCGAGCAGACTGTCCACCAGCCGCTCCGCGCGATCGCGCAACAACTCGATCCGGTCGCTGGTGAACTCCTGGGCCAGCGCTCTGCGAACGCGGGTGTGCTCGGGCGGGTCCATCGCCATCATGGAGGTCTGCGGCAGGACTTCCGAGGACAGCCGCGGCGCCTCGACGTGATTGGCGAGGGCGCGGGAGAACCGGGGGTCGGCCAGTACCTGGCGGACATGGACATAACGGGTGGCCAGCCAGGCCCGACCGCCGTACGGCATGGTGACCCGGTGCAGCCCGTCTCCCTGCAGCAGCGGGCCGTATTCCGGCTCCAGCTCAAGGGTGTGCACACCCGGAAAGGGGTAGGCCATGGCCTCGTCACGGAGGCCCGCCGTCAACGGGCAGCCGCGCGTCGGGGACTGATTCTGCGCGGTCATGAGAACCTCCCGATGCAGATGGTGTAGCCCTTCGGGTCGCGCCACGGACCGCGGTTCGCCTCGAACCAGGCAGTCGCCTCAGCTCGGATCCCGTCGGCCACAGAGCGCCGCACCGCGCTGTCCGCGCTCAGGCCGTACACGCCGAGGACGGCGACGGCGAACCGGGTGAGCGCGTCGGCCTCGGGAAAGACGAGGGCGTTGTCGTGTGAGTACGATCGCACGTGGGCAAAGACGTCGGCCATCATCGCCGGCAGGCGCTCGGAATCGGTGCTGCCCGCCAGCGAGACAGAGGGCAGACCGTGGACGGCAAGATGGCGTTCCACCAGTTCGGTGACTCCGGGGACGGTCCTGGCGTGGTTGACGCTGACGGCCACCTGGCCGTGCGGCCCTGCCACCCTGGCGAACTCCCTGAGCGCGGCCTCGGGCTCGGAGACGTGGTACAGCATGTGGCGTGCGGTAACCGTGGTGAACCGCCCGTCCTCGAACGGCAGAGCCGTAGCCTGGCCGAGCACCCCGGTGGCCGCCCCGTCGGAACGGACCCGTTCAACGGCTGCCGGCGAGCTGTCGAGCCCGGCGAGCTCACCGGAGTACCCCCACGAGCGCAGGCGGCGTAGGAAGGACCCGGTGCCACAGCCCACGTCGAGGAGTGTGGTGCCGAGCTGTTCCCGGATGTGGCCGTAGACGGCTTCCTCGACGTCGTCCGCGCGCTCGCTGAATGTGCGGTGCGTCATGATCCGGGTCTCGAGCGGGTCCAGTGACGCGTATTCGTTCTCTACTGACATCAGTTCTCCTGGGAAAGCGCCGCGTACGGCGACGGTGGTGAGGATGGCTTCACGACTGGACGGCCGCGCACGAGCACGCAGGCCACGTCGGTCAGCCGGGTGAGCGTCTCCGATGGGTCGCCGTGAACCGCGAGGACGTCGGCCCAGCTGCCCGGCGTAAGCGTGCCCGTCTGCGGGGCCAGTCCCAGCAACCGGGCGTTGGTGCCGGTGGCGCACTCGATCACCTCGATCGGTGACATGCCGAAATCGGTGTAGGCATCCAACGAGGCGGGGAGGTCGTCGTGCGGCGTGCCGCCTATGCCGCAGTCGGTGCCCGCGATCAGTGGCACACCCGAGGTGTGGAGCAGCGCGAGCTGCGAACTGCGTTCGTGCCAGGGCAGCCTCCCTGACGCGGCGCGGGCGCGGGAGTTGACGGTCACGCTCACTGCTGTGTCGCGTCCGCTCATCTCAGCGACCAGTGCGGCGTCCACCCGGAATCCGCCTTCCTCCATCCAGGTACAGTGCTCCACGGTGTCCACCCCTGCCTCGACGGCTGCCCGGATGCCCTCGACGCCGTGAGCGTGGGCGGCCACCTTCATGGCCCGGGCGTGTGAGGCACGGACGGCGGTGTCCAGCAGGTGTTGCGTGAACTGGCTGTGGTAGGGCGAGGAGGCCGCCGACGACAGGAAGCCGCCCGTGACCATGAGCTTCGTCCAGTCGGCTCCGTGACGCCGGTTGTCGTCGATGAGCGCCAGGGCATCGGCCGTGTCCTTCGCCGCGCCGCCCATCACCGCGCAGTGGCCGTCGGGGGAGGTCAGCGGGACACCGGCATGGATCACTCGCGGGCCGGGCCGCCTGTCGAGGCCGGCGCCGTTGCGGAGCGCCTCTGCCAGGAAGATCGGCGCGCCCAAGTCCCGCACCGTGGTGATGCCGGAGAGTGCCATGCGGCGCAGCGCGTCGGCGGCACAGTCGACGACCTCCTCGGGCCGTGCGGTCTCGAACCGTTCGAACGGCGCCTTGCCGCCGTCGAGGCAGAGATGGGCGTGGCCCTCTATCAGGCCGGGCAGCAGGGTGCAGCCGCGCAGCGGCACGTGCCGCACCCCCCGATACTCCTCAGGGAGGGCTCGCGTGTGTCCGACCCAGGCGAGCTTCTGCCCCGCCACGAGTACGGCGGCGTCGTCCAGTACCTCCCGACGGTGTCCGGTGATCACCCTGTCCGCTGCCAGCAGGACGGCCTCGTGCGGGCCACGGCCCGCCTCGTTGCCTGCCATGTCAGCTGGCCCTCGCATGGTGCCTGTCGTTCTCGGCGAACAGTTCCATGACGAGGGTGCCCGGGCTGATGTCGGCCCCGTGGTTCTCACCGTCGGCCAGCGAGAACGACTCACCGGCTCGGTAGGCCACTGTGCGGCCACCGCGGATCATCCGCACACATCCGCGTACCACCATGCCGAGTTGAGGGCCGTGGCTGTGCACCGGCACCGAGCCGCCCTCGTCGAACCTCCAGAGCACCAGCTGGCCATGCGCGCCGGACAGCAGGTGGCCGTGGGCGCCGGGGAACGAGGTGTCCACCTCGGGAAGTGCCGTGACCCAGTCGGGATAGGCGTGAAGCACGTGCGCGGGGGTCGTCTGCTCTGTCATGCCCTCACTCCCGTTCCCCGGGGCGTGGAGTAGCCCGGGTAGTCGATGCGTCCGAAGTTCAGTGGCCCGAGGTAGTGGTAGTAGTCCAGCCGCAGCAGCGTCATGGCCTGGTGAAGCAGTCCGGCCTGGGGCGTCGTCGGGTCGGTCACCTCGCCAGGGTCGAGCGCCGCCACCACGTCGGGCATCTCGCGGGCTTCCCGGAGTTCCGCACTGTCGAGCCGGCACCACAACGCGAGCACCGTCGTTGCGGCCCGCCGCGCGGCACCCCCCGTGCTGACGGTCAGCGTGAAGTAGGCAATGAGGCAGAGTTGGAAGAGCCATAGAACGCCATGGCGGGTTCTTCCTTCGGCGTACAGGGCCGCCGCCAGGCCATCGGCGTCGGTGACGCCGGGTCTCATCCGGATGAAGAGCGCGGACAGCAGGCGCAGCACCCTCTGGATCCCCTGCGTCGCGGGCTCCGGGTTGCGCTGTGACAGCTCCCTGGCGCGCACCAGCTCGCGCACGAACTCGGGTGACACCAGGGCGTCGAGGGGCGGGGTCCGGGAGACCGCAGGGAGGTCCGCGTAGCGGGGCACGTCGTCGCCGAGGACCGGAGCATGTGCCCGCAGCAGCTCCAGTTGCAGCTTGCGGAGGTGGTGTTCCGGGGTGGCGCGGCCTCGTCCGATCACCTCGTCGGCCGGGCCCGGTGCCACCAGCAGGTAGTTGGCGAGTTGGTGGACGACGACTTCCAGCATCTCCTGTCGGCCGAGGGCGGGTCGTGCCGGGCCGCCGTCCGACGAACCTCGCACCAGCGGGTGTCGAGAGCCCTGCCAGAGGTCGTGGCCGAAGTGCGATCGGACTCTGGCGGCCTGCGACCGGCCGAGCACGAAACAGGTCGGCAGAAAGTCGTCGTCGAAGGCACGTAGGTGCGCCAGCAGTTGCGCAACGAGCTCGGGCTGCTCATCAGGCGTCTGCGTGACGGCGACGAAGTCCAGGTCCGAAGCGAGCCTGTACCCCGAACCGGCAGGCTCCACGGCCGCTTCCGAGCGTGCCAGCGAGCCGGCCAGATAGAGATCGGTGCCTTCCCCCGCCAACTTGGGGAAGGCTTGCGCCGCTTCGGTCAGGTACTCAGAAAGCCGGTGCGAGAGCTCCTGCTTGACGGGTTCCGGTATGAACAGGGTGCGTGTGAACGCGCTCTGTGCGAGGTGTGTCGCTGCGGAATGTGTCACCGGTCGCCCTCCCTCGGGTCGTGGGTCTCGGGGTGTGGCGAGGCGTACGCGAGCTTGACCGCCGACATGTCCAGGGGGCCGCAACCGAGCGCGGCGGCGTCGGAAAACGCCGTGCACAGGGCGTGGGCGAGGGGCAGCTCGGCGTCACCGTCACCGGCGGCAGCCAAGGCATAGCCGACGTCTTTGGCGAGGTTCGCCAGACTGCACATCACGTCGGTATGGCTGGCCCGCACCATGTCCCATGCCTTGGACTGCGCCACCGGCGCCGCCCAGCCGTAGGCACTCAGAGTCGAGACCGTCCGGGACATGTCGAGTCCGAGTGTCTCGGCGAGGCTCAATGCCTCCGCGAGCCCGACGAGCGTGGTGGCTGCGGCGAGATTGTGCACCAGCTTGTAGCGCATGCCCGCGCCGTTCCCTCCGAAGTGCACAACGTGCTCGGTGAAGGTGTCGGTCAGCGGGCGCAGCCGCGTGAGGTCCTCGGTCGTCGCTCCAGCGAAGCCGATGAGGGTGCCCTGGACGGCGCGGGGCAGACTGCCGGTGAGGGCCAGGTCCACCGGGTGGCCGCCCTGTTCGCGGCAGACGCGCGCCCAGCCCTCGGTGTGCGAGACGGACAGTGTGGAGCATTCGACCGCCAGGGCGCCCGGGCGCAGCGACGCCAACGCCCCGGCCGAGCCGTACCAGACGGCGGCGCTCGCGGTATCGTCCGAGACGAAGGAGAGCACGGCGTCGGCGTCCCACGCCGCCTCGGCGGGAGTGGCACACAATTTCGCACCGCGGTCCGCGAACGGGGCCAAGTTCTCCGGGCTCCGGTTGTACAGGCGGAGCCGGTGGCCGGCGTCGTGGAGTCGAGCGATGACGGCGCGGGCCATGATCCCGCCGCCCAGTACGCCGATACGGTGCGGCTCGGCGACCTGTCGGGTGTGTGCCATGTCAGGCTCCCGAGCCGGTGGCGGTGACCAGGTCGTCGACGGTCAGCGGTGTCGCTGCTCTCGCGGTGCGTTGGTACAGGCACCAGAGCATCTGGGGATGGAAGACCTCGACGGCCTCCAGATCGCCAGCGGCCTGTACGACGTCCAGCGAGCCGATACAGGCGTCCACGGTTCCTTCCGCGGCCAGCGCCACCGCCAGCGGCTTGGCGTCGACGAACGTGCGCTGCAGGCCGGCCGCGTGCCGGTCGGCGAAGAACGCGGTGGAGGGATGGATCGCTATGCTCTCGGCGCAGGAAAGGTCCTGCACCCGGCGGCGGTTGACGGCCACGCACATGGGTTTGGTCGCGGCCGGCCAGGCGCGGACGATCTCCATGCGTCCGCTGTAGCGGAAGTGCAGGTTGACCCAGGTGTCGGAGATCTCGCCCGCGGTACGGGCCACGAAGCCGGGAGTGATCAGCGCATGGGCGTCCTGTTGCCAGGCGACCTCCATGGCCCGCGGGAAGGACTCCACCAGCAGGGTGGTGCCCAGGCCGCTCGCTATGTGGTGTGCGTCGGTTCCGGCAGGTCCGAGCGTGATCACTTTCGAGACCGGGCGGGCGAGGCGGATCACGGCGGAAGCGTCGTCCGAACTCACTGCGCCTCCTCTCTCCTCTCGTCGCTGACAACAGACGACGGCAGCGGCGCGTGCCGCCGGATGATCACAGTCATGGCAACTCCCCCTCGGTGTCCAAGGCCCCCGCGGTGCCTCGTCGAGTCCAGCCGGCCAGAAGCCGCTGATAGTCGGCACATCGCTCGGCCAGTTCGGTGTGGGTGCCGCAGTCGACGACGCGCCCCTCGTGCACCACCACGACCAGGTCGGCTGTCTCCGCCGTGGCCAGGCGGTGGGCGATGGTCACCAGGGTGCGTGAGCGCGAGGCGGCGTCCATGGTCTTGCGCAGCCTGGTCTCCAGCGCGGGATCGACGGCGGAGGTGGCCTCGTCCAGCACCAGCAGATCCGAACCGACGAGGTGGGCGCGCACCAGGCCGACGAGTTGCCGCTCGCCGGCCGACAGGTTCTGCCCGCGCGGGCCCACCTGCGTCGCCAGTCCCGCCGGCAGTGTCGTCGGCCAGTCGTCGAGTCCCAGCTCACGCAATGCCTCTCCGACTTGGTCGGAGGTCAGGTGCGGGCGGCCCCAGGTGAGGTTCTCCAGCAGGGTGCCCGAGAAGAGGAACCCGTCCTGCGGTACGAGTGTCACTCGCTGCCGCAAGGTTGCGAGGGGCGTGTCGCAGGCGTCAGTCCCGTCCAGCAGGACGCGCCCCGCAGTGGGATCCATGAGCCGGGTCAGCAGTTTGCCAATCGTGGACTTGCCCGATCCGGTTTCCCCGACGATCGCGGTCTTCGAGCCCGCCCGGAGTTCCAGGCTGACGTCGTGGAGCACCGGCTCCCCGCCCGGGTAGGCATGCACGACGCCGTCCAGCCGCACGGCGACCGGCCCCGGCGGCAGCTCCCGCCGCGAGCTGTGCGATTCAGGCAGTTCGGGTGAGGCTGTCAGGATCTCGGCGACGCGTCGCCACCCAGAGGCGGCGTTCTGCAGGTCGTTGAGCATCTCCGTGCCGTACTGCAGTGGCACGGTGAACAGCTGGACGAGGAAGACGAAGGCGAGCAGTTCGCCCAGGGTCAGGCCGGGAAAAGCGCCCCAACCGCCGAAGCCGACGATCAGCATCACCACCAGACCGGACAGCAGTACGCCGCAACTGAATCCGGCGGCGCCCGTGCCGAGGGCTCTGACGGCTTCGCGTTCGTGCTGGGAGATCGCCTCGTCCACCCGGCGCCGGACATGTGCCCGGGCACCGAAGACCTCGATGGCGGTGGCCCCCGCTATCGCCTCCGACAGCGCTGACATCATGTCCGCCATCCGGGCGCGGACCGCCGTATAGGCGTGCGCCACCCGTCGCTGCAGCGAGGGAAGCCAGAGGAACAGCGGCAGGAAGCAGAGCCACACCAGGAGGGTCAGTTGCCAGGAGTATGCCAGCATCAGCGCGGTGGCCACGGTCAACTGCCCCAGTGACAGTACGAGTACCAGTCCGCCGCCCTGGAGGAAGGTCGACATGGTGTCGATGTCCGTCGTGACGCGAGCCACGAGGGAGCCGCGGCGTTCGGCGTCCTCGCTCGTCAGCGGAAGCCGGTGAATGCGGCGGAAGGCGGCGGTCCGCATTTTCGCCAGGGCGTTTTCGGCGGCCTTCAGCATGCGGGTGTTCATCAAGTAGCCTGCAGCGCCCGTCAGCAGGATGCCCAGCGCCCCGACGGCGACCATCGCTTCCACGTGTTCCGGGTCCGGACCGCTGGCCGCGCGCAGTCCGTTGTCGACGGTCTCGCGCAGTGTGAAGGGCACCGCGAGCCGTCCGGCCGTCGCCACGACCCCGATGGCCAGGGTCAGCCCCACGCCGCGTACGAGTTCGGGAGAGACGTGCAGGGCGTGGCGGAGGCTCTGCACGAGGCTCTCTCGGCTCACGGGTTCGCTCATGACGTCTCTTCCTGCTGCCGTGTGTCGTGGTCGTAGGCGGTCACTAACCGCCGGTAGCCGGCGTCCGTTGCGAACACCTGGGCGTGGGTGCCGTACTGGCGGACTCGGCCCGCCTCCAGGTAGACGACCTCGTCGGCGGCGACGATGGTGGCCATCCGGCTCGCGACAAGCACCACGGTCGTGTCCCGGAACCTCTCCGAGAGCGCGCCGAGGATCTCGGCCTCCACATGGGGGTCGATCGCGGACGTGGCTTCGTCCAGCACCAGCAGTCGCGGTGAGCGGATCACGGCACGGGCCAGTGCCAGACGCTGGCGCTGACCCCCGGACAGCGTTGTGCCGCGCTCGCCCACTCGGGCATCCAGGCCGCCTGGCAGAGCACTCACGGTGTCTTTGAGCCGGACGGTGTCGAGGGCCTGCCACACCGCCTCGTCGTGCCAGTCGCCGCCGCCCATCGTGACGTTGGTGCGGACGGTGTCGTCCAGGACGAAGGTCTCCTGCGAGATGAGCACCACGTGCCGCCGCAGGGCGTCGCGTGCCAGGTCGCGCAGGTCGGTCTGGTCGAGCGTGATGCGCCCCCGGGTGGGGTCGGTCAGCCGGACCAGGAGGGAGGCCAGCGCCGACTTGCCGGCGCCTGTGGGGCCGACGATCACCGCCGTGCGTCCGCCTGGGATCCGCAGGCTCACTTCGCTCAGCACGTCGTTGGTGGTGCCGTCCGGCTGCCGGTGGCCGTAGCCGACGCCGACCAGCGTCAACTCGCCCGGGCCGTCCGGGCGCATGTCCTGCCTGCCGTAGGACTGGGCACCGGTTTCGGCGAGCACGGCTCGCACCCGTCCCCATCCGACGGCAGCTCGTGCCAGTTCCGCCAGGACCCAGCCGATGGAGCGGATCGGCGAGGAGAGCATCGAGATCAGGTAGGAGACCTGGACGATGTCGCCGACGTCGGCTGTGTGTGCGACGGTCCGTGCGGTGCCGACGGCCAGCACCGCGAGCACTCCGAGAGACGGCAGGGCTTCCAATGCGGCGTCGAAGAGGCTGCGGGTGCGTTCGACGGCGACGTCCGCGTCCCGCAACGCCTCCGCGGTGGTAAGGAAACGCTCGGTTTCATGCTCCTCGACACCCAGGCTGCGCACGACGTGAGACCCCTCGAAGCTCTCGTGGGCTATCGAGGACAGTTCGCCGCGCAATGTCTGCATGCGAGCGATGCGGGTCGCGATGCGCCGTTGGTACACCCAGTTGAGCAGGGCGAGTGCTGGCAGCACCGACAGTCCCAGGGATCCGAGTACGGGGTCGGCGACCAACATGAGGATGCCGCCGGTGACGACCATGGCGACCACACCGATGCCCATCGGCAGCGGCGAGAAGATCTGCCACGTCGCCTCGACGTCGGAGGTCGCGGTGGCGAGGAGGCGGCCGCCGGGGTGGCGGCTGCGCCAGGACACCGGCAGGTCAAGGTATTTGCTGGTCAGTTCCTGCCGGTAGCGGCGCTGCAGCCGGTACATCACCTTGCCGGCCACCGCCCGCCGGGCCAGCACCCCGCCCGCTGTCGCCAGCGCCACTCCGGCCAGCAGCAGGAGCCACCACGCGAGTCGCGGCCCGTCGACCTTCCCCGTCTGGAAGCCGGGGACGAGCACCTGCTGGGTCACCTGCCCGAGCACCCATCCGGCGGCGGCTGTGCCCACGCCGTAGACCAGGCCACCCAGCGCGGCGACACCGAAGAGGAACGGCTCGTGCCGGATACCTCTCCCCACCACCTTCAGCCCGTCCCGGAGTCCGTGGGCGGTGACTGCGGACATGGGTCACCTCCTGTCGCCGATGAACGTCTCGATGCGCCCAGCGGTGTCCGTAATGATCTGCTGATGTCGCGGGGGCGCTCAGTGAGCGGGCCAGCCTTGTTCCGCCGCCGTACGGAGCCGGTCGGCGAACTCGTCGATGAGCCGGTCGGGATGGAACATGCGGGCCCTTTCGACGCCCTTACGCGAGACCGCTTCGTAGACGGCCAGATCGTCGTAGGCGTCCAGTGCCTTTTGCCACGCCTCCGCAGAGTCGGAGGGGACGACGGTTCCAGCGTCGCCCACGAGCCAGGGCAACGCGCCCCGGTCGCTGACCAGGACGGGAATTCCGTTGATCATGGCTTCCACCACCACCCGGCCGAAAGCCTCCTCCCAGACCGACGGGACGAGAAGCAGTCGGGTGCCGGCGTAGACCTCGCGCATGTCGGTGAACGGTCCGTCCACGACGACGTTGGCCGGCATCTGCACATAGGCGGGCTTGACCGGCCCGTCCTGCCGCCAGCCGCGGATGGCGCGGAAGGTACGGTCGGGGCAGCGTGCGGCCAGCTGGCTGAAGAGCACTCCGCCCTTCTGGGCCACAGGGTTGATCAGCGTCACGGTGCCGTCCGGGGTGCGTTCGGGTGCCCGGAACTCTGCCGGCTCGATCAATGGGAGCAGTGTGACGGAGTCCCGACTCCAGACTCGGGATATGTAGTCCGCGACGGTCGGCGAGTTGGCCACCAACCAGGTGGGCCGGGCAGCGTCGATGGCGTGAACGCAGTCGTTGTGCTCCATGCTGCGGACGAACCAGATCAGCGGGACGTCTCGTGCAGCTGACCACTCCAGCATCCGGTCCAGCCACAGCCCTTGCATCATCACGACGTCCGGACGCAGTGTGGCGCGCAGTTCGTCGAGAGTCTGTTCCAGCTCAACGTCCGAGGTGTATCGGAACGAAACGCCTGTCTCGTCGCGGTAATGGGAGTCGGTACGCTCCCGCAATCGCTCGTCGATCAGCGCGGTGACGTCGAAACCGCGGGCGCCGAGCCCGCTCAGCAGCGAGTGGGCACTAATGTCGGCCCCGCTGGCGTTCGGGGCGTAGTCAGCGGAAACGTACAGGATTCTCATGATTCTCCGCATTCCGGTCAATGGTCAACTGGCACTGTGCGGCGTGCAGATCCCGGCCTGCGAGACCATCTGGGCAGGAGGGCTCAAGAAGGGCGGAGATGTCTCCGCTGTAGTCTGGATCTTCCGGGCTGGTGTCCGCGTCAGCTCCTGAGACACCGGCGGTCAGGCTGCGAGGGGCCATGTTGTCGATCTTCATGCCCTTGGCGCGGCCATTGGTGACGGTGATGTTCCAGTGCGCGAAGCGCGCGCCGTATCTGGGACCTGCGTCTCCAGAGCCGCTCATCCAACCGTCGTTGCAGACATCGATGTCAGTCCGGACGTTGCCGAACGGCAGCCCACGGTGGCTGTCGAAGGTCCCGGCAGCCATCCTGCCCTTGCTCCAGACGTTTCCACTGGACAGCGCCTCGACGTTGATGCCGTGATGAAAGGGGCCGCTGCAAGCCTCGTCACCGAGGAGAATCCGGAACCGGGTGAACAGGTTGTCGTGGGATTGTTCTCTGCACGCGAACGAGTGGTGCCTGTTCACTCCCGACACCGTGACCTCACGGGCGGTCACGCTCTTGCTGGAGACGAGGATCAGACCGTTCTCGCCACCGTCGAAGACGACGTCACTGCACCAGCAGTCCCAAGCGCACTGAAAGGCGATCCCGTTGTATCCGCGGTCCTGGAGGTGCCTTTCCATCCGCCCCTGGGGGAGCGAGATCGTCATTCCCTCCACACCCGCGCCGGTTATGGGGTCGTCGGGGGTGACCAGCCTGACCCGCCACTCCTCACGGATGTCGAGGGGCAGCGGCTGGCGCAGCAGGATGTGCCCGTCTTCGACCCGCTCGATCTGAACGGGCCAGGCGTACGGCAAGTAGGAGAGGAGCTTACGCTTTTCTCCCCAGGGGTAGGAGTGGGCGCCCTCGATGTCTCCGGCTATGTGTCTGAGGAGGCTGTGCCGCTCCCCCGCGCTCCAGAGCAGGATCACCCGTTGCTCCGGCCGCAGGCACCGGGTGGAGTCGACAGTGAGGACGGAGTCGCCTCGACGTGCCGGCGCACTGACCGCCGCGAGGTGGTGCTGCGCGGCCTCGCCCCGGTCGAGCCAGCCTTCGCGGGGCCAGTCGCCGGCCGAGATGCCGGCAAGTACCCTGCGAAGCCGTGCCGCGCCGCACACCCAGATCAGCCCGCCCGACCAACTCCAGGCCGAACTGTCGCCGCCGAATCTGCTCTTGTTGACACCGAGCAGGTCCTGAAGCGGACGCCGCCAGGTCAGGATGGTAAGGCCACTGCCCGCGCCCCGCAGGACGACGTCGTCGTGGCAGACCCGGATGACGTCGCTCAGGACATAGCGGCCGGACGGTATGACGACGCAGCCTCCGCCGGCCCGCCCCGCCGCGAAGACAGCCGCGTTGATCGCGGCGGTGTCGTCGTGTCGTCCGTCGCCGTGTGCACCGTAGTCAGTGACGTCGAAGCAGGGTGCGGGTTGCGGGATGTCCCGCCCCAGTCGGTATCCGGCAAGGGCGACGTAGGGAATGGCGGGATGCCGCAGGGGGTCTGCGAGAAATTCCTGCCAGGTGTCCACCGGGCTCACCGCTCGGCGAGACGGACGATGTCCCGCGCGATCGCCTCCGCACCCGAGGGCCTCGGCGTGGTCGCGATCGTCGTTCCGGCCGGGGTGTCCAGAAGCGCGGCAAGCCGCTTGCCTATCTCTTCCGGTGCGGAACCGGAGACCATCACATGATCTCGTGCCGTGAGTTCCGCGAGTCGGGCATGCTGGTCGTCCAGCATGCGTTCGCCCGCCACCGCGACGGCCGGGACTCCTACGAGTTTCAGCTCCTGGACTGTGTTGTAGCCCCCCTGGGAGACGATGATGTCGGTATCCGCATAGAGCGAGTGGTGCGGGTCCACATAGGAAGTCACGCGCAGACTCACATACGGGTTGGGCTTTAACGCTAAGCCGCCGCGAAAGTAGGGGCCTGTCACGACCCGCACGGTCGTCCGCAGCGCCCGGTCGGTGCACATCCGCGCGATGCCGGCGATCGCCGAATTGAGAAAGGACTCGGCGTCGTCGTGCCCGCCGCCACCAGACGTGACGAGGACCCGGAGACCCGGATCGCCGGGTTCCCACATGCTTTCGTCACCCAAGCGTTGGCGCACGACATCCGGTACACCCATCACACGGATCCCATGCCGCACATCGCTGAGTCCCGCGCGACCTAGAACATAAGCCACGTCGACCGCCGACGCCTCGACCGCGCGGAGTACCGCGGTCGGATCAGCTTGATCTTTTCGTTCACGGTAGATGTAGCCCTGGTGACATCGGCGAGTCATCCCCAGTTCGTACAGCTCAGGATGGACGACCACGTCGTGTAGTACGACATCGCCATCGGTCATCACTTCACGAATGACCGCACGGCGGATGTCGGACTTCCTGGCTTCCAGGCTCGGCGGATCACCATACGTCCGCTCTGGTATCACGATCTGCTCGAAACCGTAGTCGGCGACGATTCGGTGTTCGTGTCCGACGAAGAAGCTGGAGCTCCATCCCAGTTCACGCAGAACCGAGTGGACGGCGACGAGTCGTGAAGCATGCCCCATCCCCTTCTTGTTGAGAGCGAAAGACAGCACTCGATTGCCCATGACTCACCTCTCTGTAATTCGGTCGACCGCCTGCGGAACGTCGCACCTCCGGTCGGGCGCCGCCTTACCGCAATAGGCAAAAAGGTGCCACACAATCAGAGGTTCAGGCAGTCCGGATTTCACTCTCGATCGAAAAGGGCGACTCTGACGCCGCCCGCGTCGAATTGGGGCCTGCAATCGAGCCCATGAACAATCACACAACTCCATGAGGCGATCAACCTCGGAAAGTAAAAGGTGCGCAAAGGGCATACGATTTTCCGCCACTTCGGGTGGTCGAGATCTCGAACGGCACCTGGCACTCCGGACGCCGCCCGAGGAGTCGAACGTGGGGCGGTACTCCAAGCAGCAACAGCAGCGCCTGTTTCCGCAGATGGGTGAGTTGCATGATGGTTGCCCATGCAACCGCTACACACGAAGGGTCGACGGCCGACTCGCCCGTCGGCCGGCGTCATCATCTGGCTTGGATCTTTCGCAGCCCAGATAGCGCTTTCCGTTCGACGGGTTGACACCCACTCGCCGAGCAACCGAACCTTCCATGGTGCCGCGTGCAGACCCTCGGATGCTGCATTCTGGCCCACCAGGGGGCTGTTCAGTGTTTCGCGCATCGGAACTTCTCTCGTGCACCGCTCAATCTGCTGTTCACCGTGAGGAGAGGGACATAAGTGCGCTCGATCTCCGTACTCGGCTGCGGGTATCTCGGAGTTACTCATGCCGCCTGCATGGCAGAGCTGGGGCATCAAGTAGTTACTGAAGCTTTCCCTTGATCGTGGACTCCTGGAGACTGGGACGTGAGGTTCCAGAGGAAGTAGCACCAGGTGGGAAGCAAGTACACGAAGCGGCACACAGAGGAGTTCAAGCAGGACGCGATCGCGCTCGTCGACTCCTCGGGCAAGACGGTCACCGCCGTCGCCCGGGAACTCGGCATCAGCTCCAAGTCCCTGCGC
This sequence comes from Streptomyces sp. NPDC093085, assembly GCF_040683935.1. Classification (NCBI taxonomy): domain Bacteria; kingdom Bacillati; phylum Actinomycetota; class Actinomycetes; order Kitasatosporales; family Streptomycetaceae; genus Streptomyces; species Streptomyces sp. NPDC093085. The sequence goes on along the minus strand of NZ_JBFBFB010000011.1, from coordinate 207,502 downwards.
GGCTGGTACCGCAAGGCCAAGACCGACCGGGGCGAGGGCGCCCCCGGCGACTTGACCCGCGCCGAGCGCGAGGAGCTGAAGCGGCTGCGCAAGGAGAACCGCGAGCAGCAGCAGACGATCGAGATCCCGAAAAAAGCGACCGCCTTCTCCGTGAGGGAGAACAACCGGTGAGCGAGCTGTACCGGTTGATCCATGCGGAGAAGGCGAACTACCCGATCGTCCTGCTGTGCCGGGTGCTGCACGTGGCCCGCTCCTCCTACTACGCCTGGCGCGAGGGCGAGGCCGCCCGACGCAGGCGCCAGGAGGCCGACGACGCGCTCGCGCACGAGATCACCGTGCTGCACATCACTTCCCGGCACACCTACGGCGTCCCGCGCACCCATGCCAAACTGCGGCGCCTGGGCAGGCGGGTGAACCGCAAGCGCATCGCCCGCATCATGCGCGAACGCGACATCCAAGGCGTCACCCGGAGCAAGCGCCGCTCGCTGACCCGGCCGGATGCGAAGGCGAAACCGGCCCCGGACCTCATCGGCCGCGACTTCCACGCCGAGCGCCCCGGGAGCAAGCTGGTCGGCGACATCACCTACCTGCCCACCGCCGAGGGCTGGCTCTACCTCGCCTGCTGGCTGGACCTGGCCACCCGCGAGGTCGTCGGCTACGCCATGGCCGACCACCACCGCGCCGAACTCGTCGTCGACGCCCTCGACATGGCCCAAGGACGGGCCGACCTGAAGCCCGGCTGCGTGATCCACAGCGATCGCGGCAGCGAGTACACGTCCGCCCAATTCGGCAATCGAATAAGAGAGTTGGGGCTTCGGCAGAGCTGCGGGCTCACGGGATCCTGTTTCGACAATGCCGCTGCGGAGAGTTTCTGGGCCCTGCTCAAGGAGGAGATCGGCACCCGCACCTGGCCCGACCGGGCCACCGCCCGCGCCGAGGTCTTCAACTTCATCGAGACGTTCTACAACCGCCGCCGCCTGCGCAAGCACAAGACCTTCGGCTACCTCACCCCAGCCGAGACCAGGCAGTGGCATCAGCACGCCCTCGCGGCATAACCACCACGTGTCCAAGATCACGGGGAAACTTCACTTTACAGGAACCCCCCCAAGAGCGCTCACAACGGATCGCGGCCCGTGGACCGCAGATGCGTTCTTGAAGTTGCCTCCCCGTTGCCGGTCGGCCGCCCCCCGCCTGTCCACCGCTTTGCACGCCCGCTGCACGCCTGTCCACCGGTTGTCCACCGGTGGCGATCATGGTGCCCCGAGCGGAACACATCACCGCCGAGAATGGATCAAGAAAAGCATAAAGGCCCAGATCAGAGGCTGTCTGTCCTGGGCCTTTTCTGAGCCGCCTTCGGGATTCGAACCCGAGACCTACGCATTACGAGTTGTCCGATCTTGTTCCGTGGGCGTCCACCAGCATCCATGTGAGGGCTCCCTCCGCTGGTCAGAACGCTTGCTGGACACCTACGGACGTGGGTGGACACCCACGGAATCCGCAGCATCTGAGACCAGAAGTGAGACCGGGCTCGGAGCACGATCATGCTCAGGAAGAGGGACAGCAGTGCCGAGACCTCGTTGAACGTGCCACGCTTGTCCACGATCGTGGGCAGAGAGAGGGAGTGGGCGTGTCACAGAAGATCAGCCCCAGAGGGACCTACCTGAAGGTCGCTGACGCGGTGAGATCTCAGATCGAGGCGGATGCCGAGATGACCGAGCTCCCCTCCGCCGCAGAACTCATGCGTGAGTACGGGATCTCCCGTGGGGTGGCGCTCAGGGCCTTCGGCGCGCTCAAGAAGGCGGGGGTCGCCGAAGCAGTGCCCGGGGGGCGCTGGCGGGTAGTACGGACGTCCGGGCACGGCGACCGCCGGCCGTTGAGCGACCGGATTGCCGAAGTCTTCAGGACCGATGGCCTCACTGTGGGGCAGCCGTTCCCCAGCGCCTCTGCCCTGAGTGACCGCTTCGGCGCCTCGCGCCCCACAGTGACCAAGGTTCTGAACAAGCTGGAGGCGGCGGGGCTGCTGTCAGAAGCCCAGCAGGGGAAGCCGCGAACCGTACGGGCGTTGCCGCCCGAACGAAAGGAGCGTTCCGAACCGTGAACAAAGCCGGAATGACCGAGTGGGCCTACCCCCTTGCCGAGTCCCTGCTCTCCGATGCGCTGCCCCGCCGCTGGGCGCACTCACTGGGGGTTGCCGAGCGAGCGCGGACCATCGCTCCGGTCCTCGGCACAGACGCCGATCTCTTGGAGGCAGCGGCAGTGCTGCACGACATCGGGTACGCGCCCGACGTCGCCAAGACTGGCTTCCATCCGCTGGACGGCGCTCGCTACCTCCGGGAGGTCGTCTCCGCAGACGAACGGGTCGTCCGCCTCGTGGCGCACCACTCCTGTTCGTGGATGGAGGCGGACGCCCGGGGACTGCGCGATGAGCTGGAGAACGAGTTCCCGCGTGAGAACGCCGACCTGAACGACGCGCTGTGCTACTGCGACATGAGCACGACGCCTGACGGCGCCCCGACGAACGCTGTGGACCGGGTCAACGAGATCGTCGGCCGGTACGGCGTCGACAGCCTCATCGGCACGTTCATCCGCCGCGCCGAACCCGAGATCCTGGCGAGCGCGGCCCGGGTGCTCGGACGGCTCGCCAGCACCCCCCGTCAGCCGATGTAGGGCGTGGTCCGGGCCCGATCCATCGCGTGCTCGATTCTCAGGCGCATGGTGGGGTGGATGTCGTACTCCGACAGTTCCTCGGGCGAGACCCAGCGGACATCCGTCGTTTCGTCGCTCGTACGGACCTCCCCGCCGACGGGCCGGGCCCGGAAGCACATGCTGAACTGCTGGCGAACCTCTCCGTCGTCGTACTGCATCACGTGCCCGGGGTCGGTGTAGATCCCGGACATGTCCACGACTTCGGCCTTGATCCCGGTCTCTTCCCAGACCTCACGTACCACGGTGTCGCTGATGAACTCCCCGGCGTCGTGACCGCCGCCCGGGAGGGCCCACCTGCCGTTGTCGGAGCGGCGGATCACCAGAACGGCGCCCGCGTCGTTCTGGACGAACGCCACCACGGAGGGCACCACGGAGTTGGCCGGCGGTGCGTCGGGGTCGTGAAGGTAGTCGATGCGGCCCATGGTCAAACTCCTGTGATGTCGTGATCGGTAACCGGGCGTGCGCTTCCCCAGGTCTGCTCGATGCTATTCGCGTAGGTGTCGAAGAGCCCGCCGCCGGGGAGTCTCCGCAGGTGGAGCACGGGGGCCATGTAGGCACCGATGCCGTAGACGTGGGTGTTGACGAGCATTTCGTCGTCGGACCTGAAGAGTGAGTTGTACAGCGTCGCGTCATGCAGCCGGAACCCGATGTCGGGGTGGCTGGCGAAGAGCGGTCGGTAGTTCACCAGGGCGTTGCGAATCTTGCCGTCCATGATGCGGTGGCCCTCGTCTATGCCCCGCTGGGCGACGGCGGCACATCCCGGGTCCCCCAGCAGGATGCGGACCTGAGTCGAGCCCTGAACCTTCTCTTTCAGCAGGTCGTGGAGCTGGGGGTCCTCAGACAGCCAGAGGCCGGAGTAGACGAGCACGTCAAGATGAGTCTCCGCACGCGAGTAGAGCTCTCGCCACAGTCCGGCCGGCACCATGTGCCTGTGCGGGTAGACCGTGACGATCTCAGCTTTGCTGAGGTCCGTCGCGCTCTCCACCGCGCGGCCATCGTCCCACAGGGTCGTCACGTCGACTTTGAGCTGGGATGCGGTGGCGTACTGATGCCGCCGGTACGGCACCTTCCCCTGCGTGATCCAGCGCTCAACCGTCTTCGGGTTGACCTCGATCGCGTCGGCAAGGTCTTGCACGGTCATGCCCTGGGCGAGAAGGGCCGACCTTAAGCGCTCGTTGGACATCTCCACTCCCCGATGGGACGTCTAGGGACCTCTCGAAGGTAGCCAGATGAATTCGAGCTGTCCACGTACGGGGTAAACAACGCCCCTGACCTGCATCGATGCTGATGGTGCGCCAAGAAGTTCCGGTGCAGAACCCCGCCAAGCCCGCTGCGCGACTTGACGGAAGCACGATGCAGGACCTGTAATACAGGTACCGCAACGGCCGTGAGGCCCGAACGGTACGTACGCCCGGAGGGCTCCGTGAAACGGGCTTGAAGGAAGCGCTGGTTGCTTGAAAACTGAACAGTGAACTGAGATCGGGTGAGAAACCTGATCCCCGTGGCGACCGGGTGATGTTCGTCGGCGGTGCTCACGTGCTGGCTCTGGAGAACGCCCCTTCGGGGGCGCCACCCCACGTACCGCCCTGCTGAACGCGCCAGAGCAGAGACGATGACGCGCCCGATTCTGTGGGCTCGGGACCGGGCCGGCCGTGGCAACGGCGGTCCGGTGAAGCCCCCCCTTCCCCTCTTCCCGTCTTGGGAGTTCTCGTGACCCGTCGACATATGTGGGCGCCGTCGTGGGCTGACACGGCGGCGCCGGACTCATCGCCACCCACCGCGTGAGACGGCCCGGTCCTGAGGTCCGGTGCGGCTCTGCGGTTCGACCTGTCTCCGCAGCGCTCCGAGAGCGCTGCGGCCGGTTGCCCGATCCACCCGGACGTGTGCCGGGTGGTGAGGGGGAGCCGGACAAGACGCCCTGCTCCATGTACCGCAGCACAACGGCCCCGCCCCGGCGTTGCACCGCCGGACGGGGCCTGAGACCGCAACCCCTATACGCGTAGGAGGCGATCCTGTGATGGATCGTAGCCAGGTACAGCCCATGTCCGCGACGGCGGCCGACGAGAAGCCGCCGCTGCCCGTCTGTAAGCCCGGGGCGACTCTCCCGAAGCCCCGCGCGTTCTCCGTGCTGCTGGCCGGGTGATCGCGATGGCCGCCACTCTCCCGAAGACCGAGCCCGCCGCCGCTCACCACATGGCTGAGGCCGAACGCGCCGCCAAGGCGGCTGAAGCCGCCCGTCAGGCAGCTCTGGCCGCGCAGGCCGCGCAGAACAAGCGCTTCAAGGCGGCCCGATGAGGGCCAGCCGTGGGGCCATCGTCGAGATCGTGTCGTTCGGCTTCCTGCACGCCCCGCCGCCGGCGGCGCATCTGGTGATTGACCTGCGGTCCCACTTCCGTGATCCGCACGTCAGCCCGGAGCTGCGGTACATGACCGCTGATGACGCCCCGGTCCGCGCGGCGGTCCTGGGCACTCCGGGGATCACGGACCTGGTGGAGGCGACCGCCCGCGCGGTCGCCGCGTTCGCCTCCGGTCCCAGCGCCGGCACGGTCATGGTGGCCGACGGATGCGCCGGGGGCCGACACCGCGCCCCGACGTTCGCCGCCGCGCTCGCCGACCGGCTGCGCGAGGACGGGTTCGCGGTGGTGCTGACCCACCGCGACATCGGCCGTCCCGTCGTCCAGCGCTGACCGCGCGTCCACCACCCCCGCTGACCGCACAGTCCGTCACATCGAAGGGATTGATCATGGCTTGGAAGAGCGAGGCCACCGACAGGCGTATGGCCGCCGACCTGGGCTCCTACCACGCGGACGCCGCCCGCAAGGGAGAGACGGTCGACCGTGAGTTCGTCGACGTCGTCCGCGAAGGCATCTTCACCGCCGCACGGCAGGAGCAAGCGGGCGAGTACCCGCCCAAGGGACACGGCTACCCGTCGTCCAACTGACCAGCACCACCGCCCCGATGGTCGCAGGCCGGGTTCGACTCCCGGCCGGGGCACTGCCGGACACAGAACCGGTCATTTCATCACTCATCACCGAAAAAGGGGTCCCCATGAGCGCCGCCCGTCACTACTTCTCCCAAGGCTCCCTGTCCACCGAGGAACTGACCACCGACATCGAAGCGGACGTCATGGCGTCCCGGAACGCCCAGAAGGCCCTTGAGGCTGCCGGCCAGCATCGCGTAGCCGCCACGATGGCCGACGCCGTGGACGAATACCTGGACGAACTCAGCGACGCCCGCAAGGGGACCTGGTTCCCGCGCCACGGCCAGTAAGCACCTCGCGCAGCCCCGATGGTCGCAGGGCCGGTTCGACTCCGGCCCGGGGCACCACCGGTCATCCGGCCGGCACACCAGGCAGACCAGGAGGTACGTCATGGGCGAGCGGCACACCGACAACAGCTTCAGCGGCGGCCGGGCGGACACGGTGATCCAGGCCGGTTCCACCGGTGCGGTCATCCAGAACGCCACCGGTCCCGTGCACAGCGGGACCGGGGACCAGACCATCATCACCATCACCGGAGCCGGGGCGACCGTGGTCAACGGGGACCAGCACGGTGGCGGCACCACCAACACCTTCAACCACTGACCGCACGGCCCCGATGGTCGCAGGCCGGGTTCGACTCCCGGCCGGGGCACTTCCGTCCACGAACGGCGCGGCCCCGGTGTTCGAGCACCGGGGCCGCTTTCGAGCCGTTCCACCTGCTAGGGAGTGCACGACTCATGGAACCCATCGTTACTGTTCAGGACGCCGTTACGGCGTTCGCGCCGTGGCGTGAGCCGACGGCCGCCGAGCTGGACGCGATCGAGCGGGAGATGCCCGTCATCCTGGCGGACGTCGACCTGCTGGACGCGCAGATCACGACCATCGACCGCCCGGTCACCGAGATGGACGCCCGGCGGATCCGCCGGGCCTGCAACCGGCTGCTGACCGCCCGCCGGGAGCTCTCGAACCGGTCCGCCGTCGCGGGCTTGTCCGGGGGTGCCGCGTGAGCGCCCGACCGCTGACCGGGGCGAACGCCTACCCGGTGGAGGCCGGGCGGCGGTTGCTCGCCGACATGGAGCGTATCGACTGGCTCACCGTGACCGAAGCGGACCTGGCCTTTCTGGTCGGCCGTACGAAGGTCGTCGTCGCGTCGCTGATCGCGACGGTTGAGGGGGCCGAGCGATGAACCGCAGTGTCAAGACCGTGCTTCCCGCTGTGGCGATGACGGTCGTCTCGATGGTCCTGACCCTGGCTGTGGTGGTGATGTGGCTGGGCACGGCGATGCCGTGGATGGTCGCGCTGGTGGTCGGGTTGGGGATCGACGGGGGATGGCTGGCCACCCTCGCCTACGAACGCCGCCTGGCCGCGCAGGGCGACCACTCCACCGGCGTCACCGCCGTCGGCTGGTCGTTCGGGGCGGTGGCGACGGGCGTCCTGGTGGCGCACGCGCTCACCGCCGAGACGAACGCCGGCGCCTGGCTCGCCGTCGCGTGGCTGCCCATCGCGGCGAAGGCCCTGTGGCTGGTGCACGGGCTGTGGGAGCGCACCGCGCTCACCGGGGAAGCCCTCGATGCGATCCAGGGCATCCAGCAGGAAGCGCGGGACGAGGCGGCCGTGGCCCGTGCCCGTCTGCGGGCGGAAGCGGCCACCGAGGAGACGCGGCTGACGGCCGTGACGCAGGCCGGCGCCCGCGTCGCACGCGTCCAAGCCGAGACCGCCGAAGCACTCTCGAAGGCGTGGTCGACACTGGCGGCCGTACGGGAGGACAGGGAGACGGGCAGCGCGCTGACCTGCGTGACGACCCCCGTCACACCCGGCGTCACACCCGGCGTCACGGCCCGGTGGGAACTGCCTCTGTGGGGTCCCAGCGCGCCCGTCGGCCCGGCCGCGCTGGAGACCTCTCCCGCGCTCACGGACGCGGCGCTCGACGCCCTGGTCGACCAGATCCGGCACAGCCGGACCCCCGCCCTGACCTACCGCGAAATGGCCACCCGGTTCCGCGCGGCCGGCCACTCCGCATCCGAAACCCGACTGCGGGCGGCATGGAAGCGCGTGGCGGCGTGAGCGGGACCCTTCCGGTCTTCCGGTGGCGTCTCGCCCCGCACGGCTACGCGACACGCCGTCAGCTCCGCGCGCTGGGCTTGCGGCCCGGCGGGCAAGACGTCGCCGCGCAACTCGAACGGCCCCGCCGCCGGCGCGGGCCGCTGGTCGCCTACCTCTACCGCATCGACCAAGCCCTACCGGTCCGGCCGATGACCCCGGCCCGGCGGGCGGCACTCGCCAAAGCGATGACCGCCCGCCGGACCTGCCCCACCTGCCGCACCGACGCCGGGTACTGCATCCCCACCTCGCTGGGCATGTGCGTGACCTGCCACGACTCCGAGGAACAGCGCGCCGCCTGATCCCCAGCACATCGGCCCCGGCAGTCACGCCGTGAGGGCGCCCGATCGACTCCGGCCCGGGGCACGCACCGCACAGCAGGGAGCCGGACGATCGGCCGTCCAAAGCGCCGTCCGGCTCCCTTTCCGACCCATGTCCGGGAAGGACATTCAGTGAATCACGAGGATGAGAACGAGCTGTTCAACCGGCTCGAATCCGACATGACCGGCGCCGCCGACGCGGGGTTCGACTTCAATTTCGGGGTCCACTCCGGAGGTAGCGCGGGTGCTGAGGTGGTCGACCTCGACAAGGCCCGCTCCGCCCGCACCGAACCGACCATCCCGACCGGCCCGGTGAAGGGTGAGCCGGAGGGCGAGCCGGATCCGGCGGCGCGCGTGATGGTCGACGGTCCGGCTCCGGCCGGGCCCGGCTACCTGGGCCGTCTGATGGGGGCGAAGCGTCGGGTGATGGTGCCCGGCTGGCTGCGTTCCCGGGCAGAGCTGAAAACCGCGGCGCGGTGGGTAGCCGGGCACTACGGCCATCTCGCCGGGTACCACGCGATCCGCACCCCCTACTACGCCGGGCGCCTCGCGCTTCAGTCGCCTGTTGGGGCGGCGAGGTTCGTGGGCGGGTCCATGCGGTGGGTGGCCGACCGGGAGGGCGAGCCGGTCCGCCTCGCCGCCGTACGGCGGGAGGATGCCGCCGAGTACCTGAAGCTCTCCCGTCAGCGTGACGGACGCGTCCGCATGCGCACCCTGGTCGGAGTGCTGGCCCTGTTCGTCGGGATCGGCGCGGCCCTGGCCCTCTACGTTCTGGCCCCGGGCTGGCTTCAAGTCCTGTCCGTCGGCGCGGTGGTGCTCGCTCTGGGAGCCGCCGGCACACGGGCGGACGACCCGGTCGTCACGCGGGCGGTGGAGCTGCCGAACGCGCCGAAACTCACCAGTGACATCGTGCTCCGCGCCCTCGGTGCGCTCGGGATCCCCGCGATCAACCAGGCGCAGACCAAGGGCCGCGACGGATTCCAGTTCACCGCCCCCATCACCCGCGACGGCCCCGGCTGGCGCGCGGAGGGCAACCTCCCCTACGGCGTCACCGTCACCGACGTGATCGAGCGCCGCGACAAGCTCGCCTCCGGTCTGCGCCGCCCGCTGGGCTGCGTGTGGCCGGAGGCGGTGCCGGAAGAGCACACGGGGCGGCTGGTGTTGTGGGTCGGGGATCAGGACATGTCGACCGCGAAGAAGCCCGCGTGGCCCCTGGCCAGGTCCGGAAGCGTGGACCTGTTCAAGCCGGTCGCGTTCGGCACCGACCAGCGCGGGCGGTGGGTGGAGATCACCCTCATGTACATCGCCGCCGTGATCGGCGCGATCCCGCGTATGGGCAAGACGTTCCTGCTCAGGCTGCTTCTGCTGATCGCCGCCCTCGATGTGCGCGCCCAACTGCACACCTACGATCTCAAGGGCACCGGCGACCTCGACCCGGTGGGCGAGCGGGTCTCGCACCGTCACCGGGCCGGGGACGACGACGAGGACATCGAATACGCGCTGGCGGACCTGCGGGAGCTGCGGGCGGAGCTGCGGCGCCGGGCGAAGATGATCCGCTCCCTGCCGAGGGACCTGTGCCCGGAGTCGAAGGTGACCTCCGAGCTGGCGAACAAGCCCAAGCTCGGTCTGCACCCGATCGTGATCGGGGTGGATGAGTGCCAGGTGTGGTTCGAACACCCCAAGCACGGGGCGGAGTTCGAGGAGATCTGCACCGACCTGGTCAAGCGCGGCCCCGCCACCGGCATCGTCCTGCTGCTGGCCACACAGCGCCCGGACGCCAAGGCCCTGCCCACCGGCATCAGCGCGAACGCGTCAGCCCGGTTCTGCCTCAAGGTCATGGGCCAACTGGAGAACGACATGGTGCTGGGCACTTCCTCGTACAAGCGGGGCATCAGGGCCACGATGTTCTCGTGGAAGGACAAGGGCATCCACTACTTCGTGGGTGAAGGCGCCGACGCGCGGATCGTGTCCTCCGTCTACGTCGACGCCCCGACCGCCGAGACCATCGGCATGCGCGCCCGCACGCTCCGCGAAAGCGCCGGCACGCTGTCGGGGCACGCGCTCGGGGAAGAGTTCGACGCCGATACCGGGCCCGGCTACGACCTGTTGGCCGATGTGCTGGCCGTCGTCCCCGCCAGTGAGCCCAAGGTGTGGTCCGAGACGATCGCCTCCCGGCTCGCGGAGCTGCGGCCGGACGTCTATGGCGGGTGGGATCCCGAAGCGCTCGCCGCCGCGCTGAAGCCGCACGGCATCGCCACGATCCAGGTGGGGCGCCGGGTGGACGGCAAGGTCGTCAACCGGCGCGGTGTCGACCGCTCCCACCTCACCACCGCGATTGCGGAGCGTGACGGAAAGCGAGACGCGAGCTGACCACCCGGGGGGCGCTAACGCTAGCGGCACCCCTCGCTAACGTTAGCGCCCCCGCTAGCGCCCCAAACCGCCCGTGATCAGGCCGCTAGCGGATAGCGGCCCACCTGCGGAAACCCCTGAAACAGCCCCGGGAGGGCCCTGATGACCCCTGCCATCGCCGCTAGCTTCCTCATCCTGATAGTCACATTCTGTTACGCGTCTCTGTGCGCTGCGAGCCCGTTCGGGACCTGCCGGAAGTGCCGCGGCTTCGGCTTCGCCATGACCACCGACCGCAAGGGGCGCCCCAAACGCGGCAAGCACTGCCGCCGCTGCGACGGCATCGGCAAACGCATCCGCACCGGCCGCCACCTCTACCACCTCGCCACCCGCCTCCACCACGACGGCACCCGCTGACAGACACAAAAAGACCGGCGACCGCCCGCCATGAGGCGGACCCCACTCCGTGCAGGAGCTAGGCAGGCGCGGTCACCGGTCCCACTCGAAACCCGCCTCAAGAGGCGAGCACCACCACGCACTCTACCCGCCCGCCAACTCACCCACGGAAGGCCACAGATGGCTGTCACCGTCTCGCTGGTCCTGCTCTTCGGACTGGTCCTCTTCTTCCTGCTCCGCTCCAACTCCCTCAGCTACGGCGCCGCGTTCATCGCCGTCATGTTCGGGTTCTTCCTCGCCTCCACCGGCGCCGCCACCCCCGTCAACCAGCTCACCCGAGCCGTCATCAACGCCATCCCTGCTCTGTAGAGGAGACCTGCATGATCGACATCGTGACCGTGAAGCTCCACGTTCAAGACCGGCCCGACATCGTCTACCGGGAGAGGGTGATCATCACACCCGAGATCATCACCTTCCGCTACCGCCTCGACGCGCTCGGCCCCGTCAACGGCATCTGTCCCGCCCGCGCTGAGGTCTACGGGCCCACTCGCCTCGTCGACCCGGGGCCGTACAGCTTCGGCAACCCGCCGACGGGCACTACGTGGTTCTACCGAGGCCACCCGGAGCACTGGCCTGCCTGGCTCATCGACCTTGGGGCCGAACACCGCCCGAATCCCGCCTGACCAGAACACGGACAAGGGCGGCCCCCGTCTCGCCAAAGTCCGGGGCCACCCTCGTCCAGCACAACTCAACAGCGGAACTGGAGGTCCAGCATGACCCAACCGACCCTCATCCGGCGAGTGCCCGACGGCCAGCCGCGTCTCCTTGACGCGTTCTGCTGCATCGGCGGCGCAGCACGCGGCTACCAGGAAGCCGGTTTCCACGTCACGGGCGTGGACGTGCGCCCGCAGCCGGACTACTGCGGTGACGTCTTCCACCAGGGCGACGCGATCGAGTTCATCCGGGCCCACGGCGCGGAGTTCGACTTCATCCACGCGTCCCCGCCGTGCCAGGGAGAGAGCGCCCCGACCAAGGGCACCAACGCCGCCCGCCTCACGGCCACCGGCCGTACCCACCCCCGCCTGATCGTCCCGACCCGGACCGCGCTCGACGCGATCGGGCGCCCCTACGTCATCGAGAACGTGCCCGGCTCCGAGGTCCGTAAGGATCTGCGGCTGTGCGGTGAGTCGTTCGGGCTCGCCGTGCTCATGCACCGCTACTTCGAACTGAGCGGCTGGACCACCGCGCAGCCGGCCCACCCCCGGCACCGGGGAAGGGTCCGTGGCTGGCGCCACGGCCAGTACTTCGACGGCCCGTACGTCGCCGCCTACGGCAAAGGCGGCGGAAAGGCGAGCGTCGAAGAGATCCGGCAGGCCAAGGGCATCGACTGGTCGACCGATCACTTCAACCTCCGCGAAGCCCTGCCCCCCGCCTACACCCAGTGGATCGGCGCCGCGTTCCTGGCGGCCCGGCTGGAGGTGGCCGCGTGAGCGTGCAACCGGGGCAGAGGCGGTTGTCCGTGGTCCCGCTGTCGTTCGCCGATGCGTGTGCAATGGTCGAGCAGCTGCACCGCCACCACCGGCCGCCGCGCGGCCACAAGTTTTCCCTCGGTGTGCTGGACGACGCCGGGCACCTTCACGGCGTCGCGATCGTCGGCCGGCCGGTAGCCGCGCCCTTCGATAACGGATGGTGCGTCGAGGCCACCCGCGTAGCCACCGACGGCACCCCGAACGCTTGTTCCGCGCTGTACGGGGCCGCGTGGCGCACCGCGAAAGCAGCGGGCTACCTGCGGGCCATCACCTACACCCAGGACGGTGAGTCAGGCGTAAGCCTGCGCGCAGCTGGCTGGCGGCTGGTCGCCGAACTGCGCCCACGCAAGGGCTGGGACACCCCCTCACGGCCACGGGCTGATCGTGGCACGGACGGCATCGCCCGCCGCCTGTGGGAACAGTCCCGCACCGATGCCCCACACCTGCCCTCGCTGGCCACTCTGCGAAACGAAATCCGAAACGAAAAGCGCTGCCCCGCACCGGCATGCGGCAAGCCGATCCACCAAGCCGCACGCGGTCGTCCCGCCCGCTACTGCTCACCAGCATGCCGACTGCGCGCCCACCGACAGCGCACCACCAGCAAAGGGAGCGCCGCCGCATGAACACGCCACTCCTGAACACAGCTCTGGACCTGGTCGGTGCGGGTGTGCCCGTGCTGCCGCTGCGAGCGGGGAAGCTCCCGTTCGGGAACTGCCCGACGTGCGCGGCCGTGGCCTGTGGTGGCCGGCCGAACATGCGCGAAGCGGGCCCCTGCCGGTGCCCCGCGCCGTGCCACGCGTGGGCCGCCGCCACCACCGACCCCGCCGTACTCACCTCCCCCGCGTGGGCGCCCACCTGGCGTCAGGCGGCGGCGCTCGCCTACCACCCCGGCGGGGCCGGGGTGACCGTGGTTGACCTCGACAACGCGGACGCCGTCGCATGGGCCCGTGCCACCCTGCCCGCCACCCGCACCGTGGCGACGACGCGGGGCCAGCACTGGCTCTACCGGGGCGCCATGCCCTCCGCCAACAACGTCCGGCCCGGTGTGGATGTGAAGTCGTCCATGTCCTACGCCCGGTGGCTCGGCCCCGGCACCGGCACCATGACGGTCCTGCCGGAGGTGGTGCGCGCGCTGATCGTGAAGGCGCCCGCCCCGGTCCGGCCCGTGCGCGCCGCTGTGCCGGGCGGGGGCGGCCGGTGTCCGCACCGCACGCCTGTCTACCTCGAACGCGGCGTCGCCATGGCGGTGCGGCGGATCACCGCCGCCACCGAGGCCGTGCACGCCACGGTGTTCAGGGCGTTCCTCGCCGTGCTGTCCACGCATGGCCGGTGCGGATGCCTGACCGAGGACCACACGATGCGGCTCTTCGCTGCCGCGCAGGCCAAGGGCGAGTCGGCCCGGCACTGCGCGGACGCGTGGGCCAACGCCCGCACCCGGTTGGGACTGTGACCATGGCCGACGACGAGAAGAACCCCGCACGCGAGGTCATCGCCGACTACGCGCACAGCCACTTCCGGTACTTCCGCACCGCCGACGGCACCGTCTACGCCCAGCGCAACGGCCACCCCGTCGCACGCCCGATCCGCTCCCAGGGCACCACCGGAAGCCACCGCCAGGAACTCATGGTCGGCCTGTTCAAGGACGGTATCGGCGTGTTCAACGGCACCGCGCTCAAGGAGGCGCTGGACCTGATCGAAGCGCTCGCCCTGTCCGAGGACGTCCAGCCCGTGCACATCCGGGTCGCGCCCGGGTTCGACGGCGCGACCTGGCTCGACCTCGGACGCGACGACGGGCGCTCCGTGCGCATCCACCCGACCGGGTGGGACGTCCGCGTTCCCGACCCGCGCGAGGTGTGCTGGCGGCGCACCCAGCTCACCGGGGAACTCCCCCTGCCCGCCAAGGACACCGACGGCAAGGGCATCGATCTGCTGCTCCGGTTGTGCAACTTCGCCGGCGCGGAGACGGAGTGTCTGGCCATCGCGTGGCTCATCGGCTGTCTCGGCCCGTCCGTCCCCGTCCCCGCCCCCTTCCTCACCGGGCCCCAGGGCGCGGGGAAGTCGACCGGCGGGCGGATGCTCGTACGGATCATCGAGGGCATGAGCGGGGACCTGCGCCGCGCCCCGAAGGATGAGGAGAACCTGATCGCGGCGGTGGCGGCGGGGTGGGTGACCGCGCTGGACAACCTCTCCCACATGACCCCGGACCTGTCCGACGCCATGTGCTGCATCGTCACCGGAGCCGAAAGCGTCAAACGCGCCCTGTTCACCGACGGAGACGTCTTCCGCGTCGGCTACCGCCGCCCCCTCCTCCTGACCGGCATCGACGTCGGCGTCATCCGCCCCGACCTCGCCGAACGCCTCCTCCCCCTGCGCCTGGAACGCCCCCGGGTACGGCGGACCGAGACGGAACTGTGGGCGGAGTACGCGGAAGTCCTGCCCGTCGTCCTCGGCTCCCTCCTCGACCTCACGGTCAAGGTACGGGCCGTGGAAGCACCCACCCCGACCGACCTCCGCATGGCCGACTTCGCCCACCTCTGCGCACAACTCGACACCGCGACCGGCCTCGGGGCGCTCGCCGCGTACCGGGCGAGTCTGGACGACCTCAACGACGACGTCATCGAAGGCGACCTGCTGGCGCAAACCGTCCTTCGCCACGCCGACACGATCGAACCGGGCGCAGCACAGCGGATGACGTCCACGGAGTGGCTGCACTGCCTCAGCCGCCTCCACAGCGGCGAGGAACTGCGGGCCCTGCCCAAAGGGTGGCCGACGACGGGAAAGGTCCTCTCAGACCGCCTCAAGCGTCTGCAACCCACCCTCGCCGCGCGCGGGGTCCTCATCGACACCGGCCGCACCTACGAAGGCCGTTACCTCGAAATGACCCGAACCGCCGCACCGGCCCCGGCACCACCACCGCCGATGTTCTGACCAACCGCCCGGACCACTGCCCGGACAAGCAAGAGGAGCACCAGCGCGGCGCCGAGTGGTGCTCCTCTTGCTGTTCGGCGCTCGCGCCGCCCAAGGGACGCGCCGCGCAGCGGCCCCTTCTCCACGTCCTGAGCAGCACCCACACCCCTACAACACCCCTCCCTTGTCCTAAGAGAGGGAACGCTGCGTCATGTGCGTCATACGGACGGCCAACCGCCCCCGGACCTGCGGAGACAACCATGACGCAGACGGCGGCCCCTGCGTCATCCCTGCGTCATGTGCGTCATGCCATGACGCACCCCATGACGAACCCATGACGCACACCCCAACCCCTTCGTCATGCAAAACCCCAGCTCACAGCCCCCGCATGACGCTGATGACGCAATGACGCAGAAATCCGAACCTCGGACAGACACGCCGGGCCACCGCCCCGAGGAGAGATCACTCCATGGCTCAGACGCTCACACCCACGCCTCGACTGCTCTATACCCCGACCGAAGCCGCCGTGGTCCTGTCCCTCGGCAGGTCCACGGTCTACAACCTGATGGCCACCGGCACCCTCCCCTACGTCAAGCAGGGGCGCGCCCGCCGCATCCGGTGGACGGAACTCGAACGGTACGCATCCAGCCTCGAACCGATGACCGGCTGAACCACACCCACCCTCACCACCGCACCACGAAGCGGCCCCGGACACGATCCGGGGCCGCTTCTCCCATTGGAGAGCACGTGAGCCCCCGCAAACCGAACCTGGAATCCACCATCTACTTCGGCAACGACGGTTGGTGGCACGGTCGCGTCACCATGGGCGTCAAGAACGACGGCAGCCCCGACCGCCGCCACCGCCGAGCCCGCACCGAACCTGAGATCAAGCGCAAGGTCAAGGAGTTGGAAGCCCTCCGCGACAAGGGGCGCGCCCCTAATGCCGGGCGTAAGCCCACGGTGGCGCAGTGGATGGAGACCTACCTCACCGACATCGCGAGCCTGAAGCTCCGGCCCCGGTCCCTTGACGACTACTGGTCGAAGACCCGCAACGACATCATTCCCGGCGTCGGCGCCCACCGCCTCGACAAGCTCCAGCCCGAGCACCTGGAACGTATGTACCGGGACATGCTCGACGCTGGTCACGCCCCCTCCCACGTGCTCAAGGCTCACCGCATCCTCTCCCGCGCCCTGAAAATCGCCCACCGCCGCCGCATGGTCGTGGAGAACGTCGCCACGCTGGTGGATCCGCCCACGGTGGATGAGACCGAGGCGAACCCGTTCACGATCGAAGAGGCCAAAGCCTTCCTCACCGCCGCGGTCAAGCGCCCCACCTACATGCGCTGGATCATCGGGGTCGGCATGGGCTTCCGGCAGGGCGAAACCCTGGGACTGCGCTGGAAGTACGTCGACCTCGAAGCCGAGATGTTCCACCCCCAGTGGCAGCTCCAACGCCTCACCTGGCGCCACGGCTGCCCGGACCCGCACGCCTGCGGCGAACGCCTCCACCGGTTCACCCCCTGCCCGGCGGACTGCGCCACGCACAAGACGTACAAACGCGGCTGCCCCAAGCCGTGCACGAAGACCTGCACGAAGCACGCGAGTACCTGCCCGGAGCGGAAGAACGGCGGACTCGTCTTCACCCGGCCCAAGACGAAGAAGAGCCGGAACTCCGTCCCGATCCCGCCGCCCTTCATCCCCTACCTGAGCGAGCACAAGGAACAGCGGGAAGCGCTACGGGCCGCCGCCGGCGACCTGTGGCAGGAGCACGACGCGGTATTCACCCGCCCGGACGGACGCCCCCTCGATCCCCGCGCCGACTGGGAAGAGTTCAAGGAACTACTTGCCGAAGCGGGCATCGACGACCGCCGCCTCTACGACGGCAGTCGCCACACCGCCGGCACGATCCTCAACGAGCTGGGCGTGGACATCGTGACCATCATGGAGATCCTCCGGCACACCCAGATCAGCCAGACCCGCCGCTACGTCAAGGGCCGATCCCACCTCTCCAAGGACGCCATGCAACGCATGGGCGACACCTTCATGCCCCGGGCAGACCCCCCGGCCGAAACCCCAACTGAGACCAGGACTGAGACCACCGCAAGCCGATCCGCCCGCGCCCGCCGTCGACGCCGCATCCGCTAGCACAAAACCCCAGGTCAGACATGGTCTGACCTGGGGTTTACCAAAGCCGCCTTCGGGATTCGAACCCGAGACCTACGCATTACGAGTGCGTTGCTCTGGCCAACTGAGCTAAGGCGGCGCGCCGTCCGGACCATGGTGGGGTCTGCGGCTCCGCCAAGTCTACACAGTTTCGGGGGGTGCTCCGTACACCCGGGGGTGGAGGGGGTTTTCGCTGGTCAGGAGCACTTTTTGCCGTTCGGCGGGGGTGTGCCCTCCAGGAGGTAGGTGTTGATCGCCGTGTCGATGCAGTCGCTGCCGCGGCCGTATGCCGTGTGGCCGTCGCCGTTGTAGGTGAGGAGGGTGCCGGAGGAGAGCTGGCTGGCCAGGGACTGCGCCCACTTGTAGGGGGTGGCCGGGTCGCGGGTGGTGCCGACCACGACGATCGGGGCCGCGCCCTTCGCCTCGATGCGGTGGGCCGTGCCGGTGGCCTTGACCGGCCAGTACGTGCAGTTCAGGGCCGCCCAGGCGAGGCCCTTGCCGAAGACCGGGGAGGCCTTCTCGAAGGACGGGAGCGCCTTGGTGACGTCGTCGGGGCCGGTGAAGGAGGGCGGGAGGTCCAGGCAGTTCACCGCGGAGTTGGCGAACATCAGATTGGCGTACGTGCCATCGCTCTCGCGTTCGTAGTACGAGTCGGCGAGGCCGAGCAGCGGCGCTCCGTCCCCGTTCATGGCGGCGCCCAGCGCCTGACGGAGCTGGGGCCAGGCGGACTCGTCGTACATCGCGGCGATCACGCCGGTCGTGGCGAGGGATTCGCCCAGCTCACGATCGCCGCCGGTGGGGACGGGCCGGGCGTCGAGCTGCGCGAAGAACGTCTTCATACGGTGTGAGACGTCGGCCGCCGACTTCCTTCCCAGCGGACAGTCCGACCGCTTCACGCAGTCCTCGGCGAAGGAGCGGAAGGCCGTCTCGAAGCCGGCCGTCTGGTCGCGGTTGAGCTCGCGGGCCGGGAGGGACGGGTCCATCGCGCCGTCGAGGACGAGGCGGCCGGTGCGCCGGGGGAAGAGTTCGGCGTAGGTGGCGCCGAGGAAGGTGCCGTACGAGGCGCCGACGTACGTGAGCTTCCGGTCGCCCAGCACCGCGCGGAAGAGGTCCATGTCGCGGGCGGCCTCGACCGTGGAGACATGCGGCAGGATCGTGCCGGAGCGCTTCTCGCACCCCTGGGCGAACTTCTTGAAGGAGTCCGTCAGCGCCGTCACCTCGGCCTGGTCGTCGGGGGTCTGGTCGACCTGCGTGTACGCGTCCATCTCCGGGCCGCTGAGGCACTCGACGGGCTCGCTGCGGGCGACCCCGCGCGGGTCGACGGCCACCATGTCGTACCGGGCGCGGACCGGCGCCGGGTAGCCGATCCCCGCGTACGCCTGGAGGTAGCCGATGGCGGAACCGCCGGGGCCGCCCGGGTTGACCATGAGGGAGCCGAGGCGCTTGCCCGGGCCCGTGGCCTTCTTGCGGGCGACGGCGAGGTCGATCTCGGTGCCGTCCGGCTTCGCGTAGTCGAGCGGGGCCTTCATCGTGGCGCACTGGAAATCGGGGACACCGCACGCGCGCCAGGTGAGTTTCTGCTCGTAGTACTTCTTCAGCTCCGACGGATCCGCGGAGACCGGGCCCGAGGCCGCGTCGGCGGCCGGGCCCGTCCCCGACGCCTCCGACGGCGCGCCGCCGGAGGTGCAGCCGGAGATCAGCAGACCGGCAGCGGCCAGTACGGTCGCGGAGAAACGGAGCAGGCGCCTGGTGTCCATCCACGGATGCTAACCGCCGGGACACGCCAGAACCCGGGGCGCGCTCTTATGGGTGAATCCGCGTTCCCCGACGCACCTGCTGTTCAGCCCGCTCTGAGCGACACGGCCATCGCCTCCACCGCGAGCAGGGGTGCCACATTGCGGTCCAGCGCCTGGCGGCAGGCGACGATCGCCTCGATACGGCGCAGGGTGCGCTCGGGGGTGGAGGCGCCGGCCACCCGCTCCAGCGCGTCCTGTACGTCGGCGTTGGCGAGCGCGACCCGCGATCTCATCTGGAGGGCGAGCACATCGCGGTAGAACCCGGTCAGGTCGGTGAGGGCCAGGTCGAGGCTGTCGCGCTGGGTTCGGGTGGAGCGGCGCTTCTGGCGGTCGGCCAGCTCCTTCATGACCCCTGCCGTGCCCCGGGGCATCCGGCCGCCCGCCGCGGCGCCGAGCGCGGCCTTCATCTCCTCCGTCTCCTTGGCGTCGACCTCCTCGGCGACCTGCTTGGCGTCCTCGGTGGCCGCGTCGATCAGCTCCTGTGCCGCCTTGAGGCAGCCCCCGATGTCGTCCACGCGCAGGGGCATCTTGAGGACGGTGGCACGACGGGCCCGGGCGCGTGGGTCGGTGGCCAGCCGGCGGGCCCGCCCGATATGGCCCTGGGTGGCCCGCGCCGCTGCCTGGGCTGCCTCCGGTTCGATCCCGTCGCGCCGGATCAGGACATCCGCGACGGCGGCCACGGGCGGTGTCCGCAGCACGAGGTGGCGGCAGCGGGAGCGGATGGTGGGCAGCACGTCCTCCAGGGAGGGCGCGCAGAGCAGCCAGACCGTCCGGGGCGCCGGCTCCTCCACCCCCTTGAGCAGCACATTGCCCGCGCCCTCGGTGAGCCGGTCGGCGTCCTCCAGCACATTGACCTGCCACCGGCCGCCCGCCGGCGCGAGCTGGGCGCGGCGGACCAGCTCACGGGTCTCCTTGACGCCGATGGAGAGCAGGTCCGTACGGATGACGTCGACATCGCCGTGCGTACCGACCAGGCTCGTATGGCAGCCGTCGCAGAACCCGCACCCCGGCTCCCCGCCGAGCGCCCGGTCCGGACTGGTGCACTGAAGGGCGGCGGCGAAGGCCCGGGCCGCCGTGGATCTGCCGGACCCCGGCGGGCCCGTGAAGAGCCAGGCGTGGGTCATCCTGGACGCCTCGGGCGGGGTGCCGCCCGTCGCCTCGGCCGTGACCTGCGCGTCCGCGTCCCGGGCAGCGGCGGCCAGCGTCTCCCGCACCCGGTCCTGCCCGACCAGCTCGTCCCATACGGTCATACGCGGTCACCGCCTCCTCGTTCCGCTCGTCCCGCTCGTCCCGAACCCATCGCCATGCCCCACCCGTACCCCGTCGTGGCCCCGCGCGCCCTGTCCCCGCCGTGGCCCCGCGCGCCCTGCCCGCGCCATGGCCCCGCGCGCCCTGCCGGGGCGTAGCCGCCCCGGGCCCGGCGAGGGCTCGTCGCGCCTGCCCTGCCCCGCCCCGCACTGGAGCGCGCCGGGCCCCTGGCCCGGCACCGTCCCGGGCCACGGCCAAGCAGCACCCGAGCCACCCCGGGTGCCACGCCCGAACAGCACCCGGGCCACAGCGAACCAGGCCCGCACCGCATCCGCCCCGGTCCGTTCCCGTTCGGATCCCATTGTGGGGCCAGGGTCTGACAACCCGGCCCCACATCTGGTCACGCCCCGTCCCGCACCCGGTCGCCCCCGGGGGGCATGTCACGCACCCGCTCACCCCGGGGGCATGCCACACACCTGGTCATCCCCGGGCGGGGAGGCATGTCACCCGTCACCCACCGGGCCGCCTCCCCCGGTCACCGGGTCAACGGCCGCGCCCGCCGCCGCCGTTCTCCTCGTCGTCCCTCGGCCCGAGCAACTCGTCCGCCAGCGACGGCAGGTCGTCCAGCGGGGTCTCCTCCGCCCAGTCCGAGCGGCGGCGCGGGCGCTTCGGAGCGGGCGGCTCCGGGGCCTGCCGGCCGGAGCGCGGCGCGGCGTCCGGGTCGACCACCGGCAGCTCCCGCGTCCGCTCGTTCTCCCGCTCCGCGGGCTGGCGCGCCGGGGCGTCCTCGCGGAAGAACCCGCGCGGCACCCGGTCGGCCGCGTCACCGTCGCGCACCGGCGGCAGTACGGCGGTCTCGTCGGCCGGACGCGCGCCGCCCACCGGAGGAAGCACAGCCGTCTCGTCGGCCGCGCGCGCGTCGCCCACCGCCGGAAGTACGGCCGTCTCGTCGGCCGGGCCCGGCCGGCCGGAACCCGATCCGGGGCGACGGTCCGCGCCCGGACGCCGCGTCTCCGGCCGTACCGCCGGCACCTGCTGCGTCTCGTCCTCGGCCGCGCCGCCCGAGTCGTTCGCGCCGCTCCCCGGCTTCCCGAGGTCCAGCCTGACCACCGGCGTGGGCACCGTGGTCTCGTTCGGCGACAACCCGGCGTCGGCCGCCGCCGAGGACTCCGCGGCGGCAGCGGCCTCCTCCCGCCGGCGCGCCTCCTCGGCCCTGAGCAGCGCCTCCTCGGCCTTGCGCTGCTTCTCCAGCCGGCGCTCCTCCGCCTCGGCGCGGAGCCTGGCCTCCTCCTGGGCCTGCCGGCGCAGCCGCGCCTGCTCCGCCTCGTGCGCCCGCTCCTCGGCCTCGCGCCGCTTGCGCGCCTCCTCGGCGAGCCTGCGCTCCTCCTCGGCGCGCTCCCTGGCCTCCTGGGCCCGCCGCTCCTCCTCCTGGCGGCGTGCCTCTTCCTCTTCGCGGCGCTTGCGCGCCTCCTCTTCGGCCCGGAGCTTGGCGAGCTGCGCCTGGCGCTCGCGCTCCAGCCGCTCCTCCTCCGCCTTGCGCGCGGCCTCTTCCTCAGCCTTGCGGCGGGCCTCCTCGATGGCGGCCTTCCGCGCCTCCTCCCGGGCCTGGATCTCGGCCTCGGAGAGCGGCAGCAACTGGTCGAGCCGGTGGCGCACCACCCTCGTGACCGCCTCCGGCTGCTGGCCCGCGTCCACCACCAGGTAACGCGTCGGGTCGGCGGCGGCCAGGGTGAGGAAGCCGGACCGTACCCGCTGGTGGAACTCGGCGGGCTCGGACTCCAGCCGGTCCGGCGCCTCCGTGAAGCGCTCGCGCGCCGCCTCCGGGGAGACGTCGAGCAGCACCGTCAGATGCGGTACGAGGCCGTCCGTCGCCCAGCGCGAGATCCGGGCGATCTCGGTCGGGGAGAGGTCGCGGCCCGCCCCCTGGTACGCCACGGACGAGTCGATGTACCGGTCGGAGATGACGATCGCACCGCGCGCCAAGGCGGGGCGCACGACGGAGTCGACATGCTCGGCGCGGTCCGCCGCGTACAGCAGCGCCTCGGCGCGGTGGGAGAGCCCGGCGCTGGACACGTCGAGCAGGATCGACCGCAGGCGCTTGCCGACCGGGGTGGCGCCCGGCTCGCGCGTGACCACCACCTCGTGGCCCTTGGCCCTGATCCACTCGGCCAACGCCTCGACCTGCGTGGACTTCCCCGCGCCGTCCCCGCCCTCCACGGCGAGGAAGAAGCCGGTCCCGGCCGGGGCCTGGACGGGGTCGGCCCCGCCGCGCAGCGCGTCGCGCAGGTCGCGCCGGAGCGGCACCCCGGAGCGGTCGTCCGTCTTGGCCAGCACGATCGCCGCCACGGGCAGCAGCAACGCACCGACCAGCATCAACGTGAACGCGGCGCCGTCATGGGCGAAGACGAAGGTGCCGCTGGCGAGACGGTGGGGGCCGATGGCGGCGGCGACGAGGGGGGCGACGACCACGCCGAGCGCGACAAAGACCCTGACTACACTCTGCAAATGTTCCGTGACTCGCTGTCTACGGTACTCCTCGATCTCCCCGTCGAGAAGGGCGTGGCCGGTATACGCCACGACCCCCGCCGTGAAGCCGGTGAACAGCGCGAGGAAGAGCACCGTCGCCGTGTCCGGTACGAGGCCCATGGCCAGCAGCTCGACACCGGTGAGGGCGATGCCCAGCGCGAAGAGCCGGCGCCGGGAGAGCGCGGGCAGCACCTTCGCGCCGCCCCGGATGCCCAGCGCCGTACCGCCGGTCAGCGTCAGGACCAGCAGGGCGAAGGCGACCGGGCCGCCGCCGAGGTCCTTGGCCTGGAGGACGGAGACGGCCACGGCCGAGGCGACCGCCCCGGCGAGCGCGCCGCACGCCAGAACGAGCAGCGGCACCGCCCCCGTACGCCCCTTGCCGTCGGAACCGGACCCGGACCCGGAATCCGCCCCGGAATCGGAACCACCCGATCCCGACGCCCCCGGGCGGCGCAGCCCCTCCAGCGGCGAGCGCGGACGCGGAGTCGCCCCGTCCGGCAGCTCCAGGAAGTACAGCGTGGAGACGGACGCGGAGAACAGCCCGGCAGCGACATACGCGCCCAGCGCCGCCTGATGCAGCGAGAACCACTCGATGCCCGTGCCCAGCAGATTGCCGATCAGCGTGGCGACGAGCAGGACCCCGGCGGCGGCCGGCACGGAGAGGAACGTCGTACGGAGCGAGAGCCTGCGCAGCGCGTCGAGGTGGTCGGGGAGCGGACGTACGGCGGCGCCCTCCAGCGGCGGAGGCGGCAGCAGCGCCGGAGCGGCGCTCTCCTTGGCCACGGTCCAGAAGCGCTCGGCCACGCCCATCACGAAGACCGTGCTGAGCAGGATCGGCAGGGCCCGGTCGGGCGTCCAGCCGATCCAGAGCGGGGCGACGATCAGCAGAACGAGGCGGAGTCCATCCGCGACGATCATCGTCCAGCGGCGGTCCAGAGGCCCGCCGTCCCGCTGCGGCTTGGCCGCCTTCAGGACAGCCTTCGAGGCCCCACCACGGGCATCCGGATCGCCGGGCTCACCGGACTCGACGGACTTCGCGGACTCGGCGGCCTTGGGCGCTCCTGTACGGGGTGCCACCAGCGCCGTCAGCGGACCCAGCAGCACCGCTCCGAAGAGCAGGGTGGCCAGGATCCGGGCGCCGAACACGGCGGCGACGGCGAACGCCGCGCCCCGGTATCCCGTACCGAACGAGCCCTCGGCGATCGCCGCTTGCAA
This sequence comes from Streptomyces sp. NPDC093085, assembly GCF_040683935.1. Taxonomy (NCBI): domain Bacteria; kingdom Bacillati; phylum Actinomycetota; class Actinomycetes; order Kitasatosporales; family Streptomycetaceae; genus Streptomyces; species Streptomyces sp. NPDC093085. The sequence continues at coordinate 183,270 of NZ_JBFBFB010000011.1, read as the reverse complement.
CGACAGCAGCAGAAGCACGAGCAGGGCGAGTACATCGCCGACCCCGCCGATGAACTGGGCACCCCAAAGCCGCCGCAGAGGCGGAAGGCGCAACAGAGATCGGACGGCGCGCTCTCGTGAGTCTGCGGCAAGTGCGTCGGAGTCGGAGGTGGGGCTCACGACCGTTGGCTGCTCGGCTCGCGTCATCCGCCCAGCCTATCCGGAGCCACTGACAAGCCTGTCGCCCCGTCCGGACAAACGACCACGTGACCGCCCCGGCCGCCGCTCCCGGCCCGTCCCCCGCGTACGTCCCACCGTGCCGTACACCCGTGCCGTACGCCCCCATGCCGCGCACCCCTCGCCGTACGCGCTTACGCGGCTACGTCCGGTACGCGCCGTACGCGCCGTACGCGCCCTCCGTACCCACGCCGGCCCGCGCCGTGCCGAACCCACGCCGTGCCGAACACCCGCACACCCGCACACTCGCACACCGGGACACCGGCACATCGAGACGCCGGTACGCCGAGACGCCGGCCGAGTCGCCGAGACGTCCGTACGCTACGCGTCCGCCCCGCCCGCACCCGCCCCGGAAGCCGAGGCCGAGGCCGACGCGGAAGCCGAAGCCGACGTCTTCTTGGCAGCCGTCTTCTTCACGGCCGTCTTGGCCGCCGTCGCCGCCGTCGCCGTCTTCTTCGCCGCCGTCTTGGCCGTCGTCTTCTTCGCGGCGGTCTTCTTCGCCGTGGCCGTCTTCTTGGCAGGCGCCTTCTTCGCCGCCGCCGTCTTCTTCGCGGGGGCCTTCTTCACCGCCTTCTTGGCGGTCTTCTTGGCCGGCCCCTTCGCCCGCTTCTCCGCCAGCAGCTCGTATCCGCGCTCCGGCGTGATCGTCTCGACGCTGTCGCCGGTCCGCAGCGTCGCGTTGGTCTCGCCGTCCGTGACGTAGGGACCGAACCGCCCGTCCTTCACCACCACCGGCTTCTCGCTCACCGGGTCCGTCCCCAGCTCCTTCAGCGGCGGCTTGGCGGCGGCCCGGCCCCGCTGCTTGGGCTGGGCGTAGATCGCCAGCGCCTCTTCGAGGGTGATGTCGAAGAGCTGCTCCTCGCTCGTCAGCGAGCGCGAGTCCGTGCCCTTCTTCAGATACGGGCCGTACCGGCCGTTCTGCGCGGTGATCTCGACGCCCTCGGCATCCGCCCCGACCACCCTCGGCAGGGACATCAGCTTGAGCGCGTCCTCGATGGTGACCGTGTCGAGTGCCATGGACTTGAAGAGCGAGGCGGTCCGCGGCTTCACCGCGTTCTTCCCGGTCTTCGGGGTGCCGTCCGGCAGGATCTCGGTGACATACGGTCCGTAACGGCCGTCCTTGGCCACGATCTGATTGCCGCTGACCGGGTCGGTGCCCAGCTCGAAGTCGCCGCTCGGCTTGGCCAGCAGCTCCTCCGCGTACGCGACCGTCAGCTCGTCCGGCGCCATGTCCGCGGGCACGTCGGCGCGCTGGTGCCCCTCGGCGTCCTTCTCGCCGCGCTCCACATACGGCCCGTACCGCCCCACGCGCAGCATGATGCCGTCGCCGACCGGGAACGAGGAGATCTCCCTGGCGTCGATCGCGCCGAGGTCGGTGACCAGTTCCTTGAGGCCGCCGAGGTGGTCCCCGTCGCCGTTGCCCGCGCTCGAAGCGACGCCCGCCTGCCCGTCGCCGTCGCCCTCGCCGAAGTAGAAGCGCCGGAGCCACGGCACGGCCTGTGCCTCGCCCTGGGCGATGCGGTCGAGGTCGTCCTCCATCTTGGCCGTGAAGTCGTAGTCGACAAGACGGCCGAAGTGCGTCTCCAGCAGGTTGACGACAGCGAAGGACAAGAAGGAGGGCACCAGCGCCGTGCCCTTCTTGAAGACATAACCCCGGTCGAGAATGGTGCCGATGATGGAGGCGTACGTCGACGGGCGGCCGATCTCGCGCTCCTCCAGCTCCTTGACGAGCGAGGCCTCGGTGTAGCGGGCGGGCGGCTTGGTGGCGTGGCCGTCGACCGAGATCTCCTCGGCGGAGAGCGCGTCGCCCTCGGCGACCTGCGGCAGCCGGCGCTCGCGGTCGTCCAGCTCGGCGTTGGGGTCGTCGGCGCCCTCGACGTACGCCTTCATGAAGCCGTGGAAGGTGATCGTCTTGCCGGAGGCCGAGAACTCCGCGTCCCGGCCGTCGCTCGATGTGCCGCCGATCCTGACGGTGACGCTGTTGCCGACCGCGTCCTTCATCTGGGAGGCGACGGTCCGCTTCCAGATCAGCTCGTACAGCCGGAACTGGTCGCCGCTCAGCCCGGTCTCGGCCGGGGTGCGGAAGCGGTCGCCGGAGGGGCGGATCGCCTCGTGCGCCTCCTGGGCGTTCTTGACCTTCCCGGCGTACGTGCGCGGCTTGTCCGGCAGATAACCGGCCCCGTACAACTGCGTGACCTGGGCGCGGGCGGCCGCGACCGCGGTGTCCGAGAGGGTCGTGGAGTCCGTACGCATATAGGTGATGAAGCCGTTCTCGTACAGCTTCTGCGCGACCTGCATCGTGGACTTCGCCCCGAAGCCGAGCTTGCGCGAGGCCTCCTGCTGGAGCGTGGTGGTGCGGAAGGGCGCGTACGGGGAGCGGCGGTACGGCTTGGACTCGACGGAGCGGACCGCGAAGGAGGATTCGGCCAGCGCGGCGGCGAGCGCCCGGGCGTTCGCCTCGTCCAGATGCAGCACCTGGTCGGACTTGAGCCGGCCGTCCGGGCCGAAGTCACGGCCCTGGGCGACGCGCCGGCCGTCGACCGCGTTCAACCGCGCGACCAGCGAGGACGGGTCGGAGGGGTCCCCCGGACGGCCGGTGGCGAACGTACCGGTCAGGTCCCAGTACTCGGCGGAGCTGAAGGCGATGCGCTCGCGCTCGCGCTCCACGACCAGCCGGGTGGCGACGGACTGGACGCGGCCGGCGGAGAGGCCGCGCATGACCTTCTTCCACAGGACCGGCGAGACCTCGTACCCGTAGAGCCGGTCGAGGATGCGGCGGGTCTCCTGGGCGTCGACCATGCGCGCGTTCAGCTCGCGCGGGTTGGCGACGGCGGCCCGGATCGCGTCCTTGGTGATCTCGTGGAAGACCATCCGGTGGACGGGGACCTTGGGCTTCAGGACCTCCTGGAGGTGCCACGCGATGGCCTCGCCCTCGCGGTCCTCATCGGTGGCGAGGTAGAGCTCGTCGGATTCGGCGAGCAGCTCCTTGAGCTTTCTGACCTGGGCCTTCTTGTCGGCGTTGACGACATAGATGGGCTGGAAGTCATGCTCGACGTCCACCCCGAGGCGGCGCACCTCGCCGGTGTACTTCTCGGGCACCTCGGCGGCGCCGTTCGGGAGGTCGCGGATGTGCCCGACGCTCGCCTCGACGACATAGCCAGGGCCGAGGTAGCCCTTGATCGTCTTCGCCTTGGCAGGCGACTCGACGATGACGAGTCGGCGGCCGCCGTGTGCGGTCTCGCTGGTCGGGGACAACTTCGCTCTTCTCTCCGGTCGACGCTGGGTGGGCCCGTACGGCAGTACGGCAGAACGGCACGGCGGGGCGCGTGACGGCCCAGCGTGACGCTGCTTCGCTGCGGAGTGTGACGGTACAACCCGCCCCCGTGTCAAACGGCTAAAGACCGCAACGGCCACTCGAACGGTAACCCGACTCCAGCCGTTCCTGCCGCCCGGACCCCCGGCCCCGCCGCGTCGGACGCCCCCGGCGGCGGGCGCGCCGGGGCGGCCGGGGAGCGTTGGACAGGGGGTTCGCGTGGGGCGTGCGGAACGGCTCTCCGGAGGGTGACGGCGCAGGTCCGGACCGCTTCCGTGGCCCCCCGCGTCCCCTGTCGCGGCGGGTCCCGGCCGCCGGCTCCGGCGGCCCGATGTGATCATGGCCGGAAGGCTTCCGCGCTCCGGGGGCGCAGGTGGGGCGCTTGGATCAGATACGCCCGAAGCACCACACGCCGAGAGCGAGAAAGACCACGCCCGAGAGTGTCGCGAGAGCGAGGGCGGCTCCGGGCCTGACCCCGTGCGCCACCGGGGCCCGGTGCAGGGCGCGACCGCCCGTCCACACCAGCAGCCCGGCGCCGAACAGCCCGAACACCACCCCCGCGAAGACCGCAGGCCCGCTCTCCATGCCCGTTCCCCGTTCCTTCGTGGCGCCGGTCCCACGGCGCCGGGAGCCACCGGACCCAGATGCTGGCACCCCGGGACATACCAGGCCCGAACTCCGGGTGAACGCGGCGCGTCGCCGACCCCGGAACGGGACACGGGCGACGTACGGACCGGGGCAAGCTCGGCACGTACGAGCGGCACGGGATCCGGCGCCGGGCCCGCCGGGGCGCGATGCCCCCGTACCGGATGACCCCGTACCGGAGGAACCGAAACCGGACACACCAGCGCACGCAGGCCCCGTACGGGCGGAGCCGGGGCGCGCGGAGCCGGAGCACGCAGGGCCGGGGCGCGCAGGGCCGGAGCACGCAGGGCCGGAGCACGCAGGGCGGGGGCGCGCGGGGCCCATAACCGCAGGGCCCGTGACCGCGAGGTCCGTACGTACGAAGTCCATACGTGCGGGGTCCGTACGTGCAGGGTCCGCGCGGGCAGGGTCCACGCAACGGGGATCCACGCACGAAGCTTCCACGCACGGGAGATCCGCGCAGGTGGGGCCGGTGAAAGGAGGGCCGGTAAAGGGAGGGCCGGGGTCCGGTTCATCTCATCCCGCCGCCCCCGGTTCCGTCCCACCGGCCGTCCCCGTGCCGGAGCCCGCCCCCACCCCCGTGGCCGGTTCCAGGAACCCCTCCTCCACCAGCAGCCGGATCGACCGCGGCGTCCGGTCGCGGAGCAGCACCGGGTCCTCCCCCATCAGCCGGGCGATGGCGTCCAGGATCCGCCCGGCGCTCAGCGACCCGTCGCAGACCCCGGCGAACCCGGCGCCGACCGTGTCGACCTTGGTGGCCCGGCGCATCCCCCGGTTCTGCCGCAGCACCACATGCTCCGGGTCCTCCGCCCCCGGCAGCCCGACCTGCTCCTGGACCACCTCCGAGGCGAGGACGAAGTGGTCGGCGAGGAGCGCGGCGTCGTCCCGCGCCCGCAGATAGTCCTGCCGCTCGAAGTGCGCCCGTACGCTCTCGCCGAGCGGCTGCTCCACCGAGTGGGGCCACTCCTCGATCACGATCGACGGCTCGGCCGCGCCCGACTTCCTGAGCGAGATCCAGCCGAAGCCGACGGCCTTCGTCCCCCGGGCCTCGAACTCGTCGAGCCAGGCGTCGTACCGCGCCGCGTACGCCGCCGGATCGCTCCGGTGGTCGCCGCTGTCGCGCAGCCACAGCTCGGCGTACTGCGTCACGTCCTGGACCTCGCGCTGCACGATCCAGGCGTCGCAGCCGCGCGGCACCCAGGACCGCAGCCGGTCCTGCCACTCCTCCCCCTCCACGTGCTGCCAGTTGGCGAGGAAGTGCGCGTACCCTCCCGCGTTCAGATGGTCGCCCGTCTGCTGAACGAGCGTGCGGCAGAGATCGTCCCCGCCCATCCCGCCGTCCCGGTAGGTCAGCCGGGCGCCCGGGGAGATCACGAACGGGGGGTTGGAGACGATCAGGTCGTACGTCTCCTCCCCGACCGGCGCGAAGAGCGAGCCCTCGCGGAGGTCGGCGGCGGGCGCGCCGGAGAGGGCCAGGGTCAGCCGGGTGAAGCCGAGGGCGCGGGGGTTGAGGTCGGTGGCGGTGACGCGCGTGGCGTGCTGTGCGGCGTGCAGCGCCTGGATGCCGGAGCCCGTGCCCACGTCGAGGGCGCTGCCCACGGGGGTACGGACGGTGAGCCCGGCCAGTGTGGTGGAGGCGCCGCCGACGCCGAGCACCACGCCCTCCTCGTGTCCGCTCGCCCCGGCGGCGCCGCCGACGGAGCACCCCAGGTCGGAGACGATGAACCAGTCCTGCCCCTCGGGTCCGCCGTACGGCCGTACGTCCACCGTGGCGCGGACCGCCCCGCTGTCACCCGTGCCGTCCGCCACGACCCAGCCGTCCGCCAGCGCGACATCCAGCGGAAGGGCGGCTTCCGCGCGCTCCCGGGGAACCGGCCGCTGGAGCAGGAAGAGCCGGACGAGCGTGGCGAGCGGGGTGTCGCCCCGGGTGGCGCGGAGCGCGGGCACGGTCTCGCTGCGGGCCAGCGCGGCATAGGCGGGGGCGCCGAGCAGTTCCAGGAGGCCGTCGGCGGTGAAGTCGGCGGCGAGCAGGGCCGCACGGAGTCGGGGCGAGTGGTCGGGCGCGGGAATGCTGGTCGTACTCACCCGCCCATTGTGGCGTCTCCCACTGACAACGGCCCGTGGCCCGGCCCCGGGTCGGGGACGGGCCACGGGCCGAGGCCGGTCAGGGCCGGGTCAGGACTGGCTGCCCGCCGTCGTGGGCGAGGCGGTGGAGCCACCGCCGGTGGGCTTCTGGCAGCCGGGCTGCTTCGCCATCGCCTTGCCGACCGCACCGGACTGGAGCCTCTGGAGCGCCTGGTCGCCGCTCTTGCCGAGGGTGGCCAGCTCGTCCGCGACGCCCTTGAGGCCGTCGGCGAACTTCGCCTGGTCCTTGGTGTCGAGTTCGTCGACCTTCGTCTTGAGACCGCCGTAGGACGCCGCGGTGGAGTTCAGCTCCTTGACGGCCTCCTGCTGGGTCTTCTCGCCGTCCTCGACCGGCGGCGGTCCCGCGCTGTTCACGGCGGCGCCCAGCGACTTGTACGCCTGGGAGATGGACTGGAAGGCGGCGGAGTCCGTCGACTGGACGTCAGCGGGCTTGCTGCTGTCCGAGGTCGCCTGCTGGATGGACGTGTTGGCGTCCGCGATCTTCTTCAACTGTGGCTGGACCTGGTCACAGACCTTCTTGGCCCAGTCGTTCACCTTGTTGTCGTTGTCGTCGCCACTGCAACCGGACAGCGCCATGAGCAGCACCGCACCGCCGGACAGCGCGGCCGCAAGCTTCTTGTTCACCGGATGGGTCCCTTCCAAGGCTCTCGGCCCCGGAACATACACGCCGTCGGGGTGACAGCCCCGCCCCGGACGTCCGGTACGTAGGCTATTGCAGCCATTTGCACCAAGGGAGAGACACCTCACGCACCCGCCCGGCACACGGAGCGCGCGGGCCGCGCCGAGCACGTGGGGGCGGCGTCAATACGCGCCGCCCCTACGCTTCTTGGCCCGCTTCCGCCCGACTGCTGCCGCTATCCGATCGACCAGGCGCGGTCAGACACCGGAGGATGACGGGAAGTGTGCACCCTGCGATCTTCGAAATATCGGAAGTTGATCGTCCATCATGAGGCGACCACCGGATCGGGCGACTTCTCGCTGTCCCCGCCGCTGCCCTCCCCACCGTTCTCGCCCCCGCCGTCCACGGTGACGGAGCGCCGCTTGGAGACATACACCGCGCCCACGATGACGGCGATGGCGATCACCGCGACCAGCGCGCGGACCCCCGGGCTGGCGTCGCTCCCGTAACTGAACTGCACGACCGCGGGGGCGATCAGCAGGGCCACCAGGTTCATGACCTTCAGCAGCGGGTTGATGGCGGGCCCGGCCGTGTCCTTGAACGGGTCGCCGACGGTGTCCCCGATGACCGTGGCGGCGTGCGCATCGCTGCCCTTGCCGCCGTGGTGGCCGTCCTCGACCAGTTTCTTCGCGTTGTCCCAGGCGCCACCGGAGTTGGCGAGGAAGACGGCCATCAGGATGCCGGTGCCGATCGCGCCCGCGAGGAACGACCCGAGCGCCCCGACACCGAGCGAGAAGCCCACGGCGATCGGGGTGAGCACGGCGAGCAGCCCCGGCGTCGCCAGCTCGCGCAGCGCGTCCTTGGTGCAGATGTCGACCACGCGCCCGTACTCCGGCTTCTCCGAGTAGTCCATGATCCCGGGGTGCTCGCGGAACTGCCGCCGCACCTCGTAGACCACCGCGCCGGCCGACCTCGACACGGCGTTGATCGCGAGACCGGAGAAGAGGAAGACGACCGCCGCGCCGAGGATCAGGCCGACCAGGTTGTTGGGCTGGGAGATGTCGAGACTGAGCGTCAGTTCGCCCGCTCTGGCGCCGACATCCGCGACGGCGGTGGCGATCGCGTCGCGGTACGAGCCGAAGAGCGCCGCCGCGGCGAGGACGGCCGTGGCGATGGCGATGCCCTTGGTGATCGCCTTGGTGGTGTTGCCCACGGCGTCGAGGTCGGTGAGGACCTGGGCGCCCGCCCCCGTCACCTCACCGGACATCTCGGCGATGCCCTGGGCGTTGTCGGAGACCGGGCCGAAGGTGTCCATGGCGACGATGACGCCGACGGTGGTGAGCAGCCCGGTGCCGGCCAGCGCCACCGCGAAGAGGGCGAGCATGATCGACGTACCGCCGAGCAGGAACGCCCCGTAGACCGCGAGGCCGATCAGCAGCGCCGTGTAGACGGCGGACTCCAGACCGATGGCGATGCCCGCGAGCACGACGGTGGCGGGACCGGTCAGGGCCGACTTGCCGATGTCCTTGACCGGGCGCCGGGTGGTCTCGGTGAAGTAGCCGGTGAGCTGCTGGATCAGCGCCGCGAGCACGATGCCGATGGCGACGGCGACCAGCGCCAGAACCCTCGGGTCGCCGCCGTGCGCGAGGATCGACTCGTCGGAGACGCCGGTCAGCTCCGCGTACGAGGACGGCAGGTAGACGAAGACGGCCACGGCCACCAGGGCGAGCGAGATCACCGCGGAGATGAAGAAGCCCCGGTTGATGGCGCTCATGCCGCTGCGGTCGGCGCGGCGCGGGGCGACCGCGAAGATCCCGGCCATCGCGGTGAGCACGCCGATCGCCGGGACGATCAGCGGGAAGGCGAGACCGAAGTCGCCGAAGGCCGCTTTGCCGAGGATCAGGGCGGCGACGAGCGTCACGGCGTACGACTCGAAGAGGTCGGCGGCCATGCCCGCGCAGTCCCCGACGTTGTCGCCCACGTTGTCGGCGATGGTGGCGGCGTTGCGCGGGTCGTCCTCGGGGATGCCCTGTTCGACCTTGCCGACCAGGTCGGCGCCGACATCGGCGGCCTTGGTGAAGATGCCGCCGCCGACCCTCATGAACATGGCGATCAGAGCGGCGCCCAGGCCGAAGCCCTCCAGGACCTTGGGGGCGTCGGCCGCGTAGACGAGGACGACGCAGGAGGCGCCGAGCAGGCCGAGGCCCACCGTGAACATGCCGACCACGCCGCCGGTACGGAATGCGATCTTCATGGCCTTGTGCGAGACGGCCGTCAGATCCTTTTCCGGTTCGCCTTCCGCCGGGGTCGCCTCACGGGCGGCGGCGGCCACCCGCACATTACTGCGTACGGCGAGACGCATGCCGATGTAACCGGTGGCCGCCGAGAAACCGGCACCCACCAGGAAGAACAGCGAACGTCCCGCGCGCTGCGACCAGTTGTCGGCCGGCAGCACCATGAGCAGAAAGAAAACCACCACGGCGAAAATACCGAGGGTGCGCAACTGCCTGGCCAGATAGGCATTCGCGCCTTCCTGTACCGCGCCGGCGATCTCTTTCATCGAGTCGGTGCCCTCGTCGGCCGCCAGGACCTGGCGCACCAGCAGTTGGGCGACGAAAAGTGCGGCGAGCGCGACGACCGCGATGGCGATCACGATCAGCCGATTGCCGTCCGTGAGTATCACGGCCGCGAGAGAAGTGGGGTGCTCGGACAGGTGAGGTTGGAAGTGTCCCGCCATTCGTCCTCCTTGACGCTCAGCGTTCAAGATGGACGGATTGTAGGGAGCCGAACCTGATCAAAACAGAGCGCGCCACCAGGTAATTGACCTTGACATAAGGAATCACCCACGGAACGAGTAATGGGATAAAAGCGTGTGACCGGTCACCGGGAAATAAGAAAGGCCCTGCTCAGCAGGGCCTTTCCTGGTACGAATCCCGGTACGACCGGAAGGGGGGACGGTCGCCGGAAACGTCAGGACGCCCGGAAGATCAGGGCGCCGTAACGATCAGGATGTCGTGACGATCAAGATGTCGTCGCGATGCAGGATGTCGTCGCGATCAGGATGCAGTCGCGATCAGGATGCCGTAGCGGGCGGGGTCGTGGGCCAGCTCATCCTGATGATGCCGCCGTCGTCGCCCGACACCACCTCGACATCGTCGACGAGGCCGCTGATGACCGCGAGGCCCATCTCGTCCTCACCCTCGGCGTCCCCCTCGTGGTCGGCCGGGGAGTCGCCCCCACCGGCCGCCGAGGACCCGGCGCCGCCCGTACCGGAGACGCCGTCACCGACCTCGATGGAGAAGGTCTTCTCCTCTTCGGTGAGCACGACCCTCACCGGGTCGGCGACGCCATGGCTGCGGTGCAGCCCGACCGCGCGGCTGCATGCCTCACCGACCGCCAGTCTGACCTCGTCCAACACAGCTTCGTCGACGCCTGCCCGGCGCGCCACGGCAGCCGCCACGAGACGGGCCGTTCTGACATGTTCGGGCTGGGCGCTGAAGCGGAGTTCAACGGTGGCCATGCGATCCCCCTCGAACGTACGAGCGTGCAATCTCACGGGCGCGGGCACCTGGGCGCGCTGCCCGGTGCCCCTGCCCATCCCTCCGGAAAACGGCGCCCGACCTCAGTCGGTGGCCGCCACGGCCTCGTCGACCGTGGTGTGGATCGGGAACACCTTGGTCAGACCGGTGATCCGGAAGATCTTGAGAATGCGCTCCTGGTTGCAGACCAGACGGAGCGAGCCCTCATGGGCGCGCACCCGCTTCAGCCCGCCGACCAGCACGCCGAGCCCGGTCGAGTCCAGGAAGTCCACGCCTTCCATGTCGACGACCAGGTGGTAGCTGCCGTCGTTCACCAACTCGACCAACTGCTCGCGCAGCTTGGGCGCGGTATACACATCAATCTCGCCACCGACCTCGACGACCGTACGGTCGCCACCAGGGCCGGACACATTGCGAGTCGACAGGGACAGGTCCACGGATCCTCCAGCACCTTGCTATCGAGCGGTCGCCCCTCGGGTCTCCCCGACGGAGCCAGGGGACGTATCGCCAGCCGCGATGGCATTCAATCACTTACCAGCAGTCATGCACGACGCCTTGGGCCCATTGTCCGTCATGCCAGTGACACACTCGATGCCGATGGCCAGGAATCGTCACCCCAGTGGACCCCCGCAGACCGGGGGCGAACGCCCCTCTCCCGGTACGGTCCTCGACCGGCTCGCCGCAGGGGCGGGCCGGGCTGCGCGCATCACCCATACGGAGCACCTGCCCCCACGTGAGGGACGTCATGCCGTCTGGCCCGATCGCATCCGCGCGGACGTGATCAACGCCATTCAACAGACGGGCGTCGAGCACCCGTGGACACACCAGGCGGTGGCCGCCGAGCACGCGCTGGACGGCGAGTCCGTGGTGATCGCCACCGGCACCGCCTCCGGCAAGTCGCTCGCCTATCTCGCCCCCGTCCTGACCACGCTCGCCGACGGCGCCGAGGCGCCCAACGGGCGGGGCGCCACGGCGCTCTACCTCGCCCCGACGAAGGCCCTCGCCGCCGACCAGCGACGTGCGGTGAAGGCCCTCGCCGCCCCGCTCGGCAACGCGGTACGGCCCGCCGTCTACGACGGGGACACCCCCGTCGAAGAGCGCGAATGGGTCCGGCAGTACGCGAACTACGTCCTGACCAACCCGGACATGCTCCACCGGGGCATCCTCCCGGCCCACCCCCGCTGGGCCTCCTTCCTGCGCGCGCTGCGCTATGTCGTCATCGACGAGTGCCACACCTACCGGGGCGTCTTCGGCTCGCACGTCGCCCAGGTGCTGCGCCGGCTGCGCCGCGTCTGCGCCCGGTACGGCGCCGACCCCGTCTTCCTGCTCGCCTCGGCCACCGCCGCCGAGCCCGCCAGGGCCGCGGGCCGGCTCACCGGGCTGCCCGTACGCGAGGTCGCCGACGACGCCTCGCCCCGGGGCGAACTGGTCTTCGCCCTCTGGGAGCCCCCGCTCACCGAACTCCACGGCGAACGGGGCGCGCCGGTACGCCGTACCGCCACCGCCGAGACCGCCGACCTCCTCTCCGAACTGGCCCTCCAAGGCGTCCGTACGGTCGCCTTCGTACGCTCCCGGCGCGGCTCCGAACTGATATCCGTCATCGCCCAGGAACGCCTCGCCGAGGTGGACCGCGCCCTGGCCCGCCGGGTCGCCGCCTACCGGGGCGGCTACCTCCCCGAAGAGCGCCGCGCCCTGGAGACCGCCCTGCACTCCGGCGAGCTCCTCGGCCTCGCCGCCACCACCGCCCTGGAGCTGGGCATCGACGTCTCCGGCCTGGACGCCGTCCTGATCTCCGGCTACCCCGGCACCCGCGCCTCGCTCTGGCAGCAGGCAGGCCGGGCCGGCCGCGCGGGCCAGGGCGCGCTGGCCGTCCTGGTCGCCCGGGACGACCCGCTGGACACCTATCTGGTCCACCACCCGGAGGCGCTGTTCCGCCGCCCGGTGGAGTCCACCGTCCTCGACCCGGACAACCCCTATGTCCTCGCCCCCCATCTCTGCGCGGCCGCCGCCGAACTCCCACTCACCGAAGCGGACCTGGCCCTCTTCGGCCCGGCCGCGCCCGGTCTGCTGCCCCAGTTGGAGTCCGCGGGGCTGCTGCGCCGCCGGGCCGCCGGCTGGTATTGGACCCGCCGGGAGCGGGCCGCCGATCTCGCCGACATCCGGGGCGAGGGCAGGCGCCCCGTCCAGATCGTGGAGGCGTCGACCGGGCGGCTGCTGGGCACGGTCGACGAGGCCGCCAGCCACACCGCCGTGCACGAGGGCGCCGTCCATCTCCACCAGGGCCGCACCTATCTGGTGCGCCGGCTCGACCTGTCCGATTCGGTCGCCCTGGTCGAGGAGGCCAGCCCGCCGTACTCCACCACCGCCCGTGACACCACCGCCATCTCCGTGCTCGAAACCGACACCGAGATCCCCTGGGGCGCGGGGCGGCTCTGCTACGGCTCCGTCGAAGTCACCAACCAGGTCGTCTCCTTTCTGCGCCGCCGGCTCATCACCGGCGAGGTGCTCGGCGAGAGCAAGCTCGATCTGCCGCCCAGGACCCTGCGGACCCGGGCCGTGTGGTGGACGGTCACCGAGGACCAGCTCGACGCCGCCCGGGTCAACCCCGAACAGCTCGGCGGCGCCCTGCACGCCGCCGAACACGCCGCGATCGGCATGCTGCCGCTCTTCGCCACCTGCGACCGCTGGGACATCGGCGGCGTCTCCGTCCCCCTCCACCCGGACACCCTCCTGCCGACCGTCTTCGTCTACGACGGCCACCCCGGCGGCGCGGGCTTCGCCGAACGCGGCTTCCACACCGCCCACGCCTGGCTCTCCGCCACCCGCGAGGCCATCGCCTCCTGCGAGTGCGAAGCGGGCTGCCCCTCCTGCGTCCAGTCCCCCAAGTGCGGCAACGGCAACGACCCCCTGCACAAACGAGGCGCCGTACGCCTCCTCACCGAACTCCTCAGATCGGCCCCCACAGACACCCACGGAACTCCGGCCCCCCGGACACCCCCGGAGGGATAGCCCCCCGGAGACTCCGGAGAACCGCCCAGACACCCCTCCCGAAGGCCCAACCGGCTCCGACACGACCGGGCCCTGCGGCGCCACTGGGCCCGGCGGGGCGGGCAGCCCCGGCGGCGCGGCCGAACCCGGCAGGACGGCTGGCCCCGGCGGTACGACCGGGCCCTGCGGCGCCACTGGGCCCGGCGGGGCGGCCGAGCCCGGCAGGGCGGCCAGTCCCGGTGCCACGACTGGGCCCGGCAGGGCGGCCGAGCCCGGCCTGTCAGGCGGGCCCGGGGCGTCAGGCGGGCCGGCGCGTGACCTGACTCTGGGGGCGTACGGGCCGAGTGCCGCCGTGGCCGTCACCTCCGCCACCTCGCCGTCCAGCACGCACCGCACCAGCCGCGCGCCCTGTGCCGCCGCCACGGCGATGGCCGTCCGGCAGGCGCCGGCCGGGTCGGCGAGGGCGCGGTCGGCCGCGGCGAGGGCCGCCAGGTCCGCGGCGGCGCCCGCGCGGTGGCGGGCCACGACCGCCTGGCCCAGGGCGAGCACGGCCGCGAAAACCACACACAGGGTGATCGCCGCCATGGCCGCCCCCACCGTCGCCGACCCCCGGTCCTCCCGGCCCGGAAGGTTCATCTGGCTCATGGCGCCGCTCCCCGTGCCGGCGGGCCTCCCGGCAGCCCTCCCGGCGCGTCCAGGGTGTCCTCCGCCGCCGCGACGGCCTCGGAGGCCAGCGTCAGCGAACCCGGGCCCGGCAGCGGCGCCTCCACCCGGACCCGCCACAGCTCGCCCGTACGCCCCACCGTGACGGTGGCCCCCTTCGGGGCGGAGGCCCGCGCGGCGGCGAGCGCGGCGGCCCGTGGCTCGGACCTGGCCGCCGCCCGCGCGCCCGCCCTGGCCGCGTCCACGCACTGGATCTGCGCGGCGGCCGCCGCCAGCCCCCAGACCAGCGTCAGCGCGAAGGCCACCAGCGCGGGCACCGCCACGGCCGCCTCCGCCGTCACCGACCCCCGGTCCGCCATCGCCCCGGCCGCCCGGGGCCACACGGGGCGCCCCCGGACCGTACGGGCCGTACACCCCCCGCTCCCCGGCTCAGAACTGGGCATCGAGCGCCCTGCCGATCAGCCCCTCCAGCGCCGCCGCGACGGAGCCGCTGGTCACCACCCGGTAGAGCACCGCCGCGAAGGCGCACGCGGCGACCGTGCCGAGCGCGTACTCGGCCGTGGTCATCCCCGTATCGGCCCCCGCCCGCCGCAGCCAAGTCCGCGGCCAGGTACGGCGCGACCGCCCCGCCCGCCCCGCCCGTCGTGTCCATCGCGTCCCTCGTGCACACATGTATGTCTCCCCCATGTCCCCGTGAACAGTTTTCGTACGTGCTTGTTTCGTACGCGCTTACGGTCGAACGGGACTGGGCCGAAGGCGTCAGCCGCCCGTCAGCACCCCGCTCGCCAGGCCGATCACCACCGGGGCCACCCCCACCACCAGGAAGGCGGGCAGGAAGCAGAGCCCCACCGGCGCCGTGATCAGCACCTGGGCGCGCTGGGCGCGGGCCACCGCCGTCCGGGCCCGGGCGGCCCGGAGGCCGTCGGCCAGCCGGGACACCGGCTCCGCCGCCGGCGCCCCGGTGGCGCCCGCCCGCTCCAGGCAGCGGGCCAGCCCCGCAGCGCCCGGTATCGCGCCCAACCTCCCCCACGCCTCGGCCGGTTCACCGCCCAGCCGGATCTCGGCCGCCGTACGCGCCAGCCGGTCACCGACCGGGCCGCCCAGCGACTCCCCGACCGCCTCCGCCGCCTCCCGGGGCCCGGCCCCGGCCGCGACACAGGCGGCCAGCAGATCGGCCGCGAGCGGAAGCTGCCGCGCCGCCGCGGCGACCCGGGCCCGCTCGTCGTCCGGCCCCCGCGCTCGGAGCCATCGCCGGATCCCGTACGCCCCTGCCGCCCCTGCCGCCACCCCGGTCACCCCGCCGACCAGGGCCCACCCGATGATCACCACGCCGAGCGGCGGTCCCCAGCGCCCGGCCCGTTCCGCCACCCAGGGGCGCGCCCGGGGCGGCTGTCCGCGCTCCACGCCCAGGAGCCCGCCGAGGCGCCCGCGCAGCCGCCGCCCGGTCCGCCAGGCCGCCACCATGCGGGCCAGGGAAACAAGGGCCCCAAGGGTGGCGAACACCGTGACCGCCGTCCACAGCCGGTGGACGAGGAGCGCACTCATGACGCCTCCCCGGCCCGGACGATACGAGCCGCCCACCACAGCCCCGCCGCCTCCAGCAGACCGCCCACCGCGAGAGCGCCCAGCCCCGCCGGCGTGTGCAGCAGCACCCGCAGCGGATCCGCGCCCAGGGCCCAGCCCATCGCCAGGGCAGCCAGGGGCAGCAGCGCGAGCACGGCCACCGTCGCCCACGCGCCCGTCAACTGGGCCCGCAGGCTCTCCCGCTGGTCCCGCTCGGCCCGGAGCGCCGCCTCCAGCCGGTCCAGCCCGGCGGCGAGCCCCGCACCGCCGTCCACGGACACCCGCCAGCACGCCGCGAGCCCGGCAAGCCCCTCGGCGCCCGGCTCTTCCGCCGCACGCCGCAGCACATCCGGTACGTCGCCGCCGAACCGCGCGGCGGCCAGGACGGCGGGCTCCGCGCCGCCCAGCGCGCCGGTGAAGGCAGCGGCGGTCACCAGGGCCCGCAGGGGCTGGACCCCGGCCCGCAGTTCGCCGGCGACGGCACCGCAGAGCGCCACGACCCGGTCGGCCCGCCGCTCCCGCTCCCTCCGCCGCGCGACGGCCCGCAGCCGCCGCCCCACCAGCGGCACGGCCAGCGCGCCACCGATCAGGGGCAGCACCGAATCGCCCAGCAGGGACGGCGGCACGGCGGCCGGCAGACACAGCCACTCCCGGGGCATTTCGCGCGCCCGCTCCACAAGCCTCGGCAACAGGCGCTCCCAGGGCGGCGCCCCCGGCACCGGTCCCCGCGTCGCACCGCCCGAGGCGAGCATCAGCCGGGCCCTGCGCAGCCCCCTCTCGTGGTGCACCGCCAGCCGGACGGCGGCCACCGCGCACAGCACCGCCGCGCATACCAGCACTGTCAGGGAGAACGCCGTCACGGGCGCGGCCGCCATGGTCTCGGCCGTCGGATACGTCGCGGTCACAGCACACCCCCGAGCAGCGTCCGCAGCCGCGGCCAGCCCCGCTCGTACCCGAAGGCGTCGGAGCCCCAGCTCAGCGCGGGCACCGGCACCACGAACCCGGCGGCGTCCCGCTCCAGCACATGGACCTCGGCGAGCCTCCGCCGCCCGTCGCGGTCCCGCACCAGATGGATCACGACGGAGACGGCCGCGGCCAACTGGCTGTGCAGGGCGGCCCGGTCGAGCCCCGCCGCCGTCCCCAGGGCCTCCAGCCGGGCGGGGACATCGGCCGCCGTGTTGGCATGCACCGTCCCGCCCCCGTCGTGGCCCGTGTTGAGGGCGGCGAGCAGCGCCGTGACCTCGGCGCCCCGGACCTCGCCGACGACCAGCCGGTCGGGACGCATCCGCAGCGCCTGCCGGACGAGATCCCGCAGGGTCACCCGGCCGACGCCCTCCTGGTTCGCGGGCCGGCCCTCCAGCCGCACCACATGCGGATGGTCGGGACGCAACTCGGCCGAGTCCTCGGCCAGTACGATCCGCTCGCGCTCCCCGACCAGGCCGAGCAGCGTGGACAGGAGCGTCGTCTTCCCGGTGCCCGTACCGCCGCTGATCAGGAAGGACAGCCGGGCGTCCAGAAGCGCGCTCAGCACCCGCCCGCCGCCCGGCGGGATGGTCCCCGCCCGGGTCAGCTCCGCGAGCGAGAACGCCTTGGGGCGCACCACCCGGAGCGACAGACACGTCGAACCGACGGCGACCGGCGGCAGCACCGCGTGCATCCGCGTCCCGTCCGGCAGCCGGGCGTCCACCCAGGGCCGGGCGTCGTCGAGCCGGCGTCCCGCCGCCGCGGCGAGCCGCTGGGCCAGCCTCCTTACGGAAGCCGCGTCCGGGAAGGACACCCCCGTACGTTCGAGTCCGCCGCCCCGGTCCACCCACACCTGGTCGGGGGCGCTCACGAGCACATCGGTCACGGCCGGATCGGCGAGCAGCGGCTCCAGCGGCCCGGTGCCCACCAGCTCGCACCGCAACTCCGCGGCGGCCCCGAGTACTTCCGCGTCGCCCAGCAGCCGCCCCTGCGCCCGCAGCGCCGCGGCCACCCGTGCCGGGGTCGGCTCGGCCCCGCTCTCGGCGAGCCGCTGCCGCACCGCGTCGAGCAGCCCACCCCCTGTGGAGGCGTACGGGGAGGGGATGGAGGCGTACGGCGAGGGGTGCCCCGGAGCCGGGGCCTTCGGGGCGGTATCCGTGATGGACGTCATGCCGGCACGCTCCCGTCGTCCGCGAGGGCCCGTTCCCAGAAGGCCGCGCAGAACGCCGCGAGCGGTCCACGCACCCGGGCCCCCGGCGGCGCCCCGCTCTCCTGCGCCTCCAGCAGCCCCGGCTCCAGGGGGAGTTCGCCCACCAGCGGCAGGCGGAGCGCGTCGGCGATCCACTGGTCGTCCAGGCCCGCGGTGTACGGTCCGCGGACCACCGCGCGCAGGTCGTGCAGGAGCGTGCCCACCGTCGCTGCCACCCGCCCGGCCGCCGCGACGGCCCGCAGCTCGGCGGGGACCACCAGCAGCCCCACGTCGACCTGGGCCAGTGCCTCGGCAACGGCATCGTCCACCCGGCGCGGGAGATCCACGACGACCACGCCGCCCCTCCTGCGGGCGGCGGCGAGCACCGATCGCATGGCCCCGGGACGGAGCTCCGTACCGTCGCCACGGTCCCAGCTCAGGAGGCGGAGCCCGGAGAGGAGGGGCAGCGACTCCTCCAGGGCGCCGCCGGCGACCCTGCCCTTGGAAGCGGCGAAATCCGGCCATCGGCGGCCCGCCGTCTGTTCGCCGCCGAGCAGGATGTCGAGCCCGCCGCCGAGCGGATCGCCGTCGACGAGCAGGGTGCGCCGCCCGGTCCGGGCCGCGGTGACGGCGAGCGCGCAGGCGAGGGTCGAGGCCCCGGCACCGCCCCGGCCTCCGACGACGCCGACGGTCAGCGCCGGTTCGCCCACCTCTTCCACGGCGTCCGCGATGCGGTCCACCAGCCAGTTCTCCGCGTCCGGCAGCCGCAGCACGGAGTCGGCGCCGATCTCCACCGCCCGGCGCCACACGTCCGGGCCGGGCTGTCCCCTCCCTACGAGCATCACCCCGCGCCTGCGCGAGGCGCCCCGGCAGCGGGCGGCCGCGTCGTCGCCGACGAGGACCAGCGGCGCCGCCTCCCACGAGCCCTTCCGCTCCGGCACCGTGTGGTGCGCCTCCGGCTCCGCGCCGGCCGCGGCGCAGAGCCGGAGCAGATCGTCCAGGAGCTCCATGTCCTCGGTGACGATCAGCGGCCCCGCCCGGCGGCCGTCCGGCCCCCCGGGTCCTTGCGAACGATCGGATGTCATGGATCCGGCCACGATCTCCGCCCCCTATCTCTCCCGTGATCCCGGTTTCCGCGAGCGCTTCTCTCCGCGATCTCGCAGTGATCCGGTATCTCCGATTCCGGCTGCCGCGAAGTTCGCGGTCGGAATCACCGTGCAGGACAACAAAAAATCGTGTGGATCTTGATGGAAAACTGTGGACAACTCACCAGTTGTGAATATCTCGGTAGCTCATACCGGTGACTCCCGGAGCGAAGTGTTGCGGCTACGCTCCGTGACGGGCACGCTGGTCGCGAAGACGTCACGCGCGGAGATCAAAGAGAGGGGGACGCCGTGGCACGAAAGCCGAAAACGGGTCCGGACATGCGACGACCCCCGCCGGGGGGGAGAGCGGGGGTCGTCCCCACGGCCGACTCGGGGGGGGGAGGAGCCGGACCGGGTTAGCACGGTCGCGAACGATCCGTGACTTCCATGGTGTACCCGAGAGCCTTCTCAGGCAAACCCACGCGCCGCACCTTACGCCGAATGGTGGGCGCATATGCTCGACCCCGTGGAAAACCACTCCTTGCCGCGCACAGCAGCCTTCTTCGACCTGGACAAGACGGTCATTGCGAAGTCTTCGACGTTGACCTTCAGCAAGTCCTTCTACCAAGGCGGCCTGATCAACCGCCGAGCCGTACTGCGCACCGCATACGCGCAGTTCGTCTTCCTCGCCGGAGGCGCGGATCACGACCAGATGGAGCGGATGCGGGAGTACCTTTCCGCGCTCTGCAAAGGCTGGAACGTCCAGCAGGTCAAGGAGATCGTCGCGGAGACCCTGCACGATCTGATCGACCCGATCATCTACGACGAGGCCGCCTCGCTCATCGAGGAGCATCACACGGCGGGACGCGACGTGGTGATCGTCTCCACTTCGGGCGCCGAGGTCGTCGAGCCCATCGGCGAGCTGCTGGGAGCGGACCGGGTGGTGGCCACGCGGATGGTCGTCGGCGACGACGGCTGCTTCACCGGCGAGGTGGAGTACTACGCGTACGGGCCGACCAAGGCCGAGGCGGTGAAGGCGCTGGCCGAGTCCGAGGGGTACGACCTGGCCCGCTGTTACGCGTACAGCGATTCCATCACCGATGTGCCGATGCTCCAGTCGGTCGGCCACCCCTTCGCCGTCAACCCGGACCGGGCGCTGCGCCGCGAGGCGACGGCGCGCGAATGGCCGGTTCTCGTCTTCAACCGCCCCGTCCGGCTCAAGCAGCGCCTGCCCGCCTTCTCCATGCCCAGCCGCCCCGCACTGGTCGCCGCGGCCGCGGTGGGCGCGGTGGCGACGGCCGGGCTGGTCTGGTACGCGAGCCGACGCCGGCAGTCCGCCCCCTTTGCCCGTATTTGAACGCAAAAGTAAAGAAGTGGGGCCGGGGGTTCCGCTTCCAGGCCGACAGGAGTAGAAAGGACTCAACGGCCCGCGAGACCAGGGACATCCGAGAGGATCACCTTCAACGCACCAGGCCCCACGGACCGAGCATGGAAGCCGAGCACCCACGCGACGTCGACCCGTCGATTACGGGCCAGCCGCACCAGGCGACGGGCAAAGTACCCGACCTGATGGGCACATTCACGAGGACGCTTGGTAACCCGGCGGACATGCCAGCGGCGGTACCCACGCGGTACCGCCGCAATGCCGTCCGGGCAGCCGCTCAGGCACCGAGCCCCCCTCGACTCGTCCAGCTCGCCGCCCCTCAGGCGGCGCCGCGCTGAAGCGCCTCGCAGACGGCCGTGGACTCCCGCACTCCCAGTTCCACCGCGCGCCCGCAGTGGGTGATCCACGCGGCCATGCCCGCCGGGGTCCCGGAGAGATAGCCGTCGAAGGCCGCCGCGTACGCCGCGCGCCCCAGTTCGGCATGGCCGACCTCGGCCGGGCAGATCGCCTTCGGATCGAGGCCGCTGCCGATCAGCACGATCCGCTCGGCCGCCCGCGCCACCAGCCCGTTGTACGAGCCGAAGGGGCGCAGCGCCAGCAGTTCGCCGTGCACCACCGCGGCCGTCACCAGCGCGGGGGCCGAGCTCGGCGCGATCACCAGCCGGGCCAGTCCGTCGAGCCTGGCGACCACCTCGTCGGCGTCCGGCAGCGGTGCCTCCGCGGGCGATCCGGCGGTCAGCGGAGCCCCGCCCTCCGGGGCCGTCCCGTCGGGGCCGGGCGCCTCCACGACCGGTTCGCCCGCCAGCCGGGGCCGCCCCACCGTCCGGTCGGCGGCGCCGGCGCCCCCGGCGGCCACCAGATGGAGCCGGGCCAGCGCGCGCAGCGGAGACTGCCCCCAGATGGTGAGAAGCTGACCGGCCTCGGCGTTCAGCCGGAGCGCGGCGCCGACCGTACGAGCCTCGGCGTCCGAGCCGAAGTCGCTGCGCCGGCGCACCTCTTCGAGCGCCCAGTCCGCCCCGGAGAGCGCGGCGGACCCACGTGCCGCCCGCAGCGCCGCCTCTGCCGTGACCTCGCCGGCGCGTCTGCGCATCACACGGTGTCCGTAGACCCGGTCGACGGCCTTGCGTACGGAGTCCACCGCGTCCGGGACACCGGGCAGGGCGGCGAGCGCGGTCAGGGGGTCCTCCGGCCGCGGTGCGGAGGAGGCGTCATCGGCTGTCGTACTCATAGGGAGCGAGGCTACGCGCCCCGAGCGCACGCCCCACCTTGGAGTGGTCTTCTTCCGGCAAACCCCTCACCCGCAGCGAGAGAGCCGCTACCCTACGTGAACATGAAGATCGCTTTCGTGGGGAAGGGCGGCAGCGGCAAGACGACGCTGGCCTCGCTCTTCATCCGCCATCTGACCGCCAATGAGGCCCCCGTCGTCGCGGTGGACGCCGATATCAACCAGCACCTCGGAGCCGCGCTCGGCCTCGACGACACCGCGGCCTCGACACTGCCCGCGATGGGGGCGCACCTTCCGCTGATCAAGGAGTATCTGCGGGGCAGCAACCCGCGGATCGCCTCGGTGGACGCGATGATCAAGACGACGCCGCCGGGCGAGGGTTCGCGGCTGCTGCGGGTCTGCGAGCACAACCCGGTGTACGACGCGTGCGCGCGCCCCGTGGTGCTCGACGACGGGGAGATCCGGCTGATGGCCACCGGTCCGTTCACGGAATCCGATCTCGGAGTGGCCTGCTACCACTCGAAGGTCGGCGCGGTCGAGCTCTGCCTGAACCATCTGGTCGACGGGCCGCATGAGTACGTGGTCGTGGACATGACGGCCGGTTCGGACTCGTTCGCCTCCGGGATGTTCACCCGCTTCGACCTGACGTTCCTGGTGGCCGAGCCGACCCGCAAGGGGGTGTCGGTGTACCGCCAGTACAAGGAGTACGCGCGGGACTTCGGCGTCTCCCTGAAGGTCGTCGGGAACAAGATCCAGGGCCGCGACGACGTGGAGTTCCTCCGGGCCGAGGTGGGCGAGGACCTGCTGGTCACGGTCGGCCAGTCGGAGTGGGTGCGGGCGATGGAGAAGGGCCGGCCCTCCCGGTTCGAGCTGCTGGAGGCGGACAACCGCTGCGCGCTCCAGACGCTCCAGGACGCTGCGGAGGACTCGTACGAGCTGCGCGACTGGGAGCGTTACACGCGGCAGATGGTCCACTTCCACCTCAGGAACGCCGAGAGCTGGGGCAACGCGAAGACGGGCGTCGACCTGGCGGCCCAGGTCGACCCCGCCTTCGTGCTCAGCGAGGCACTCGCCCTGCCCCAGCCGTCCTGATCCCGGGACCGGCCACCCCGGGACCGGCCGCCCCGGGGCCGTTCAGCTTCGCGCGGCGGACGCCGGGGAGGCCGGGGCCGCCGGGGAGGCGGAGTTCAGCGGGGCGGTGGCCGCCAGGAAGGCGTCCCAGCCGCCCTTGGGGGCTTGGCCCACCCGGAGGCCGCGCAGCTTCTCCAGGGTCTGCGGGTCCTGCGCGTCCAGCCAGTCGACCAGTTCGCGGAAGCTGACGCACTTCACGTCCTTCTGGACGCAGACGGTCTTGATGGTGTCCTCGACGGCGCGCATGTACGTACCGCCGTTCCAGGACTCGAAGTGGTTGCCGATGATCAGCGGGGCGCGGTTGCCGTTGTAGGCACGGTCGAAGGCCTGGAGCAGGCCGTCGCGCATCTGGTTGCCCCAGTACTCGTGCTGGGACTCGTCGCCGCTCGACTCACCGGACTGGTTGAACATGAAGTTGTAGTCCATGGAGAGCGTCTCGAACTCGCGGCCCGGCACCGGGACGAGCTGGAGCGGGACATCCCACAGCCCCTCCTTCTTCTTCGGCCAGACCTGGTTGCCGATGCCACTGGAGTCGTAGCGGAAGCCCATCTCCCGGCCGGCGCGCATCGCGTTCTTCTGCCCTTCCAGGCAGGGGGTGCGGGCGCCGATCAGTTCCTTGTCGTAATCGAAGGGCAGCGGGGGCTCGCCCTGGAGGCCGGCGTTGGTCTTCCAGCCCTTCACGAACGCCTTGGCCTGGCTCAGCTCGCTCTTCCACTCCGCGACGGACCAGGTGCCGACGCCGCCGTCCTTGCCGCAGAAGTGGCCGTTGTAGTGGGTGCCGATCTCGTTGCCCTCGCTCCAGGCGGCCCGCACCTCCCGCAGGGTGTCCTTGATCCCCTTGGCATCGTTGAAGCCGATGTCCGACCTGCCCGCCGCGTGCTTCGGCGGCTGGTACTGCGCGGCCTTCTCCTCGGGAAGCAGATAGACGCCGCTCAGGAAGTACGTCATCGTCGCGTCGTACTTCTTGGCCACCTCCCTGAAGTGCGAGAACAGTTCCTGACTGTCCTCGCCCGCGCCGTCCCAGGAGAAGACCACGAACTGCGGCGGCTTCTGACCGGGCTTCAGCCGCTGCGGAGTGGCGAGGTGCGGCTGGGCTCCGGTGAAGGCGGTCGACCCGTCACCGATGAGCCGTACGGCGTTGGGCGCTCCGTGCGCGTTCTGCGCCCCGGGGGCGCCCTTCGCCGCCCCCTCCTTCGCGCCCTGGTCCCCGGAGCATCCGGCGAGGCCGACGGCGAGCGCCATGACGGCCGCGCCGAACGAGACTCGTTTTGTGGCGGTCAGCATCCGCACACCTCTTCCTCAGGTTCAGTACCGAAGTGCCGAGCGGCGGCTGCCGGCGCGGCGTCGAGCGCCGACAACCTCGCACTGGGACCGATAAGAAGAAGAAACGACAAGCCGGACAAAATGACTAATCACCACTCCGAGTGAATGCGTAGCCTATTTGCCCGAAATGTAATACCTCGGCCTTTACTCTCCATTACGATCTATTTACCGAGAGTTGAGCTGACGCATCCGCCAGCGCCCGGAGGGGGCGAAATCCATGATCACCTGCGTTCCCACTCGCACCGACCGCCCGACCGGCCCCACCCCGCCGGGCGGCCGCCGGTTCCGTATCGCGGGGGCCGACTTCTCCGCGTCCGTCTCCGTCTTCCTGATCGCGCTGCCGCTCTCCCTGGGCATCGCGCTCGCCACCGGCGCGCCGCTCCAGGCGGGGCTGGTGGCCGCCGCGGTCGGAGGCCTGGTGGTCGGCCGGCTGGGCGGGGCCCCGCTCCAGGTCAGCGGGCCGGCGGCCGGGCTCACGGTGGTCACGGCCGATCTGATCCAGCGGTACGGCTGGCGCACCACCTGCGCGATCACCATCTGCGCCGGTCTCGCCCAACTCGCGCTCGCCGCCCTGCGGGTGGCCCGCTCGGCGCTGGCCGTCAGTCCGGCGATCGTGCACGGCATGCTGGCGGGGATCGGCGTCACGATCGCCCTCGCGCAGCTCCATATCGTGCTCGGCGGTTCACCCCAGAGCTCCGCCGTCGCGAACGTACGCGGGCTGCCCGCCCAGTTGGCCAACCTCCACCCAGGGGCGCTCTCCGTGAGCGCCCTGACCATCGCGGTGCTGCTGCTGTGGCCCCGTATTCCGGGACGGACCGGCCGTACGGTACGGAAGGTCCCCGCCGCGCTCGCCGCGGTGGCCCTCGCCACCACGGCGGCGGCCCTCGCCGGGGTGCGGCTGGAACGGGTCGACCTGCCGTCCTGGAGCAGCCACGCCATGCCGGAGCTGCCGGAGGGGCCGGTGCTGGGGCTGCTCGCCGCGGTCCTCACCATCACGCTGGTCGGCAGCGTCGAGTCGCTCCTCTCCGCGGTCGCGGTCGACAAGCTGGTGGCCGCGCGGAAGACACCGGGGGTCCGGATCCCGCGCGCCCGGCTCGACCGCGAGCTGGCCGGTCAGGGCGCGGGGAACATGGTCTCCGGCGCGCTCGGCGGGCTCCCCGTCACCGGGGTGGCCGTGCGCAGCTCCGCCAATGTCGCCGCCGGTGCCGTGAGCCGGAATTCGACGATGCTGCACGGCCTGTGGGTCGCGGTCGCGGCGCTGCTGCTCGTGCCCGTGCTCGATCTGATCCCGCTGGCGGCGCTGGCCGCGCTGGTGATGGTCGTCGGGGTCCAGATGGTGAACATCACGCATCTGCGCAGCGTGCAACGGAACCGCGAACTGCTGGTGTACGCGGCGACGGTGACCTCGGTGGTCTTCACCGGGGTGCTGGAAGGCGTGGCCATCGGCATCGCGGTGGCCGTGGCGGTGGCGCTGCACCGGCTGACGAGGACGCGCATCACGGCGGAGGTACGGGACGGGGTCCACCGGGTCTGCGCCCGGGGCCAGCTGACCTTCCTCGCGGTGCCGAGGCTCAGCCGCATGCTCCATCAGGTCCCGCAGGACGCCCGGTGCGTGGTGGAGCTGGACGGGTCGTTCATGGACCACGCGGCGTACGAGGCCCTGTACGACTGGCGGACGGCGCATATCGCCCAGGGCGGTACGGCGGAGATCACCGGCCGGATCCCCGGCACCATCGCGGAGCCGCCCTCCGCCGAGTCGCATGTCCGCTGCCGCCCCTGGATCCCGTGGCGGAACCACCACCACACCGCGCCGCTCGGCTCCCTGACGGATCTGCCGGCCGGCCCGCCGGCCTCCCCAGGCGGGCCTGACGCTCCCGGCGAGGGCCGCGGCGCGCTGCCCGTCTCCGCCCCGCTCGCCTCGTCCGGCGGGCGTCAACTGGCCAGCGGGCTCAGCTTCTTCCAGCGCGACACCGCCCCGCTGGTCCGGGGTGAGCTGGCGCGGCTGGCGCGCGAGGGCCAGCGCCCCTCCCACCTCTTCCTCACCTGCGCGGACTCCCGGCTGGTCACCAGCATGATCACGTCCAGCGGCCCGGGCGACCTCTTCACCGTACGGAACGTCGGGAATCTGGTGCCGCTGCCGGGGACGGACGGGGCGGACGACTCGGTGGCGGCGGCGATCGAGTACGCCGTGGAGGTGCTGCGCGTGGAGTCGATCACCGTCTGCGGGCACTCGGGGTGCGGGGCGATGCAGGCCCTGCTGGCCGCGCCGGAGCGGGGCACCGACGCCGGACAGGGGCCGGTGACCCCGCTGGCGCGCTGGCTGCGCCACGGACAGCCCAGCCTGGCGCGGATGAGAAGCCGCCGGCACACCGGGGCCGGAATCGCCGGGCGGCCACCGGCGGACACGGTCGAGCAGCTCTGCCTCACCAATGTGGTCCAGCAGTTGGAGCATCTGCGGGCCCATGAGGCGGTCGCGCGGGCGCTCTCCGAAGGGCGGCTGGAGCTGCACGGCATGTACTTCCATGTCGGCGAGGCCCAGGCGTATCTGCTGGCGGACGGGGCGGAGGCGACCGGGTCCGCCGAAGCGGGGCAGGGGGCGGTGTTCAACCCGGTGGCGCCCGCCGTACGGGAGGAGCCTCTCGCCGTACGGGAAGAGCCGGCCGCCGTACGGGAAGAGCCGCCCGGTGCCCAGGAGCGGGAGGGGTCGCCCGCCTGAACCGTCCGCGTACGGCGTCCGTGGAACTGGGTGCCCCCTCCTGCCCGGCGGGGGCACAGGGGGGTACGGGGCGGCGGGTCGGAGGGGAAGCCCCTTGTCACCCGGGCATCCGCCTGATGAGCTAGCCCCGGGACACAAGGACGTGAGGACGCCCTGGGAAAGGGAGATGTCGTGAGCAACGAAAGCCTGGCCAATCTTCTCAAGGAGGAGCGGCGGTTCACTCCGCCGGCCGAGCTGGCCGCGCACGCCAATGTGACGGCGGAGGCGTACGAGCGGGCCAAGGCGGACAGGCTTGGCTTCTGGGCCGAGCAGGCGAGGCGGCTGAGCTGGGTCACCGAGCCGACCGAGACACTCGACTGGTCGAACCCCCCGTTCGCGAAGTGGTTCGCCGACGGCGAGCTGAACGTCGCCTACAACTGCGTCGACCGCCATGTCGAGGCCGGTCACGGCGACCGGGTCGCGATCCACTTCGAGGGCGAGCCCGGGGACAGCCGGGCGATCACCTACGCCGAGCTGAAGGACGAGGTGTCGCGGGCCGCGAACGCCCTCACCGAGCTGGGCGTCCGCACGGGCGACCGGGTCGCCGTCTATCTGCCGATGATCCCCGAGGCCGCGATCGCCATGCTGGCCTGCGCCCGGATCGGGGCGGCGCACTCCGTGGTCTTCGGCGGCTTCTCCGCCGACGCGGTCGCCTCCCGGATCCAGGACGCCGACGCCAAGCTGGTCATCACCGCCGACGGCGGCTACCGCCGGGGCAAGCCGACCGCGCTCAAGCCGGCCATCGACGACGCCGTCGCCCGGTGCCCGCAGGTCGAGCATGTCCTCGTGGTGCGCCGCACCGGGCAGGACACCGCCTTCGACAGCCCCCGGGACGTGTGGTGGCACGAGATCGTGGACCGCCAGTCGCCGGAGCACACCCCGGAGGCGTTCGCGGCGGAGCACCCGCTCTTCATCCTGTACACGTCCGGGACGACCGGGAAGCCGAAGGGCATCCTGCACACCTCGGGCGGCTATCTCACCCAGGCGGCCTACACCCACCACGCCGTCTTCGACCTCAAACCGGAGACCGACGTCTACTGGTGCACGGCCGACATCGGCTGGGTGACCGGCCACTCGTACATCGTGTACGGGCCGCTCGCCAACGGCGCCACGCAGGTGATGTACGAGGGCACCCCGGACACCCCGCACCAGGGCCGGTTCTGGGAGATCGTCCAGAAGTACGGGGTGACGATCCTCTACACCGCGCCGACCGCCATCCGTACGTTCATGAAGTGGGGCGACGACATCCCCGCCAAGTTCGACCTGTCGTCCCTGCGCGTGCTCGGCTCGGTCGGCGAGCCGATCAACCCCGAGGCGTGGGTCTGGTACCGCGAGAACATCGGCGCGGGCACCACCCCGGTCGTGGACACCTGGTGGCAGACCGAGACCGGCGCCATGATGATCTCCCCGCTCCCCGGTGTGACCGCCACGAAGCCGGGCTCCGCGCAGCGCGCGCTGCCCGGGATCAGCGCCACGGTCGTGGACGACGAGGGGCAGGAGGTGCCCGACGGGGGCGGCGGCTACCTCGTCCTCACCGAGCCGTGGCCGTCGATGCTGCGCACCATCTGGGGCGACGACCAGCGGTTCATCGACACATACTGGTCCCGCTTCGAGGGCAAGTACTTCGCCGGTGACGGCGCCAAGAAGGACGACGACGGCGACATCTGGCTGCTGGGCCGCGTGGACGACGTCATGCTGGTCTCGGGGCACAACATCTCCACGACCGAGGTCGAGTCGGCCCTCGTCTCGCACCCCAAGGTCGCCGAGGCGGCGGTCGTCGGCGCCGCCGACCCCACCACCGGCCAGGCCATCGTCGCCTTCGTGATCCTGCGCGGCACCGCAACCGTGGACGACGGCCTGGTGGCCGAGTTGCGCAACCATGTCAGCGGTGTGCTCGGCCCCATCGCCAAGCCCCAGCGGATCCTCCCGGTCGCCGAACTGCCGAAGACCCGCTCCGGCAAGATCATGCGGCGCCTGCTCCGGGATGTCGCGGAGGACCGCCAGCTCGGTGATGTCACCACCCTGACCGACGCCTCGGTCATGGAGCTCATCCAGACCCAGCTCCCCACCGCGACCAGCGAGGACTGAGCGGGGAGACCGAGCGGAAGGTCCTGGCGTACGGCTGCTCCGCCCGCAGGGGCAGCCGTACGCCGGGCCCCGCTCGGCGCGTCCGGGTAGGGTACGGAGCGCGTCGACAAATGAATACGAAATCCATAGGGGCGCCGGGAAGTCTGGTCGGCATGTGATCACTCATGCCCGCCGACGACCGAAGGACGCCGGATGTCCCCGTCTGCCCCCACGCCGCCCCCCGCGCCCGCCCGCAAGTTCCTCGGTGTGCTCCCGCTCCCCGAGCGGAACTACATCGCGGAGGCCCTGCGTACCGAGACCGTCGGCGGCATGCTCCTCCTGGTGGCCGCCGTCGCCGCTCTGGTCTGGGCGAACACCCCGCTGCGCGGCGCCTACGACTCCCTGCGCGGCTTTCATTTCGGGCCGAGCGCGCTCGGTCTCGACCTCTCCGTGCAGCACTGGGCCGCCGACGGGCTGCTCGCCGTCTTCTTCTTCGTCGCCGGCATCGAACTCAAACGCGAACTGGTCGTCGGCGAACTGCGCGACCCGAAGGCCGCCGCCCTCCCCGTCATCGCCGCGCTCTCCGGTATGGCCGCCCCCGCGCTGGTGTACTTCCTCGTCAACCTGGTGGGCGGTGGTTCACTCGACGGGTGGGCCGTTCCGGTCGCCACCGATATCGCCTTCGCCCTCGCCGTCCTCGCGGTCCTCGGCACCTCCTTGCCGTCCGCGCTCCGTGCCTTCCTTCTCACCCTCGCCGTCGTCGACGACCTCTTCGCCATCCTGATCATCGCGATCTTCTTCACCGGCAGCCTGAACTTCCTGGCGCTCGGCGGCGCCTTCGCGGGCCTGGCCGTCTTCTGGCTGCTGGTACGGAAGGGGGTGCGCGGCTGGTACGTCTACGTTCCGCTGGCCCTGGTCATCTGGGGGCTCATGTACAACAGCGGCGTCCACGCCACCATCGCCGGGGTCGCGATGGGCCTGATGCTGCGCTGCGCCCCGCGCGAGGGCGAGGAGCACTCCCCCGGCGAGCGCGTCGCGCACCTCGTGCGCCCCCTCTCCGCGGGGCTGGCCGTGCCGCTGTTCGCCCTCTTCTCGGCGGGGGTCACGGTCTCCGGCAGCGCGCTCGGCCGGGTCTTCACCGAGCCGGAGACCCTCGGGGTGGTCCTCGGCCTGGTGGTCGGCAAGACCGTCGGCATCTTCGGCGGTACGTGGCTGACCGTACGGCTCACCCGTGCCGAGCTGAACGAGGAGCTGGCCTGGCCCGATGTCTTCGCCCTCGCCACGCTCGCCGGGATCGGCTTCACCGTCTCGCTGCTCATCGGCGAGCTGGCCTTCGCCACCGACCCCGCGCTCACCGACGAGGTGAAGGCCGCGGTGCTGACGGGCTCCCTGATCGCCGCCGTCCTCGCGGGCGCGCTGCTCAAGATGCGGGTCCGTACGTACCGTGCGCTGTACGAGGCGGAGGAGCGCGACGAGGACCTGGACGGCATCCCCGACATCTACGAACAGGACGACCCGGAGTACCACCTGCGCATGGCCGCGCTGTACGAGGCGAAGGCCGCGGAGCACCGGCGGCGGGCGGAACACGCGGGGGCGGCGCGCGATGAGCGCTCCGGTCCGGCATGATCGGACATCCGACGGGCTGCGGTCCACGGCCAGGGCGATCCGCGATCGGCGATCCGTGATCCGCCCTCGCGGTGAGGGCCGGCCCGCGATCCGCAGACGATGAAGAGCGAGAAGGTAGGGAGTCTCCGATGAGCGACCCCGGGACGTATGTCACCGACGACGCCGTGAGGACCGGCACCGTGGTCGAGTCCGGCAGTGCGGAGCGGAGTATCGGCCAGTTGGTCGCCGAGGCGACCGCCGAGATGTCCGCACTGGTGCACGACGAGATCGCGCTGGTCAAGGCGGAGGTACGGCAGGACGTCAAGCGCGGTGTCGCCGGCGGCGCGGCCGGCGTCATCGGTGCGGTGTTCATGGTCTTCGCGCTGCCGGTGCTGAGCTTCGCCGCCGCGTACGGGATCCACAATCTGGGCCTGGGCCTCGCCTGGTCGTTCCTCATCGTGGGCGTCGCGTTCCTGCTGATCGGCGCTCTGCTGGGGGCCTTCGCGGCCATGAAGATCAAGAAGGTCAAGCCGCCGCAGAAGTCCATCGCCTCGGCGAAGCAGACCGCCGCCGTGCTCCAGAACGTCAAGCCGCACCCGCGCGAGGCCGGGGAACCCTCCACGGCTGTGGCACGCTCGACGGTATGACCGACCCTGATTCCGAGCCCGGCGTCACCCCCGGTACCCCTCCGGCGAGTTCGCCGGGGCCGGCACACCGGTCCGCCCCGGTGCCGGGTTCCGCCGTACGCCTCGACGGGCCGTGGACCCATCGCGATGTCGCGGCCAACGGCGCGCGTTTCCACATCGCCGAGATGGGCGAGGGGCCGCTGGTACTGCTGCTGCACGGGTTCCCGCAGTTCTGGTGGGCCTGGCGCCATCAGCTCCCCGCGCTCGCGGCGGCGGGGTACCGGGCGGTCGCGATGGACCTGCGGGGGGTGGGCGGCAGCGACCGTACGCCGCGCGGGTACGACCCGGCCAACCTGGCCCTCGACATCACCGGTGTGGTGCGCTCCCTCGGTGAGCCCGACGCCGCGCTCGTCGGCCATGACCTGGGCGGCTATCTCGCCTGGACGGCGGCGGTGATGCGGCCCAAGCTGGTGCGCCGGCTGGCGGTCTGTTCGATGCCGCACCCGCGCCGCTGGCGCTCCGCGATGCTCTCGGACTTCTCGCAGAGCCGGGCCGGCTCGTACATCTGGGGCTTCCAGCGGCCGTGGCTGCCGGAGCGTCAACTGCTGGCGGACGACGCGGCGCTGGTGGGGCGGCTGATCCGGGAGTGGTCGGGGCCCCGGCCGCCGGACGACGAGACGATCGGGGTCTACCGGCGTGCGATGGCCGTACCGTCCACGGCGCACTGCTCGATCGAGCCGTACCGGTGGATGGTGCGGTCGATGGCACGGCCCGACGGCATCCAGTTCAACCGGCGGATGAAACGGCCCGTGCGGGTGCCGACGCTCCAGCTCCACGGGTCACTCGATCCGGCGATGCGAACGCGCAGCACGGCGGGGTCCGCGGAGTACGTGGAGGCGCCGTACCGCTGGCGGCTCTTCGACGGTCTGGGGCACTTCCCGCACGAGGAGGACCCGGTGGCCTTCTCCTCCGAGCTGATCAACTGGCTCCAGGACCCCGAACCGGACCGTTGACGGGGAGCACGTCCATAGGGGCGGCGAACGCTTGTCCTACGATCAGCCAAATGCCGCGCGCATAGGCCGATTGGCCCCCTTGGGCGCGGTTACCGACCATGGGCCCCGGGCAGACGTCGGGGTATGGGCTGGACGCACGACTACGGTGACGCAGCACGCAACCGCCGCTCGGCCACGGTGCCGATCACCCGCAGAAAGGGCGGCTCCGATGACCAGGGGCATGATCCCCGGCTCGGCATTTCGCGGATTCTCCGCCGCAGGGCGCGGTGGGTCTCCGCCCGGCTCCGCCATCAACGTTCCTAGGCCCGGTCGGAGCGGGTCCGGTCGGAGCGAGCCGGGTCAAAGCGGGTCCGGTCGGAGCGGGTCCGGTCAGAGGGCGCAGCCTTCGGTGTCGACCTGCTGCTTCGCGGTCCTGCCGAGCTCGATGTCCTCGCGGATCTCGTCCACCGTCAGGGCGTAGCCGGTCTCGGCGTCGTCGAGCGACCTGGCGAAGATCACGCCGTACACCTTGCCCTCGGGGGTGAGGAGCGGGCCGCCGGAGTTGCCCTGGCGGACGGTCGCGAAGATCGAGTAGACACTCCGCCGGACCTCCCCGCGCCGGTAGATGTCGGGCCCGTTGGCGTCGATCGTGCCGCGCACACGGGCCGAGCGGACGTCGTACGCGCCGTTCTCCGGGAAGCCGGCGACGATCGCGTCGTCCTTGGTGGCCGCGGGCTTGTCGCTGAACCGGAGCGGCGTGGCGGGGAGATTGGGCACGTCCAGGACGGCGATGTCGCGCCGCCAGTCGTACAGGACGACCGTGGCGTCGTACAGCTTGCCCTCGCCGCCGATCTGGACCGTCGGCTCGTTCACGCCGCCGACCACGTGCGCGTTGGTCATGACGCGGCGGTCAGCGAAGACGAAGCCGGAGCCTTCGAGGACCTTGCCGCAGCTCTGCGCCGTACCGACGACCTTGACGATGGAGCTCTTGGCACGCTCCGCGACCGGGCTGCCGGCGAGCTTCGGGTCCGGGTCCTCGACCGGGGTGATGGGCTCGTTGTCGAACGGGCTGAAGACCTGGGGGAAGCCGTTCTGCGCGAGGACGGCGGAGAAGTCCTTGAACCAGGTCGTGTCCGAGGGCATCACCCGGGAGACGCCGCTGAGCACCTTCGAGTAGCGGACCTCCTTGCCGAGCGTCGGCAGGGACGTACCGGCGAGGGCGGAGCCGATCAGCCAGGCGACCAGGAGCATGGCCACGACATTGACCAGCGCGCCGCCGGTGGCGTCCAGGGCGCGCGCCGGTGACCAGGTGATGTAGCGGCGGAGCTTGTTGCCGAGATGGGTGGTGAACGCCTGGCCGACCGAGGCGCAGACGATCACTATGACGACCGCGACGACGGCGGCCGTGGTGGAGACCTCGGCGTCCTGGGTGAGCCGCGCCCAGACCACGGGGAGGAGGTAGACGGCGACGAGACCGCCGCCGAGGAAGCCGATCACCGACAGGATGCCGACGACGAACCCCTGGCGGTAGCCCACGACCGCGAACCAGACGGCGGCGAGCAGCAGCAGGATGTCCAGCACGTTCACCGTCTATAGCCTCGCTTGCCTCGCGGAAATATCACCGGTCGCGCCGCTCCTGGCGCCGCCCCCGAACGGGGCCCTGGGTCAGGGGCCCTGGGTCAGCTTTTCATGCACGCCAGTCGAGTGGGACCTGCCGGGAGCGGTCCCAGGGGCGCTCCCATCCGGCGTGGTGCAGGATCCCGTCGATGACTCCGGCGGTGAACCCCCAGACCAGGGCGGATTCGACCAGGAAGGCCGGGCCCTGGTGGCCTCTGGGGTGGCGGGCGGTCACGCGGTTGGCCGGGTCGGTGAGCGCGGCCACCGGGACCGTGAAGACCCGGGCGGTCTCCGCGGGGTCGACGACGCGGACCGGGGTGGGCGTACGCCACCAGCCGAGGACCGGGGTCACCACGAAGCCGCTCACCGGGATGTAGAGCTGGGGCAGCACACCGAAGAGCTGGACGCCCGCCGGGTCGAGGCCGGTCTCCTCCTCGGCCTCGCGCAGCGCGGCGCGCAGCGGGCCCACGGTCGCCGGGTCGCCGTCCTCGGGGTCGAGGGCTCCGCCGGGGAAGGCGGGCTGCCCGGCGTGCGAGCGCAGGCTGCCGGCGCGCTCCATGAGGAGCAGCTCGGGACCGCGCTCCCCCTCGCCGAAGAGGATCAGGACGGCGGACTGGCGGCCGTCACCGCTCTCGGGCGGCAGGAAGCGGCTGAGCTGCGCGCCCCGTACCGTGCTCGCGGCAGCGGCGACGGGCGTCAGCCAGTCGGGCAGTCCTTCGGTGGACAGGGCGACGGTGTTCGCCGGGTCGTAGGTCTCTCGTGCGCTCGTCATGGGCACCCCCGTCGTACAACGCCTGCTGTCGGCCGGATCGTTCCGCACCCGTCCGTCTCCACTCGATCGTGTGTGCCACGGCCTCCACAGCCTGCTCCATCGCGGCCGCGTCCATGCATGGGCCCTTGCTTCGGCCGGTGCCTCGGCACGGTGCCTCAAGCATGCGTGCCGGTCAGGCCCGTGCGGTGGCCGCGGGCGGGGCCGGCTTGCCCGGGTAGTCGGCGGGCGGGTCGAGGCGCTGGCCCGGATAGCCGCCCTTCTCGTACTTGAGGAGCTTGCGGGCCTTCTCCGGGTCCGTCTCCCCCTCTCCGTACGAGGGGCAGAGCGGCGCGATCGGGCAGGCGCCGCAGGCGGGCTTGCGGGCGTGGCAGATCCGGCGGCCGTGGAAGATGACCCGGTGCGAGAGCATCGTCCACTCGCTCTTGGGGAAGATCGCGGCGATCTCCGCCTCGACCTTCTCCGGGTCTTCCTGCTCCGTCCACTTCCAGCGGCGGACCAGCCGTCCGAAGTGCGTGTCCACGGTGAGACCGGGGACACCGTAGGCATTGCCGAGCACCACATTGGCCGTCTTCCTGCCGACGCCCGGCAGCGTCACCAGATCCTCCAGCCGGCCCGGCACCTCGCCGCCGAAACGGTCCCGGAGCGCGGTGGAGAGCCCGATGAGGGACTTGGCCTTGGCCCGGAAGAAACCGGTCGGTCTGATGATCTCCTCCAGCTCCTCCGGCGGGGCGGCGGCCATGTCCTCGGGTGTGGGGTACTTCGCGAAGAGCGCGGGCGTCGTCTGGTTGACCCGGAGGTCGGTCGTCTGGGCGGACAGGACCGTCGCGACGAGCAGCTCGAAGGGGTCGCGGAAGTCCAGCTCGGGATGGGCGTACGGATAGACCTCGGCCAGCTCGCGGTTGATCCGGCGGGCCCGGCGGACCATCGCCAGCCGCGATTCCGGCTTGGCCGCCGCTCTCGGCCGGGCCGCTGCCCCCTTGGCCGCCGCCCCCTGCCCGGCCGCTGTTCCTGGCGTGGCCAGGTCCGGGGAGGCAGAGGTCACCGCCTTGCCTTTTGACCCTTTTGCGGCTTTTTTCGGTTTCGCCGAAGGCTGTTCGCCCACAGCGGAATTACGCTCCGCGGACACTTTTCCAGCCCCCTTGGCCTGCGCTGTCACCGGCGAGTTGGACACCCGGCCAGAGTAAAGCCCCCCACTGACATCCGCCCCGGCCACGGCGGATCACCACTCGAATCGGCCCTCGGGGCACGGAGGAGCACGTACGTACGTCAAACTTGTGCCTGATCGGACAGTTTCGAACAAGCTGTTCGAACACGCGAATCTCGGCGAAGACCGGCGGAGGGCGGAGGAGAGCCCGGAGATGCCGACCCACCCGAGAAGTAGCAGCCCGTACGGCATCATGGGGACCACGGTCCTCTGAGCAGGTGGGACCACATTCCCTGAGCAGGTCGACAAGGAGAGAACACGTGGACGACGTTCTGCGGCGTGCCCCGCTCTTCGCGGCGCTCGATGACGAGCAGGCAGCCGAGCTTCGCGCCTCGATGAGTGAAGCGACGCTGGCGCGTGGTGACGCGCTCTTCCACGAGGGCGACCCCGGCGACCGCCTCTACGTGGTCACCGAGGGCAAGGTCAAGCTCCACCGCACCTCCCCCGACGGCCGGGAGAACATGCTCGCGGTACTCGGCCCCGGCGAGCTGATCGGCGAGCTGTCCCTCTTCGACCCGGGCCCGCGCACCGCCACCGCGACCGCGCTCACCGAGGTCAAGCTGCTCGGCCTCGGCCACAGTGACCTCCAGCCCTGGCTGAACGCGCGCCCCGAGGTGGCCACGGCGCTGCTGCGGGCCGTCGCGCGGCGGTTGCGCAAGACGAACGACCAGATGTCCGACCTGGTCTTCTCCGACGTTCCCGGCCGGGTGGCGCGGGCGCTCCTCGACCTGTCGCGCCGCTTCGGCGTGCAGTCGGAGGAGGGCATCCATGTCGTCCACGACCTGACCCAGGAAGAGCTGGCCCAGCTCGTCGGCGCCTCGCGCGAGACGGTCAACAAGGCGCTCGCCGACTTCGCCCAGCGCGGCTGGCTGCGGTTGGAGGCGCGTGCGGTGATCCTCCTGGACGTGGAGCGCCTCGCGAAGCGCTCGCGCTGAGGCGGCGGAGGCGCGGCGCTGAAGCGGCGGAGGCCGCTGAGGCGGCAGGGAGCCGCTGATTTCCGCGAAGGGCCCGCCAGGACGTCCTGGCGGGCCCTTCGGCGTCCCGGTGCCGGTGCCGGTGATCGGAGCCGGTGCCGGTGGCCGGTGCCGGTGGCCGCTCCGGGAGCAGGCCGCTACTCCGGGATCAGGCCGTGCTCGCGCAGGTAGTCGAGCTGGGCGCGTACGGAGAGCTCGGCCGCGGGCCACAGGGAGCGGTCCACGCCCGCGTACACATGCGCCACGACCTCCGTGGGCGTGCGGTAGCCGTTCTCGACGGCCGTCTCGATCTGGGCCAGCCGGTTGGCGCGATGGGCCAGATAGAAGTCCACGGCCCCCTGGGCGTCGTCCAGGACCGGACCGTGGCCCGGCAGGACCGTGTCGACCCCGTCGTCGACCGTGAGCGAGCGCAGTCTGCGCAGCGAGTCGAGGTAGTCGCCGAGTCTGCCGTCGGGATGGGCGACCATCGTCGTACCGCGCCCCAGGACGGTGTCTCCCGTCAACACCGCGCGATCGGCCGGCAGGTGGAAGCAGAGCGAGTCGGAGGTGTGGCCCGGGGTGGGCACGACGCGCAGCTCAAGACCGCCCGTGGTGACGACGTCCCCGGCCGCCAGGCCCTCGTCCCCGAGCCGCAGGGCCGGGTCCAGGGCGCGTACGGGCGTACGGGTCAGGGCGGCGAAGCGCGCAGCGCCGTCCGCGTGGTCCGGGTGGCCATGGGTGAGCAGGGTCAGCGCGACCCGTTTCCCGGCTCGCTCGGCGGCGCCGATGACCGCCTTGAGGTGGGCGTCGTCCAGCGGCCCGGGGTCGATCACCACCGCCAGGTCGGAACCGGGCTCCGAGACGATCCAGGTGTTCGTGCCGTCGAGCGTCATCGGGGAGGGGTTCGGGGCCAGGACGTTCACGGCGCGGGCGGTGGCGGGGCCGGAGAGGACTCCGCCGCGCGGCTGGCCGGGCAGGGCGGCGGCGTCGCTCATCGGGTGCCTCCGGTCGGGCGCGGGGCGCCGGGCGCGGCATCGGTGTTGGGGTTCGGGCTGGGGCTGGGGCTGGGGTTCGGGTTGGTATCGGTGTTGCCGTTGAGGTTTGTGTTGACGCGTTTGGTGAACTCCTGGTGCCCCGGCCAGGTCAACACCAGCTCTCCGCCCTCCATCCGGGCCGTGGCCAGGACGGGAGCCAGGTCCCGCCCCTCGGCCCCGGCGAGCGCGTCGGCGGCCGTACCGTACGCCTGGAGTTGACGCAGGGTCGCGACAGTGGGCGGCATCATCAGCAGCTCCCCCTTGTCGTAGCCTCGCGTCGCCTCGGCGGGGCTGATCCACACCGTGCGGTCGGCCTCGGTCGAGACGTTCCTGGCCCGCTGCCCCGCCGGGAGGGCGGCCACGAAGAACCAGGTGTCGTAGCGGCGTGGCTCGAACTCGGGGGTGATCCAGCGGGCCCACGCGCCGAGGAGGTCGCTGCGCAGGACCAGGCCGCGCCGGCGCAGGAACTCGGCGAAGGAGAACTCGCGGGCGACCAGGGCGGCGCGATCGGCCTCCCAGCCCTCCGGGTCACCGGCGTCTCCGGCGCCCCTGCCGCCGCCAGCGGCCCCGATGTCCCCCACGACGCGGTCCGGGCCCTCGCCCGCGAGCAGGACGCCCGCCTCCTCGTACGTCTCCCGTACGGCGGCGCAGACGATGGCCTGCGCCGCCGCCGCTTCGACCCCGAGCCGCCGCGCCCAGACGTCGCGCCCCGGCCCGGCCCAGCCGACCAGGGGGTCGTCGTCGCGGGGGTCGACGCCGCCGCCCGGATAGGCGTACGCGCCCGCCGCGAAGGCCATGGAGGTACGGCGCCGCAGCAGATGGACGGCGGGGCCGCCGTCCTCGTCGCGCAGCAGCATCACGGTCGCGGCGCGCCGGGGGGTCACCGGGGTGAGCTCACCGGCGGCGAGGGCGCGGATCCGCTCGGGCCATTCGGGCGGGTACCACTGACCATTGGACATGGCCGGATGCTATGCGCTGGCGCGAGGATGTTCGAGGGGCCCTCGCCCGCCCGTGTGGGAGGGCCCGCCCCGTACCCACGGATGCGGAGAGGTCCCGCCCCGTACGTGCCGTACGCACGCACCGGACGGGACCTTCCGGGGACGGACTCAGTCCTCGGTCAGTTCCACCTGGATCTCGACCTCGACCGGCGCGTCCAGCGGCAGCACGGCGACGCCGACGGCGCTGCGCGCGTGCACGCCCTTGTCGCCGAGGACCTGACCCAGCAGCTCGCTCGCGCCGTTGATCACACCGGGCTGGCCGGTGAAGTCGGGGGCCGAGGAGACGAAGCCGGTGACCTTCACCACGCGGGCGATCCGGTCCAGGTCGCCGACGACCGACCGTACGGCGGCGAGGGCGTTCAGCGCGCAGGTACGGGCCAGTTCCTTGGCCTCCTCCGCGGTGACCTCGGCGCCCACCTTCCCGGTGACCGGAAGTTTGCCGTCCACCATCGGGAGCTGCCCCGAGGTGTAGACGTACGCCCCGGACCGTACGGCCGGCTGGTAGGCGGCCAGCGGCGGTACGACCTCGGGGAGCGTCAGACCGAGCTCCGCGAGGGTGGCGTCGACGGCTCCGCTCATCCGTTCTTCTCCCGCTTCAGGTAGGCCACCAACTGCTCGGGGTTGTTCGGGCCGGGCACGACCTGGACGAGCTCCCAGCCGTCCTCGCCCCAGGTGTCCAGGATCTGCTTGGTCGCGTGCACGAGAAGGGGCACGGTCGCGTATTCCCACTTGGTCATGGGCCGACTGTAGTCGTACCGCGTGACGGGCTCGTGCGTAGCCCGCGGTCTTACTGGTTAGGCTCGAATACGTGAGCAGGCTCCAGGTCGTCAGCGGCAAGGGCGGTACCGGTAAGACGACGGTCGCCGCCGCCCTCGCGCTCGCCCTCGCGACCGAGGGCAAACGCACGCTTCTCGTAGAGGTCGAGGGCAGGCAGGGGATCGCACAGCTTTTCGAGACGGAAGCCCTCCCCTATGAGGAGCGGAAGATCGCCGTCGCCTCGGGCCGCGGCGAGGTGTACGCCCTGGCCATCGACGCCGAGCGGGCGCTCCTCGACTACCTCCAGATGTTCTACAAGCTCGGCAGCGCGGGCCGGGCGCTCAAGAAGATCGGCGCGATCGACTTCGCGACGACGATCGCGCCCGGTGTCCGGGACGTCCTGCTCACCGGCAAGGCGTGCGAGGCGGTCCGCAGGCGGGACAAGCAGGGACGTTTCGCTTACGACTATGTGGTGATGGACGCCCCGCCCACCGGCCGCATCACCCGCTTCCTCAATGTCAACGACGAGGTGGCGGGGCTGGCGAAGATCGGCCCGATACACAATCAGGCACAGGCGGTGATGCGGGTCCTGAAGTCGCCGGAGACGGCGGTGCACCTCGTGACGCTGCTGGAGGAGATGCCGGTCCAGGAGACCGCGGACGGCATCGCCGAACTGCGCGCCGCCGGCCTGCGGGTCGGCAAGGTGATCGTGAACATGGTGCGTCCGCATCTGCTGGACGAGGCGGCGGTACGGGCGGCGGCGGGCGACCGGCGCGCGGAGGTGGCCGGGGCGCTCGGCGCCGCCGGGGTGTCCGCGCCCGCGGAACTGGTCGGTCCGCTGCTCGAACAGGCCGCCGAGCACGCCCAGCGGGTGGAGCTGGAGCGCGAGCAGCGGGCGGTGCTGGCGAAGCTCGGGCTGCCCGCGTACGAGCTCCCCCTCATCGGGGAGGGGATGGACCTCGCCGGTCTCTACCGGCTGGCGGGAGAGCTACGGGAACTTGGTGAGGTCTTCGCATGACCCTGGACTCCGCGGCCGCCCCGCTCGACATCGACCCGCTGCTCGACGACCGGGAGACGCGCATCATCGTGTGCTGCGGCTCCGGCGGGGTCGGCAAGACGACGACGGCGGCGGCGCTGGGCGTACGGGCGGCGGAGCGCGGGCGGAAGGTGGTCGTCCTGACCATCGACCCGGCGCGCCGGCTGGCCCAGTCGATGGGGATCGACTCGCTGGACAACACGCCGCGGAAGGTCAAGGGCGTCGAGGGGACCGGCGAGCTGCACGCGATGATGCTCGACATGAAGCGGACCTTCGACGAGATCGTCGAGGCGCACGCGGATCCGGAGCGGGCCAGGGCCATTCTGGAGAACCCGTTCTACCAGTCCCTGTCGGCCGGGTTCGCCGGCACGCAGGAGTACATGGCGATGGAGAAGCTGGGGCAGTTGCGGGCCCGCGACGCCTGGGACCTGATCATCGTCGACACGCCGCCGTCGCGCTCCGCGCTGGACTTCCTGGACGCGCCGAAGCGGCTCGGGTCCTTCCTCGACGGGAAGTTCATCCGGCTGCTGATGGCCCCGGCGAAGATGGGCGGCCGGGCCGGGATGAAGTTCCTGAATGTCGGTATGTCGATGATGACCGGGACGCTGGGGAAGCTGCTGGGCGGCCAGTTCCTGCGCGACGTGCAGACGTTCGTCACGGCGATGGACACGATGTTCGGCGGCTTCCGCACCCGGGCGGACGCGACGTACCGGCTGCTTCAGGCGCCGGGCACGGCGTTCCTGGTGGTGGCGGCGCCGGAGCGGGACGCGCTGCGCGAGGCCGCGTACTTCGTGCGGCGGCTGGCGGCCGAGGAGATGCCGCTGGCGGGGCTGGTCCTCAACCGGGTCCATGGCAGCGGGGCGGCGCGGCTGTCGGCGGAGCGGGCGCGGGCGGCGGCAGAAAATCTTGAGGATCCGCGCATGACCGACCGGATACGGGGGAATGCTCGCAGTGGCGGTACCACCCCGGACGGCTCCTCTCCCGAAGCGTCCGAGCCGCACGGCCCTGTTGAGGCCGTCGAGCCCCCTGTAACCGCCGCAGCAGCTTCCACCGCGGAAACGACGGAGAAGACTCCGGACACATCAGACGGCGACGAGAGTTCGGACGGCTCGAACAGCTCAGACAGGACGGACAGCCCAGAGCGCTGGCGGGACCCCCAGCCTCCCCACACATCCACGGCGTCAGAGACCCCGGCGACTCCAGCTTCGGAGACCCCGGGGGGCGTTCCTGCGGATGTGTCCGCTTCGGCTACTGCCGGCGGACCCTCTTCTGTCACAACTGTGGAACAGCTGACGGCTGGTCTGCTGTACCTGCACGCCGAGCGTATGCAGGTCCTCGCCCGTGAGCGGCGTACGCGTGACCGCTTCACCGCGCTCCACCCCGAGGTGGCGGTGGTCGAGGTGGGGGCCCTGCCGGGGGACGTGCACGACCTGGCCGGACTCAGGGCGATCGGCGATCGTCTCGCGTCGGGGACACGCCGACAGCACGACTGAACAGCGTCCCAACCGCGACGGAATGAGGCTCGCGCGCACATAAACGGGCGCCGCATGCACATAAAGCGACAGGCGAAGCTACGAAGCGGCGCACAAAACAACGGCGCATAAATGTGGGTGCAAAAGCAGGCACAAAACAAAAGAAAGAGAAGAGAGCGAGACGCCCGGAGCCCGGAGCTCGAAGAGGTGGAGCCGAGGCTGGGAGTACGCAGACGGCATTGCGGGGCCACGGGGATGTATGGCCCCCCAACAATCCGCGACGCGAGGCATGTCGCACCTCGCCGCCACTCGTCCACGTCACACCCAGCGCGCTCACGACAGGCCCTTTCACCAGGGCCCGGCCAGGGCGGAGTCCGTGCGGTACCGGTAGGGACCGCGACGCATCCGCCCCGGCGCCGGGGCGACCAGGGATCTACCCGACCGCCGCGTAGGTCTCGTACGTCTCGTCATCCTCCAAGCCCACGGGCAACAGGCCCGCGCTGCGCTCGTACTCCGTACGCGCCGTTTCCAGCAGCCGACGCCACGAGGTGACGGTCGGACGCCTGCGCAGCAATGCACGGCGCTCGCGCTCCGTCATCCCGCCCCACACACCGAACTCAACGCGGTTGTCCAGCGCATCGGCCAGGCATTCGGTCCGCACCGGGCATCCGGTGCACACCGCCTTGGCCCTGTTCTGC
Organism: Streptomyces sp. NPDC093085; assembly: GCF_040683935.1. Classification (NCBI taxonomy): domain Bacteria; kingdom Bacillati; phylum Actinomycetota; class Actinomycetes; order Kitasatosporales; family Streptomycetaceae; genus Streptomyces; species Streptomyces sp. NPDC093085. The sequence continues at coordinate 140,694 of NZ_JBFBFB010000011.1, read as the reverse complement.
GCCGCACCCTGTACGAACAGTTCATCTGGATCGGTAGTGCGGCAAGCTGCCTGCGCACTCCAGTCGGTTACCCAGCCCATGCCGGCGCCGTCCTCTCCCGAATCGAGGCTCCCCCACGGCGGCAGCGGCATATTCACCGTTGCCAGTTGAGGACGTTACGGAAGGCGGGCACAGCGCAACACCCCCTTCGGGCCCAATCTTGAATGGCCCGAACGGACTATGCGCACGCGGCAGATCACCCAGGGGAGTGACCCAAGGGCATAAAGGAACAATCCAAAAGAGTCGGGTTATTTCAGTCGAGCCACAACGGACGTCCGACAGCCTATCGGGGTGATTCGGACATTACTTCTCGCGATTCGGTTTCACGGGAAGTTGGAGGGAGGTCTTGATGCATGACCGCACCGCTGTGACAGTTGAGGACAGCTTAGGCCAGAGCCTTGACGCGTGTCCGGCGTTTGAGAACGTAGGCTGCCCCCATGCCAAAGAAGCGCTCGGGCGGGGGTCTCACCGGGACCCAGCAGGCCGCCAAGTTCCTCGGTGTCAGTGTGCTCGCGGGAGCGGTACTCGCCGGAATCGCGCTGCCGGCCTTCGGCGCGCTCGGGCTCGCGGCGAAGGGAACGGTCGAGGGGTTCGACGAGATCCCCGCCAACCTGAAGACTCCGCCGCTGAGTCAGCGCACCACGATCCTGGACGCCCAGGGTGGCCGCATCGCCACCGTCTACAACCGCGACCGGACCGTGGTGCCGCTCAAGAAGATCTCCCCGTACATGCAGAAGGCGATCGTCGCGATCGAGGACTCGCGCTTCTACGAGCACGGGGCCATCGACCTCAAGGGTGTGCTGCGGGCCGTGAACCGCAACGCGCAGTCGGGCGGCGTCGCGCAGGGTGCCTCGACCCTGACACAGCAGTACGTGAAGAACGTGTTCGTCGAGGAGGCCGGCGACGACCCGGACAAGGTCGCGGAGGCCACCCAGCAGACCCTGGGCCGCAAGATCCAGGAGCTGAAGTACGCGATCCAGGTCGAGGAGGAACTCGGCAAGAAGAAGATCCTTGAGAACTACCTCAACATCACGTTCTTCGGACAGGCGGCGTACGGGATCGAGGCGGCTTCCCAGCGCTACTTCTCGAAGCCGGCCAAGGACCTGACGCTGGAGGAGTCGGCGATGCTCGCGGGCATCGTCCAGTCGCCGAGCCGGTACGACCCCGTCAACGACGAGGAGGAGGCCACCAAGCGGCGCAACACCGTGCTCCAGCGGATGGCCGCCGTGGGCGACATCTCGCAGGCGGAGGCCGACCGCGCCAAGGCCACGCCGATCAAGCTCAATGTGAGCCGTCCGAACAACGGCTGCATCACGGCGGTCAGCGGGGCGGGCTTCTTCTGCGACTACGTGCGCGAGGTCTTCCTGACCTCCCCGACCTTCGGGAAGACCCGGGAGGAGCGCGGCAAGCTCTGGGCACAGGGCGGGCTGACGATCCGGACCACGCTGGACCCGCAGGCCCAGAACGCGGTGCAGGCGTCCATCAAGGACCACGTGAACCAGAGCGACAAGGTCGCCGCGGCCGTGACCCTGGTGGAGCCCGGCACCGGCAAGATCCTCGGGATGGGCCAGTCCAAGCCGTACGGCTTCGGGAAGAACGAGACCCAGATCAACCTCTCCGTCGACCACGGGATGGGCGGCTCGAACTACGGCTTCCCGACGGGTTCGACGTTCAAGCCGTTCCTCGCCACCGCGGCCATAGAGCGCGGGGTGCCGCCGACGCAGTCGTATCCGTCGCCGTACGACATGCCGTACCCGGCCTCGATCCAGACGTGCAGCGGCAAGCCGTGGGTCAACACCGGCGGGGACACGGCCGAGAACGAGAACGAGTCGGAGGTCGGTCCCTACGCGCTGAAGGAGGCGATGGCCAAGTCGGTCAACACCTACTTCGTGCAGATGATAGAGCAAATCGGACTCTGCCCCGTGACGGAGACGATCGCCAAGCTGGGCGTCGTCCAGGGCGACGGCAAGAAGCTCCCGGAGTCGCCGTCGGCCCTGACGCTGGGCTCCCAGGGCATCTCGCCGCTGCGGATGGCCAGCGCGTACGCCGCCTTCGCCAACCGGGGCACGTACTGCACGCCGATCGCCATCTCCTCCATCAAGACGGCGAACGGCAAGAGCCTCGGGGTGCCGAAGTCGACCTGCTCGCAGGCGATGTCCGAGAAGACCGCCGACACGATCAACACCCTGCTCAAGGGCGTGGTCGACTCCGGTACCGGTGAGGCGGCCGGTCTGACCAGCCGCGACAACGCGGGCAAGACGGGGACGACGGACGCGCGGAAGAACGCCTGGTTCGTCGGCTACACCCCGAACCTGTCCGGCGCGGTCTGGGTCGGCAGCCCGTCCCAGCAGGTGCAGATGGAGGGCATCACCATCGGCGGGGTCTACCACGACAAGGTCTTCGGTGGCCAGGTGCCGGGGCCGATCTGGAAGGACGCGGTCGCCGGGGCGCTGGACGGCAAGGAGGCACCGACCTTCGTCACCGTCGACATCCCGGACGCGCAGAAGCCGAAGGACCCAGGGCGGGAGAAGCCCGGCGACAACGGCGGCCGGGGCAACGGCGGGAACAGCTCGGGCTCCGACAACGGCGGCTCGGGCGACGAGAAGCCGAACCCGGGTTTCTCGTTCCCCGAGAACCTGTTCGGCGGCGGCCGTAACGGCGGCAACGGGAACGGCGGGAACGGAAACGGGAACGGGGGCTTCCCGTAAACCCCGGGCGTGCGCCTCGCCCCGCGGGGCGCACGCCGGCGACGTAGCGCACCGATCGGGGCGCACGCCGGCCACGCAAGACCGCCAGAGGGCGGCCCGCAAATGCGCGGGCCGCCCTCTGGGCATTCGTCGGGGCGGGGCTCCGGCGGGGGCGACGATGAACCATCGGCGGCCACCGGACGGGGCCTGGGGGACGCACCGGATGGGGCTCGGGGCGCGCAGGATGGGGCTCGGGAGTGACGGGGGCGTTGGGGGTGACGGGGGTGACGGGGGCGCGCAGGACGGGGCCCGAGGGGGCAGGCCAGCGGGATGCGGGATCCGCCGGGGTGCGGGCGGGGCTCCCGGCGGCGTGTGCCGGGGCTCGTCGGCGTTACCCCGGAGGGGGCGGAGCCCGTCGGCGTAACCGAGGGGGCGCCCCGGAGTCGGAGCCCTGTCTGCGATGTCAGCCCTGGTCGGCGAGCGTGCTCTTCACCAGGGCTGCGACGCGGCCGCCCTCGGCGAGGCCGGCGACTTTCGGGTTCACGATCTTCATGACGGCGCCCATCGCCCGCGGCCCCTCGGCGCCCGCGGCCTTCGCCTCCGCGACCGCCTCCACCACGATGCCGGCCAGCTCCTCGTCGGAGAGCTGCTTCGGCAGGTACGTGTCGAGCAGCGCGCCCTCGGCCCGCTCCCGCTCGGCCTGCTCGTCGCGGCCGCCCTGCGTGAACGCCTCGGCCGCCTCGCGGCGCTTCTTCGCCTCCCGCGCGATCACCTTCAGCACCTCGTCGTCGGAGAGCTCGCGCGCCGACGTGCCCGAGACCTCCTCCTTGGTGATCGCGGTGAGGGTGAGCCGGAGCGTGGCCGAGCGAAGCTCGTCACGCGCCTTGATGGCCTCGGTGAGGTCTTCCTTCAGTCTGGACTTAAGGCTGGTCATGGGGGCAAGTGTGGCAGGTGCTCCGAGGTGGTCGCCCGCGGATTTCCCGGGCCGGTCAGGTCTGCGACCATGGAGCGCATGCGCGCACGCTATGGGGCTCCCCTCAAAGTCACAGCAGGTATCGCGGCGGTCGGGGCGGCCGGCCTCGTCTACGCCGCCGGGTTCGAAGCCCGTTCGTTCCGGCTCCGCCGGATCTCCGTGCCGGTGCTGCCGCGCGGTATGCGTGACCTGCGCGTTCTCCAGGTCTCCGACATCCACATGGTGAGCGGGCAGCGTAAGAAGCAGCGCTGGCTCCAGTCGCTGGCCGGGCTGCGCCCCGACTTCGTCGTCAACACCGGCGACAACCTCTCCGACCCGGAGGGCGTGCCGGAGGTGCTGGACGCGCTGGGCCCGCTGATGGAGTTCCCCGGCGTCTATGTCTTCGGGTCGAACGACTACTACGGCCCGAAGCTGCGGAACCCGGCCCGCTATCTCCTGGAGAAGACCCAGGGCCGCCATGGCCTCAACGGCAACGCGCCGGCCGTCGGGGCGGTGCACAACCCGTGGGAGCCGATGCGGGACGCGTTCGACGAGGCGGGCTGGGTGGGCCTGAACAACGCCCGTGGCCGGCTGAAGATCGACGGCCACGAGATCGCCTTCACCGGCGTGGACGACCCGCACATCAAGCGGGACCGGTACGCCCATGTCGCGGGCGGCCCGGCCACGGACGCGGACCTCTCGATCGGCGTGGTCCACGCCCCGTACCTGCGCTCCCTGGACGCCTTCACGGCCGACGGCTACCCCCTGATCCTGGCGGGCCACACCCACGGCGGCCAGCTCCGCGTCCCCTTCTACGGGGCCCTGGTCACCAACTGCGACCTCGACACGGACCGAGCCAGGGGCCTCTCCACCCACCACACCCCCGGCCACACCGCACACCTCCACGTCTCCGCAGGCTGCGGCACCAACCGCTACACCCCCTTCCGCTTCGCCTGCCCTCCGGAGGCCACACTGCTCACGCTGACGGCACGCGGGTGACACCGGAGCCCGCCGGGGCTGGAACGGACTGAGGAGGAGCGGCCTTCGTGGGGTCCTGGCCCCACGAAACCGGATTTCGTCTCCGGCCAGCGGTGGGCTAAAGTAATCGATGTCGCCAGGAACAAGGGCGACATCGGGGTGTAGCGCAGCTTGGCAGCGCGCTTCGTTCGGGACGAAGAGGTCGTGGGTTCAAATCCCGCCACCCCGACAGTGAAGTACCAAGGCAGGGGCTTGATCCGCAGTGCGGGTCGGGCCCCTGAGTGGTTTTTCTGGGTGGCCTCTCTGGGGAGGCGGCTCGGCGTCCTGGAAATCGGCGCCTCAAACTTCGGGCCTCCAGCCACCAGCCACCAGCCACCAGCGGACGGAACTGAGGTCGGCCGGTCGTGCCGCACATTCCTGCGCGTGGCGACGTGCGACCTGCGTCACATCGTGAGCGGCCCTTCGCCATCGGCCGCCGAACGCCGCGTTCTTCCAGCACGACTGTGATCAGCAGTCTCCGGGTTTGAGATATGCGCAGTATCGCTGCGCATAGGAGGGGTCATAGCCGCAGCGGGTTGCATCGGAAGCGCGCTTGCTGCCGGGCGCTGCTAAATTCGATCACATCAAGCACTCGCAGGTTGGAACGTGCGTCGTGCGGTCACTATTGAGAGATGCGCAGCAGTACTGCGCATATATGTTGTGCGACAGGAGGCGCGGCAGAGTGAAGTCGTTCTTCGAGCTGCTGAGGATGGCGATGCAGAGCACGGGCATGACACTGCGCTTGTGTCTGCTGATGCTTGCCGCCGCAGCGGCGTACTCCATCACCCGGTGAAGTAGGCCCCGTCTTGACGACGTTGACCACCTTGACTGCCTTGACCGCCTTGAAAGAGGGGATCCACCGCATGGAGAGCAGGGAGATGGAGAGCCACACCGCGGAAGTCGTTGATCGGCTTTGGCGGGCGTATGCGCCGTACCAGCGGGGCCGGAACACGTTCGGTGATCCGACGTCCATGCTCGCGATCCTGTTGCTCGCGCGGTTCGTCGACTCGGTGAGCGGGGCGGGGAGCGAGGTGGGGAGTGGGGTGGAGGGTGAGTTCGTCAAGCGGTGGAATCGGGCTGTCGCGGAGTCCCGCCTCGGTCTCTCGCCGTTGAAGGACCTCCGCGCCGCGATGGCCGGTGCCAGTCGGCACAGGCACTTTCCCGTGTTTGATTTCCGCGACCTTGATGTCGGGGTTTTCGACGGTGACGAAGACTCGGGTGACGTACCGTGGGCGGCCGCCTTCCTCACCGCGCTGCATCAGCGTCGCCCCCTGGACCAGGCAGGATGGGCGGAACTCTGCGAGCTGCTCCTGGAGCGCCACGTACAAGAAGGCACCTATTCGGCGGGGGAGTTCTACACGCCGCGTGCGGTCGCGGATCTCCTGGTCGAGTCCGTGTCGCCTCAGCCCGGAGACCGGATCCTTGACCCTGCCTGTGGGTCCGGCGGTCTTCTCGCGGTCGCGGCGCAGCGGATCGCCGGGGCCGGCCCTGTCGACGGAGCCGCTGTCGAGGCGTACGCCACGGATCGCAGCAATCCGCGGCTGGCCATGATGAATCTGGCCCTGCACGGGGTGGATCAGCCGGTTGTCGGGGCCTCCGACCCCGTGTCGCTGTTCCGGCGTCAGGGCGACGGCCTTGCCGACCGGGTGGTGTGCAATCCGCCGTTCAACCAGCGTGTCGGGGATGTCGACAGCGTCGACTGGCCCTTCGGCCAGCCCCCCGCGTCCAATGCAAACTTCGCCTGGCTTCAGCTCGCGTGGAGCCGGCTGAGTGAGAACGGGACCGCCGCGATGCTCATGCCGCAGGGAGCGGCGTGGGCCGAGGGGCGCCAGGAGGAGATCCGCAAAGAGATGATCGCCGGTGGTGCGCTCCTCGCCGTCATCGCCTTGCCGGAGCGTCTCTTTCACGGCACCTCGGTCCACGTGCACCTGTGGATTCTCGCCCGCGACACGGCCCGCCAATTGCCACCCGGCGACGCGGACAAGGTCTTGTTCATCGATGCCGGCCGGCTCGGTGCACAGGTGCCCCGGCAACGGCTCGTCCTGACGGCAGACGACACGGAGCGGATCAGCCGTCGGCTTCACGCGTGGCAGCGGTCTCCCCGTACGACACCCGATGAGCCGGGCTTCTCCCGCTCCGTCGCGCACGAGGAGATCCTTGCGAACGACGGCAGCCTCGATCCCAGGCTGTACGTCGAAGTCGAGCGGGAACAAACGGATGTGGCGCTGGATCTGAGTCCCGTGTCCGGTGAGTTGGACCCGTACGACGACGCCACGTCCCGTTCGAGGGCCGACCTCCGGATGAGTCTCGGCAGGTGCGAGCGCCTGGCGCGTGGCGGGGCACGGCCTCCGCGCGTGCTTCTCGGGGACATCGTGCGCGCCCTGGCGGAGGAGGAGAAGGAGCGGGAAGAAGGGGAAGGGAGGGAGGGGAGGGAGGGGGGCGCGGTGGTGTTCGGGGCCTCTCCGTCCGCCGTGCTGCTCGCCGGGCCTTCGGGAAGCCTCATCCGCGCCAAGGACTACGTGGCGGACGAGGGCGCCGGGGTCCCCGTCGTCATGCCCAAGGACCTGACGGACAGCGGTTTCACCACGACGAGCATCAGGTTCATCAGCGAGCGGCACGCCCAGAGCCTGCGGCGCTTCCGGCTTCTGCGTGGCGATGTGGTGCTGGCTCGCCGTGGAGAACTGGGGCGATGCGCTGTCGTCCGTGAGGAGCAGGAGGGCTGGGTCTGTGGCACGGGCTGCTTCCTGCTCCGGCCTCCCGCCGGGCTCGACGCCGGCTATCTCGCCGCGTATCTCCGCGGCCCTGAGGCCCGCAGGTGGCTCGACGCCCACTCCACAGGGAGCAGGACCATGAAGACCATCTCTCTCAAGGTGTTGGAGAAGTTGCCCGTTGTCCTGCCTGATCTGGGGAGACAGCGGGCGATTGCCAGCGCCATGGGGCGGCTGGACGAGCACGAACGGCTCTTGCGGGAGGAGCTTGCGGTGACGCGGAAGATGCGGGGTGACGCGTTGAACGGGATTCTGGTGGGGTGAAGGGATTCTGTTGGGGTGACGGACTTCTGGTGGGGTGACGGGATTCTGGTGGGGTGACGGGATTCTGGTGGGGTGACGGGATTCTGGTGGGGTGAAGGGATTCTGTTGGTGGGGCGGGGATCCCGTCGGGGGTCACTGGGGTGACGGGATTCTGGTGGGTTAGGGGCTGAGTCGTGGTCTACAGGGATCGCTTCTGTCCCTTTATTCTCATCAGTGGCCAGTGGCACACCATCCCCCACCCAGGTTGCGTGCTGGCGCGGGCGGCCATGACCGTATGACTCCGCCCAGGCAGCCGGGTTGTCTCTCCCATCGCTGCTCAGGAGGTCACGGTGAAAGTCCGCACCAGAAGCTCAGCGATCATCGGCACCATCTGTCTTGTCGCTTCCCTCGGCCTGGTTCAGGCGTCGGCCGACGAGGCCGCGGTCCCGCGCGCCGCGGGGCAGGTCGCTCTTACGGAGGTGGCCACGGCGCGGAATCCGGTCGCGGGTACCGCGGGTCCCGGTGGCGCGCTCTGGATCGCCGAACGCGCCGGTACGGTACGGATCCTGGGCGGTCAGGGGCTCGGTGAGCCCGTGCTCGACATATCCGGTGAGACCACGACCGACGGTGAACGCGGGCTGCTGGGCATCGCGTTCGACAGGGACTTCGGGCACTTCTACATCTCGTACACGGACCTCCAAGGCACCAGCACCGTGGACGAGTTCGCGGTACGGGACGGCGAGATCCAGGCGGACAGCCGCCGTACGGTGCTGACGCAGGAGCAGCCGTACTCCAACCACAACGGCGGCGACCTCGCGTTCGGCCCGGACGGCTATCTGTACATCGCGTTCGGCGACGGCGGTTCGGGCGGTGACCCGCACGGCAACGGGCAGAACCTCGGCACGCTGCTCGGCAAGATGCTGCGGATCGACCCCAGTGGTGGGGATCCGAGTGGTGGGGATCCGGGGGGCGGGAGTTCGGGGGGCGGGGGTTCGGGGAGTGGTTCGGACGGGGGGTTGGGGAGTGGGGTGTCTTATGCGATTCCGGAGGACAATCCGTTCGTGGGTGATCCGGACGCCAAGGGCGAGATCTGGGCGTACGGGCTGCGCAACCCGTGGCGGTTCTCCTTCGACGCGGGTACGGGCGACATGCTGATCGGCGATGTCGGGCAGAGCGAGTGGGAGGAGATCGACTGGGCCCCCGCGGACAGCCCGGGCGGCGAGAACTACGGCTGGTCCGGCATGGAGGGGAACCATCCGTTCCGGGGCGGCACGGAGCCCGCGAACCACGTACCGCCGGTCCACGAGTACGACCGGAGCGGGCTGGGCTGCTCGGTGACGGGCGGATACGTCTACCGGGGCAAGGCGATCCCGGAGCTCACCGGGCAGTACCTGTTCAGCGACTACTGCGACGGCACCGTACGCGCGCTGCGGATGGCTGACGGCGAGGTGACCGGCGAGAGCGATCTCGGGGTCAGCGGCGGCCAGGTCGTGTCGTTCGCGCAGGACGGGGACGGCGAGTTGTACACGCTCGACCTCGGTGGCCGGGTTTCCCGTATCGATCCGGCGTGATTCTCCCTGTTGTCGGTTGGGGTTGGTGAGGCGCCGGGGGCTTGGGCCGGGTCTTGCCAGCCCCATTGCGCCTCGGGGGGGGAGGGGGAGGAAGGCGGCGTCGGGGGGGCTTCTGGGCGGCGTCCGGGGCTTTCTGGTCGGTTTCTGATCGGCTTCGGGTCGGCTTCTGGGCGGCTTCGGGGCGGCTTCGGGGCGGCTTCGGGGCGGCTTCGGGGCGGCTTCGGGGTCAGCGGATGAGGATCAGGCCGCAGCTATAGGCGCGGGCGTGGCCGATGCCTCGGGTCAGGGCCGAGACGAAGGTCCGGGGGTCCGTGACGGTGAGGGTGCCCTTGATTTCGGCTCGGGCGATGCGGAGGCCCTTGTGGGGGGCCGGGCTGGAGACCTTGGGGAGGAGGCGGAGGGCCAGGCGGTCGGTGTCCGCGTCGGCGCCGATGCGGGTCAGGCCGTCGGGGGCGACCGGGGGTTCGCCGGTCGGCTGGAGGCGGCGGGTGAACCAGGTCTTCACGTGTTCGGGGCGGGTGTGCGGGACGCGGGTGCCCCGGGTCTTCTCGGGGGACCCGGGGGCCGGCGGGCGGCTGCGGACCGGGTTGACGACCGTACGGAAGTCGGCGGTGTCGCCTACGCGGAACGTGCGGTCGACGGTGAGGCTCCGGGGTTCCTCGGCGAGTGCGGCCCGGGGGATGCCGCTCCAGTCGCCGGGGACGCCGGACTGCACCACCAGGGAGAGCTGGGCACGGCGCAGGTCGATGGTCCAGGTCGACAGGATGCCCATCTGGGAGCGGGCATCCCGGCTGCCGTCGTCCACCCAGCCCTTGAACCCACTCATGACGGTGCGGTGCATGTCCTGGGCGTCGATCAGGGACTTGGCGGCGAAGGGGTGCCGGGCGTCGAGGGAGAGCAGGGTGTGGGTGGTGACGAATCTGGCGGATGTCTCGGGTGTGGGGGGATTGGGGGTAAAGGGGCTTGGGGTGCCGGGGCTCGGGGTGCGGGGATTGGGGGCGCGGAGGTTCGGGGTGCCGGGGCTCGGGGTGGAGGGGCTCGGGGTGCCGGGGCTTGGGGTGGAGGCGCTTGGGGTGGGTGGGGTGTTGGTCACGGGATGATGTCCCATTCGCGGGTGTTCGGGGCGAGGGTGACGCGTTCCCGGGTCTCCCAGCGCGGGCTGTGGACGGGGCCGTCGGCGTCGTACCGTACGGGCTGGTCGTGGATCGGACCCACCCCGGGCAGGGGGTACCTGCTCTCGATCCAGGCCCAGGGGGTGGGGGTGGAGGTCGGAGCGGGGGGATTCGAACTGGGGAGTAGGGGGGTTGTGGTGAATGCCCTTTCCAGGGGGCCCGGCACGATCTCCAGGGCCAGTTGACCCGACGGCGGGCAGGCTTTGCGGCCCAGCCAGAGCAGGCGCTTCGGGTGTTCCAGGGCGTACGCGATCCGCTCCAGGAGCGCGCGGTCGGGGTGCTGGAGGCCTACGAGGAACGCGGCGTCGGCGAGGTACCAGCGCTCGGTGATCATCGCGTGCCGGCGTACCTCGCCCGAGACGAGGGCCCCTGAGGTCGGGTCGGCGGCGATCTTCTTGGGGGCTCCGTACCAGGCTTCCAGTCTTTGGCGGCCGAAGGGGGTGGGGGCAGGGGCAGGGGTTGTGGAGGGGGGCGGGGTTGTGGATGGGGGTGGGGGCGTTGTTGTGTCTGTTTCGGCTGCTGCCGCTCTGCGGTGGTCCGTCACCAGGTCGCGGGGGCGGAGGGGGTACGTACCTCCGCCGACGGTGTGGTAGTCGCGGAGCGGGGTGCCGGGGTGGTCCGCTCGTACGCCGAAGAGGACGTGGGCCAGTTCTCCGAGCGGTTCGTCCCGTTCCAGGCCGAGGGCTGCCGCGCAGAGGCCGATCACACCGGACTTGGTGGGGCGGGGGTGGGTGTCCCGGTACGCCGCGAATCTGGATGCGATGCCCCAGGACTGGAGGGGGCCTGCGAGGCGGAGGAGGAGGACGGGGTCCGGGGGGTCGGAGGGGGCAGTGGGGGCGGAGGGGCTCGTGGGGTTCGTGGGGTTCGTGGGGTTGGTGGCTTCTGTGGGGTGGGCTATGGGCGTTCCGGGCGCATGCGGGTGGGACGTCATCGGGTCAGGCCCTCGATGGTGGTCACCACGGTCGCGGAGGCCGTCAGCTTCGGATCGCCCAGGATGTCGTCGATCTGGGGGTCGTAGGTGAGCATCCGTGCGGTGCGCAGGTCCTTGCGGCGCTTGCTGACGAAGGTGTGGTGGCGGAGGAGCCTCTGGACCGCCGCGGGGCCGGCCGGGCCTTCGCCGCCCTCGTTTTCCGGGGTCTCGTCCACGGGGAGTTGGAAGGCGGCGGCGTAGTTGTACGGGCGTTCGCCCTCGAAGGCCAGGACCAGGGCGGGGAGCGAGCCGGTGGAGGCGGTGGAGTTCTTCTTGGCCTCGGGGAACGCCTCCACGAAGGCGGTCACGAACTCCGTTTCGGCGTCCGTGGCGGCCGATTCGGCTTCCTCCTCCGTCATTCCGGCGATGCGGAGGTTCGTACGGAGCTGGATGCGGTCGAGGACGGCGTGGCGGTAGAAGGTTCCGGAGATCAGGGACTGGTACCCCGTCATTCCGGCGCCCGCGTCGCTGGCCTCGTCGGCGGCGTCGAGGAAGTTCAGGGCGTTCCGCTTACGGTCGAGTTTCGCGTCGTCGGCGGCGGCGTAGAAGTCGTCGATCTGTTCCGCCTCGTGGACGGTGAAGGCGTGGCTGCTCTGCACCGCGCCGTCGACGTTGGGCGAGTCGGCGATCTCGGCCAGGAACCGGCCGTACAGCGCGATGTCGACGGCGTCGCGGGGGGCGATGGCCAGGAGGACGGCGTCACGGGTGGGTTTGGGGACGGGCGGGAGGTCGGTCTTCTTCTTGTCGGCCGCGGAGTTGTCGGCCGCGGAGCCGGTGGAAGAGTTGGATGTGTCCTCCTCCGGGGGTGTCTCGGCCTTCTTCTTTGCGCCCCGGGCCGACTTGCGCGCCAGTGCCTCCTGGGCCTGTACGTAGCGGTCGCGCCACTCGGTGAGGTCGTCGCGGTGGGCTTCGATGTGGGCGGCGATGCGCGTACCGGCGTCTGCGGGGGCGAAGACCAGGACCTTGGTGAGGTTGGCGACGGACTTCTTCTTCGGGTCGCCGAACTTCAGGCCGCTCGCCTCGATGACCGCGCGGGCCGTGGTGACGGCCTCTTCCCTGTCCCAGTCGTGCGCGGAGACCAGTTCGCGGGCGGTCAGGAGGGCCCACTCGCGGGTACGGATGCCCATGCTCCGGCCGCTGAGGGCGCCGAGGCCGGCGTTGGCGCGGTTACGGGCGTGGACGCGTTCGGCACGTCTGCGGGCCTGGCTGGTGACCATGTGGCGCTCGGCGCCGCCGTATACGAGGCTCTTGGGCTGGCCGTTCTCGTCTCGTACGGGGAGGACGGCGACGAGGGTTTCGAGGAGGTGGAGGGAGAGGAACTGGCTTCGGGGGGTGCGGGGGCTCCGGGGGGTTCGAGGGTCTTTGGGGTCGGTCGCCGCCTCCGGGGCGGACTCGGTCCCGGTCCCGTTCTCCTCGGACCCGTTCGCCGTCTTGGCCTCGGTCCCGGCCGCAGTCTCGGTCATGCGCTCTCGTTCCTCCGTGTTGTCTGCTTGCTCGGGGCTGCGGTCCGGTTCCGCTTCGGCGGGGTGGTGTAGAAGGCGGCCGACCATGAATAGGCGATCCGGGCCTTACGGTCGTGCCAACGGATCAGGTCCTCGGTGAGCTCGGTCCAGGAGGGCGGCGCCTGTTCGCATGACCGGAGCCGGGTGACGGTGTGCTGGAGGTGGCGCCAGGGGATACGGCGGCTGGCGACGACCCGGTCCAGGAGGCGTTGGGCGCCCGGGTTCTTGGGACCTCGCGCGACGCTGTCGCCAATACGGCGGGCGGCTTCGCCGAGGCTGCCGTGGCCGTACGAGGGTGTGGAGCGGCCCTGATGGTAGATCGCGAAGAGGAACGCGACGCGTTCGAACAGCTCGCGGTGCTCGTCGCCGCCGTACCAGCCGGCCCGGATATGGGCCTTGGTGGGGTGCCGGGCCCGGCGCAGGTCAGCAAGGGTGCCGTACTCGCGGTTGCGGACGAGGGTGGTGAGCCAGGTGACGAGGGCGGTGCTGTCGTGGGGGAGGGCCTCGGAGTGGAGGGGGAGGGCCTCGGAGCGGGGGGCGGGGGCCTCGACCTCTGTCCCTGGGGTGCTCTGATACCCGGCCTCGCTCCGGTCGGTCTCGTTCTGGCCGGCCTCGTTCTGGAACGCGTCAGTCATGGGCGATCTCCCCTCGGATCTCGGCAGGCGCCTTGGCCCGTGCCATCTCGTCCTCGAAGCGATTCTCGGCACGGGCTCGGGCGTGATGGCTCCGGCTGTTGGGCGGAAGGGAGTCCAGGCGGTGGGTGAGGTGGTTCCTGGCGGAGGTCACCAGGATGGTGGCGTACTCGATCAGCGGGGCCGAGACCGGGTCGTCGTCGTCCACCTTGCCTTCTCTGATCACGGTGTCGAGCAGTCGGTAGAAGGGCTGAGCCGCGTCCGGCCAGAAGAGCCATCGGGCGTCGAAGCGCGCCAGGAGGTGGTTCTTGTCGGCGGCGTGCGCGGCCGGGTGGGCAGTCTCCATGGCAAGGACGGCCGCGCTCTTCAGGCTCCCCGCGATGTACTCGGCGATCTTCGAGCCACGGAAGGACGCGTGGTACAGGTGCCGTTCCATTCCGGGGGCGTAGGGATACGCGCCCTGCGTCCAGGCCATCGGCAGCGCCTGGTTGGTGAGCAGGCCCACGGCCCACATGTGGTATGGGGCGCCGACGCCTCTCTTCGCGAGGGAACCGAGCCGTGTGAAGAGCCCGTTCTCGCGGTTGACCACTGCGGCGTACAGCGCGTGGGCGTCCTGCCAGAGGGCGCGGGTCGGGGACGGCCAGAGCGGTTTCTCCTGACCGTTCATGGTTCTGCTGGGCACCGCGTCCTGGAGGTGGCGTCGCAGATCGAGTTCCAGGACCTCCCCGGCGCCGATCAGCACCCGGTCGACCAACGCGTCTCCGTCGGGTCCGCGCCGTCCGCGCAGGAGGATGGAACGGCCGAGGGCACTGTGGAGGTCGGCGGAACTCCTCGGCACGCGGGGCGTGGCCTTCTTGTTGAAGGTACGGCGCTCCGCAGAACCGGGGGTCGTCCACGACGTGTTGAGGCAGTCGCCCGGCCCTTCGGGCGGATAGAGGTTGAGGCGCAGTGTCTCACCCAGGGTGGCGCCGAGGGCGACGACCCGGATCCGCCCGGTCAGCCGACCGGCGGCCAGATTGGTGACCGTGGCCCCGAGTTTCTCGCCGGATATCCGGGCGCGGCCGTACGGGGCGTATACGTGCTGGGTGAGCATGGCGCGGAACGCCTCGGCCGCGGGGAGGGGGTCGCCCCGGTCGAGGTGGTGGTGGTCGAAGTGCTGGTGATAGTCGCCGACCTGCTCCAGGACCAACTGGGCCGTTCCTGTTCCGCTGCGCCCCATCTCAGGTTCGAGGCCGAGGTTTTGGCCGAGTGGATGTTCGGAGCCGAACAGATCCCAGGCATCGTCAGGTTGATCGTCCAGCCAACCGGGCGCACCGTCGAGGGCATGCGGGTCGGCGATCCATGTACGCCACTCCTCGTCGGAGGACGGGCAGGCTTCCGCCGCGAAGCAGATCGCCATCAGAAACTCGATCACGGCGACGGTCTCGCCGGGCGTCGCGCAGTTGATGGAGACCAGCCGTTCGGCCTGGGTGAAGAGGGCGTGCAGTGAGTGGTGCGCAGTGGAGCCGTCCCATGCCACGGCGGGAATGCAGGGCTGGTAGCGGGGGTCCCAGTGGAGTTCCTCCGTAGACCTGGGAGTCCAGCGGAATCTCTGCTCGGAGCTGGGGCCCCGCTGGGCGGGGACGGGGGCGCGTGCTTCGGGCATGCCTGACTACCGCTTTCCGGATCGTGCGCCAGCGAGGCATGGTTGGCGTGGCATGGCGGTAACTTTCTGGAGCGACATGAACGCTAACAGTTGACGTTCAGGTTCGCGGAGGATCCGGTGGATTCGTTCGCCGCCAGCGGCATGGGGCGGCAGGCCGAACATCCCCGCTCACGCGGGGCAAAGCCCTGACGGAGGCACTGAGGCCGTCGACGGGTCATCCCCTCTGACTGCGGGAGGGGGACGGACACCCTTGCACTCGGGGGATCCGGTTCCTATGAAATCAGGCAAGTTCAGGACGCGAAAGCCGCATACACTGGGAAACCGCCGATCGCGATCGGCAGCCTCGGTGGGACTGCACCGAATGCATGCGGCCAGTCTCTGCTGCGGGTTCCGCCCCGGTGACGCGAGACGGAACCCAACAGCGCTGCCGAGGCGGGCCGTTCCTGGCGTCAGACACTCCAGGAGCGGCCACCTATAGGACGCAGTCCACCAGTTTGGTCACCAGCGCGGACAGGACCTCAACTGCTGCCGCGATGACAAGGGCGAGGAGCAACTCGTCCTTGTCGGGCCGCGGCCCACCGCCTCGACCGGAATCTCGCTGATCGACCTCACGCCGATCACCCTCCACCCCCATCTGATCGGCTTCATTTTGATCGCCCTGCATGACCTTCACCTTTCATCTCGACATCACCCATCCCGCAGCGAGCAAGGACAGGAGATGCCGAGGTGAGGAGCTGGAGGCCCCGCATGCGCCCACAGTTGCACAAAAAGTGGCACTACATGCGGATATGGGAGGAGACACGCCGTAGCGGTTGAACGGTGGGACGGAGGGGGTCGACTTGGCCCGTGCCAGAACGATGGAAGAGGAAACGGTGGAACGGAAGGGGTCGACTTACCCACTGCCGTCACCCCGACCGCCGTTTCCTGACGAGGATCTCCAGCGTCTTCCGTGCGTCGCCGCGGAGTTCGGAGGTGCGGGCCAGGACCGAGGCGAGGGCGACGACGGCCAGGACGACTCCGTACAGGAGTGCGGCGACGGCGGTCAGGATGGTGGTGGCGGCGGTCAGGGTGGCGGCGGCGCGGGCCAGTTCGGGGAGTGCGGAGGGGAGTGCGGACACGGGGGCTTCCTTCTGGCCGGGGCCGGAGCGGCCGGGCGAGGTGTGGCCCCCAGAGTGGAACGACAACAGCGCTGTACCACAGGGAAGAAATCCGACATAATCGCGATTTGCCCAGCGCCAGGCCAGAAAAAAATTACGTGTGCGCAGGGCGGTGTCCCTGCCCGAGATGATGCTGGGGGAGCGACATGACGGACCAGAGTGGGAGCCCCGCCTGCAAGCAGTTCGGCGCCGAGGTGAACAAGTTGCTGGACGAGGCAAAGATCTCTCGACGCGGGGCTGTCGGCCTCGTTGGCGGAGTCACGGTGAGCACGGTCCAGGACTGGTGCGCCGGCCACCGACTGCCTTCGGAGTTCAACGAGACCCGGTTCTGGGCTCTGGTACAGAAGGCTCAGGCGAAGCTGGAAGTCCCGCTCCACAGCGAGGCCGAGTGGCAGGCCCTGCTGAGTGCGGCGCGGGAGGAGAAGGCCGGCCCGGAGACGCGGGATCCGAAGCAGCCCTTTGTCCTGGCCCATCCGCCGACGCAAGGCGTTCGGGATGAGTTGGTCGGACGGCATGCTGAACGGCTGGTGTCGCTCGCCTTCGTACGGGCCTTCGGACCGCATGCGCCGTCGTATCTGTGCTGGCATGCGGAGTTGGCGGTGGGGAAGACCGCCCTGCTCGCCGATCTGGTGAAGAGGCCGCCGCCGACGGCCGACATCGTGAACTTCTTCGTCTCCCGGGCACATGGGACCGACAGCCGTGCCGCCTTCATCGAGGAGACGGGGGTGCAGATGCGGGCCTTTCTGGCGCTCGGCGAGCCGGGCACGTCGGGGGTGTTGGGGGCGTCTGATACGTCGCGGGCATCGGGGGCGTCGGACGGCGGGGGTGGGGGGTCGGATGCGTTCGTCTTCGGGCAGCCTCGTGATGGGCGGGAGTGGGGGGAACTTCTCGGCAGGGCCGTGGCGAAGAGTGTCGCGCGTGGGCGGCG
The DNA here is from genome assembly GCF_040683935.1 of Streptomyces sp. NPDC093085. Lineage (NCBI taxonomy): Bacteria > Bacillati > Actinomycetota > Actinomycetes > Kitasatosporales > Streptomycetaceae > Streptomyces > Streptomyces sp. NPDC093085. The sequence goes on along the minus strand of NZ_JBFBFB010000011.1, from coordinate 123,411 downwards.
GCTTCTGCTCGTGGTCGACGGGCTTGATGACGATGTCGCCTGGCTCTCCTCCGAGCGGAGCTCGGAGGAGAGGGAGGAATCGGAGGAATCGGAGGAGAGGGACTCGGGCGGGGGGAGTATCGCGGGGTTGTTGCCGGGCGTTCCAGGAGACGGGCTGCGGGTTCTCGTGTCCCTTCGGCGGACTTCGCGCTTCCCCGGTGACGTCCCGGCCGGGCATCCGCTGCGCCTGCGTGCCTGCCTGCGCCAACTCGGGCCGTTCGAAGGCGCCGAGGAGGCCGGCCGCACTCCCCGGGCCGAGGCGGGCCGGCTGCTCGCGAGTGAGCTGGGCGGGCAGGTTGTCGGTCTGCTCGCTGTGGCCGGGGGGAATCTGCGGGCCGTGGACCTCGCGTCGCTGACCGGGGCCTCTGTCGACGAGGTCGACCGGCTCGTCCACGGGGCGGACGGGCGCTGCATCGTGCTGGACGACGCTCCGGCCGGGACGTATGCCCTCGCCCCCGGTGTGCTGTCCTCCGTACGGGACGGGCTGGATCCCGCCGTTGTCTCGCGCCACGCCCAGACCCTGCATGCCTGGGCCGAGCGTCTGCGGGGTGCCGGGTGGCCCCCCGGGACGCCGCCGTATCTGCTGAACGGCTACCACCTCCTGCTGGACGACCTCGACTTCGACCTCGACTTCGACCTCGGTCTCGGTCTCGGTCTCGCACGACGTGCGGCGTACGTGCTCGATGGGCGCCGTCAGGTGCGGTGCGCTGCGGAGGCCGGGGGTGATGTCGCGCTGGGGCAGGTGAAGGCGGTCGGGACGGAACTGCACCGGCGGGGCTTGCTTCCCGGGGATCTCTCGGTCGGTGTTCGGCTGGCCGCTTCGCGGGGGTTGTTGTCCGGGCGGGTTCCTCGGCTTCCGGGGGAGGCTGTGGCGTTGTGTGTTCGGCTCGGGGGTGTGTCGCGGGCTCTTTCCCTTGCCCGTGCGGTGCCGGGGGCGGTGGCCAGGGCGACGCTCTTCGCGGAGGCCGCGGTGGAGCTGCGGCGGGCCGGCCACCCCGAGGCCGGGCGGTTCGCGCGGGAGGCCGCGGAGTGGGCGGCCCTTGCCGAGGAGGCGCTTCCCCGGCTGACCTTCGCCTCGGCGCTTCCGGCCGAGGTGTCGGACGCGTACGCGCTGCTCGCCCGCGCCGCCCATGAGCTCCGCTCGGTGGGCGAGCTCTCGGCCGCGCGGGGCCTGTTCCGGGCGGCACTCCGCAGTGGGGTTGCCGATGTCGAGACGGTGGTGACCGCGGGGGATCTCCTCGCCTCACGCGATGACGTGCAGGGGGTGACGGCTCTGTTCACCTGGGCCGACCACCTCAGCATGAGCGGACTCCCCACGGACCACGCCGCCGCCGTGGACATCTGGGCCACGATCGCCGGCCGGATCCTCTCCCTGGCCCCCCGCGCCAGGGACCACATCGAGGCGCACTGCGCGGACCTGGACCCGTCGTTCGGGCTGATGCGGGTCGACATCCTCGCCCTCGGCGCGATCGCGTTGAAGAGTCGTAAGACGGTGGCGCCCCGGCTGGTGGAGGAGGCGCTGGAGCTGCTGCGGTCCACCGTCCGGGCCGGCCCTGCCGGCCTCTCCCCCGCCGACCGGGGCCACCTGCGGCGCGAACTCTCCACCACGCTGGACCGGCTCTCCCGGGCCGTCGACGCCAACGGGAAGGGCGCATACGCCCAGGCCCTGTCCGACATCAAGGTTGTGGTGGCGGAGCTCCCCGAGTCGATGCGTACGGGTGTGCTCGGTGACGACCTGACGGAACGTGCCCGGGCGAACATCGGCTCCGCCGAGGAGCGCAGGGAGGCGGACGAGGAGCGCAGGCACGCGACGGATGCCGCCCGTCAGCGGCAGGAGAAGGAACGCAAGCTGGCCGCGCGGAGAAAGCCGGACGCCGCGAACCGGCGGGGGAAGCGTAACCGGCAGAAGACCGGCCCCGCCCCCTCCGACGCGTGGGTACCGTACGAGCCCGACCCCGGTCTCCCCCCGCACCTCGGCCTGCTCCACCACGCCGACTGGCTGCTCGGGAAGGGCAATCTCGTGCTCGCCCGCGAGTCGCTGGCCTCGGCTCTTCGTACTGCCCCGGGGCCGGTCTCGGGGCCGGGGCCTGTACCGGTCTCGGGGCCGGGGCCTGTACCGGTACCGGTACGTACGCAGGGCCGCTCCCCCGGCGACGGCAGGTGGACCTGCGATCTGGTGCACGCGCTCGGGGTCATCGGGGAGTTCGTACACGGCGTACAACTTGCCGAACTGTCGCCGGACGCGGAGAGTCGGGGACGGCATCTCGCCGCGCTCTCCTTGGGGTGTTCCCAGGGCGGGTACGGGGCCGAGGCGCTCCGGTACGGGCGGGAGGCGGCGCTTCTCGTGGCCGACGGCTCCGACCCGGAGGCGCGATGGGTGGTCGCGCAGGCGCTGGCATACGCCGGGGAGGCTGTCGGGGCGGAGGAGTTGGCGCGGCGGAGGAATCCCTCCGACACCATGCGCGACGCCGAGTTCGAAACGGGGATGCGTCGCTCGCTCGCGGCCGTCGCCGCCGGGGTGGCCCGCCACGCGCCGGAGGCGGCCGGCCGGATCGTGTCGGGGGTGCTCGACGAACTGGACGGCCGGATCGGGGGCGTGATTCCGGTCAGTACCCTTCCCGAACTGGTGGCGCTCCTGCTCGCCTTTCCCGGGGCGGATGCGGGGCGGGCCGGATCTCGGTGGGGTGCGATGTTCCGGCGGGCCCGGGGAGCCGAGGGCACCGGGGGATTCGGAGGAATCGGAGGAATCGGGGGGTTCGGGGGGTTCGGGGGAGCCGTGGGTGGGGGGCCTGGGCCGGGCCGGGGCCGGACGGGGGTGGTGCTTGCCCTGCTGGACCGGCTCCGGGTGCTCGACGGGCTTCCGGAGGAGGACGCTGACGGCCCCGTTCCGTACGGGGGCGGTTGGGGGGCGGGGCTGCCCGGGGTCTCGGCCGGCGGGGGGCCGTTCGGCAGGGTTCCGTTCGGCACGCCGGTAAGCCCTCCGGCCGACCCCACGTCCGACACTTCGGCCGGTGCGGCGCAGGAGGTTCCGTACGGTGCCGATGCCATTGGGCAGTGGGAACGGACGCTTCCTCCGGACCAGGTTCCCTACGCCGAACTCGCCCTGTTCCACGCCGTTTCCGGTGATGCCGGCGCGGCCCGTCGCGTTGCCGAAGGAGCCCCTACGGCCGGCGGGCGGGGGGTTGCGCTGGCTGGGGTCGCGGCGTATCTGGGCGGGGTTCCCGCCGTACTCGATCCCGCGCCCGCTTCGCCGGGGAGCGGTTCGCTCCGGCTCTGCCTCGCGCTCGCGCATGCCGCGACAGGCAGTGGCGGGCGGGTGGCCGATCCGGGGGCGGCGCGTTCGCTCGTACAGGAGTTGCTGGGAGGGGAGGGGTGGACGTACGTGATTCCGCTGCTGCCCCTGCTGGCCCCGGAGGCGCTGGTGCCACTGAGCGAGTTGGTGTGGGCCCATGGGTCAGATGGAGCGGGTGAGGTGGAATGGAGCGGGTGAGGTGGAGAGGTAAGTAACACTCGTTTCTTCCGTTTCCTGGATCACACTGTCTTCGGCAGCAACATCGAGTCGAACTGACCGGAGGCATCAGCCATGGACACGTCCGCCCTCGCGACCTCCTTCGGAGCCCGCCTCCCCGAGTGGGTGCCGGCCGAACTCGCCGACGTACCCGACGCTCTGCCCCGTGACGAGGAGCGGGTCCGGCTCGTCAACCGTCTCGCGGAGCGCAACCACCGTGAGGACACCGGCGGGCCCTTCGCCGCCCTCGTCGTGGAGCGGGAGACCGGGCGCATCGTCTCCGCCGGGGTCAACCTCGTGCTCGCCTCCGGGCTCTCCTCGACCCACGCCGAAGTTGTCGCGCTCTCCCTCGCCCAGGCCAGGCTGGCCGCCTGGGACCTCGGCGCGCCCGGCGGGCCCGAACTCGAACTGGTCGTCAACTGGCGTCCGTGCGTCATGTGTTACGGGGCTGCCATGTGGTCCGGGGTGCGGCGGGTGCTCATCGCGGGGGACGGGCCCGAGGTCGAGGAGTTGACAGGTTTCGACGAGGGGCCCATGCGCGAGGACTGGATCGAGCAGTTCGACCGGCGCGGCATAGAGATAGCGGTCGTACACGGGGCGCTCCGGGACGAGGCGGTCGAGGTCTTCCGGGGGTACGGGGCTCGTACCGACGCCGTGGTCTACAACGCGCGGGGGACGTCGGGGGGTGCCTCATGAGGCAGGGGCTCGTGGGAGACGGGCTCGCGGCTTGGGGCCTTGTCGTTCAGGGCCTCGGCCGCCGTCGCTTTCGCCAGTCTTAGGACCTCGTCCGTCAGTCCTGGCATGTCCTCGGCCGGGAACAGGGTGTGACGTACCACCCCTTCCCGGTCCAGAACCAGGACCAGCCGTCTGAGGCACAGCCTTCCCCCCGACCGGAAGACCGGCAGGCGCAGCGCCGCTGTCAGACGGTGCTCCGCGTCGGAGAGCAGCGGGTAGGGGATCGCCTCGGCGCGGGCGAAGGTGCTCTGCTCGTAGGGGGGTTGAGTGCTCACTCCACGTACCGCCAACCCCGCGCGGCGGAAATCCGGCCAGGCATCCCGGAAGAGCCGGGGGAAGGGGTGGGGGAAGGGGCGAGGAAGCCGTTCGTCCGGGGCGGCGGCGTAGGCGGCGGCGTACGTGAAGAGCACCGTCGCCCCGGCCTCCGGTGCGACGACGGGGTCCTCGGTGCCAGCACCAGCACCTGTCGTCGTCGACGGCAGGCGCAGGTCGTACGGGAGCCTCGCGCCCTCCGTCGCCAGGGACCGCACCCTCGCCTCCCCCGCGTCCCCCCTCGTTTCTCCTTCCGCTTCTCCCCTCGCTCCTCCATCCGCGTCTCCCCGCGCATCAGGTGCGGCATCCGCCCCGGCCTCGCCCTCGCCCTCGCCCCCGGATCCGGCCCCCTCCCCCAGCACCCACCGGTCGCCCCACTCCTGCATGGCCACCAGTACCGGCAGCAGCGCCAGCCCCGCCTCGGTGAGCAGGTACTCGTAACGGACCGGACGGCGCTGGTAGAGGCTGCGGCGCAGCACTCCGGCCGCCACCAGCCGGCCCAGGCGTTCCGTCAGGACCTTGCGGGAAAGGCCCAGTTCGGCGGCGAGGGCGTCGAAGCGTACGTGGCCCCGCGCGATCTCCCGGAGGACCAGGACGTTCCACCAGTCACCCGTGATGACGGCGGCCTGGGCGATTCCGCAGTGCTGGTCGGCGTTGTGCATCCGCATCGGGCCATAGTACGTTCCCTTTCGGAACTCACTTTGTTCCGTACGTGAACTTACTCGCCTCGTCCCGTGAGGAGCTACCGCCATGACCGCCGCAACCGCCATCACCCGCGTCACAGCGCGCGAGATCATCGACAGTCGCGGAAACCCGACCGTCGAGGTCGACATCGAGCTGGCCGACGGTTCGACCGGCCGCGCCGCCGTGCCCTCCGGGGCCTCCACCGGGGCCCGCGAGGCGGTGGAGGTGCGCGACGGCGACCCGGCGCGCTTCCACGGCAAGGGTGTCCGGCGCGCCGTCGACGCCGTCAACGAGTCGATCGCGGACGCCGTCATCGGGCTCGCGGCGGAGGACCAGGCGACCGTCGACGCGACCCTGATCGACCTCGACGGCACCCCCGACAAGGGCAGACTCGGCGCCAACGCGATCCTGGGCGTCTCCCTCGCCGCCGCGAAGGCCGCGGCGCGCGCCCACCGCCTGCCGCTCTACCGGTACGTCGGCGGGGTGGACGCCCGGCTGCTGCCGGTGCCGATGATGAACATCATCAACGGCGGCGCGCACGCCGACAATCCGCTGGACTTCCAGGAGTTCATGATCGCGCCGGTCGGTGCGGCCACCTTCACCGAGGCCGTACGGATGGGATCGGAGGTCTTCCACACCCTGCGCCGGGATCTCGTCGCCGCGGGGCACAGCACCGGCGTGGGCGACGAGGGCGGCTTCGCCCCGGATCTGCGGACCGCCGAGGAGGCGCTGGACTTCGTCGTACGGGCCGTCGAACGCACCGGATACCAGCCCGGCACCGACATCACCGTCGTCATGGACCCGGCCGCCTCCGAGTTCTTCCGGGACGGGGTGTACGACTACCGGGGCGAGGGCGTACGCCGCGATCCGGCCGCCCACGCCGACTACATGGCCTCGCTGGTCGACCGCTACCCCGTCGCGTCGGTCGAGGACCCGATGGCCGAGGACGACCACGACGGGTGGCGACTGCTGACCGCCCGGCTCGGGGCGCGCTGCCAGCTCACCGGCGACGATGTCTTCTGCACCAACGAGACGCTGCTGCGGGAGGGGATCCGCGACGGGGTCGCCAACTCGATCCTGGTGAAGCTCAACCAGATCGGCACGCTGACCGAGACCCTCGCCACCGTCTCCACCGCCCACCGCGCCGGTTACACGGTGGTCATGTCGCACCGTTCCGGCGAGACGGAGGACACGACGATCGCGGACCTGGCGGTGGCCACGGGGTGCGGCCAGATCAAGACCGGGTCGCTCTCGCGCTCGGACCGCACCGCCAAGTACAACCAGCTCATCCGCATCGAGGAGGAGCTGGGGCGGCAGGCGCGGTACGCGGGGCGGGAGGTGCTGGGGGGCGGCGCGCTCCGGGGGTGAGAGAAGCGTCCCGGCGTCACGGGTGACGGGTGACGGGTGACGGGTGACGGGTGACGGGTTAGGGGTGACAGGTTAGGGGTTAGGGGCATTCAGAGGCGGAGCGCCTCGCGCTACCCCAGCCCCTCCCTCACCACGGCCAGCGCCGAGCGCAGCGCCGCCGTCAGTTCGCCCTGCACCTCGGCCGGGCCGGTGGACCCGTCGGCGGTGGCGCGCCAGGCGTGGTGCTCGACCGCCGCGCGCAGCGCCGCGTTGAACATCGCCGCCTGGATGGCGGGCCGCAGGTCGTCGGCGGGCAGGCCGGCCCGTTCCGCCAGGGCGCGGGCGAACGCCGGCTCCGCCTCGTCGTACGTCTGCAACCAGACGGCGCGCAGGGCCGGTTCGGTGCGGGTCAGCCGTACCAGCGCGGCGGTGGCGGCGCGGTCCGGGCCGGTGAGCAGGCTCTCCTCACTGGCGAGTTCCCGCTCGAAGAGCGCTTCGAGGGGTTGGCCCGGGTGCCACTGCCGCAGGCAGGCGGCGACGACGGTGATCCCCACCGAGAACAGCGGCCGTACGCAGCTCTCCTTGTTCGGGAAGTAGCGCCAGACCGTACGCGCGGAGACGCCCACCGCCTGCCCGATCTGCTCGCCCGTGGTCGCCGTCACGCCCTGGGTCACGAAGAGGCGGACCGCCGCGCGGGCGATCTCCAGCCGTATCTCCGCCCTGCGCTCCTCGGTCAGGGGCGGTCGCCCCGTACGCCCGCTCGGCGCACCTCCGCTCGGCGCGGCCATATGTCCCTCCGGCTCCGTTGATCACTCCCGCGTGATCACTCCCGCGTGATCACTCCCGCGTGATCACTCCCGCGTGATCATCCTCCGTCAATTCTCCACCTCGATTTCCTGTCACTCAGAGACATTAAGTCGTAGGGTGTGGCCCACGGACCACAACGCGGCACACAAACGCGGGACACAAACGCGGCACACAGACGCGGGACACAGACGCGTGACAGAAACGCGGGACACGAAGGAGCACGTCATGGGAAGCGGACTCGACGGCCGGAGCGTCATCGTCACCGGAGCGGGCTCCGGCATCGGCCGGGCCACCGCCCTGGCCTTCGCCGCCGAGGGCGCCCGGATCGTCGTGGCGGACCTCAACGCCGAGGGCGCGCGGGCGGTGGCCGAGGAGGTCGAGAAGGCCGGCGGCACCGCCGTCGCGGTGGTGGGCGACCTGAGCGACCAGGCCGTCGCCGACGAGGTCGTACGTACGGCCGTGGAGCGCTTCGGCGGCGTGGACGTGCTGGTCAACAACGCCGGGATCATGGACCGCATGTCGGCGCTGGCGGACGTGAGCGACGCGGAGTGGGAGCGGGTCATACGGGTCAACCTCACCGCGCCCTTCCTGCTCACCCGGGCGGTGCTGCCGCACATGCTCCGGGCGGGCGGCGGCGCCATCGTGAACACGGCGTCGGAGGCGGGCCTGCGCGGGAGCGCGGCGGGGGCGGCGTACACCGCCTCGAAGCACGGCGTGGTGGGGCTGACGAAGTCCCTCGCCGTGATGTACCGGAAGCAGGGCATCCGGGCCAACGCCATCGCCCCTGGCGGTACGCGGACCAGCCTCGCCCTCGATGTGGAGCAGGGCGCCCACGGGCCGACGACCCTTGGGCCGTACCTCGCCAACATGGGCAAGCTGGCCGGGCCGGAGGAGCAGGCGGCGGCCATCGTCTTCCTCGCCTCGCCCTCGGCGAGCAACGTCAACGGCGTGATCCTGCCCGTCGACGACGCCTGGGCGGCGGTCTGACGGGGGTCACTCCCCCGCCGTACGGGTGTCAACCCCCGCCCGTACCGCCTCCGCCCGCACCGCCTCCACTCGTACCGCCTCCAACTCGTACCGCCCCCGTCCGTACCGCCTCCACCCGTACCGCCTCCACCCGTACCGCCCGCGCCAGGAAATACGCGGTGGCGTCCTCGTAACACTCCAGCCGCCAGCCGCTCCCCTCCAGCATCGGCCGCAGGTTCGGCTCGCCCAGCGGGTCGTCCGGGGAGAGCGGGCGGCCGTGGCGGGCGGCGCGTTCGGCGCGGCCCGAGGGGTGGAAGAGCAGCAGCGCGCCGCCCGGGGCGGTGACCCGGGCCCATTCGCGCAGGGCGGCGGGCGGGTCGGGGAGGTGGTCGAGGAGCCCCGCGGTGAAGATGCCGTCGACGGAACCGGGCCCCAGCGGCAGCCGTACGCAGTCGGCGAGCAGCAGCCCGGCCACCCCCGCCCCCGCCCGCGCCTCCCGTGCCGCCGCCCTGAGCATGGCGGCGGTGACGTCCACGCCGAAGACCGCGCCCTTCTCGCCCACCCCGGCGCGCAGCGCGGGCAGTGCGCGCCCCGTGCCGCACCCCAGATCGAGGGCGGTCTGGCCGGGGCGCAGGCCCAGCCGGGCGACGGCCTGGTCGTAGCGCGGGCCGTCGGCGGCGAACCGGGCCTCCCAGGACGCGGCCTTCGGCGTGAAGAACGTACGGGTGGCGGTACGCTCCGCCCGCGCCGCCACCAGCGCGGCGAACCGCCCGAACACCTGGTCCCGGTACGGCGCCAGCGCGGCCAGTTCGGCGGGCGCGGCCGGCAGCAGCTCCGGCGCGGTGGCCGCCTCCGCGGGGAACGCCGCGGCGAACGCCGCCACCGCCGTCGCGTCGGCCTCCAGATGGAACTGCACGCCCCACGCGGCGCCGCCCACCCGGAACGCCTGCACCGGATACCGCTCGCAGGAGGCCAGCACCACCGCCCCGGGCGGGGCCGTCATCGTGTCGCGGTGCCAGTGCAGCACCCGCAGCCGCTCGGGCACCCCGGAGAAGAGCGGATCCCGGGCCGCCGCGGGTCCGGTCCGTACCTCACCCCACCCGATCTGCGCCCCTGAGCCGCCCGGGACGGCCGCACCGTCTGCGACGGCCGCACCGCCCGGGACGGCCACACCGTCTGCGACGGCCGCACCGCCCGGGACCGCCGTACCGTCTGCGACGGCCGCGCAGCGCGGGACAGCCGCGCCGCCGGCGAACGCCGTACCGCCCGCCGCCACCGCCAGCAGTTGCGCCCCCAGGCAGACCCCGAGCACCGGGACCTCGGCGGCCAGCGCCGCGCGCAGCAGGGCGAGTTCGGCCCGGCGGGTGGGGAAGCCGTCGTCGCGGTACGCGGCGGCCGGGCCGCCCATCACCACCAGCGCCTCGACCCCGGCCAACCCCTCCGGCACCGGATCCCCGGCCCACACCCGGCACACCTGGACCGGCAGGCCGGCCGCCGCCAGGGCCTCGCCGATCGCGTACGGACCCTCGTCCCGTACGTGCTGCACCACCAGTACGCCCACAGCCCTCACCCCAGCCGGCGGAATCCGCGGATCGGATCCGGGCCGGGACGGTGATTACGTCACGGACAGCGGATGCGACCCAGACAAGGGTGTGCGCACAGCAAGTGCCAGTCAACAGCGCCTCATGGCTCGCATACGCGAGTTTCCGACCGGTCGCCGCCCACGCGGGTCCGGACCGTCGCGCGGAGCCCGGGCCGGAAAGCGGAATTGCACCGGCTTCTGCCGGGCCGACGACAGCGGACACAACCCCCGTGTGTGTCCGCCACCGGGCCCGGCAGTCATTCGCCGTGCTCGGATCAAGAATGTCGCGGCCCGTCGCGTCTGTCGTTCGCACCCAGTGCACACCTCCGCGCCTTCGTTGGCATGGCGTCTACTCGACACCGCCCCAGTCGGCTCGGACCGGCCCAGACCAGATCGGACTAGGCCAGACCAGACAGGACCGGATCAGATCAACTCGGGTCGTTCCAAAGGCGTGCGGATACTCTGCGACCTGCCCTCATCCATATCCATGTATCTGCTGCATCCGCTCATCCGCCCGGATCCGCTCGGCCAGCGCCAGAAGCCGGTGTTCCCTCGGCGACAGCCCATAGGCCGCACGGAAGGCCCGGGTGAACTCGGCGGCCCTGGCGAAGCCCCAGCGCGCCGCGACCGCGTGGACGGGAGTGGCCCGCAGCGCGGGGTCGGCCAGGTCCTTGTACGCGCCCCTCAGCCGCTGGATCCGGATGTGGGCGGCGACCGTCTCGCCGGGTGACTCCCGCTGGAAGATGCGGTGCAGATAACTGACGGAGATGTGGTGCGCGGCGGCGATCACGGACGGGGTCAGCTCGGGGTCGTGCAGGTTCTGCCGGATGAACGCCCGGACGCTCACCGCGATGACCCGCTGCCGGGACTCGTGCGGCAGCGCCTCCCGCGCTTCCAGCGCCTCGGCGGACCAGACGGAGAGCAGGTCGAGCACGACCGAGCCCAGCCGGGGCGCGTCGGCCGGCCGCAGGGTGCCCGCCAGCCGGTCCAGGGAGGAGAGGAAGTCCGTCAGCAGCGCCCCGGCCCCCTCCCGCCCCGGCATCGCACGGCCCAGCAGCTCGTCCACCCGCCGGGGCGGCAGGGGCAGCAACGCCTTGGGGAAGTCCACGGCGAGGCCCCGGACGACACGGCCCTCCTGCCCGTCGGCGGACCACAGGTCGTACGGCCGCGAACTGTCCATCATGTGCATGTCGCCCGGGGCGAAGGAGTCGGACCGCCCCGCGTGGTCGAGGGCCAGCCGTCCTTCGCGGAGCAGGGACAGGTGAAACATCTCGGGGTCGGCGCGACGCACCATGCGCGGGCTCCGCCGGTAACGCGAAGGCAGGAACGACGCCGACCACACCGTCACCGGCCCCAGCTCCAGCCGCCGCTGCTCGGCCCAGAAGTCCGCGGCGTGCTCACTGAGAATGTCGCTGGCCCGGGTCCGCCCCATGAGCTGCCACCAGTACTCGAACCGTTCGTCCCGTGGCACGTCCTCGGTCCGGAACTCCGTCCGGAACCCGGTCCCGATCATCTCGTTCCATCCCCGGGAGACATGAGCGCTATGGGTGTCCTGCGTGTCGTCGGCCGGCGGAGCTTCCGGGACGGCCAACGAGACGTGATACCTACCCTATTCCCGGCCGGTGCCGCCACCGCTCTCCGGGCGCGGCCACCGGAGCCGTGGCATCTCGCCCGTGCCTCCGGGCGCTCCGGGCGCTGCCACCGGGGCTGCGGCGCCGCGCACCGAGGGGGCCACGGCTACGGCAGCGGCGAATCCCTCGCGGCGTGGTGTTCCAGCATCAGCCGGGCCGTCGCCGCCATGGCCTCGTCGACCATCTCGCCCTCGAAGACCACCGCGCCCGCGCCGCGCGCCCGCGCCTCCGCCACGGCGGCTATCAGCCGGGCCGCCCGGTCGAGTTCGGCGGGCCGGGGCGAGAACACCTCGTTGATCACGGCGACATGGGAGGGGTGGATCGCCATCATCCCCGTGTAGCCCAGGGCGCGGTTCTGCTCGGCGAACGCCCGCAGCCCGTCCAGTTCGCCGATACGGGTCCACAGCCCGGCGACCGGATGCGGGCTCCCGGCGGCCCGTACGTCCAACAGCACGCGGGAGCGGAGCGCGTGGGTCTCGGCGCCCTGCGGGCTCCACCGGTAACCGACGGCCCGCTCGACATCGCCGCCCGCGCCGGTGACCGCGCCCAGGTAGGCGACGCGGGCGGCGGCCGCCGCGCAGCCGTGGGCGTCGCGCAGCGCGCGGGCGGTCTCCAGGAGGGGTACGAGGGCGAGCGCACCCGGTGGCAGGCCGTGCTCCCGCTCGCACCAGCCGAGCAGCCGGTCGGCGAAGCGTATGTCGTCCGCCCCGGTCACCTTGGGCAACACGATCCCGCTGAGTCCGGGGCGGGCGACCGCCCTCAGTTCACCGGCCGCCGCCCAGCCGTCGAGCGGGTTGACCCGGACGAACAGCCTCGTCCGCCAGGGGCCGGGACCAGCGGCGGGGGCGGGCGCCCAGTCACCGGCGTCGGCGGGCGCGAGCGCCGCGTCACCGGCACCGGCGCGGGCGGGGGCGGGGGCGGGAGCGCCGGCGGGGGCGGAGGCGCGGACAGGGACGGAGCCCGCTCCCGGGCCGCGCCTCTCAGCGGCCTCCTCCGCCCAGGCCCCGGCCTGAGCACGGGCCTTCTCCCCCGCCATGGCGGCCCTGGCACGGGCATCCCCAGCCACGGCGGCCTGAGCACGGGCCTCCCTCCCCGCCTCCGCCGCCTGAGCGCGGGCCTCCTCCTCGATGGCCTCGGCCACCTGGTCCCGGGCGGACGCCTTGCCCTCCCACGGCACCGCGTCCTCCAGGTCGAGGATGACGGCGTCGGCACCGGCAGCCCGCGCCTTCGGCAGCCAGTCCGTCCTCGTCCCCGGTACGAAGAGCAGCGACCGCAGCGGCGGCCTGGCCCACGCCCCGCCCCCGGGCCCCGCCCCCACCGCCGTCCAAGGCCCCGGTGCCATCCCAGGCCCCGGCACCACCCCCGGTCCCGGCCCCGCTCCCGGCCCCGGTCCCGGCCCCGGCGCTCCCCCCGCTCCCGGTCCCACCACAGCCTCCGGCCCCGGCCCCGCCCCCGGCGCCGTCCTCCGCCCTGGCCGCCCCGGCCGCTCCGGCCGCCCCGGCCGCCCCGGTCCGCCGACCTCAGACGACATCGCTCTCCTCCAGCTCCGCCAGTTCGGCCTCCCCCAGGCCGAGCCACTCCCGGTAGACCAGGTGGTTGTCCTGGCCCAGCGCGGGCCCGGTCCGCCAGATGTGGCCGGGCCGCTGCCGGAAGTGCGGGATCACCGCCTGCATCCGTACGGCCCCGAGGTCCGGGTCCTCGACGGTGACGATGTCCTCGCGCTCGGCGTAGACCGGGTCGGCGGCGATGTCCGCCGCGCTGAACACCCGGGACGCCACCACCTCCGTACGGGCGAACGCGTCCAGGCACTCGTCCGCCGTGCGCTCCGCCACCCAGGCACGCAGCCCGTCGTCCAGCCGGGCCCGCCCGGCGTGCTGCTGCTCGGCGGTGGCGAACTCCGCCTCGGCCAGCCCCAGCAGCCGCGCGATGTTCCGTACGGAACGCAGGGTCGCCGAGGTCACGGTGATCCACTCACCGTCCCGGGAGGCGTACGTGTTGATCACCGCCGCCGGGGCGACGGCCAGTTGGTTGCCGGCGCGCTCCGGTACGGTGCCGAGCTGGTCATGGACGATGACCTGCCACTCCACCAGCCGGAACAGCGGCTCGAAGAGGGCCAGGTCGATCCACTCGCCGTCGAAGCCGGGGTCGTGGTCCCGGCGGTGCAGGGCCGCGAGGACGGCGTACGCGCCCATCAGCCCCGTCACCGCGTCGCCGTGCGAGAAACCGGTGTGCACGGGCGGGCCGCCCGGGAACCCCGTCAGGTGCACCACGCCGCTGCGCGCCTCGCCGACCTTGCCGAAGCCGGGCGCGTCGGCCCGCGAGGAGGTCGCGCCGAAGCCCGATATCTGGAGCAGCACGGCCTTCGGGTTGACCCGGTGCACCGCCTCCCAGTCGAGGCCCCACGCCTTCAGCCGCCCACCGCGCAGGGTGACGATGACGACATCCGCCCAGGCGACCAGCCGGTGTGCGAGCTCCCGGCCGGCCTCGTGGTGCAGATCGAGGGTGACCGACCGCTTGTTGCGCCCCGCGACCTTGAACCACAGCGGGTGGCCGTCCTTCCTCGGCCCCATGGCGCGCGCCGCGTCCCCGGCGCCCGGCGGCTCGACATGCACCACGTCGGCGCCCTGGTCCGCGAGCATCGCGCCCGCCAGCGGACCGGCCACCACATGCGCGAACTCGACCACCTTCAGCCCGCGCAACTGGCCACGACCGCCGGTTTCCGACTCTTCGCTCGACACCACCGTGCTCCCCGCTCCCTCGCCGCTCCGTCACGCCTCCATCCGCTCCGCTCACCCTGCCGACGCGAGGAAATGCCTGTCCAGCAACAAACCCCCATCAATCCATGCGCTTTCCGCAAGAGTCGGCCTGCGCCTCCCCTCGCCCACACGGATCGGACTCGGGCGCGGATCGCCCCACGGTGCGGCTCGGCCCCGGACGCGGGCGCGGCCCCGGACGCGGGCTCGGCCCCGGACGCGGGCTCGGCCCCGGACGCGGGTCAGGCCCAGGAGACGCCCGGCGGAAGTTCGCGGCGCCGGGTGCGCAGCTCCTCCAGCGTCTCCAGGAACCGCCGCGCCACCGGTGGCAGTGGACGGCGGGCCCGCAGCGCGATGTCGAGGCGGCGGTCGACCACGGGGTCGGCCAGCGGCCGGTGGACGAAGGGACCGGAACCCAGCAGCGGCAGGACGAGCGCGGGCAGCGCCGAGACCCCCAGGCCGGCCGCGACCAGGCCGCCCACCGTCGCCACGTTCCCCGCCTCGGCCGCCGGCGCCGCCAACGCGTCGACCTGGGCGAACGCCGCGTCGGTGAGCCTCCGTACGCTCGATGCCCGCCCCACCGCGAGAAACGGCTCCCGGGCCAGGTCCTCCCAGGTGACCACCGGCCGGCCGGTCAGCGGATGGTCCGGCGGCAGTACGGCGACGAACCGGTCCCGGACCAGCGGGCGGTGCTCCAACTGCCCCGACGGCTCGCCGGTGGTGATCGCGAAGTCGGCGTCCCCCGACAGCGCGTGGCCCAGCACCGCCTGCTCCAGGCCGTCCATGATCTCCACCCGCACCCGCGGGTGCCGCCGCCGGAACTCCAGGATCGCCTGCGGCAGCAGCACCGCGGCCACCGAGGGGAGGGTGGCCACCGTGACCGTACCGGCCTCGCCGAGCAGGAACCGCTCCAGTTCCTTCATCCCCGACGCGTGCGCGTTGACGATCTGCTCGGCTATCCGCAGCGTCTCGACGCCCGCCGCCGTCAACCGGACGTTCCGCGTGTCCCGTTCGAGAAGCCGCGCCCCGAGCTGCCGCTCCAGGTCCGCGACCGCACGGCTGAGGGACGACTGCGATACGTGCAGGTGCGCCGCGGCGGCGGTGAAGCTCTCCGCACGGGCCACCGCCGCGTAGGCGGCCAGTTGACGCAGGGTGCTCTCCATGGCGAGCGAGTGTAGGCACCACCCGCCCCCATTGATGCGGAGATCGCATGAACAGATCTCTGTTTGATGCTGGACGCCGATCTGTCGCCGCTCCGACACTCATCCGCAACGCGGGGCGCCGCGCTCCGCACGCCCGGCGGTCCCCCGCCGCGCTCCGTACCGCCGCGCGCCGTACAGCCATGCGCCACACAACCGTGCGCCGCACAGCCCTGCGCCGCAGACGAGAAAGCGAGCGACACCCGTGCTGGCAGCCCTGGGGTTCTCCACGATCGGCCTGTTCCTGCTGCTCACCATGGGCAAGCGGATGTCCGTCCTGGTGGCACTGGTGGTGCTGCCGGTGCTGGCCGCGCTCGTCGGCGGCTTCGCCGGCGGCATGGGCGACATGATCCTCAAGGGGCTCACCACGGTGGCGCCCACCGGGATCATGATCGCGTTCGCGGTCCTCTACTTCTCGCTGATGGTCGACGCGGGCCTCTTCGACCCGCTGATCCGGCAGATCCTGCGCGCCGCGCGCAACGACCCGGCCCGGGTCGCGGTCGGTACGGCCGTCCTCACCATGTGCGTGGCCCTCGACGGGGACGGCGCCTCGACGTTCCTCATCACCATCTCCGCCCTGCTGCCGGTCTACCGACGCCTCGGGATGAGCCCCCTGGTGCTCTCCGGCACGGTCTGTCTCGGCGCCGGCGTGATGAACATGCTGCCCTGGGGCGGGCCGACGGTCCGGGCCATGACCGTGCTGAAGCTGGAGAGTTCGGACGTGTTCACGCCCGTCCTGCCCGCCATGGGGTGCGGGATCGTCTGGGTGCTGGCGGCGTCGTACTGGATAGGCCGCCGCGAACGCCGCCGCCTCGCCACGCCGACGACGCCCCGGCCACCGGACTCCCCGGCTCCGGACTCCCCCACGCCGGACTCCCCGGCACAGGTCCACCTGCCATCGGACTCCCCGGCACGGGACCGCCGGGCATCCGACTCCCCGGCACGGGACCGCCGGGCATCCGACTCCCCGGTACGGATCCGCCAGGCATCCGGCTCCCCTGCACAGGACCGCCAGGCATCCGACTCCTCGCCGGGCTCCCCGCCCGGCGCACCCCTCTGGCTCACCGCCTTCAACGCCCTGCTGACCCTGGTGCTGCTGGTCGCCCTGGTCATGGAGGTCATGCCGCTGCCGGCGCTGTTCGCGATCGCCTTCGCCGTCGCCCTCGTCGTCAACCACCCCTCGTGGGAAGGCCAGCAGGCACTGCTCGAAAAGCACGCCAAGAGCGTGGTGCTCGTCACGACCATGATCTTCGCAGCCGGAGTCTTCACCGGAATACTGACCGGCACCGAGATGATCTCCGAGATGGCCGAGGCGCTCGTCTCCGTCGTCCCCGACTCCCTCGGGGCCCATCTGCCGCCCCTGGTCGCCCTCACCGGGGTGCCGCTGAGCCTGGCCTTCACCCCGGACGCGTACTACTTCGGCGTCCTGCCCGTGCTGGCGCACACCGCGTCCGGGTTCGGCACCGACCAGGCCGAGGTGGCCCGCGCCGCCATTCTCGGCCAGATGACGACCGGCTTTCCGCTCAGCCCGCTGACCGCCTCCACCTTCATCCTCGTCGGCATGAGCGGGGTGCAACTCGGCGAGCACCAGCGCTTCATCTTCCGCTGGGCCTTCGGCACCACCGTCGTGATGACCGTCGCCGCCCTGCTGACCGGGGCCATCTCGCTCTGAACCAGGCCGGGTCCCGCTCCCGCCCCGCCCCGTCCCCCACGGAAGGAGACGTCGCCCATGCAAGCGTCCGCGAACGGCCCGGAGACCCCACGGCCCCGGCCGGTACGACGCCGCACCGTCTGCGCCCTCGGTACGGCGACCGCCCTCACCACGGCACTCGCCCCGGCGCTCCCCGCCCCGCGTCCGCCGCACCCGCCGGAACAGTCACAACCGCGGGAACAGCCGCCCCCGCCGCACCAGCCGAGCCCCCCACGCCTCTCCCGGCGGCCCTGGCCGACCCGTTCTTCTCGTACACCCGCCCCGCGCTCCACGGTGTGGTGCGCGAGGACGTACGCGTACCGCTGCGCGACGGCGGCCACCTGGCGGCACAGCTCTACCGCCCCGCGGACGGCGCGGGCCGCCCGGTGCCGGGGACGTTCCCGGGCATCGTCTACGAGTACACCGCCTACGCGGGCGAACTGGAGTCCTTCGGGACCGGCGCCGCCTACTTCGTGCGCCGTGGCTACCAGGCCCTGGTCTGCCAGGTCCGCGGCTCCGGGGCGTCCCCCGGCGCCGTCGACCCGTTCGGCCCGCGCGAGCAGCGGGACAACTACGACGCCGTCGAGTGGCTCGCCCGGCACCCCGCGTCCACCGGCCGTATCGGGCAGATGGGCGTCAGTTACGGCGGCCACACCACCCTGCTCGCCGCCGTGAACCGCCCGCCGCACCTCAGGGCCGTCATCCCGATGAACGCCATCAGCGACTGGTACGAGAACACCATCTACCGGGGCGGGATCTACTCGGCCCGTATCCGCGACTGGCAGCGGGCGGTCGCCCCGGACACACTGCGGACCTACGCCGCGCACCCGCTGTACGACGATTTCTGGCGGGACCGCAGCGTCATGGCGCGCTGGGACGCGCTCACCGTGCCCACCCTGGAGATCAACGGCTGGTACGACCGGTACCGGGACGGCATGGTGAAGAACTACCTGGCCCGTCCCGACCACGTATGGCTGGTCTCGGGGCCCTGGGAACACGGCTACCCGGAAGGGCAGTACGCGGGCATCGGCCCCGGCTGCTACCTCGCCTGGTGGGACCACTGGCTGGCCAGGGACCGGCGCGCCCCGCTGCCCGCCGCACGCGTCACCTCGTACGAGACACCGGGGCCCGGGGTGGGCGGGGGGTGGCAGCAGTTCGCCCGGTGGCCGCCACGCGACGCCGCCGAACGGACGCTGCGGGCCCGTCCGGACGGCTCGCTGCGGACGGCACCGGGCCCCGCCGGCAAGGGCTCCTTCGAGGTCAACACGGGCAGCGACGCCCCCGGTGACCACCAGCGGCTCCGCTTCTCCACCCCCGTACTCACCCGTGACCACGTACTGGCGGGCGGTGCCACGGCCCGGGTACGCGCCGCCTTCACCGCCGCCGACGGAAACATCGCGGCGGTGCTCTACGACGAGGCACCGGACGGTACGGCGGCCAGGATCACCGCGGGGTGGCTCAACGCCCGCCACCGGCACGGCCATACGCGGCTCGCCCCGGTCACCCCGGGGACGTACTACGACCTGGACGTACCCCTGTGGCCCACGCACCACCGGCTCGCCGCAGGCCACCGGCTGGTGCTCCGTGTCTCCAGCGACGACCACCCGGAGATCGACTCCTCCGCCCCGGCGGGCCGGGTGACCCTGCGGCTGGGCACCGGCGGCTCGTCCCTGAGCCTGTCGGTACGGCCCCCCACCGCCCCCACCCGGGCCCCGGCCAACGCCCCGGCCCCGGACACCCCCTGACCAGGTCATGTCTCGCTCCCCGCACCGTCCGGCACGACCGCGGGCCCGGACTGCGCCGACTCCACCCGTTTCCCATCCGGCTGCGCCGGGCCCCTCCGCTGATCCGGCTGCGCCGACCTCTCCTTCTGGTCCGGCTGCGCCGGGACGTGCGGACTGTCCACGGCGTACTGGGCGGCCTGGATCCGGTACAGCTCCCGGAAGAGCTTCGGGCCCTCCGTGTCGTCGGCGAGGAGTTCGGCGAAGGTGCCGCTCTCCACCACGCGGCCCGCGTCGAGCACATGGATCAGGTCGGCCGCGCGGACCGAGCCGAGCCGGTGGGTGATCAGGATGACGGTCTGGCCGGAGTCGGCGAGGCGCCGGATCTGCTCGAAGAGCTGCTGCTCCGCGCGGGCGTCCAGGGCCGAGGTCGGCTCGTCCACGACCAGGATCCGGCCCGCCCGGTAGTGCGCGCGGGCCAGGCCGAGCCGCTGCCACTGGCCGCCCGAGAGCTGGTGGCCGCCCTTGTAACCACGGGCCAGCAAGGTCCGCCAGCCGCGCGGCAGTTCCGCGATCAGGCCATCCGCGCCCGCGTACCGTACCGCCTCCTCCAGCCGTTCCTGGCCGACCGGCGCGTCGGGGCGGCCGATCGCGACGTTCACGGCGGCGGTGAACGGCCAGCGGTAGAAGTCCTGGCCCACGACCGCGACCCGGGAGACCAGTTCCTTCCGGTCCGCCTCGGCCGCGTCCACCCCGTCCCAGAGGATGCGGCCGGAATCGGGCTGGTAGAGCCCGCACAACAGCTTGACCAGGGTGCTCTTGCCGCTGCCGTTCTCCCCCACCAGCGCGACGATCCGGCCGGTCGGAATGGTCAGGCTCGCCCCGTCCAGGGCCCTCTTGTTGTCCTTGCCCCGGTAGGTGAAGACGACGTCCTCGAACGTGATCGCCGCCGGCTCGGCCGGCAGCGGCAGCCCGCCCTCCGGAATGGCCCGCCCGGCCGCCTCCTCGCAGAGCCGGTGGAGGTCCTCGACGAACAGGCTCTCCTCATGCAGGTAGTTCACCTGGAGCACCAGGTTCTCCAGGCTGGAGGAGCCGCTCCGGATGGCCAGCACGGCGGTGCCCCCGACGGAGAGCGCCATCACCCCCGTCCACAGCAGCCCGCCGAGCGTGGCGTACGCCGCCGCCGTGGCCAGCCCCGTCCACCCGGCAGCGACCAGCCCCGTACGGGCGGCGAGCCGCGCCAGCCTCCGCTGCTCCGCCTCCTGCGACTCCGACATGACCCGGAAGTGGTGGAGCAGGAACGGGCCGACGTTGTGCACCCGGATCTCCGGGGCCGCCTCCGTCGTGATCAGCAGGTTGGCGATGAGATGGCCCGCCCGCGAGTGCTGTACCCACGCCTGGAACGACAGGTACCTGCGCCGCGCCACCGTCAGCGCCGCCCATGCGCTGGGCAGCGTCATCGCGACGAGCAGCGGGAGGAGGGCCGGGTGGAGCACGGCGAGCACCCCGGCGGCGGCGGTCAGCGACATCAGCGCGGCCATGACGTTCTGGCAGTACTTCACCATGCGGCGGGCCGAACTCGCCCCGTACTTCGCGCTGTCCAGCAGCTTGTGGAACTCGTCGTCCTCGACGGCCTCCAGCTCCACCCTGGCCGTATGCGACAAGTACCGTTCGGTCGCGACCCGTTCGACCTTGGGCTCCAACTGCCCCGTACCGGAGGTGGAGAGGGCCCGGAGCACGGCCCCGGCCAGCGCCGCCCCACCCGCGACCGCCAGCGCGGGCGCCGCCTCCGTCAGCCGCTCGGCCGTACTCCCCTCGCCCAGCAGATGCGCCAGCACCTGGTTCACGGCGATCAGCCCGACCGCCTGCCCGATCCCCCGCCCGATCTCCGCGCAGGTCACCAGGCGCAGGGCGCCCTTGTCGGCCTCCGCCGCCAGCCGGATCGTGGTGCCGAGCAGCCGCGGGAGCCGGGTGACCATGGACCTTAAGCTGAGCTGGAACAGCGCGTCGTCGTGTTTGTTCCACCCCATGTCGTAGAGCAGGGGCCCACCGAACAGCATCCGCTCGGACACGGACTCACCCCCGCTCACGGGGTGGTTTCCGGCTTCGGATCCGGCCCCGGTCCCGCCTCCGGATCCGGACCCGGTTCCGCCTTCAGGTCCGGTTCCGCCTTCAGGTCCGGTTCCGCCACCGGATCCGGCCCCGGCTCCGGCTTCGCCCCCGGTCTCAGATTCGGCCCCGGCCCCGGTCTCAGGTTCCTTGCGCGTGGTCATGAGCACTCCTGTACGTAGTCAGCGTCGACCCAGCACCCACCACCCTCCGCGCCTGAACGACGACGGAAAGTGAAGGTACCGACAGTGTGCCAACCCCCACTGACAATGCCCCCGCCCCAGCCCTCCGCCCCAGGTCAGACAGGTGGAAAGTCCCGGCCGCCCCCCTTCGCTCCCCCCCTCACCCCACCTTCGCCTGCGCCGAGATCCCCCCGTCGACGGGCATCGCGACCCCCGTCACGAACGAGGCCCGGTCGCTGCACAGCCACACCGCCGCCTCCGCGATCTCGCGCGGCTCCGCCATCCGCTTCTGGATCTGCGGGGCGATGAACGCCTGCTCCAGCGCCGGGACCTGGCGTACCGCCGCGTCGATCATCTCGCTGCGCGTCGTCCCGACCACGAGCGCGTTGACCCGTATCCCCTGCTCCCCGTACTCGGCGGCGGCGGCGCGCGTGATACCGAGGACGGCATGCTTGGCGGCGACGTACGGCACGGAGGCGCCGGTGGCGTACCGCCCCGCCGTACTGCTGGTGTTGACGATGGAACCGCCCTTGCCCGAGGCGAGCATCACCGGCACCTGGTGCTTCACGCAGTTCCAGACCCCGCGCACGTTGACGTCCATCGTCCGGTCGAAGACGGCGTCGTCCGTCTCGTGCAGCGAGGGCTCGATCGTGGCGTAACCGGCGTTGTTGAAGGCGCAGTCGAGCCCCCCGAACCGTTCCACCGCCGCCTCGACCACCCGCCGGACGTCCCCGGAATCGGCGACATCCCCCGGCACGGCAAGCGCCCGCCCACCCCCTCCGACGATCTCCTTCTCCAGCGCCGCCAGCCGCTCCGCGCGCCGCGCCATCAGGACAACCGCCGCGCCCTCCCGCGCGAAAAGCGTCGCCGCGGCGGCGCCGATCCCGCTGGAGGCCCCCGTGATCATCGCGACACGCCCGGCCAACAGCCCTTCACGGCCCTGGCCTTGGCGGTACCCGTACGAATTCGTGCTCTCCCGCGTACTCTCCCGTTCGCTCATCGCCCGAGCATATGAGCCCATCGGGGAATCATCAGGGAGTCTTCGAGTCACTGGCGGCAATACGCCAAAGGTCCACTGATAAACCGTAAAGCGCTTCCCCGCGGCCTCCCTCAGCCGACCATACGATCACCGTGCCGCTTTCCGCACGGAAACCCGCGATGGTCCAGGCCGGGGCCCCGGCACCCTGGACGACTCCATCACCCGGGCCCTGCACAACGGCGCGCCCCCGTCACCGAAGCCGAATACGCATCGGCCGTCGCCGCGACCCTCCGCTTCCTGACCGAGGAAGTGGCCCTGGGCGACCTCCCCGAACCCTGGCTCCTCGCCTCCAGCCCCGCCGGCGTCGCGCTCGCCGCGACCCTCGGCCTCCCCGTCGCCGTCGCCCACCTATGAGGAGACACCTTGACCATGATTGCCTGGGAAGAGCCGTTCCGCGAAGCCCTCACCACCCTCACCACACTCATCCGCGACATCAAGGCAGGCAAAGCCGACCACCTGCTCTGAGACCCGAGCACCCCCGCTCGGCCTCCTGGCGTGTCAGGTCACCCTGGCGCTGCCGTCGCCGTTGGCGGAGGGAGCGGCTACATGGGAGGGCGTCGCGACGGGGCCAGTACGTCCATCAGGTGGGCCTGCGTGTGGGCGTATGCCTCTTGCGCGTTCAGGGTTCCCGCGTCCACGTGCAGAACGTGCCACGGGGTCCGTGCGAGGAGGCGGCGGGTCAAGGCGGCTTCGAAGCGAAGGTGGACGGCGGCCGACGGGAGGTCGTGGACGCCCCGCGTACCGGGGGACGCGGCGAGTTTCCGTACGTACCAGTCCACCGGCACCGGTGAGCCACTGCGCCACTGCACGGCACAGGGTGCTCTTGCCGGCTCCAGGGCTGCTGCCGATGACGGAGACGAGGTGCATGGTCACTGCGTCAGTCCCGCACCCGGGGGCCGCCTTCAGCCGGTGAGTCAGCAGTCGCAGGCGCAAGGGTAGGGGTAGGGGTAGGCGGCCAGGGCGTGGGCCCTCGGCCCACCCGACGGTAACGGTCCAGGCGTTGGGGCAGCTCGACGCCTTGCGGGGGAGGAGGTCACGGTCCTCCGCTCCGCCCTGACGGGCGACGACTTCGCCGCGTACCTCGATACCGTCCGCCGAAGGCGCGCGCAGCGCTACGTCGCCCCCGGAACGCGGGGTGCTATCCCCACCGTCGGCGAAACCGCCGTACGGCACTGCGGCACGCGCTCCAGGAGGGAGACCGTACGCGGTGGGGGCACCGCGCGCGGGCACCTGCCATAAGGTGGCGGCATGTCGCTGAGCCGCATAGTTCTCGTGTCCGGCCGGCCGGTCGAGCTCACCGAGTTACGGATGTCTTCGACCTACGGGGGCATGCTGGAAGGCTATCCATGCCGCCGCGTCAATGACATGAAGGTCCGTGGCCTCCGGCGGCAGGCCGAAAGGGCCTTCACCTCCGCGCCGGTTCACCTCGTTCCGCCCTCGCGCGCGTACCCGGACCAGGCGGCCGGTCCCTTCGGCCCCGTCGAGGTGCTGCCCTCCGTGGCCTGCATCGGTATGTTCGGGTCGGCGGCGGTCGGCTCCGAGCTCGACCCGGTGCTGCACCGTTCCGCTCTCGTCGTGGCCTGGTTCCAGGACGCCCCGGATGTACCCTCCGGCGAGGGCGCCGATGCCGCGCTTCGTGGTATCCGGTGGGAGGAACTGGCCCTGGATTACGAGCTCTAGCAGGCACATCCGGCACAGACCGACCCGCCCGGCCCAGAACCTCCGAGAGTCGCCCGCCCAGCCCCCCGGCCCCCCGAGTCGACGGAGGTACCGTCCATGCATGGCCCCGAGGGGGAACTCGGCGCGGTCGAGGTGGCGTTGCCGTTCAGCGGGTTGTGGCGGGTCGAGAACAGCCCGGCCCGGCGGGTGCCCAGTCATGGGACCGACCTGTTCGGGGGGCGGTACGCCATCGACTTCACGGCGGTCGACGTACGGCACCGGTCCGCGCCCAGCCGCGGTTGGCGGAGCCTGGTCGGGACCGAGCCGCCCGGGCTCTTCCACGGGTTCGGGCGGCCCGTGCTCGCGCCGGTCGGGGGTGTCGTCACCGCCGTACACGACGGGGAGCCCGACCACGAGGCCCGGCGGTCGCAGCCCGCGTTGGTGGCGTACGCGCTGAGCCAGGGCGGGCGGCTGCGGCGCGGGGTGGTCGGTGTGGCGGGGAATCATGTGATCGTGTCAGTGGACGAGAGCCCCGCGCATGTCGCGCTGGCGCACTTCCGGTGCGGGTCCCTCCGGGTGAGCGTCGGGCAGCGGGTTGACGCGGGGCAGGTCCTCGGGGAGTGCGGGAACTCCGGGAACTCCACCCAGCCGCACATCCACATGCAGGCCATGGACCGTACGGACCTGTCCAGCGCTCAGGGGCTGCCGCTGCTCTTCCGGCACTACCGCGAGTGGGGCCCCGGGGGCGGGGAACCACGGCTCGCCCACCGCGACGTACCGCGTGAACGGGCCGTGGTGGAGCCCGTCCCGGCCCCCGGCGTCAACGGCCCGCCCGCGTCAGAGCCTGCGGCGCCGCGCTGAGGGGGAACGGACTCATGCGCGGCAGCCGTACTGCTCGGCCAGGTTGTCGACGGCCTCCAGGACCATGGTGCGGGAGGCCGTGGTGAGGGCGTTGTCGTCCCAGTTCTCCGCCACGACGACGCCGGGTGGGCATTGGGGGCCGGGCACCGACCGTTTACCGGAGCCCGTCCCCTCGCCCCTCGTCAGCCTTCATAGTGGTATCGGCACTGCGCGACCAGAACCGCGTCTTCGGTCACCTTGTAGATGAGCCGGTGCTCGTCGTTGATGCGGCGCGACCAATAACCCTGGAACCCGTGCTTGAGCGGTTCCGGTTTTCCGATTCCCTCGTTGCCGTTTCTGGTGATGTCGGTGATGAGTGTGTTGACGCGTTTCAAGATCTTCCTGTCCTGAAGCTGCCACCACAGGTAGTCCTCCCATGCACAGGAGGAGAAGGTGATCTTCACGCGCGGTTCTGGTCTTCCATTGTCAGCTCATGGACCGTGCCGCCACCGCTCTCCAGCTCATCGATGGACGCGAGCAGGCGCCGAGCGTTCGCGGGGCTCCGCAACAGATATGCCGTCTCCTTCAGGGACTCATAGTCCTCCAGAGACACTATGACCACCGGATCATGCCCAGCCCGAGTGATGACGACCTCCTCGCGGTCGTCATTGACGGAGTTGAGCACCTCGGCATACCGCGCACGGGACTCGGAATACGTCATGGTCTTCACAGCCGACCCCTCTCTCACGTACAAGAAACTGTACGTCGATACCCATCGTGCGGCAACCGCATCACTTGTCCTCCCCTGTCAGCGCCCGCAGCGCCACGTTCAGGCGCAGGACGTTGACGCGGGGCTCGCCGATGAAGCCCAGGGTGCGGGGCTCCGTGTGGGTGTCCACCAGGGAGCGGACCTGTTGCGGCGAGAGGTGGTTGCGGGCGGCTACGCGGTTGACCTGGAGACGCGCGTACGCGGGCGAGATGTGCGGGTCCAGGCCGGAGCCCGAGGAGGTGACCGCGTCCGGGGGGACCGCCGAGGGCGGGACCGGGTGGCCCGGGACGGAGTTGTCCCGGATGACCTGCGCCTTCGCGGCGGTGATCCAGCGGATCAGCTCCTCGCTGTCGCCGGCCTTGTTCGTCGCGCCGGAGAGCAGCAGGTGGTACTGGGTGTTGACGGTGTTCGTCCCCAGGCCTCGGGAGGGGCGGGGCTGGAACCAGCGGAGGTCCGGGCGGGCCTCCTGGGACCCACCGGGCCGGCCCGGCAGGTCGTACGTCTGGCCGATCAGGGACGAGCCGACCACCTTGCCGTCGGCCGTGATCCGGGAGCCGTTGGCCTGGTGGGGGAAGGCCGCCTGGGCCAGGGCCGTGACGGCCAGCGGATAGGCGATGCCGCAGACCACGGTCAGGACGAGCAGGGCGCGCAGCCCGGCGCCCAGGAGGCGCGCGGTGTTCCGTACGGAGGTGTGCGGGACGGGTGTGTGTGAGGTGTGTGAGGTGTGCGGGGCGGAATGGGTCGGGTGGGTCATGTTGGTCAGCCGATTCCGGGGACTAGGGAGATGAGCAGGTCGATGAGTTTGATGCCGGCGAAGGGCGCGACGAGGCCGCCCAGTCCGTAGATCCCGAGGTTGCGCCGGAGCATCCGGTCCGCGCTGGTCGGCCGGTACCGTACGCCGCGCAGCGCCAGCGGGACGAGCGCGACGATGATCAGGGCGTTGAAGATCACCGCCGCGAGGATCGCGGACTCGGGCGACGACAGCCGCATGATGTTGAGCCGGTCCAGGCCCGGGTGGACCACCGCGAACATCGCCGGGATGATCGCGAAGTACTTCGCGACGTCGTTGGCGATGGAGAACGTCGTCAGCGCGCCCCGCGTGATCAGGAGCTGCTTCCCGATCTCGACGATTTCGATCAGTTTGGTCGGGTTGGAGTCCAGGTCGACCATGTTCCCGGCCTCCTTCGCGGCGGAGGTGCCGGTGTTCATGGCGACGCCGACGTCCGCCTGGGCGAGCGCGGGCGCGTCGTTCGTGCCGTCGCCGGTCATCGCGACGAGCTTGCCGCCCGCCTGCTCCCGCTTGATGAGGGCCATCTTGTCCTCGGGGGTGGCCTCGGCGAGGAAGTCGTCCACGCCCGCCTCCTGGGCGATGGCCTTCGCGGTGAGCGGGTTGTCCCCGGTGATCATGACGGTCCTGATGCCCATGCGGCGCAGTTCGTCGAAGCGCTCGCGCATGCCGTCCTTGACGACGTCCTTGAGGTGGATGACGCCCAGGACGCGCGCGCCCGCCCCGTCCTCGACGGCGACCAGCAGCGGCGTGCCGCCGGACTCGGAGATCGCCTCGGTGAGGGTACGGGTGGCCGGCGCGACCTGGCCGCCGCGCTCGCCGACCCAGGCGGTCACCGCCCCGGCCGCCCCCTTCCGTACCCTCCGTACCGCCACATGCCCCGCCGCTGTGTGCCCTGCTGCCGCGTGCTCCGCCGCCGCGTGCCCCGGCGTTCCGTGCTCCGTGATGTCCACGCCCGACATCCGGGTCTGCGCCGTGAACGCGACCCACTCCGCCCCCGCCAACTCCCCCTGGTGGCGCTCGCGCAGCCCGTACCGTTCCTTGGCGAGTACGACGACCGAGCGGCCCTCCGGGGTCTCGTCGGCCAGCGAGGAGAGCTGCGCCGCGTCCGCCAGCTCCGCCGGGTCCGTGCCGGGTACGGGGACGAACTCGGCGGCCTGCCGGTTGCCCAGCGTGATCGTGCCCGTCTTGTCGAGCAGCAGCGTCGAGACATCGCCCGCCGCCTCGACCGCGCGCCCCGACATGGCGAGCACATTGCGCTGCACGAGGCGGTCCATGCCCGCGATGCCGATCGCGGAGAGCAGCGCGCCGATGGTCGTCGGGATCAGACAGACCAGCAGCGCCACCAGGACGACCATCGACTGCTCGGCATGGGCGTACCGCGCGAACGGCTGGAGGGTGACGACGACCAGCAGGAAGACGATGGTGAGCGACGCGAGCAGGATGTTCAGCGCGATCTCGTTCGGCGTCTTCTGCCGGGCCGCGCCCTCGACCAGGGCGATCATACGGTCGATGAACGTCTCGCCGGGCCGGGTGGTGATCCTCACGACGATCCGGTCGGAGAGCACCTTCGTACCGCCGGTGACGGCCGAGCGGTCGCCGCCCGACTCGCGGATGACGGGGGCCGATTCGCCGGTGATCGCGGACTCGTCGACGGAGGCGACGCCCTCGGTCACATCGCCGTCACCGGGGATGATGTCGCCCGCCTCGCAGACGACCAGGTCGCCGATGCGCAGCTCGGTCCCCGGAACGTGTTCCTCCGCCGCGCCGGGGCCCCGTCCCGCGAGCCGGCGCGCGACGGTGTCCGTCTTGGCCCGGCGCAGGGTGTCGGCCTGCGCCTTGCCGCGCCCTTCCGCGACCGCCTCCGCGAGGTTGGCGAAGAGCACGGTCAGCCAGAGCCAGCCGGCGATCGCCCAGCCGAACCAGTCGCCGGGGTGGAGCGCCGCGAGGACGGTCGTGAGGAGCGAACCGACCTCGACCACGAACATCACCGGCGAGGTGACCATCACCCGGGGGTCGAGCTTCCTGAGCGCGTCGGGGAGGGAGGTGAGCAACTGGCCGGGGTCGAAGAAGCCGACGCCCACCCGGCCGCCGGCACCGACGCCGTCTCGGCCGCCACCCCCGACCCGGCCGCCGACCCGGCCGCCGCCGACACCGGCCCCGCTGCCCACCCGGCCGCCGGGATCCTTGGAGCCCCTGCTGCCCCTGAGGCTCCTCAGACCTGTGAGGCTCCTGAGGTTTCTCAGGTTCCTGAGGCTTTCGATCTTTCTCAGGCTTTTGATGTTCATGAGATTCCTGGGACGCATGGTCACGACGCCAGCCCCTCCGCCAGCGGTCCCAACGCCAGCGCCGGGAAGTACGTCAGTGCGGTGACAATGAGGATCGCGCCCACGAGCACCCCCGTGAACAGGGGTTTCTCCGTGCGCAGGGTGCCCGCTGTGGCGGGTACGGGGCGCTGCCCGGCCAGCGAGCCGGCCAGCGCGAGGAGGAAGACCATCGGCAGGAAGCGGCCGAGCAGCATCACGATGCCGAGGGTGGTGTTGAACCACTGGGTGTCCGCGTTGAGCCCCGCGAAGGCCGAGCCGTTGTTGTTGGCGGCCGAGGTATACGCGTACAGGATCTCGGAGAAGCCGTGCGGCCCGGAGTTGGCCGTCGAGTGGACCGGGGTGGGCAGGGCGAGGGCGAGCGCGGTGAAGCAGAGCACCAGCGCCGGAGTGATCAGGATGTAGCAGGCAGCGAACTTGATCTCGCGGGTGCCGATCTTCTTGCCCAGGTATTCAGGCGTACGTCCGACCATCAGACCGGCGAGGAACACCGCGATGACCGCCATGACCAGCATGCCGTAGAGCCCGGAACCGACGCCTCCGGGGGCGATCTCGCCGAGTTGCATGCCCAGCATCGCGATCCCGCCGCCGAATCCGGTGAAGGAGGAGAGGAAGGCGTTGACCGCGCCGGTCGAGGTGAGCGTGGTGGCGACGGCGAAGATCGACGACCCGGCCACCCCGAAGCGGGTCTCCTTGCCCTCCATGGCGCCGCCCGCGATGTCGAAGGCCGGGGCGCCGTGGTGGAACTCGGTCCACATCATCAGGGCCGTGAAACCGAGCCAGATGGTCACCATCGCGGCGAGGAGCGCGTACCCCTGCCGTACCGAGCCGGCCATCGTGCCGAACGTACGGGTCAGCGAGAACGGGATGAGCAGGATCAGGAAGATCTCGAAGAGATTGGAGACCCCGTTGGGGTTCTCGAAGGGGTGAGCGGAGTTTGCGTTGAAGTAACCGCCGCCATTGGTGCCGAGTTCCTTGATGGCCTCCTGGGAGGCAACCGCTCCACCATTCCACTGCTGCACACCACTGAGGCCCTGTCCCTGTCCTTGTCCCTGGCCGTTCAGACTGTGCTCATTCAAGAACTGGCCGACCTCATGAATGCCCGCGAAGTTCTGGATGACGCCGCACGCGACGAGGACGACGGCGCCGACGCACGCGAGGGGCAGCAGGATCCGTACGGTGCCGCGCACCAGGTCGGCCCAGAAGTTGCCCAGTTCGCCGGTACGGGAGCGGGTGAAGCCCCGTACGAGGGCGACCGCGACGGCCATGCCGACGGCGGCGGAGAGGAAGTTCTGCACGGCGAGCCCGCCGGTCTGGAGGACCGGGCCCATGGACTGTTCGCCGTAGTACGACTGCCAGTTGGTGTTGGAGACGAACGAAGCGGCGGTGTTGAACGCCTGGTCCGGGTCGATCGAGGAGAAGCCGAGCGAGCCGGGCAGGCCGCCCTGGATCCGCTGGAGGAGGTAGAGGAAGAGGACGCTCGCCGTGGAGAAGGCGAGGACGCCGCGCAGGTACGCGCCCCAGTGCATCTCGGCGGCGGGGTTGGCGCCGATGGCCCGGTAGATCCACTTCTCCACCCGGAAGGAGGGGAGGGAGGAGGTGGCCGAGGAGGTGGCCGAGGAGGTGGCCGAGGAGGCGCCCGGGGCGTAGACGCGGGCCATGTAGTCGCCCAGCGGGCGGTACGCGAGGCCCAGCGCCACCACGAGCGCGAGCATCTGGAGGACCCCGGAGAGGACCCCACTCATGACAGTGCTCACGGCGGGCTAGAACCTCTCCGGGAAGAGCAGGGCGAGGACGAGATACCCCAGCAGGGCGACGGCCACGACCAGGCCCGCGATGTTCTCGGCGGTCACAGCTTCGTCACCCCCTTGGCGACGAGGGCCACCAGCGCGAAGACCGCGACCGTGGTGACGACGAAGGCCAGATCGGCCATCGTGAACTCCTGATGAGGTGGGTACGGGTGATACGGACGAAGTCCGGAACGTACGGGGAGTCGAACGGACGTCCTGAGGAAACCCCGTCATCCGGGGCTTTCCGCTTCCGTTGACGGTGTCCATACGGAGCGGGGCGCGCGCTTGACGGCTCTCTTACGCGGTGCGCGGAGTCTCTTGCGCGGTGCGCGGAGCGCGGGCCCGGGGCCGTCACAGGCAGGCGCTGGATACGATGGAGGGCGGCTCTCCGTAATGACGCAGCCGTTGTGAGCGAGGAAAGGAATCCTTCGATATGACGACCGAGACGTTCGAGTTTCAGGTGGAAGCACGCCAGCTCCTCCAGATGATGATCCATTCGATCTACTCGAACAAGGATGTATTCCTTCGCGAACTGGTCTCCAACGCCTCGGACGCACTCGACAAACTGCGGCTCGACGTTCTCCGCAGCGACCTTCAGGAAGACGTGTCCGACCTCCATATCGACATCGAGGCCGACAAGGAACAGCGCACGCTGACTGTACGGGACAACGGCATCGGAATGTCGCATGACGAGGTGGTGCAGCTCATCGGCACCATCGCGAATTCCGGTACGGCGAAGTTCCTGAAGGAGCTGAAAGAGGCCAAGGAAGCACAGGACGCGGCGGCTTCCGAAGAACTCATCGGACAGTTCGGTGTCGGCTTCTACTCCAGCTTCATGGTGGCCGACGAAGTCACCCTGGTGACCCGGCGCGCGGGCGAGAGCAAGGGCACCCGCTGGCAGTCCACGGGCGAGGGCACCTACACCGTCGAGACGGTCGACGAGGCGCCGCGCGGTACGTCCGTGACGCTGCGCCTGAAGCCGGAGGACGCCGAGGACAAGCTCTTCGACTACACGTCCGCGTGGAAGATCAAGGAGATCGTCAAGCGGTACTCGGACTTCATCACCTGGCCGATCCGGATGGCCGCCGAGGCCCCGCCCGCCACGGACGCCACGGACGCCACGGACGCCACGGCGGACGGCGAGGGCGCCGCCGACGACGCGACCGCCCCCGAGACCATCAACTCGATGAAGGCGCTGTGGGCCCGCCCCAAGAGCGAGGTGACCGACGAGGAGTACAGCGAGCTGTACAAGCACGTCAGCCACGACTGGACCGACCCGCTGGAAACCATCCGCATGCAGGCGGAAGGCACCTTCGAATACCAGGCGCTGCTCTTCCTCCCCTCCCACGCCCCGCAGGACCTTTTCACGCAGGGCAGCAAGCGCGGGGTGCAGCTCTATGTGAAGCGCGTCTTCATCATGGACAACTGTGAAGCGCTGATGCCGGATTACCTGCGCTTCGTCAAGGGAGTCGTCGACGCCCAGGACCTCTCGCTCAATGTCTCGCGCGAGATCCTCCAGCAGGACCGGCAGATTCAGCTCATGCACCGGCGCCTGGTGAAGAAGGTGCTGTCGACGGTCAAGGAGATGATGGCCGGCCGGCCCGAGCACTACACCACGTTCTGGAAGGAATTCGGCCGCGTCCTCAAGGAGGGTCTGCTCAGCGACTTCGAGAACCGTGACGCGATTCTCGGTGTCTCCTCCTTCGCCTCGACCCACGACGACGAGAAGGTGACCACCCTCCAGGAGTACGTGGAGCGCATGAAGGAGGGCCAGCAGCACATCTTCTACATGACGGGCGAGTCCCGTACGGCGATCGAGAACTCGCCGCACATGGAGGCCCTGCGCGCCAAGGGCTTCGAGGTGCTGCTCCTGACCGATCCGGTGGACGAGGTGTGGGTCCAGTCCGTCCCCGAGTTCGACGGCAGGCCGCTGCGCTCGATCGCCAAGGGCGAGGTGGACCTCGACACCGAGGAGGAGAAGAAGGAGGCCGAGGCGGAGCGCGAGAAGCGGCAGCAGGACTTCGCCGCGCTCCTGACCTGGATGTCCTCGGAGCTGAGCGAGCAGGTGAAGGAGGTACGGCTCTCCACGCGGCTGACCGTCTCGCCCGCGTGCATCGTCGGGGACACGTACGACGTGACCCCCGCGCTGGAGAACATGTACCGCGCGATGGGCCAGGACGTGCCGCGGATCAAGCGGATCCTCGAACTCAACCCGGACCACCCGCTCGTGGCCGGCCTGCGCACCGCCCACGCCGGGAGGAAAGAAGACGACGGCAGCGGCCTGGCCGAGGCCGCCGAGCTGCTCTACGGCATGGCGCTGCTCGCCGACGGCGGCGAGCTGACCGACCCGTCACGCTTCATCAAGCTGATGGCGGACCGCCTCGCGAAGACCCTCTAGGCGCTCCGGCGGATACGGACCCATAGGGACCCATGGGGAGGACTTCCCGGCATCCCCGGGGGCGGGAAGTCCTCCCCATGGGCCATGGTTCAAGGATTGCGCAACCTTTAAAGTGTTGACCATGGACGCTTACGGCACTCTTGCCAGCCAAGGCAACACCGAAACCGAATGGGAGATCGCGGTCCTCGACGGAGGGCCGGCGAACGGGGTACGGATGCGGGTCACCGACCGGCCGTCCGTGGTCCAGGTCACGTACCCCTGCGAACTGGACGGCCCCTCGGGCGGCGCGCAGGTCGAGGCGCTCTTCGTCTACCGTCGCGACCCGCGCGTCAAGGCCGAACCCCTGCGGTACGGCTACGACCTGGCCAGCCCCTGACACGCCCCTGGGAAGACGACCGCCGGGAAAACGGCCGCCGGGAACCCGGATCCGGGGAACCGACCGGCCGCGCCACCCCTCTTCCTCAGTGAGTGGCGCCCGGCGCGGCCCGCGGGACCCCCGTCTGCGGGACGCCGGGCGCCTGACTCGAAGCAGGCGGCACGACGACACCCTCCACCGGGCCCCCACCCGCCACCGGGGATCCGCCGTCCTCCTCCTTCATCGCCCTCGTCTCGCTCTTGAGGATGCGCAGGGACTTGCCCAGAGCGCGGGCGGTGTCCGGCAGCTTCTTCGAACCGAACAGCACGATGATCACGATCGCCACGATCAGCAGGTGCCAAGGCTCAAAACCGTTACGCAACATGTCGCTCCGCCTACCTCTCTCGCCGCTTCCCGAATCGGCGGGTGCTCCGCGTCACTTACGTCACCCGGGGCACGCGCCTCTCACCAAAGTTGCTACATTGCGCAACTGTACAACCATGAGGCCGGCCAGAGGGATGAGGGCGCACATATGGCAGGCAGCCGCCAGCACACGGCATCCACCCGCGGCAACCGCCGCGCCGCCCCCGCACGCCCTCGGCGGCGCAAGCGGACGAGCAGACTCCGGACGTCGCTCGTCATCACCCTGTCGCTGCTCGTGCTGGCCTCCGCCGGAGTCGGGTGGGTCTACCTCAAGCTCAGCGGCAACATCCAGACCTTCGGCGCCAACGGCCTCTCCGACAACCGCCCCGTGGGCACATCCAAGGGCCAGAACGTCCTGGTCATCGGCTCGGACGCGCGCACCGGCGGCAACGACGCGCTCGGCGGCGGCCAGAAGGACGACGTGGGCCGCTCGGACACCGCGTTCCTGCTCCACATCTACGCCGACCACCGGCACGCGGTCGCCGTCTCCGTCCCGCGCGACACGCTCCTCGACATCCCGCCCTGTCTGCTGCCCGATGGAACATGGACGAAGACGCAGGTCAACACCATGTTCAACGCGGCGTTCTCGGTCGGCCAGAGCCCCCAGGGCAACCCGGCCTGCACCCAGAACACCATCGAGAACCTGACCGGTCTCCGCGTCGACCACACCGTCGTCGTCGACTTCAAGGGGTTCGCGAAGCTCACCGAGGTCGTCGGGGGCGTCCAGATCTGCCTGCCCCAGGACATCTACCAGAACGACCTCAACCCGAACCGCACCACCCAGGGCAAGCGCCTCTTCGCCAAGGGCCCGCAGAACGTCCAGGGCCAGCAGGCGCTGGATTACGTACGGATCCGGCACGGCATAGGCGACGGCTCCGACATCGGCCGGATCAAGCGCCAGCAGGCCTTCGTCGCGAGCCTCCTCAAGAAGGTGAAGGCCGACGGCTTCACCCCGACCAAGCTGCTGCCGCTCGCCGACGCGGCGACCCAGTCCATGACCGTGGACCCCGGGCTCGGCACGGCCGACAAGCTGATCAGCTTCATGATGTCGCTCAAGGACATCGATCTGCACAACACCAAGTTCATCACCATCCCCTGGCGGTACGAGGGGCAGCGCGTCGCGATCGTCGAGCCGGACGCCTCCGAGCTGTGGGCCGCGCTGAAGGCGGACCGTACGGTCGACGGCCAGGACGCCAGCGGCAAGAACGGCGCGAAGACCAAGGAGGTCAACGCCTCCCCGACGCCCGCCGGGCCGGTCTCCGGCGGCGGGATCAGCGTCGCCGTCTACAACGGCACCACCATCCCCGGCCTCGCGGCGCGCGCCTCCCAGGAGCTGACGGACCACGACTTCACCGTCACCGGCACGGCGACGGCGAGCACCCAGGACCACGCCACCACCGTCATCGAGTACGGGTCGGGGCTGGAGGACCGGGCGAAGAGCGTCGCGCGCCTCTTCCCCGGGGCGCTGATCACACCGGTCTCCACCACCTCCGGCGTCGATGTGGTGCTCGGCGCCTCGTACGCGAACCAGCCCGCCGCCGGATCCGGCGCCTCCGGCTCCGGTACGGCCGCCGCGCCGTCGCCCTCCGCCTCCGTACCGTCCGCCGTGGCCCATGACGCCCGGTCCGCCGACGACGACCCCTGCTCGAACCTCTCCTACGGCTGAGCGACGGCCACGGCGGCGGCCTCGCGCTCCGTCTCGCGCTCCGTCTCGCTCCCCGGCCCGTGCCGGCGCTCGTGGCGGGCCCGCGCCGCCACCAGACCCGCCGCGTACAGCGCGAGGACCACACCGAGCAGCGCGTAGTACGGCACGGGCAGCGGCGGCATCCCCAGCGCGGGGCCGAGCGGGGAGAGCGGCAGCAGCAGCCCGGTCAGCGCCAGCCCGGCGGCGGCCCAGCGCACCGGGCTCGGCGCCCGCCGCCCGGGACCCCCCGACCACCCCGGCCACCACCACCGGCCGCCCCCACCCCGCAGCCCCGTACGCAACAGCAGCATCACCAGCGCCTGTGTGAGCAGGTTCTCCGTGAACCATCCGGAGTGGAACGCCGCCTGGCTCGACTCGTCCAGCGCCGGACGCACGGCCAGCGCGAGCACCGCGAAGGTCGCCATGTCGGCGGAGGCGTTGATCAGCCCGAACCCGGTGATGAACCGCAGGAAGGCCCGCGACCGCAGCACCGTCGGCCGGCACAGCGCCGCGGGCCCCGGCCGGTCGTAGGCGAAGGCGAGCTGGGCCGCGTCGAAGCAGAGGTTCTGCACCAGCACCTGGGCGGGGAGCATCGGCAGGAAGGGCAGCATCAGGCCCGCGACCAGCATCGCGATGACGTTGCCGAGGTTCGAGGAGAGCGTGATCCGCAGATACGTGGCGATGTTGCCGCTGGAGTGGCGCCCGGCGCTGATCGCGTGGTCGATCGCCCGCAGGTCCTTCTGGGCCAGCACCACGTCGCTGAAGGCGCGGACGA
This sequence comes from Streptomyces sp. NPDC093085, assembly GCF_040683935.1. NCBI lineage: Bacteria > Bacillati > Actinomycetota > Actinomycetes > Kitasatosporales > Streptomycetaceae > Streptomyces > Streptomyces sp. NPDC093085. The sequence continues at coordinate 87,303 of NZ_JBFBFB010000011.1, read as the reverse complement.
CGTCCACGGCGTCGCGCGGGCAGATCCCGACATCGGCGGCGCCCAGGGCGGGCAGGTCGTTGACGCCGTCCCCGAGGAAGCCGGTGGTGTGGCCGTCGGCCCGGACGGCGGCGACGATACGGGCCTTGTGCTCGGGCGTGCAGCGCGCGAAGACGGTGGTGGTACGGGCGACCCGGGCGAGCTCGGCATCGGTGAGCGTGTCGATCCGGTCCGCGGTGAGCACCCCGCCGGGGGCGGCGAGCGGCACACCCAGGTCGAGGCAGGCGCGGGCGGCCGTGCCGGGGTGGTCCCCGGTGAGGATCTTCACCGTGACGCCCCGGCCCGCGAAGACCGCGAGCGCGTCGGCGGCGGTCGGGGCGAGCGCGTCGCGCAGCGCGACGAAGCCGCGGAATTCCAGGCCCCGCTCGTCGGCCGGGGTGTAGTCGCGGCGCCGGACCGGCCGCTCGGCGGTGGCGACCGCCAGCAGCCGCAGCCCGCTGTCCGCCTCGCGGGCGGCGAGGGCGGTGAGCCGCGCGCGCTCCTCGTCGTCGAGGACGCACCGCTGGAGGACATCGGCGACGGCGCCCTTGACGACCAGGGTGTGCGCACCCAGCCGGCCGGGGCGCCGTACGACCGCGGTGGAGAGCCGCCGTACGGGGTCGAAGGGCAGCGCCGCCACCCCCTCGTACCCCGCCGCCGCGTCGAAGCCCCCGGCCTCGGCGGCGTCCAGGACCGCCTCGTCCAGCGCGTCGGGGGCGGGCAGGTCGGCCAGGTGCAGCGTCCACCAGGCGTTGACGGCGGCCCACCGCAGTACGCCGGGGTCCGGCTCGCCCCGCGCGTCGAAGGCGCGGTCCAGGACCGGCCGGTCCTGGGTGAGAGTGCCCGTCTTGTCGAGGAAGAGCACATCGACGGCGCCCAGGTCGTGCAGGGCGGGCAGCCGCTTGACGATCACACTGTGCTGCCGCGCGAGGAGCGAGGCGCCCCGGGCGAGCGCCGTGGTGACGATGACCGGCAGCATCTCCGGCGTCAGCCCGACCGCCACGGCGACCGCGAACGGCAGCGTCTCCAGGCCCCGGCCGCGCAGCGCCGCGTTGGCCATCAGCACCAGCGGCGGGGTGAGCAGCATGAACCGGATCAGCACCCAGGAGATCCCGTGCACCTGCCGGTCGAAGGCGCTGGCGGTACGCCGCCCCGGCTGCCCGCGCGCCGCGCCCCACCGGGTGCTCGCCCCCGTCGCGACGACCACCGCCGTACCACTGCCGGTGGCCACGCTGCTGCCCTGGAAGCAGAGGTGCGGCTGCCCGAAGACCCCGAGACGGCCCCCCGTACCGGACGCGCCCCCCGGGCCCCCCGCGCCGGGCGGGCCGCCGACCGCCCGCTCCCCGGGTATGTCGACCGCGTACTTGGCGACCGGGGCGGACTCCCCCGTCAGCGGCGCCTGATGCACGGTCAGCCCGCTGGTGCGCAGCAGCCGTACGTCGGCGGGGACCAGGTCGCCGGGGCCGAGGCGGATCACATCGCCCGGCACGAGCTGGTCGACGGGGATCTCCCGGGGCCCGGACTGCGCGCCCTCCCGCCCCTCGGCGCGGCGCAGCACGGTCGCCGTGGTGGCGACCAGGTCGCGCAACGCGTCCATGGAGCGGCCGGCGCGGTGTTCCCCGGAGGAGCGGAGCAGACAGCTCACGACGACGAGGGAGAGGATCACGAAGGCGGTGCCCCAGGCCGCGACGGCGGCGGAGACCAGGCCGAGGCAGAGCAGCACGGTGGTGAACGGGTCACGGACGCTGCGCAGGAAGAGCCGGGGCCAGGACGTCGTACGCCACTCCGGCACCGCGTTCTCCCCGTACCGGGCGAGGCGCTCCTCGGCCTGCGCCTCGGTCAGCCCGCGCGGCCCGCTGTCGAGGCGCCGCAGCTCCTGGAGCGCGGTGAGCCGCCCCGTACCCCCGCCGGTGCCGGGACCGCCGTCGGCGCCCGTACCCGTACCGCCGCCCGTGGCGTCCGGGGCCGGGACGCTCCAGGCTTCCGGTCCGGGGACCACGGGCTCGGACATGGCGGTGTCAGGCGCCGAGGTCGCTGACGCGGCGCGGCCCCGGTGCGTGCGCGGCCCGGTCGGTGAGCTGGCCGACCATCAGCCGTACGACGGTCACCACATCGGGGTCGTCGACGTAGTAGACCTGCCGGCGGCCCTCCCTGCGCGACCGTACGAGCCCGGCCAGCTTCAGCTTGGTGAGGTGCTGGCTGACGGCGGGCAGCGCGCCGCCGACCCGCTCGGCGAGCCCGGTCACATCGCTCTCGCCCTGGGCCAGCACCCAGACGATGTGCAGCCGCGCGGACGAGGCGAGCAGCCCGAACGCGGCGGCGGCGTCCGCCAGCACCTCGGCGGACGGATCCCCGAAGCCGCCGACACCAGCCGTCACGATCGCTCTCCTGTTCCCGCGCGGACGGACCCCCGCGTACCCACGCCCCGGACCCCTGTCCGAAACCGACGATTCAGTCTAGGTGCTCGGTATCCGGGCCAGGGGTGGCGCGGGCGCGGGGCCTCAGGGGCGCGCGCGGGGCCTCAGGGGTGCTTCGGAGGCTCGTTCGGCTCGACGATGGTGCCGGTGACGATACGGGGCCCGCCCTGCGCACCGTTCCCGGCGCCGCCCTGGGGCGCGCCCGGGGCGTCGCCCGGCGCAGCGGCAGCGGCAGCCTGCTCGGCCTTGCCCTCCTCCTTCAGCGCCTTCGCCTCGCTCTTGAGGATGCGGGCCGACTTCCCCGCGGACCTGGCCAGCTCGGGGAGTTTCTTCACCCCGACGACCAAGATGATGACGATGAGGATCACGGCCAGTTCACTCACGCCGAACATCAGATCTGCTCTCTCCCGGGAACGTCCGCGGCCGTCCTGCCGCCGTGTCGCACAGCCTCCGCCGGCACACCATCGACCGGCATCAGCAGACATCTACAAGGCTGTAGAAGTATTCCGTACCCAGGGGGCACGGGACAATGCCACCTTCCCACGGAGTGCTGTGAAGACGTCAGTGCGCCTCCTGTGCGGAGCCTGTGCGGATGGTCACAGGGAGATGCCGAGCGCGCGCTTGCAGGAGCGGTACCGCGCCAGGAAGACCGGCCGCAGCCACCGCATCGAGGACGGGAAATGCGCGAGCAGCGCCGTGTACCCCGGCACCCGGTCGGGGTCCTCCAGCAGACCGAAGACGAGATGCGGCCCGGTGCGCGGGGTGCCGTGCGCGATCGCGGCCCGGACCCGGGCCACCTCGCGGTCCGGCACCCGGGGGAAGAGGTCGAGCAGCACCGGCTCAGCCGCGTCCAGCGTCCGGTTCAGCAGGGTCTGGACGCGGAGCGCGGACGGCAGCCCCGTCATCGCCGCCTCGCCGACCACCACCAGCACCTCGCCGCGCCCGCCGGCCACCTCGCGGGCCGCGATCGCGTCGACCGCGCGGGCCAGGGTGTGCAGCTCGGCGTCGAGCGCCTCGCGCTCGGGCGCCAGATCGGCCAGCTCGGCGACCGGGCCGGGGAAGAGCCCGCGCAGCACCGGCCAGAGGAGCGCGTCCTCGCTCGCGATCTGGCCGTGGACGCACTCGATCAGCCAGCGGGATGTGGCGACCAGCGTCCTGACATCGACGGGCCGGCCGTCGGCGAGCGCCGCGAACGACGCGGTGACCAGCGCCGCGCCCCGGCGCATCAGAGTGTGCTCGGCGAGGAGTTCGTCATGGATACGCGTGCGCTCCGAGCGGAGCGCGGGTGAGACAGCCATCGCCTGTACGTCCCCCTATCTGTCCGCGGGGGCGCGGCCTCACGTACGGTCCGCGCGCGGACCCGCCGAGGCGCCCGGGACGGGAGCACCTCTCCCCTGAACCATGCCCGTCCCACGAGCCCCTCACACCTCATACGCCCCGTCGCCGACAAGTTGTCCACAGGCTGAGGGGGAGCTCGACGGGATGTCAGCCGTCGAGCGCAGAATGGGGTCATGACTGAGATCGACGGTTCGAAGCCGGGCGCGGCGCGGGACACCGCGCGGGACGCCATGCCGGAGTGGGAGAAGCGCTTCCGGGCCCCTCGGGTCTCCCTGCCCGACTGGGCGGAGGACGCGCCGGAGCGGGCGCTCTTCGTCTCCAACGCGACGGGGACGTACGAGTTGTACGCGTGGGACCGGGCGACCGGCGCGCAGCGCCAGGTGACGGACCGGCCGAACGGGACGACGGACGGGGTGCTCTCGCTCGACGGCGAGTGGATCTGGTGGTTCTCGGACACGGACGGCGACGAGTTCGGCGTCTGGATGCGCCAGCCGTTCTCCGGCACGGGGAGGCCGGAAGGCGACCCGGGGGCCACGCCCCTCGACGAGCCGGCCACCCCAGGGCTCGCCCCCTCCTATCCGGCGGGGCTGGCGCTGGGCCGGGACGGCACGGCGGTGGTGGGGCGGTCGACGGACGAGGAGGGCTCGACGGTCCATGTCGTACGGCCGGGGGCGGCGCCGGTCGAGATCTACCGCCACCGGGAGTCGGCCGGGGTGGGGGACCTCTCGCACGACGGGACGCTGATCGCGGTCGAGCACACCGAGCACGGCGACGCGATGCACTCGGCGGTACGGGTGGTGCGGCTGGACGGCTCGCTCGTCGCCGAGCTGGACGACACGGAGGGCGGCACGAAGGAGCTGGGCCTCGATGTGCTGGGCTTCGCCCCGGTGGCCGGGGACTCCCGGCTGCTCGTCGGCCACCAGCGGCGCGGACGGTGGGAGCCGGTGGTCTGGGACCCGCTGACCGGCGAGGAGTCCGATCTGGCCATCGAACTCCCCGGCGATGTCCACGCCGAGTGGTATCCGGACGGCTCCGGGCTGCTCATCGAGCACAGCTTCGAGGCGCGGAGCGAGCTGTGGCGTTATGACTTCGTCAAAAGTGCGCTGATCCAGGTGGAGACGCCGGCCGGGACGGTCTCCGGGGCGACGGCCCGCCCGGACGGCAGTGTGGAGTACCTGTGGTCGTCGGCGGCGCGGCCACCGGAGGTGCGCTCCACGGCGGGCGGGGTGGTGCTGGACCCGCCCGGGATGACGGCGCCCGCCTCGGTGCCGGTGACGGACGCCTGGGTGGAGGGTCCTGGCGGCCGGGTGCACGCGCTGGTCCAGCGACCATCGGGCGAGGGCCCCTTCCCGACCGTCTTCGAGATCCACGGCGGCCCGACCTGGCACGACAGCGACGCCTTCGCCGCGGGCCCGGCGGCCTGGGTCGACCACGGCTTCGCCGTCGTGCGGGTCAACTACCGCGGGTCGACGGGGTACGGACGGGAGTGGACGGACGCGCTCAAGCACCGGGTCGGCCTGATCGAACTGGAGGACATCACGGCGGTCCGCGCCTGGGCGGTCTCCTCGGGGCTCGCCGACCCCGAGCGGCTGGTCCTGGCGGGCGGCTCCTGGGGCGGCTATCTGACCCTGCTGGGCCTGGGCACCCGGCCCGACGACTGGGCGGTGGGGCTGGCGGCCGTACCGGTCGCGGACTATGTGACGGCGTATCACGACGAGATGGAGGCCCTGAAGGCGATGGACCGCACCCTGCTGGGCGGCACCCCGGAGGAGGTGCCCGAGCGGTTCGCGGCCTCGTCCCCGCTGACCTACGTGGACGCGGTCAAGGCCCCCGTCTACATCTCGGCGGGCGTCAACGACCCGCGCTGCCCCATCCGCCAGGTGGAGAACTATGTGGACCGCCTGGCGGCCCGCGACGCGGTCCACGAGGTCTACCGCTACGACGCGGGCCATGGCTCCCTGGTGGTGGAGGAGCGGATCAAGCAGGTCCGCCTGGAAATGGAGTTCGCGAGGAGGCACCTGGGGATGGCGTAGGAGGGACGGCGTAGGAGGGACGGCGCGGGAGAACCGGACCGGGGCCCCGGTCCCCTGGCGCGGGGCGGCGTTCCGTACCGTGGAGGGGTGTACCGGTTTCTGGTGACTCCGCGATGGTGGGGGATCAACGTCTTCGTCGTGCTGGCGATCCCCTTCTGCGTCTTCATGGGGATGTGGCAGCTCGGCCGCTTCGAGGCCCGGGTGGAGACACACCGGGCCGCCGAGGCGGGCCCCGGCCCCGAGAAGCGGCCCGCGGTGGCGGTGGCCTCGCTGCTCCCGGTCGACCAGGAGACCTCGGGGCGCGAGGTTCTGGCGAAGGGGCGGTACGCGGACCAGTTCGTGGTCCCGGGCCGGGAGCTGGACGGCCGCACCGGCTCCTATGTCCTGACCATGCTCCGTACCGACGACGGCAAGGCGCTGCCGGTGGTACGGGGGTGGCTGGCCCAGGGCGGGAAGGTGCCCGCGGCGCCGGCCGGCGAGGTGACGGTGACCGGAGCGCTCCAGGCCTCCGAGGCGATCGGCTCCTCCGGGGTACGGGCGGGCGGCGGACTGCCCGAGGGCCAGCTCGGGATGATCAGCGCGGCCTCGCTGGTCAACCTGGTGCCGTACGAGGTCTACGACGCCTGGGTCACCGTCGGCAAGGCCTCGGAGGGGCTGCTGCCGGTGCCCGCCGCAGCGCCGCAGAACACCGGGCTCGACCTGAAGGCGTTCCAGAACCTCGGCTACACCGGCGAGTGGTTCGTCTTCGCGGGGTTCGTGCTCTTCATGTGGTTCCGGCTGGTCCGGCGCGAGGTGGAGACCGCGAAGGACGAGGCGCTGGGCCTCTCCCCGGCCGCCTGACCCCGTGGCCCCGGCCGCCTGACCCCGGCTGCCCGCTTGACCCCGGCCACACCCTGGCCTTGACCCCGGCCACACCCTGGCCCCGTGGCCCGTACGTGGTCCCTCGGGCGCGCCCGGCCCCGGGGCCGGAGCAGGACCAGGTCCGGCAGAACCGTGCTAGGAGCCGGCGAGGATGCCGGTCCAGTAGACCGTGCCGGCGCAGGCGTTGGGGATGGTGGCCGAGACGCTCGGGCTGCCCGGCTCCGCCGTGTAGGTGACGGAGACGCTGCCGTCCGCCGTGCCCTCGGTGAGGAGCTGGGTGTCGGAACCGCCGTTCTCCCCGCCGCCGTTCTCCGAACCGGCCGTACCGCCCGCGCCCGCCGAGGTGTCGCCGGAGGGGGACGGGTCGGGGGAGGCGCTGCCCGTGGGGCAGGTGTCCGCGGGCACCCAGGCGAACTTCACCGCGTACGAACCGTTCGGCGGCAGGCTCAGCGCCGCCACCTCCTGGGAGGGGTCCGGCAGCCCGGAGGCCGCGTCGCCGGAGGTGTGCGCCGCCTGGCCCACCCTGGTGGCGTCGGCCGCGCCGAGGGCGCCGACACCGACCGAGCCGCGGCCGCCGACCGTACACGAGGAGGAGGAGATGTTGGTGACGCGGAACGTGCCGTAGACCGTGCCGGTGCCGTCGGGCCCGCCCACCTCGGCACCGGCCGCGCCGAGCCGGGCCGCGGTGCAGGTGCCGGTCGCGGTCACGGCGTCGGAGCGCGCGGAGTCCTTGTTGCTGCCGCCCTTGCCGCCGTCGGCCGCGTTGGACGCGTCGGTGCCGGGCTTGCCCTTCTTCCCTGGTTCGTCCTCGTCGGCCGAGACCTTGTCCGAGGGGCTGTCCGCGTTCTCATGAGGCCCGCCGTCGCCCTTGCCGGAGGCCGCGCCGCCCTGCGGCGTCTGGTCGTGCCCGGCGGAGACGGCCCGGTCGTGGGTGGTCGTGCCGGTGTTCGCGACATGCATGAAGGCGGGTACGGCCGTACCGAGGAGCAGCGCGGCGGCGGCCACCCCCACCACGGCCTGCCGCTTCCTGGCCCGCCGGACCGGCACCGCCTTGTGCAGGTGCTCCAGCGCCCCGTCGGAGGGCCGCAGATCGCCGACGGCACCGTGCAGGAGCCGGCGCAGCGCCAACTCGTCCCCGTCCAGGGCCTCGGAGAGGTCGGTGGACAGGTCGACGACGGGAGCGGCGGGCGGCTCCGCGGATTCTCCGTCCTCGCGGCCGCTCGGCTCGTTCTCCGGCTCTGGCCCGTTGTTCACAGTCGCTTTCCCAGTCAGGTCGTCCAGCGGCACGTCCGGGGGTTCCCGACCGTCCTTCTCCCGCCCCCGTTCACGCGTGGTCATGCCGAAGCCTCCATGGCGACCCGCAGCGCCGCGATCCCGCGCGAGCCGTACGCCTTCACCGAGCCCAGCGAAATCCCCAGCACCTCGGCGACCTGCGCCTCGGTCATGTCCGCGAAGTAGCGCAGCGAGAGGACCTCACGCTGTCTGCGCTGGAGCCCGCGCATCGCCTTGATCAGGGCGTCCCGCTCCAGCAGGTCGTACGCCCCCTCCTCGGCGCTCGCCATGTCGGGCATCGGCTTCGAGAGCAGCTTCAGCCCGAGAATACGGCGGCGCAGCGCGGACCGGGACAGGTTCACCACGGTCTGCCGCAGGTAGGCGAGGGTCTTCTCGGGCTCGCGCACCCGGCGGCGCGCCGAGTGCACCCGGATGAACGCCTCCTGGACGACGTCCTCGCAGGAGGCGGTGTCGTCGAGCAGCAGGGCCGCGAGGCCGAGCAGCGAGCGGTAGTGGGCGCGGTAGGTCTCGGTGAGGTGGTCGACGGTGGTCCCCGCCGCCATCGCCCCCTGCGCCCCGTCGCCCCCGCCGGCGCCCGCCACATCGGCGGCTTCGGCGGTGTCCGCGCCCTCGGCACCCGGTCTCTGGGCGGGCATACGGGTCGGCCGCGCGGCCGGCATCGGGGCGATCACCGGCATGCCGTCAGACATACGGGGCCGCCGGAGTGGACGCACTGCCGCGCCGCGCACCGGTACCACCGCTGTGATGTCGAGAACCTCTGCTGCCACGCCTGTTGGACACGCTTCCCCCCGTCAGGGTTGTACGCACACGCCAGCCGATTCGAGCCCGCACTGAATGCCCCCATGCGCACTTGATCCCCCCCTATGCCCCAATTCCATGGCGCCACACAGGGGTGACCACAGAGACGCTTCCCAGCCATTCGGCGGTTGCGGTCCTGGCGCGCCGTTCGCGCACAAGATCGCGGAAAGGTGGGACGAACATCGTCGGACATGACAACACCCCAGTTCAAGGGGGTGTTGCCGGTCAGCCTACCTGCGGGGCTTCACAAATCCTACAAAGGTTTGAGCGCTCGTGAACCACTGATTTACGCCGATCACCGCGCGGTCGGGCCGCCCTGGCCGGGTCCGTGCGGTCGGGCCCGTGCGGTCAGGTCCGCCCGGTCAGGTCCGCGCGGTCAGGTCGGCGGCGACCGCCTCGGCGATCTGCGCGACGTTCAGCGCGGCGCCCTTGCGCAGGTTGTCGCCGCAGACGAAGAGTTCCAGCGCCCGGGGGTCGTCCAGGGAGCGCCGTACGCGCCCCACCCACGTCGGGTCGGTCCCCACCACATCGGCGGGGGTCGGGAAGTCGCCCGCAGCCGGGTCGTCGAAGAGCACCACGCCCGGCGAGGTCGCCAGGATCTCGTGCGCCCGCTCGACGGTGATCTCCTGCTCGAAGCGCGCGTGGACGGAGAGGGAGTGCCCCGTGATCACCGGTACGCGGACACAGGTGGCGGCGACCGGCAGCGCGGGCAGGCCGAGGATCTTGCGGGTCTCGTCGCGGAGCGCGGCCTCCTCCGCCGACCAGCCGTCCGCCCCGTCCGCCCCGGCGGCCGGCGCGCCGCTCCACGGGACGACATTGAGGGCGAGCGGCGCCGGGAAGGGCCCGGTGGCGTCGCCGACCGCCCGCCGTACATCGCCCGGGTGCGTGCCCAGCTCCGTATCCGCGACCAGGGAGAGCTGGTCGCGCAGGGTCTCGATGCCGCCCCGGCCCGTGGCGCTGGCGGCCTGGTACGCGGAGACGACCAGTTCGCGCAGGCCGAAGGCGGCGTGCAGGGCGCCCACCGCGACGATCATCGTGAGGGTGGCGCAGCCGGGCGCGGCGAGCAGGGGGCGCGGCCGGGCCCGGACGCCCCGGACGCCGTGGGGGTTCACCTCGGGGACGACCAGCGGGACATCAGGGTCGAGCCGGAAGGCGGCGGAGGCGTCGACCACAACGGCACCCCGTGCCGTGGCGATGGGCGCCCAGCGGGCGGACACGTCGTCCGGTACGAGGAACACGGCGACGTCGACCCCGTCGAAGGCGTCCTCCGTGACCGCCCCGACCTCGGTCGGCTCACCCCGTACGGAGAGCTTGCGGCCCTGGGTACGGTCCGAGGCGAACAGCCTGATGTCGCCCCAGACGTCGGCGTGCTGCGACAGGATCTGGAGCATGACGGCCCCGACGGCCCCGGTCGCCCCCACCACAGCGAGCGTCGGCCGCCGCCCGTTCACGGCAGCACACCCCGCACCCCGGCCCGGGACACGGCACAGAGTGCCGCCCCGGCGGCGGTCCGTACGGTACGGGCCGGGTCGGCGGCGGTCCGTACGGTACGGACCCGAGCGGCTCGGCCCCGTACCGTACGAGCCCGGACGGAAACCACCGTCCGGCGCGCCGTCACCGCCCGGTGCCCCCGTACACCACGGCCTCGTCGGAGTCGCTGTCGAGGCCGAACGCGGTGTGCACGGCGCGTACGGCGTCCACGACCGACTCCTCCCGCATGACCACCGAGATACGGATCTCGGATGTCGAGATCAGCTCGATGTTGACGCCCACGTTGGAGAGGGCCTCGAAGAACCCGGCCGTGACGCCCGGGTTGGTCTTCATGCCGGCGCCGACGAGCGAGACCTTGCCGATCTGGTCGTCGTAGCGCAGCGAGTCGAAGCCGATCGTGTCCTTCGCCCGCTCCAGCGCGTCCATGGCCTTGCGGCCCTCGGTCTTCGGCAGCGTGAACGAGATGTCGGTCAGCCCGGTCGACGCGGCGGAGACGTTCTGCACCACCATGTCGAGGTTGATCTCGTTGTCCGCGATGGTACGGAAGATCGTCGCGGCCTCGCCCGGCTTGTCGGGGACGCCGACGACCGTGATCTTCGCCTCGGAGGTGTCATGGGCGACACCGGAGATGATGGCCTGCTCCACCTTGCGGTCCCCTTGCGGTTCGTTGCTGACCCATGTGCCCTCAAGCCCCGAGAAGGAGGAGCGGACATGGATCGGGATGTTGTATCGGCGCGCGTATTCGACGCAGCGGTGCAGCAGCACCTTGGAGCCGGAACTGGCCAGCTCCAGCATGTCCCCGAAGGAGATCCAGTCGATCTTCCGGGCCTTCGAGACGACCCGGGGGTCGGCGGTGAAGACGCCGTCCACGTCGGTGTAGATCTCGCAGACCTCGGCGTCGAGCGCCGCGGCGAGCGCGACGGCCGTGGTGTCCGAGCCGCCGCGCCCCAGGGTCGTGATGTCCTTCTTGTCCTGGGACACCCCCTGGAACCCGGCGACGATGGCGATGTTGCCCTCGTCGACGGCGGTCCGGATGCGCCCCGGCGTGACATCGATGATGCGCGCTTTGTTGTGTACCGAGTCGGTGATCACACCGGCCTGGCTGCCGGTGAACGACTGGGCCTCGTGACCCAGGTTTTTGATCGCCATCGCCAGCAGGGCCATGGAGATCCGCTCTCCGGCGGTCAGCAGCATGTCGAACTCACGCCCGGCAGGGATCGGGGAAACCTGCCCGGCGAGATCGATCAGCTCGTCCGTCGTGTCGCCCATCGCCGACACCACGACGACCACCTGGTGGCCGTTCTTCTTGGCGTCGACGATCCTCTTGGCGACCCGCTTGATGCCCTCGGCATCGGCTACGGAGGAGCCTCCGTACTTCTGCACGACAAGGCCCACGTGCGCTCCTCGCTCAGTCCATCGCTACGGCACCGCACGTCGCGGCGCACCGTTGCTGTCGGCTCAGTCTAACGAGCGGCCACGGGACGAACCGGCTATATCACATCGCGAGACGTCCCGCTCGCTCCCTGATCACCGGCCCGACGCGGGGAGACACCATCGAAACCCCCAGGGCCACTCGGTGAGGAAGCATGCCCGCGCTGCCCCCGCCCACGCGACAACGTGTCCCACGTCACGCGCCCCCGGCACCGCGCCCCGGCACCGCGCTGTGCGGCGTCCGTACGCGTCTCCGGTGTCAGCGCGCCGTACGGAGCCCCAGCGGGCCCGCGATCTCCTCGGCCATGACGCGGCCCGCCTCCTCGGCGAGGGCGTCGTCCTGGGATTCCGTCAGGGCCTGGTCGGTGTCGAGGCCGTCGAGGGCCGGGAGGGGCTGGTCCAGGCGGACGTGGGCGACCAGGGAGTGGAGGGCGCGGAGGGTGGCGGAGGCGGTGGAGCCCCAGTTGGAGAAGTACGAGAACTGCCACCACCACAGCGCCTCGGTGGTCCGGCCCGCGCGGTAGTGGGCCAGGCCGTGGCGGAGGTCGGTGACGACCCCGGCGATGTCGTCCGAGATACGGGACGGCACCGGCGCCTTGCGCGGCTCGTACGGGTCGAAGACCTCCGAGTAGACGTCGATCGGCTCCAGGATCACCGCGAAGCGCTCGCGCAGGTCGTCCACGTCCGGCTCCGGGCCCAGGTCCGGCTCGTACCGTTCCTCGGGGAGGATGTCCTCGTGCGCGCCCAGCCGGCCGCCGGCCAGCATGAGCTGCGAGAACTCCAGGAGGAGGAAGGGTACGGCGCTGTCCGGCTCGTCGCCCTTCGCCACTTCCGTGACGGCGACGATGAAGCTCTCGATCTGGTCGGCGATCTGGACCGCGAAGTCGTCCGGATCCTGGTCGACGGCGTGCAGCGTTGCGTCAGACATCGAGAAGTCGTCTCCCCTCGAAGGCACGCCCGAGCGTGACCTCGTCGGCATATTCCAGGTCGCCGCCGACAGGCAGACCGCTGGCCAGACGGGTGACCGTGAGGCCCATCGGCTTGATCATGCGGGCGAGGTACGTGGCCGTGGCCTCGCCCTCCAGGTTGGGGTCGGTCGCCAGGATCAGCTCGGTGACCGTACCGTCGGCGAGGCGGGCCAGCAGCTCGCGGATCCGCAGGTCGTCGGGGCCGACCCCCTCGATGGGGCTGATCGCGCCGCCGAGCACGTGGTACTTCCCGCGGAACTCACGGGTCCGCTCGATGGCGACGACGTCCTTCGGCTCCTCCACCACACAGATCACCGAAACGTCTCTGCGGACATCCCGGCAGATCCCGCACCGCTCCTCCTGTGCGACATTGCCGCACACCGCGCAGAACCGCACCCGGTCCTTGACCTCCAGCAGCGCGTGCGCGAGGCGGCGGACATCGGTGGGCTCGGCCTGGAGGACATGGAAGGCGATCCGCTGCGCGCTCTTGGGACCGACGCCGGGCAGCCTGCCCAGTTCGTCGATGAGGTCCTGAACCACGCCTTCGTACAACGGACTGCCTTTCCTGCCGCGGCCATGGGGCTTGAGTACGTACGGTAGTTGGTGCCGGCGGGCCTTCGTACCGGGTACGTCTGAGATACGTCCTAGAAGGGCAGGCCCGGCATGCTGCCGCCCAGGCCCTGCGCGAGCGGGCCCAGCTTCTGCTGCTGGAGCTGCTGCGCGTTGTCGTTGGCCGCGTGCACCGCCGCCACGACGAGGTCCGCCAGCGTCTCGGTGTCCTCCGGGTCCACCGCCTTCGGGTCGATGACCAGGCCGCGCAGCTCGCCGGAGCCGTTGACGGTGGCCTTCACCAGGCCGCCGCCCGCCTGCCCGTCGACCAGGGTCGCCGCCAGCTCCTCCTGCGCGCGGGCGAGGTCCTGCTGCATCTTCTGGGCCTGCTGGAGCAGGTCCTGCATATTCGGCTGACCACCACCGGGAATCACGGGTCACTCCTGGCATTCGACGACGATGTACCTGCACGCCGAGCCTACGTGGTCCGCGCGCACCGCGCCCCACCCCGCCGGAACGAACCCGGGGGGAACCCGGGGCGAACTCTTTCGAGTGAGTGTCGTCCGGCTCCTCTACCTGATCACACCCCCGGCCTGGGGGAAAACGCCCGGAGTCCGGCTCCGCGGCCCTCCATTTGGCGGTAGGAATGGCGAACACATCATCACCCCGTCATCAACGCGCCACTCACTGTCACTCGGTGTCATAAGTGCCACACGCGCCCACCCGCGCCCCAGCAGACCAGCGACCAGACCAGAAGAGCCGGAGAGGAGTGCTCGGTGAGCCAGCCGGAGATGCAGCCCGGAGGCCCCGCCCGGGAGGAAGGCGCCCCGTCCGGCGCGGAGGACGCCCTCGGTGACGGCGACAGCGGTCCCGGCGGTCCGGGGGCCCCCGGCGGGCACGGCGGGCCCCCGTACGGCGATCTGGTCGGCGGGCCCTTCCCGCTCGGCGACTGGGGCGAGCCCGCCGAGCGGCTGGACGAGTTGTACCGCTGGGTCGAGACGGCCGCGCTGCGCACCGTCGACTGGTACCTCTGCGACCGGGTACGGAAGCGCCGCGTCGCCCGCGTCCTGCGGGCCGCCACCGCCCTCGGCGTCACGGCGGGCGCCGCGCTCCCGCTGGTCGACCTGACCGGGGCGCTGGCCGGGGCGGCCGGGTGGGGGTATCTCTCGCTGCTGCTGGGGGCGGCCTGCCTGGGGTGCGACCGGTACTTCGGGCTGACGTCGGGGTGGATGCGGGCGGTGGCCACGGCGCAGGCGGTGCAGCGCCGGCTCCAGACCCTCCAGTTCGACTGGGCGTCGGAGTGCGTACGGGAGATGCTGGGCCCGACGGAGGGCACGGCGAGCGAGGCGGCGGAGCGGTGCCTCGGGGTGCTCCGGCGCTTCACGGAGGACGTGACGGAGCTGGTACGGGCCGAGACGGCGGACTGGATGGTCGAATTCCGCTCCGGCCCCGCGCCGCTGGTGATGCAGTCGACCCCGATGGGCGCCCCCCGCAGCGAGAGCCCCGCCCCCCACCTGGGCCGCTTCCCCTTACCCCCGGGCGCCCGGCCCAACATGCCCCGGCAGCGCCCCCCGGAGACCCGGTGAGCGACCCCGGCCCCGGCCACGCGTGACGGCCGCGGTCACGGGCCGCACGGCCGGGGGCGTTGGCCGCACGGCCGGGGTCACGGGGCCGCCACCAGGCCCGCCAGCAGGTCGGCGTGGGTGCGGCCCAGCCTCTTCGCCGCCGTGAGGAGCGTCAGGGGCCGCCCCGAGCGGGCCAGCTCGCGCAGACGGTCCAGGGCCCGGGCCGGCTCGGGCGCGGTCAGCTCCGCCTCGTACCGGGCGCGGAACTCCTCGTACCGTTCGTCCATCCGCTCGTGGTACCACTCGCGCAGCTCGGCGGAGGGGGTGACCGACTTGGCCCACTCGTCGAGCCGTACGTCCTCCTTCTTCAGCCCGCGCGGCCAGAGCCGGTCCACCAGGACGCGCGTACCGTCCTCCGGCGCCCACTCCTCGTACACCCGCTTCACCCCGACCTGGGCGGCCTCGTTCCCCTTGTTCTTGATGTCCTTGTTCTCCATACGGGCGAGGATGCCCAGATCCACCCGGCGACGCGACATCTGTCGGCCAGGTGGCGAGAACTCGACACATGCCCGGGAGAGGCGCGGAAGAGGTTTCAGAGGCCGCACACGCTTCAGGGGCCGCGCGGTCGCGTCGGCCCCTGAAGGGAGAGAGCAGGCGGTGCGGTCCGGTCAGCTGAAGACGATCATGGAGCCCTGGCCCAGGCTCCGGGTCGCCGCCGCGTGCAGCCCGCGCCATACATGGCGTTCCCGGGCGAACGGGCTGTCGTCGTACGGAATCGAGGCCGCCGGTTCCTCCAGGGAGGTCGGGCGGTCCGGCGGGGTCGGGGCGGACGGGGGGTTGGCCGGGTCGATACCGATCGCCGGGGCGACGATCTCCAGCTCCCGCAGCAGCCCCTGGCTGGAGCCCAACGGGCCGCCGCCCGCGAGGAGTTCCTCGTTCGAGAGCGGGGCGTCGAAGTCCACGGGGACATAGGCGCCCGCGTGGTCGTAGTGCCAGACCAGATGCGACTGCTGAGCCGTCGACTCGAACATCTCCAGCAACTGCTCGTAGTCACCGCCCAGTTCACCGACCGGCGTCACCGCGAGGCCGCAGAGCTGGAGCAGGTACACGCGCCGCAGGAAGTGCAGCGCGTCGTAGTCGAAGCCGGCCACCGGGGCGACATCGCCCGCGAGGCCCGGCATGTAGGCGAAGACGGGAACGGACGGCAGCCCGGCCTCGCCGAGCGCCTTGTCGTACACGGCGATCTCTTCGGCGAAGGGGTTGTCGGGGCTGTGGCACAGCACATCGACGAGGGGGACCAACCACAGGTCACAGGCCAAGGGAGGCTCGCTCTCCAACGGGTTCGTACGGGTGCGCGCGATGGTCGGGACAGCGTAATGCGGCGCACCCGCCGGGCGCAGGGCCCCCGTCGGGTGCGGAACCCTCGTCCGGCGCAGGGCCCCCGTCGAGCACGGGGCCCCGGCGGGCGCAGGGCTCCGGCGGCCTCCGGAGTACCGGCAGCCCCGCATCATCATCGCCTCCCCATCATCCGGTATCGATCGCTACCCAGGAACCGGGGGCCGTCACCCCTTCGGCGGTACGTCCCAGATCCAGACGCCGCCGATCCGCTTCCCCGGCCGCTGGAACAGCTTCTCCAGCGTCTCGTAGAGCGCCGCGTCATTGGGCTGGGGCGCCAGCACCACCACGCCCGCCTTCCAGAACTCCAGGTCGAAGCGGGCCTGGGCGCGCCACCGGTCGTCGATCTTCGGGACCTGCCCGCTGTAGCGGACATCACGCAGCATGGCGGAGGTATAGCGGGGCGGCGCCCCGTAGATGCCCCGGCGGTCCTCGCCCCAGGGCCCGTTGAAGTAGCCCCCGGGGAGCGAGAACCCGAACCCGGCCACCGACTGCCAGCGCAGCGCGTCGGCGCTGCCCGGGTCAGGGAGCGGTACGGGGACGACGGACTCCCCCTCGTCGACGTACGGGCGGTACATCTGCCGGGTGAGGAACTCCGGTACGTCGGGCCGGTCCCGTACCGGCAGCGGGGTCGGCAGGATCGGGAGGAGCGCGGCGGCCACGGCGGCCAGACCGAGGGCGGTGACGGCCCGGTGGTCAGCGAGGGCCCGGCTGAAGGCGTCGGCCCCGCCGGAGAGGTCGACCCCGCCCGGGACGTCGCCCCGGCCCCGGGACCGTCTCGCCGGCGCGGCCAGCTCCGCCACCGCCAGGGCCAGCAGCGCGCCCAGCGCCGGTGCGCAGATCATCGCGACCCGGGACTCGATGACCGACTCGAAGAGCGGCTGGTGGGCCAGGGCCCGCCACGGGCCCGGGAGCACCACGTCCGTGAAGGGGATACGCACCTTCGGCCCCAGCGACAGCAGCGCCGCCGCCACCGCCGTGAACGCCAGCGCCCTGACCACCGCGCGCCGCCACAGCCACACCACGATCCCCAGGGCGAGGGAGAGCAGCGGCCAGCCGTAGAAGGCGTTCTGTTCCGTACGGTTGAGCGCGAGCCCGTCGGCGGTCCGCTCGTCGCCGAGGAGGGCGCGCCCGGAGAACTCCAGGAAGGCCAGCGGGCTGTTGCCCGCGTTGTCGCCGTGCAGCACGCTGTGGTAGCTCTGCGGGCCGAAGAACTGCCAGTACAGCGGGGCCGCCACCAGCGGCAGACAGACCGCGAGCGCCACCCCGAGCCCGCGCAGCAGCCGCCCGGTCACGGCGCGCGCGACATCGCGGCGTACGGCGGCGTACGCCAGCGCGAAGAGGAGCGTGCCCATGACGGCGAGGAGCAGCGGTTCCTCGCCCAGGAAGATCTGGTACGTCGTGAAGAGCCCCAGCAGCACCCCGTCCCGTACGACCCCTCGGCCGTCCTCCGGGGGCGGGTCGCAGAGCTTGAGCGCCCGGTCGATGATCACCGGGATCATGAAGAGGACGAGGAAGTTCGGGTGCGCGTTGGCGTGCGACATCATCGGCGGCGCGAACGCCGCGAGCCCCGCGCCGACCGCCGCGGCCCAGCGGTTCACGGGAGCCTGGCGGTTCGCGGGGGCCTCGCGCGGCAGCAGGCGCCGTACGAAGAGCCAGTACCAGGCGGTCGCGGTGGCGGCGAGCCCGAGCGTGAGCACCAGCGCCCACGAGTAGGTCGCGCCGAGTCCGAGCGTCACCGGGATGAGAGGGACGGAGAGCCCGAGCATGACGGTGTTCGCCATCAGGTTCACGCCGTCGGGGAAGTTCTGGGCGGTGGTGAAGAGCGGGTTGCGCAGGTGGGTGATGTTGTCGGCGGTGACCGCGAAGAACCACTCCCACTGGTTCTGGTCGGAGCCCGCGTCGGCGAGATAGGCGTGGTCGAGGTCGGCCCACAGCCCCTTGTAGAGGAAGACGGAGGCGAGGAGGAAGAGGGAGACGACCACCAGGTCGGTACGGCGCCGCCGCGCCCAGCTCCGTATCCGTACCCCTGGCGTACGCGTACGTTCCCCGCCGGGACCCGCCGGGCCGGCGGCCTCCCCCCGCCCGGCCGCCCGGAGCCGTATCAGCTCCAGCAGCACCCGCCCGTAGTCCAGCGGCCGTACCTTCGACCCCGGCTGGTGCGACCAGCGCACCGGGACCTCCGTCACCGGCCACCCGGAGCGCCGGAAGAACCGGAGTATCTCGACGTCCGTGCCCCAGCCGTCCAGCCGCGCGGCGGCGAAGGCGGCGCGGGCCGCGTCGCCCTCGAAGAGCTTGAAGCCGCACTGGGTGTCGCTGATGCCGTCGACCGCGACGCGCTGTATCAGCCGGTTGCCGAGCCGCCCCAGCCACTCGCGGACCGCCCGCTGCCGTACCTCTATGCGCGCGTCGGGGTGGGCGCGCGAGCCGATGGCCGCGCCGTCGCCGCCGTCGGCGGTGAGCTGCTTGTCGAGCCGGTCGAGTTCGTCGATCGGGGTGGCGAGGTCGGCGTCCGTGAGGAGCACGCGCCGCCCGGCCGAGGCGAGCACGCCCTGGCGCAGGGCGTGCCCCTTGCCGTGGTTGCCGCCGCCGGTGAGGACCCGTATGCGCGGCTCCTCGGCGGCGGCCTCGGCGGCCACCTCGGCGGTACGGTCGCCGGAGCCGTCGTCCACGACGATCAGCTCCCAGCTCTGCCAGCGGGCGCCGGCGGCGCGCAGGTGGTCGCGGATGGCGTCGAGGGTGGGGCGGAGGCGGTGCTCCTCGTTGTACGCGGGGACGACGACGGTGAGGTCGACGGCGGCGCGCGCGGTACCGGGGGTGGGATGGTCTTCCGTGGTCATTTCCGCAGGCGCTCCAGCCGGTCCGCCCACCTGAGCGAGTGTGCGTCGTAGTCGGCGACGACGGTACGCACCGCCGCCACATCGCCCAGGGTCAGGGCGTCGGTCAGGGACTCGTACCCGTTCCAGAGCCACTCCGGCGACCGTGCCTCGCGCTCCCGCGCGGCCTCGGCCTCCGCCGCCTCGGCGCGCAGAAACGGTACGGAGAACACCCACTCCTGCACCCGCAGCCGGTCGAGGAACTCCGCGACGTACCGGTTGGCGACCAGCGCGCACAACTCGCGCCAGAACCGCAGGTCGTAGCCGATGAGGATGGTCAGATCCCCGGCCCGCGCCGCGCGCGCCGCCGCCTCCGCCCGGCGCCGTACGGAGACGAGCGCGGCCCCCTGCGCGACGACCGCGAGGGGCCGGCCCCCCGCCTCGCTGGTGGGTGCCCCGCTGTCGGCCGTCCCGCTGGTGGGTGCCCCGCCGCCGGCCGTGCCACGGGTGGCCGTCCCGTCGTCGTCCATCGTGCGGAAGACCGCGTCCACGATCAGGGCCCGCGCCTCGACCATGCCCCGGAAGTCCGCCACGGAGAACTGGTGGACGCGGAACCCCCGGTGCTGGTCCGAGTCGAGCAGGTCCTGCGCGGAGAGGTCGACCAGCGCCTCGCGGACCGGGGTCGCCGAGACCCCGTACTGTTCGGCGATCTGCTTGACCGTGAACTCCTGCCCCGGGAGCAGACGCCCCGCGAGCACCTCGTCACGGAGCGCGTCCGCGATCTGCTGCCGCAGGGTGTTGCGGGTGACAGCTCCGCTGGCGGGCATGGTTCTCCGTCCCTCCGTCCCTCGTCCCGTCCCTCGTCCGGCTCCCACACCTTAAGCCGCTGAGGGACCGTAAGGCTTTTGAGGCGGGAGGGACGGAAGCGATCCCCGCCCGGACCAAGCGACTCCCGTCCGGGCCAAGCGACTCCCGTCCGGACTACACGACGTACTCGTCCGCCACCGTCAGCGCCGCGTCCAGCGCCGCGAGCCCCTCCTTCGCCTCCGCCTCGGAGATGTTGCAGGCGGGGGCGATATGCGTACGGTTCATGTTCACGAACGGCCAGAGCCCGCCCTTCTTGCACGCGGCGGCGAACGCGGCCATCGGGGCGTTCGCGGCCCCGGCGGCGGCGTACGGCACCAGCGGCTCGCGCGTCGCCCCGTCCCGTACGAGGTCGAGCGCCCAGAAGGCGCCCAGGCCGCGCACCTCGCCCACCGAGGGGTGGCGGGCGGCGAGTTCGCGCAGCCCGGGGCCGAGGACGGTCTCGCCGAGGTGCGCCGCGTGCTCCACGATCCGCTCCTCCGCCATGACCTGGATGGTGGCGACGGCGGCGGCGCAGGCCAGCGGGTGACCGGAGTAGGTGAGTCCGCCGGGGTACGGGCGGGTGGCGAAGGTCGCGGCGATCGCCGGGGAGATGGCGACGCCGCCGAGCGGCACATACCCCGAGTTCACGCCCTTGGCGAAGGTCATCAGGTCGGGGACGACGTCGTAGTGCTCGGCGGCGAACCACTTCCCCGTACGCCCGAATCCGGCCATCACCTCGTCCAGGACGAAGACGATGCCGTGCCGGTCGCAGATCTCGCGGACGCCCGCGAGATAGCCGGCCGGGGGCGGCATGACACCGGAGGAGCCGGGGACGGTCTCCAGGATGACCGCGGCGATCGTCGCGGGGCCTTCGAGGGCGACGGTCTGCTCCAGGTGCGCGAGGGCGCGGGCGCACTCCTCGGCCTCGTCGGCGGCGTAGAAGGCGGACCGGTAGAGGAAGGGGCCGTGGAAGTGGACGACACCGGCCGTACCGGTGTCGGAGCCCCAGCGGCGCGGGTCGCCGGTGAGGTTGATCGCGGTGGAGGTGGCGCCGTGGTACGAGCGGTAGGTGGAGAGCACCTTGGGGCGGCCGGTGTGGAGGCGGGCCATCCGGATGGCGTTCTCGACGGCTTCGGCGCCGCCGTTGGTGAAGAAGATCTTGTCGAGGTCGCCGGGGGTCCGCTCGGCGATCAGACGCGCGGCCTCCGACCGTACGTCGACGGCGAAGGCGGGCGCGAAGGTGGCGAGGCGGCCGGCCTGGGCCTGGATGGCGGCGACGACGGTGGGGTGCTGGTAGCCGATGTTGGTGAAGACGAGGCTGCTGGCGAAGTCGAGGTAGCGGTTGCCGTCGTAGTCCCAGAAGTACGGGCCTTCGGCGCCGGCGACGGCGAGCGGGTCGATGACCTCCTGGGCGGACCAGGAGTGGAAGACGTGCGCCCGGTCGGCGGCCTTGACGGCGGCGCCGGTCTCGGGGTCGGGGACGGCGGGGCCGGTCAGGGGGTCGGGGGCGGCGGGTGAGGTGAGGGTCATGGGGCCAGCGTAAGGAAGAGGGGGGAGAGCCTGTCGGCCGAGAGGCCCGTGGGCCGAGGCGGTGGCCGTCGGCAGCCCGCTCCCCCGGGGATATCCGGGGCACCCGGCGGCGGGACGACAGGCCGATGCGAGAGTATCGGGCGGCGGCACGGGTCGCGAGACGCGTCGCGGCGGCGGCAAGAGCCCTGAGGGCACGGACATGGGCACGGACATGGGGCCGGGCAGGGGCACAGTCATGGGCATGAGTACGGGTGTGGGGAGGGCCGCGCGGCCATGGAGAAACTGGTAGCGGGAGACCCCGCGCACATCGGTGCGTACCGGCTGCTGGCCCGGCTGGGCGCGGGCGGGATGGGCCAGGTCTATCTGGCGCGCTCCGACCGGGGCCGTACGGTCGCGGTCAAGCTGGTACGGCGGGAGCTGGCCGAGCAGGAGCAGTTCCGGGCCCGGTTCCGCCAGGAGGTGGCGGCGGCCCGGCGGGTGGGCGGCACCTGGACGGCGCCGGTGCTCGACGCCGATACGGAGGCGGAGGTTCCGTGGCTGGCCACGGGGTATGTGGCGGGCCCGTCGCTGCACGCCGTGGTGGCGGGGCGGTACGGTCCGCTGCCGGAGCGTTCCGTACGGCTTCTCGCGGGCGGGCTCGCCCACGCGCTCCAGGACATCCACGCGGCGGGCCTGATCCACCGCGACCTCAAGCCGTCCAACGTGCTGGTGACGATCGAGGGCCCGCGCGTCATCGACTTCGGGATAGCGCGCGCCCTGGAGACGGTCGCGAACGACGGGCTGACCCGGACGGGCGCGCTGGTGGGCTCGCCGGGCTTCATGGCGCCGGAGCAGGTACGCGGGGACCGGGTGACGGCGGCGTGCGACATCTTCTGCCTGGGGTCGGTGCTGGCGTACGCGGCGACGGGGGAACTGCCGTTCGGGGGCGCGGGCTCCGGGGTCCATGCGCTGATGTTCCGTATCGCGCAGGAGGAACCGGACCTGTCGGCCCTGCCGAAGGGCCTCACCGACCTGGTACGCGACTGCCTCCGCAAGGACCCGGCGGACCGCCCGACGACCCGGGACATCCTGGCCAGGGTGGGCGGAACGGGAGACGGGGCAGGCCCCGGGGCAGGCGCGGGCGCGGGTGCGGGCGCGGGTGCGGCCCTCGGCTCCGGTACGGGCGCGGACTCCGGTTCCGGTTCCGGTACGGGGGCGGGGGCGGGCGCGGCCTGGGGCGCGGGGGGCGAGCCGTGGCTCCCGAGCGCGCTGCTGGCCCAGTTGGGGCAGCACGCGGTACGCCTCCTGGACCATGAGGACCCGACGGGCGTGGTACGCCGCGAGACGGACCCGGGGCCGGGCCCGGAGCCGGAGCCGGTATCCGGCGCGGGGACGGGGACGGGCGCGGGACAGGTACCCGGCACGGGGACGGGCGCGGCCCCCGAGACGGGCGCGAGCCCCGAAGCCGCGTCAGCCGCCTCCGCATCAGTCGCCCCGGAGGGCACCCCGGCGGGCTCCCCGGAAGGCACCCCGCCCCCGCCGGCGGCACAGCGGCCGGGACCGGCCACCCCACCCTCCGGCGCCAGCACCCCGTACGCCTACCCGAACCCAGCCCCAACCCCAGCCCCGACCCCAGCCCCGGCCCCGTACCCCCAGCCGGGCTACGGCTACCCGCACCCCGCGCCCACGCCCCACCCCTACGGCTCCACTACCCCGTACACCCCCGCTCCCCCGCACACCCCCGCCCCCTCCTACCCTTCGCACCCCTCCTACCCGTCCCACCCCTCCTACGGCGCGCCCACCTCCGCGTCCGCGCAGCAGCCGGCGCAGCCGACAGGCCGCGGCGGCCGGGGAACGGCGGCGCTGATCGCCGTGGCGGTGGCCGTGGCGATCGCAGCGGGCGTCACCGTGTACGCGGTGATGGGCGGCGACACGGCGCAGGAGAAGAACAGGGCGGACGACGCCAAGCCGTCCGCGTCCTCCAGCGACTCGGCCGTCCCGGGCACGGACTCCTCCCCCGGCCCTTCGACATCCCCGGAACCGGACGGCACCGACGGTGCGGAGGGCAAGGCCGACAAGATCCCGGCGAAGTACCTGGGCACCTGGAAGAGCGGCGTCAACACCGCGACGGGCCTCAGCCCGAGGACTCTGGTCATCCGTCAGGGCGACCCGGGTGACACCGTACTGACGCTGACGGCGGACGGCGCGAACGGCGAGTACCACTGCGTCTTCGAGGCCCCCCTGGCCACCGCCCCCACCGCCGACGGCCCCCTGAAGATCGGACCCTCGACGGTCACCACCGGCGAGCCCTCGACCGCCTGCACCCCGGGCTCCGCCACCGAGTTGACCCTCCTCCCCGGCGGCACCCTCCAACGCGTAACGACAACGGGCGAGTTCCTGACCTACACAAAGGCGAACTGACCGGCCCGGCAGGGTGCCGGAGAACAGATAGCGGCTCGTTGGAGCTGTCGGTCGCGCTGGAGCGATCCGCGCAGGCGGGGGCGAAAGTACGGTTCTGGGTCGTGGAGTCGGGGGCGGACGCCGCGGTGAGCGCCACCTCGACCCAGCGCATCTCCCTGACGCTACAGCCGACCCTGGCCGGGGACCTGGTGCTCACGGCAGCGCATGTGGTCTGCGGCGAGACGGCGCTCCGGGTGCGCTTCTTCACCGAGGACAGCGGCGCCCGGGACCGGGCCGCCGAGCTGGTCTGGTCCAGCTCCGCCGCGGACATCGCCTCCCCTCAACGAAACCCCTCCGCAACGCCCGCCCCCCAACGAAGCCCCCCCTGGGCCCGGGATTGGGCCCCTGGGCCCACGCGCCGGTCACCACACTGCCTATACTGCCAACACGTACACGTTGCAGCAGCAAACATACGGCCACCGACACAAGAAGGGCCCTCACCCATGT
This sequence comes from Streptomyces sp. NPDC093085, assembly GCF_040683935.1. Lineage (NCBI taxonomy): Bacteria > Bacillati > Actinomycetota > Actinomycetes > Kitasatosporales > Streptomycetaceae > Streptomyces > Streptomyces sp. NPDC093085. The sequence goes on along the minus strand of NZ_JBFBFB010000011.1, from coordinate 63,068 downwards.
CCCCCACATCCACCCGAACAAGACAAGCAATAATGGCCATTTCGGCCGTACTGGCCCTGAGTACGACGGCGGCCTGCGGAGCCGAAAAGGATTCCGACAGCAAAGCCCCCGCCGCCGCGACCGCCACCACCACTCCCTCCACGGAGCCCCCCGCCCAGAACGCGTCACCGGCCCCCGGCAAGGCAGCCCCGGGGGCAGACCTGAAGGATCTGATCGTCACCGAGGTCAAGGGCTTCGAAGTGACGGAGGCGGCGGCGAGCGAGGTACGGGCGTCCGGTGCCGTCAAGGCGTCGAAGGCGGCCTGCCAGCCCATTGCCGACCTGGTGGGAACGGCCGCCGCGGGCTCCCCCGAGGACACCGTCTACCGGCAGTTGGTCGCCGCGTCGGAGCCGGAGGACATGACGGCGTCCGGCGTACTGGTCGGCCTCTCCGCCTACGCGCCCGGCAAGGCCGCCCAGGCCCTGGCCGGTCTCGGCAAGGCGGTGTCCGCCTGCGGCGCCGGCTTCACGACGACCTCGCCTGACGGGACGGACGACTACGCGGGGGTCACAGCGGAGGAGGGCCCGGCGGGGCTGGACGAATCGCTGGCGTTCGAACTGACCGGCTCGCTCGACGGCGAGAAGATCCCGCTGAAGTACGCGCTCGTACGGACCGGGGACACGGTGGCCCTCTTCTACGCGATGAACCCGTTCGACCCGGCGAGCGCGGAGATCGCCCCCGAGGTGACGGCGGCGCAGGTGGCCAGGCTCGCCTGACAGCGCGTCCGAGGCGTTGTCACTCAACGGGGAACACGGGGAAGAGGGGGGCACAGTGCTGCTGTTGCCACGCACAAGCAGAAACGCGAACAGCGAAACATACCCGCGAGCCACCCAGGGCGACAGGGGACAGTCGGGCCTGGAGTATCTGGGCCTGGTGCTGGTGGTCGTCGCGATCATCGGCGGACTGCTGGCCACGGGCATCGGCTCGGACGTAACGCGGAGAATCACCGCCCAGGTCTGCGCGATAGGAGGCGGCGCCGACTGCGGCACGGGCACCTCGGACGCCTCGGACACCGGGGACGACACCCCCACCACCGGCGGCACCACCGGAGCGAGCACGGGAGCAAGCACAGGGACAAGTACCGGCGCCAGCACGGGGGCGAGCACCGGCGCCAGCACGGGCGCCGGCACGGGCGCCGGCACCGGCGGCCCGCCCTCCCCCGACATCGAACTCGCGGCCGACGCCCCCAAGACCCAGGCGGAGCTGGACTACGAGGAGGCCCAGCGCGAGCTGGACGACGCGAACAAGGAGTACGACAAGGCCAAGAAGGTCCTGACGGACGCCGCAGCCGCGCTCGGGCAGATCGCCGCTGACGAACTCGGCATCACCGACGCCCTGAAGTGCCTCCGGGAAGGCGACCTGAACGCCTGCGGCGAGACGGCCCTCAATGTGGCGATGCAGTTCGTGGGCGGCATCCCCGCGAAGATCGTCAAGAAGTACGGGCTGTCCCCGTCGAAGTGGAAGAAGGCCGCCAAGCTCGGCAAGGACGTAGTCGCGCACGGCAAGGACCTCTACTCCGGCGCCAAGGGCATGTGGAAGGCCAAGAAGAAGGCCGACCGCCTGAAGAACAAACTCGCGGACCTGAAGGAAAAACTCCCCCGCCGCAAGAAGAAGCCGGTCTCCTGCCCGCCGTCCCACAGCTTCCTGCCCGGCACCCCGGTCCTGCTGGCCGACGGCCGCCGTATCCCCATAGAAAAGGTGGCGGCCGGCGACAAAGTGATCGCGACAACCCCGGAAACGGGCCTGACGGCGCCCCGCCCGGTAGAGCGCACGATCACCACGTACGACGACAAACACTTCACCCGCCTGACCCTCGCCACCACCTCGGGCCCCGCCGTGATCACGGCGACGGACACCCACCCCTTCTGGTCGACGGACCAGGCCGCCTGGCTGGACGCGGCCGACATCACCCCCGGCACCCACCTCCGCACCCCCGCAGGCACCACCGCCGAGGTAACCCTCACCACCCACTACACCCACCGCCGCACCACCCACGACCTCACGATCGCCGGCATCCACACCTACTATGTGCTGGCGGGAACCACTCCGGTCCTGGTCCACAACAACGACGGGCTATGTGGCGTATGGCAGTCCGAGTTCGACAAGCTGCCGAAGGGAAAGCAGGGGCACGTTCGGGAGATGCCTGATGAGCAGACGATGCGCGATGCCTTCGAGCGCTGGACTGCCGGCGCAGAGCAACTCCCAGCAAGGGGTCCGAAAATCCCCGAGGTCTATCGACTCGAAGATGGAACCGTGATCCAGTGGAGAACGGCATCCGCCTCCGGTGGAGCGACAGTAGACATTCAGCCCGGTAGCGGCGGAAAGCCATTGAAGGTTCACTTGCCATGATCGACAGACGTATTTTCGCTGACGTACTGATCGAAGGGCTGGACGACTGGGTCCCCATCGATCAGCTCATCTGGGCGGCACGAGAAGAGGTGAAAGGGCACTCCTGGAAGGAGTTCTTCACCGAGCTGCTGCACTTCTTGCTCGAAAACGACCTGATCCAGATCGGTGAACTTGCCGCGGATGGATTCGCTCCATGGAGGGGCGAGACAAGCGAAGTTGTCCGGCTGGTACTCGATGACCTTGAGCGCCTTTCCTGGGAACCCAAGCTGGGCAGTCGCGCCTGGATCGCCAATACGGAGGCAGGTAATGCAGTCGCACGGTCGCTGACCGACTCCTGAGGCTCCCGGGGGCCCGCACCTCCTGAGTGGCCGGTGCGCGGCGGAGCGAATCGGGCGGACGGTCCGGCGAACCGGGCCGTCCGCCCCGCTCGCCAGCGTCAACGCCTCTCAGGGAGCCGGATCGTCCGTACGAGCGGCATGTCCGCGTACAGGTCCGGCAAGGCGGTCACCACCGGGCAGCCGTCGGGCCACTCCACCGTCGGGCGCGACAAGTGGACGGCGTGGCCGACCCTCCAATCGACGCCCTCACGGATCAGCGCCCCCACCGTCGCCACGGCCGGAAAGTCCAGCGCGACGATGTTCGCTGCGGGCAACGCCCCGACATGCTCGGCGAGCCCCTTGCGCCTCCCGTCGGCGGCTACGAGGCAGAGCGCCGGCACGTAGACGTGGCGGGTCGGGCCGCGATGGGTATTGGCGATGAACTGCGAGGCGAGCTGATTGCCCGAACCGAGCTCGATGAGCGCCGTCTCGTCGTAGACGACAGCGACGGAACTGCTCACAGGCTGTCCACGAGGCGCCCGGCCTCCAGCTCCCGCCAGACCTTCTCGGCCCTGTCGTGGTCCTCGTCCGTGAGTGTCACGCCGAAGTGCGTCTCGCAGTACGCCTTGGTCTCCTCGTACCGCCTCCGCAGTTCTTCCTTCGTGGGCGTGGCCTCGGCCAGCTCCGCGAGCAGGTCGCGCATGGTCATGCCACGCTCGCGGGCGAGAATCATCAGGCGGTCACGGACAGCGGGGTCTACCTTCACGGTGGTGTCAGCCATTACCGCAGTATACCTGCGGTATACCAGGGCGGGTGGGCGTTCCAACTGGATGGTCACGTCATGCCTTTCTTCGGTGAATTCCTCTGGACGGCCCGGCCCCCTTCGGAGCCGGGAGCTTTAACCGGGGCGGGGCCCCTCAGGCGAGGGCCGCGGCCCGGGGTGGCGGGGCCAGGGCCGCGCGGGCCAGGGCGCCGCCTCGCTTCGCGGCGTCCGCGAAGCCTCGGGCCGCCGCGTTCCGGGGCGGCGGGGCGCAGGCCCGGCAGGTGCCCGACGGGGGCAGGGGCGCGCGGCACTCCGGGCACTCCCGGGCGTCCCGGACGGGGGGCCGCGCCCCGGGGACGGGTGGCGGCGGCGGGGCCGGCATCTTGCGGCGGAGGCGGTCCGCGATCAGGCCCGGCGGCGAGAGCACGGGCGTCGGAAGCCCCGCCGTCAGCGCCTGCGTCACCTGCGCGTCACTCGCACCGCACCCCCGCCACTCCTCCACCAGCGGCGCCAGCCGTACGGCCTCGACGGCCCCGAGGACGAGCCGGGGCTCCCGGCGCCCCAGGGAGAGCAGCAACTCGGTGGCCGACCGCAGCTTCTCCGGGACGGACACCTTGGCGGAGGGTGCGTCCGGCCGGGGCGAGCGCCCCGCACGCGGCCCCCGCTCCCGCCGCTCCGCCCGCTCCCGCCGTACCGGCGACTCCCGCCGTACCGGCGACCCCCGCCGTACCGGCGACTCCCGCCGTACCGGCGACTCCCGCCGTTCCGGCCGTACGCGCCCCTCGGGCCCCGGCTCCGACCCCGCCCCCGACCCCGCAGCCGGAGCCGCAGCCGCAGCCGCAGCCGCAGCCGCAGCCGGGGACAGGGAGGGGGGTTCTTGCACCCCAGTCATTTCTCCCGAAGGGAGCGGTCCCGAAGCCCCGGATTCCGCGTCACCGGGGGCCGGATTTCGGCCATTCTCACCGCCATCGGCAGCGTCACCCCCGACCGCCCCGATTCCCCCGATCGGGTAAGGGTGGTCGAACACCTCGTACACCGTGGAGAGTTGCCCCGATTCCCGGTCCTTCACCACCGAGCGGCGCAGATAACGGGATTCCTCCAGCTCACGCAGAGCTTCGGAGATCCGCGTACGCCCTTCCTTCCGCTGATCGGCGAGCGACCTGATCGACGCGCGGGCGCCGGGCGGAAGGCTGAGTAAGTACATCAGTACGCCTGCCGCGCACCACGAAATGCTGCGATCGCGCAGCAGCGCGTTGGCGAACGTGGAGAAGGAACGCGTCGGCGTTGTACGGTAAATGCGCATCGGGAGCTCTCAACTCCTGGTGTCGAGCCCCCGGGTGAGTGCCAATCACCGCGGGGGCTATTCGTGTGTTCCTGCCGTCTCATCGCTCCGGGCCGGTCACGACCCCGAAGACTTGCCGCGACAGTAACGCCACGCACTGTGATGAACGCAAATGCCGATTTCACCGCCGCAGGCCCGTGTTCTAATCGGCCCGAACACCCCACAAAACCGCACCTGACCTGCGGGTATTCACCTGAGCAGAACCGTTCAGCCACCTAGCCCGAATCCCCCGCCACCGCAAGCGGAGTTCACCCATCGGAGTGATGGCGGCGCCCCGCCTTGCCTCACCGCCATCAATTGCGCCGTGGTGCAGACAGGCCCCGTACACGCCTACCACCCGCCAACCGGCCTCCGCGAAACCGGCCTCCGCCAACCGGCCTCAGGGAACGGAATAGCCACCTTGCCCACGTTCTACGCCATCACCGCGCTCACAGCCGTCGTCACCGGCGCGGTGACCCATCCCCTCGTACGGCGCGACCTCACCCCGCGCGCGGCCCTGATGATCGCCCTCAGCGGCATGTAACGGGACGCAGCGGCATGTAGCGGCACGTAGCAGCAGACCGCGTTCCGGAACATCCCCCCTCCCCGAGAGGTTCGTCCCGGACGACGACGACGCCGGAGCGATACGTGCTCACTGTTCCGCCGGCACCAGACCCCAGTGGTCCATCACCTCGCGCAGGCGCCGACGGTGATCGGCGATCCAGTCGTCCGGCGGGACGAGCGGGACCCGCACGGTGACCATGGATCCGGACTCGTCCTCCACGACCACCTCCGGGCAGTCGCGCTCGCCGGTGAGCTGGATGGCGAGGGACGGGCCTCTGTCCATCTGCATCCACGTCACGTCCTCACCGGCCTCCAGCCGTTCCAGCGCCTCGGCCCAGCGCTCCAGCTTCGCAACGTACAGAGCCAGGTGGACACGGCCGGACACGAAGGGCGTCCCGACAACGATCTCGGCGTCGAGCCCGGCCGCCCATCCGGGGTTACGTCTCAGGACATTGACCGTGACACTGTTCCCCTCCTCATCAGCGAGGAAGATAAGAGCCCTCGGTGAACTGCCGCCCATAATCGCCCCTCCCAGACTCAGCAGAGATATCCGCGCCCACCCTCCGACGGGGGACGCCCGCACCGGACGAAGACGTCGTGGATGTAGTGGACGTGGTGGACGTAGTGAACGTACTGGACGTAGTGGTACGTGCTCACCCCGCCCCTGATCCGGCCTCCCGGCGCCAAACCCGTACACGCGGCCGCGCCTCGAAGCGGGTGGACGGGTCGAGGACGATCCTGTCCCAATCCTCCTCTTCCGTCGCCCCGGTCCGGTCGACAACGAGCCCCAGGCACTCCCCTGGGAACCTCCGCATCGCCGCGTCCACCGCCCGAATCACATGTTCCCGCTCCGCCTCCACCATCCCGTCCAGCCCGAATTCGATCACCGCCCCACCGCCAGGCAGACGACGAACGCGGGTGAAGACATCGGTGTCCCCGTCCAACCAGAACTGAAAGTTGACCTCGCCGGTGGCCCTCAGACCGGCAACCTCGATCAGTTCATCCCGCGAAACCGTCACCTGCTCCCCCCAGGAGTCAGGACCGTTGGTGATGGACGAGATCAGCCCCGTGGACGGATTACGGAGCCACACCCCCGCCGCGTCGAGATCCCGGACCAGGAAATCCATCCGTACCGGATCCCACACCCCCTGGTACCAGTACGCGAACCCGTCGCCCCCCATACTCAGCCCCCCTACCGCGCACGCAGGGAGCCCTGCGCCCCGCATGCGGCGGAGATATCCGCGACCACCCTCCCAACAGAGTGCCAGCACCGGACGAAGACGTAGTGGACGTAGTGGTACGTGCTCACCGTTCCCCCTGATCGGAACCCAGTGGTCCACCACCTCGCACAGGCAGGCGCCGGGGTGGCGGCAGGCCGCGTACATGTGCACGCCCCGCCACTCCGGCCTCCGGGGGGGAGGGAGCGACGGGGCGCTTCCGGCTCTCGCTAGGCGTCGAACCGGCTCTCCCGGACAGCTCCGACGAACGCGGCGAACGCACCGACCCCGAAGGCCAACGCCGGCCCCTGGGGCGCCTTACTGTCCCGGACCGGCACCACGCCCTGCGGGACGACAAGGTTGGCGGCGACCTCGACACAGTCGCCCCCGTTGTTGCTGTACGAAGACGTGAACCAGTCGGCGCCAGCCAGGTCTCGGGCCATGGCCCTGGCAAGGTGAGCGTTCATTACGCGAACCCCTCTCGGTAGTTGGTGCCACTACGCGCCCGATCGACCTGACCAGGCCCGACTGGTCGCGTGACGCAGCGCGTCGGGTGGCCGTTCTCCGCAGGAGGCGCGCCCCGTCACCCCTGCCCTTATGGAGGAGGAGTGACGGGGCGCGTACCGCTGGTCAGACGGTACGGAAGTCGCCCTGCCGGACTCCGTGCACAAACGATGTCCACGCCGCCGGTAGGAACATGAGCACGGGACCGTCGACATTCTTGGTGTCCCGGATCGGCACAGCGCCGGGAAGATTGATAGCCGCCTCCACGCACTCGCCCCCGTTGTGGCTGTACGAGGACGTGAACCAGTTGGCGCCAGCCAGGTCCGGTGCCGTCACTGCGGTGGGCAGGGTCCTCATTCTGAGGCCTCTCCCTTGACGGAGGAGACGAAGGAAGCCCAGTTGTCCGCCGGGAAAACGAGTGCGGGGCCGTGCGGGTTCTTGCTGTCCCGGACCGGGACGATTCCGGGGAAGTTGTCGGCGATCTCAACGCAGTTGGTGCCGTTATCGCTGTAGGAGGACTTGAACCAATCGGCATCGGTGAGGACTTGGGACGTCAGAGTACGGGCGTTGGTGGTCATTCCGTGATCTCTCGTGATAGTTGGGACATGATCTTCGGTGTGTCCTCGGGAGGCAGAGCCGACCTCGACAGCGCCTCGAACTGCCGGGAGAAACGCCCGACTTCCCGGTGCTTGTCGCTGATCGACGAGGTGCCGAACGCGGTATCCACCTGGATCGTTGTCGGCATGGCACCCCCCAGGATCATGATGCTGAAGTTGTGCGCGAACAGATACCCGCGCATCGCCTGGGGCAGTACCTGCACGGTCACATTGTCCAGCGCCGCCAGTTCGGCGATCTCGTCGTACTGCTCGCGCATCAGGTCTGCGTTGCCGACGATGTGCCGGAGGGACGGCTCGTAGAGGATGGCCCAGAGCCTGAGGGAGGCATCATCTCGGGTCAGGGCCTCCTTCCGCTTCATCCTCACCCGTACGCTCTGATCCACGAACTCGGTCGTCGTCTCGTCAATGGATTTGGCGCTGTCGTGCCGCGTACGGGCATACGCCTCGGTCTGCAACAGCCCCAGGATGAGAGTCGGGTTGTAAGCCCGGATTTCCTGAGCCGCTGCCTCGATGCCGAGGAACCGGGGCATCCCCGGCTTCAAGCTTGTGGCGTCAGGCGTCCACCACTCCTGACTGGCGGCATCCCGCTGAGTCGCCACCAGCCGTTCGACTTCGTCCTCGTCGGTGACGCCGTACCGGGACAGGAGCTTGCGCAAGTCCCCGGCGCTGCGCAGGTCCTGGAGGCCGGTCTCAACCCGTTGCAGCTTCGTGTCGCTGAACGACAGTCCGTGCGCGGCCTCCAGGAGGCTGAGCCCTGCCTGCTTGCGCAGTTCGCGTAGTTCATGGCCGAGTGCGATGCGACGTGCTGTCGGCCTGTGCTGTTGCGCCATGCGCCTGCCTTCCCGGCGTAACTGCCTGTCTCTCATGGTGATGTGCGCGGGGTGACACGGCAACCGTCTGTCGCACCGTCGATGCGTTGGTCTCGGCATGTGCCATTTTTCGCGCGATGGGTGGTTCAGCCCAGATTCTATTGCGTCTTTCATGACTGCGGGTCACGGTTGTTGAGCTCCCCGCAACGAGGGCGAGACCCAAAGGAGTAGGCGCATGGACATGCCCCCGATGTCGCCCCCGGCGACAGCGACCGCCGGACCGGAAGCGACCGTTCCCAGCCCCAGCCCCGGGTGCGACCTGTGCGCCTGGTGGGAGAGGCGCCGGGACAACGCCTCCCGGGGGATCGGTGCGGTCACTGCGGCGGAGTGCGCTCGGCAGATCGCGGCGCACCCGCACCGCAGCGCGGGAGAGGCTGTATGACGCCCGGCGCGCGGGGCGCACGCGGCGGGCGTGGCGAACGCCGCTTCCCCGCGCGGCCTCTGCCGGTGAACCCGCCCGGCGCCAGCATCGGACCCGGCACCGGACCAAACCCCGGCACCAGCACCGGCCCCGGACCGAACCCCGTCCCCGGCATCGGCACCGGACCGGGCCCCAGGACCGCCCCCGTCCCTGTCCCTGTCCCTGGCCCCGGCCCCGTCCCCGTCCCCATCCCCGTCCCCGGGCAAGAACTCCGGGTCGGGATGGCCGTGTTCGACCGCAGGACGGACATGCCCGGCTTCATCCGGTCCTTCGCGGGGGTGATGGTCCTCCTGGTCCGCCCCTCGGGCCACACCTGGGAAGCGCCCCGGTTCTCGGTGCGGCCGGCGACCGAGCGGGAGCGGACCCAGCTCCGTGCCCTCGCTCAACTGCACCGCCAGGCCAAGCGGGGCGGCGGGGGGCGGCGGTGAACAGGCGCGTGTACAACGTGACGGTGATCGGCGAGGGGCCCGTACGCGGCACCCGGGTACGTGTTCTCCTCGGCGCGCGCCAGACGATCTCGCCGGATCTGGCCCTCGCGTTCCTGCGGTGCCAGGCCCGGCGTATCGCCGACGGGCTCGACCCCGACCCGTCGTCCCCGTGGGCGCCTCCGGGGGCGCTCGTCCCCGAGGCGTTCGGACCCGACGTGTTCGGACCCGAGGCGTTCGGACCCGAGGCGTTCGGACCCGACGTGCTCGTCCCCGAGGCGTTCCGACCCGACGGGTGCCCCTCCGGCTCCGACGACGCCCCGGCGGAACTCCGTTCCTGGTGCGCCGATATCCACACGCAGCAGAAGGCGCGGAATCGGCTCCTCGCCGGTGAGGCGGTCACCCTCAGCGTGGCCGACCGCGCCGAGCGGTACACGCTCACGGTGCTCCCCGTATGCGCCCCCGCCCACCACCCGCCACCCCCGCCGCCCCGCACCGGCAGACGCCGCCACAGAAAGCCCCGGTGGTTACGGCGCCGCCGCAAGCCGGACCGGATAGCACGCCCTGTCCGGCGAGGGCGGGCACATGCGCCCCGGTGACGTGACCCGCGCCGTACGCACCGTCCTCGTCGTCGCCTCCGCGCTCGCCGCGTACGCGGCCCTCGCCTGGCTGCTGGCGACGGAGCCGACCGACGACGAGGGTCCGCGCGGTCGCACCGCAACCCCCACAGCGTCACGACCGTCTCACTGGACCTGAAATCTTCCGCTCAGCTTCCCCGGCGGGACGAGGAGTCCAGAAGCCTCTGAAGGTCGAATACGAAGGCCAGCGAGTACGTCCCCAGAGCCGAAAGATTCCGATAGATCTGGGCGGCAAGATTCTCTTGCCGCGCCATATTCTGAAGCGGTGGACCGCCAACAGTTCACCGAGCGGTCCTGAAGCCCGGCAGCAGAGTGGTGAACGAACCGACGCCGAGGAGCAGCAACGCGGGAAGCTTCAGCACGCACGGGACAAGCGGCCACGCTGTCACCGTCGGCCCGTTCCGCGGCGAGCAGGACACGCCGAATCGGAGTACGGACTCCAGCAGCCCGAACCCGCCTCCCAGCGCGGCGCCGAGCACCACGAAATCGCTCAGCCCCCAATGAACCGCCCCGCCCCGGCGGCCGTAGTCCGGCTGCCGGGCCGGGGTCGGCCGGGGCGGGGCGGGGTGGAGCGGGATGGAGTGGGCGGGCAAAGCGGTGCCGTGCCGCCTGGGTGCGGGCTGGCGGGCTACAGGAAGGAGTTGATCTCGATCGTCTCCGTGCGGCCCGGGCCCACGCCGATCGCGGAGATCGGGGCGCCCGACAGCTCCTCCAGGGTCTTCACGTACGCCTGCGCGTTCTTCGGGAGGTCGGTGAAGGTCTGGGCCTTCGTGATGTCCTCCGACCAGCCGGGGAGGTACTCGTAGATCGGCTTCGCGTGGTGGAAGTCGGTCTGGCTGTACGGGAGTTCCTCGACGCGCTTGCCGTCGATCTCGTACGCCACGCACACCGGGATCCGCTCCCAGCCCGTCAGGACATCCAGCTTGGTGAGGAAGAAGTCCGTCAGGCCGTTGACCCGGGTCGCGTACCGGGCGATCACCGCGTCGAACCAGCCGCAGCGGCGGTCCCGGCCCGTCGTGACGCCGCGCTCGCCGCCGATGGTGCGCAGCGCCTCGCCGTCCTCGTCGAAGAGCTCCGTGGGGAAGGGGCCCGCGCCCACCCGCGTCGTGTACGCCTTGAGGATGCCGATGACGCGGTTGATCTTCGTCGGGCCGACACCGGAGCCGGTGCAGGCGCCGCCCGCCGTCGGGTTGGACGAGGTGACGAAGGGGTACGTGCCGTGGTCGACGTCGAGCAGCGTGCCCTGGCCGCCCTCGAAGAGGACGACCTTGCCCTCGTCGATCGCGTTGTTCAGGATCAGGGTCGTGTCGGCTACGTACGGCTTCAGGCGGTCCGCGTAAGTGAGCAGTTCCTCTACGATCTTGTCGGCCTCTATGGCGCGCCGGTTGAAGACCTTCGCCAGGAGCTGGTTCTTCGACTCCAGCGCCGCGTCGACCTTCTGCGCCAGGATCGACTCGTCGTACAGGTCCTGGACCCGGATTCCGGTTCGGTTGATCTTGTCGGCGTACGTCGGTCCGATACCGCGCCCGGTCGTGCCGATCTTCCGCTTCCCGAGGAACCGTTCCGTCACCTTGTCGACGGTCACGTTGTACGGCGTGATCAGGTGCGCGTTGCCGCTGACCAGCAGTTTGGACGTGTCAACACCGCGCTCGTCGAGTCCGTTCAGCTCGGAGAACAGGACCGCCGGGTCGACCACCACTCCGTTGCCGATCACCGGGGTGCACCCCGGGGAGAGGATTCCGGAAGGGAGGAGATGCAGTGCGTACTTCTGGTCGCCCACGACGACCGTGTGGCCGGCGTTGTTGCCGCCCTGATAGCGCACGACATAGTCCACGGAACCACCGAGCAGGTCGGTGGCCTTTCCCTTGCCTTCGTCACCCCACTGAGCACCGAGCAGCACAAGTGCGGGCACAGGCGTACACCCCTTCCGGGCGGGGCATGTCCAAGGTCAGGGGGCGCGCAAACGCCCTCCGTACGTACGGCGTGTTACGGCTGAGTGCAGCAGAGTTACGGCACGGACCTGACCGTCGAACCGGATGCCCCGGAATAGACGAAGCCCCTGGCGCAATAGCGCAAGGGGCTCTTGCACAAAGATGCTACCCGAGGAAGGACCGAGGTGTCGGCTCCGGAGCCCGCCGAGAACGGCGCGCAGCAGCTTCTGGTGGTGATCGACCCGGTCTCCGGCCGGATCGACGGCGAATCGGTGCGGATCGCGAGAGACGTGCTGAGCGGCGGCGCCGCGGTGAAGATCTGCTTCCCGGAAGGGCCCGAGGAACTGGCTCGGGCCCTCTCCCGGCGCGGCAGCCGGCGTCCGGTGCTGGTGGGCGACGACCGTGCGCTGCTGCGGATGGTCTCGCTCCTGCACCGCGAGCGCGAGCTGACCGCCGGCGCGCTCTCCCTGGTGCCGGTCGGCCCCTCGGTCGAGCTGGCGCGCTCGCTCGGCGTGCCCACCGGCGCGGTGGCGGCGGCGCGGGCGGTCCTGGACGGCGTCGTGCGCCGGCTCGACCTGCTGGTCGACGACAGCGACGGGGTGGTGCTGGGACACCTGCACATCCCGGGCCACAAGGAGTGCGGGAAGGCGAAGGGACGCATGGGGCGGATAGGGCGGATGGGAGGTGAGGGGGGCATGGGCGTCTCGGGGGACGCGGAGGACGCGGAGGGCGTGGAGAGCGGGTACGAGTACGGGCACGGGTACGGGTACGGGAGTGGTACGGGGGCGAGCGGCGCCGGGTACGGGACCGGGAGCGGGGCCGGGGTCGCCTCCGTCTGGCATACGTGCCGCTCCTTCGTCCGTACGCTCGTACGCCCCGCCCCCGGCACCGGCGCCGGTCCCACGGGCATCCACCGGCTCCGGGTGGAGGCGGACGGCGTCGTCCTGAGCGACCTGGACGAACCGGTCGAGGCGGTGACCGTACGGTCGCGCGGCGGGCGGGCGCAGGTCGAGATCCGGACACAGGGCGCGCCCGAACCGCGTACCGCCAGCGCCCTCTCCGTCACCGTCTCCGGCGCGGACTTCCGCTACCGCGCCGACGCCCGGGTCGCGGGCCCGGTCCGCACCCGGACCTGGACACTCCGCCCCGGCGCGTGGGGGCTGACCTTGCCCGTCGGCACGGGCGGCGGGTCCCATGGCGGGCCCCATGACGGGTCCCATGGCGAGGCCGACAGCGGGCCCCTCGGTGGGCGGCCCGGCGGCTGAATCGCCCCCTCCGAGGTCGGGTTCCGGGGGGCCGAGTTCGGGGGTTCGGGCTTTTCCCTGGTCAGCGCTGCGGTTACCCTCAGCGTCCGATCAATGCCGGGGGGCACGGAGCACATGCACGGCACGGAGCACGAGCACGGTACGGAGCACGAGCGCGGCACGCATGACGGGGCGGCGGCGGAGGGAACGGACCGGGGTGGGGAGGCTGGAGGCGAGAGCAGGGTGGCCGTCGCACTCGACCTCCCCGACACGGCGGAGGCCCTCACCCGCTACCGGGCGCGCGCCGGCACCTGGGCGCGGATCGGCCCGGCGCTGCTGGCCGGCGCCGTGGTCATCACCCTGGTGGGCCGGGACCACGGGCTGACGTGGCCGGAGGAGATGCTGCCCGCCGTGAGCGGGCTGGCCCTCTTCCTGACCGGGCTCGGCCTCGGCGCGCGCCGGCTCGCGCGCCGGATGGCGCACCGGCTCTCCCGCCGCCCGTGGACGGCGTGCGCCGCGACCTCGGGTGCCATGGGGCCCGGGATGCGCCCGGGACGGATGGTGCTGCGCGACCCGGTCACGGGTGAGCTCTGGCCGCTGGCCGTCGTCGCCGTACAGCAGCGCTACGAGCTCGTGGCCCCGGGCCCCGCCGGGGTCCTGTGGTGGTGCGGGGACCCTCGTAAGGGCGGGGTGATCGCGCCGCCGGGCGGTGCGGAGCTGGTCTGGACCCGGGCGGTACGGGGCGAACGGGCGCGGCAGCGGTGCGTACGGGTGGCGGAGGCCCAGGGGCTGCTGGAACGGCCCGTTCCGCGCCAGCCCCAGCCTCAGGCCCACCCCCAGCCTCAAGCCCAGGCCCAGGCCCAGCAGACTCGGCTTCAGCTCCAGTCCCAGTCCCAGTCACAGTCCCAGCCGCAAGCGCAGTCCCAGGCGTCGGTCACGGAGGTCGCGGGGGCCGCGGGGGCCGGCACGGGCGCCGGCTCGGGGACGGCTACCGGCTCGGGGACGGTGACCGGCTCGGGGCTGCTCGCCGTCCTCGCCCCGCTCCGTCGCCGCCGGCGTGGCGGCGGGGTCACGGGGGCGGGCGGTGCCCCGGGGCTGCCGCCGGGGCTCTCCGCCGGGACCCCGGCCGCCCCGGCCGCCCCGGTGGGCACAGGCGCCCCGGTCGCCCCGGCCGCCCCGGCGCCCTCCGGGCTGCCCCCGCGCCCGGCCGTCAGCCTCGCCAAGCCCACCGACCGCCCGGCACCGGCCCCTTCGCCCCTGCCGCCCACCCCGGACGCGCCCGCCGTGCCCATCACACCGGTCGCCCCCGACACCCCCGTCACCTTCACCTACGCCGTCCTCGCCGCCGAGGCGCACGACGCGCACATCTCCCGTCCGGACCCCCGGCGCTTCCGCCCGTTCGGCCCGTTCCGGCCCGACCTCGACATCCGCGCGGTGCCCTGGTGGCGGGTGCGGACGCTGCGCGAGGTGGGCGCGGTCTCCGCCGTGCTCCAGAGCTTCGGCGGGGCGGCGGTCATCGGGGCGCTCTGGTGGCTCTTCCCCGAGGACACCATGCCCTGGATGAACCTGCTGATCGGCGGCGCCTGTACGGCGGCGGGGCTGGTGGCGCTGGGGCGGCTGGTGTGGCGCGGGGTGCCCACGGTGCACACGCTCGTACGGGCGGCGCTCGCCCCGGTGCCGGTGCCCAAGCGGTACGTGCTGCTGAACGACCCGTACGGCGCCGGGCCCGTCCTGGTCCTCTTCCCGGCGTACGGCGGGGACGGCGACGAACCGGAGGCGCTGCTCTCCGTCCTCCCGACCGGCACCGCCCGCGCCCCCTGGCTCGGCATGCCGGCCGCCACGGGAGAGGCGGAGCTGCGCGGGTGGCTGGACCCGTCACCGGCGGTGGTGCCCTGGATCGGGGAGACGGCGCTCTGGCCCCGGCACCCGTACGAGGAGATCAACCCGAACGACCCCGAGATCCGCGCCTACCTGGAGATGCTGGCCCCGAACGCCACCGACCCGGCCCGACAGCGGCCCGGAACAGGCGGTCCCACCGGGTCCACCGGCCCCGCCTCGGACGGCCCCGCCTCGGACGGCCCCGCATGAGGTACGGAGCGGATGCCACCCCGTAACCCCACCCCGTAACTCCACCCCGTAACCCCACCCGGTAACTCCGCTCCGTACCCCCATCGCTCCCCGTACCCCGTCACTTCCCCGCCAGGCGCTCCCGCTGCCGCTCCTGCTCCTGCTCCTGCTCCTGCTGCCGCTCCTGCTGCAACACTCTCCACCGCTCCATCATCTTCATCAGCTCCTCCTGCATGAACTCGAAGAACTCGACCGTCTCCGCGAGCCGCGCCCCCGCCGGGGTCTCCCGCCCCAGCGAGTCCGCGCCCTCGCGCAGCACCTGCTCCCAGCGCACCAGCACGGTGTTGCGCTGCGAGAACGTCGCGTACCAGACCTTCTCCAGCACCCGGTAGCGGTCCCGCCGGGTCCCCGGGTCGCGTTCGCGGGTGACCAGGCCGACCTGGGTGAGGTACCGGACCGCGCCCGATACGGCGGCGGGGCTGATGCCGAGCCGCGTGCTCAGCTCCGCCGAGGTGAGCGACGCGTCCTCCGAGGAGAGCAGGGCGGCGAAGACCCGGGACGCCATCCGCTGCATACCGGCCTCGGTCATCTCGGCCGCGAACCGCTCGACGAAACGCCCGACGGCCTCCTGCCGTGGCGACGACTCCGCCGTCGGCAGGGGCTTCGCGCCCTGCGAGCTCTCCGGTGAGCTCTCCTGCGAGCTTCCTTGCGAGTTCTCCTGAGGGGTCATGTCCTGGGGGTCCTGGGGGTCCATGTCTCCGATCTTAACCCAGAGCTTTTGACACTTCCTTAACTTCACAAGTTTGTGAAAGTAGCGTACTTTCAAAAACATGACGAAGGCAATCAGTGTGGCCGGACTGTGCAAGTCGTTCGGCCGGACACATGCGCTGGACGGCCTCGATCTCACCGTCGAGACCGGCGAGGTCCACGGCTTCCTCGGCCCCAACGGAGCCGGGAAGTCCACCACGATCCGGGTCCTGCTCGGGCTGCTCCGCGCCGACTCCGGCGCCGCGCGGCTCCTCGGCCGTGACCCGTGGCGGGACGCCGTCGCCCTCCACCGGCGGGTGGCGTACGTGCCCGGTGACGTGACCCTGTGGCGCAACCTCTCCGGGGGCGAGGTGATCGACCTGTACGGACGGCTGCGCGGCCCCATGGACCGGACCCGGCGGGACGAGCTGGTCGAGCGGTTCGAACTCGACCCGACGAAGAAGGGGCGTACGTACTCCAAGGGCAACCGGCAGAAGGTCGCCCTGGTCGCCGCGTTCGCCTCCGACGTCGACCTGCTGATCCTGGACGAACCGACCTCCGGGCTCGACCCGCTCATGGAGGAGGTCTTCCAGAGCTGTGTCGCGGAGGAGCGCGAGCGCGGCAGGACGGTGCTTCTCTCCAGCCATGTCCTGAGCGAGGTCGAGGCGCTCTGCGACCGGGTCTCCATCATCCGGAAGGGCGTGACCGTCGAGTCGGGCTCCCTGGCCGAGCTGCGCCATCTCACCCGTACCAGCGTGAGCGCGGAGCTGGCGGGACCGGTGGCGGGGCTGGAAGGGCTGCCGGGGGTGCACGGGCTGGACGTGACGGATGCGAGAGGGGCACAAGGAACAGGAACGCGGGGGACGGAGACCGTACGCGTACGGCTCCAGGTGGACACCGACCGCCTGGACGGCGTGCTCAGGGCGCTCTCCGGGGCCGGGATCCGCTCACTGACCAGCACACCGCCGACGCTGGAGGAACTGTTCCTCCGCCATTACGCGGCCGACGGGGCGGGCGGGGCCGATGGGGCGGGCGGGGCCCGGGGCGGACCCGGCGAAGCCACCGGCCCCGGCGAGACCGGCGAGCTGGTGACGTCATGACGACCACAGGCACACCCCCCGTACGCCTCCCCCGCTCCCAACGCTCCCAACGCGGCCAACGCCCCAGCACCTCCGCATCCCCCCTGGCCGGAACCGCCACCCTCCTCCGCCTCGCCCTCCGCCGCGACCGCGTCATGCTCCCCCTCTGGGTGGTGCTCCTGGGCGGGTCCTTCACCTCCGTGGCCCGCTCCCTCGACTCCCTCGCGTCCACCGCCGCCGAGCGCGCCGCCCTCGCCCACTCCCTCTCCGCCAACAGCTCCCTGCGCGCGCTGTACGGCCCCGTCTTCAGCGACTCGGTCGGCGGGCTGACCACCATCCGGATCGGGGCGTTCGGCACCGCGCTCGCCGGGGTGCTCGGCCTGACCCTCGTCGTACGGCACACCCGGGAGGAAGAGGAGAGCGGGCGCCAGGAGATGCTCTCCGCCGCGATGGTCGGGCGGGCGGCGCCGCTGACCGCCGCGCTGCTCACGGCGGTCATCGCGCAGGCCGCGCTGGCACTGGTGATCGCGGGCGGGCTCGCCGGGGCCACCGGTGACCCGGCCGGGGCGGCGGCGCTGGGGCTCGCGGTCGGCGCGGCCGGGCTGCTCTTCGCGGCCACCGCGGCGATCACCGCCCAGCTCACCGAGAACGCGCGGCTGGCGAAGGGGCTGGCGGGCGCGGTGGTAGGCGCCGCGTTCGTCCTGAAGGCGGCGGGAGACGCGGCCACTTCCGACGGCTCCTCGCCCCTGACCTGGGCATCCCCCCTGGGCTGGGTGGAACACGTACGGCCGTTCGCGGACGAACGCTGGTGGATGCTGACGCCCCTGCTCGCCGCCGCAGCCGTACAGGCGCTCCTCGCGTACGTCCTGGCCGGCCGGCGCGACCTCGGCATGAGCTTCCTCCCCGCGCGGCCGGGCCCGGCGGCGGGGCGGCTCGCCACGGCGGGCGGTCTTGCCTGGCGGCTCCAGCGCGGGACGCTCTTCGGCTGGGGGGCGGGGTTCCTGGTCAGCGGGGTGCTGTTCGGCGGGATCACCCAGGGCGCCGCGGACCTGGTCGGCGACAACGCGCGGACCCGCGAGATCATCGAGCGGATGGGCGGCGCGCAGGGGCTGACGGACGCGTTCCTGGCCACGATGGTCAGCCTGCTGGGGATGGTCGCGGTGGTGTACGTGGTCGGGGCGGTGCTCCGGCTCGACGCGGAGGAGACGGCGGGCCGCGCCGAACCGGTCCTCGCGGGCGCGGTCGGCCGCGTCCGCTGGGCCGCCGGCCACCTCCTGATCGCCTTCGCCGGTACGGCCGTCGTCATGCTCCTCGGCGGCGCGGGCCTCTACCTGGGGTACGGCCACGACCTGACCGGCATCCTGGGCGCCACGCTCGTCCAGCTCCCCGCGATCTGGCTGCTGGGCGCCCTGGCCGCGGCCCTGTACGGCACCCTCCCGGCCGCCACCCCCGCCGCCTGGGCGGCCACCGCCCTGACCCTGGCCCTCGGCTGGCTCGGCCCCGCCCTCGACCTCCCCGACCCCGTCCTGGACCTCTCCCCCTTCACCCACCTCCCCCGCCTCCCGGGCGAGCCGATGACCTGGCCGCCGGTGCTCTGGCTGACGGCGGTGGCGGGCGCCCTGGCGGCGGCGGGGCTGGCGGGGCTGCGGAGGCGGGACGTGGTGGCGAGCTGAGGCCGGGCCGGGCAAGAAGGCCCACCTCATCCACAGGCCGGGGATAAGGCGGGCCGGTCCATGCCGGGCGAAGCTCAGCGGAGGTAGCGCGTCAGCTTCTCGGTGTCGATCTCGATGGAGACGGGATCGGGGATCAAGATCTTCTTGCCGAAGTCCGCCACTTGGCGGTAGCCGTAGCCTTCCGCCGCCGGTTCGCTGTGGACGGTCACCGTGCAGTGGTCGCGGTCGACCAGCAAGTAGACCGGAATCCCGGCGGCAGCGTAGGCGGCGGGCTTCTCCTTACGGTCCCGCCGGTGGGCGTCCGAGTCGTACGACGTCACCTCGACCACCATCAGCACCTGCGCGGGATCCGCCCAGTCCCCCTGCCCCACGAACGTATCGTCGGGGGCGAGAACCGCGTCAGGCTTGGCTCGCCCATGGCGGTATGCCGGGATCCGAAGTCCGATCTCGCCCCCCGCATACAGCCACAGGTCCGGCCGAACCTGCGCACAGCGCCTCCCCAGCCAGCGGATGATCTCGGCGTGATCGCCGTCCGTCATGCCCTTGATTCCGATCCGTCCGTTGATGAACTCCAACCTGACGGTGTCGGACTCCCGCTCGACGAGCTTGGCAAGCCTTTCGAACTCCTCGACGGACATCTGCTGCTGAACCGCACGCTCTGCCATAACTGTCATGGTGCACCTCCTGTCAGGCGGGCACCAGCATGACCTGCCCCTGATCAGCCGAAACGGTCCTTCCCGATCGGATCACCCTCCCGGGTGATCAAATGACGAGTACTCGCCACCACCCCGCCCCGCCCACCTCACCCCGGTGTCACCAGCCGTGCCTCGTACGCGAAGACCGCCGCCTGGGTGCGGTCCCGTAGGCCGAGTTTCACCAGGATGCGGCTCACGTGGGTCTTGATCGTGGACTCCGCGACCACCAGGTGTTCGGCGATCTCGGCGTTCGAGAGGCCCTGGGCGATCAGGACGAGGACTTCCGTCTCGCGCTCCGTGAGGTCGCCTATGCGGGCCATCACGGGGCCGCGCGGGGCGGTGGAGAGTTTGGAGAACTCCGTGATCAGGCGGCGGGTGACCGTCGGGGCCAGAAGGGCCTCGCCGGAGGCGACCACCCGTACGCCGTCGGCCAGTTGGCGGGCCGAGGCGTCCTTGAGGAGGAAGCCGGAGGCGCCGGCGCGCAGCGCCTGGTAGACGTACTCGTCCAGGTCGAACGTGGTCAGGACCAGCACCTTCGCGTCCGCGTTGGCGGCGACGATCTCGCGGGTCGCCTCGATGCCGTTCAGCTCCGGCATGCGGATGTCCATCAGGACGACGTCCGGGCGGAGCACCGCGACCTGGTCCACCGCCTGGCGGCCGTTGACCGCCTCGCCGATCACCTCGATGTCGGGCATCGCGTTCAGCAGCACCGAGAAGCCCTCGCGGACCATCACCTGGTCGTCGACGATCAGGACCTTGATCAGGCCCGCGCTCGCCGGCGTACCACTCGTGACGCCGGAGGCGCCCGTACCGCCCGTACCGCCCGTACCGCTCCCGCCCATGCCCGTGCCCATGCCTGTGCCCCCGCCCGTACCCGTACCCGCCATCACGCGTCCCCGTCCCGTACGGCGGCCACCGGAATGAACGCCGCCACCTCGTACCCGCCGTCCTCCGTCGCTTCCGCCGTCATCTCGCCGTCCAGCATCGCGATCCGCTCCCGCATCCCGGTGACCCCGTGCCCCGCCCCCGGCGACGGCTTGACCAGGCCGCGTGGTGCCGTGTTGACGATACGGAGACCCAAGCCGCCCAGTACGTACGCGACCTCCACCCGCGCCGTCGACCCGGGCGCGTGGCGCAGCGCGTTGCTCAGCGCCTCCTGCACGATGCGGTACGCGGAGAGCTCGACCCCCTGCGGGAGTTCGCGCACCGCGCCGGTCCTCGTCATCTCCACCGAGAGCCCCGCCTCTCGCACATTGGCGATCAGTCCGTCGAGCTCGGCCAGGGTCGGCTGCGGGGCGTCGGGGGCCTCGTAGTCCTCCGCCCGTACGACACCGAGGATCCGGCGCAGCTCGGTCAGGGCCGCCACCGCGTTCTCCCGGATCGTGGCGAACGCCTGCTCCAGCTCGGGCGGCGGGTTCTCCACCCGGTACGGCGCCGCCTCGGCCTGGATCGCGACCACCGACATGTGGTGGGCCACCACGTCGTGCAGCTCGCGCGCGATCGTGGTGCGCTCCTCCAGCAGCGTGCGCTTGCCCCGCTCGGCCGCCGTGGCGGTCTGCTGCGCGGCCACCTCCTGCTTGGCCTCGCGGCGGACCTGCCGCATGCTCACGGTCAGCAGGACCAGCGCGGAGAAGAAGAGCATCGGGATGGAATTGGAGCCTCCGGAGCCCCAGGTCGGGGCGATGAAGAGCTCCGTGAACATCGCGAACGCGGCCGACACCAGCCACATCCAGGCGGCGGTACGCGGGTTGGTACGGATCGCCGCCACCGTCATCACGATGATGTACCCGGCGAAGGTGAAGGGCGTCCAGGGCCAGTCATGGCTGACCAGGACGCCGGTCACGGCGCTGATCCCGAGCGCGATCCACCATGCGCCGATGGGCCTGGCCAGCGTCAGCAGGACCGGAACTATCGGCAGGAGGGAGAAGATGTCGCCGGCTCCCGGGGCCATGGCGTAGACGAACATCACGAACGCGATCGCGACGATCGTGGCGTGCGGCAGCCAGGCCGCGAACTCCCGCATCCGCGCGGGCAGCCGGCGCACGAACCTGCCGTCCGTCCGCATCCGGGGCAGCGGCCGGTAGGCGAAGGCGTCGTGGAAGAGATCCCGGCGTATGCCGTCGATCGCGCTCCTGGCCAGGCGCAGCTCGTTGTCCTGGAGGCTCGCGAAGCCGTTCCCCGCGCCGCTCCCGTGGGGCGAGGACGACGAGGACGACGACGAGGACGACGAGGACGACGGCGAGGATGGGGGCTGGGTTCCGGTCACATTTCCACGGTAGAGGGGGCCGGCGCCCCGGTCGTCACCTGGGAAGCTGATCCTTCCGGGTCCGTCCCAGGTACTACACGGCCCCCATCAGGCAGGATGCGGGGATCGGGGAGAAGGGACAGGGGACAAGAGACAAGGGACAGGGGTGCCAGGGGTACGGAGGTCACCACGCGAGCTGCGCGATCTCCTCCGCCACCACCGCACACGCGTCCGCCGACGGGTCCACCAGCGGGAAGTGCCCGACATCCTCCAGCAGCGTCAGCCCCACCAGCTCCCCGGCGAGCCCCGCCGCCTCCACATACGCCTCGGCGACCTCGTACGGCACGGTCCGGTCCGTACGCCCCTGCACCACCGTCGTCGCGATCCCCGTCGGCAGCAGCGCGGCCGGGTCGGCGCTCTCCCTGCGCTGCTTGAACTCCGCCTCGCCGTCCATCAGTTGGAGCACCGCCCCGCCGCACACCGAGAGTTCCACGGCGCGTACGAGGTCGGCGATAGGCGCCAGCGCGACCACCCCGCGCAGCGGCGGCGGCTCCGGCAGCCGCCACGGGGAGCCCTCGGGCAGGACATGCCGGGCCGCCGCCCAGAGGGCGAGATGGCCGCCGGCGGAGTGGCCGGTCAGGACGGTGCGCCGGACATCGGCCTGCGGCAGCGCGGCGGCGGCGAGCCCGGGGAGCGCGTCCAGCGCGGCGGCCACGTCGTCGAAGGTCTCGGGCCACCGCCCCGCCACACTCGCCCCATCGCTCTCCCCGCTCACGCTCCCGGTACCGCTCCCGTTCCCGGTACCGCTCCCGCTCCCCCGCCGGTACTCGACGTTGGCCACGGCGAAGCCGCGCCGCGCCAGGAACTCCGCGAACGGGGTGACGTGAAGCCGGTCGTACGGCGCCCGCCACGCACCGCCGTGCAGCACGACGACAAGCGGCACGCGCTCCGGCTCCCGGTCCGCATCCCGCCCCCGCTCCGGCTCCCGCCCACCCCTCGGGGCGTAGAAGTCGATCACCTGATCAGGGTGTTCGCCGTACGCGGCGGTGGCATCGGGCCGGACGGCCGGTCGGGAGAGAACCGATTCGGCCTCTGCGGCCTCACGGGCCTCGGCGTCGCGAGCCTCGGCGTCGTGCGCGGCGGGGTCCGGCATCTTGCGCCAACCTTTCGGTACGGGGGCCGAATTGACCTGATCAGCGGGGACGCTATCAGCCCCGCGCCCTCTCCCCGTCACCGAAGAAGAACGCCCGCCGGTCCCGGACCCCGGCAGCCCCCTCCGCCGGTACGTCGCGGAGCACCTCGCCGAGGACCCGCGCCGCCCGTTCCGCGTCCGCGTAGCCCACGTACAGCGGCGTGAACCCGAAGCGCAGCACGTCCGGCCTGCGCAGGTCCCCGACCACCCCCCGGGCGATCAGCTCGGCCATCACGGCGGGCGCCTCCGCGCACCGCAGCGCGACCTGGCTGCCCCGCTCCGCGTGCGCGGCCGGGGTCAGCGAACTCACCCGGCCGGGCGGTGCGTACGCCGCCACACACGCCAGGAAGAAGTCCGTCAGCGCCAGGCTCTTCGCTCGTACCTCCGCCATCCGTACGGACTCCCAGACATCCAGCGCCGCGTCCAGGGCGAGCAGGGAGAGGATGTCCGGGGTGCCGACCCGGCCCCGTACCGCGCCCTCCGCAGGCGCGTACCCGGGGGCCATCGCGAACGGGTCGGCGTGGCCGTTCCACCCCGGCAGCGGGGAGTCGAAGCGGGCCTGGTGGCGCTCGGCGACGTACAGGAAGGCGGGCGAACCGGGGCCGCCGTTCAGGAACTTGTACGTACAGCCGACCGCCAGGTCCACCCCGTGCTCGTCGAGCCCGACCGGCAGCGCGCCCGCGCTGTGGCAGAGGTCCCAGACCACGAGCGCCCCGGCCGCGTGCGCGGCGGCGGTGATCCCCGGCAGGTCGTGGAGGCGCCCGGTGCGGAAGTCGACGTGGTTGACGAGGACGGCGGCGGTACGCGGCCCGAGCGCGGCCGGGATCCCGGCGGGCGCGAGCGGCACGACGCGGCGGCCGGTGAGCCGGGCGGCCTCGCGGGCGATGTAGCCGTCGGTGGGAAAGGTGGTGGCGTCGACGAGCAGGTCCGTACGGTCGGCGCTGTCCGTACCGTCGGCCTGGTCCGTACCGTCGGTGGTGTCGGCCTGGTCCGTACGGTCGGTGGTGTCGGCCTGGTCCGTACCGTCGGCGCTGTCCGTACGGGCCGTACCGGCACCGCCGTGCGGGTCGGCCAGCCTGATCGCCGCGACGACCGCCTTGAAGACATTGACGCTGGTGGAGTCACCGACCACCACCTGCCCGGGCGCCGCGCCGACCAGCGGGGCGATCCGGTCGCCGATCCGCTCGGGCGCGCTCCACCAGCCGCCCTCCGTCCAGGAGCGGATGCCCAGCTCGCCCCACTGGCGCACCATCACATCGCGCAGCCGCTCGGGGACATGGCGGGGCAGCGCCCCCAGCGAGTTGCCGTCGAGGTAGACGACGCCCTCGTTGAGGGCGAACAGGTCGCGCAGCGGCGCGAGCGGGTCGGCGGCGTCGAGCGCGGCGGCCTCTCGGGCGTGCTCGCGGACGGGCTCTCGGACGGCCTCGCGGACATGCTCGCGGGCGGCCTCGGTCGGACGGGGATCAGACATGGCTGCGCGCCGTCCACAGCTCGGGGAAGACGTTCTTCGTGGCCCGCTTCTCCAGCCAGGCCACGCCCGCCGAGCCGCCCGTACCCGACTTGGCGCCCATCGCGCGCCGGGTCGCCACGAGGTGGTCGTTGCGCCAGCGCCAGACCAGCTCGGCGACATCGGTCAACGCCTCGCCCAGCCGGACGAGTTCGGCGTCGGGGGCGCCACCAGGGACGCCACCCGGCGCGCCGTACAGCCCGGCCCAGATCTCCTCGACCTCCGGCACCGGTTCGTACCGCGCCCCGAGATCGCGGCCGAGCACCGCGTCCGGCACCGGCAGCCCGCGCCGGGCGAGGAGCCGCAGCACCTCGTCGTACAGGCTCGGCTGGTGCAGCGCCTTCTCCAGTTCGGCGTGGACGCGCGGCGCGCCCCGGTGCGGGACGAGCATGGACGAGGACTTCTCGCCGAGCAGGAACTCCATGCGCCGGTACATCGCCGACTGGAAGCCGGAGCCCTCGCCGAGCGCGCCCCGGTAGGAGTTGAACTGAGCGGGGGTGAGCCGGGCGAGCGGCTGCCAGGAGGCGTTGAGCGCCTCCAGTTCGCGGGCGGAGCGGGCCAGCGCGTCGATCGCGGCGTCGACGCGGTCCTCGCGCAGGGCGCGGGAGGCGGTCTCCCACTCGTGGACGATGACGGTGAACCACAACTCCATGACCTGCGTGGTGACGAGGAAGACCATCTCGCCGGGGTCGTCGGAGCGCGGATGCTGGAGGTGGGTGAGGACATCCGCCTGGACGTAGTCCTCGTACGGGGTCGTCCCGGCGAAGTCGAGGTTCGGGGCGTCCGAACCGGCTCCGGGGACATCGGGGGTGTACGACATCACTGTCTCCTCGACATGTGCCGGGTAGCGGTCCGCCCCTTTCCGTCTGTGGCATGGGCTCCGGTCCCCTGTCGGCATCATAGGCCGGTCCCGGCACCCCCGCCGTACCCTCGTAGCCGCTGGGCCGTACCCCCGCGGCCCCCGCGATCAGGCGGGCGGCCCGTCCACGTACGCGCCCTTCTCGTCGTACGGCCAGGCGTTGGAGCGGCAGCCGTCGAGCCCCTTGATCTGCTGCATCATCACCGGGGCGAGCTTGCCGGGGCCGCCGCACCCGAGGTGCTGGCTGAGCCCGATCTCATGGCCGACCTCGTGGTTGATGATCAGGTGGCGGTAGTCGGCCGGCGGTCCGTCGAACTGGGGGGAGCCCTGCACCCAGCGGCGCAGATTGACGACGACGCCGTCGACGGTCTCGCAGTTCAGCTCGCCGTGGGTGTCGAGCCCCTGGGCGAGGCAGAGCTTGTCGGCGGTGGCCGGGGTGGCGATACGGATGACGAAGTCGGCCGGGGCGTCGGCGTCGGACTCGGCGGAGACGAGCTGGAACGTTCCCCGGCCGTGCGCGGCCCAGCCGCGCGGGTGGGCCAGGATCTTCTCGATCTCGGCGGCGGCGTCGTCGGCGGATATCTCGATGCCGTCCTCGACCTGCACGCGGTAGCGGCGGAGCGGCCCGGAGCCCACGGGGTCGCCCTGCGCACGGGCGGTGGAGAAGGTGCCGGGCCCGGATTCGGGCACGGCGGGTGTCTTCGACGGCGAGGGCGAGGCGGACGCCCCCGCGCCCGCCGCCGTACCCGCCGCGCCCGACGGGTCCGGCTCACCCGGCTGCGGAGCCACCTCGGTCTCCCCCTGCTCCTGGGCGGTGACCCCCTGGCCGTCCCGCTCCCCCTGGGCCTGGCTCTCCTTCGGGTCCGCCTCGGCCGAGGTGCCGGGCCAGGAGGTGACGGCGACGGCGCCCAGCACCAGGACGGCCACCCCGATCCCGGCGATCCCCAGCGGGCCGAGCCGCCGCCGGATGGCCCGTCGGCGGCGTCCCCGGGTCCGCCCGCCCCCGGGGACGGTCAGCCCGGTCCCGTACGGGGACCTGGCGTACCCCTCGTCGGAGCCGAACGCCCCGCGGCGTATCCGGCGGCGGATGGCGGCGCGCTTACCCAAAACGGATGTCTCCCTGGTCGAGCCCTGGCCCACGACGGCATTCGCTCCCCTATACGAACACCTGCACCTGAAAGACGGGCGAGACCCCCGAAAAGGTTGCCATGAGCGGCGACACCGGTCTGTGAGAACCGGCACCCACCAGTACGCACGGGACCGCCCCCGCTCTCACCACGGAGAAGTCCGCTGGATCACACTCGGGGGCCGGGGCCGGGGCCGGATCCGGGTCGGCGCCGGGCCGGGACCGGGACCGGGTCGGCGCCAGGCCGGGTCCGCATCGGCGCCCAGGCCGGGTCCGGGCACGCTCGGGGGGCCGGGCCCCGGGACCGGGGCCCCGGTGCCAGGGCCGCGAACGGGCCGCGAACGGGCCGGGTCAGCCGAGGGTGTCCGCCGCGAGCGAGGAGGAGTCGCGCAGGAAGGTCGTGCAGCGCTCGTACTCCGCCTCCTCGCCGATCGCCTGCGCGGCGCGCGCGAGCGCGTGCAGGGCGCGGAGGAAGCCGCGGTTCGGCTCGTGCTCCCACGGCACCGGGCCATGGCCCTTCCAGCCGCTGCGGCGCAGGGCGTCGAGGCCCCGGTGGTAACCGGTCCTGGCGTACGCGTACGACTCGACGACGCGCCCGCCCTCGTACGCGGTGTCCGCGAGCTGCGCCCAGGCGAGCGAGGAGGTCGGGTACTTCGCCGCGACATCGGTGGGCGGCGTACCGTTCGCGAGCAGCTCACGCGGCTCGGGGTCGTCGGGGAGTTCGGTGGGGGGCGGTCCCCCCAGGAGGTTTTCGTGGATACCCATGCCTACAGTCTGCCTTGCCCTCCGCCCTGCCCCCGCCCCCGCCGATCCGCCTCCACCGGTGGCGTCAGCGCGCAGTTGAACCGGCACTCCGGCTCGGCCCGTCCCGGCTCGGCCCGTCCCGGCCCCGCCCGCTCCCCCGGCACCGCCTGCGCGCCCTGCCCGACCTGCCCGGCCTGCCCGCCCGCTTCCTCCCGGGCCGCCGCGCCCTCGGGCCCCGCTTCCGCCCCGGGCGCCGCCGCCTCCTCCCCGGCCACCGCCGGCCCCCGTACCGTCGTCCAGGCGATCACCGCGCCCGCCACCAGCACCCCGGCCAGCAGCGGCAGCGCCCGCCGGAACGTCGCGCCGAACTCCGTCGCCGAGCGGTACGCCTCCGGGCCCATGCCCGCCAGCAGCGGCAGCGCGGCCACCGCGATCAGCCCCGCCGCCCGCGCCGCCGCGTTGTTGATGCCGCTGGCCAGCCCCGCCCGCGTGATGTCGACCGAGGCGAGCACCGTCGACGTCAGCGGCGCGACCAGCGTCACCATGCCCAGCCCCAGCACCACCAGCGCGGGCAGCACATCCGCCACATACCGGGCCTGCTCCCCCACCCGCAGCATCAGCACCATCCCGGCCGCGCAGAGCAGCGGCCCCACCGTCAGCGGCAGCCGGGGCCCGATCCGCTGGGCCAGCTCGCCGGAGCGCGCGGAGAGCAGCAGCATCAGCACCGTCGTCGGCAGCAGCGCCGCCCCCGCCCCCAGCGCCGAGTACCCGGCGACCACCTGGAGCTGGAGCGCGGCGAGGAAGAAGAAGCCGCCGAAGGCCGCGTAGACGCAGAGCGTCACCACATTCACCGAGGTGAAGAGCCGGGAGGCGAAGACCGACGGCGGCAGCATCGGCTCCGGGCGGCGCCGTTCCACCCGTACGAGCGCCACCGCGGCCACCACCCCGAGCACCCCCGGCCACACCACCCGGGCGATCAGCGCGTACGTGACCAGCGCCAGCGCCACCGCGCCGAGCACCGCCCCCGCCACGTCGAACCGCCCGTGCGCCGCCGGATCCCGGGTCTCCGGTACGTGCCGGAGCGCCACCGGCACACAGATCGCGGCCAGCGGCACATTGATCAGGAACACCCAGCGCCAGCCGGGCCCGTCCACCAGCCACCCGCCGAGGAAAGGACCGGCCGCCGCGCCCACCCCGCCCAGCCCCGACCAGACGCCGACGGCCCGCGCCCGGTCGTCCGGATGGAAGCTCGACTGGATGATCGCGAGCGAACCGGGCACGAGCAGCGCACCGCCCACCCCCTGGAGCGCCCGCGCCGCGATCAGGATGGCCGCGTCGGGCGCGATCCCGCAGAGCAGCGAGCCGAGCGCGAACCACACCACCCCGATGACGAAGACGCGCCGCCGCCCGTACCGGTCGCCGAGCGAACCGCCGAGCAGGATCAGCCCGGCCAGCGTGACCATGTAGGCGTTGACGGTCCACTGGAGCACGGCGAGGTCCGCGTCGAGGGACCGCCCGATATGGGGCAGGGCGACATTGACGACGGTGGAGTCGAGCATGGCCATGCTCGAACCGAGCACGGTCGTGAGAACGACCCACCGGCCGCGCCCCGTGGACAGCCTGATGTCCGCGCCCCTGATGTCCGCGTTCCCGATGTCCGCGCCCCTGATGTCCGCGTCCCCGCGGTCCATGTCCTCGCGGTCCGCGCCCCTGGCGTCCGCGTCCCCACGGTCCTGGTCCATACGGGGATCATCGCCGCCAGGTGCCGGTGCGGCGACCTGAACTCACGTACGCGCTGACGGGTACGCGTACGGGCCCGGCACCGTCCGAAGGGGACGGCGCCGGGCCCGTACGTACGGGTACCGCGGCCGCGAGTACCGCGGCCGGCTACTTGATCCTGGTCCCGGTGGAGCGCAGCGCCGCACACGCCTCCGTGACGCGCTTGGCCATGCCCGCCTCCGCCACCTTGCCCCAGGTCCGCGGGTCGTACGTCTTCTTCGAGCCGACCTCGCCGTCGACCTTCAGCACACCGTCGTAGTTGCGGAACATGTGGTCGGCGACGGGCCGCGTGAACGCGTACTGGGTGTCGGTGTCGAGGTTCATCTTCACGACGCCGTTCTCCAGCGCGGTGGCGATCTCCTCGGCGGTCGAGCCGGAGCCGCCGTGGAAGACGAAGTCGAACGGCTGGCTGCCGGCCGCCTTCCCGTACTCGGCGGCGACCCCGTCCTGGAGGTCCTTGAGCAGTTCGGGGCGGAGCACGACATTGCCCGGCTTGTAGACGCCGTGCACATTGCCGAAGGACGCGGCCAGCAGGTAGCGGCCCTTCTCGCCCAGGCCCAGCGCCTCGGCGGTACGGAGCGCGTCCTCGACGGTCGTGTACAGCTCGTCGTTGATCTCGTGGCTGACGCCGTCCTCCTCGCCGCCGGTCGGGGTGATCTCGACCTCAAGGATGATCTTGGCGGCGGCGGCCTGGGCCAGCAGTTCCTGGCCGATGGCGAGGTTGTCCGCCAGCGTCTCGGCGGAGCCGTCCCACATGTGGGACTGGAAGAGCGGGTCGCGGCCGGCCTTCACGCGCTCGGCGGAGATGTCGAGCAGCGGACGGACGTAACCGTCGAGCTTGTCCTTGGGGCAGTGGTCGGTGTGGAGCGCGACGGTGATGTCGTACTTGGCGGCGACGATGTGCGCGAACTCGGCGAGGGCGACCGCCCCGGTCACCATGTCCTTGTTGTACTGGCCGCCCAGGAACTCGGCGCCACCGGTCGACATCTGGATGATGCCGTCGCTCTCGGCCTCCGCGAAGCCGCGCAGCGCGGCGTGCAGGGTCTGGGACGAGGTCACATTGATGGCCGGGTAGGCGAACTTGCCTGCCTTCGCCCGGTCCAGCATCTCGGCGTAGACCTCGGGGGTTGCGATGGGCATCGGGCCGCTCCTTGTGATGTGCGGGATGTGCGGGTGTGAGGTGCTTGTCCCTGACCTGGGGGCGACATCGTCGTCGGCCCCATCTTTCCAGACTCCGCGCCGGGCTCCATGGCGCGTACGCGCCGCATGCTCGTCGTGTGCTCGCCACCCGCTCGCCGCCCGCTCACTGACCGCCCGCCGCCCGCTCGCTGACCGTTTCACGTGAAACGGTCAGCGGCCTCGGCAGCACCAGGGGACAGGAGAGACGGGAGGAACGGAAGGGACAGGGGTGCGGGGGGGGACAGGGGGGGCAGGGGGAGGGCTCAGAGACCCAGCTCGGCGAGCCCGTAGACGTTGATGTACGGCAGCCCCGCCTCCGCGATCGCCGGGGCCGCCCCGCGCTCCACGATGACGGCGACCGCGACGACCTCGCCGCCCGCCTCCCGTACCGCCTCGACGGCCGTCAGGGGCGAGCCGCCGGTGGTCGAGGTGTCCTCGACCACCAGGCACCGCCGGCCCTTGACCTCCGTACCCTCGATCC
Source organism: Streptomyces sp. NPDC093085 (assembly GCF_040683935.1). Lineage (NCBI taxonomy): Bacteria > Bacillati > Actinomycetota > Actinomycetes > Kitasatosporales > Streptomycetaceae > Streptomyces > Streptomyces sp. NPDC093085. The sequence goes on along the minus strand of NZ_JBFBFB010000011.1, from coordinate 32,476 downwards.
GGCGCTGGAGCCCATGGGCCTTCTGGGCCTTGCGGACGACGAACGCGTCGAGCCGCCCGCCGCGCGCGGCGGAGGCGTGCAGCATCGACGTGGCCACCGGGTCCGCGCCGAGCGTCAGCCCGCCGACGCAGTCGAAGTCCAGGTCGGCGGTGGCGTCCAGCATGACCTGCCCGACCAGCGGCGCGGCGTGCCCGTCCAGGGTGATCCGGCGCAGGTCGATGTACCAGTCGGCCTCAAGCCCCGAGGAGAGGGTCACCTTGCCGTGCACCACGGCCTTGTCCTTGATCAGTTGCAGCAGCTCAGCCCGTACGTCAGTCATGCCCCTGAGCTTAAGCCGACCTCCCGGGCCCCCTCCGCACCCCCTCTCGCCGCCTTCCCGCGGCCGGGGGCTCAGAGCCGCCGCCACTCCCAGGTGGTGGTGATCTCCAGCGGCTCCAGCGGGGTGACCAACTGGGGCGCGGTATTCAGCCCGTTCGGGGGGCCGGACTGGGGCTCGGCACAGACGGCCTCGGCCTGCTCGTCGTAGATCACGGCCCACTCGGCGGGGCTCGTGACCTTGAGTTCGAGCTGCCCCGGCCAGGTCAGGGTGGCGGCCACCCCGTCCGGCATCCCGAAGCAGTCGTCCCAGGGCCCGGGGCGCGGCGGGATCCGGCGGCCGGTGGGGAGATGGTCGGGGCCGCGCTCCTCCTGCCAGTTGGCCGAGAAGTCCACCTTCACCCCTTCGCCGTCGCCCTGGCTCCCGCCCGCGCCCTCGCCGAGGGTGCGCAGGAACCACGGGTGCCATCCCGCCTGCGCGGGGAAGGAGGTGTCGTACGTCTCCACCCCGAGCCGCAGGGTGAGCGCGTCCGGGCTCAGCTCGACGACCTGGGTCACGAGTCCGCTGTACGGCCAGGGCTCGGCCAGTTCGTACGTGAACGCCGCCTCGCTCTTACCGGCCCGCGCCGTCCGCCATGCCGTGTCCCGGCCGGTGCCGTGGATGGCGTGCGGCGGGGAGTTCAGCGGCATCTGGTGGAGCACGCCCCCGTTGCGGAACCTCCCCTGGTCGATCCGGCCGCACCACGGCACCATGGGGAAGCAGCCGTACCGCTCCCCCTGCCGCAGCACTTCGGTCCCGCCGATGCGTAGACTGCTGATCCGGCAGCCGTTCGCCGGGGTGATGGTCAACTCGGCGTCGCCCGCCGCCAGTCGGATGCTCTCTTCGCTGCTACTCACACGGCCGACACTACTTGCGCCGCCGCAGTGCGCGGCCGACCACCACGGCCGAGGCGAGCGCGAGTGCGGCCGCGGGCGCGATCCAGCGCAGCGTGGCCCGGCCCTCGACGGCCTCGGGCGCGGGCACCGGCGCGTACCGCCCGCGCGGCGGCGCGTGATCGACCTCCTCGGCACTCCGCCCGATCATGGTCCGCCGGGCATGCGCGGCCTCGGCGGGCGGCTCCCCCTCGAACCCCCCACCGGGAATCCGGAAGTCCCCTTCACCAGAGGTGGTGGCCCCGTCCACCTCGAAGACAGCGGCGGCGTCAGCGTCGGCATCGGGTCCGGGGCCGGCCTCCGCCTCAGGCTCGGCCTCCGCCTGGGGCCCGTCGGCATCGGCCCCCTCCCCAGCGGCATCGCCGTCCGCGCCCTCCGGGCTTTCCGCGCCGTCCGAGCCTTCCGTGCCCTCCGGGCCCTCCGGGCTTTCCGTGCCCTCCGAGCCTTCCGTGCCCTCGGTGCCCTCCGTGCTTTCCGAGCCTTCGGGCTCCGTGGCGGCTCCGGAAGCGACCGCCTTCGGGCCGGAGCCCCCGGGGCCCGGCTTCCCGGAGTCGGCGGCGTGCTCGGGAGCGGCCCCAGTGGCACCGGCGTCCTCGGAGGTGGCCCCGGCGTCCGGCCCCTCGGAGCCGGGCTCTTCGGATCCGGCCCCCTCCGAAGCGGGCGTCCCCGGTGAGGGCGTCCCCGGTGAGGGCGTCTCGGCCAGGGGCGTCTCGGCCGGGGGTGCCTCGGCCGGGGGTGCCTCGGCCGGGGGCGTCTCGGCGGCGGGTCCTTCCGGGGCGGCGTCGTCCCGCGCCGCCTCCTCCCCGAGCCGCGCGGCGAACTTCTCCAGCAGCCGCCGGCCCGCCGCCGTCACCGTCCCCGCGTCCAGTTCGGCCAGCCGGCCGTCCGCGCGGGAGCCCGCGGTGAACGCGACGGCCGTACCGCCCGGGGCGTCCGTCAGGGTGAGGGTCAGCGTGAGCTTGACGGAGCCGGAGCCCCGGATCTCCGCGCCCACCGCCTCCGCCTCGAAGGCACCCTCCCGTTCGGCGAGCGTCAGCGCGCCCCGGTAGGTGATCGTGTGGCCGCCGATACGGACCTTCAGCCGCCCCGAGAGCGGCCCGGCCGACGCGTCGGCGTCCTGTTGGAGCCCTGGTACGCACCGGGCGACCCGGGCGGGGGCCCGCAGCGTCTGACGGAGGGCCTCTGCCGAAACCGGAACGAACACCTCATGCTCCATGGAAGTCGAGCCTACTCAGAGGGCGCCGCCGAGGCAGCCCCTTTGCCCCACCCGTCACTCCCCGGCCGGCCCGGCTACCCGTCGCGCCCCTCCTCTACCCGCCGTACCGGGGATGCAGGAGCGTCGAAGGCGGCAGCTCCGCCGTCCCGTCACCCCCCGGCCCGCGCTGCCCCGGCGGCAGCGGGACGGGTATCGGGGAGCGCAGCCGGGGCGCGTCCGGGGCCAGCCCGAACGGGGGCTCCGCGCCCACCCGGGCCAGCTCGAACCCCCAGTCGTCCGGCTCGGGACCCCTGTCCTTGGCCCGGTCGGGGCCGGCCGAGAAGCCCGAGGGGCCGCCGGTCGCGCGGTACGGCGTCGTACCGAACCCCGCGGCACGCAGCGTCGCGTCCACCGTCCAGTACGTCCGCGCGTCCGCCGTGGGCGACCCCGCGTGCACCACGAGCCGGCCGCCCGGGGCGAGCACACGCGAGGCCAGCCCGTAGAACTCCTCGGAGTAGAGCTTCGTACTGGCGGTGATGCCGGGGTTGGGCAGGTCCGAGACGACCACGTCGTACCCGGCCGCCCCGCCGCCCGCACCGCCGTGCCCCGCACCCCGCAGCCAGGTGAAGACGTCCGCCGATATCGCGTGCAGCCGTGGGTCGTCGTACGCGTGCCCGTTGAGCGCGGCCAGCGCCGGGTCCGTACGGGCGAGCCGGACGACACCCGGGTCCAGCTCGACCACGGTGACCGAGCGGACGTCCCGGTAACGCAGCACCTCCCGCGCGGCGAGGCCGTCACCCCCGCCCAGGATCAGGACGCGCCCATGGGCGCCGCGCATCGCGGGGTGCACCAGCGCCTCGTGATACCGGAACTCATCGCGCCCACTGACCCGCAGCCGCCCGTCCAGATACAACTCCAGCGACGCCCCCGCACCACCGGATCCCGCCCCCGCACCACCGGATGCCACACCCGCACCACCAGGCGCCACACCCACACCCACACCCGCACCTGCACCCCTGTCCGCCCCACTCCCTCCGTCCACCTCACTCCCCTCCCCCACATCCCCCACCTCACCCACATCCCCACCTCCACCAGCACCCCCACCCGCATCCCCCGAGGAGCGCCGCCCCCGCGCCTCGTCCCCCCTGCTCCCCCCGTCCCCTCCGCTCCCCCCGTCGCCTCCGCTCACCCCGTCCACCGCACCCGTGAGCACGAGATCCTGGATCCCCGTGTACAGAGCGACCCGCACCCCGTCGCCGTAGAGCGCGCGCCGGGCGGCCCGTTCGAAGGTGTCGACCTCGACCGCCGCGGTGGCCAGCACGGCGAGCACCAGCACGTTCAGCGCGATGAGCAACCGCCGCGACCGCCGCGTCAGGTCCTGGCCGAAGAGCCAGAGCACGAGCGCCGCGCCCGCCACCGCGTTCACCGCGCCGGTCACCAGCGCGCCCGTGAGCTGACCGAGCCAGGGCAGCAGCAGAAACGGGAAGGCGAGCCCGCCGACCAGCGCGCCCACATAGTCGGCGGCGAAGAGGTCCGCGACCGTCCCCTCCGCGTCCTGCCGCGAGAACCGCTGGATGAGCGTCATCAGCAGCGGGATCTCCGCCCCGGTGAGCACGCCGATGGCGAGCGAGAAGCCCACCAGTACGTACCGCGACTCCCCCAGCCACACGAAGCTCATGTAGAGCACCAGCGCCGAGCACCCGCCCAGCAGCGCCAGCACCGCCTCCAGCAGCCCGAAGCCGAAGGCCGCCCGGCAGCGCAGCCGCTTGGCGAGCAGCGAGCCGACGCCCATCGCGAAGACCATGACCGACAGGACGACCGACGCCTGGGTGACGGAGTCCCCGATCAGATACGACGCGAGGGCGACCAGCTCCAGCTCGTACACCAGTCCGCACGCGGCGCAGACGAAGACGACGGCGAGGACCAGGAACCGCGCCGCGCCCGCGCGCACGGGCAGCCGCGCGCCCCCCTGGGGCGGCGGACCACCCTGGAGCGGCGAGGGCACGGGCTGCTGGATCACGCTCGTAACGCTACGTCACGAATTCACGGCGGTTTGTCACCCACACGGCTGAATCTCCCGGGCCGCAGGCTGAATTTCCCGGGCCGCGGGCATACGGACCCTGATGCGCGTCCGGGTTACCACGAGTCGCCCCTCCTGGGGGTACGCGTGCCAGGTGCGCCACCGGACATGGTTCTCGTCGCGCTGCGCGAGCATCGCGGTGAAGGCGTTGGGGGAGCCGGGAAACGTCCCCGCTAGGCCGTTCGGGTGATCGGCGACCAAGGCGAGCAGCTCCTGCGCGCGGCCGGCGAACGAATTGCGCGTCAGCGTCTCGACCCGCGCGGCGAATTCGTACTCCCATGCGCCCAGACGCTTGGACACCCCGAGCGGCAACGGGGTGCTGCTCCCCGGCATACAGGCGACGGTCTCGGAGCACACTTCGCCCCGCTCCTCAAGAATCACCTGGTGGGAGGCGCCGAGCAGGCGTAACTGGAGCCCGGCACCGGCGAGATCGAGATCGAGCACGGCCAGGGCGGGAACCGGCTCCCGGCCCAACTCCCAGGCCAGATCGGCCGCGCGAGTGTCGGAGTAGGCGGTTTTGAGGGTGGTGAGCATGGATCGGCTCCGCAGACACGCTTGACGGGTGCACCGGGAGAGATGTCCCGGACGGAGAGCTACGGACTCGTGGGGGAATCGCCCGCTCGGCGCCGCATCAGGCCCGAGGGCTGGAAGCTCTCAAGAGGGAGGGAATCACGAAGTACGCAACACTCCCAGCGTTTTTACCCAACTTGACGGGGTTTCCATCCCCTAGGGGGCCCAGGGGTTCAATTGTTCAATCAAAACCAGCACGATGAACAGAACAACAAACAAAACGACGAACAGGCGCCCGAATACCACCGAACAGACAACCGATCGGACCACCCCCACGAGATCGGACCACCCCCACGAGAAAGGACAACGAGAAAGGACAACCAGCCGAAGAGACGAAGAGAGGCCCCGCGACGGCCGGACGCACCGAACGCCCCCGCGGGACCCCCCTGTTCCATGACGGACTAGCTGCCCCGTGTCAGCTACCTCCGCCACACCCTCCGCCGCAGGAGGACCCGCCTCCGCACGACGAGTGCCCGCCGCCCCCGCACGAGTGCCCACCACTGTGCCCGGAACCGCCACTTCCGCCACTGCTGCCACTGTCGCTGCTGCCACTGCTGCCACTGTCGCTTCCGCCCCCGCACGAGACGGCCCCCACGTCGCCGCCCCCACCGGCCCACCAACTGCTCTCGGACCCACGGCTCTTACCGCTCCGCGCCCCGGGCATCCGCTTCGCGGGCTTGCGCGCGGCGGACCTCAGCGCCGACCGGCTCCGGACCTTCTCGCGCGCCTGGGCGGCCTGCCGCGCCTTCGCCGCCGCACGCGCCCTGTCGGCCGCCCGCGCCCGCTCTTCCCTCGCGCGCCTGCTCCGCGACGCGCTCACACTCGACACGACCCCGACCAGGGCGATCCCTATCAGAATCACCACCACGGCTCGCACCATGGGTCTCACCTTCCTTACCTGCACAAGAACTGTTCCCCCGAAGCGAGACCGGCCGCCGAGGCGGCCCCGGCCTCGCACTGGCGTGCGTGACTCAGGTTGTCCCCCGACACCCGACGCCCAAAGCAGACTTGAGCAAGCCCAGAGGTTCGGCACAGGATGGCCGTCATGACCAAAGAATGGCTCGGCGGCACCACGATCTTCGCGGAGATGTCGGCCCTCGCCGCCCGCACCGGCGCGATCAACCTCGGCCAGGGCTTCCCCGACACGGACGGCCCCGAGCCGGTCCGCGAGGCCGCCGTACGAGCGCTACGGGACGGCCGGGGCAACCAGTACCCGCCGGGCCCCGGCATCCCCGAACTCCGTACCGCCGTCGCCGACCACCAGCGCTCGCGGTACGGCCTGACGTACGACCCGGATACGGAGGTCCTGGTCACGGCGGGCGCCACCGAGGCCATCGCCGCCGCCCTCCTCGCCCTCGCCGGCCCCGGCGACGAGGTGGTCGCCCTGGAGCCGTACTACGACTCGTACGCCGCCTGCATCGGCATGGCGGGCGCCACCCGCGTCCCGGTCACCCTCCGCCCCCGCGACGGCGCGTACCACCTCGACCTGGACGAACTCCGCGACGCGCTCACCGACCGCACCCGCGTCCTCCTCCTCAACACCCCGCACAACCCCACCGGCACGGTCCTCACCCGCGCCGAACTCACCGCCGTCGCCGAACTGGCCGTCGAACGAGACCTCCTGGTCGTGACCGACGAGGTCTACGAACACCTGGTCTTCGACGGCGAACACCTCCCGATCGCCACCCTCCCCGGCATGCGCGAACGCACCCTCACCATCAGCAGCGCGGGCAAGACCTACTCCTTCACCGGCTGGAAGGTCGGCTGGGTGACGGGCCCGCCCCACCTGGTGAAGGCGGTCCGCTCGGCGAAGCAGTTCCTCACATACGTCAGTTCAGGCCCCTTCCAGTACGCCATCGCCGAGGCGCTGCGCCTCCCGCAGAGCTACTACGACGACCTCCGCGCCGACCTCCGCACCAAGCGCGACCTGCTCTGCGCGGGCCTGACGGCGGCCGGATTCGACGTCTACCGCCCGGCGGGCACCTACTTCGTCACCACGGACATCCGCCCCCTCGGCGAGACCGACGGCTTCGCCTTCTGCCGCGCGCTGCCGGAGCGGGCCGGCGTGGTGGGGATCCCCAACGCGGTCTTCTACGACCATCAGGCACAGGGTGCGCCTTTTGTCCGCTTCGCCTTCTGCAAGCGGGAACGGGTCCTACGGGAAGCGACCCAACGGCTGGGCGACGCCTTCAGCAGGTGACCTCCCCCCTCCTGGGCGGCCGGAAGGCGGCTGAGCACGACCGGCCCACGGAGGGATCTCCCTGACCGGCCCACGGGGATCTCCCCGAACGGCCCACGGGGGTCTCCCTGCGGAACAGGGTGGGCGAAGACGACATGGACTACTGTTGGTACATGTCCATGAAGCGCACCAATGTCTACGCCGATCCGGAAGACCTGGCCATCATCAAAGAGGCCGCCGCCCGCCGCGGTATCAGCGAAGCGGAGATCATCCGGCAAGGCATCCATCTCGCGGCCATGGCCAACCGGACGTGGGACGAGCCATTCTTCTCCCGCACTTTCGAAGGCCCCGGCCGTACCCCGTCCAAGGACGAGGTACGCGACGCCGTGGCCGACGCCGCCCTTCAGGAAAGCAGGCCGGAAAACCCTTCATGATCATCGTGATCGCTGATACCAGTGGGCTGCTGGCCGCGCTGGACAGGGCACACCCGGAACACGCGGGAGCGAGCGAGGCGCTCCTGAAAGCCGGCCTCCTCGTCATGTCCCCGCTGCTTCTCGCGGAGATCGACCACGTGGCCACCCGCGAACTGGGACGAAAAGCGGCCATGAGCGCGGTCGACGACATCCAGCGATGGATGCGCGTGAACAGGATCATCATCCCCGAGATCACCGAGACCCATCTCTCGGAAGCACGGTCGGTGCGCGACCGATACCGCGATCTCGACCTCGATCTCGCGGACGCGGTGAACGTCGCACTGGCCGCCGACTACGACACCGACACCGTACTCACTCTCGACCGACGCGACTTCCGCGCGCTGCGCCCGCTCGGACGGCAGAAGAGCTTCCGTCTGCTCCCCGACGACCTGCCCCTGTGACCCGTTGAGGCAGGTGAACGGGGTGTCCCTGGGGGGGCGGGCCCGCCCGAACTGGTGAAGCGGTGCGCTCGGCGACCTCCCTCGGCGGGACCGCCCCGAAATCAACCCCCACCTCTTCCACATGTGACGCTGCCGCACAGGGGTGTGGAGGTCTCCCGGGGACCCACGAGTAGGTCGCGGCCATGACAATCCAGCCGATTAGCGTGCGGCGGGTTCGTGAAACTCCGTGACCAGGAGAACAATGTGAGCAAGCACCGCCTCAACCGCCGGCTGTTCCTGAAGGCCGCCGGCGGAGTCGCCGCGGCGGCAGCGCTGGGCGGCGGGGTCTTCGCCGCGACGGCCTCGGCGGCGGGGGCCGCCTCGGACGGCTTCGGGCTGACGATCAAGGACCGCAACGAGGACGACCCTCGCATGTGGTACTACCGCTTCGGTACGGACGCGATCGGCTGGGACCCGGGGGTCAACGTCCTGCTGCCGAGCGACTATCACACCAGCGGCCGCCGCTACCCCGTCCTCTACCTGCTCCACGGCGGCGCCCAGGACTTCATCGCCTTCGACCGCGACCTCAAGATCCGTGATCTGACGGCCGGCAAGCCGCTGATCGTCGTGATGCCCGACGGCGGGCAGGCGGGCTGGTACTCCAACCCCGTCAGCTCCAACACCGGCCCCAGGAACTGGGAGACCTTCCACATCGACCAGCTCCTCCGCTGGGTCGACGCGAACTTCCGTACGCACGCGGAGTACGCGGGCCGCGCCGTCTCCGGCTTCTCGATGGGCGGCTTCGGCGCGCTGAAGTACGCGGCCAAGTACTACGGCCACTTCGCCTCCGTGAGCGCCCACTCGGGCCCCGCGAGCCTCCGCCGCGACAGCGGCGCGGTCGCCCACTGGGCCAACGCCTCCGCCGCCGCGGCGGACCTGGGCGGCGGTACGGTCTACGGCGCCCCGCTCTGGGACGAGGCCCGGGTCACCGCCGACAACCCGGTCCAGAACGTGGAGCGTTACCGGAACAAGCGCATCTACCTGGTAGCGGGCACCAGCCCCGACCCGGTCAACTGGTTCGACACGGCCAACGAAAGCCAGGTCTTGGCCGGCCAGCGCGAATTCCGCGCCCTCCTGGACAACGCGGGAATCCCCCACGACTCCCACGAAGACCCAGGCGGCCACTTCGTACGCCCCAACCGCCTGACAGACGACATCAACGGCGTCATAGCCCACCTCCGCAAGGCCGCGTAACCGCGAGTCACAGGCCGCGAGCCGCCTACCGCGCACCGCAAGGCCCGTAACCCGGCACAGCGAGCGTCCGCCACACCGCCCCTGCCCGGCACCCGGCGTGGCGGGCGCCCCCCAGCCAAGCGGGCGGCGCCCTCACACGAGATCCGGCGTCCAGATGACCCGGTCGGGGGAGACACTGGCGGTCGGGGAGAGCCGGTAGGTGCCCCCGTTGTCGTGCTCGGCGATGACCCAGCCGACCCCTTGGTACCCGACGGGCACGTCCTGGCGGGGCAGGGCGCAGAGCGCCGGGTCCGTCGTGACGGTCCCGCTCCCCGGGACCTCGACGCGGCGGAACCCGGAGGTCCGTGGGCACGCGCGGAACGTACTCTCCCGCGCGTACTGCTGAGCGACCTTGACGGTCACCGCCGCCAGCCCCTCGTTGGTGATCTTGAGGGCGAAGGAGACACGGTCCTCCTCCACGCGCGCGCAGACCCGCCAGACGACCGCGTCCGGCCCCTGGAAGGGCACGCTGCACCGGCTGTCCTCCCCGAGCGAGCCCTTCTCCAGCCCCCCGGTGACCGGCCCGTCGACCGGCTCGCCGCTCCCCCGCGAGCCCGGATCCGGTCCGCCGCCGACCGCCCCCGCGTCCTCCGGGACACCCCGTCCCCAGAGCACGACGCCCAGGATCAGGGCGCCCGTGAGCATGCCGCCCGCGACGAGCCCCGCAAGCGCCCCGGACACGGCCTTCGCCCGCCATTCGGTACGCTCCCGCCGCGCCTCCCGACCGGACTCTCCCGCTCCATCCGGGGTCACGGAGACCTCGCCCGCCTGATCACCCCCTCCCGCCGCGCTCTCCTCCGCCGGCCCCGGCGGGGGCGTCCGCCGCTGATACCGGAGCCGCCGCTGATCGGCCTTGGCGCGCCGGCGCAGCTCATGCCAGTGCGCGAGTTCCTTCTCACCGACCCCGAAGATCTGCGCGAGCGCCGTCAGCACGGCCCCGGCGGGTAAGGCGGTCCCGTCCGGCTTCAGATATCGGCTCAGGGCCGTATCACTGAGCCCCCGCACGTTCTGGCCGCTCAGCATCGCCTTCAACCGGGTCTCGACACTCTGCTGCTTCAGCCCCGAACGCGCCCACGCCGCATGCAGCCGCGCGACAAGCACCGTACGCGCGTCGTCCGCCCCGAACTCCGTATCCGAATGCCCCGTCACTGCCCCTCACCCATCCCTTCACCATCCCGCTCACCACCGTTTCCGCAGGTGGAAGCGCCTACGGGCGAACGGGACCGGACCGGGACAGCAGCGGGACAGCAGCGGGACGGCACGCCGCCCCGGAACCCTGGTGACGCTCCGCGTTCCCCGCCAATCCTTGATCCGGCGACGCGAACAGAGCAGTCGCCGATCACCCAGTCGCCCAGGCACCCAGTCGCCTCAACCCACCCACGACGTAAGGAACCCGGATGAGGACCACCCACACCACCCACACGATCCGCACCACCCGCACGCCCCGCAGGACCCGCATGACGCGCTCCGCCACCGCAGCCCTGGCGGCCGGCTCGATCGCCCTTCTCACCGGCCTGACCCCGCCCACCGCACAGGCCGCCGCGGCCGACACGGTCCACCTGAAGTTCGACAAGAACCCGGCGGCCCCTTCCGACTCCCGGCTCTCCGTCGTCAAGGGCGCCAAGGTGTGGGCCACTTACCGGGCCGGTTCCGGAACCACCAAGAACGAGTGCGCCACGGGCCGGGGCTGGCTGCCCAACGGCACGTACGCGGTGGGGAAGCACTACCGCACCTACAACGGCCGCCTGATCAAGGGGTACGCGATCAGGCTCGCCGACAAGGTCTGCTCCGACGGCCGTACCAAGCGCACCGAACTCTTCATCCACAGCGAGATGACGGTGAACGGAGGCCAGGGCGGCAGCGAGCCCCGGAAGTGGACCGACACCAACCCGAACGACTTCCTCTCCAACGGCTGCGTCAAGCTGCGCCCTGAGGAGATCAAGAAGATGTTCCGGCTGCTGGACCGGATCGGATGGCCGAAGACCCTGAAGGTCACCGGCTGACCCACCCCCCGGCGACGGCGCCCCGGGAACAGCACCACCCCGGGAGCGCCGATCTCCCATCACAGGCTCCCCGCCTCTCCACACACCCGCACCCGCACCCGCAGAGCCACCGGTTCATCCGATCAGCTCAACGAGTCACCCCGGCAACAGGAAACGGCGCCGTGAGTTCCCCTCCCACGCAGTCGGATCAGCCCAGGTAAGTGATCTGGACGATGTATACACGTTCGCTGCGTACAACGATCTGGTACGTGAACATGCCGCCGGGAACGAGGAGACTGCTGCCCTTCGGATCAACCCCCTCATGGCTTCTGCCATGTACGTGGAGCGTCTCCGCCGCTCTGACCAGTTCCGCCGCCTTCTCCTCCACCCCGGTCAGAAAGATGCGCGGCGCGGTGCGGGCCGCTTCCTCTGCCCCGAAGGCGTACTCCCAGGCCCAGCTCAAGCGCGTACCGCCGACATGGCCTCGTCCAGGACGGCCGTCAGCTCCCGCAGCGCCTCCCGGGCGATGTCCGGGTCCTCGTGCTCCAGGTTGACGTTCGCCCGGGCATAACGGACGGAGAGGTCGGGGCGGCGTGCGATCTCGATGTCCCTGGCCCACGCCAGGACCCAGCCGCGTACCGGGCTGAGCGACTCCCACTCGACGGCCTTGGCGAAGGCATCGTCCTTCGTCCGCTGCATCTCGCCCAGTCGGCCGGGCGCGACGACGGCGAGAGCGGCGCGCAGGGCCTCGGGCGTCTGCTCGGGGCGGGGGATCAGCTCGTGTCCGTGGTCTGCCTGGGTGCTCATGGTGACCTCCTGGGAGTGCACGGGCCAGGTTAGTCGTGCGGAACGGCTGGGGCGTGGTGTCGCCATCATGAGTACGAAGTTCCTGTTCACAGGTGGTACGGGAGAGCCAAGGCCGTCCGGGACGGGTCCGCTCAAGGGACCGGAGCAGCCGGCGGCGCGGTCGGCCGGCAGTCGCCGCAGCGGCCTGGTTCCGGTGCCCGGAAGGCGCGGTCGCAGTTGTCGCAGTTCTGGAGGGGGTGCCGTACGGGTGGTGGGGACTCCGGGGTGCGGAAGGGGGGTGGGGGTGGGAGCTGGGCCGTCAGGCGGTACGCCAGCAGGGCGGCCGGGCGGCGCGGGCCCTCCGGGGGCAGGGCGGCGGTGAGGGCGTGGCGTACAGCATCGGGCGGTACGTCCCGCTCCAGCCAGGCGGCGACCCCGGGGGCCAGGTGCGCCGTATCGCAGGCGGAGAGGTGCATCCGGGGGTCGTGGGCGCGTACGTCCGCCAGGACCTCCATGGCCACCCCCAGCAACTCCGGGGAGGAGTAACCGGGCTGGGGCACGGGCGGAAGGGGCCGCTTCACCTTCTTCCGGGACGGGGAAGGGGATGGGGATGGCGATGGGGATGGGGGCGTGGACGAGGGCGAGGACGTGGACGGGGGCGGGGGCGAGGACGTGGATGCGGGCTGAGTGGATACGGAGCGCACGGGCGTCGCGCCCCGCGCGGGCGTCGCGCCCAGCGCGGGCGCGGCGGGCCGTACCGCTGTGGCGGCCCGTACCCGCTCCGCGCCCCGTACCGCCGTCGCGCCCCGTACCGCCGTACGGCGCCGGGCTGCCGCCGCCGCGGGCTGGTTGCAGGAGATCGTACGGGTGACGATCCGGCCCCCCGGGGTGCGTTCACGGACCCGGCGGAGGTAACCGTGGGCCTCAAGCTCCCGCAACCCGTTGGAGATCCGGTCCGCTCCCTCCGCGAAACGGCGGGTCAGGGTCTTGATATCGACCTGAGCCCCCGTGGGCAGCGACTGGATGTGCAGACCGAGGCCCAGCGCGACCAGCGACAGCTCCTTGTGCTGGGCCAGATGATTGCCGACGACCGTGAAACTCGTGGTGTGGCGGAAGTTGTCGTGCTCGACCCCGGCGGGGTGAGCGTGCTGCTGCTCGGTTGAAGGGCGAACAGGGGGCCGCGCCGTCCCTCGGGAGGGGCGTTCTCGGTCGCGTAAGCCTGACGGGGCGTGCGGCAGCACGCTAGTGTTTCCGTTATCCATCGGGAAGGGTTGGAGTCTTCCTCGTTGGTCAGGCCCTCGATCGGGATCGCTAGTCCCGGCCGGGGGCCGACGTCTTTTGTGTGGTCCGTGCTCGCTGAGCGTAAGGCAGCCCAGGGGCACGAAATCCACCCCAACCAGGGATATTCACCCGCCCGAGTGAGGGTGATCGAATGGAGGGGTGGGTGGTGGGGTTGGTGAGGTTCTTTCCCTTCATGTTTCTTCGGGGGACCACTGGGGCCACCGGAACACGGAAACCCGGGTTCCGGTGACCCGAGCCACGTTTCCCCCGGTGCGGCACGGCGCCCCCGGGGCACGTGTCACGCGCCGGTGAGGCCGTCGATCCCCCGCTAGGGCCGGAGCCCGAAGCCGTCGGGGTTGCGTTCGCCGAAGACGGGCGGCAGTTCCTGGCCTGCGAATACGCCCCGGTCCCGCCCCGTCCCGTCCCTGTCCTGACCTGCCCTATCCCGTTCCGTCCCGTCCCCGTCCCGTCCCGTCCCGCCCCATCCCGTTCCGTTCCGTCCGGTCCCGTCAGGTTCCGGGAACCTCCAGGGCCTCAGGGACCTGCGGGGCCCCGGGAGCCCCCGGAGCCCACGGACTCCGCGGGAACTCCGGTTGCTCGGGGCCGTGGGGGATGTCGATGCGCTCCTCGCCCGTGCGCAGCGCCCGCAGGATGACGCGGGCGACGTACTCGGGGGTGTGCGCGACCAGGCCGGGCGGTGCGTTGCCGCCGTCGCGGAACATGCCGCCGCCGAATTCGGTCGCGGTGATGGACGGCAGGACGAGCGAGACGTCGATGCCGTCGTCGGCGAGCTCCTTGCGGGCCACCGCGCTGAGCATGTTCACCGCCGACTTGGACGCGGCGTAGGCGCCGACCCCGGGCGGGGCGAGCACCGTCGTACCGGAGCTGACGTTGACGATGCGCCCCTCCCCCTGGCTCCGCATCACCGGTGCCGTGGCCTGGATCGCGGAGAGGACGCCGATGACATTGAGGTCGAGCAGGCGCGCGTACGCGACGGGGTCGACCTCCTCCAGGCGGCAATGGAAGCTGGCCCCCGCGTTGTTGACCAGGCCGTCGATCCGGCCGTACCGCCGCACCGTGAGCTCCACCAGGCTCCGTACCTGCGCCGGGTCGGTCATGTCGGTGGGGACCGGGAAGGCGGTGTCCAGTTCGGCGCCCAGGGCGGTCAGGCGGTCGGCGCGGCGCGCGGCGAGGACGGGGAGCGCGCCCGCGCGGTGGAGGAGGCGGGCGGTCGCCTCACCGATGCCGGAGGAGGCCCCGGTGACGATGACCACGCGTCCGGTCAGGTCCTGGCCCTGGCCCTGGCCTTGGCTCTGGACCTGGACGCGGCCCTGCACCTGGTCCTGGACCTGTACCTGCCCCTGGGCGCGGCCCAGGTCCTGGACCTGATCCTGACCCTGGCTCTGGACGCGGCCCTGCACCTGGTCCTGGACCTGATTCGAGTTCATGCCATCCCAACTTTCCGCGCTTCCCGCACTTTCCATTCCTTCCGCACTTTCCTTCGGCTCAGGCGAAGTGGGTCGCGAACCACGCGAGCATGGGCTCCGGGCGGCGCTGGAACTCCAGATAGCCGTCCCAGCGGGCCGTCGTGCCCTCGATCCACTGGAGTTTCTTCCGCGCGACCGGGATGTTGTCGAACATTGTCTGTACGTCGCTCGGGAGGGTGAGCACATCGCCGCGTACCTGATAAAGGAAGGCCGGGACAGTGACATGCTTCGCCCACTCGATCGGGCTCCGGCGCGCGAAGCCGATGCTCGTCCGCAGGACGATGAGTTCTTCGAGCCGGTCGATCCCGTCGGGGAGGCCGATCATGGCCAGCCGGCGTTCGAGGATGGTCTTCGCAGTCACCGGCTGGGGACCGACCAGACAGCGCACCCCGGCGAACGCCTCGGGGAACCGGGCCATCGCCGCGAAGGTGGAACTGCACCCCAGGCAGCGGCTGAACAGGCCGATCTTCATATGGCGGGTGTCGTGGCGGCTCCGTACGTAATCCAGCGAACCGACGACGTCCCGGGCCTCGTAGATACCGCTGGAGGCGATCCCTCCGTTGGCCGCGCCGCTGTGGCCCAGGTTCCGCAGGTCGTAGGTGAGCACGTTGTAGCCGGCGTCGTGGAGGATCTTGAGGTCCGGGGTGAGGTCGACCTCGAAGCCGTTGCCGCTCGGCGCCCAGAGGGAGTGCCAGGGTTCCAGGTGGGAGGGGAGTCCGGAACGGCTGAACCCCATGGGATGGTTGGCGATGATCACCTTGTCGGATCCGCGCGCCGGGATGAACCAGCCTTCCAGCGGCACGCCGTCCCGGGCGGGGAAGGTGACGTCCTCGTAGTCGAGGCCGTGCTCGTCCGGCGTATGCAGGATCGGGGAACGCTGCGTGAAGCTGAACGCGTCGGCGAACTGCGTCAGCAGCGCTTCGGAGTCGGCGGCGCCCGGGGACGCGCCCGGGGACGCGCCCGGGGATGCGCCCGGGGGCGCGGGCGCGGCGGTGGCCGTCGGGGCGCCGGCCAATGCCCCCGTGGCGGCGAGGCCGAGGGCGGTCGCCACGCCCATGGAGGTGTTCAGCATCTGCCGCCTGTTCGGACCACTCGTACCGCTCGGGCCACTCGGCCTGTTCGGACTGCTCGGAAGGTCACCCATGGCCGCTTCTCCTCTTCTCCTCACGGAAGGTCAGGCCGTCGCGATGGCCCTGCACAACCCCGCGAAACCCAGGGGCAGTTGCCCCGGGGCAGCACCCCCGCCGGCAGCCCTGGCGTCAGTCAACCCGGCCCCCTTCCGAACCTGAAGGACCGATCCGAGCGCCATTGATACCGTGCGGGTATGAAGGACCTCGACGTCCGGCAGCTCCGCTACTTCGTCACCGTCGCCGAGGAGTTGCACTTCGGGCGGGCGGCCCGGCGGCTGGACATGGCGCAGCCACCCCTGTCCCGGGCCATCAAGGAGCTGGAACGGCAGTTGGGCGTTCCGCTGCTGGAACGCACCACCCGCCACGTCCGGCTCACCCCTGCCGGCGAGGTCCTGCTCCGCGACGCGCGGACCGTGCTCGACGCCGTCGCGGCGGCCGTCCGGCGCACCCGGCACGCGGGCCAGGCCGAGCCGGGGGTGCGGCTGGCGCTGAAGGCCGATTACGACGGCGGGCTCCTGCCCCGGATCCTCGCCTCGTACCGGCAGGAGGCGGCGGCGCTCCCGGTCGAGCTGGTACTGGGCGGCAAGGACGAGCAACTGCCCGCGCTGCGCGGCGGCCGGGCGGACATCGCGCTGCTGCCCATCCCCTTCGACACCCGGGGCCTGGACACCGAACCACTGCTGACCGAGCCCCGGCTGGTGGCCCTGGCCGCGACCGACCCCCTCGCGAACCGCCCGACCCTGCACCTGACCGACCTGGCCGGCCGGACGCTGCCCGACGGAAAACCCGCCGACCACGAGGCCCAGCCCTCTCCGACCACCGCTACCGCTACCGCCGCCGCCCACGAAGGCCCACCCCCTCCCACCACCACCACCACCACCACCAACGGTCACCCCCTCGCGAAGCCATCCCCCACCCCACCCCCCACCCCACACCCTCCCCTCGCCGAGGCCCGGCCGAGGATCAGGGACCTGGCGCAGATCTTCAGCCTGATCGAACTGGGCAGCATCATCTGGTTCCCGCCCGCGTCCGTGGCCCGCCGCCACCCCCGCCCCGGCATCGTCTACCGGCCCGTCAACGGCCTCCCGCCGCTCACCCTCGCGTTCGCCTGGCCGCAGGAGTCCCGGTCACCGGCGATCGCCGCCCTGGTCCGTACGGCCGTCGCCGTAGCGGCGGCACCCTCGCCCCGATAGCCCAGGCACCCCGCGCACCCCGGGCACGCCACCCACCCCCGCCCATAAGATGCCGCACACAGGGGACGGGGGAACGAGTGGGGGAACTCATGACACCGGCAACACCGGCAACACCGATAACACCGGCAATACCAACAACACCGACATGCTGGTTCTGCGAACAGCACGCCCCAGCGTCATGGCATGACCGCGTCATAGGGCTGCACCGGGGCACGGAGACCACGAGCCGCTGGATCGTCGTCCTGCGCACGACATGGCAGCAGCGGGTCGTGTACGTGCCGCGCTGCGCCCGCTGCCACACCGGCCACCAGATCGAAGTGGCCTCGGCGGTGTTCTTCGTCGCCGCGCTGATCGCCTACGCGGGCAGCGGCCAACTGGACCGGCTCCTCGGCATCCTGCCCGCCTCGGGCGGAGAGCGGACCGCCGCCGCGCTCTGGGCCGCCGGGGCCTGCCTGCCGGGGCTCGCCTGGATCGCCGTCCGCCACGCCCGCCTGCCCTGGCACCGCCTGGCACCCCGGCGCAGGGGGTACGCGTACCACCACCCGGAGGTGATCCAGCTCCGGGACGACGACTGGCGCCTGAGGCCCGGCCCCTTCCCCTACTGGGGAACCCCGCCGAACCCGCACCTCCCGCCCCGCCCCGGCAGACTCCGGCGAGCCGCCGGCCACACCGCCGACCTGATCGCCGCGTCCTGCTTCCTCGCCGCCCCCATCAACTACTTCCAGGGGTACGACGAACTCGCCGGGGTCCTCATCGCGGCAAGCGCGGCACTGGCCTTCCTGTCCTCAAAACTCAAGCCCGGACGCTGAACGCGGTAAGGAATCCTCGTGCGCGGCGGAAGGAACTCCCCGTACAAGGAGAGCCCCGTACAAGGAGAGCCCCCGCACGGGGGAAACCCCTCCGTACACGCGGAAGCCCGGCCCGAGTCCACTCGGGCCGGGCTTCCGGCGCTCGGTCGCGGGACGTGACTCAGACGTCCTCGGGCTTCTCGTCCCCGGGCGCCAGGCCGAACTGCTCCACGAGCCACTTGTCGAACTCGATCGACGCCCGCACCCAGCTCACCGTCGACGAGACGAAGTGCTCCAGGCTGACCCCCATGCCGATCAGCATCTGGGCCTCGCCGATGAGGCGGACGGTGGGCGGGCCGTCGCCCTCCTCGTGGACGTGGCTGTAGACCTTGGGCCACAGGGTGCGGCGGTTCCAGTCGTCGATCGCGTCCAGGATCTTCGACTTGTCCGCGATGGGGTGCGGCCGGTCGTAGAACGTCCGCACCGAGAAGACCTGCTGGTCCTCCTCGCCACGGAACATGAAGTACGTACGGAACTCCTCCCACGGCGCCGCGAGGTCACCCTCGTCGTCGACGACGTACTTCAGCTCCATCTGGTCCAGAAGCTGCTTGACCAGATCCTGGTCGGGGACGACGGGGCCCGCCGGTCCTTCATTCTGCGGTTGGGGCTGTCCCCCGAAATTCGGAATCGAGGACGGGTCGATGCTCACCGTGTATTTCCCTTCGTACGGTTCCTGCCATCCTCCCCCATCCCGGGCGGTCCCTGGCAAGCCCATCCGCAGCCGCACGGGTCATGGATTCGTCATACGCTCCGTGAGCCGCCCGGCCGACCGCTTCGCAGGCCCGCCGCTCGCGCGGTGACGGGCCTGCGAGCGCCCGGGCAAGGCCCCGCCGGAGCAGACGAAGTCGACGCCTGCGCCGCCTTCGTCCGCACCGCCTTCGTCTACGCCGTCTTCTCCAGCGTCACGTCCGCCGGTCCCCCCGGCTCCCCCCGCCCCACCATCAGCCCGTCCCCGACCTGGTCCACCCGGACCGTGTCGCCGTCCGTGATGTCGCCGGCCAGGATCTCCCTCGCGAGCTGGTCGCCGATCGAGGTCTGGACCAGGCGGCGGAGGGGGCGGGCGCCGTAGGCGGGGTCGTTGCCCTCCTTCGCGAGCCAGGCCAGGGCGGCGGGGGTGACGTCGAGGGTGAGGCGGCGGTCGGCGAGGCGCTTGGAGAGCTGGGCGATCTGGAGGGCCGCGATGTGGGCCAGCTCGTCCTCGGAGAGGGCGGAGAAGATCACCATGTCGTCCAGGCGGTTCAGGAATTCCGGCTTGAAGGCCGAACGGACGGACTGGAGGACCTGTTGGCGCTTGACCTCCGGCGGCGTGTCCGGGTCCACCAGGTACTGGCTGCCCAGGTTCGAGGTCAGCACCAGGATCGTGTTGCGGAAGTCGACCGTCCGCCCCTGGCCGTCGGTGAGGCGGCCGTCGTCCAGGACCTGGAGCAGGATGTCGAAGACCTCGGGGTGGGCCTTCTCGACCTCGTCCAGGAGGATCACGGAGTACGGGCGCCGCCGTACCGCCTCGGTGAGCTGGCCGCCCTCCTCGTAGCCGACGTATCCGGGCGGCGCGCCGACCAGCCGGGCCACCGAGTGCTTCTCCCCGTACTCGCTCATGTCGATGCGGACCATCGCCCGCTCGTCGTCGAAGAGGAAGTCCGCGAGCGCCTTGGCCAGCTCGGTCTTGCCGACGCCGGTCGGGCCCAGGAAGAGGAAGGACCCGGTCGGGCGGTCCGGGTCGGCGATGCCCGCGCGGGTGCGGCGTACGGCGTCCGAGACCGCCTGGACCGCCTCGTGCTGGCCGATCAGCCGCTTGCCCAGCTCCTGTTCCATCCGGAGCAGCTTCTGCGTCTCACCCTCCAGCAGCCGGCCCGCCGGGATCCCGGTCCAGGAGCCGACGACGTCCGCGATGTCGTCCGGGCCGACCTCCTCCTTGACCATCGTGTCCTTCGCGGCCTCCTGCTCGGCCTCCGCCGCCGCCTCCAGCTCCCGCTCCAGGCCGGGGATCTCCCCGTACAGGAGCTGGGACGCGGTGTCGAAGTCGCCGTCGCGCTGGGCGCGCTCGGCCTGGCCGCGCAGGTCGTCCAGGCGCTCCTTCAGCTCACCGACCCGGTTCAGGCCCTGCTTCTCCTTCTCCCAGCGCGCGGTGAGGCCGCGCAGCTCCTCCTCGCGGTCGGCGAGGTCGCGGCGGAGCTTCTCCAGGCGCTGCTTGGAGGCGGGGTCCGACTCGTTCTTCAGCGCCAGCTCCTCCATCCGGAGGCGGTCGACGGAGCGCTGGAGCTCGTCGATCTCGACCGGCGAGGAGTCGATCTCCATCCGGAGCCGGGAGGCCGCCTCGTCCACCAGGTCGATCGCCTTGTCGGGGAGGAAGCGCGAGGTGATGTACCGGTCGGAGAGGGTCGCCGCGGCCACCAGCGCCGCGTCCGCGATCTGCACCTTGTGGTGCGCCTCGTACCGGCCCTTGAGCCCGCGCAGGATCGCGATGGTGTCCTCGACGGTCGGCTCGGCCACCAGCACCTGCTGGAAGCGGCGCTCCAGCGCGGCGTCCTTCTCGATCCGCTCGCGGTACTCGTCCAGCGTCGTCGCGCCGACCATGCGCAGCTCGCCCCGGGCCAGCATCGGCTTGAGCATGTTGCCGGCGTCCATCGAGGAGTCGCCGCCGGCGCCCGCGCCGACGACCGTGTGGAGTTCGTCGATGAACGTGATGATCTGGCCGTCGCTCTCCTTGATCTCGGAGAGAACGGTTTTCAGCCGCTCCTCGAACTCGCCCCGGTACTTGGCGCCCGCGACCATCGCCCCCAGGTCGAGCGAGACCAGCCGCTTGTTCCGCAGCGACTCCGGCACGTCGCCCTTGACAATGCGCTGCGCCAGCCCTTCGACGACGGCGGTCTTGCCGACGCCGGGCTCGCCGATGAGCACCGGGTTGTTCTTCGTACGGCGCGACAGCACCTGCACCACGCGCCGGATCTCCTGGTCCCGGCCGATGACCGGGTCGAGCTTGCCCTCACGGGCGGCGGCGGTGAAGTCGGTGCCGAACTTCTCCAGGGCCTTGTACTGGCCCTCCGGGTCGGCGGTGGTCACCCGGCGCCCGCCGCGCGCCTTCTCGAACGCGGTGAGCAGCCGGTCCGCCGCCGCGCCCTGCCGCGCCAGCACCTCGCCGGCCGGGCCGCCCTTGGCCGCGACGCCGATGAGCAGGTGCTCGGTGGAGAGGTAGTCGTCCCCCAGCTCCTTCGCCCGGCGCCCCGCGTCCGCGATGACCGCGAGCAGGTCGCGGTTGGGCTGCGGGGGCGCGACGGTCGACCCGGTGACGCTCGGCTCGGCGGCGAGCAGCCGCTCGGCGCCGGACCGTATGGCGGCCTGGTCGGCGTCGACCGCGGCGAGCAGGTCGGTGATGTTCTCGTTGTCCTGGCCCTCCAACAGCGCGAGCAGCAGATGCGCGGGGGTCAGGTCCGGGTGTCCCGCCGCCACCGCCCTGCTGGTGGCGGAGTTGATCGCATCCCGGCTCTTGTTGGTCAGCTCGGCGTCCACGTGGGCCCTCTCCTCCTTGCACGAGTCCTTGCGTGAGTCCCTGCTTAACCGGGTTTACGGGAGAACGCCGCCCGCGTCTCAGCCCCGCGCCCATCCCTGCTATCAGGCACCTACGTAAAGTTGAGTCTAGTCCACTCAAGCCCCGAATGCGCCCACCCCAGGGTGGAGATCGCGGTTGATCGGAGTCCACCTACGCTTTCGGGCATGACCGTCGACATACGCGCCCCCCGTCCTGATTTTCTCGCTTTCTGGCGCGAGCACCACTGGTGCACCCTGACCACGCGGCGCCCGGACGGGACCCCGCACCTGGTGCCGGTGGGGGTGACATACGACCCGGAGGCGCGGCTCGCGCGGGTGATCACCGGGCGCCGTACGGTCAAGGTCGCCAACATCCTGGCGGCGGAGCGGGCCGAGCAGGCAGGACAGGCAGGACGGGCCGGACAGGCCGGCCTCGGGGGCGTACGGGTGGCGGTCTGCCAGGTCGCGAAGGGGCGCTGGTCGACGCTGGAGGGGCGGGCGCGCATCCGTACCGGGCCGGAGGAGGTCACGGAGGCGGTACGGCGCTACACGGAGCGGTATCTGCGCGCACCCCGGGAGAACCCGGAGCGGGTGGTCATCGAGATCGCCGTCGACCGGGCCATCGGGCGCGGCCTGGGGTGACCGCCGCGGGCCCCGGGGAGCACAACGGCGCCATCGTGTTTCAGGTCCACGATGGCGCCGTTGTGTGGGGGAAGCGCCTGAACGATCTTGAACGACGGGGGAATCGTTCAGGCACTGCGGGGGGTGGCGAGGGTGGTTTGTGGTGACTCCTGCGGTGACTCGACGAGCTGGTGGTCACGCTGGTCGAGGTTGACGAAGATCATGTCGTAGCGGATGACACAGCGGACCGGGCGCGGCGCCCCCCGCGGCCTGCGGAGGCAGCGATAGGCACGCACGACCTCGTCCTCCTCGCGTACGACGACGATGGGCTCTCCGAAGAGAGTCACCATCAGGGAGTCCCCCCTGCGGGGAAGCGCGGTGACCAGATCGATGAAGTGCCACCCCGATCGGTACGCCGTGGCCATCTCGCGCCGGAAGACCCGATCGTCCGGCGGGACGGTCATGCCGCGAAGCCGGCCGGAGCGCTGCCCCATTCGATGTCGCCCTCTTCGCCCTGGAGGGACGCCGGGGACACCGTCCAGGAGATCTCTCCCGAGTCGGCCGCCTGGACGGAGGTGCCGGAGGTTCCGGACGGAGTACTGGTCCAGGAGATCTCCCCCGACGTGACGGCCTGGCCGGCCGTGCTCGCCGGTGTGCTGGTCCAGGAGATCTCCTCGACAGCACTGAACGCACCGAGAGCCAGAGCGGTAGAGAAAGCAGTGGCCCCCACCGCGCGAAGCATTCTCTGATACATAGTCGGCTTCGTCCTCACTTGATGGATTCCTCTCCCCCGCCATCTAGACGATGTCTCATTCGGACACGTCAACACCACCGGGACGAGGCATCATGTTCCTGCATGTTCAGGACCCTGAGGGGTGGAGATTTGACCGAAAGCATCTCAAAACCGACACATCCCCATGCCGTCACTGATCTGTGTGAAGACGGCAGGCGGCTTTACGCCAGCGCGCTACGCTCCGGACGCATCGCCCGGAGCGAGATCTCGGCGGCTCCCTGTCTCATGGAGTTCCCGCTCCTGCACCCGGATCCGGACGATCCCGACTGGCTGCGGCCCGTGCCGCCGTCCGCCGCGCTCGCCCAGCGCCTCAACCCGGTCGAGCGGGAGATCCGGGACAAGCGGCACTTCGCGGTGGCCCTGACCGACGCTTTCGAGCCGTTCATGGCCATCGCCGCCCAGGGGCCCCCGTCGACCCACGCGATCACCGTGCTGGAGGGCAAGAGCCGTATCAACGCGGCCATCGACGTCTCCACGGCCGCCTGCCGGACCGAGGTCCTCACCGTGCAGCCGGGCGGCGTCCGCAGCGCCGACGCGCTCGAACAGGGGCTGGAGCGCGGCCGGACCGTGGTGGACCGGGGGGTCAGCATCCGCACCCTCTACCAGCACACGGTCCGCCACGGCCAGGGCACTCTGGCGTACGCGGAGCGGCTCGCGGAGGGAAAGGTCGAGATCAGGACATTGGAAGAGCTGGTCGAGCGCCTGATCATCTTCGACCGCACCGTCGCGTACATCCCGGCGCGCTCGGACCGCGAACTCGCCCTCGAACTCCGCCACCCGGCGCTCGTGGACTATCTCGCGCAGGTCTTCGAACAGCTCTGGCGCCGGGCCACCCCGCTCACCGAGCAGGTCGCGTACGAGCCGACCCCCGACGGCATCTCCGGCGTGCAGCGCTCGATCGCGCGGCTGCTCATCGAGGGGTACGTGGACGAGGCGATCGCGCGCCGGCTGGGGATGAACGTACGGACCTGCCGCGCCCATATCGCCAAGCTCGCGACGACGCTGGGCAGCGGCAGCCGGGCCCAGCTCGGCTATCTCATCGCCCACTCGGGAATCCTGGACCAGGACCAGGAGCGCTGACCCGGCTTTTCGATTCACCTCTCCACACCTCGATCCGCACGCACCGCACATCTCCGCACCGCACACAGAAAAACCACACAGTGAACGCCCAGGGGTGACAGAAAACCGAACCGGCCCGAATCGGATCGAATTCCCTGAACCGGACGTCGAAATCCCGCCTCTGTGCGGCGAGAACCTGGCGGCGACCGCGGTCACTCTCTGTAGAGTGCCGAATCAGCCTGTCCGGATCAAGCGAAACCACCCTGCACTGATGCGCACTGCGGAACCGTGCAGGGCCGCGGAACCATGCGGGAGGGACATATGACACAACCGGACGCGGCGGAGCCGGGAGGGCCGTCGCCCACTGTGTCGCCCGAGGCACGGACCCTGCTGCACCGGCTCGTCCGCGGTGAGCGGGTCGGGCGGTCCGAGCCGGGGTGCACCGAGCTGATCGCCCTGGGCCTGGCGGTCCACGAGCCGCACAACGACCGCTGGACCGTCGCCGACCTGCACCATGCGGAACACAGTGCCATGGCGGAGGAACGCGCCTCTATCGGCCGCCACCTCCAGCGCATGGAGCAGCTCGACGCCTTGTACCGCGATCTCCGGGCATACGAATCACCCGCCGGAAGCGGAATCGAGTTTCTCGACCGGGTGGAAGACGTGAATGCCGCCATCATGCAGGCGGCGGATTTCGCGCAGACGCACATGTATACGGCACATCCGATATCCCGGCGCCCGGAAGGGCTGAGCGCGGTCATCCCGCGCGAGATCCGGCTCCTGGCGCGCGGTATCACCCGCCGCACCATCTATCCGGAGTCCGCCCGCGCCCGTCCGGCGGAACAGGAGTGGGCGGCCACCATGAGCGGGCACGGCGCGGAGATTCGTACCCTCGCCTCCGATTTCGAGCGAATGATCCTGGTGGACCGGGGATTCGCGGTCATTTCCGACCACCGGGACGCGCCGAGCAGAATGACCGCGTTCAAAGTGACCCACCCCGGCATGGTGGCTTTCCTCCTCCACCTCTTCGAGCAGCAGTGGGAGCGCGCCGAGCCGTGGATGGGCGGCCGGTTCCGGCCCCAGCGGGACATCGTCACCACGGGCCGCTCCCGGCGCATCCTCAACAAGCTCCGCGAGGGCCGCACCCTGAAGCAGATCGCCAGCGAGCTCAATGTCAGCCTGCGCACCGTCAACACCGACCTCAACAAGCTGTACGAGGCCGTCGGCGTCGACACGCTCTTCTCGCTCGGGGTCTGGTGGGGCTCGGAGGCCGCCGCGGAGGAGCGCAAGCTCGGCTGACTCCCCGGGGGACGGGAGCACGGGTCACGGGCCGCCAGAGGGCGCCCGTACGCCCCGTACACGCACGGAAAACGCCCGGCGGGTCTCCCCGCCGGGCGTTCCACGGCACTGCCCCGAGCGGGGCGCAGGACGGCCCGTCCGTCAGCCCATGGGACCGTCGACCCGTGGGACCGCCAGTCCGCAGGGCCGTCAGTCCGTAGGGCGCTTCGGCTTCGGGCGCCAGACGACCAGCGCGCTCGTCTGCTGCACATCCTGGTACGGCACCAGGTCCCGCCGGTACGACGCGTGCACCTGGGCCTCGCGCTGCCGCATCGCCGCCGCCGCGCCGTCCACGGCCGACGACAGCTCGGCGACCCTGGCCTGGAGCGCGGCGACCTGGTTCTCCAGCTCGATGATGCGTTTGATCCCGGCCAGGTTGATGCCCTCGTCCTGGGAGAGCTGCTGGACCTGCCGGAGCAGTTCGATGTCCCGGGCCGAGTAGCGGCGCCCGCGCCCCGCCGTCCGGTCCGGCGAGACCAGGCCGAGCCGGTCGTACTGCCTGAGGGTCTGCGGGTGCAGCCCGGAGAGCTGTGCCGCCACCGAGATGACGTACACCGGCGTCTCCTCGGTCAGCGCGTACGCCGCCCTGCCGAACGATGAGGACGGCCGCCGCCGCCCGTCCCTGTCCATCGGGTCATGCTCCCTTCGCCGCCTGGAACAGCTCCGCCCGCGGGTTCTCGTCCGCGGTCGCCTTCCGGTATGCCTCCAGCGCGTCCCGCGCCTGCCCGCCGAGGTCCTTGGGCACGACCACCTCGACGGTGACCAGCAGGTCGCCACGCGTGCCGTCCTTGCGTACGGCACCCTTGCCCCGGGCCCGCATCGTACGGCCGTTGGGGGTCCCGGCGGGCAGCTTCAGCGTGACCGGGGGGCCGCCCAGCGTCGGTACCCGCACCTCGCCGCCGAGCGCCGCCTCCACGAAGGTGACGGGCACGGTGATGGTGAGGTTGTCGCCCTTGCGGCCGAAGACCGGGTGCGCGCCGACATGGACGGTGACATACAGGTCACCGGCCGGACCGCCACGCTCGCCGGGCGCGCCCTTGCCCCGGAGCCGGATCCGCTGGCCGTCGCTGACGCCCGCCGGGATCCGGACCTGCATGGTCCGGGAGGACCTGGCCCGCCCGCTGCCCTTGCAGACCTCGCACGGGTCCTGGGCGATCAGGCCGCGCCCCTTGCAGTCCACACAGGGGTCGGTGAGCGAGAAGCCGCCGCCCGAGCCGCGCGACACCTGGCCGGTGCCGACACAGGTCGGGCAGACCCGCGGGGTGCCGTTCTTGTCGCCGGTGCCCGAACACGCCTTGCACGGCGCCTGGCTGGACATCCGCAGCGGGACCGTGGCCCCGTCGACGGCCTCGGTGAAGCTGAGCGTCACCTCGGTGTCGATGTCCTGGCCCCGGCGCGGCTGCGTACGGGTGCCCGCGCCGCCCCGGTTGAAGACCCCGCCGAAGAGGTCCCCGAGCCCGCCGCCGAAGCCGCCGGCCCCACCGGGTCCGCCCTGCGCACCGCCCTGTGCGCCGCCGAAGAGGTCGCCCAGGTCGAAGTTGAACGAACCGTTTCCTCCCGCGCCCGGCCCCGGGCGGAAGCCGCCGTTGCCGAAGAGCGAGCGCGCCTCGTCGTACTCCTTGCGCCGCTTGGGGTCGCCGAGGACGTCGTTCGCCTCGGAGATCTCCTTGAAGCGCTCCTCCGCCTTGGCGTCACCCTTGTTGGCGTCCGGGTGGAACTCGCGGGCGAGCTTCCGGTACGCCTTCTTGATCTCCGCCTCGGTGGCGTCCTTGGGAACGCCGAGAACCTTGTAGTAGTCCTTCTCCACGAAGTCCTTCGTGCTCATCCCCGACGTCCCTCCTCTCCGTACCCACCGGCGCCGCCGCCGGTCGTCGCGGCAGCGCCCGCATCACCCTCAGCCCTCTTCAGGGCCACCGTTCTCCTTGTCATCGGCCGCATCCGCCTGCTCCTCCGCGGACTTGGGCTGGGCGCCCGGCTGCGGCTCGGCGACCGCGACCCGGGCGGGCCGGATGGTCCGCTCGCCGAAGCGATACCCGGGCTGGAGGATCGCGACGCACGTCGTCTCCGTGACATCCGGCGCGTACGAGTGCATCAGGGCCTCGTGGATCATCGGGTCGAAGGGCTCGCCCTCGGTCCCGAAGGGCTGGAGGCCCAGCTTGACCGTGACCGCTTCCAGCGACTCGGCGACCGACTTGAACCCGCCGACCAGTTCGTCGTGGTCGCGGGCCCGGCCGATGTCGTCGAGCACGGGCAGCAGTTCGGTCAGCAGGTTCGCGACCGCGATCTCCTTGACGGTGACCCGGTCCCGCTCGACCCGCCTGCGGTAGTTCTGGTACTCGGCCTGGAGCCGCTGGAGGTCGGCCGTGCGCTCACCGAGCGCCGTACGGACCTGGTCGAGCTGGGCCAGCAGCGCTGCGTCCTGGATGTCCCCGGCGGGGGCCGCCGCCCCGGACTCCTTGGCGGAGTCCGGTTCGGCGGCCTTCGGCGTGGCGTCGTCGGCGCCGGAGGGGACATCGGGCTTCTCGTCGAAACCCGGGGTCTCCTCGCTCACGCGGCACCGTCCTTCCTGGGCTTCTCGTCGTCCACGATCTCGGCGTCGACGACATCGTCGTCGGCCTTGGCCTGGCCGGCGTCGCCACCGGCCGCGCCGGCACCGTCGCCGCCGGCCGCCTGGGCGTCCGCGTAGAGCGCCTGGCCGAGCTTCTGGGAGACGGCGGCGACCTTCTCCGTGGCGGTGCGGATCTCGGCGGTGTCCTCGCCCTTGAGCTTCTCCTTCAGCTCACCGAGCGCGGTCTCGACCTCGGACTTGATGTCGCCGGGGACCTTGTCCTCGTTGTCCTTGAGGAACTTCTCCGTCTGGTAGACGAGCTGCTCCGCCTGGTTGCGGGTCTCGGCGGCCTCGCGGCGGCGGTGGTCCTCGTCCGCGTACTTCTCGGCCTCTTCGCGCATCCGGTTGACCTCGTCCTTCGGCAGCGAGGAGCCACCGGTGACGGTCATCTTCTGCTCCTTGCCGGTGCCGAGGTCCTTCGCGGCCACGTGCATGATGCCGTTGGCGTCGATGTCGAAGGCGACCTCGATCTGCGGCACACCGCGCGGGGCGGGCGGCAGACCGGTCAGCTCGAACATACCGAGCTTCTTGTTGTACGCGGCGATCTCGCGCTCGCCCTGGTAGACCTGGATCTGCACGGACGGCTGGTTGTCCTCGGCCGTCGTGAAGATCTCGGAGCGCTTCGTCGGAATCGTCGTGTTCCGCTCGATGAGCTTCGTCATGATGCCGCCCTTGGTCTCGATACCGAGGGACAGCGGGGTGACGTCGAGCAGCAGGACGTCCTTGACCTCGCCCTTCAGGACACCGGCCTGGAGCACGGCGCCGATGGCGACGACCTCGTCCGGGTTGACGCCCTTGTTGGCCTCACGGCCGCCGGTGAGCTCCTTGACCAGCTCGGCCACGGCGGGCATACGCGTCGAACCACCGACGAGCACGACGTGGTCGATCTCGGAGAGCTGGATGCCCGCGTCCTTGATGACGTTGTGGAACGGGGTCTTGCAGCGGTCCAGGAGGTCGGCCGTGAGCTGCTGGAACTGCGAGCGGGTGACCTTCTCGTCCAGGTGCAGCGGGCCCTCGGCGGACGCCGTGATGTACGGCAGGTTGATCGTGGTCTCGGTGGACGAGGACAGCTCGATCTTCGCCTTCTCCGCGGCCTCGCGGAGACGCTGGAGAGCCATCTTGTCCTTGGACAGGTCCACGCCGTGCCCGTTGGCGAACTGCTTCACCAGGTAGTCGACGAGACGCTGGTCCCAGTCGTCACCACCGAGGTGGTTGTCACCGTTGGTGGCCTTCACCTCGACGACACCGTCGCCGATCTCCAGCAGCGAGACGTCGAACGTACCGCCACCGAGGTCGAAGACGAGGATGGTCTGGTCGTCCTTGTCGAGCCCGTACGCCAGCGCGGCGGCGGTCGGCTCGTTGACGATACGCAGCACGTTGAGGCCCGCGATCTCGCCGGCCTCCTTGGTGGCCTGGCGCTCCGAGTCGTTGAAGTACGCCGGAACGGTGATCACCGCGTCGGTGACCTTCTCGCCCAGGTACGCCTCGGCGTCCCGCTTCAGCTTCTGCAGCACGAAGGCCGACATCTGCTGCGGGTTGAAGTCCTTGCCGTCCAGGTTGATCTTCCAGTCGGTGCCCATGTGGCGCTTGACCGACCGGATGGTCCTGTCGACGTTGGTGACCGCCTGGCGCTTCGCGACCTCGCCGACGAGCACCTCGCCGTTCTTGGCGAAGGCGACGACGGACGGCGTGGTCCTGGCGCCCTCTGCGTTGGTGATGACGGTGGGCTCGCCGCCTTCGAGAACGCTGACGACGGAGTTAGTCGTGCCCAGGTCGATGCCGACCGCACGTGCCATTTCGATTCCTCCAGGCTACTTGAGTGGAACAGACTCAAGGATGCATCACGGGTCCCGAAGTGTCAAAGGAGCTGAGTCGAGGGGACTCAACTATTGTGCGCCGCCCACAGGACTCGGGGCAGCGCTCCGGGCGGGCGCTCAGAGCGCGTCCCGGGACGCGCTCGGGACACACCCGGCACGCGCTCGGGGTACACCCGGGGCGCCTTACGGACCCGTACCGCTCCAGCATGCGATTGTTCGGGAACAAAAGCCACAAATCGCTCAGAGAACGGTCAGATGTGACCATGAAGCGAATCCTGGCCCGTCTGCGCCACCGCTCCCGGCGCCTGGGCCGCCGCCTCGCCCCGCACCTCGACGCCAAGCGCCTGCTGGACCTGACCCTCGGCTCGGCCCTGCTGCTCCTGACCGCGCCCGTCCTCGCCGTCACCGCGGCCGCCCTCGCGCTCTCCCGCCCGGGCGGCGCCGCCTTCGTACGGAGCCGTCACACCGGGTTGAACGGGCGCACCTTCCCCCTGAGTTCCCTGGCCACCCGGCGCTGCCGGCTCGACCTGCTCTCCCGGCTGCCCCATGTCGTACGGGGCGATCTCTCCCTGGTCGGCCCGGCGCCCCTGCCGGCCGGCGCGCCCGCGGCGGCCCCGCCCTGGCGTCAGCTCGTACGGCCGGGACTGACCGGACTGGCGCAGGTACGGCGCGATTCGGCGCTCCCCTGGGACGAGACACCCCTGCTGGACCAGCACTATGTGGAGCACCACTGGATCGGCCTCGACCTGGCGATCCTCATCGCGTCCCCCATGGCGTCCATGAGGGTGTCCCGTACCGCAAGGGCATCAGCGACACAGATCACCGGTCGCACGGCTACATTGCGACGCCATAAGTGGGTACCCTCAGCACGAACTGATTAAGTTACCGCTTAGTAAGATCTTGCGATCGGACGGTGCGGTTTTCCCCCTCGCAGGCCCGAGGAGTGCCTCATGCAACTCGCCGCGATCATCGTGTCGCTGGTCCTGACCGCGGTCGGCGTCGCGCTCATCGGCCGCGCCGTCGCGCAGATCTACCAGTTCGTCAGGGTCGGCCAACCGGTGCCCGAAGGGAGCCGTACCGACGACCCCGAGCAGCGCAGCATCACCCTCGCCAAGGAGTTCGTCGGGCACACCCGGATGAACCGCTGGGGGGTGGTCGGCGTCGCGCACTGGTTCGTCGCGGTCGGCTTCCTCACCCTCGGACTGACGATCATCACGGCGTACTGCCAGCTCTTCCGGGCGGACTTCGTCCTTCCGGTGCTGGGCGGCTGGCTGCCGTACGAGATGTACACCGAGTTCATCGCCCTGGCGACGACGGTCGGCATCCTGGTCCTGATCGGCATCCGGCTGGCGAGCCTGCCCTCGCGGGCCGGCCGCAAGTCCCGCTTCACCGGCTCGAAGCTGGGCCAGGCGTACTTCGTGGAGTACGTGATCCTCGTGATCGGCCTCGCGATCCTCACCCTGCGCGGCCTGGAGGGCGCGATCCACGGTGTGAGCCACTATGAGGCGGCCTACTTCGTGTCGTACCCCTTGGTGGCGGCCTTCGGCGGGCTGAGCCTGGCCACCCTCCAGAACCTCGTCTACCTGGCCGCCATGATCAAGCTCGGTACGACGATGGCCTGGGCGATCACCGTCGGCCTCAACACCAACATGGGCGTCGCCTGGCACCGCTTCCTGGCCTTCCCGAACATCTGGTTCAAGCGCGAGGCGGACGGCTCCACGGCGCTCGGCGCGCTCCCCCCGATGACCAGCGGCGGCAAGGAGATCGACTGGGAGGACCCGGCCGAGGACGCGGTGTTCGGGGTCTCCCAGGTCGAGCACTTCTCCTGGAAGGGCATCCTCGACTTCTCCACGTGCACGGAGTGCGGGCGCTGCCAGTCGCAGTGCCCGGCCTGGAACACGGGCAAGCCGCTCTCCCCGAAGCTCCTGATCATGTCCCTGCGCGACCACGCGCACGCCAAGGCGCCCTATCTCCTCGCGGGCGGCGGCAAGGACCCGGAAGGCGCCGAGAAGGCCTCCGAGGAGGCGCTGAAGGCCGTACCGGCGGCGGCGCTGGCGGAGGCGGAGCGCCCGCTGGTCGGAACGCTGGAGGAGAACGGCGTCATCGACCCGGATGTGCTGTGGTCCTGCACCACCTGCGGGGCGTGCGTGGAGCAGTGCCCGGTGGACATCGAGCACATCGACCACATCGTCGACATGCGCCGCTACCAGGTGATGATCGAATCCGCGTTCCCGAGCGAGGCCGGGACGATGCTCAAGAACCTGGAGAAGAAGGGCAACCCCTGGGGGCTCGCCAAGAAGCAGCGCCTGGAGTGGACCAAGGAACTCGCCGCGGACATCGGCTTCCAGGTCCCGGTCGTCGGCAAGGACGTCGAGGACCTCACCGAGGTCGACTACCTCTACTGGGTCGGGTGCGCGGGCGCCCTGGAGGACCGCGCGAAGAAGACGACAAAGGCCTTCGCCGAACTGCTGCACATCGCCGGCGTCAACTTCGCGATCATGGGCGGCGACGAGAAGTGCACCGGCGACTCGGCCCGCCGCCTCGGCAACGAGCCGCTCTTCCAGCAGCTCGGCCAGGAGAACGTGGCGAT